>CAVQYD010000008.1:0-3076 GCA_963718035.1 uncultured Alphaproteobacteria bacterium | reverse complement strand
GAGCCCGATCGCTACGGCATAGCCGAGCGGGAAGTAGACAAGGACGATGCTCTTGATCACCCGCGCCTGCGGGACGGTCACATCTGCAGGTTCTCCTTGCGCCATTCGGCGTCGTCGGCGAGCTGGGCCACTTCGCGCCCCGCATGGTGGGCGCCGATCATCGCCAGCGTCGGCAGCAGGATGGCAACGGTGAGAAGATACGGCGCCGCCCAGTCGAAGAACGACTTCATCCGCAGCCAGAAATAGAGACCGATGCAGGCGTGCCCCCAGGCAACGGTGAGCGAGATGAACTGGATGGCGATGTTGTACGGCGCGCTGACCCAATAGGCGAACAGCGGCGTGGCATAATTGAACGGCGGCGTATCAAACAACGCGGCCGTCAGCCGTTGGGCGCCAAAATGGTCGGCGAGCCAGAGCGGAATACTCAGGCCAAGCAGAAGCTGGGCAAGCTCGGCGCCGGTATAGCGAAAATGCCGCCGCTGATAGAGCGCCCACAGTCCGAGCGAGAAATGGATGACGGCCGCAATATAGAGCGTATCGTTGACCACCGGCAGCCGCCAGAAGGCAACGTGGTACGTCAGCCACGCTTCCATTGCGTCGTAGGAAATGACGCCGAGCGCGTGGTTGAAGAAGTGCGAAAAATGTAGGCGAACATTACCAGGCCGGTGATGAGACGCACCTGGCGCACGCCGATCCCGCGCAGCCATGTCCGGACGCCGGCGCTGTCCGCTGCGCGTGTCGTGGGAAGATCAGCGTACGCAGGGACCTCTGCCGTCACGATGCATCACCGTCAAATGGCCGGTCGGTTGCGGAACGCTAGCTGCGAGACTTCCGGCGATCAACTGGCGCCAGACCGTCATTCCGAGGCGTAAGCGCTTGCGCGCCGCAATATCCACCGCTTTTCCGGGCGCGCGCCGTTGCGGAGCCAAAGCAGCTTCGCTTGGATGGGCATTCGCTCTTCTCGAGAATCGGGAAGCCAGCACGCACGTCGTGAACGACACGACGAAATTTCGAGTTGAAATTATTCCGCGCGGGGACGACACAAGTTGGCGCGGAGACAATTTGCGAAACGCAAATCTGATTTTTCGAATCAGCGGTGCGGCGCGTAACCTTAATTGCCACCGTTGAGCCGCATGACGGGCGAAAATCGCGGCAAATTGGTACCGAATTACGCATAGCTACTATACCGATTTACCGTTCGCACAGTCTCGCCTTGCTTCTGACACGTTATCCCGCCCTACCGGTTCCCAATACAAATCATTGAAGGGGACAACATTCAATGAAACACATTGGCATTGCGATTCTCGCGAGCCTTCTCATGTTTGGCACAGCTCATGCGGCGGGCTGGGGCTCAGTTCATAAGTACGTCAAGAAATCCGGCAACTGCGCCGGACAGGAAGTTCTCGCCAGCCACTACTCATCCGGAAAACGCACCGCCAGTGGTGAGCGATTCGATCCGAACGGCAACACCGCGGCGGCGCGTACGTGGCCGATTGGCACGACGCTGACGGTGACCAATCCGAAGAACGGTCGCTCGATCACCGTGCGGATCAACGACACCGGGCCCTGGGGCATCGCGTATAAAATGGGCGCCCGTCTTGATCTCGCGCGCGGCGCCGCGCGGCAGTTGGGCATGACCGCGTCGCAGTACGTTTGCGTCGCGTAAGCGACGGCTAAGCCGCAGCAAATCTGACCTGCTTTGAAAACCGGCGGCACCTCGGTGCCGCCGGTTTACTTTTGGACTGCGCGCAGATCGCCGTTCCATCCGCAAACCGTCGCAAGACAAAATTCACCCTTCGGATTGCCCTCATTTGCGAATTCAACAGGCGCGCCGCATCGACTTCTAAAATTATCCAGGTCCCGGAAGCACACATTAACCAATGAATTCTTTGGTGTCACAAATCGGGCGACGGGACCGCATGGAAAACGGAATGATTAAATTATTTGCATTACCAACGCCATGTAGCTTCGAGCGACGGGTCTCCCGCAGGCGAGATGTGGCTTCAACGTGCGGTGGTTGTCTGAACTTGCATCAGCGCAGAATGCGCGCGATCGGAATGGGGCGGCGCTGAGTTTCCTCAGCCCGATGCGGCTGATCGTGGCCTGCGCGGTCACGCTCGCGCTCATCGTCGTCACCAGCGCAGGCCTTATCGTCTACAATCTGCGCGCGCGCGCCGTGTCGGAAAACGCGCAGGCGCTGTCGAATTCCGCTCTCATTGTCGCGAAGCAGATCGAGCAGGCATTCACCGCCGTGCAGGCGGTTGAGCGGCGCTTTCACGACGATCTGTCCGGGCTGCCGGTGATCGACAGCGAGTTGATCGAGCGCGAATACAGGCGCCACGCCATACACGTGAAACTGCGCGACAAGGCGGGCGGCATGCCCTATGTCGGCTCGCTTGCTATCTTCAACGCCAGAGGCCAGCTGATCAATTTCTCGCGCCAGTGGCCGATCCCCGACGTCAACGTCACGGAACGAGGACTACTTCAAGGCGCTCAAGACGGGTCCGGGCGTGAGGTCGTTTCTCGGCGAACCGGTCCGCGACTATGCGACCGGCAGCTGGGTCATCCACCTCGCACACAAGATTTCCGGACCGAACGACGAATTTCTGGGTGTCATCTCCGCCGCAATCGAGCTCCACTATCTGCAGAATTACTTCCGCGACATCAGCCCCAATCCGAACAGCAGTTTCGGACTGTTCCGCAGCGACGGCATGCTGCTGGCGCGCTATCCCGAAATCGATGCGGATATCGGGCGCAAGTTTCCGACCGCGCTTGCGCTCAAACTGGTCGCCAATTCCGACCACGGCGTCGGATCGATCGATGGCGTGATCGACGGAATTCCGCGCCTGATCGCGGGTCACCGTGTCAACGGCTACCCGGTGGTCGTCAGTGCCACGCGCGCCACCTCTTCCATCCTCGCGCACTGGCGAAAAACAACAGCCTATGTTGCCGGCGCCGCAGCGCTCATCCTTGCGACCATTGCCGCGTTCGCGCTGCTGTTCATGCGTCTTTTCCGCAACTACCAGGCGCTCGAACAGGCCCGCGAGGAGCGCAACCGAGCCGAAGTACTGCGGGG
>CAVQYD010000007.1:0-37478 GCA_963718035.1 uncultured Alphaproteobacteria bacterium | reverse complement strand
ATGCGCGGGCCTTTTGCGGATCGTGTCCTACCCTCGATGCTGTGACAGGTCTTTGATTGTCGGCTTGCTGCCGTTGAGCGGATTCGTTTGGATCCCACGCGTAACTCAGCGTCTCGAAACGCATCGAGCGAACATCGACCATAAGAAGGCGGCCAACCAGACCCTCGCCAAAACCGACGATTTCGCGGATTACCTCGAGCGCCATCAGCGAGCCGAGCACGCCCGGCAGCGCACCGAGGATTCCAGCCTCGGCGCAGGCGGGCACGATGCCGGGTGGCGGAGGCTCGGGAAACAGACAACGATAAGTGGGATTTGGCGTGCCGGTCGCGGACTTCTCGTGTGCCCGTATGGATGTAAGCGACCCATCCAATGCTCCGACGGCGGCAGTGACGAGTGGCTTCTTCGCAAAGTAGCAGGCGTCGGAGACGAGATAACGCGTAGCGAAATTATCGGAGCCATCGGCGATGACGTCGTAGTCTTTGATCATATCGAGCGCATTCGCCGCCTCGAGCCGTAGCTATGTGTCTTGACGCTAACGTGCGGGTTGAGACCAGCCACCGCACTGGCGGCGCGTTCAACTTTCGGTTTGCCGACATCTTTCGTTCCGAAGATCACCTGCCGCTGCAGATTCGAGAGCGACACAGTATCGTCGTCGACGACGCCGAGCGTGCCCACGCCGGCCGCGGCAAGATAAAGCAGGACCGGCGCGCCAAGACCGCCGGCGCCGACGACGAGAACTCGCGCGGCTTTGAGCTTGGCTTGACCAGGTCCGCCCACTTCGCGCAGCACGATGTGACGGGCGTACCGTTCGAGTTCGCTGGCATCGAGCATTGTGGTTAATCGTATAGGGTGGCCCAAAGCTTTGGGCCAGCCCTCTTGCCGCTTTGCGCAACTGAGTGCAGTCCCCATGCCGTCTTGCGTACCGGTCTCCATCGGCTAAGGTGGCAAAAACCCCGTGGGGACGGCGTTTACAATGCGCGTGTTTGGGCCGACGGCCACCTTTGCGCTTTTGCTCGGCGTCGCAATTGCGGCGGCGCAAGAGTCGCCAGGGATTCAGCCGGCACCGGCGCAACCGGACGTGAAAGCGAAATCCGGGCACGCGGCCAAGCCTGCAAAACCGGTTGCGCCTAAAATTTCCGCGCCGGCGACGGTCGCACCTAAAACGGCCGCCGTTACGCCTGAAACTATCAAACTTAAATCATCTGTCGATCCGGAACTTTCCGCGAGCGAGCGCCTGAAGATCCAGTCCGCGCTGCTGTGGTCTGGCGACTACACCGGCTCGACCAACGGAGATGATCCGCTCATCTCTGCAATCAAGAACTACCAGAAGCGTGCACGGTCCAGGATCACCGGAGTCCTGTCGCCAGTCGAGCGCACGAATTTGCTTGCTGCCGCCCAGTCGCATGAAGACGAATTTGGATGGACCGTCGTCGTCAATCCGGCGACCGGCGTTCGCATCGGCCTGCCGATGAAATTGGTGCCGCAGGCGCGCGATACGCCGCGCGGAACGCGCTGGTCGGCGAAGCACGGAGAAGTGCAGGTCGAAACGTTCCGCATCAAGAGTGTCGAACTCAAGCTCGCCGCCTTGTTCGAGCAGCAAAAGAAGGAACCCTCGACGCGCAGGATCGAACAGAGCGCGCTGCGCGATGACAGTTTTGTCATCACCGGTATGCAAGGCCTGAAGAAATTTTCCGTGCGCGCCTATGCCCGCGATGGCGAGATCCGCGGCGTTACCGTGCTTTTTGATCAGATGATGGAGACGATTGTTGCGCCGGTGACGGCAGCAATGGTGAGCGCATTCTCGCCGTTTCCCGAGCGCACTCTGCCGTTCGCGGCTCCGACAAAATCGGTCGAATACGGGACTGGCCTGGTCGTGAGCGCGCGCGGCCACATTGTTACCGACCGCAAGCTCGCGGCGGGATGTCAGGTTATTGTCGCGGACGGGCTCGGCGATGCCGATCGCGTGGCCGAGGATCGGGACCATGGTCTGGCGCTTTTGCGCGTCTATGGCCCGCGCAAGCTGTCCCCGCTTGCGCTTGCGGCGGATACCGCCCGGAAAGGCGATCTGACGCTGGTCGGCATCCCCGATCCGAAAGAGCAGAACGGCGCCAAAAGGCTTACCGAAATCAAGGCGCGCCTTGCAGAGAACAACGCCATCGAGCTACGACAGCCGGTGCCGATGGCCGGATTTTCAGGTGCGGCTGCCCTAGACGCACAGGGTCAGGTCCTCGGGATGATGGAGATGCGGAATTTCGTGCTCGCCAGCACCGAGCCGGCCGCGCCGCCAGTGCGGTTGATCGCGGCGGAAACGATTCGCACGTTTCTCAGCGCGCATAACGTGCCGTCCGTCTCGACCGGCGGCGACGCCAAGTCGGCGGTCGTACGAATTATTTGCGTTCGCAAATAATTATTTGTTTTTCCACTTCGGCGCGCGTTTTTCGACGAAGGCTTTCATGCCTTCTTTCTGATCCTCCGTCGCAAACAGCGAGTGGAAAATGCGGCGCTCGAAAGCCGTGCCTTCCGAAAGGCCGCCCTCAAAGGCCCGATTGACTGCCTCCTTGCCTGCCAGCACCGACGGCAGCGACATGTTCGCGATGGTGTCGGCGACCTTCATCGCTTCCTCCATCAGACTTGCTGCCGGCACGACCCTGGCCACTAGTCCCGATTTTTCCGCTTCAGCCGCATCCATCATGCGTCCGGTCAGGATTAGGTCCATGGCTTTCGCTTTGCCAACCGCATGCGTCAGGCGCTGCGTGCCGCCGATGCCGGGAATGACTCCAAGCTTGATCTCCGGCTGGCCGAACTTGGCGCTATCGGCGGCGATCACGACGTCGCACTGCATGGCGAGCTCGCAGCCGCCACCAAGCGCAAAGCCCGCCACCGCCGCGACAATTGGCTTGCGCGCCTTTGCCGCGGCATCCCAGTTCGAGACGAAATTGCCGAGATAGGCCTCGACGAAGGGCTTGTCCGCCATTTCCTTGATGTCAGCCCCAGCGGCGAAGGCCTTGTCGCTACCCGTTATGAGCATGCAACCGATCTTGTCGTCACCATCGAGGGCCTCGATCGCCTGCGTCAACTCGGCAATCAGCGCCTTGTTGAGCGCGTTGCGGGCCTGCGGGCGGTTGAGGCGGATAATTCCGACGCGGCCCTTTGTTTCAACGACGATGTTCTCGTAGGTCATGGCTGATCCTGATTCAGTCGAGCTTGGCGCCCGAGCGTTTCACCACATCCGCCCATTTGGCGGAATCGGCCTTGATTGTCGCTGCGAATTCCTCGGGAGTGCCGCCACCCGGTTCATCGCCGAATTTGGAGAATTTATCGAGGAAGGCCTCCGACTTGAGCGCCCTGTTGATCGCCGAGTTCAGTTTGTCGACGATCGGGCGCGGCACACCGGCCGGCGCGATGACGCCGGTCCAGGTGGCGGCGACATAGCCGGGCACACCTGCTTCCGCGACGGTCGGCAAATCCGGAAATGAGGGCGAGCGGTGGTCGCCTGTGACCCCCAGTGCACGAACCTTGCCGTCACGGCCAAATGGCGCGATGGATTGCAGACTTTCAAACATCAAGTCGACGTGCCCCGCAATGAGATCGTTGATCGCCAGCGAGCCGCCACGGTAGGGCACATGAACGATTTTCGTTCCGGTCATAGACTTGAAAAGCTCGGCACCGACATGGCCCGGCGAGCCGTTACTGGATGAAGCATTGGTAAGCTTCCCGGGGTTCTGCCTAGCGTAATCGATCAATTCCTTGACCGAGCTCACAGGTAGCTTCGGCGAGACCGCGAGCAACATTTGTCCGCGCGTGACGAGGGCAATGGGCTGAAAGTCACGCTCGATGTCGTAAGGCAACTTCGAGACCATGTGGCGCGTGATTGCGAGCGCGCCGATCGGTCCCATGCCGATGGTGTAACCGTCAGGAGGAGACTTGGCGACTAGGTCAAGCCCAATCGTCAGCGCGCCGCCGGGACGGTTATCGACGATGATCTGTTGTCCCAGTTCCTGGCTCAGCACTGCTCCGAGAAGCCGGGCCGCGTTATCAGTGGCGCTCCCGGGTGCCTGCGGCACGATCAACCGGACTGGATGGTCCGGATAGTCCGCAGCCGACGCAACGGTCATCGTGGCGGCGAAGAGAATGGAAGCAACTGCGAATATTCGCATGGCTATCCCCGGTGCTTCAGCGTTCACACTCTGTCATTGCCGGCCTCAGCCCGGCAATCCGGGACATGACAGCCGAAGGGGCTATTTCTGGCAACTCGGGCAATAGAAGGTCGACCGCCCGACCTGCACGATACGTTTGATCTTGCCCTTGCAGTGAGGGCAAGGCTCACCCTCGCGGTCATAAACCCTGAAATTGTGCTGGAAGTCTCCGAGGGAGCCATCGGCGCGCCGATGATCGCGCAGCGAGGATCCGCCGGCCTCGATCGCATCCATGAGCACGACCTTGATGGCTTCGACCAGCCTTTCGGCGCGCTCGTTCGGTCTGCCATCCCGGTCGGCGATTGTCGAGGCCTGACGCTTGGGCGAAAGCCGCGCGCGGAACAAGGCTTCGCAGACATAGATATTGCCGAGTCCGGCCACGACGCGCTGATCGCTGAGCGCCGCCTTCAGCGACGTCTTCTTGCCGGCGCAGGCTTTCGCCAGCATCGCCGCGTCGAATTCATTGCCCAACGGCTCCGGCCCGAGCGCGCGCAGCAGCGGCTCCTGCTCAAGCCTGGCACGCGGCACAAGCTTCATCGAGCCGAAACGCCGCGGATCGTTGAACGTCACCGTCGTACCGTTCGACATATGAAAGACAATGTGATCGTGCGCGGTGCTTTTGGAGCGCTCGTGATAATACCTTCCAGGCGTGCTGTTCTTGCCGACACGGAACGATCCGGACATGCCGAGATGCATCAGCAGCACGTCGCCGGACGAAAGATCGGCGAGCAGGTATTTTGCGCGGCGTCCCAACCCCTCTACGAGCTTGCCGTGCAACTTTTGCGCAAAGCCCCTTGGCAGCGGCCAGCGGAGGTCGCCGCGCCGCACCTCGACTTTGTCGAAGCGCTCGCCTTCCATGGCGGGCGCCAAACCACGCCGAACCGTCTCGACCTCTGGTAATTCGGGCATGATTAACCGCTCCCGCGCTGACACATAGCGCCCCCGGAGCGCGCGCGCTATGGTCTTGCCCGCAAAGGACTATCGGCTATGGCCAGGGGTGGCGAGCAAACTCATTTCGGCTATCAGAGCGTGCCACTCGAGGACAAGCAGGGGCGCGTCGACGACGTCTTTCATTCGGTCGCCCGCCGCTACGACCTGATGAATGACCTGATGTCGGGCGGCCTGCACCGCGCGTGGAAAGACGCGCTGGTGACTGCGGTCAATCCGCCCAAAAGCGAGCGGAATTTCCATGTGCTCGATCTTGCCGGCGGCACCGGTGATGTTGCCTTTCGCATCGTCGATGCGGGCGGCCACGGCGTTCGCGCAACCGTCTGCGACATTAACGCCGATATGCTCGAGGTGGGGCGCGAACGCGCCGCGGCGCGTGGACTCGACGGTGTCGTCACGTTCGAGCAAGGCAATGCCGAAGAGCTGGCCTATCCCGACCGCAGCTTCGACTGCGTCACAATCGCTTTCGGCATCCGCAATGTTCCTCGCGTTGAACGAGCGCTTGACGAGGCGTATCGCGTGCTGAAGATCGGCGGGCGGTTTCTGTGCCTCGAATTTTCCTCGGTCGATGTGCCCGGGATCGATGCCTTGTATGAACTCTATTCCTTCCAGGTGATCCCGCGTGTGGGCGAGGTTGTGACCGGAGATCGCGACGCCTATCAATATCTCGTCGAATCGATCCGCGAATTTCCCAAGCCGAAGGTATTTGCGCGGATGATCGAAGCCGCAGGCTTCCGCCGTGTATCGTTTAGGCCGATGACCGGTGGCGTTGTGGCGCTCCATTCGGGCTGGCGATTGTGATCGCAGCTTTTTCTCACCTTCTCCGTCTGGCGCGCGCCGGCTTCGTACTCGCACGCGAAGGCGTCTTTGCACTGGTCGATACGCGGCCCCTTCCACTACCCGCCAAAACCGGCATCGCCATTGCCCGGCTGATCGAGCGGCCATCCGCAAAAACCGGCGAAAACCGCCTCGCCGCTGCGTTGACCAGGCTCGGGCCGACCTATGTCAAGCTCGGTCAGTTTCTCGCCACGCGGCCGGATGTCGTCGGCACGACGATCGCTCACGACCTCGAAAGTCTCCAGGACAAGATGGCGCCATTTCCGCAAGGCGAAGCCGAAGCGGCGGTCGCTGTCGCGTTCGATAAGCCGCTATCGGCACTTTACGCAAGCTTCGGACCTGCCGTCGCCGCCGCATCGATCGCACAAGTTCACCGCGCAGAGATTGAGGCGAACGGCGGTCGTAAGACGGTTGCGGTCAAAGTCCTCCGTCCCGGCATCGAGCGGCGCTTCAAGTCGGATCTCGATGCATTCTTCTTTGCGGCGCGCAACGCTGAGGCGTTGTCGGCGGAGGCGCGCCGCCTGCGCTTGATCGAGGTTGTGTCTACTTTGGCGCGCTCGGTCGCTATCGAAATGGACTTCCGTCTGGAGGCGGCGGCTGCGTCCGAGATGGCGGCAAACACGCGCGAAGATGCCGGCTTTCGCGTGCCCGTCGTTGATTGGGACCGCACTGCGCGTGAAGTGCTTACGCTGGAATGGATCGACGGGATTCGCCTCAGCGACCACCGCGCGCTCGAAGCCAAGGGCTTCGATCTACCGGAGCTTGGACACAAAGTGATCCAGAGCTTTCTTCGCCACGCGTTGCGCGACGGCTTCTTTCATGCCGACATGCATCCAGGCAATTTGTTCGTGGACGATGACGGAAGACTGGTCGCCGTCGATTTCGGCATCATGGGACGGCTGGGACCGAAGGAACGCCGTTTCCTTGCCGAAATCCTGCTCGGTTTCATCACCCGCGACTACCATCGTACGGCCCAAGTGCATTTTGATGCTGGGTATGTGCCGAGGCATCATTCTGTCGAGAGTTTTGCGCAGGCCATTCGCGCCATCGGTGAGCCGATCCACAACCGCACGGCCGAAGACATCTCGATGGCCAAGCTCCTGATGCTGCTGTTCGAAGTGACCGGCCTATTCGACATGCGCACGCGGCCGGAACTGTTGTTGTTGCAAAAGACCATGGTGGTCGTTGAAGGCGTCGCTCGTTCGCTCGATCCAAAGCTCGACATGTGGAGCACCGCCGAGCCGGTGGTGCGCGAATGGATCGCGCGCAATCTCGGTCCGGTCGGGCGGCTGGAGGACGCGGTCGAAGGCGCCAGCGAAATCGGCCGATTTTTCGGGGAAGTCCCGGGTTTATTGACCCGCGCCGGGACCTTGGTCGATCAGTTCGACGACATCACGCGTGACGGCCTGGTGCTTTCACCCGAGACCGTGTCGGCGATCGGTGCCGCGGAAGCACGCCGTAACCGTTGGACCGCGCTCGCACTGTGGGTAATCGCGATCCTGCTGGCCTTCATAATTTGGCGGCTGATTTGAGGAACAGCTCCGCCAGCTTGTCGATGCTCTGATTCCATCCCGCTTCCATTCCGGCGAGCATTTGCGAAGCGATCGGAACAAGGCCGATAGCGTGAGTTTGCAGTGTCAGCGTCGTTTTTCCGTTGCTCTCGCTGAGAATGACGGTGGTTTCGCCTTCGAGCAGATGTTTGCCGTCTTGGTCAGTGGCGATATTCGTGAACACAAGCCGCTCCGGCGGCGTAACCTCGCGAAACTCGCCTTTCATTGGATACTCGTTGCCATCCGGCCCGCGCATCACGACGCGAAGGCTGCCGCCGACGCGTACGTCGAGCTCGCAAACCGGGTTTGTGAAACCACGCGGACCGAACCACTGCGCCATCATTTTCGGGTCGGTCCAGGCTTTCCACACCAGGGATCGCGGTGCATCGAAGATGCGGGTCAGCGTGACACTTCCCTGTCCGAACGATGCCGTTTTTTCAGCTGCTATCATTTTAGTTACCCCGCGTAGGCACGCTCCATGGCGGCGATGTCGAGCTTCTTCATCTTCAGGAACGCATTCATGACGCGCTCGGACTTGGCGGGGTCGGGATCCGTCATCATCTTCGGTATCGCCGCCGGAACAATCTGCCAGGAGAGGCCATATTTGTCCTTGAGCCAGCCGCAGGGACCTTCTTCGCCCCCTTGGGTGAGCTTGCTCCAGTAGTAGTCGACCTCAGCCTGGGTCTCACACCGCACCTGGAAAGAGACCGCTTCGTTGAATTTGAAGTTCGGACCGCCGTTCAGCGCCGTAAATGTCTGTCCGCTGATCTCGAATTCCACGACCATGACCGATCCGGGTGGCTTGCGGTGGACCTCCTGCCCGGCCTTGGGGTAACGGCTGATCTTGCCGACCTTCGCGTTCTCGAAAACCGAGCAGTAGAAATTTGCCGCTTCCTCTGCCTGCGTGTCGAACCACAGACACGGTGTGATATTGCCGGAGAGCTTCATCGTGCTTCCTTTCGTACGCCTACTGGTTATGCGCTGACCATCGTCTTAAAGCCGCCCACGATCATGCGCCTGCCGTCGAACGGGATTTTTTTGGATTTCATCATCGCGTCGATGCGCTTGTCTTTCATGACCTTCGCCATGACGCGATCGCGGTCGGCGCGTGATCGGTAGACTATGTAAGAGAACACGACGATCTCACCGCGCTTGAGCTTGACGCTACGCGGAAATGACGTGCGCTTTCCGTGCGGAACGTCGTCGGCAACACATTCGCGGAATTCCAGGGCGCCGTACCGGCGCCAGATCTTGCCGGCCTGCTTGGCCATGCTGCGGTATGTCGCCAGTTGCCTCTTCTTCACTGGAAGAACAAAACCATCGACATAGGTCATTGATCCCCTCCTCTGTCCTTGCCGCGCTACGTGGCTTTCGCCAGGTACGCTTCGAGCTGCTCGAAAGTGCCGCTCCAGCCTTGCGTCATGCTGTTGCGGTTTGAGTCGAAGGTCTTCACCTCCGCCTCCGTCGCGTTGTAGGGGGCCCACCGGACGGTGAACTTCGTCTTGCCGCCAGGCAGATCCTCGAAGGTGAATGTCGAAAGCATCTGCAAGGGCCAACTCTCGTGTCCTGGGTGGCGCGTCGTGCCGCCCTTCTCGTCCGAAAACGAGTTGATAAGCACCAACTTTTCCGGCGGGACGATTTCGCGATAGGCGAGCTTGCCCCACATGGGTTGCCCGTTGGGAGATTGCAGGCCGTAGTGATAGCTGCCGCCAGGCCGCAAATCCATTTTGGACGCAATTACTTTGAAGCCTTTCGGGCCCCACCACTCCTTCATACGTTCGGGATCGGTGAAGCACTTCCAGACCAGGTCGCGCGGCGCATTGAACGTGCGCCATATCACGAAATCTTCGACCATTACGTCGTTCCCTTCTGACGGACTCACTTCGACTCGACGATGATCATCCAGTTCACGCCGAATTTGTCCGCGAGCATCCCGAAACGCGGCGAGAAGAACGTCTTGGTCAACGGCAACGTGACTTTTCCGCCCGACGACAGAGCGTTGAACAGACGATCGGCGTCGGCTTCGTCCTTGGCATCGAGCGAAAGTGCGAAACCCTTGAAATCCGGATGGCCTTTATTTTCTCCATCGGACGCCATGACCTGCGTATTCCCGATCTTGAGAGAAGCATGCATCACCTTGTTCTCGTTGTTCGGCGTGCACATCGACTTTTCGGGACTGTCCTTCCAGCGCATCAGCATGCCAACTTCGGCGTTAACAGCCTTCTTGTAGAATTCGATCGCCTCTTCGGCGCGGCCGTCAAAGAACAGGTAGGGCTGAACTTGCATGAACTCGATCCTCCTCATTTGTGGCCGATTTTGCGGCCTTTTCCGAAACCGGGGGACAACGGTATTGAGGTCCTGCCGGACATTGACAAGTACGTTGATATCAACATAATGACCTTGTGTCAAACTCCGGCGCGAAAAATAATGAGCTGCCGCTCGCCGCCACGCACCTGGTGCGCGACAATTGCCTGTGCCTGCATGTTCACCGGGCGGCGCGCGCATTGGCGCGCCGCTTCGACGATGTGCTGCGGCCGCTCGATCTCACCAACGGTCAATTTTCCCTGCTGATGTCGCTCAACCGGCCTGAACCGCCGACGCTCGGCAGCGTCGCGTCCCTTCTTGCCATGGACCGAACGACGCTCACGGCCAATCTCAAGCCTCTCGAACGGCGCCGGCTCCTGAAGGTTTCGGTCGATAAGGAAGACCGCCGTAGCCGGCGTCTTGCTTTGACGCCGGCCGGTCGCACGCTGCTGATCAAGGCTTATCCGATCTGGAAAGACACGCATGGCCAGATCGAACGGTTGATCGGCAGCGCAGGCGATCTGCGCGAAACCTTGCGTGCGCTGTCTTGATCGCACGGACATTTATGTCGTCGTCTCCGTTGCCATCGCCGCGACGTAGTCGACAAGCCGCGCCATTGTCTGCGACAGACCTTTGTCGGCATTGTAAGTCTTGATTACGCGAGCACGTTCTTCCGCTGACGGGAATCGTCCGTGCCATGTGAGCCGTGTGCGGGCGCGTCCGAGAGCCTCGAACGTCAAGGTCTGGGTGAATTGCACCGGCTCTACATCCGTTTCGCCACCGTGGCGGTAGACGATTCGTTCGGGCCGTACGATTTCCTCGTATGTAATGCGGTTCTGGTAATCGCGTCCGTCCGGACCATGCATCACGAAGCGCCATACGCCGCCTGGCCGAAACTCGAAGCTGTGCGTCGTCGTCGTGAAACCGTCGGGGCCCCACCATTGCGCCAGGTGCTTAGGATCGGTGAGGGCCGAGAACACCAGCTCGCGCGGCGCATCGAGCAGCCGGCTGCCGATGATCGAGCACGGATCTGAATCAAGATCGATGCTTAATTTTTGCGCCCATTCTTTTTCTCCGCCGCCTGCAGGGTTTTGAGGTAGTTCTCGAGACGATCGAGGCGCTCCTCCCACAGGCGGCGATAGCTTTCGAGCCAATCGTCAACGCCCTTCAGTGCGGCAGGTTCGAGCCGGCAGGGGCGCCATTGCGCCGCCCGGCCGCGCGCTATCAGACCCGCGCGCTCCAATACCTTCAGGTGCTTGGATACGGCGGGCCCGCTCATCTTGAACGGTCTTGCAAGCTCGCTGACCGTGGTCTCGCCCAGCGCGAGGCGCGCGAGAATTGCGCGACGCGTCGGGTCCGCTAGCGCGGAAAAGGTAGCACTCAGGCGGTCGGTCGGCATTTGATCTTGGCCTTATCTAACCAGACAGTTATCTAACTGACCGGTTAAATACAGAAACTATGGTTTGACGTCAAGGCGGTCAAAACCGCGTTGGCGATTGATTGCAATGATTGCATTGCAATCATACCCTAGCTAAGCTATTTATATTTAGAGGATTTTATGGCGTCGCTGACGGTCCGCCAGCTCGACGAGAAGCTCAAAAAGCGGCTGCGCCTGCGCGCCGCGAAAAGCGGTCGCTCCGTCGAAGATGAAGTGCGGACGATTCTGCGCGAGGCAGCCGAGCAGACCGATGACGAAACGCGGACCTCGGTCGACCCTGCGGCAGCACCGACATCGAGTACGCGAACCGCTCGCCCGCCGCCATCGGACGGCGCCAAAAAGGTGCTGCTCATCATCGGCGGAGGTATCGCAGCCTACAAGTCGCTCGACCTCATCCGCCGGCTAAAGGAGCGCAGGATCGCCGTGCGCTGCATCATGACCAAAGCCGCGGAGCACTTCGTGACGCCGCTCTCAGCGAGCGCGCTCGTCGGCGAACGGGTGTTCACCGATCTCTTCGATCCAGCCAGCGAATTCGACGTCGGACATATTCGCCTGGCGCGCGAAACCGATTTGATCGTCGTCGCGCCCGCAACCGCCGACCTGATGGCGAAGCTTGCCGGCGGTCACGCCGACGATCTGGCCACCGCCGTGCTGCTTGCAACATCGGCAAAAATACTTCTGGCGCCTGCAATGAACCCGCGCATGTGGGCAAACGTGGCGACACAACGCAATCTGGCGCAATTGAGTGCCGACGGTATCGCGCTCGTTGGTCCGAACGAAGGCGAGATGGCAGAAGCGCACGAGCAAGGGCTGGGCCGCATGGCTGAACCGCTGGAGATTGCGGCGGCCGTTGAAAAGTTGCTGGCGAGACGCACTATCGGCCTGCTGACGGGGCGGCGCGTGCTCGTGACGTCGGGCCCGACGCACGAGCCGATTGATCCAGTGCGCTATATCGCGAACCGCTCGTCGGGCAAGCAAGGTCATGCGATCGCTGCCGCAGCTGCTGCCGCCGGCGCCGACGTCACGTTGGTAAGCGGTCCTGTGCAAGTGCCTGATCCACACGGAGTCAAGATAGTCAAAGTTGAAAGCGCCCGTGAAATGCTCGATGCGGTCGAGCGTGCGCTGCCTGCCGACGTTGCGATCTTCGCTGCCGCGGTCGCAGACTGGCGTGTGGCCAATACCGCCCAACAAAAACTCAAGAAGCAGCCCGGCAAATCGACGCCTGAGCTGCCGTTGATTGAGAATCCGGACATCCTTGCAACTATCGCCAAGAGAAAATCTCAGCGGCCTAAACTGGTGATCGGATTTGCCGCTGAAACCGAGAATATTGCGGCGAATGCCAAGGCGAAGCTCGCCAAGAAAGGTTGCGACTGGATTCTCGCTAACGACGTCTCACCGCAGTCCGGTGTCATGGGTGGCGATCGCAACATGATCACGCTTGTCCGAGTTTCGGGGATGGAAACCTGGCCGCCGCAGAGCAAGGAGGAGGTAGCATCCCGGCTCATAGCGCGTATTTCGCAGGCACTCGGTGGAGAGTCATCGTGAGCGGTATTGATATTCGTTTGATGCGTCTCGCTCATGGCAAGGACCTGCCATTGCCAGCGTACCAGAGCGAGCATGCGGCGGGGCTCGACTTGTTTGCAGCGGTACCTTCCGCCGGCCCCGTCACGATCGCACCTGGCGGCCGCGCTCTCGTTCCAACAGGATTGGCGATCGCACTCCCCGAAGGTTATGAAGCGCAAGTGCGACCGCGTTCGGGCCTCGCTGCCCGAGATGGTCTCACCATCCTCAACTCGCCCGGCACGATTGATGCGGACTATCGGGGCGAGATTCAGGTGCTGCTGGTCAATCTCGGCAGCGAATCGGTTGTTGTTTCCCGCGGCATGCGGATTGCACAGTTGGTTATCGCGCCAGTTGTACGCGCTCATATTGTAGAAGCTGCATCTCTCGACAAAACCTCACGCGGAAGCGGAGGATTCGGCTCGACTGGGAGTTGAAGCACCAGCTCGTGCGCGACGGAATTCTCCGAGGCATTCGCGGGCCGCACAGCGGTTACGAGCTTGGGCGAAAAGGCGATCAGATTTCATCCGACGATATCCTGCGGGCGGCGAGCGCCGTAGAAGACAGCGACGAGCCGTCGTTCGGCCGGCACTGGCCGAGATCGAGCGGACGTTCTCCGCCGCGCTGGACCGGATCGTCATCAGCGACATGATCCGAGCTCGCCGAAGCTCGGAAATAACGCCTAAGACACTGAATTCAGGCCCTTTCATAAAGCATGTTCACGGTCTGGACTCTTTCGGCACGATTCGCCTTGGGGGTAAAGTCGAACGATTCGCGGCGCGGCGTGGCGGACGCCGCCTGCATCTCTGGGGCAAGCCTGAATGCCGGAGTCAATCCGGGCGGCGAACGAGCGGCTGCGTTCTCGTCCGTGGCGAGGCGGATTCCTCGCCGCCTTCGTCCTCGCAAGTCTTTTGAACCTGTGCAGCGCGCCGGTCCGCGCCGAGACAAAGCTCGGCGCAACGCTGGTGGGCACCATGCAGCGCGCGCTGGCGACCCTCCGGGAACAGGAGATCACGGCGTTGACGCTCGTCCTCGCCCTGCTCGGCTTTACATTGCTTACAATCGTGGTCGTGTTTCGCATACGCCGAAGCGCAGATCGCGCCGAGATCGATGCCCGCGATGAAGTCGCATCGTTGCGCGCTGATGTCGATCGGCTCAAAGCACTGCTGCTGTCGGAGCCACAGGTTCTTGTGACTTGGCCTGCCGCTTCCGAACAACCGGAGATCATCGGTGATACCGCGATGCTCGTGCCTGCGGCTACGCGCGAGCGCGTGCTCGCGTTCGGGACCTGGCTGGAGGCCTCGGCAGCGCAGCGTATGGAACAGGCCGTTGATACGCTGCGTAGCAACGGCCGCGGATTTACGATGACCGTGACCAGCCGCACCGGCCGCCCCGTCGAAGCCGAAGGGCGCGTCATTGCCGGCCGCGCCATTCTCCGTCTGCGAGACGTCAGCGGGATCGAGCAGGAGCTGCTGGATCTTGCCGCGCGTCACGACGAGCTGCTGGGCGATGTCGAAATCATGCGATCGCTTCTCGATACGCTGTCGGCGCCGGTCTGGGCTCGCGATGCGGCCGGACGGCTGATCTTCGTCAATTCTGCCTATGCCCGCGCGGTCGAAGCTGAAAATCCCACCGATGCCGTCGCCCGCGAACTGGAGCTCCTCGATCAAAGCGCCCGAACGGAAGTCTCGCGCGCGCGCGCCACCGGCGCGACATACGTTGGGCGCGTTCCGGCGGTCGCGGCGGGCGTGCGCCGCGTGTTCGACGTGATCGATGCCTCGAGGGGGGCGGGCAGCGCGGGCATGGCCATCGACCGCACCGAGGCGGAAACCCTGCGCGGCGAGCTTGTTCGTATGACCGAAGCGCATCGTCGTGTGCTCGATCAACTCGCGACCGGTGTCGCCGTATTCAATATCGATCGCAAGCTGACATTCTACAACGCCGCTTTCCGCTCATTGTTCGAGCTCGATGCAGGCTTCCTCGATCAGACCCCGACCGACGCGGCAGTACTCGACATCCTCCGTGACAAGAGAAAATTGCCGGAGGAACAGAATTTCCGCCAATGGCGGCAGGAGCTGTACGAGGCCTATCGCGCAGTCGAGCCGAAAGAACACACCTGGCATTTGCCGGATGGACGAACTCTGCGCGTCATCACCACGCCGAATCCGGAAGGAGGCGTGACTTACCTCTATGACGACGTGACCGAGCAACTCGACATGCATCGCCGCTACGATGCGCTCATCAAGGTACAGAGCGAGACACTCGATCATCTGGCTGAGGCGGTGGCAGTGTTTGGAAGCGATGGTAGGGTCCGGCTGCACAATCCGGCGTTCCAACGCATGTGGAAGCTTTCGCACGATGCGCTCGAGCAACATCCCCACATCGAGGCCATCACGGCCTGGTGCCAGGCGCTCCACGACGACAATACCATTTGGCGAAATCTCCGTGCCGCGGTGACCGCGATCGACAATCGTGAGCCGATCGCAGCCCGCATCGAGCGGCGTGACGGCGCGGTGATCGAGCTCGCCACTGTTCCGCTCCCCGACGGTGCCACGCTGGTTGCGTTCCAGGACATGACTGACACGGTGAACGTCGAGCGTGCATTGCGCGAGCGCAACGAAGCGCTGGAAACCGCCAATTCCATCAAGGTCGACTTCGTGCATCATGTGTCTTACGAGCTGCGTTCGCCGCTTACGAACATCATTGGCTTCGCAAACCTGCTCGGTGATCCCGCCTTCGGGCACCTCAACCCGAAACAGGCGGAATATCTCGGCTACATCACCGCCTCGACCAATGCATTGCTGGCGCTCATCAACAACATCCTGGATCTTGCGACGATCGACGCCGGCGCGATGACGCTCAATCTCACCGACGTCGATATCCGCGCCAGCATGGAAGCCGCGGCAGAAGGCGTGCAGGACCGATTGGCCAGGAACCGGATCACGCTCGATATTCGCGCGCCGGCGGATATAGGCAGCTGCGTCGCCGACGAGCGCCGGCTGCGGCAGATCTTGTTCAATCTGCTTTCAAATGCGGTCGGCTTCTCGCCGTCGGCCGATACCGTCACCCTGGCCGCAGAACGGCGCGCGGACTCGGTCGTGTTCACCGTGACCGATCATGGCCCTGGTATTGCGCCTGAAGCCAAGGACCGCGTGTTCGACTGGTTCGAAACGGACTCCCGAGGCTCCCAGCATCGCGGGCCAGGACTTGGGCTTTCTCTGGTTCGCTCGTTCGTCGAACTGCATGGCGGTACAGTCTCGATCGAATCTGCGCCCGGCCAAGGGACGACCGTCACTTGCGTATTTCCGGTACAGCACACTGCAAAGCGAACCGCGGCATGACCGCAATCGCTCTCGCGCGCTGGTGCGCGTGAAAACGCTCCACTAACATTTGCCGATCGATGAAAATAATAAGCCGCTCATTGCATTGAACGCGATTCTGGCGTGAGAAAGCGACATCCGCTATCGGATGATCCGATGTTTCCCACCGCACCCGGCAACTACAACTTCAACGCGGCCTTGGCCGACGAAGGAGGCACTTACCGGCTGATGGCGGATATCGCCGCAGTGATCGAGCCCGGCGACGTAATTACGCTGTCCGGCGATCTCGGCGCCGGCAAGACGACTTTTGCCCGAGCTCTCATCCGTTTCTTTGCCGGCGATGAAAGCATCGAGGTGCCAAGCCCGACCTTTACGCTCACGCAAACCTATGTGCTGCCGCGTTTCACGCTCGTCCACGCCGATCTCTACCGATTGTCCGGCCCGGCCGAACTTGCCGAAATCGGCCTCGAGGATGCGGCAGAAGGCGCGGTGCTGCTGATTGAATGGCCTGACCGCGCCGGCTTGCTTTTGCCGGCCGATCGGCTTGACGTCGCATTTACCTTGGCGCCACAGCAAGGCGCCAACGCACGCAATGCCCGCATCACCGGCTTCGGCCGCTTCGCCCCCCGTGTCGAACGAATCGTTGCAATGCGTCGATTCCTCGATCGAACCGGCTACGGCCGCGCAACGCGCCGGCGTATCCAGGGCGATGCCTCCACGCGCAGCTATGAGCGGCTGACCCGCGATGGCGCCACGTACATTTTCATGAATTCCCCCAAGCGGCCGGACGGCCCGGCCGTGCGCGATGGCAAGCCTTACAGCGCAATCGCGCATCTTGCGGAAAACGTCACGCCTTTCATCGCGATGGCCCATGCCCTGCGCGGCCGCGGCTTTTCCGCGCCGGCTATCTTCGCTGCCGACCGCGAATCCGGACTGCTGGTGATCGAGGACCTCGGCGAGGAGCTTTTTGTCGAAGGTGATCCGCCGGCACCGATAGAAGCTCGCTACGAGGCGGCGACTGACCTGCTGGCCGAGTTGCACGGCGATACGCCGCCGGCCGTCGTGCCGGTCGAGCCTGGTGTCGACTACCAATTGCCTCATTACGATATGGAAGCTTTCCTGATCGAAGCCGAATTGCTGCTTGACTGGTACCTCCCCAAGCTCGGCGTCAAAATCAACGATATCAAACGCAACGCTTTTCGATCGCACTGGCAGGAGCTGCTCCTGCCATTGACGAGCGGCGTGCAGACCT
This sequence comes from uncultured Alphaproteobacteria bacterium, assembly GCA_963718035.1. Classification (GTDB taxonomy): domain Bacteria; phylum Pseudomonadota; class Alphaproteobacteria; order Rhizobiales; family Xanthobacteraceae; genus Pseudolabrys. The sequence goes on along the minus strand of CAVQYD010000007.1, from coordinate 20,073 downwards.
GGGTGCTGCGCGACTTCCATTCGCCCAACCTGCTGTGGTTGCCGGAACGCGAAGGCGTTGCGCGCGTCGGGTTGCTCGACTTTCAGGATGCAGTGATGGGACCGGCCGCGTACGATCTTGCATCGCTGCTGCAGGACGCACGCGTCGACGTACCGGAAATGATGGAGATCGCCTTGCTGTCGCGCTATGTGCGTGCGCGCATGCGCAAAGGGCCCTTTGAGGCGTCCGACTTCGCGCGCGGCTACGCGACGCTCGCCGCGCAGCGCGCGTCAAAAATCCTCGGCATATTCGCGCGGCTCGAACGCCGCGACCACAAGCCGCAATATCTGCGACACATGCCGCGCGTCTGGAACTATCTACAACGATCGCTGGCCCACCCGGATCTGGCGCCGCTCGCCGCCTGGTACCGCACCAATGTGCCGGCGCTGAAGGTCTAGATGAGCGCCTCCGGAAAAAACACGCCGCGTTGCGCCATGGTGCTGGCCGCCGGACTCGGCACGCGCATGCGCCCGCTGACCGACACGATGCCGAAGCCGCTGGTGAAAGTCGCCGGCAAGCCGCTCATCGACCATGTGCTCGACCGGCTCGCGGAGGCGGGCGTCGAGAAGGCCGTCGTCAACGTGCACCACTTCGCCGAACAACTCATCGGCCACCTGGCTCGAGCGAGCGCGGCCGCGGATTGCAATTTCCGACGAGCGCGGACTGCTGCTCGGAACCGGCGGCGGAGTCAGAAAGGCGCTGCCTGAGCTTGGTGACGGACCGTTCTTTCACATCAATTCCGACACCATCTGGATCGATGGCGTGAAGCCGAACCTTGCGCGGCTGGCCGAGGCTTTTGATCCCGCGGCCATGGATGCGCTGCTGCTGCTTTCGCCCACCACCGGCAGCATCGGCTATGCCGGGCGGGGCGACTTCGCCATGGCGCCGGATGGCCGCCTGACCCGCCGCGGCGATCGCGATACCGTCGAGTTTGTCTACGCAGGAGCCGCGATCCTGCGGCCTGCTCTCTTCATTGACGCGCCTGAGGGTGAGTTTCCTCTTACCGACATGTTCGACCGCGCAGCGAAAAAAGGCCGCCTGTTCGGGCTGCCGCTCGACGGCTTGTGGATGCATGTGGGCACGCCGGCAGCGGTCAAAGAGGCGGAAGCGGCTATGCGCGGAAGAACCAATTGATCGATTGCACGTTTTAGCGTGTATGATTCGCGGATGCCTCATTCGACGCCCCGCGTTTTCAATATCCCTGCTTCTGCGCGATTCCTTCCGATCCTGATCGCCGCCTTGCGCGATGGCACGCTTATCCCAGGATTTCCAGGCTCCTCAGATCCGCTCGAGTTGTCGCGCGCCACGCTGTACTTGCCGACACGCCGTGCTTGCCGGCTCGCGCGCGACGTATTTCTTGAGACGCCTCGACGGAAACGCAGCGATCCTCCCTCGCATCGTCGCGATCGGTGATCTTGATGAAGACGAGATCATTTTCGCCGAAGCGGCGACCGCTGAACTGGCCGAAGATGCCTTGGCGGTCCCGCCCGCGATCGAACCGCTGCAGCGGCGGCTGCTGCTGACTCAATTGATCGTTCGCTGGGCCACAGCGATCGGTCCCGAACAGGGCGCTCCGCTGATCGCAAATACGCCGGCGGCTGCGCTTTCGCTCGCTGATGATCTGGCCCGCCTGATCGACGACGTCATCACCCGCAAAATGGATTGGCAGCAGCTCGACCGCCTGGTCCCGGATCAATTCGACAATTACTGGCAATTCACACTCGACTTCCTCAAGATCGCCCGCAGTTATTGGCCGGAGCGCCTCAAGGAAGAAGGCGCGATCGATGCCGCCGATCGACGCGACCGGCTTATCGACGCCGAAATGCGACGCCTGGCCGGCAGGAACGAGCCGATCATTGCCGCCGGATCGACGGGGTCGATGCCAGCAACCGCCAAGCTGCTCGCTGCGATTGCACGGCTGCCGCGCGGTGCGGTCGTGCTGCCCGGGCTCGATACCGATCTCGACGAAAGTTCGTGGCGCGCCATCGCCGGCAGCGAAAGCGAGAAAATCGCGCCGGCCCCTGTGCATCCGCAGTTCGCCATGCGGGCTTTGCTCGAGCGGATCGGCATTGCGCGCGATGCCGTACAGCAGCTTGACGCCTCCGGCACCGCACGGCCGCGAACTTCTGGCATCGGAAACACTGCGGCCAGCCGCAACCACCGATCAATGGCGAAGCCGTTTCGGCACCTCTGATTTCGCAGCAATCGCCGACAAAGCGATGGCCGACGTGAGCGTGATCGAGGCTGCCAACGCCGAAGAAGAGGCGTTGGCGATCGCGGTTTCCTTGCGGGAGGCAATCGAAGCGCCGCGCAAGACCGCTGCGCTGGTGACGCCCGATCGTGCCCTGGCACGTCGTGTGGTCGCCGCGCTGGAGCGCTGGGACGTCGAGGTCGACGATTCCGGCGGCGATGCGCTCGCTGACACGCCAGCCGGAATCTTCGCGCGAGCTCGTCGCGGAAGTAGCGCTGGGAGGTTTGGAGCCGGCGGCGCTGCTGGCGTTGCTCAAGCATTCCCTGCTGCGGCTTGGCGCCGAAGCGGGCGGCCATGCACGTGCGGTTGCCGCGCTGGAGCGCGCCGTGCTGCACGGCCCGCGCCCGCGCCGCGGCTCGGCCGGTCTCGCGCATGCGCTTGCAACGCTTCAAGGCAACGCGAGACGAGCTGCATCGCAACGACCCGCGCAGCCTAGTACCGACCGCCGATCTCGACACAGCCGAAAGGCTGATTGGAAAGCTGGCGCAGGCGCTCGCCCCGCTGGAAACGCTAGGTCACAGCCTCCATAGCTTGTTTACGCTGGCCGCGGCGCATGCCAAGGCGCTTGAGATGCTTGCCAATGACGGCAAGACAATTGCCGCCTATGCCGGTACCGACGGCCAGCAATTGCGGCGCGCGTTCGAAACAATCGCCCAGAGCGCGGCATCGCAAACGTTGGAGTTGGCCGCCAGCGACTACCCTGACCTTTTCCATCAGATCTGCTCGGGCCGCGCCACGCGGCGCGCGGAAACCGGCAATCCGCGAGTGCGGATATTTGGCCTGCTGGAATCGCGTCTGCAGACCGTAGACCGCATCGTGCTCGGCGGACTCAATGAAGGCACTTGGCCGCCCGACACGCGGAGCGATCCCTGGCTCAGCCGCCCGATGCGGTTTGATCTCGGTCTCAATCTGCCGGAGCTACGCGTCGGCCTGTCGGCGCACGATTTCGCGCAAGGGTTAGGCGCGCCCGAAGTCATCCTCACGCGCGCCGCCAAGCAGGGCGGCGCGCCGACCGTAAGCTCCCGTTTCCTCCAGAGATTGGCCGCGGTCGTCGGTGCTGAACGCTGGAAAGAGGCGCAGGCGCGCGGCACAAGATACACGGACTATGCCCGCGCCTTGGATCACCCGGACGAAGTTTCGCCCGTTTCGCGGCCACAACCGGTGCCCCCGCGCGAAGCCCGCCCTTCGCAGTTGAGCGTCACCGACATCGAGAATTGGCTCCGCGATCCGTACACAATTTACGCCAAGCACGTGCTGCGGCTGTTTCCCCTGGAAGCAATTGACACTCCGCCCGGCGCCGCCGATCGCGGCACCTTCATTCATGATGCGATTGGCGAGTTCACCAAGACTTTCGCGGATGCCCTGCCCGCCAATGTCGCGCGCGAGCTGGCTGCGCTTGGAAAGAAGCATTTTGCGTCTCTTGAAGATTACGAAGAGGCGCGCGCGTTCTGGTGGACACGCTTCCTGCGCATTGCCGACTGGTTCGAGGGCTGGGAGCGCGAGCGCCGCGGCGGAGCGACCAAAATCTTCGCAGAGATTTCAGGAAAACATTCGATCCCGCTCGGCAAAACCGAATTTCTTCTCACCGCGCGTGCCGATCGTGTCGAGCGCCGTGCGGACGGCAGTTACGCGATCCTGGACTACAAGACCGGCCAGCCTCCGACCGAGCCACAGGTTCGCACCGGATTGGCGCCTCAACTCACTCTGGAAGCGGCAATCCTGCGTAACGGCGGCTTCCCCGGTATTACCCCAGGTTCAGTATCCGAAATCGGATATGTGCGCCTGAAAGGCGGCGACCCCCCGGGCGAACCCAGGAACATCAAGATTGCCCAAGGCACGCCCGATAGCTGCGCCGACACCGCGCTGCAGAAGCTGACGGGCATCGCGCTCAAGTTTCTCGTCGACGGCGAGCCCTACCGCTCACTCGTGCACCCGATGTGGAAGAAGCACTACGGCGACTATGACCATCTCGCGCGCGTCAAGGAATGGTCGGCCTCCGGCGGCGAAAGCGAGGTCGACCCGTGACTGCTGCTCGCCAGATTCCAGACGCCGCCAGGGCTCCGTCAGGTCGCGGCCGCCGATCCCGAGCGCTCGGTGTTCGTCTCCGCCAATGCCGGTTCCGGAAAGACACATGTGCTGGTCCAGCGCGTGATCAACCTGCTGCTGCGCGGCGCGGATCCCGCGAAAATTCTTTGCGTCACCTTCACCAAGGCTGCTGCAGCCAACATGGCGACGCGTGTGTTCGACACGCTCGCGGAGTGGACCACGCTCGACGATGCAGCACTTGACGAAAAAATCAACCTCGCAACCGGCAAAGCTCCTGACGCAGCACAGCGCGCAGTGGCGCAGACGACTATTCGCCAACGCTCTGGAAACACCGGGCGGGCTTGAAGGTCCAGACTATCCACGCTTTTTGTACGCGTCTGTTGCATCAGTTTCCGTTCGAAGCCGACGTCGCGGCTCGTTTCAAAGTGCTCGACGAGGCCGCGACCACGCAGCTGCTCAATGATTTGACGCTGGACGCGTTGTTGGAAGGCGCTACCAATCCCGACAGCGCGCTCGGCAAGGCGCTGGCAACTGCCATCACCAACGCCGCCGACGTCACCTTCAAGGAGGTGATCGCGGAAACGATCGGCAAGCGCGACTTGATCACCGAGTGGACCGAACGTGCCGGCGGCATCCAGCACGCAATCGATGAATTGACCCGCACCTTCGGGCTTGCGCCGGGAGATAGCATCCAAGCTGTTGAAAATGAATACCTTTCCGCCTCACTCATTCCGCAGCGTGAATGGCCGGAGCTGATCGATATTTTCTCGCACCGGCTCCAAAACCGACAAGGAACGTGCCGATTTCTGACAGCGACCCTTCGCGTCTGCGGGGCGCGAACAACATCGAACAATACCTCGATTATTCTGCACTGGAGAGCGCAAAGGCCGCGCCAACGTACTGACCAAGAAGCTTGCCGATGCCAACCCGCAATGGGCCGAGCGTCTCAACGCCGAAAAGGATCGCGTCTGCCGGCTGATTGCGCGCGAGTTCGCCCTGCGCGCGCGGGATCGCAGCGCCGCGTTGATCACGGTGGCCGCCGAGGTCATCAAGCGCTACCGCACCGAAAAAGATCGCCGTGGTCTGCTTGATTATGAAGACCTGATCGACAAAACACTCACGCTGCTTCGTGACGCGTCCACCAAGAGTACGGCGGCGGCCTGGGTGCTTTACAAGCTCGATCTCGGCATCGACCACGTGCTTGTTGACGAAGCGCAGGACACCAGCGACAAGCAATGGGAGATCATCAAAATTCTCGTCGCGGAATTCCTGCCAGGCGGAGCGCGCGACAACGTGAGGCGCACGTTGTTCGCCGTCGGAGATGAAAAGCAATCGATCTTCTCATTCCAGGGCGCGGTGCCGCACAAGTTCGCAGAAATGCGAACCCACTTTCGTACACTGCACGAAACTAGCGACGTCGCCTTCGCAGTCGAGAAACTCGACTTTTCATTCCGCTCCGCGGTCGGTGTGCTCAACGCCGTCGACGCGGTATTCAAGCAGCCCGCAGCATTCCGGGGGTTGACGGCTGATCCGACGTGGACGGTCCATCAGGCCTTGCCCGATGCGGTGCCCGGGGAAGTGGAAATCTGGGATCTGATCGGTCCTGACGATAAAGATACCGGTAAGGAAGGCTGGGACGCGCCCTTCGACACTACCAGCGAGACCAGCCCATCGGTCAAACTCGCCGCCAAGATCGCGCGCACCGTGAAAGGCTGGATCGCAAATGGCACGCGGCCACGCGACGTGCTGATCCTGGTTCGCCAGCGCGGCCCGATGTTTGAGGCTGTAATCCGTGCACTCAAGCAGGCACAGATAGAGGTCGCCGGCGCCGACCGGCTGATCCTGACTGAACATATCGCGATCATGGATTTGCTGGTGCTCGGTGATGCGGTGCTCCTTGCCGGACGACGATCTTGCGCTGGCGACCGTGCTGAAGAGCCCTCTGTTTGGCCTGGATGAAGAGAAGCTTTTTGCGCTCGCCTATCAACGCAAAGGTCCTCTGCGGTCGGCACTTCGCAGCAAGGCCGGCGAAGATCCGGTATTCGCGGCCGCATCAGCCATGCTCGATTCGTTGACGGAAAAAGCACGCACTTTGTCGCCTTTCGAATTTTACGCCCATGTGCTCGGTGCCCGACGGGGACGCGCCAAAATTCTCGCGCGACTCGGCACCGAGGCTTCTGATCCGCTCGATGAATTCCTCAATCTCGCGCTCGGCTACGAGCAGCGCGAAACGCCGTCACTTCAGGGCTTTCTCAATTGGATTCGGGTGGCGCAGAGTGAAGTAAAACGCGACATGGATATCGCCCGCGATGAAGTCCGCGTAATGACCGTGCACGGCGCCAAAGGACTTGAAGCAAAGAATGTCATTCTCATTGATCACACCACGACACGTCCGGAAGGCGCGCATCCGCCCCGCCTGCTAACCGTGCCGATCGCAGACGCGCCGCCACATGCCACCGCTTTGATCTGGGGTGTCGCCAAGGACAAGGATGCCGGCCCCATGGCGCAGGCGCGCGCGCAAGCAATCGATGCGGCATGCGATGAATACCGCCGTCTTCTGTATGTCGGCCTGACGCGGGCGGCCGATCGCCTTTTGGTGTGCGGGGCCAAGGGCGTCAACAAAGCTCCGCAGGGTTGCTGGCACGACCTTGTACTGCGCGCGCTCCAGCCTTTGTCAGAAGAAGACAGCGACGCCGACGGGAAAATCTGGCGCTTCCACAAGGGCACCCCGACACAGACAGACGGCGCCTCGCCCTCGACGAAGAAACAGATCGCGCTGCCACCGTGGCTCTCCGCCAAAGCGCCAGCCGCTTTGCCGGCGCCGTTGATCATGCGGCCATCCGATATAGCGGATCATGAGCCCCGTTCTATCGGCGCCGGCGATACGCGTGAGGTGGCGCTTTTGCGCGGAACGCTTGCCCACCGGCTGTTGCAGTCGCTGCCGGATATCCCGGCACCACGCCGGGAAAAAGTAGCGGGCGAATTCCTGTCGCGAAGAGGCAAGACAGTTGTCGCCCGATCAACGCGCCGCGCTGGTCCGAGAGGTATTGCGTCTGATCGAAAACAAGGATTTCGCCGACCTGTTCACGCCAGGTAGCCGAGCCGAAGTTCCGATCGTCGGAAAGCTCAGCGAAGAGGTGCTGGTCTCCGGTCAGGTCGATCGTCTTTCGGTGACCAAAGACCAAGTGCTGATTGCCGACTTCAAGACCAACCGCATGCCGCCGCGCCGAATCGAGGAGGTTCCGGTCGCTTACGTCGAGCAGCTCGCGGCCTATCGCGCCGTGCTGCAAAAGCTTTACCCCGACAGGCCCGTTCGCGCCGCCCTGATCTGGACTGAAGTCCCTGATCTTATGGAGCTTTCCGACCGAGCCTCTGGACGATGCCCTGCGCCGCGTCACCTCCGCGTGAAGCTCCTTGACGCTTGCAGACTGCGTTCATAGGTTCCTGCCCTCACAATTTTTTGGGGGCGATTCCCCCGTTCAATGACAAGAGGGTGCTGCCATGACCGTCGGCAAAGTGTCGGACGCTAGCTTTGAATCGGATGTATTGAAGTCTGCCGAACCGGTGGTCGTGGATTTCTGGGCGGAATGGTGCGGCCCCTGCCGCATGATCGCGCCGGCGCTGGAAGAGATCGCGGGCCAGCTCGGCGACAAGGTCAAGATCGTCAAGCTCAACGTCGACGAGAACCCGAACACCGCCGCCAAATACGGCATCATGTCGATCCCAACGCTGATGCTGTTCAAGAACGGCGAGATTGCCTCGCGCCAGGTCGGGGCGGCACCGAAACAGAAACTGCATCAGTGGATCAGCGGTTCCGTCTGAAGCCCGAGATAAAAATTCCTGAACGGCCGGCCGAAAGCCGGCCGTTTTGCATTAGCGAGCAGCGCTATCGCGGGAGCGTTCCGTTCTCGCGCAGCACGTCGCCGGCCAGATAAAGAGACCCGGTAATCAAAATTCGCGGCGGTGGATCAAGATCAAGCTTGCGCGCCGCATCAAGCGCCTCGGCGAGATTGTCACGGCTTGTCGCCGAAATGCCGATAGCACGCGCAATGTCCGCCACCGCTTCCGACGTCATGCCCTTTTCGGCGCCCGGCACCGGCACTGCGATCAATCGGCGTGCAAGGCCGGCAAAATTTCTCAGGAAACCTTCGCAATCCTTGCTGGCGAGCATGCCGACCACCAGGATCAACGGTCTTGATACGCGCTCCTCAAGGTCGGCCAGCGTCGCTGCTATGGCGCGGCCGCCGTCCGGATTGTGCCCACCGTCGAGCCACAACTCGCTGCCGGCAGGAGCAAGGTCGACGAGCCGGCCTTGACCCAGACGTTGCAGCCGCGCCGGCCATTCGGCCTTCGTCATGCCGGCTTCGAATGCGGCAGCCGGAATTGCGAATGGCTTCACCGTACGCAAAGCGGCAATTGCCAGGCCGGCGTTTTCAAACTGGTGCCGCCCGTAAAGCCTCGGGGCCGGCAGATCGAGCAAGCCCGCTTCGTCCTGGTAGACCAACCTTCCCCGCTCCTCGGTGGCGGTCCAATCCTCGCCGGCAATTTTCAGCGGAGCGGCGAGTTTGCCGGCCTGCCGCTCGATTACGGCGAGAACCTCGCGATGCTGCGAAGCGACGATGGCGGGAACGCCGCGCTTGAGTATTCCGGCCTTTTCGCCCGCAATCTTCCCGAGGGAGTCGCCAAGAAAATCGGTGTGATCGACCGAAACGCGCGTGATGATCGTTGCTAAAGGCTTGTCGATGACATTCGTTGCATCGAGCCGCCCGCCAAGGCCCACCTCAAGCAGAAGAACATCCGCCGGATGATGCGCAAAAATCGAAAGGCCGGCGGCGGTCGTTATTTCGAACACCGTTATCGGCGCACCCGCATTCGCGCGTTCGCATTCCTGCAAGGCCGCAGCAAGTTCGTCATCGGAGACGAGATGCCCCTCGCCGCGCGCGCCAATGCGGAAGCGTTCATTGAAGCGGACAAGATGCGGTGACGTGTACGTGTGCACGCTCTTTCCCGCAGCTTCCAGAATTGCGCGCAAAAAGGCGATCGTCGATCCCTTGCCATTTGTGCCGGCAACGTGAATGACCGGCGGCAACTTCCGCTCGGGATGGTCCAACGCGCCAAGCAGTCGCTGCACGCGATCGAGTGACAGATCGATACGCTTGGGGTGAAGCCCCATTATCCGCGACACGATGGAATCGATTTGGTTCATGACAACACGTTTGTGGTCACCGGGACGCGTGCTGGCCCGGTGATACCGATATATGTGGCACAGTCCCACCTTGCTAAGCGAGATGGCTGGGTCATAGGCGTGTGAAAGCACGCCGTCCTTCGGCCGGCTATGCCCGGCCATGACAAATTATTGGGCATGACGTCAACGTTCAGGCGTGTGCCGGAACGGGTAGTTGTTCTCGATATTGCTGGCCGCCGGGTCCAGGCGTTCTCGTCAGCAGCCGGCATAGTTCGGCAAGCGTGGGGCGCAACTTGTGCCGATGCACGACCATGTCAACCATGCCATGTTCGGCGAGATATTCGGCGCGCTGGAAACCGTCAGGCAATTTTTCGCGGATGGTTTGCTCGATTACGCGCGGGCCCGCGAAGCCGATCAACGCGCCGGGCTCGGCGATCTGTACATCGCCAAGCATTGCGTACGAAGCTGTAACACCGCCCGTGGTCGGATTGGTCAACACGACAATATAGGGCTTGCGTGCTTCGCGCAGCATCTGCACGCCAACGGTCGTGCGTGGCAACTGCATCAGCGACAGGATGCCTTCCTGCATGCGCGCTCCACCCGAAGCCGCAAACATGATGAACGGCGTCTGCCGGCGGACCGCGGTCTCAAGCCCCGTGATCACTGCTTCACCGGCGGCCATGCCAAGCGAGCCGCCCATGAAATCGAAATCCTGGACCGCGATTGTGACCATCTGGCCTTCGAGCCGTCCGATGCCGACCTTCACGGCATCCTGAAGCCCGGTCTTGGCGCGGGCATCTTTCAGCCGGTCGGCGTAACGGCGCTCGTCACGAAACTTGAGTGGGTCCAGCGTCACTTCAGGCAGCGCGACATCTTCAAACTCGCCGCCATCGAACATCGCCTTCAGCCGTTGCGGCGCGCTGATCCGCATGTGGTAGTTCGAGCTTGGGATGACGAACTGATTGGCCTCGACGTCCTTGTAAAAGACGAGCTGCCCGGTCTCCGGACACTTGATCCAGAGATTTTCCGGCGTCTCACGGCGCAGGAAACTGCGGATCTTCGGTCGTACCAGATTGGATATCCAGTTCATGGGTCGCTTCTATAAATACGATTCGGCAAAATTATAACCGCTTGCAGCGCCGAATGTTCATTCTGCCGCCACGCGGCGGGCGGAGCGCAGGCCCTCCGCCAGTGTGGAAACCAGGTTTGTTACGGCTTTCACCGTGCCCGAACCGGCCTTGCCGTTTTTATCGAGGCTCTGGCGCAACGCGTCAACGAGGGCTGAGCCTACGACCACGCCGTCAGCCCCAGCAGCGATGGCACGGGCGTGCTCTGCGGTCCTGACCCCGAACCCGACCGCAACCGGAAGCTTGGTGTGGCGCTTGATGCGCGCAACCGCGGCCGTCACCTTGCCGGTATCCGGTGCTGCGGCACCGGTAATTCCTGTGATGGAAACGTAATAAACAAAGCCGGATGTATTGTTGAGCACCGCCGGGAGGCGATTGTCGTCGGTGGTCGGGGTGGCGAGACGGATGAAATTGAGGCCCGCTTTAAGCGCGGGAAGGCAGAGCTCCTCGTCCTCTTCCGGTGGTAAATCCACGACAATGAGCCCGTCCACGCCAGCTGAGTTTGCATCGGTGAGGAATTTGTCGACGCCGTAAACATAAATGGGATTGTAGTAACCCATAAGGACGATGGGTGTTTCGTCGTCGTTCTTGCGAAATTCACGCACCAACCTGAGTGTATCGCTGACGCGCTGACCCGCTTTAAGCGCCCGCAATCCCGCGGCCTGGATGGCCGGACCGTCCGCCATCGGATCGGTGAACGGCATGCCGAGCTCGATGACATCGGCCCCGGCCTTTGGCAGTTCCTTGGCAATCGCAAGCGACGTCGCGTAGTCGGGGTCGCCCGCCATGGTAAATGTCACCAGCGCGGCGCGGCCTTCCTTTTTCAACGCGGCGAAGCGGCGCTCGATGCGGGTGGTCATCGATTCTTTCTTTCGAGATAAGCCTCAACGGACGCGAGATCCTTGTCGCCGCGGCCGGACAAGTTCACCACCATCAGATGATCCTTCGGCTTCTTCGCCGCGATCTCCGGCACTTTGGCGAGGGCATGCGCGGACTCGAGCGCGGGGATGATGCCCTCGAGCTTGCTGCACAGCTGAAACGCCGCCACCGCCTCGTCGTCCGTCGCGGAAAGAAATTTCACGCGGCCCATGTCGTGCAACCAAGCGTGCTCGGGGCCGATGCCGGGGTAGTCGAGACCCGCCGAAATCGAGTGCGCCTCTTCGATCTGGCCATCATCGTTCATCAGCAAGTAGGTGCGGTTGCCGTGCAGCACACCGGGTCTGCCGCCGGCAATCGAGGCCGCGTGCTTGCTGTTGAGTCCGTGTCCAGCCGCCTCGACGCCGTAGATCTCGACTGACCGCTCATCGAGAAATGGGTGAAACAGACCCATCGCGTTTGACCCGCCACCGATGCAGGCAATGAGCGAATCGGGCAGCCTGCCCTCTGCGGCGTGCAGCTGGTCGCGGGTCTCGCGGCCAATAATCGACTGGAAATCGCGCACCATAGCCGGATACGGATGCGGGCCGGCAACGGTCCCGATGCAATAGAACGTGTCGCTGACGTTGGTCACCCAGTCGCGCAGCGCTTCGTTCATTGCATCCTTGAGCGTGCGTGCGCCGGATTCGACCGGACGGACTTCTGCTCCGAGGATATTCATTCTCAGCACGTTCGGCTTCTGCCGCTCGACGTCGACCGCGCCCATATAAACGATGCACGGCAGGCCGAACTTGGCGCACAAGGTCGCAGTCGCGACGCCGTGCATCCCGGCGCCGGTTTCCGCGATGATGCGAGTCTTGCCCATGCGCAAAGCCAGCATGATCTGGCCGAGCACGTTGTTCACCTTGTGTGCGCCGGTGTGGTTGAGATCCTCGCGCTTGAAATAGATTTTTGCCCCGCCGCAGTGGTGCGTGAGCCGTTCGGCGAAATAGAGCGACGACGGCCGGCCCACGTAATTTGCAAGATGGCCGTCCATCTCCTTCTGGAATTTCGGATCGGCTTTGGCCTTCGCGTAGGCGGCTTCAAGTTCGAGGATCAGAGGCATCAGTGTTTCGGCGACGAAGCGGCCGCCATAGATGCCGAAATGGCCTCGCTCGTCGGGGCCGGTACGGAATGAGTTGGGCTGCTGCACGGTCATGGTTGCAAGTGCCCTATTTGACCGGGCGCACGATCGATCCCTCGCCAAGCTGGAGGGGCGGTGAAAAGATCTCTGCTTCGGCCGCGCGTGCGGCACGGATAAACGCACGGATTTTCTCCGGATCCTTTTCGCCGGGCCCGCGTTCGACGCCAGAAGACACGTCGACGCCCGGCGCACGTGTGATACGCAGCGCCTCCGCTACATTGTCGGCGTCGAGGCCGCCCGACAGCATAAAGGGAACACCGGCGTTGATGTTCTTCAGGAGAGTCCAATCGAACGCCCTGCCCAGTCCGCCCGGACGGGTCGCGTCCTTCGGCGGTCGCGCATCGAAGATCAGCCGATCAACAAACTGCGCATACTCGCGGATCGGCGACAGGTCCCTGCGCTCGGCAATCGCCAGCGCCTTCATGACGGGCAAGCCAAAGCGTGTGCGCACGGCGACGACGCGATCCGGTGTTTCGTTGCCGTGCAGCTGCAACATGTCCGGATTGAGCGCGTTGATGATGTCGAGCAGCATCTCATCGTTCGCATCGACCGTGAGCGCCACCTTGACGGCGCGGCCTTGCACACGCTGGCCGAGCGTGCGCGCAGCCTCAAAGCCGATGTGACGAGGGCTTGGGGGAAAGAATACGAAACCAACGAGATTGGCCCCGGAATTGAGCGCTACATCAAGCGCTTGCGGGGTCTTAAGGCCGCAGATTTTGATCGACAGAGGCATTATGAGGCGCGTTCTACCGCCTTATCCACTCGGCCGCAAAGCGGAACGTGCCGGTCACGGAAGTGGCGGCGGAATGACCGTATACGGGGCGGGATCGGGTGTACGCGGGGTTTCCGGCGTGAAGCGTCGTCGGATCACATCGAGTTCCTGATGCAGTGCGCGCACGTCGGCATCAAGCCTGCGTGCCGCACGGCGCCACCGGGCTTGGCCGACCCAGGCAACGGTGCCGCCAATCAGCACACCAAGAATGATAAGCACGACGATGAGAACGAAAAGCGGCAGCGTCACCGCATAGGCTGGGCTTGTCGTCGAAAAGGGATCGAATGACACCGTCACCGATTGCCGGTTGGCCACCGCGAACATGATGATGACCGCTGCCAACGGCACGAGGATCACCGCCGACACGATTTTGCGGAACATTGTCGACGCCTTTGTCAAAAAAACGACGGCCGGGACGTGCCCGGCCATAATCATAGCATTTTCGCAAACCGGAAAAACCGGCTCCTAAATCGAGTCCGGCTTGTTCAACCGCTCACGCATTTCCTTGCCGGTTTTGAAGAACGGCACCGATTTCTTGTCGACAGCCACATGAGCTCCGGTCCGGGGATTTCGGCCGGTTCGCGCCGGCCGGTGCTTCACCGAAAAGGCGCCGAAGCCACGCAACTCGACGCGGTCGCCTTTGGCCATGGCGCTGGTGATCTCGCCAAGAATGGCGTTGACGATATTTTCGACGTCGCGTTGGTAGAGGTGAGGATTCTGGGAGGCAATTCGCTGGACAAGCTCTGACTTGATCATTGACGCCGCCCTGCCCGGTCAAGTGGTACTCAATTGGTGGATGGAGGGTGCCAAAGCGCCAAGAGACCGTCAAGATTAAGTCTCTCGACCGCCTGCACCGCGCCCCATTCTTCGATGCGGTGCGCAATGGCGCTGAGCCCCACAGCTTCGAATGTCCAAGCCGCAACGTGCAGGAAAGAAAGCTCGCCGAAGCGCGGCCGCAGCGAATAGTCGCGAACCGGCGTGTTGGCGGGCACCTTTTTTTCCTTTTCCAGCCAGGCTAGCGCGGTTTTCTCGTTGCCGAGGCCGTCGACCAGCTTGAGCCCTACCGCCTGCCGGCCGGTAAAGACACGCCCATCGGCCACGCGGGTAAGTTGGCCGTTGTCCATTTTCCGCCGATTCTTCACCAGATCTTTGAACCAGGCATAGGAATCCAGCACGATCGCTTCGATCGCGGCGCGGGCTTCCGGACTTGTTGGCTCAAACCCGTTCGGCGCCGCCTTCAAGGGCGATGATTTCACCTCTTCCACCTTGATGCCGATCGTTTTGAGCACATCGGTAAAATTTGGATACTGGAAAAGGACGCCGATCGAGCCAACCAGCGATGTTTCGTTGGCAATGATATGGTCGGCCGAAAGCGCTGCGATATAGGCGCCGGATGCCGCGAGCCCGTCAACGACCACAACCATTGGCTTTTTGCTCTGGAGCTCGCGCAGCGCGTCATAGAGCTGTTCGGAGCCGGCCGTGGTGCCGCCTGGACTATCGATATGGACAATCACCGCCCTCGCACGCGATCGGCCAAGCCGTTCAAGCGCCTCGATCCTGTCCTGATTGCCGCGAATGAGGCCCTGAATCTTGATGCGCGAAATGTAAGCGCCCGGCGGCATCAGGCGGCTGCCAGGAACAAATAAGAGCGCGCCGCCGCCGATTGCGACCAGCGCCACCACGACAGCGGTTACCCGCCAGAATGTGAGCTTGCGCCGCATGCGGCGGCGATCAACGATGGCATCGGCATCGAGCGACATGGTCTCGCTCCATTGGTTCACGCGTGATAGTGCAGCAAATCGCGCACCGGCTCCACATCACATATGTCGAATTGTCACACAGATTGTACCGGTCAATGCCGCGCATCGCGCAACGATGTGGCCGAGTTTTGGCGGCATTAAAGTGAAAAACCCGGGGCTCGCCCCGGGTTTTCCGTCTCTTTAGGGATCCAAATAAAGGCCTATTCTTCGGCCTTTTCGGTTTCGGCTTCCGGCTTGTCGCCGGCCCGCTGCTTGAGCGCAGCGCCGAGAATATCGCCAAGCGAAGCACCTGAATCGGCCGTGCCGTACTGGGCGATCGCCTCCTTCTCCTCGGCCACTTCCAGCGCCTTGATGGAAACGCCGACCTTGTGAGTCTTGCGGTCGAACTGCGTGACGCGGGCATCCACTTTCTGGCCGACCGAGAATCGCTCCGGCCGTTGCTCGCCGCGCTCGCGCGCGAGATCGGCACGCTTGATGAAGGCGGCGAGATCGGTGCCGACGATCTTGACGTCGATCCCGGACTCTTTCACCTCGGTAACCTCACAGGTGACGACCGACCCCTTCTTGAGGTCGCCCGCAGATTCCATCGGATCGCCGGCGAGCTGCTTGACGCCGAGCGATATGCGCTCCTTCTCGACATCTACGTCGAGAACCTGCGCCTTGACGATGTCGCCCTTCTTGTACTCCTCGATCACCTGCTCGCCGGGGCGCTTCCAGTCGAGATCGGACAGGTGGACCATTCCGTCGACGTCGCCATCAAGGCCGAGGAATAGGCCGAATTCGGTCTTGTTCTTGACTTCACCTTCGACCGTCGAACCCGGCGGATGTTTCTCGACGAACACTTCCCACGGATTGCGCATGGTCTGCTTGAGGCCGAGCGAAATACGCCGCTTGACCGGATCGACCTCGAGAATCTGCACTTCGACTTCCTGCGAAGTGGAGACGATCTTGCCCGGATGGACGTTCTTCTTGGTCCATGACATCTCGGACACGTGGATCAGGCCCTCGATGCCAGGTTCAAGCTCCACAAAGGCGCCGTAGTCGGTGATGTTGGTAACGCGCCCCTTGAAGCGGGTACCCACCGGATATTTGCCTTCGATGCCTTGCCACGGATCGTCCAGCAGCTGCTTCATGCCAAGCGAGATGCGATGCGTCTCGTGGTTGATCTTGATGATCTTGACCTTCACCTGCTGGCCGATGTTGAGCACTTCGGTCGGATGATTGACGCGCCGCCACGCGATGTCGGTTACGTGCAACAGGCCGTCGATGCCGCCCAGATCCACGAACGCACCGTAGTCGGTGATGTTCTTCACAACGCCGTCGATGACCTGACCTTCTTCGAGGTTCTGCACCAGCTCCTGGCGCTGCTCGGCACGGGTCTCTTCCAGCACTGTGCGGCGTGACACAACGATGTTGCCGCGCCGGCGATCCATTTTCAGAATTTGGAACTGCTGCGGCACGCTCATCAGCGGCGTGACGTCGCGGATCGGCCGGATGTCGACCTGCGAACGCGGCAGGAACGCAACTGCGCCGTCGAGATCGACCGTGAAGCCGCCTTTGACCTGGTTGAAGATGAGGCCCTGCACTTTCTCGTTGGCATTGAATGCCTTCTCGAGCTTGCCCCAGCTTTCCTCGCGCCGCGCCTTGTCGCGCGACAGCACCGCTTCACCGAGCGCGTTCTCGACACGCTCGAGATAGACTTCGACCTCATCGCCGACCTTGAGGTCAGCCTGCCGTCCCGGGCCGGCGAATTCACGCAAGGCGACCCGACCTTCGGTCTTCAGACCGACGTCGATGACGGCAAATTCCTTTTCGACGCCGACGACCTTGCCCTTGATGACGGAACCTTCCTGAAGGTTTCCGCCTCCGAACGCTTCGTCGAGCATCTTGGCGAAGTCTTCACGCGAGGGTGCTGTAGCCGTAGCCATGGAGTCTCCTGTTTGCGGCGCGCCGGCGGGTTTGAATGGCGTTCCAATTGCGCGGGCCGATGGTCCCGCAGACCAACGGCGGCCTCCGGAATCCCGGTTGGCCGGCGCAAAAACCGTGCTTTCGGAACGATGGTTCGATCGGGCGCGCTTTACGCTGAGGCTCGAGCGGGGCTTTGTCCTCCAACAGCGAGGGGCGTTACTCGCGCCCTCGGCCCGCCCGGCTGGCCTCGACGATGTCGATGGCGGCCCGGATTGCCGCGTCTATATCCAAATGCGTTGTATCGAGCAAGTGCGCATCCGGCGCGCGTTTTAAAGGCGCTGCTGCGCGGTTTTGGTCGCGTTCATCGCGCTTAAGGATGTCAGCCAGCACCGCAGATTCATCGATATTCCGCCCTTGCGCCCGGTATTCGGCGGCGCGGCGGCGGGCGCGCACCTCGGGGCTCGCAGTGACAAAAATCTTAACGTCGGCATTGGGGCTGATGACGGTGCCAATGTCGCGGCCATCGAGAACCGCTCCCGGTGGCGCCGCGGCAAATTCGCGCTGGAATGCAAGCAAGGCGGCGCGGACCTCCGGAATGGCGGATACGATCGATGCGGCTTCCCCGATAGCGTGAGTCTTGAGCACACCTTCGTCAAAGCCCGACGGATCGAGCGCTTTCGCGGCAGCAACCGCAGCTTTGGTATCGCTCGGACGCTGTCCACGATCGACGAGAGCTTTCGCAACCGCGCGATAGATCAATCCGGTGTCGAGGTGCCGCAAGTTGTAGTGAGCGGCGAGCCTCTTGCCGAGCGTCCCTTTGCCCGACGCCGCCGGCCCGTCGATCGCGATGATCATGTCAGATCCGCACCGATCGAACGCATTAGCTCGACAAATCCGGGAAAGCTGGTCGCAATGAAGGCGCTGTCGTCGATACCCACCGGATTTTCACTGGCGAGCCCCATGACCAGAGCCGACATTGCAATCCGATGATCCATGTGCGTTTTCACTTCGGCGCCGCCAGCAGGACGGCCCTTGCCCTGAACAATCAGATCGTCGCCCTCGATTTCAACGGCGATGCCATTTGCACGCAACATATCGGCGGTCGCGGCAAGGCGATCGGATTCTTTCACGCGCAGCTCCTGCAAACCCCGCAGTCGCGTCACGCCTTCCGCGAACGAAGCGGCCACGGCTAGGATCGGGTACTCGTCGATCATGGATGGCGCGCGCTCGGCCGGCACATCGACACCTTTTAGGGTGGACGAGCGCACGCGAAGATCGGCGATCTCCTCGCCGCCATCGTCGCGCTTGTCCAAGACTTCGATGCTTGCTCCCATTTCGCGCAAGGTCGTCAGTAATCCTGTTCGCAGAGGGTTGGTCATGACCGCTTCGAGAACAAGTTCGGAGCCGGGTACGAGCAATGCCGCGACGAGCGGGAACGCCGCCGAAGACGGATCTGCAGGCACAAGGACATTGGCTGGCTCAAGCTCAGGCTGGCCCTTCAACACGATGCGGCGTCCGTGCTCGCCATGCGCCTTGCTGATGATTTTGGCGCCGAAGTGCTTGAGCAACCGCTCGGTGTGGTCGCGGGTCGCTTCCACCTCGATGACGGTCGTCTCGCCCGGCGCGGCAAGACCGGCGAGCAGCACGGCAGACTTGAGCTGCGCGGAAGCGACCGGCGGTTCGTAAATGATCGGGATCGGATCGGCAGCGCCTCGGATTGTCAAAGGGAGGCGCCCGCCGTCGGCCACCTCCAGCACGCGCGCCCCCATTTTCTCCAGTGGGTCGAGCACGCGCCGCATCGGCCGGCTACGCAGAGACTCGTCGCCGACGAAGGCAACGGTTACCGGTGAGCCGGCCACCGCTCCAATGGCCAGCCGGCAGCCCGTTCCGGAATTGCCGAAATCGAGCGGGCCGACAGGCTGGGCGAAGCCCGCCACCCCGACGCCGCGAATGCGCCAGGCCTGCTCGCCGGTCCGCTCGAGATGAGCGCCAAGCGCACGCATCGCGTCGGCGGTATGCAGGACATCCTCGCCTTCCAAAAGGCCACCGACGGTAGTTTCGCCTACCGTCAGGGCCCCCAGAATGAGAGCGCGGTGAGAAATCGATTTGTCGCCGGGCACGCGGGCGCGGCCCTGCACGGGGCCGCTTTGACGGGCGGTTAACGGCGCTAATTCTGCGGAAGTCACCAGCCGGTATCCCTAAAGTCTTCGTCGTCCTACCACGCAGCCGCGCGGGCCGTCATCCCGCGGCTTTTGGGCATCTGCGCTATTGACAGGGGCCCTGCAACTAGCCAAGTGAAACACCGATTTTCACGACCCTGGGAACCTCGACTGTGGCGAAACCCGATCTCGGCACCAAGCGCGTCTGTCCGGATACAGGCCGGAAGTTTTACGATCTCAACAAAACGCCGGTGATTTCACCTTATACCGGCAAGGTCGTCCCTATTGCTGCGCCGGCGCCTTCGCGCGCGCGCCCTGAAGCGCCCGTGGCCGCGAAGCCTGTGGCTCAGACCGAAAGCATCGTCCCGGAGACCGCCGAGGCCGAATTTGTTTCGCTTGAGGACGCAGAAGCCGAACAGCAAGGCAAGAAGAAGCCCGCCGCGGCCGAAGGCGCGGCAGCCGGTGAGGAAGAAGAAGTCGAGATGGATGAGAGCCTCGATGATGCCGCCTTCATCGAGGAAGAGGAAGAAGGCAACGCCGACGTTAGCGACATCATCGGCGAGGGCGTCGAGAAGGAAGAGGAAAACTGATTACAACTGCTGCTCCCCAGGAGCGGCAATCGAACTCGCGAATTGGGGCCATAGCTCAGTTGGGAGAGCGCGTGAATGGCATTCACGAGGTCGGGGGTTCGACTCCCCCTGGCTCCACCATCAACCGAAAATCGCAGAATTTTTTCAGTCGTTTAAAATTCCGTTGCGGCCCGTACC
>CAVQYD010000006.1:0-55114 GCA_963718035.1 uncultured Alphaproteobacteria bacterium | reverse complement strand
GCGGCGGTAATCGTGAAAATCGGCCCCGCTCCAGTTGTGTTTCCAACGCCGCCCGGATGATGGGCGTTGGCGGCTGTGCTGATCATGAGGCCAATAAGGCAGATGGATACTGTAACTCTGGTCACGGTCTTCTCCCTTCAATGCAAGTCTACTGCGGTCTAAAGTGACCGCGTTCGAATGGATTATGGCGTCAGACGTGGAGAGGTGGTGCTCGACTTAGACCCGCACGTGCTCGATGAAAACAAGCACACGCTTGTGCAGGGAAGAAAGGTGCATAACGCTGCGAGGTAGGCTGCCGTATGGGCAACTCAATTAAGTCGGGCGTAATCAGGGACGCGGAGGCCGTCAATGTGCAGATCGGGCAGTGCGTCGTCGGCTGCACGGGCGCGCCCGGGGCATCCACCCGGGCACCAGTATCGTCACTGATACAGATGACGAAGACTGCGCCCGAGCTATCGCCGTGGACAGCAGCCTGCGACGCGACGCTGTAGGCCAGAAACGCTTGCAGCACGAACGCATAGGATGTGATCAGACCGACCGCGCCGCGCCAGCCGCGTTTCTTAAGTGCCTCGACATCGGTCTCGCCCCAATGCTCAGATCATGCATAGACCGAGGAAGCTTGACTAGACCCTCGAACGCTGAGCGACGCGCCTTAGCGCCGCATGTCCGCTTTGGGTCATGTGTGGACGGCGCCTTGGCAAGAACTTTCTGACGTTGCGCAGCATTGGTCGGGTGCGGTCATGTGTCCGGCCTGTTTGTGCGGCGGGTTAGGCCGCTGGCCCTAATGCTCTGCGCGGATCGGGTCCCAATCAAAAACACGCACTTTAAAGTGCGCTGAGGGGGCGCCGTCCACAGCATCAAAAGCAGACATTCGCAGTGCAAAAAGGCATGTCCGCTTTACCCCCAATAGCGACATGGCAAGCGACATCCGCGTCAACAAAAACCCCGAGCTTTTCGCCCGAGGGTTCCCGGCCTTTAGGCCACCACGGGGCGGTCTGATGGGTACTGACGCTTTTTACTACTATCGACCGTACGCGCGCGCGCGTGACGGTGATAACCGGACAAAGCGTCAGCGTGTGTCAGACGGAACGGCATTACCGTTTCACGACTAGGTTGCGGAAACCTCGTTGGCCGCTGTTATTGCGGGTTTTTACGAAACCGCGGTCGGCGAGCGCCTCAGACAAGGTCCGCTCGCTGCCCGGCCTGGTGTTGCCGGTCTCGCACCAGTCTTCCACGAAGCAAACAGGTCGGCGGTGCGGCTGAAGGCAAACTGCCCGCCATCCTCGGTGCAGTCGTCGAGCCATTGCTGCAGCGTGTCCTGGTCGGCGAAGTAGCTTTCGGTCGCGTCGCGCACGATGGCGGGCGGTGCCAGGCCGGTGTGCTGCCATTCCAGGCACCCGTCGACGCACCAGCGCAAGATCGCCGGCCATTCGGCCTTGAGCTTTTCGGCCAGCTCGGGGATCGCGCTCATCCGGCGGGATCTGCACGGTGAACGGCACCAGCAACAGGCGGCGGCGCATGGCCTCGTTTACGCTGCCGAGCCGCGGCTTGTGGTTGCCGACAGATGAACAGCTTGAAGGTCGGCACGAAGTCGAAAAAGTCCTGCCGCATGAATCGCGCGGTGATCTTGTCGCCGCCGGTCAGCGCCTTGATCTTTGTCTCGTCCCACCGCCGCCCTCTTTGTGTTTCCTGCGCCACCACCAGCCGCGCGCCGCGCAGTTTGGCGAGGTCGGTCGGGTGGCGCTCGACCTTGCTGGCGATGAATGTCGACATATCGGCCACGGTCGCGTAGTCGCCGAATATCTGCGCAATGGTGTTGATGAAAGTCGACTTGCCGTTGGCCCCGGTGCCGTACGCAAACACGAAAACATGCTCGCTGGTGAATCCGGTGCAGCAATATCCGATGTAGCGTTGCAGAAACCCCTGCAGCTCGGTGTTGCCGTCGGTGATGCGCTCGAGAAACGCCGTCCATAGCGGATGCGGCGTGCCGGCCGGCGCGCAGCGGCAGGCTGTCCTTTTGGTGATGTAGTCGCGCGGGTCGGGCGGGTGTCCGACGCCGGTGCGCAGGTCAAACGTCGCAGCGGTCACTGTCAGGGCTCCCCTGTGTTGAGCAGCCCAGCCGTCGGCGTCCCATTGCGCTGCCGTAGCGGCCAGCCGGCGGTCTGCCTTGGCGAGCCGCTCGACGGCGGCAACGGTCTTTGCCGACGCGACCACGCTTGCCGGTTTCTCGCAGCCGGCCGCCACCTCGCGGCAGATGACGCGTGCTAGGTCGAAGGCGTGCAGTGTCTCGTCGGGTAGCCAGCGCGATGTCGTCGTAGTGCAGCCACTGGCCCCAGGCTGCGACGTGGCGCAGCCTCCCGGCGTGCCGCGCCGCAAACTCGAGCGCGATCGCTTCCTCGCTGGTCGGCGGCAGCTCGCCGCTATCCTGAAATTCCGCGAGCCGGATGACGTTTTCATCATCCGCCATTCGCCTGTCTCCGTTGCAGCTCACGCTTGCAGATGCTGTCGACGATCTGGGCGACTTCCTTTTCCGTCAGCGGCGGCAGGCAGCGCATCGCGTTGAAGCTTTGCACGAGGCCGGCGGCGAATAGCGGGTCGACGTGGTGGCGCAACAGATAGCCGGTGATCCGCGCCAGCACGCTATTGCGCGTGCCCTCGGGCACGCCGTCCGCTATCAGCCCGCGCCATTCCGAGGCCGGTGCCGGCTGTTTGCTGTTTCCGCTCGGCTCGGCGATCTTGGCCAGCAACCACGCGGGCGCGTCTGCGAAGGTCGCGGCGCTATCCACCGACCAGGCGTATGTCTTCCGGATGGATGCAATGACGGCGGCGACAGCGTGTAACCGCCGGTCGCGCGCACATCGATGCCGGCGGCAATTTTTCCCGCCGAGTTGCGGATCGGCACGCCCGGCATCTTGAAATACAGATGCCGGCCGCGCGCGGTGATGACCTCGACCGTGGCCGGCAATTTGCCGTGGTCCGCTTCCAGTTTGCGCAGCTCGGCCTCGGCGTCAAGGCCGTCAACGTCGATAGCAAACACGGCGGACGCCGTGCCGGTGGCAACTGCGACGTTGTAATCCGGCTCTTGCTCCCACCATTGCCGGATCACGGCGGGGTCGATGGTGGCGTCAAGACAGCCGTGCGGTGTTGCCGGCACCTTGTCAGCAACCTTGCAGGGAAAAACCGCCAGGCTCCGGCGTGCAAGCGCCAGCGCAGTGCCGATCATGCTAGGCATGGCGCTCAACCTCAAAGATCGAAGGGAACCTCGTCGTCCATTTCTTCGGCGAGCGTTGGCTTTTCGGCTGCGCCGTCCTGCTTAGGCTTTGCCGCGGTGGCAGGCTTCTTCTTGGCCGGCCCGGACTTTGCCGCCGGCGTCTTCGCTGACAATTCGGGCTGCGCCGGCGGACGAATGCGGATGCAGTCGGTCATCTTGCCGCGCATCTCGGTTTGCGTCGGATAAAGTTCAAGCTTGTGACCGGGAAAATTGTCGCTGTCGTCTTCGCCGGTGATGGCGACGACGGCATCGAAGTTAGTGAGGTTGAGCGGCAAACATTTTTTCATGCCCTTGAAATAGGGACTACTTTGCTCTGCTCCTTGCCGTCGGGCGCTTTCAGCGGTTCGTACGGCGCGGCGTCGATGACGACGGTAAGCGGTTTGCCGTGAAGATCCGCGGCCTTGAGATACTTGCTGGGAAAAACTTGATCTTTACGCATGGGCATTTCCTTTTGTGTTGCGGTTATTCGTCACACAGACGGGTTTTGCTGCGCGCTTGCCGCACGACGTCGTCAAGTTCGTCGCGCGATATTTGGCAATCCGCGTTCAGTCGGCTGGCGGGGTCATGTATTGTCATGGCCGCCCCGCAATTGCAGACGGGCACCGATGACCCGGACGGTCGATTTTCCAATGAGCGGGCCTATACGCACCGGCGCGGGGCGCTCTGCAAAGCCGGTGCCCTTACCGTTGACCTGGAGCTGAGCGCCGAAACCGATACCGGTGATCACGAGCGCCAATGTTTCGCCCCGGTACACGAGGAGCGTCCGGTCGGGATGGAACCCGTACCCGAGCAAGAGCCTGCACAATTCAAAAACCGGCTGATCGCCGCACGCTGTCAGCCCTTCGCCCGTGCAGGTTTCGCTGCCGATCAGCTCGGCAATAATGGGCGGGTTGCTGCGGGTTGAATTTTTGTCGGGAAGTTTGTAAAGCACGTGCCACCTCAACAGCGGCCTCGGTTGCTGTGAGCTGATCCCGGCAAGAGATCGTCTCGTTTCCCCGACCATCGGCCGCACGCCTGGTCGGGGAAATTGTTTTGCCTAGCCCGATGACGTTGACGCACACGTCTTCGTGTCGACATAGGCAATGAGATCGCGAAAGCGGTAGCGCACGCGCGATTCGACGCGCACGAAGCGCGGACCGCCGCCGTAAACCCGCCACTTGTTTAGTGAGCTGACCGAGCAACGCAGAAATTCAGCCGTTTCCTCGGGAGTCAGCAGGTGATCGACCGATGGCCCTTTGCTTGCAACGTGGCGCGGCTTGGCCGACATAACCGGGCGCGGATCGCCGCCGTCGCCAAACGTGACTACCCGCTTGCCGATTTTTGCAGCCGTGTTCTTTTTCCGCATGATGGCTGCAATTGCATGCCGTTGCGGACAGATGAATAAAAACTTGGGACAATTCTTTGGTCCGAGATTTGTACGAACAAATCTCGACGACTTGAGACAAAACTATCGGCCAGGTTTGTCCCGACGCTCGGCAATGCGGCGCTCAAGCGTTCTATTTTGGCTTTTAGGAAGCGTTTGGCGGTGTTGTTTTTTGAGAATTTCAACGACGCGCTCGCGTTGCGTTTTGACGAGACGGAGCTTGACCGGATCGGCTTTACGTTCAGCAAGCATTTGATCGATGGCCCCGTCGAGGTGCTTTATCCCAAGCCGAGGGCGGGTTTTTTTTGGCTTGGCCGACGTCGGCTCAGATGGTTCGGGTTGCTGTAGCAATTGCCGCAAGTGTGCGGCCCATTTGCGGAGTTTATTCGGGTCCGAAGTCCGAGCAGCTGGCGAAATTTGTCCGGGTCAGGGCTCCGCTTGAGCTCCTCGCAAAGTTTGGTCAAATCCGCGTGCTTGAGCTCGTCCCGCCACCGCGCCCGTTCGGCAAGGGCGCGCATTTGTTCGGCAAAGGCCGAGCTGGATGGCGGCGGCGCTTGCCGCTCGGGAACGGCTGGCTTACGTTTACGCAGCATCGTCGGCTCGCCTGGCGGTGGACGGTGATGCAGATTTCGGCCCGGCAGCGTTGACGCGCTGACCGGCCCATAACTTTAAACCGCACTAAACCCCCAGACTAGAGCCGTCGGCGTGTCGACGCTCGATCAGATGACGCGCCAATCGTTCAACGTCGGCCAGGTGGTATTTCAGAATTTCGAGGGCGCGCGCGTACCCGGCATTGCGGCATTCGAGGCTTTCGTCCTCGGTCAGATCATCCACAAGATCAATGACTCTCGCATAGTCAGCCGCTGCCACGAGTTCATATGTGCGGCAGTTGAATAATGATTGCGCTTGGATACCAGCAACGCACAACGCTATCTGATCGATGCGGGGTAAATGATCGGCGGGACTAATTTGCGCGTGACCGCTCCCATCATCACTGATCTCGATCTCGCCAACCTGTAACCCCAATTCGTGCGCGACGATGACGTGCCCCGCCTCGTGGAACGCGGCACCTCGCACCGCGGCGTCGTTCACGCTCTGGCCTTTGACCGGCGTGGGAAGCCGACTACCGTTTCGCCCGGCCGCAGAATGCGCCGACCAGTGCGGCCAGTTTTTCCAGCGCGCCCAGTTTCTCCGTGCGATATTCATGCCTGTCGTAAGTGCCGCGCACACCAGGAATCACGTGACCTAGCACGCGCTCGGCGTGGTCGCTCGACACGTCAGCCCGCGACATGAGACTGCGCGCGGTTCGGCGCAGATCATGCAGCACCCACGCCGCCATCGGCTTGCGGCCGTCGCGCTTGCGCAGCTCAGTAAGCTTGGCATCGAGCGCGGCCTTGGCTTTGGAAAAGCCCGAGAACGGTGTTTTTCCGTTGTCGGACGAGAACACAAAGCCTTTTTGCCGCTCGCCAATGAGTCCGATCACTGTGTCGGTCAGCGGCACAAGGTGCTCACGACCGCCCTTGTTGCGCGAGCCCGGCACGGTCCAGTTGCGCCCCTCGATCTCGTCCCAGGTCATATCGCTGACCATCGCCCGCCGCGTGGCGGTGAGAAACAGCGTGCGCACGAAATTCGGGAAGCATGCCGGTGCCCCGTCGCCAAGATCATCGAGCACCGCCCACAGATCGACGACCTCGTCATCGGAGAGGATACGGCTGCGAGCCCGCTCGGCGGCTGGCTTGGCCCGGCTCATGCCTTTAACGATGGGCGGTGCGAATTGATCATCGCGGGTCGCATGCCAGTTTAACGCCCGGCGTAGGTGTGCCAGCGTCCGGTCGGCCATCACTGGCGCGCCAGCGTCCTCGATCACGTCGAGCAATTCGACAACATCGCGCCGCCTGAGATCGTAGATCGACTTGCTGCCGATCTTCGGCCGCACATAAACCCGGAAACATCGCTCGATCTCGTCCGCGCTACGCAGATTCGGCCGCGCGTATCTTTCGATGAAATTGTCGAGCAAGGCGTCGACGGTGTAACCCGCCGCTTGCCGCCGCCTGGCTGCCACCGCTGCGGCAAATTCCGGCTCGCCGCCATCCTTGACCTCGCCCGCAACCTTGAGCGCCTTTTTGCGCGCCTGGTCGGGCGTCAGGTCGTTGCCATGCAGCCCAAGGCCGACCCACCGCTGTTTGCCGGTCGCTTTATCGCGGTACTGATAGCCGTAGCTGACGGTCCCTGATTTGAGCTTGCGCGCGATAAAGCCACGCGGATTGTCGTCGACGATAAACTCGCCGATGCGCAGAGCGTCGATAGCGCGCTTGCCGATCTTTTTTCGCATTTCCCCGAATTATTGTTTGCACGTGCAAACAAACTAGACCGCTTCGACGGAAAAACAAGGTAACGCAGGGAAACGGTAGGCATCGCCAGGGGCGTAGGTTTTATCGGGTGTATAGGAACTTTCGCGAGAGATGCCGGTTTTCAAAACGATTCAGCGAGGTGACAAAATATAACTCTTAATCAGCGGGTCCAAGGTTCGAGTCCTTGTGCGCCCACCACCCTTTTGTCCGCCAAGAGCCGGAGGCGGACTCTTGCACCAGAACGGACGCCCTCTGCGGCAGTCCTCAATTTTTTTGCTGCCGGCTCGCTGTGGTCTCGTGCTTGTTCATGCGCGCGGGCAGAACGAACTGAAACAGCGCCCCGTGTGTGCCGTCCGACGACGCGGACAGATGCCCGCCATGACGCTCGATAATCATGCGGCAAATGGCCAATCCCAATCCCGTCCCGTGTGATTTCGTTGTGAAAAATGCATCAAATATGCCGTTGAGGTTTGCTGGATCAATTCCCGGTCCCGAATCCTCGACTTCAACAACAATTGCATCGTCGCCGTGCCGCTCCGTTCTCAGCCACAGCCTCCTGCGACCCGCTTTGACGGCGTTCATGGCCTCGATTGCATTCTGGAGCAAGTTTACCAGGACCTCCTGCAATTGGCCCTTATGGCCCATGACGCGCGGCAAATCGGACGCAAGTTCAACATGGGTCGTGACACCGTGAGCCTTCAGCTCTTCGTGAAGAAGGCGCAGTACGCGAGAAGCAATTTCATTCACATCGATTGGCTCGTGTCCGCTATCGGGTTTAAAAAACAAGGCACGAATGTCGTTCAATATTTGGCCAGCACGGTGACTATCCTCGACGATGTTGTCCAAAGCCGACCGCATCTCGTTACGATCGGGCTTTGTGTGATTGAGAACCAGTTGTACGGCCTCGCTGTTTGCCGAGATTGCCGTCAAAGGCTGCTTCAGCTCGTGAGCCATCGCAGCAGTCACCGCCTGCATATTCATCAACTTGTTATCCCGCTCGCGCTCCAGCATCATGTTCGAGTGAGCGAGGCGAACCTCGTTCGCCTTTCGCTCTGCGAACAATGCCGCAAGAACCAATGCGCAGAACGAGGCCGTCAGGATACTGGCTTGAGCAACCAGAATTCGCTGCGTACCCGGAAGGCTTGGATCGCCGAGAATACCGATGTCGAACGTTGTCGTCCAAACAACCGTCAGCGCGACGATGAATGCGGCAGCCGCAGCGAAGACCGGCCTGCAGCGCGCCGTCACCCACAACAACAGCGGAAAGAACAACCCAGCGGGCAGCACGGCCATCCATGGCTCCCGTGGCAACAAAACAATGATTCCGCTCGCGATGATGAGCAGGACCAACACCGCGGCGCCTTCGCTGATTTCACTGTGCGGCGGCGGATCGCGCACCGCGGAAACCAGTCCGATCAAGAGCGGCGCAACTGTGACAATGCCAATCGCGTCGGACAGAAACCAATGGTGCCAGATTGTCAGAAAAGATGTGGGCGAACTATGGAATAACCGGAAGCCCAATGTTCCAACGATCCCCGAAATGGCAGTTGCGACGATCGCCGCCGCAAGCAGTCCGATGACATTACGCAGCCGGTCCAGATTGAACGATGGGCCGAAGTAGTGTGCGATGAGAGCGGCCACAAGCCCGGGTTCGACAGCGTTGCTCAGGGCGAAAAAGATGGCACTCCAGATGTTGCGATCGCCGAGAAGATTGGCTGCGAGGGTTGCGGCCATCGTGCCGGCGATGACAGGCAACAGGGCGCGCGGCCCAAGTCCGATCAGGACGCCGGAAGAAACTCCGGCGGCCGGCCAGAAAACGGCGACTCCATCGGGTTTCGTGAGGAGGAAAAGACTCAGGCGCGCCGCCAGGAAATAGGCGACGCCGACCGCAATGGCCAGACCCACCGAATTGATCCAGCGCTGTGCCGATTTGAGTGAAATGGAATAGAGCATCTGTCGGCACTCAGGACACGGGGTCACGAACGCCTAAACTAGCATGCCGGGACGGGTATGGGCGCTCCATGGGCGCTTTGGGCCATTAGCCGACGTTTTCGCCCTCGGGGCGTGCCTAGAACGTGACGATGCGCTGGCAATAACGGCAAAAAGAAAAGCCGCCGGTGCCTCGCCGGCGGCTTCCTTGGACGGCGGCGCGCGACGGGGAGTGCGCGTTGGCCAGCGTCCGCTTCTTGTTGCGACGGCGCTTAGCGGCCGCCGTCGTTATCCATCATGCCGCCGCGAGGGCCGTGATGATGCTGCCACCGTGGTGAGCCGCGCATCTGCCCGCGGTCGAGGCGCGCGAGCATCGCGAAGCGGCGCTTCTGGCCGTCATCGAGGCTCTTGTAGAGCGGGCCCGCCGCATCGGCGAGCTTCTTGAGCCCGGCCGCGCGCTGGCCCATCACCTCGGCGCGCAGGTTCATGCGCTCGATCGGATCCTTCGGGCGGTCGGCATTGGCGCGCGCCGCGAAACGCTCGGAGCGCTGCTTGGCGAGATCGCGCAGCGCGCTCTCGACCGGCGGCCAGAGCTTCTCCTGCTCGGCGGTGAGCTTGAGGCCGGCATGCAACCCGGCGATACGCGCATCGCCGAAGGCGCTGATGTCCTCGGCGCTCATGCGCGAGTGATGCATGCGCTGGAACTCTCCGCCAGCGCCCACGGTGCTTGACTGTTGCGCATAGGCATACGCGCCGCCGGCAATCGCAAGCGCAGTCGCGCCGGCAAGGAACGTCTTCAACATGGTTTCCTCCAATGGCAAACCTGATGCGTCAATCAGAGCACGCAGCCTTTGCCTTATCAAGTTAAAGTTTGGACAGAGATTAACCGCGCGCAATGTAGATTTACGGGCGTTCAGGACTCACGGCACCGCGTCAAGGCCCTTCCACCTGTCATGCCCGGGCTTAGCCGTTCGAAAGAACGGCGTGCTCGCAGGCCTATGTCCCGCGCATCCCGCTTAGGGAGACACAGTGCCGCTCCTAAACGGGATGCCCGGCATAAAGCCGGGCATGACGAATGAGAGGTCACGGATTGGCGGCTAGCGCCGTCACAACATCCCGAGCACGCGCGGGAGCCAGAGCGACAGTTCCGGAATGTAGGTCACCATCGCGAGGAAGATCAGCATGGTGACGAGCCAGGGCCAGGTCGCAATGGTGAGCTCGGTGATGCCCATGCGCGCGATGCCGGAGGCGACGTAGAGATTGAGGCCGACCGGCGGATGGCAGAGGCCGACCTCCATGTTCACCGTCATCAGGATGCCGAGGTGCACCGGGTTGATGCCGAGGCTCACCGCGATCGGAAACAAAATCGGCGCGGTGATCAGCACGATCGATGACGGCTCCATCACGTTGCCGGCCAGCAGCAGCAGGAGGTTGACGACGAGCAGGAACTCGACCCAGCCGATGCCGCTGTCCTTGATCCAGGCGGTCATCGCCTGCGGGATCTGCTCGCTGGTCATCAGGAACGAGAACAGCACCGCGTTGGTGATGATGTAGAGGATCATCGCGCTCATGTTGGCGGAGGAGAGCAGCACCTTCGGCACGTCGCGGAGCCCCATGTCGCGATAGACGAAGACCGCAACCACGAAGGCGTAGACCGCGCTGACCGCGGCGGCTTCCGTCGGCGTGAAGGCGCCGGTATAGATGCCGCCGAGCACGATCACGATCAGCGCCAGGCCCCAGAACGAATCGCGGAAAGCCCGGATCGGCTCCAGCCAGCTCGCCTTCGGCATGCGCGGGTAACCGTTCTTCCAGGCGCGGTAGAAGGTGGTCATGCCGAGCATCGTCGCCAGGATGATGCCGGGGATCACGCCCGCCATGAACAGCTGCGCGACCGAGGCCGAGAGCACGCGCTTGCCTTCCGGATCGAAGGCGACGCTGCCGCCGGTCGCGACCGCGACCAGCACCATCACGATCGAGGGCGGAATCAGGATGCCGAGCGCGCCGGAGGTCGCGATCACGCCGGCGCCGAAGCGCTTCGGGTAGCCCTGGGCGACCATCGCCGGCAGCAAAATGGAGCCGATGGCGACGACGGTCGCCGGCGAGGAGCCGGAAATGGCCGCAAACAGCGCGCAGGCCAGGACCGCGGCCAGGCCGAGACCGCCGTACCAGTGGCCGACCATCGAGGTGGCGAAGGCGATCATCCTGCGCGCGACGCCGCCATGGGTGAGGAAGTTGCCGGCGAGGATGAAGAACGGGATCGCCATGATCTCGAAGCTCTCGATGCCGGTGAAGAGCTTGAGCGCCACGGCCTCGATCGGCACCTGGGTCATCACGAACAGGAAGGAGAGCACGGTGAGGCCGAGCGCGATCGAGATCGGCATGCCGGTGAGCATCAGCGCGATCAGCAGCCCGAAGATGAGGGCGCTGTTCATCGGGCGAGCTCCCCGGCGCGCGCTCTCGTCGACGCCCTCGACGTGGCCCGGATCATGGTGCGGCAGCTCGCCCGTCCAAAAGAAGGCCCATGCGACCTGCAGGAAGCGGAAGCACATCAGGTAGGAACCGAGCGGCACGCAGAGGAAGATGATCCAGCGCGGCATCTCCATGTCGGGCGAGACCTGGTCGGTGGGGTAAAGCTCGATGACGAACTTGGCGCCCATGGTGCCGACGACGAAGGTGAAGAGCGCGCCGCAGAACAGGCCGAAAAGGACGACCTTCTTGCGCCACTTCGGTTCAAGCATGTTGACGACGACGTCGACGCCGACATGGATGCCGGTGCGCACGCCATAGGCGGCGCCGAACTTCGCCATCCACACGAACATGTAGATGCAGAGCTCCTGCGCCCAGGTGAGATTGATGTTGTAGAGGAGCGGATAAAGAAACGGGACGCCGAGCGCGTAGCGCTGCACCACCGCAACAAAGATCACCAGCGTCGCCGCCGCGATCAGGCTGGCGATCAGGATTTCCTCAAGCCGGTCGAGAATGCGCAGAAACACTTACGCCTCGCGCGCTTCGAGATACGCTTGGGTAGGCGCTTGAACATGCGTTTGGGGCCGGCCAGAAACCGCAGGCGGCAATTCGCTGTCATTGCCGACGGCAGCCGCTCCCACGGCCTCCGCGATCGCAATCAGACACCGGAATCCCCTCACCCCTGGAAGCGAACGGGCCCCGGCTTCTAAAGCCGGGGCCCGGCAGAATTTTATCTAGTTGGTTACGCCCTGCGTCGCCTTCACACGTCGTCGATCAGCTGCTTGCCGACGCGGCTGGCCATGTCCTGATAGAGCGGGTCCATGGCCTTTCGCATGGCGGCCATCTCGGCCGCCGGTCGGAACGATGATCTGCGTCTTGCCCGACTTCTTGATCTCGTCGAGCCCTTCCGCATTCTCCGTCTGCGGCGATCTTGTTGGAGTAGGCCGTCGCTTCGTTCATCGCCTTTTCAAGCTGGCCACGCATGTCGGCCGGCAAGTCGTCCCAGAACTTCTTGTTCACGACGACGACGTAGCCGATGTAGCCGTGATTGGTCAGCGTCGTGTACTTCTGCACCTCATGGAATTTCTGGGTGTAGATGTTCGACGGCGTGTTCTCCTGGCCGTCCACGACGCCGGTCTGCAGCGCCTGATAGACTTCCGAGAACGCCATCACCTGCGGGACCGCGCCGAGCGCGCGGAACTGCGCTTCAAGCACCTTCGATGACTGGATGCGGAATTTCAGCCCCTTGTAATCTTCCGGCATGCGCAGCGGCTTGTTGGCGCTCATCTCCTTGAAGCCGTTGTCCCAGTAAGCGAGCCCGATCATGCCCTTGCCTTCGAGCTTCTTGAGCATGGCCTGGCCGAGCGGGCCTTCGGTGACCTTGCGCAGCGCCGCCTCGTTGGGCAGCAGGAACGGCAGGTCGAACACTTCGAAGTCCTTGATGCCCATCGGGCCGAACTTGGAATTCGACGGCGCCAGCATCTGCACGGCGCCGAGCTGCAGCGCCTCGAGCTCTTCCTTGTCCTTGTAGAGGGTCGAGTTCGGATAGACCTCAACCTTGACCTTGCCGTTGGTGTATTTCTCGGCGAGTTCCTTGAACTTGTCGGCGCCCTTGCCCTTCGGCGTGTTCGGCGCAACCACGTGGCTGAACTTGATCAGGATCGGCGATTGCGCGCTTGCAATGCCGGGTGCCACGAAAATGGCGGCCGCAGCCGCCGCGAGAATCCATTTGCGCATCAGCGTCTTCCTCCAGTTAAACCTTGGTCGAAACCGGTTTCCTTGAACGGCTCGGTTCCGTGACCGCTGTCCTGACCGTACAAACCCCGCGGCAGCCGTTTCGACTCTTCACGCGGATTTCTGATCGCCCAGGAGCCGGCCCGGATTTGCCGCCCAGGACCGGCTTTTGCCTTGTTTTCCGACGCCGACGTTCGCACTTATCCGGCCCTGCTTCAAGTCGAGGATGGCCGCGCTGGTTAAGGCGCAACACGTCCTATTTGGGCCTGCCCGTCGCCAATGCGCCACTTGGGGCGCTGGGAATGCGCGCAGGACGCGCAATGCGCCGCTGGCTACGACTTCAAGCACGTCCAGATCGACCTCAAGTCGAACTCTGACGCGATGGAGCAGGGCACGATCGTGGGTTCCGCGACCTACACCACCGCCGGCAAATCGCTCGCGCCCTATTGGAAGGAGACCGAGATCCGCATGGACATCAGGGTCGTCAATCCATGCCCGGACGAGGTCGCAAAACTCAAGGCAGCGGGGCTTGCGGTCGTCGACGTCGATCCGAAGGGTGCCTTCAGCAAAGGATGTCGGACCCCGACGCTGCAGGGCGTGCCGATCCTGTTCGGCTACAACGCGCGTGTCGATATGCCGGAAGCCGTCGTCTACAAAATGATCAAGGCCTTCTACGACAAGAGGGACGAGCTCGTGAAGCTCGATGCCGGGCTTCACGCCGATGGCGAAGGATTTCGTCGGCATGCAGGTGCAGGGCATCAACGCCAACCCGCATATCCCGGTGCATGCGGGCCTGGCCAAGTTCCTTAAGGAGCACAAGGCCTGGAACGACAAGTGGAAGGTCGCGGCCCGCGCGAGCTGATTGCCTGAATCGCTCACGCAGGGCGGGATGTCGTGCCGTGACGGCACAAGTTCCCGCCCCTTCTTTTCGGTAGTCTCCGCGCTTGCACCAAATGCGCCGTGGGGGGCGTTATGCGGCTAGTGTGTCCGTAGCGAGTCCGCTTCGGCGGCCGGCCTGCTCTACCGCAGCGCCGGCGCTTCGAATCACGATCGATAATCTACGCTAGGGAAACGTCATGACGCTCGAAGCGATCAAGAAACACGCCACTCTCAAAAACCTGACGTTTGCCGTCGCGGTGGTCCAGACCGCCTGGCTTATCTGGTTCTTCTACACCGGGCTCGGCGGTGCGCAGGAACTGGTCGCGTATGTGATGTCGATCACGCTGATCCTGCAGATACTGTTCGCGTACCAGCAGGATTATCTCTACAAATGGCTGCCGCCGATCGCCAACCATGTGCTCGTCGCGATCTATGTCGGCATCTGCATCTATTCCTTCATCTATTTCCATAACGAATTCGAACGTATCGCGATCTATTCGCAAGGCACGTTCTACGCAGACAGGACTTCATTGTCGGGCTGCTGGTATTTCTGCTGGTGATGGAGCTGTCGCGGCTCGCGCATCCGACCCTCTTCTGGATCAATGTCGTCATGGTCTTTTACACGCTGTGGGGATACCTCAGCCCGCTCGACTTCTTCTGGCATCCGGGGACGACGTTCTATCGTGTGGTCACATCGAGCACCGTCGAGTTCTCGACCGGCATTTACGGCATCTATGGCCAGCTTGCGCTGACGCTGATCGCAGCCTTCCTGCTGCTGGCCGCCGTCGCGCAACGGCTTCAACGCGCAGAACGCGATGATCAACGTCATGCGGCTGCTTCGCCGGCCGCTCGCGCCAGCTGATCCCGCAGACCGCGGTGCTCGGATCGAGCGCGATCGGCATGATCAGCGGCAGCGGCTCGGCCAATGCCGTCGTGGTCGGCAGCATCACCATTCCGCTGATGATGCGCTACGGCGTGCCGCGGACACTTCGCCGCCGCGATCGAAACCGCGGCATCGATGGGCGGGCTGATCATGCCGCCGATGATGGGCGTCGGCGCCTTCCTGATGGCGGACTTTCTCGGCGTGCCCTATTGGGACGTGGTGGCGCGCGGCTTCGCGCTCGCCTTCGTCTATTACATATCGCTCGCGCGTCGCCGTCTATCTGCTTTGCGTGCGTCTTCTGCCGACGCGACCAGGTCGAGCGGCGCCGAAGGTGCCGCTCTACGAGAAGGTCAAAACCTCTATCTTCTTTTTCTCCGTCATATATCCTCATCTTCCTGATGGGCTGGCGTCGGCATCGGTGAGCTGCTCGCAGCGCTCTATACCGCCGCGTTCATGTTCGTACTTCTGCTCGCGCGCCTTCCTGTACTTCAAATACATCCTGAAGGACCCCGCGGTCGAGGACGAAACCTGTTCGGCAATATCCGGCTCACTCATCGAGACGCATGCCGACATGACGTCTTATCTGACTCTGCTGCTCGCAACACTCGGCATCATGATCGGTCTGTTCACCGTCACCGGTTTCATCAACCGCATTTCGGTATTTGTGCCCTGGATTCCGCAGCGCAAGTCGGCTTTAGCCGACTTGCGCTCGTATCGCGGGCATGACGCAGCGGTGTGCGGATAAATTCAGCGGCCGCGTCCATCGCCACGGGCACGCGCGCCCTCCTAAAACGAAATGGCCGGCATAAAGCCGGCCATTACAGAAATTGGTGCTGCGTGCGGTATGTTATTTCAGCGCCGCAACAACGGGACCGAAACCCATTTCCTGGGCAAGGCCATGCGCGGTCCGCATCTGCTGCTCGTCGAAGGTCTTGACGAGCGGGCGAGCCGCAGCGGCAAGCCGGTGGACGGTCGCGCTGTTGAGCGCAACCTGCACGACACGCTTGCTGACGCGGCGCACCAGCCCGTCATTCGCATCGCGTTCCTGACGGCGGGCGAGCTCGCGCAGCGCGGCTTCAACCGGCGCCCAATGGGGCTCCTGCGCAGGTGTGAGATGCAGCGCGCTCTTGATGCGCGCGACGTCGATCGACGTCGTATGCGCCGCCGCGGCATTGTCCATCATGTCGGCTGCGCGCGCGGCCGGAACAGTCGGCAACAAACTCAAGCGCCGCGAGCGCGATAACGCCCGCGCATACAGTCATCCTCATTTCGATCTAATCCCCTACGCTTTCCAAGTCGGAAGGTGCCCGCAAGTACCTTTCAAATCCGTCGCTAAAGCGAGTGAAATGCGGACAAAATGTGATTTTTTGGGTTCCTATGGAACGAAATAGGGATTTCGTGACCGAAATGCGAGACCAAATGTGATTTACCTTTAATTTCGGGCCGTTTCGCGGGTTTTCAGGTCAGTTTTCCGGTCATTCCGGGCGCGTCGACGCGTCATAGCCGCGATCGATAGACGCGCGTAAACGCGCTTATGGCGCCAGCAAACCCGGGATGACGTTGAAGGCCTGGTGCGCTTCCTCATCCCACATCGGTGGAATGAATCCGCCGTTCGACTGAGGACGTCTTGCTGCGCTTCGAGATCAGCTTGTTGAGCGCGCCGAGATAGGCTTTCGCCGACGCAACCAACGTGTCGGGATCGGCGCCCTTGGCCGTGAACGAACGTCCCGCTTCCGCGAGCCGCACGGACACTTCGGCCTGCGCATCGGTGCCGCCGGTCACCGCGTGCACCTGGTAGAGCTCGAGCGTCGCCTCGTGCGGCACCAGCGCGCGGATCGCCCTGAAGATCGCATCCACCGGGCCGTTGCCGGTCGACTGCGTGGTGACGTGCTCGCCGTCGATGTCGAGCGTGAGCGTGGCCGTCTGCGGCCCCATGGTGCCGGCGATCACGGTGAGCGACAGCACCTTGATGCGGTCGTGCGCGTGCGCGATCTCCTCGTCGACCAGCGCCTCGATGTCCTCGTCGAAGATCTGCTTCTTGCGGTCGGCGAGCGCCTTGAAGCGCACGAAGGCATCTTCCAGCTGGTTGCCGGCGAGCTCGTAGCCGAGCTCCTCCAGCTTGTGGATGAAAGCATGGCGGCCGGAATGCTTGCCCATCACCAGCGAGGTCTGCTTCACGCCGACCGACTCCGGCGTCATGATCTCGTAGGTCTGCGCATTCTTGAGCATGCCGTCCTGGTGGATGCCGCTCTCGTGCGCGAAGGCGTTCCGCCCGACGATCGCCTTGTTGTACTGCACCGGGAACGAGGTCGCCGCCGCGACGAGCTTGGAGGCGCGCGTGAGCATCGTCGCCTCGATGCCGGTCCAGAACGGCAGCACGTCGTTGCGCACCTTCATCGCCATCACGACCTCTTCGAGCGCGGCGTTGCCGGCGCGCTCGCCGATACCGTTGATGGTGCATTCGATCTGCCGCGCGCCTGCCTTCACGCCGGCGAGCGAATTGGCGACCGCCATGCCGAGGTCGTTATGGCAATGGGTCGAGAAGCGCGCCTTGTCGGCATTGGGCACGCGCGTGCGCAACATCTCGATGAGCGCGAAATATTCCTCCGGCACCGTGTAGCCGACGGTGTCGGGGATGTTGATCGTGGTGGCGCCGGCATTGATGGCGGCCTCCACGCAGCGGCAGAGGAAGTCGCGCTCGGTGCGGGTTGCGTCTTCCGCCGACCACTCGACGTCGTCGGTGTGGCCGCGCGCGCGCGTGACCTGCGCCACCACCATCTCGAAGACCTCGTGCGGCTCCTTCTGGAGCTTGTATTTCATGTGCACCGGCGAGGTGGAGATGAAGGTGTGGATGCGCCTGCGCTTGGCCGGCTTGATGGCCTCGGCGCAGCGGTCGATGTCCTTGAAGCCGGCGCGCGAGAGGCCGCAGATGACGGAATTCTTCGCGCGCTTGGCGATCTCGTGCACGGCGGCGAAGTCGCCTTCCGAGGCGATGGGGAAGCCGGCCTCGATGATGTCGACGCCCATGGCGTCGAGGAGCTCGGCGACCTCGAGCTTCTCCTCATGCGTCATGGTCGCGCCGGGACATTGCTCGCCGTCGCGCAAGGTGGTGTCGAAGATGACGACGCGGTCCTTCTCGGACTTTGTCTGGGCAGTCATTGGCTCATTTCCTTCTCAATTCGAATGCGCCGCTGTCGGGCGCTCTTTAAGGGTTTATCGCGGTTCCCCCGAGTGCCCAGGCGCATATGCCCAGCCGGCCCTCAGGGGCGGATAAGGAGAAGGAGCGTGCCCAGAATGAGGGAAGCCGCGGCGCCGGCGTTACCCGCCGTCCGCTCGATCGCGCAAATTTCGTGGCGCGTGGACATTGTCCCTGGCTCGTCCCTCGTGTCGCCGGTCAATCTGACGGACTCCGGTAAAGCCCGCGTTAACCGGGAGGCCGCTTGTAGCGGAAAGCGGGCGCGCAAATCAAGCGCAGCAAGTCAGCAGATTGCGATAGGTCAGAAATGTTGACCGGTTGGATTGTCCCGGAAGCAGGCCTCTCATTCGTCATGCCCGGGCTTGTCCCGCCCATCCATGATGAGAGACAACAAGGCACAACAGTACTCTCGCCCTGACGGCACAGCCTCATGGATTGCATCAAAATCGGGCTTGCCCGAGTTTTGCATTACTTATCGCTGCACGTCAGGTAAACCCGACTTGCAGTGTCAAGCCCGGCAATGACGGAGGGAGAGCATGTGCTTGTAGTTCCTACCGCGCCGCCCTGAGCGGCTGGGTGGCAAAGCGAGAGGCCAGAAACGCCGTCACGAAGCGCGGCATGGCCTGGTCGAAATCGCCGGGCCCATAGACCACGCGGATATCGGCGAGCTCGGGTTTCTTCTCGCGCGCGAGGAACGCGATGATGCGGTCATGCAGAGCTTTGGCGGATTCGCGCGCGCGCAGCACCTTTATCTGCCCGATCAGCGAGCCGTCGACGATCATGGTCCAGCCCGGCTCCGGCGTGAAATCATCCATCGCCAGGCCGGTCTCCTCGAGAAGCTCGCGCCGCACGCTGTGCTCGAAGTCGACCTTGCCGCCGATGATGTCGTTCGGATCGGGCGTGCCGCACGGGAAATAGACCTTGCCGGCATTGAACGTGTGCGAGCCCATGACGCCAAGGAGGAATGCGCCATCGGAGCTCTGGATCGCCGCGGCGCTGAAGCAATCGCGCACCTGAGCGTGCGGCCGGCCCCGGTGCTTCCAGCAAATAAAGCTGGCGTAGTCGGTCTCGAGAAATTCACCGCGCAGCACGCCGTGCTCGATCACCTGATGATGCATCAGCAGCACGCGGCCGTTCCAGAGCGCCGGCTGCTTGCGCCGCATGTCGGCAAACCAGGCGTCGATCTCGGCGCGGTGCTTGTCCGCCCAGGCCCAGGGCTGCGGCGCGAATGACAGATCGAGCCGGTCGACATGAAAGACCGACGGCACGCCAAGCGGCCCGGCCGCATGGTCGTCGTGCGACAGCGGCGGCGCCTCCGACGGCGCGATCGCCGGAGCATCGGTTTCGGCGCCAATAGACCCGAGCACTTGCGGTATCGAAAATTCGGTTCGGCTTGACGATCTGGTCCTGCGCCGCGATCAGCTGGATCTCGCGCGCGCCGCTCTCCGCCGTCTTTGCCAGCACGCCGAAGATGCTGGAGGCCGCGCGCGAGAGCGCGTCGGCGACTTTCCCGCCGCGCAGATAGTGCGCGAAGAACAGCGCGGCGACCGCATCGCCGGCGCCGTTGATCGTCAGCGGCAATTTCGGCGTGCGCACGAGAAAGCAGCCGGTGTCGTCCGACGCCAGCATGTCGATGCAGTCGGCCGGCGTCTCGTCGGTGTGCAGCGAGGTGACGAGGATCGCGCGCGGGCCGAGATCGTGCACGGCTTTGACCGCATCGCGCGCCGCGCGCAACGTGCCGCTGTCACGCTTGCTGAGATAATCGAGCTCGAACTGGTTGGGCGTGATGATGTCGGCCGCGGGCACGGCTTTCTCGCGCATGAATTCGGGAATGCCCTCGCGCACGAAAATGCCGCGCCCGACGTCGCCGATCACCGGGTCGCAGCAATATCTGGCCGCCGGATTGGCGCGCTTGACGGTGGCGACCGCGTCGAGAATGGCGGCGCCGATATCGGCCGCGCCCATATAGCCCGAGAGCACGCCATTGCATTCGCCCAGCACGCCGCGCGCCTCGATGCCGGCCATCACCTCGCGGATCATGCCGGCGTCGAAGACACGGCCCTTCCAGCTGCCGTAGCCGGTGTGGTTGGAGAACTGCACGGTGTGGATCGGCCAGACCTCGATGCCCAGCCGCTGCAGCGGGAACGTGGCGGCGGCATTGCCGACATGGCCGAATGCCACGTGCGACTGGATGGAGAGGATGTTCATGACAAGCGACTTATACCCCAATTTGTCATGCGTGGGCCCTCGCGCATCTCAAAAACATCATGGCCGGGAATGACCCGGCCATGACGCATTAAGAACGCGACGTCGTTCGAACGGAGGCCTACTTCATCCCCATCTTCTTGTTGGCCGCGTCGACATAGGTGTTCGTATAGGTCTTCGACAGGTCGATGTTGGCCTTGGCCACATCGGGCGAGGACAGGCTGAACACGGCAAGCACCGCTTCGGCGCCCTTCGGATCCATGCGGCCGGTCTCCGAATACATCGCGAGCGTGTTCTTGAGCGCGGAGACGTAGAGCGCCTTGTCCTTGCCGACATATTCGGCCGGCATCTTGTCGGCGATCTCCTCGGGCGTGTGCGAGTGGATCCACTTGAGCGTGCTGACGATGGCGTTGGTCATCGCCTGCACCTCCTTCGGGTGCGCGGCAATCCATTCCGCCTTGGTATAGAGCGCGCCGCCCGGATATTCGCCGCCGAACACGGCGAGCGTGTCCTTCTGAGAGCGCGTATCGCTCAGGATTTTGAGGTCTTTGTCCCTGCCCTGCAGAATGGTGACCGCAGGATCGAGCATGATGGCGGCCTCGACCTGACCCTGCTCCATGGCTGCGATTGCCGAAGCGCCGAGCCCGACGCCGATCACGCCCACGGAGTTCGGGTCGACGCCGTTCTTCTTCAGGATGTATTTCAGGAAGAAGTCGGTGGAGGAGCCCGGAGCGCTGACGCCGATCTTCTTGTTGGCGAGATCCTTGATCGACTTGATCTCGGCCGCGTGCTTCGGCGACACGACCAGCGCAAAGCCGGGATAACGATCATAGACCACGAAAGACTGCAGATGCTGGCCCTTGGCCGCGAGATTGACGCAGTGATCGAAATAGCCCGACACCACGTCCGCGCTGCCGCCCATCACCGCCTTGAGGGCTTCCGAACCACCCTTGAACTCGACCACGTCGACATTGACGCCGGCCTTCTCGTATTCGCCAAGCTGCTTGGCGAGCATGGTGGGCAGATAGCACAGGCACGAGGCACCGCCGATCGCGAGTGTCACCTTCGATTGCGCGAGCGCGAGGCCGCTCGACAGAACAAGCGCCGCAAAAGCCACGCCGAGCCGTCTCAAAACCACGGGCATGACATCCTCCCTTTCCCTTTTGTGTGCGGGCCTTTTTAGAAGGCCAATTCGGCCCGGACGATAAGCCAGCGGGCAGGCGGTGGCTAGGGCCTGGCATCGGCGGTCGCGGGCCGCCAGACCAGCAGGCGCTTCTCGACCACGGTGACGATCATGTCGATGACGAGCACGAAGGCGGCCAGCACGAACATGCCGGCGAAAACGCCGGCCACGTCGAACACGCCCTCCGCCTGCTGAATGAGGTAACCGAGCCCGGCGGCCGCACCCAGATATTCGCCCACCACCGCGCCCACCACGGCAAAGCCCACCGAGGTGTGCAGCGAGGAGAACATCCAGGACAGCGCCGACGGCCAGTAGACATGGCGCATCAGCTGCCGCTCGCTCATGCCGAGCATGCGGGCATTGGCGAGCACCGTCGGGCTGACTTCCTTGACGCCCTGGTAGACATTGAAGAACACGATGAAGAACACCAGCGTGACGCCGAGCGCGACCTTCGACCAGATGCCGAGCCCGAGCCAGAGCGTGAAGATGGGCGCGAGCACGACGCGCGGCAGCGCGTTGACCGCCTTCACATAAGGATCGAACACCGCCGCCGTGCGCGGCTGGCGCGCGAACCAGAAGCCGACCAGCACGCCGCCGATCGAGCCGATCACAAAAGCAAGGATCGACTCGATCAACGTCACCCAGAGATGTTTCCAGATCACGCCGGTGGCGAACCAGACGATGATCTGGTTCGCCACGTCGACCGGGTTCGAGAAGAAGAACGGCGGCAGCAGGATCTTCCCGAACACAGGATAGGTGGTGAGCACATACCAGAGCGCGACCGCGACGATCGCGACCAGGATCTGCAGCGATGAGCAGGCTCAGGCGCGAGCATCACGCTCACCTCTCGCCTGCGCGTAGCCCTTCACCACCTCGGCCTTGAGCTTCTGCCAGATCTCCCGGTGCAGCTCGTGGAAAGCCGGATCGAGCTTGACCTCGGAAATATCGCGCGGGCGCGCGATCGGCACGCTCCAGTCGCCGATGATGCGCGCGGCCGGTCCGGCCGACATGATCACCACGCGGTCGGAGAGCGCGATCGCTTCCTCGAGGTCGTGCGTGACGAAGAGCACCGCCTTGCGGTCGGCGGTCCACAGGTCGAGCAGCAGATTGCCCATGATCTGCCGCGTCTGGGCGTCGAGCGGGCCGAACGGCTCATCCATCAGCAGGATTTTCGGATCGCGGATCAGCACCTGCGCGAGGCCGACGCGCTTGCGCTGGCCGCCGGACAGCATGTGCGGATAGCGGTCGGCGAAGGCGCCGAGGCCGACGCGCGTGAGCCATTCCTGCGCGCGGGCGCGGGCTTCCGCGGTCGGCGTGCCGGCGGTCTCGAGCCCGATCGCGACATTCTCGATCGCGGTTTTCCAGGGAAAGAGCGCATCGGCCTGAAACAGATAGCCGGCCTGGCGGTTGAGCGCGGAGAGCGGCGAGCCAAAGATGTTCACGCTGCCTGCGGCGGGCGCGAGCAGACCGGCGGCGATATTGAGCAGCGTCGACTTGCCGCAGCCGGTCGGGCCGACGATCGCGACGAACTCGCCGTCGCCGACGTTCAGCGTTGCACGATCGACCGCCGTGTAGGTGCCGACGGCGACGCGGAACGAAACGACCACATCGGTCAGCGCGACGGCCGCTTTGGCGGCGCCAACGCTCCGTGACGCGGCGGCAATGCCGTCCGCCATGCCGTTCCTCCCCGCCTTGCTTTTGTTGGAGGCAACCTATCCGGCCCGCGCCGGCTTGCAAAGGCAGCCGGCCTACAGCCCCTTGATCAGCCCGGCCTCGATCAGCAGGCGGTTGAAGCGGCGCGCCTCCTCGCCGCCGGCGCAGCTGTAAAACGCGCCGTGGCAGCGTTGCAGAATCTTCTTCTGCTCGGCGAAGGACGGATCGAGCGGAACGCCGGCCGCTTCCTGCACCAGCAGCGGCAGATAGGGCGCCTCCAGCGTCGGCAACGCGGACGAGAGATCGGCCGGTTTGAAGTTGACCGCGTCGATTGCGTAGTAGCTCGTGAAATAGCGTGGATCATGCGCCTTGAGCTGGCGCGCGCGTTCGGCGTCGCTGACCTTCGGGTCGATGATGAGGTGGGCGAATTCCGGCTGATGGTCGCCGTAGCGCACGATCAAGAATGACTCCGACGGGAAGTCGCGTTTGAGACGGTCGAGCCATGCGGCGTATTCCTGCGCGGTCATGCCCTGGCGGCGGACATATTCATCGACATTGGGCGCATTGCCGAGATCGCGCCAGTTCGGCGTCAGCTCGGGCCGCAGCCGGCTGTCCCAGGGAAAGTGATTGGCAACCGTGTAGACGTAGAGGAAGAGCGGCCCGTGCCCGCGCTCGCGCGCGACGATCTTTTCGGCCTGGTTGAAATAGAAGGTGTCGCGCTCGAAATTTTCGGTGCCGAGATCGGTCATGTCGAGATAGCGCCCGATGCCGGTCGTGGTCTGGAAGGCGCGCGAGCTCAGGAAGGCGCCGTAGAACGGATAGAGGGTGAAGGTCTTGTAGCCGCAGTGCGCAAGCGAAGCGGGCAAGCCGCGCCCGACACGGCCGGCGGCGACGCGCGTGACAGACGTTGCGAAGCGTCCATAGGATCGCGCCGACAGGCCGGTGAGCACATTGTATTCCGTGAACCAGCTCGGGCCGCCATTGCCCTCGACGATCAGCTTGCGGGCTTTACCGTCAAACGAGCGGAAATGGTTCTTGTAACCCGGCGGCACGTTGATGCCGGGGACGGCGGTGATGTCGAAGCTCGACTCATCGTGCAGGAGAATAATGTGAGGCAGCTTGCGTGCCGGCGCGCAGGCGGCAACAGGCGGTACCTTCAACTGCTCGGCTGTGGTCGAGCGCGAATCAAGATAGCCATGCGTGATCAACTCGTGCATCGCCTCGACGCCGGTGCGCGCGAATTTCGACACGTAGTTCTGGCCGAAGAAATCTTCGTAGAGATCGGTCGGGAACGAAAGCGACAGCACGGTGAGCGCGGCCAGGCAGGATGTTCCGCCGAGCGCGCTCACGCGCAGCCGCATGCGGAGCGGGTCGAGCCGCCAGACAATCGCCAGCAGCATCGCCACGATGAAGCCGGCGAGCGTCAGCTGCGCGCGCAGTCCCGGGATCACCGCCAGCAGGAAGGCCGAGGTGTCGCGGTCGATGATCATCAGGTCGACGAAATCGACCGTCAT
Organism: uncultured Alphaproteobacteria bacterium; assembly: GCA_963718035.1. Taxonomy (GTDB): domain Bacteria; phylum Pseudomonadota; class Alphaproteobacteria; order Rhizobiales; family Xanthobacteraceae; genus Pseudolabrys. The sequence goes on along the minus strand of CAVQYD010000006.1, from coordinate 30,487 downwards.
CCAGAGCTTCTCGTGCTTGAACTGCGAGAGCAGGATCAGCGCGACGATGAAGGACAGCGAGACGAGGCGGACGCGATCGGCCGGCGCACGAGAGCGAGGCAGACGAAATTCAAAAAGGCCCAGGCGAGCAGGAATGCGACCTTCGCGACGAGATCGACCTCGGTCGCCACCATGATGACGAGTGCGGCGATGTGGAGAAGCGCGACCAGGGATAATGCCAACGCCTCGCGGCGCGAAACCCCTTCGGCGGGCGCGAGACGACTGAACAGTGCGGACGCTGCGGACAACATGGCCTAGCCGGCCCTGCCCGGCTGCGATCCTCTGTTGTGTCTCCAGCGCACGGCCCGGCGTCATAAGACTGTAATCAAACTGTCATTGCAAGCGTTCGTCAGCGGTACGGCAGAAATTTCGTAAATTTAACCAAGGGGATGGACCGGCCGACTCGCGAAATGGCCGGTTCCGCCGTTGCGCCGTGCATGCCATCATCACTGCATGGCCTTCGACGCCCGTCTTGCCGAGGCATGGTCGCGTCTGCCCGACTATCTCGGCAGCCATGTGCTGGTGAGCCTCACCGCGCTTGCCATCGGGCTCGGCATCAGCCTGCCGGTCGCCATCGCCTCAAGACACCGGCCGGTCCTTCGTGGTGGCCTGCTCGCGATCGCCAGCGTCGTGCAGACCATTCCCGGGCTCGCGCTTCTGGCCCTGTTCTACCCGCTGCTGCTGGCGCTGAGTGCCCTGTCTCGAGCGCATCTTCGGCAAGGGATTTTCGGCGCTCGGCTTCCTGCCGGCGGTGCTGGCACTGGCGCTCTATTCGATGCTGCCGGTCCTGCGCAACACCGTGACCGGCCTCAACGGCGTCGATGCGCGCCTGAGCGAGGCCGCCCGCGTGGTCGGCGTGCCGCCCTGGCGGCTGCTGCGCGATATCGAGCTGCCGCTGGCTTTGCCGGTGATCATGGCCGGCATCCGCACGTCAGCGGTCTGGGTGATCGGCACCGCGACGCTCGCAACTCCGATCGGCCAGACCAGCCTCGGCAACTACATTTTCACCGGTTTGCAGACGCAGAACTGGGTGTTCGTGATTTTCGGCTGCGTCGCTGCCGCCCTGCTCGCTTTGGCGGTCGATCAGTTGCTTGCGCTGGTGCAGGCCGGTGTCACCCGCCGCAGCAGTGCACGGACGGTCGCGGGTATTGCGGGCCTCGCTGCGTTGACGCTCGCTGCCCTTGTGCCCAGCCTGGCACGGCCGCGAGCCGACTATGTCATCGGCGCAAAGACCTTCACCGAGCAATACATCCTCGCGGCCCTGATCGAGCAGCGTGTACAGGCGGCCGGCCTGACCGCCGAGCGCCGGCCGGGCCTGGGATCCAGCGTTCTGTTCGATGCGCTTGCCAAGAACGAGATCGATATCGCGGTGGACTATTCCGGAACTATCTGGACCAACCGCATGCAGCGCAGCGACACGCCATCGCAAGCGCAGGTGCTGTCGGAGCTGGAGAACTGGCTGAGCACGAAATACAACATTCGCATGTTGGGCGCGCTCGGATTTGAGAATGCCTATGCGCTGGCGATGACACGGACGAAGGCGCAGGCGCTCGGCATCCGCTCGATTGTGGATCTCACCGCGCATGCGGGCGAGCTCACGATCGCCGGAGACTACGAGTTCTTCGCACGGCCCGAATGGAATGCCCTGCGCAAGGCCTATGGCCTGCAATTCAAGGCGCAGCGGCAGATGCAGCCGGAATTCATGTACAAGGCCGCTGCCGGCGGCGAGGTCGACGTGATCTCGGCCTACACAAGCGACGGGCAGATCGCGATCAACGACCTCGCCGTGCTCGATGACGTAAAACACGCCATTCCGCCATATGACGCAATCCTGCTGCTATCGCCCAGGCACGCGCAGCGATGAAAAGCTGGTCAATGCGGTGAAGCCGCTGATCGGAGCGATCCCGGTCAATCTTATGCGCGAGGCCAATGCGCGGGCGTCCGGCGGCACCAGCCCGGACGCCGTCGCGCGTTGGCTTTCGGAAAAGCTAGGGCCTTAGGCTAGTTCTTGCTCTTGTCAACCAGCGCGCGCTGCTTGATCCACGGCATCATGTCGCGCAGCTTGGCGCCGACCTGCTCGATCGGATGCTCGGCGAGCTTGGCTCGCGTCGCCTTGAACGAGGTCTGGTTGACCTTGTTCTCCAGCATCCAGTCCTTGGTGAAACGGCCGGACTGGATGTCGGCGAGCACGCGCTTCATCTCGGCCTTCACTTCGGGCGTGATCACGCGCGGGCCGGAGACATATTCGCCGTACTCGGCGGTGTTCGACACCGAATAATTCATGTTGGCGATGCCGCCCTCGTAGATGAGGTCGACGATCAGCTTCACCTCGTGCACGCATTCGAAATAGGCCATCTCCGGCGCGTAGCCCGCTTCGACCAGCGTCTCGTAGCCGGCCTTCATCAGCTCGACGAGGCCGCCGCAGAGCACGGTCTGCTCGCCGAACAGGTCGGTTTCGCACTCTTCCTTGAACGTGGTCTCGATGATGCCCGCGCGGCCGCCGCCGATGGCGGATGCATAAGAAAGGCCGAGATCGTGCGCATTGCCCGACGCATCCTTGTGGATCGCGACCAGGCACGGCACGCCGGCGCCACGCTGATATTCCGAGCGCACGGTATGGCCGGGGCCTTTCGGCGCGATCATCAGCACGTCGAGGTCGGTGCGCGGCTCGATCAGATTGAAATGCACGTTGAGACCATGCGCGAACATCAGCGCCGCGCCGTCCTTCATGTTCTTGTGCAGATGATCGCGGTAAATATCGCCCTGCAATTCGTCGGGCGTGAGCATCATCATCACGTCGGCCCATTTGGCGGCCTCGGCGACGTCCATGACCTTGAACTTCTCGGCCTCGGCCTTCTTCACGCCGGCGGAGGTCTTGCGCAGCGCAACCGCGACCTCTTTCACGCCGCTGTCGCGCAGGTTGAGCGCATGGGCGTGGCCCTGGCTTCCATAGCCGATGATGGCGACCTTCTTGCCCTTGATCAGGTTCAGGTCGGCGTCGCGATCGTAGTAAACACGCATGGTACTTGGTCCTCGTGGTCCCTTTGTTCGGCCAATGGTCGATTGTTATGTCGGAATTAGCCCCGCCGCGGTGCTTCTAGGTCGCTCGGGCAGCCGGGGCAAGTGCCTCGGCTGGCCTCCATTATCTTCCATCCCGCTGCCGTTTGATCTGCAGTCGTCCGGCATAGAGGAATGCGAACCCGACTGCCACGCTACCGTATTTGATCACCTCCGGCATGCTGGAGGCCTGCTCGAAGCAATAAGGGCCCAAGCCGGCAAAGCCAATACAGCGCGAATTCTCGAGCGCATAGGGCTTCAGAAAAACACCGAGAGCGATGAACGGAATCGACAGGATCGTCAGCCCCATCGCTACATTCCCTCCGGCCCGCGCATGATCGCGGCGATGCCGGTGCGCGCCACCTCGACGAGGCCGAGCGGCAGCATCAGCGCGATGAACTGCTCGATCTTTTCGCTGGCGCCGGTGATCTCGAACACGAAGCTTTCGGTGGTAGCGTCGATCACCCGCGCGCGGAATGCATCGGCGAGCCGCAGAGCTTCGACGCGGTTGTCGCCCTTCCCTTTCACCTTAACCATCGCAAGCTCGCGCTCGATCGCGTTGCCGGCAAGCGTCATGTCGACGACGTGATGCACCGGGACGAGCCGGTCGAGCTGGTTCTTGATCTGCTCGATCACCATCGGCGTGCCGGTGGTGACGATCGTGATCAGCGAGAGGTGCTGCCGGTGCTCGGTCTCCGACACGGTCAGCGACTCGATATTGTAGCCGCGGCCGGAAAACAGGCCGATCACGCGTGCAAGCACGCCGGGCTCGTTGTCGACCAGAACGGAAAGCGTATGCGTCTCCGCTTTTTGCGCGGTCGGCGCGGCCGGATAATGACTTGTCGTGGGTGCGTTCATCAGACCATCACCTTGCCTTCTTCGGTGATGGCGTCTTCGACGGCAACGCCGGCGTCACCGAGCAACATCTCGTTATGCGCCCGCCCCGACGGGATCATCGGGAAGCAGTTTTCCTTGGGATCGACCACGCAGTCGAACAGCACAGGCTTGTCGACATTGATCATCTCCTTGATGGCGCGATCGAGATCTCCCGGCTTCTCGCAGCGGATGCCGTGGGCGTGATAGGCCTCGGCCAGCTTCACGAAATCGGGCAATGCCTCGCTGTAGCTTTCGGCGTAGCGCCCGCCGTGCAGCAATTCCTGCCACTGCCGCACCATGCCCATGTAATTGTTGTTCAGGATGAAGATCTTGATCGGCAGGCGGTACTGCACCGCCGTCGACAGTTCCTGCATCGTCATCAGCACCGAGGCCTCGCCGGCGATGTCGATGACCAGCGACTTGGGATGGGCGAGCTGCACGCCGACCGAAGCCGGCAGGCCGTAACCCATGGTGCCGAGGCCGCCCGAGGTCATCCAGCGGTTCGGCTCCTGGAAGCCGAAGAACTGGGCCGCCCACATCTGATGCTGGCCGACTTCGGTGGTGATGTAGACGTCCTTGTCCTTGGTCAGCTCGTAGAGCCGCTGGATCGCGTATTGCGGCTTGATGACGTCCTTCGACTGCCGGTAGGCGAGCGATTTGCGGGCGCGCCATTTGTCGATCTGCTCCCACCAGGCCTGCAGCGCCTTCTTGTCGGGGTGAATTGCGCCAGTGCGCCACAGCCGCACCATGTCCTCGAGCACGTGCGCGCAGTCGCCGACGATCGGCACGTCGACCTTGACGTTCTTGTTGATCGAGGACGGATCGATGTCGATATGGATCTTCTTCGAGCCCGGCGAGAAAGCATCGAGCCGGCCGGTGATGCGGTCGTCGAAGCGCGCGCCGACGCAGATCATCACGTCGCAATCATGCATCGACATGTTGGCCTCGAGCGTGCCGTGCATGCCGAGCATGCCGAGCCATTTCGGATCGGCGGCAGGGAAAGCACCGAGCCCCATCAAGGTCGAAGTGATCGGGTAGCCGGTCAGCTTGACGAGCTCGCGCAGAAGATCGCAGGCCGCCTTTCCGGAATTCACCACACCGCCGCCGGTGTAGAACAGTGGACGCTTGGCATGCGCCATCAGATCGATGGCCTGCTTGATCTTGTCCATGTCGCCCTTGAGCTTGGGCTTGTAGCCGGTGTGCGGGAAGTCCTTCGGCTTTGAATAGACGCCCTTGGCGAACTGGATGTCCTTCGGAATGTCGACGACGACGGGGCCGGGACGGCCGCTCGCGGCAATGTGGAACGCCTCGTGCAGAACGCGCGGCAGATCCTCGATCCGCTTGACCAGATAATTGTATTTCGTGCACGGCCGCGTGATGCCGACCGTGTCGCATTCCTGGAACGCGTCATTGCCGATCAGGTGCGTCGGGACCTGGCCGGTGATGCAGACGATCGGAATTGAATTGCACAGCGCGTCGGTGAGGCCGGTGACCGCGTTGGTCGCGCCGGGGCCCGAGGTGACCAGCACGCAGCCGACCTTGCCGGTCGAGCGCGCATAACCTTCCGCCGCGTGCACCGCGCCCTGCTCGTGCCGCACCAGCACGTGACGCACCTGGTTGTTGGCGAAGATGGCGTCGTAGATCGGCAGCACCGCCCCGCCCGGATAGCCGAACAGGTGCTCGACCCCCTGGTCGGCAAGCGCCTGGATCACCATTTCGGCGCCGGTCATTTCGCGTGTCATGTCATTCCCTTTCGTCACTCTCGGCCCGGACACAATAAAAAAGGCCCGTAGAGGGCCATGTCCGGACGCTCGCCGAGGGCCCCATTTCTAGGGCCATCCTAGCGTCCGAACCCTTACTACAGTAATAATATTGCGTTCCACGGTTCTCACTCGCATTTTCATTGCGCGCGTTATAGGGGCTGAACGCCACCCGGTCAAGATAAATCACATCAAAACCGGGTCCTGAAAGTGGCTTCGGATGCCCGAAAGGGCCTCATTCGGGTCGGCCCAGATCCAATCCTTCATCTGGTTGCGAAACCAGGTGAGCTGACGCTTGGCGTAGCGCCTCGTATCCATCACCGCGCCGGCGATGGCGTCCTCGCGCGAAATCTCGCCGTTGAGGTGGCGGATCAGCCACGGCACGCCATGCGCCTTCATCGCCGGCAAAGCCGGGTCGAGTTTGCGCTCGGCAAGCCGGCGCACTTCATCCAGCGCCGTCGACTTCATCATCGCATCGAAACGCGCCTCGATGCGCCGGACCAACTCCTTGCGCTCGCAGGTGATGAACACTTTCACGGCGCGCGCAGGGTCAATCAGCGGCGGCAGGCCTTCGCGGTGCCAATCGGACAGCGCCCGGCCGGTCGCCAGCACGACTTCGAGCGCACGCGAAATGCGCGACCGGTCGTTGGCGGTGACGCGCTGCGCGGTAGCAGGATCGAGGCGCATAAGCTCGGCATGCAAGGCCGGCGCACCCTCGTGTTGAAGGCGTCCTCTCACGCTGGCGCGAATGTCGGCAGGAATTGGCGGGACGGCGGCGAGGCCTGACGTCAATGCCTTGAAATAGAGTCCAGTGCCTCCGACCAGAATTGGCACACGTCCTTGTTTGCCAATCTCCGTCAGCACCCCTTCGACATCGTGGCACCAGCGGCCGACCGAGTAATTCTCGGCGGCATCGACGAACCCGTACAATTTGTGTGGTACACGGGCTTCATCATCGGGCGTCGGCCGTGCGGTGATGACGCGCAGATCGCGGTAAACCTGCATGGAATTGGCATTGACGATGACACCGCCGAGACTTTCCGCGACATCAAGCGCCAGCGCCGACTTGCCGCTGGCAGTCGGCCCTGCAATAAGCACCGCGCTGACTGTGGTCATAGTGCCGCCTTTGTTGGGGGCGTGATAGCACCGGCGGGGCGAGAACTCATCCGACGTTTGGAGACGGACTTGACACTCATCAGACCATTTCGGGCCTTGCGGCCGGCGCCCGGTCGCGCCGCGGACGTCCTCGCGCCGCCATATGATGTTCTCTCAAGCGCGGAAGCTCGCGTCCGGGCCAAAGGCAGGCCATGGAGTTTCTTGCACATTTCAAAGCCGGAGATTGATCTCGATCCGAGCACCGACCCTTACGACAAAGCTGTCTACGCCAAGGCGACTGAAAACCTCAAAAACATGATGTCAGCGGGTGTTCTGACGCGCGACAGAAAGCCTTGCTACTACGTCTATCGCCTCACCTGGCGTGACCGTGTCCAGACAGGTCTCGCGGCGGTTGCCTCGCTTGAAGACTATGCGACCAACCGAATCCGCAAGCACGAGCACACGACGCCGACAAAAGAAGATGATCGCGTTCGCCAGATCGAAGCAATCAACGCCCAGACCGGTCCGGTCATGAGCGGCTATCCGAATGCGCCGATGATCGACGCGATGCTGGCGCAGGCAGCAACCGGCAAGGCCGACGTTGATGTCACGGCCGATGACGGCGTGCGCCATCAACTTTGGACGATCGCCGACGACGCGACAATCGAGAAACTGACCCGCGCCTTCGATGCCTTACCGGCCGTGTACATTGCCGACGGCCATCACCGATCGGCAGCGGCTGCGCGTGTCGCCGCAGCCCGCAAAGGCGACGGCTCGCATGGATATTTCCTGTCCGTGATCTTTCCAGAGCATGAAATGACCATCCTCGACTACAACCGGGTGGTGAAAGATCTGAACGGCCGCAGTCCCGAACAATTTATCGCCGAATTGCGGAAGAGCTTCGCGGTAACGCCGTCCAATCAGCCAGTGCGGCCCGCATCATCGCATGATTACGGGATGTACCTGAGCGGCCACTGGTACAGACTTTCAATTCGGCCAGAACTGGTTCCGGCCGATCCAATCGGGCGACTTCCAATCACCGTTCTCACCCGCAACATCATTGAACCACTGCTCGGCATCAGTGACCCGCGCACCGACAAGCGCATCGATTTCATTGGCGGAGCACGCGGGCTGGAAGAACTGGAGAGGCGTGTAAAGTCAGGCGAGATGGCGGTCGCCTTCTCGCTTTATCCGACCCAGATGCGCGATCTGATGGCAGTCGCCGACGCCGGCGGCATCATGCCACCGAAATCTACCTGGTTCGAACCCAAACTCGCTGACGGCATGGTCAGCCACATACTCGATTGACCAAAGCACCGGCAGCGACGATCACGCCGCGTTTTTCCTGGGCTACTGCAAGCTCAGCGCGACGAAGCTCGGATCCCCGTCAGGAGACACCACAAGCAGCACGACGGCCTTTTTGCCGTCCTTCTTGAGCTTGTCGATCCGCTGCTGCAGCTCGGTCGCATTTGAGACGGGCTGCTGCTGGACTTCGGCGATCACCATCCCGGGCGCAAGCCGCTTTTCCGACGCCGGCGAATTCGGATCGACACCGGTGATCACGACACCTTTCACCTTGTCCTTGATGTTGTGCTTCTTGCGCAGTTCGTCGGTGAGGTTGGCGAGATCGAGGCCAAGCGCTTTTTTCACCACGGGCTTGCTGTCAGGCGTCGCGTCCTTCTTGTCGTTCGACACGGCGGCGACTTTCTTTTCATCCTCGAGGCGGCCAAGCTTGACCGACTTCTTTTCCTCTTTGCCCTTGCGGATGACGACAACCTCAACGTCCTTGCCGACCGGCGTGTCGGCAACGATCTTCGGCAGGTCGCGCATTTCCTTGACGTCCTTGCCGTCGAACTTGACGATCACATCGCCCGGCTCGATTCCGGCGGGCTTGGCCGGGCCTTTATCGTCGATGCCGGCCACGAGCGCACCGCGCGCCGGCTTGATGCTAAGACTCTCGGCGATCTCGTCGCTCACCTGCTGAATACGGACACCGAGCCAGCCGCGGCGCACCTCTTTGAATTCGCGCAGTTGATCGACGACAGGAATCACGGTTTTCGAGGGCACCGCAAAGCCGATGCCGATCGATCCACCCGACGGCGAAATGATCGCGGTGTTGACGCCGATGACTTCGCCGTTGAGGTTGAACAGCGGTCCGCCCGAATTGCCGCGGTTAATCGAGGCATCGGTCTGGATGTAGTTGTCGTAGGGGCCGGACTGAATGTCGCGGTTGCGCGCCGAGACGATGCCGGCCGTCACCGTTCCGCCGAGACTGAACGGATTGCCGATCGCGATCACCCACTCGCCCAGACGCAGCTTGTCGCTGTCTCCGAATTTCACCGCCTTCAGCGGCTTGGTTGGCGTAACCTTGATCAGCGCAAGATCGGTCTTCTGATCGCGGCCAACCACTTCGGCCTTCAACGTCGTGCCATCATTGAGAATGACGCTGACCTCGTCGGCTTCGGAAATGACGTGGTTGTTTGTCACGACAAGTCCGCTCGGGTCGATGATAAAACCGGAACCCAGCGAATTGACGCGACGCGGCGTCGGCGCCTGATTGTTCTGTCCCGGACCGCTCTGGCCGTTTTGCCCACGCCGGTTCTTGAAAAACTCTTCGAAGAATTCCTCAAATGGAGATCCCGGCGGCAATTGCGGCATGGCGCCGCTTCGCAGATCAACCGACTGTTTGGTTGAAACGTTTACGACGGCGTCGATGACTTGCTCCGCCACATCGGCGATTCCGTCAGGTCCGCGTGCGGCCGCTGGAGCCGTCATCGCAAGAAGGGCGATGGCTGCTGCCGTGGTTACGGTCAAGCCGGCCCGACCGAGGCGTGTTTTCGGGCAGAAAGCGTTTGCGCCCATGGGCGTCAGTTCTCCTGGGAATAGACTATTCGAGAGAGTGGCCCCGACTTATAGGCGATTCAAGGGCACCGCCAATCAATACCATGCGAGGCCGGGTTTCCCTATCAGCCCCGGACCAGCCAGACCAAGATCAACCCGATAATCGCGGAGCCAATACCGATTAAACGGAGCGAGATGTCCTGCGTTTCCAGCACGCTGGTCATGGCCCGTTTGGCCGCCTCTGGAAACGCCGCGAAGATCAGACCTTCGATGACAAAAACCAGTCCAAGCGCGGCCAGGAAATCGGACATGCGGGCCCGGCGCGGCTGCTATCGCGCCGGAGCCGAAGGTGGCGGCGTTCCTGAGTTCTCCCGCCGTTTTCCGGAGGGGTCGGTGAAATAGCGGAAGAAGTTCGAATCGGGCCTGAGCAGCATGCGGGTGTCATTGTGCTTAAACCCCTGCTCGTAGGCCTGCATCGACCGGTAGAAAGCAAAGAAATCGGGATCCTGATTGAAGGCATCGGCGAAAATCTGGTTGCGCGTCGCGTCGCCTTCACCGCGAATCTGTTCCGATTTCGAAGTCGCGTCGGCCACGAGCACGGTAACCTCCCGGTCGGCTCGCGAGCGGATTTCCTGCGCGCGCTGCGCGCCCTGCGCGCGGAACTCAGCCGCTTCGCGCTGCCGTTCAGTCTGCATGCGCTGATAGACCGCCTGGCTGTTTTGCTCCGGTAAGTCGGCGCGACGGATTCGAACGTCGACAACCTCGATCCCAAAGCCAGTGGCTTCGTGGTCGACGAGTTCGCGAATACGCGCCATCAGATCGGCACGCTGATCCCGCACGACGTGGGTAAATGTGACCTCGCCGAGCACCCGACGCAGCGCCGAATTGAGCAGGATGGACAGCTGCGAATTCGCGCCGTTGATTGAGCCCAGTGTCTGGTAGAAGCGGAGCGGATCCTTGATCCGGTACCGGGCAAAAGCATCGACAACCAGCCGTTTCTGATCCGACGCGATCACCTCTTGCGGAGGCGCTTCCAGATCAAGGATGCGCCTATCGATGTATACGACCGAGTCGATGAACGGCGCCTTCACATGAAGGCCCGGATCGGGCACTGGCGGCCTGGGTTCACCCAGCCGGATAACGAGCGCTTGCTGGGTCTGGTAGATAGTGAACAACGACGAATAGCCGACGATCAGCGCGGCAACGACCACAACAGCCAAAATGCCGCCGACAAAATTGGTTCTCATTGCCGGCCTCCGCTTTGCGACTGGCTGCGCGGCTGGGCCGGACGCGTAAGCTCGTTGAGCGGCAGGTAGGGCACGACATTGCTTCCGCCGCCGCCGCCTGAATCCAGGATGATCTTGTCGGTACCGCTGAGTATGCGCTCCATTGTTTCGAGATACATGCGTTCGCGCGTGACGTCGGGTGCCTTCTTGTATTGTTCAAAGATTTTGAGAAAACGAGCCGTTTGACCGGTCGCTTCAGCGACAGTCTGCTGCTTGTAAGCTTCGGCGGCTTGCGTGATCTGCGCGACGCGTCCGCGCGCTTCAGGCACCACCCGGTTAGCGTAGGTCTGCGCCTCGTTGATGGCGCGCTCAAGATCGGCGCGCGCCGCCTGCACGTCGCGGAAGGCATCGATCACCTGCGACGGCGGATCGACCTTCTGCAACTGAACCTGCTGCACCAAAATGCCGGCGCCGTAGTGATCAAGTGTCCGCTGCATCAACTCCTGCACTGCATTTTCGATGGTTTGCCGCGCACCGGTCAGTATCGGCTGAATTTCGGATCGGCCGACTACTTCGCGCATCGCGCTTTCGGCCACGGCCTTCACCGTGCCTTCCGGATTCTGGATGTTGAACAAGTAATCGCCGACGCCGGTCGGCTTGACCTTCCACAACACCGAGAAATCAACATCGACGATGTTTTCATCGCCGGTCAGCATCAAGCTTTCCTCAGGTACGTCGCGCGTTGTGGTACCGCCGCGACGAAGATCATCGACAATCCGCATGCCGATATCGATCTTATTGATGCGCAAGGCTTTCGGCGTGAGCACTTTCTCGATCGGATACGGAAGATGGTAGTTCAAACCCGGTTGCACTTCGCGCACCTGCTTGCCAAAGCGGAGCACGACACCGAGCTCGTCCGGCTCAACGCGAAAAAATCCCGAGAAACCCCAAAGCACCAACACACCAAGGACAATGAGAGCGAAGCCGCGTCCGCCCAGATTGCCGCCGGGCAGCACGCGGCGCAGTCTGTCCTGGCCGCGGCGCAGAATTTCTTCGAGATCCGGCGGTGTCGGTCCCGACGATTGCGGCCCCGAGCCCCATGGCCCCTTGCCGCCCGAGCCCCAGGGCCCACCGCCGCCCTGATTGGTCCAAGGCATTGAAAATGTCTCCCGCGCCGCCCGTTCATCCGGGGCGCCTGTTGTCGGGAGGGTTATAGGGGACCGTAGGCGCCGTTACAACGCGCCGTCATGCCGCGCATTAACGCTGTTTCAGCGGCGTATATATGTCGCGAACGAGAAATCCGCGTCATCGTCGGGGCCGGCAAAATGCTCTTCACGTGACGCTTCCTGCCAGATTTCGTCGTCTATTGGCGGGAACATCGCATCGCCGTCGGGCGAAGCATGCACATGCGTAATTTCCAGGCGGTCGGCCATCGGCATTGTGACGGCGAAGATGTCGCTCCCGCCGATCACCATAATTTCATCGACCCCGCGTTTTGCCGCATCCGCACGCGCGAAGCTAAGCGAGGCATCGAGACTTGTTGCCAACACTGCACCGGGAGCAACCAAACGGAAATCACGCGAGAGTACAATATTGGTGCGGCCGTCGAGCACCTTGCCGATCGAATCGTGCGTCTTGCGGCCCATGATCACCGGGCGATTGAGCGTTACTTTACGGAAATGCTGAAGGTCAGACTTCAAATGCCAGGGCAACTGGCCGTCGCGGCCAATAACGAGGTTGTCGCCGATTGCTGCCACCAGCACGATTTTCATGACGCCGACGGTGAAACAGAATTGGAGGACATTGGCATCGCCTTCGGACAATACGAATAAGACAAAACTCTTCTGACTTTATTACCAACGCACGTCACAGCCTAAGGTGCGAATTTTCTCCGAAAATATGCAACGAAGTTCCCGCGTTAAAATCAGCTTAGCGCGACGTCTCGAAACGGCAGCAACCGCGCAATCGCTTTTTGGCACCCAGGTCACACCGCCACCGCGGCCTTGATGTGCGGGTGCGGATCGTAGTTCTCGATCGAAAAGTCTTCATAGCGAAACGCGAATATGTCCTTCACGGCGGGATTAAGCCGCATCGTCGGCAGTGGTCTCGGCGCGCGCGACAACTGCAGCCGGGCTTGCTCAAGGTGATTGAGATAAAGATGCGCATCGCCAAGCGTATGTATGAAATCGCCCGGCTTGTAGCCGGTCACCTGCGCCATCATCTGCGTGAGCAGCGCATAGGATGCGATATTGAATGGCACGCCGAGGAAAACATCCGCCGAGCGCTGGTAGAGCTGGCACGACAGTTTGCCTTCCGCGACATAAAACTGAAAAAGGCAGTGGCAGGGAGGCAAGGCCATCTTGTCGACCTCGGCCGGGTTCCAAGCGGTAACGATGAGCCGCCGCGAGTCCGGATTGCGTTTGATCATCGCAACGACATTGCCGATCTGGTCGATGGTCTTTCCGTCCTGCGCCGGCCATGATCGCCACTGCTGGCCGTAAACCGGACCCAATTCTCCGCGCTCATCCGCCCATTCGTCCCAGATGCGCACGCCATGCTCCTGCAAATACCTGACGTTCGTATCGCCGGCCAAAAACCACAGCAGCTCATGGACGATCGATTTCAGATGCAGCTTCTTGGTCGTGACCAGGGGGAAGCCTTCATCGAGCGCAAACCGCATTTGGTGACCGAACACCGACAACGTTCCGGTTCCGGTGCGGTCGCGTTTCTCGACCCCACGGCTGAGGATGAGTTCCATCAAGTCAAGATATTGGCGCATCTTTTCGAATATCGGCTGGCGACTCGAAGATGGGGAAGTTTATCGTCGGGAGCAACGGCTGGCAGCCGTTTTTCAACCGCCCAAATGCCAGCCCTCGCGCTCGACTCCTGATACAATTGCTCTGGTGCAGTTGGGGGTATGCAAATGAGCTTTGATCGCATTCTTGTTGCCCGGATTCTGTTTACTCTCATGACCGCCGGCTGGGCGCTGCTTACAGTGGTGGCTGATTTCAACAAGACCCATGCCACCAATCCGCAGTGGACGCCGCATGCGCGATTCCACGTGGTGTGGCAGATCTCAAGCTATGTCGGATTTGGCCTGCTCGCTTTGCGCTGATCTGGTGGCCAGGACCGCTTGCCGTTGAGCGGCTCTATTTCGTCGCAGCCATGGGCGCGGTCGTCTATGCGGCTTTTTTCGCGGCGCTGATAGCGATGCCGATCTACGGCGGCGCCGCCTACGACAAAAACGGCTACCAGCCGTTCAACGCGCCTATCCCAATCTTCGCGAAGAAGTGGGACGCCAATATCACCGCCTTCTCTATTCAGCTTGTGATTCTGGCGGCGGGAATAGTGGCGGTGTCCGGCGCTTTCGCAGGCTAGACCCAAAAAAGCGGCGCGCGGCGCGCCGCTATTCCGGTTACTCGACGAACACTTCTTCGCGCCGTTTACGGATCATGGGCAAAGCTGCGAGCACGAGCAGGCCCGCCGCAATAGCGATCAGCACGCCCGAGATCGGCCGTGTGATGAAAACGGTGGCGTCGCCGCGCGCGATCAGCATCGCCCGGCGCAGGTTTTCCTCCATCAGCGGGCCCAGCACGAATGCAAGCACCAGCGGCGCCGGCTCAAAATCGTGCTTGGTGAGCCAGTATCCGACAAGGCCGAAAATCGCCGCGATCACCACATCGGTCGGAGAGTTGTTGATTGAATAAATACCGATGCAACAGAACACGATGATCGACGGATACAACAACCGATATGGCACGCGCAGCAGGGTGACCCACACGCCGACCAACGGCAAATTGATGACGATCAGCATCAGGTTGCCGAGCCACATCGAGGCGATCATGCCCCAGAACAATTCCGGCTGTTTGGTCATGACCTGAGGGCCCGGCACGATGCCGTGGATGGTCATTGCGCCGACCATCAATGCCATGACGGCGTTCGGCGGAATGCCCAGCGTCAGCAACGGAATAAACGAGGTCTGCGCCGCGGCGTTGTTGGCTGCTTCAGGCGCTGCCACGCCCCTGATCTCGCCGTGGCCGAAGCGCTCGGGGGTCTTCGAAATGCGCTTCTCGAAGGTATATGCGGCGAACGAGGCCACGACCGCGCCGCCGCCCGGCAGGATACCAAGGATAGATCCGAGAATGGTGCCGCGCGCGATCGCGCCGGAAGAATCGATCAGATCCTGCCGTGTGGGCATCAGGCCCTTAATTTTGCCCTTCACGATGTCGCGGCTCTCCTGCGACATCTCGAGATTGCGGATGATCTCGGCGAAGCCGAACACACCCATCGCGACGTTGGCGAAGCCGATGCCGTCGGATAGCTCGGCGATATCGAAGGTCATGCGCCCGGCCCCGGTTTCCAGATCCGAGCCGACCATCGACAGCAGCAGGCCGGTCAGGATCATGGCGATGGCGTTGAGGACCGAGCCTTTTGCCAGCACAACCGCGAAGATGAGGCCGAGCACCATCAGCGAGAAATATTCCGCGGGTCCGAACAACAGCGCTATCGACGTCAGCGGCGTGCCGAGAGCGGCAACCAGCACAGTCGCGACGCAGCCGGCGAAGAACGAGCCAATGGCAGCGATCGACAGTGCGGCGCCGGCGCGGCCCTGACGCGCCATCTGGTGGCCGTCGAGGCAGGTGACGACGGAGGTCGCTTCACCTGGGATATTGACCAGAATGGATGTGGTCGAGCCGCCGTATTGAGCCCCGTAGTAGATGCCGGCGAGCATGATCAATGCGCCGACAGGAGGCAAACCAAACGTGATCGGCAGAAGCATGGCAACGGTCGCCACTGTGCCGATGCCAGGAAGCACACCGACCAATGTACCGACGAGCGCACCAAGAAGGCAGAATCCGATGTTGTAGGGATGCGCCGCGACCGAGAAACCGAGCGCAAGATTGGCAAGGAGGTCAGTCATGACTGCACTTTATCTCAGTACCAGGGCCAAAGCTGAAACGGCAGTTGCAGCAGATAGACAAAAAGACCCACGCAGAACGCCGTCATCGCTACGGCGGCGATCAGACTTTCCACCCAGCGCATTTCGGATGAGCCGCAGATCGAGATCATGAAGGCAGCAAAAGTCGAAGGAATCAGTCCGAGCGGCGGAATAGTCATGAAGCCGAGGCGGACGCCGCGGATCATGCCGGCGAAGGCAAGGATCGCGAGAATAACCCAGGCGGGCCCACGGACTGCGTAGCTATCGAGCGGCGGTCCATCAAAGAGCAATCCGCTCAGCGCAACCATTGCGCCGCAAACCGCAAGGAGACCGGCAAACAACCGTGGCGCAGTGCCGGGACCGAACGCAAAGCCATGCATGCCCGGAAGATCGCCCGACGCCCAGATCGCCACAATGGCGAGAGCAATGAGTGCCAGCCCGCCATAAAATTCGCGCGGGCCGCGAACCTTGAAACGCAACCCGCCCCCGTTCGGGGGGGTTCTGACCCCCTCGGCCATCTTTGTCCTCCCGCTTGGTTGTTCTTGCTTCTTATTTCTTACGCTGTCGCCTGTGCCCCACGTCCGATCCCTAGCATATGACAAGGCCCGGCCGGAAGCACGGATGTTAAATCCCCCGTTACAGCCATCCTGACAGACCCAAGATACCCCCGACGGCGAATAGCCAAAGCGGATTAGTGCGTGTCGCAAACGCAACTATCGCCGTAACCGCGGTGATTAAAGCGGCATAAATATTGTGGTCTGCGCTCCGGGCCAGCACAAAAGCGCTTGCACCAATCAAACCGAGCGAGACCGGCACCACGCCGGCCTGTATGGCGATACGCCAGCGCGCTTCCTTGAAATGGTCCCAGGTACGCGCGACCAGAAACGCGAACACGCATGTCGGGCCACACATTGCTACCGTCGCAACGGCTGCACCCGCGAGACCTGCGACATGGTAGCCGATCAGCGTGACGATGATCACGTTTGGCCCCGGCGAAATTTGCGCAATGGCAAAACTATCGGTGAACTGCCGATCGCTCATCCAGTGCATCACATCGACGGCGATGCGATGCATTTCCGGAATTGCCGCGTTGGCGCCGCCGACCGCGAACAACGACAGCAACGCGAAATAGCCGAACAACGGGATGAGCGGATTTTCGTTCATCGCCTTATCCACGCGAGAGCGATGCTGATGGGCGCAAGCACCGCGAAGACCAGAGGCAGCGGCCATTGCATGATTGCAACGCCGACGAATGCGGCGATCGCGATGAGCGGCGCCCAGTCCCAGCGCTTGCGGAACAATGGCGCCGCCATCTTTGCCACGACCGCAATCAGCAGCCCGACCGCGGCAGCAGTAATGCCCGCAAGAATACGGCCGAGCATTTCGAGATCACCGAACCGCGCATACAGAAAAGCGAGCACCGTAACGATGATCAACGGAGGGCCCATGAGTTCGGCGAGCGCCACCGCCGCCCCGGCTGCTCCTCCGAAACGCGAGCCGAACACAACCGAGAAGTTCACGACGTTGGGGCCTGGCAGGAACTGCGACAGCGCGAACGCCTCATTGAACTCTTCAGCCGTCATCCACCCGCGTTGATCGACGATCATGCGCCGCGCCCACGGCAGCGCACCACCGAACCCCGAGACGGAGACGACAACAAAGGCGCGGAATAGTTCCAGCAGAGAGGGGCGTGCGGCGACCGATCGGGATGGCGCGACGGAATCGGACATGCCGGCAGCAATATCCCGCGCCACGGGTGGCGACTAGATGGATTATGCATGGCCGCCACGCCTGAACTTCGGCTCGAAGTCGCGTGAAAATTCGGGCAAGCTCGATCGTCCCGTTTGGCAATGAGTGATGGGCTATGGGAACAGGTAGTTTACTCTTGAACGTCCTGTGGATTCTATTCGGCGGCTTCTACATGGCGTTGGGCTGGCTGATCGCAGCCGTGATCATGGTTCTCACCATCATCGGCATTCCCTGGGCTCGCGCGGCTTTCACGATCGCGGCCTATACGCTTCTTCCCTTCGGTCACACCGTGGTGTCACGGCCGACGGGCATCGGCAGCGGTTTCCTTGGCTTTGTCGGCAATTTGATCTGGCTGCTGCTGGCCGGCTGGTGGCTCGCACTGGGTCATTTGCTTACGGCGCTGCTGCTCGCGATTACACTTATCGGGATTCCTTTTGCATGGGCGCATCTCAAGCTTGCCGGCCTTGCGCTTTGGCCGATCGGCAAAGACATCGTGAGCACAAGTTAAAGCCCGAAATACCGGCTCCGACCTCACTCTTCCTTCGGTAACCTTTGCCTCCTATATTTCAGGTGCCGGGGAGACCCGGCTATGGCGATAAACGGCCGTCGTAATAAACCCATCGGACCCGGGGGCAGTACCCGGCGCCTCCACCCAAGCCCGGCGGGCACGGGCTTCGGCGGGGGCGAAATAGGATCGACGAGGGCGTAAAGGGCGGACTTTTGCTCGGCATGGTTCCGCCGTTATCGGGCCATTTCATAGTTGCAAACGACAACTATGCTCCGGTTGCTCAGGCCGCGTAAGCGGTTTGAAAGACCGAACTAAAGCCCTGACGGGTTAAGCTCCGTCAGGCGGGGTCCGGAGGCACCTGGCAACAGAAGCCTCCACTTCTCATAGGGCCGCGCGGTATCCGTTTATGACAATGCGGCTTTGCGGGGCCGCTCAGGGATAGCGCGGAGCGCATCGGCCGCGCTAGCATTGTGCGAATCTGTCACGGCGCTCACCCGCATGACTGACCAGATCCGCTATGACCTTCTGACCCAGCAGGCACTGCGCGGGGTGGTGCGCAGCGTGCTCACCGACACGGCCAAAAAGGGCCTGCCGGGCGACCATCATTTCTACATCTCGTTCGACACAAAGGCAGACGGCGTGCACATGTCGGATCGGCTGCGCGCGCAGTATCCGGACGAGATGACCATCATCCTCCAGCATCAATTCTGGGACCTGAAAGTCAGCGAAGACGAATTCGAGGTGGGACTTTCTTTCGGCGGGGTTCCGGAGCACCTCACGGTGCCGTTTGACGCCATCAACGGCTTCTTTGATCCCTCGGTGCAGTTCGGTCTTCAGTTCGAGGAGGCCGCCGAAGGCGAGGAGCGATCCGCACCTGCCAACGTGCAGGAGCCCGTGACCAAGAAAAAGCGATCCCCGAGCAATCCGCCGCCGGCGCCAGCCGCCGATGCGCCCACCGCCCGCGCGACTGCGCCCGCATCCTCACCAAAACGCGAAAAGCCTGAAAAGCCGGCTGGCGGCGGCGAAGTGGTCAGGCTCGACCGCTTCCGGAAAAAATAGCGTTGCCGGCCTCGGTCTGCGACCGGACTTGTGCCGGCCGTTATTCGGCATAGTTTCGACGGTACGCCCGTACGACGGATCAAGTCAGATGGCCAAGACTGGTGATCGGTCCTCAAGAACACGCGTCGAAAGCGACGCGTTCGGGCCACTGAAAATTCCCGCGAACAGACTGTGGGGAGCCCAGACGCAGCGATCGTTGCATAACTTTCGCATCGGCACAGAACGCATGCCGAACGAAATTGTGCATGCGCTCGGCCTGATCAAACGAGCTGCGGCTGAGGTCAATCGCGATCTCGGTTCGCTCGACCGGAAACGCGCGTCAGCCATTGCCGCTGTGGCGCAAGAGATCGCCGACGGCAACCTGGACGAACACTTCCCGTTGCTGGTGTGGCAAACCGGCTCCGGTACGCAAACGAACATGAACGTCAACGAAGTGATCGCCAATGCAGCGAACCTGAAGCTGGGTGGCCAGCTCGGCGCAAAGGCTCCGGTGCATCCAAACGATCACGTCAACATGAGCCAGTCGTCGAACGATTTCGATCCCGACCGCCATGCATATCGCGGCGGCCATCGAAATCGAGCGCCAGCTCAAACCTGCGCTGGCGCACCTGCTTCGGGCGCTCGACAAAAAGGCGAAGGAATTTTCCAAGATCATCAAGATCGGCCGCACGCACACAATGGATGCGACGCCGGTCACCCTCGGACAGGAATTCTCCGGCTATGCCGCGCAAATGAAATCATCTCTTGCGCGGCTGACGCTGGCGCAGCGCGAACTCTATCCGCTTGCGCAAGGCGGCACCGCCGTCGGCACCGGTCTGAATTCCAAACCGCGATTTGCAAAGGCCTTTGCGAAGCGGGTCGCTCAACTGACGAGGTTGCCGTTCACGAGCGCACCCAACAAGTTTGAACACATGGCCGGCCATGACGCCTATGTGTTCGTGCATGGCGCCATCAACTCCGCCGCCACGGCCCTGTTCAAAATCGCGAACGATATTCGCCTTATGGGATCTGGTCCGCGCTCCGGCCTCGGCGAATTAATCCTCCCAAGCAACGAGCTTGGATCTTCGATTATGCCCGGCAAGACCAATCCGACGCAAAGCGAAGCGCTGACGATGGTCTGCTGCCAGGTGTTCGGAAATCAAACGGCCATTACAGTCGCGGGCAGCCAGGGGCATTTTGAGCTCAACGTGTACAAGCCATTGCTCGCGTATTGCATGATGCAGTCGATCCGGCTGCTCGGCGACGCCGTCGTCTCCTTCACCGACAATTGCGTCGTCGGAATTCGCGCCAACGAAGCGCGCATCCGCGAACTGATGGAGCGCTCTCTCATGCTCGTCACCGCCCTCTCCCCGAAAATCGGATATGACAGGGCCGCTCAGGTCGCGAAGGCGGCGCACGCCAATGGAACGACGTTGCGCGAGGAAGCGATTCGTCTGGGCTTCGTCACGGCGGCCGAATTTGATCGGCTCGTCCGGCCAGAAAAAATGACCAGGCCGCACTGAGTTCCATCGACAACCTGACTCTCGGGCACAATTCGGGACTTATGTATTCGTGCGGGCGCGCGGAACGTAACCCGGTACTATTGAGGGGCTTCTTTACGTCAAATGACGTGGGCGCAAAAAGTTACCGTAGAGTTTCGCGAGCCATACGTTTTACGTCTTCGCCAGTATAGCAAGGCTGGGTGAGAATATTATTTGGGAATCCCGAAGTTTCCTAGGATATTCCCAGTTTGTTTCTACTGATGCTCGTGCGGATTCATTTGCTCGAGTTTTGTAATCAACTAACTGTGTATTGAACTCTGTCCTCAAACAGCCCAGCAGTGTCGCGTTCAATCTTGTGAAGTTCGCCGTAAAGGCACGTTTCCGCCAACGTATGGGCGCATTTGCCGGCGATGGTTCGGAGTTAGCTGAACGTAGAACTGAAACTCGCTGGTTACCGTCGAGGACACGGAATGGCTGAGGTGATCAATCTTCGGACCGTCCGCAAGCAAGCGAAACGGCAGAAGCGTGATCAGACTGCTCAGGCCAATCGTCTGGCTTTCGGCCAGCCGAAACATCTCCGAAAGCTCGAAGCTGCGCAGCAAGCCAAGGCCAGCCGCGACCTCGACCGGCGCCGGATTGAAAAAGGGGACCGCCGATGAAATCTCCGGTTGTCAAACGTTCGATTGTTATTGCGGGACACAAAACGAGCGTCAGTCTTGAAGACGCGTTTTGGAAGGGACTGAAGGAAATCGCTACCGGTAGAGAAGTGACGCTGTCAGACTTGGTCGCTTCAATCGACACTGATCGCCGTCACGGCAATTTGTCATCAGCG
Organism: uncultured Alphaproteobacteria bacterium; assembly: GCA_963718035.1. GTDB lineage: Bacteria > Pseudomonadota > Alphaproteobacteria > Rhizobiales > Xanthobacteraceae > Pseudolabrys. Next base: position 9,025 of record CAVQYD010000006.1, on the reverse strand, counting down.
ATACGTCTTTTCGTTCTCGACCACTATCGTGTGCATAGCGTCGACGATCACAGCAGCATGCACAGCGATACCCGAGATATACCGGGTGCGCGCGTCATCCACTCAGTTCTGCGTGCCGACTGACGCTGCGGGCCGGCCTACACTTCGTGGCTTGGGCGCCGGCTTTATGTCGGTCGGCGCCGGCAATGGCGGTGCCGGATTGACTTTCGGCGCCGGCCGGGTTGCCGGTTGTGGCGGGGCGGGTTCGATCGCACGTAACCGCTTTGTCTGATTCTCGACAGCTCGCAGGGTGAGCCACCCGGTGAGGGCCGAAACATCAATGTTGTACGAAACGTCCGGCATCGGCCCCTTCAGGGCGATGAAGATGTCCGGGCGCGCGCCGGCCGCCTCGCTCTGGCCGGACAGCACCAGCCGTGCATCGACCAGGCCGTCGGTTAGATCGAAAGCACCGGCGACCGACAGCGCTGCATCCTTGCTGTCGACGGCCGGCTTGCTGAGACGGATTTGCCCGGCGCTTACCGTCAGGGCCGATTCCGCGCGTCGGACCGATAGCCGGCCGCTGCCGATCGACTTGCGTACGACGTCGGCAATACGGCCCTGCTCGATCGCGAGGCCCTGATCGACGGCACGGGTTACGGCGTCGAAAGTCCGTGGATCGAGGCCGGCCAACTGGGCATCCGTCAGCTCGATCTTGCCCGATCCCTTTGCAGAGCCGACGAGCGCAACCGCGCTCAGGCCGGTCGCCTCGCCTTCCAGGCTCAGATTCAGCAACCCGGTAACTGGCGGCCGCGCCGCACCGGAGAACAATGCGCCGGTATCCGCACCCGCAAGCGACATTTTCACATGCGCGTCCAGGCCATCTTGCACATTACGGAACGTAACGGTGCCGGCGAGCTTGCCGCCTGCCAATTCGCCGGCGCTGTCCAGCGCGATGCTGTCGCCACCGAAACGCACCGTGCCGCGCAGGTCGCGTCCGTTGACATTTGGCAATAGCTCCACGCGCCCGAACCTGAATGCAATCTCGCCAGCAAACCTGCCGAACAATCCGGGGCTGAACGGCTCGCTCGACCAGGACCAGCCTGGCCCATCTTTCACGGCGCGCGGCAAGCCGATGGCAATGGCGAGCAGACTTCCACCATCGGCGACATTCGCATCAAGGGCGCCTTCAACACGCCGAGGAGAAGCATCGTCGATGCGAAAGCGGCCATGAATGGTCGAGGCGCCCAATTTTGCATCGATATCGTCAAACGTGAGAGCGCCCGCCGCAAGCGCAACGCGCGACGACAATCTGAACGGAAGCTGGCCCGCGCTGGCGGCAACCGGTCCCGGTCGCGGCGGCTTCAGATTGGCTTCGCGCACCTCGACCAAAGCGTCGCCCTGGATGCGGCCCGTCGCAGGCACTTTTCCCTTGCCGGTGAGTTTAGCCGCCAGGCCCTCCCCCGCCACTTGAACATCAAATGTAAGGTCGCCGCCGATCGGCCCCTTCAGGCTGGCCTTCAACTGCGCCGGACCATTGCCTGATGCGACGACCTCGTCGAGCTTGGCAAATTTCACCAAGGACCCCGCCGTCGCATCGACGGTCGCATTCATCTCGACCACGGATACGCTGCGGGACTGCCAATCGCCACTGATGCGCGCACGCGCATCGAGACGCAGTTCGTCGAGCGTCCCCGTCACAGCCACCCGCGCGGCCGTCGCCGACGTCTTGTCGTCGCCTGCGACATCAAGCGTCCCGTGCAGATTTGCGCGCCCAACCCGTTCGAGAATTCTGACGGCAGATGCGATCCGCTCCGGCAAGACCTTTTCTGCGATCGCGGCGATCGCTGCAGCTTTCGTCGTTTCCAGATCGAGGGCGAATGAGCCGCGCGGCACGTTTCCCTTCGTTTCGATGCGGCCCGCCGCGCTGAAGCTTCCTCCGCCGATGTCACCGATCGTCAGCCGGTCGACCTGCAGTCCATCCGGATCGACATGCATATGCACGCGTGCGTTTCCCGCATCGATCCCGCTGAACGAGGCACGCCCGATTTCGATCGCAAGCGTCATCTCGCGCGGACGTTCGAGCGTGGAGCCGGCGAGCAGCGCACGGCCAAAGCCGAGCGCCGCGTCAATATCAAGCTGCGGCGCCTTCAGCTCCGCGTCGAGCTTCGCCGGCCGATCGGCGGAGGCGAGCGTGTAGCCAAGCCGACCCGTCACAGGCCTGCGATCGAATTCGGCCTTGAGCTGCTCAACAGCAATTCTATCGCTGGCAAGCGTGACATCGCCGTGCAGGCTCAACGGACGAATATCGCCTTGCGTGGTATCGCCCCGCCCTTCGAGCCAGAGCGCCAGCGCCCTCGGATCAGACGAGTCGATTTGTGCCGGCCCCGAAAAAGCAACGCCGTCATTGCCGACGGCGAGACGCCCGCTGAGCCGCACCTGGGTCAGACCCGGCGCGCGGAATTCCAGACGATCGAGGCTCCATCCGCTTGCATTGCTGGTGATATCGCCGCGCAGATTCTGCAAGCCGTTGCCGCCGAGAGTCACCTGATCGATGCCGATGCCAAGCTGTACCGGCAGCGATGTGCGGAATGCGCTTGTTCCGAGCGCAACAAGCTGGCGTATCACGGCCGCAGGCGTCTGTTTCCCAGCACCTCCCCCGGAAACAGCGCGGTCGACATCGATCTGCCGTCCGGACAAGACCCCGTTGAACCGTGGCCTCGCGCCGAATTTGAAGTCGGCCACGCCGGTCAGCCGGAACCCCTGTTCCTCTGAGCCGTACTGGAATTCGACGTCCTGCATCAGCGCCGACTGCGCCGTTGCTTTGATCTTCCCGCCGACGCGCCACGGCTGGGTGACATCGCCGGCGTCAGGCCCTGGCCTGCGCAGGCCCATGCCGACCGGCCGCGCCAGGCCGAGGGTTCCGTCGAATCCCGGCATGTTGCCGGCAACCGCCAGGGTGCCATCGGCCTCGAAATTGAGTGGATAATCAATGGGATCCACGTTGAGATGCAGCTTGAGCGTACCCGCCTCGCTAACGCGGCCCAAAGCAAGCCGGTAGGGATAAAGCGCGCCCGCGACCGTGACCGCCCCCTCGCCCTTCACCGGGCCGACAAGTGACCGCGCTTCTCCATTGAACCAAACCCGTCCGAGCGTGAGGCTTGTGCCGCTGGCCGTGTCGGCGAGCACAACCGTGCCGTCTTCGATGCTGAGCCGGTCGATCGACAATTCGTCCGGCTTGAAAGTCATCGCCAGATTCGGCGCCAGCAATCGCCCGGATGAATCCAGGCCCAGACGAACCTGTGGCCCGACAACATGAAGCTCGGCGGCACGCCATTCACCGCGCATGAGCGGGCCGAGCGCGAATTCGACGCCGAGCGAACGAGCGCGGATCGTTTCGCTGCCATCGCCGATCTGGATATCGTGCAGCGTGAGACGCGGCGACGGCAGCAACCGCGCGTCGATGCCGCCCGTCACACGCACATTGACACCGATCAGCCGGCTCGCCTCAGCTTCGAACAGAGTGCGATGACTGCCCCAGTCGAGCAGCAGCGGTCCTACCAGCGCCGCGACGAGCGCCAGGATGATCGCAATCGCCAATCCGAGCAGTGTGGTTTGCAACGCGAACTCCAGCGCCAGACCGCGTCCGGCATCCGTTCGCGCTCACGTTCAATGAAATATAGGCCAGATTTGCCGCTCTTGTCGGCAAATCTGTGTCGCGGAACATTTGCCGGGCCAATTCAGCGAGACGCGCGCAGGTCTCAGCTCAGTGCGACGATCTTACCCGGGTTCATGATGTTCTGCGGATCGAGGGCGCGCTTGATCGAGGCCATGACCGCCAGCGCGGCCGCGCCGTGCTCGGCTACCAGATACTTCATTTTCCCTTGCCCGACCCCATGCTCGCCAGTGCAGGTCCCGTCCATCGCAAGCGCGCGTTCGACCAGCCGTTCCGAAAGGGCCTTGGCGCGCCTGACCTCATCGGCATCGTCCATGTCGACAAGAAGCGTCAGATGAAAATTACCGTCGCCGACGTGGCCGACGATCGGCGCAAGAATGCGGCTTTCCGCAATGTCGCGTTGCGTTTCGGTGACGCATTCCGCCAACCGCGAAATCGGCACGCAAACATCGGTCGGAACCATTGCGGCGCCCGGCCGCAGCGCAAAGTTCGACAGTGCCGCGTGATGGCGCGCCTCCCACAATTTGGTGCGCTCCTCCGGCCGCGTCGTCCAGGTGAAGGGACCGCCGCCGAATTCCGCCGCGATCTCACCGAAACGCTTTGATTGCTCGGCGACCGATGCCTCGGTGCCGTGAAATTCAAGGAACAACATCGGCGTTTCCGCCAGCCCGAGCTTGGAATGCAGGTTGACCGCCCTCACCTGCAGCGCATCGAGCAGTTCGATCCGCGCCACCGGGATGCCGGACTGAATTGTGTGAATTGCGGTATTGCAGCACGCTTCCACGGACGGAAATGGACAAATTCCGCCGGAGATCGCTTCCGGAATGCCGGAAAGCTTCAACGTCAATTGCGTAATGACACCGAGCGTGCCTTCCGATCCGACCATCAGCCGGGTGAGGTCGTAGCCCGCCGCCGTCTTCTTCGCGCGGCGGGCGGTATCGATCACCTCGCCATTTGCCAGTACGACCTTGAGGGCGAGGACGTTGTCCTTCATCGTGCCGTAGCGCACCGCATTGGTGCCCGAGCAGCGCGTCGCCGCCATGCCGCCGAGAGACGCGTCGGCACCAGGATCGATCGGGAAGAACAGCCCGCTGTCGCGCAGCTGCTCGTTGAGGGCCTTGCGGGTGATGCCGGGCTCGATCACGCAGTCGAGATCCTCGGCATGCACGGCAAGCACTTTGTTCATATCGCGGAAATCGATCGACACGCCGCCGACCGGTGCGTTGACGTGCCCTTCGAGCGAGGTGCCGACGCCATAGGGAATCATCGCGACGCCGTTTTCCGCGCAGATCCGCACGATCTGCTGCACCTCTTCGGTGCTCTGCGGAAAAACGACGGCGTCGGGCGGCTGGTTGGCGATCCAGGTGACGGTATTGCCGTGCTGCTCGCGCACGGCCTGCGACGTCACCACACGATTTCCGAAAGCCGCCGTCAGCGCGGTCACGGTTTTCTTGATTGCGCCGGCATTGCGCCCCCGCCCGGCGACCTCACTCACGGCCATAGAACTGTCCTCTGCTGCGCGTCAGCCGACGTTAGCAGAGGACAGGTTGCGGGTGAAACGAGACCGGCAGCGGCGGGGTTGCGGGGACAACCTTCGGTTAGGGGAATCCGCCGCCCGCCGGCCCCGTTAGCTCAGGACGATCGTCCGATGAAGGGAACGATCATCGCCACCCGCTGCCGGTAGCGGCGATACTCGTCGCCGAACACGGCAATCAGGTCATGTTCCTCGAGCGCGATCCCGACAAAGATGTAAGCCGTCACGACCGAGGCAAACAGCAGGTGGCCGGCCGTCATCACGGGTGTCGCCCAGACGAAGATGATGAAGCCGAGATAGATAGGATGACGGACGACGTTGTACAGCATCGGTGTCTTGAATTTCACCGGCGGCATCGGCTTGCCGGCGAGATTGTTGGCGACCTGATGCAGCCCGAACAGCTCGAAGTGATTGATCATGAAGGTGCTGATGAAGACCAGCACCCAGCCGAACAATCCGAGATACAGAAGTGACGCGGCAATCGTGGGCTCCTTGACCTCCCACACTACGCCGGGAATCGGCCGCCACTGCCAGAACACGAGCGCAAGCGCGAGGCTTGAAAATAGCACGAAGGTGCTGCGCTCGACAGATTTCGGGACGATCGTCGTCCACCAGTTCTTGAACTGAGGCCGCGCCATGACGCTGTGTTGCAGGGCGAAAATCGTCATCAGCACGAGATTGATAATAATGGATTCAACGAGCGGCCCGGCGGGACCGGAGTCGATCGTTTTCGGCACCACCAATCCGCAGACGAAGCCGATGGCGTAGACAATGACAATCGCGAAGGCGAGATAGGCCACGATGCCATACAAAAATGCGACGAGTTTTCCCATGAACATCTCCTATTGACTGCGGTGATTCGACTTTGGCGTTCTCAGTGAATCGGGCAGCAGAGAGACCTTGGCTGGCGCGAACGTCGAGCCTGCGCCTTGCGGCAACGGATTGCGTGGCAACAGCAGGACGTAGCTCACGAGGATCGCGATAGCGCCAATCACCCGCGGCAGGACAGAGCGTCCCAACCGGCGCAAGATTTGATTTGTGGTCTCCCGCCGCAACAGAAAGGCCTTGCGTCGATAGACATCGGTATCGACGGTGCCGTTACTGCGGCGATGGATATTAGTGACCTGTATTTGCATTGCGTCCTCTGATTGGATGACAGCTGCGGTCAATGAGATCGCGCGTCGGCGGCGGCCTTCTTGTAGAAAGCGTAGTCCGCGCTGTAAGGCACGCTCAGGAATGTTCGCCGGCGCATCGCAGGCCGCGTCGGCGCGGCCGCCGTGGGTGTTCAAACGTTGGATTGTCGTAATCCCGCTGAGAAGTCCGGATCCGTGCCGGGCCGCAACATCGAGCCGCAGAAGCGGAATATCGTTCGAGCTGGCGCCGGGTGCCTGGGCGGAAACCTTTGCGCTCACCGCGCTGCCGTCCGCCATTTCCCAAACCGGCCCGGCAAAATGACGTCCGACGGACTTACCGCCGATCATCAGCGTCGCAATCGGCTCGCGGAACTGCCAGGTCAATTTGCCGTCAGCATCCGTCTTGCATTCATAGACTTGCGCACCCGTTGCATGTGCAGTCGTCACCAGCACTTCGCCATGGGCGGCAATCACCTCGGGTGTTTCGGCCGCCGCAGGCGTCGGAGCGATTACGCGCATGGACAGATACGCGGCGATGATTGCAAGAATCACCGGGCGGAACACGCGGCCCGCGATCCGGAAGAATTCCGTTCTGGTTTGCGCGCGGAGGGCCAGCGCTTCCTTGCGATAATTGTAGATATCAACCCCGAAGCGTCTGATCGTGTGCAATTCCATCACATGCTCCATTCGTTTTCGGCAGCATGGATGCGCCCTTTCCGGTCCAAAGACTTTGAGTCCGGCTTGATTTGTTCTTGAGGAAGTCTTGATTTCGCTTTAGACGCCGCGTCTGTATGAGTTGACGGCCGTTAGTGGGGCACAACGTGCTGTTTTTATTCAATAATTATGTGTTGGACTGCCAGCGTCGGGAGCTGCGTGCAGGCGACGTACCGGTCGCTCTCGAGCCACAGGTTTTCGATATCCTCGTTTATCTCATCGAAAATCGTGATCGCGTTGTCAGCAAAGATGATCTGATTGCCTCGGTCTGGGCTGGCCGCATTGTCTCCGAATCAACACTGACCAGCCGGATCAATGCAGTACGCAAGGCCATTGGCGACACCGGCGAGAAGCAATCCTGCATTCGCACCTTTGCAAGAAAAGGCTTTCGCTTTGTCGCGGTCGATCGAGGCCACGGACACTGCAGGGCAAATGACGGACGTGGAGGCCAATCCCGCCCTCGCGCTTCCACAAAAGCCGTCCATTGCGGTCCTGCCCTTCAGCAACATGAGCGGCGACGCGGCAGATGATTCCTTCGCGGATGGCGTGACCGAGGAAATCATCACCGCGTTGTCGCGCGTGCGCTGGTTCTTTGTCATCGCGCGTGGCTCCGCCTTTGCGTACAAGAGCAGGAACATCGATCCCAACGACATCGCTCGCGAGCTTGGCGTGCGATACATCCTGATGGGCAGCGTCCGCCGCGCCGGGGATCGTATTCGAGTGACCGCCAAGCTCATCGACGGCAGCAATGGCAGCAGCGTCTGGGCCAGGAGCTACGATCGCGCGCTGGCCGATATCTTTTCCGTCCAGGATGACATCACGCAGACAATCGTCGGCGGCATCGAGCCGGAGCTTGGCCGTGCCGAGCGCGAAAGAGCGCGCGTGAAACACCGCGACAGCATCGATGCGTGGAGCACTTATCAGCGCGGCATGATTCATCTCTATCGCTATACGCAGGACGACCTCGTCGAAGCACGCAAGCAGTTTGCCGCGGCAATTGCGATCGACCCTGAGCTCGGGCCTGCCTATTCCGCCACCGCCGAGGCCTACTATTACGAAGTTGTCTACGGATTCGCCGAATCGGTCGCCCACAATCGCGAACGCGCCATCGAGTTCGCGCAAAAGGCCGTTGCACTCGACCGCGACGACGCAGGGGCGCACTGCACGCTGGGGCGCACGCGCTATCTGCGACGAGAATATGCGGCAGCCATTTCCGAGCTCGAGCTCGCTCTGGATCTTAATCCGAGCCTCGCGCTTGCACACTACGGCCTCGGCGCCGCTTTCGTGTTTTCGGGAAAACCGCACGAGGCCTTTCCGCATCTGGAATCCGCGATCCGGCTCAGCCCGCAGGACCCCAATATGGGCTCGTATCTCGCACGGCTCGCCGAGGCCAAATATCTTGTCGGTGAAGATGAAGCCGCGGTGCGTTTTGCGCTGCGGGCTTTGGCGCAACCAAGCTTCCAGTGGTCGCGCTACGCAGTTCTCATCGCGGCATTGGGACAATTGGGACGCGAAGACGAGGCGCGGCGTTATCTCGCCGAGTTGACGCGGATGCGACCGAATTTCTCGGTCGCCTTCGTGCGCGACATGCATCCATTTAGCCGCGATATGGGCGCAGATCGCTACTATGAGGGACTGCGCAAGGCCGGCGTGCCGGAAGGGGCGGCATAAGAGCCCGCCAATTCAATGAAAGCGGTTGATGCGAAATGGCTTTGCGCGCGCCGGCCGCATCGGCCCAGGCGCGCAGCGCGGCGACGCGTCGCAGGAGCCAATTCCACAGCCTGGTTCGTCGCAGTCGAAACATGATGGCTCACGGCTTGTGTGAGCCATCACCATGACAAGGCTGTTTTCCGGCGTCGTTGCGGAAGCATTGATAAGCCATTGAGGCGAGATTGATTTCTCATCAATACACGCGTGAGTTATATATCGCCGCGTCATTTTGCGGGCGACAACGTGTTGTTTTCATTTGATGATTTTACGCTCGACTGCGAG
>CAVQYD010000005.1:0-201591 GCA_963718035.1 uncultured Alphaproteobacteria bacterium | reverse complement strand
TCAGCTTCCGCAGCGCCTTGGCCTCGATCTGGCGGATGCGCTCGCGGGTGACCGAGAACTGCTGGCCGACTTCCTCCAGCGTGTGGTCGGTGTTCATGCCGATGCCGAAGCGCATGCGCAGCACGCGCTCCTCGCGCGGCGTCAGTGACGCCAGCACGCGCGTCGTGGTCTCGCGCAGGTTCGACTGGATCGCCGCGTCGATCGGCAGGATCGCATTCTTGTCCTCGATGAAATCGCCGAGATGCGAATCCTCCTCGTCGCCGATGGGCGTCTCCAGCGAGAGCGGCTCCTTGGCGATCTTCAGTACCTTCCGCACCTTCTCGAGCGGCATGCCGAGCTTCTCGGCCAGCTCCTCCGGAGTCGGCTCGCGGCCGATCTCGTTGAGCATCTGCCGTGAGGTGCGCACGATCTTGTTGATCGTCTCGATCATGTGCACCGGGATGCGGATGGTGCGCGCCTGGTCGGCGATCGAGCGGGTGATCGCCTGGCGAATCCACCAGGTCGCGTAGGTCGAGAACTTGTAGCCGCGGCGGTACTCGAACTTGTCGACCGCCTTCATCAGGCCGATGTTGCCTTCCTGGATCAGGTCGAGGAACTGCAGGCCGCGGTTGGTGTATTTCTTGGCGATGGAAATGACGAGGCGCAGGTTGGCCTCCACCATCTCCTTCTTGGCCTGGCGCGCCTCGCGCTCGCCCTTCTGCACCATGTGCACGATCTTGCGGAACTCGCCGATCTCGACGCCGGTCTGCGCGGCAAGGTCGTGCACCAGCGAGCGGATCTCCTTGATGCGGTCCTTCTCCTTGGCGACCAGGCTCTTCCAGCCTTTCGCCGACAGCTTGGAGACGCGGTTGAGCCAGCGCGGGTCGAGCTCGCCGCCCATATACTGCTTGAGGAAATCCTCGCGGATGACGCCGTAGCTTTCGGCCAAGCGCATCAGCCGGCCTTCGTTCGACACGAGGCGCTTGTTGATGTCGTAGAGCTGCTCGACGAGCGAGTTGATGCGCGCCTGGTTGAGCCGCAGCGACTTCACCTCGGAGATGATCTCTTCCTTGAGCTTCTTGTACTTGCGCTCCTGCGCCGGCGAGAGCGAGGAGTTCTTCAGGCGGAATTCGATGTCCTGCTCCTGCAGGCGGCGCAGGCGCTTGAACGAGTCCGCGATGGTGTCGAAGGTCTCGACCACTTTCGGCTTGAGCTCGGCCTCGATGGCGGCGAGCGACAGCGAATTCTCCATCTCGTCTTCGTCGTAATCGCTCTCGGCCGCGGCCTCGCCGGGATCCTTCGGCTCCTCTCCGCCGTCGCCGGCGGGCGCCTTGAACGGGGTCGCGGCGGCGGGCGCGGAGGGCGGCGCCGGCGTCTGCACGACCTGGAGGTGCGGCGCGCCCGGAACGGGCGTGCCGACAGCCTGCGGCACCGGCTTGCCGTCGGGGCCGATGATCACCGGCACCTGCATCTTCTGCGCGTCGGGGCCGGCATAGGTCGCTTCAAGGTCGATGATGTCGCGGAGGAAGACTTTTCCCTCGTTGAGCTCGTCGCGCCAGATGATGATGGCCTGGAAGGTGAGCGGGCTTTCGCAGAGGCCCGCGATCATCGCCTCGCGGCCGGCCTCGATGCGCTTGGCGATGGCGATTTCGCCCTCGCGCGAGAGCAGCTCGACCGAGCCCATCTCGCGCAGATACATGCGCACGGGATCGTCGGTGCGCTCGGAAGGCTCTTTCTTCTCGGTCGTCGCGAGCGACTTCGCCTTGGTCTCGACGACCTCGGTGCCGGTATCCTCGTCGTCGTCGTCGGCGGCCTCGTCCTTGTCCTCGGCGTCGTTGTCGGCCTCCTCGGTCTCGACGACGTTGATGCCCATCTCGTTGAGCATCGCGTAGATGTCCTCGATCTGGTCGGAGGAGACCTCGCCGGAGGGCATCACCTGGTTGATCTGGTCGATGGTCACGTAGCCGCGCTTCTTGGCGGCCTTGATCATCTTCTTGACGCCGGCATCGGAGAGATCGAGAAGCGGCAGCGGCGTATCGGGCGCGCCTTCTTCCTTTTCCGGGGCTTCTTCTTTTTCTTTCGCCTGCGTCGCCTTCGCCGTTTTCGCCATTCCGCCTCTCCTGACCGTCAAGGTCATTCCTTGGCCCGACTTCATTCTGGCGCGTCGCCCCTCGGCTCGACGGCCAAAAAGGGCCGCGCCGTGAAGGCGTAGCCCCGAATCAGGTCCCCAGTCTCGTCGGAACCCGCTAAGCTCCGATTAACCACAACCAATACCGCCGGAATCGACCTTTATTCCAAGCCGGTTCTGGAACTTCCGCGCCGCCCGAACTCATAGGCCCCCGGCGGCGTGACCTCATAAGCTACGAACGCCCCGACCGGAAGAGGCTCCGAAGCCTTCAATAAGCGCCTCGGTGCCGTCCACCCGCGAGAGGCGGGCTTTGACGTCGCGCAACCGTAAGTAATTGGCTTCGCTTGCATCCTGGCCCAGCGCCTGCTCGGCGTCCTTGAGCTCCTTAGTTAGGGAGTGCCATTGCCGATGCAAGGCGACCAGCTGCTGCCAGGTCACCAAAACATCGTCCGGGCCGGCCTCCGGGGCGGCGCCCCAGACCGCCGGGGTGGTGATGGCACCGGCGATCCGGTCCATCACCGCGGCGAAGTCGCGGGCGGCGAGCTCGGCCTTGAGCGCCTCGGGGTCGAGCGCCGCGGCATGGGCCGAATTATGAGCGGCGATGTCGATCAGCGCCGCCTTCAGCCGCTCGGCGTCGGCATGGCGGAACTCGAGCGAGGCAAGCTCCTCGAGGTGGTCGTGCAGCAGCCAGGGGTGGTTGAGCGCCGCCAGTAATATGAGCGCCTCGCGCCGCGGCACCATCGTGCGGTGGCCGCGATGCACCGGGCCCGCTGCAAGCTCCCGGCTCACCACGACGTAAGGCCCCGCCCTGCCTCCGGTGCGCGGCGCATCGCGGCGCGGCCAGTCATTGTTGCGGCGCTCGCGCCAGTTGCCGCCGCCACGCGGCTCGCGCCAATTCGTTTCGCGCGCTCCGCGTTGCGCCTGCGGCGGCGCGAAGAACTGCGCGAGTCGCGCGTTGAAATCCTGCCGGTAATAGCGCCGCACCGCTTCGTCGGCGATTGTCGCGGTGACCTCGTTGACGCGCGCTTCGAGCGCCGCACGCCGCTCCGGCGTGTCGAAGGTATGCCCTTCCGTCTCGCGCGCCCACAGCATCCCGGCGAGCGGGCGGGAAGCGCCGATGACATCGGCGATCGCCTCGCGCCCGCCCGAGCGCGCAAGGTCGTCCGGGTCCTGCCCCTGCGGCAGCAAAGCGAACTTCAGGCTCTTGCCGGGCTTGAGCCGCGGCATCGCCAGATCGACGGCGCGATAGGCGGCGCGCAGGCCGGCGCTGTCGCCGTCGAAGCAGAGAATCGGCTCGTCCGCCATCTTCCAGAGCAGGCCAAGCTGGTCTTCGGTCAACGCCGTGCCGAGCGGCGCGACGGTTGCGGGATAGCCGGCATTCACCATCGCGATGACGTCGATATAGCCTTCGACCGCGATCAGCGGCGCGGCATTTTCCTGCGCAGACTGCGTAGACTTGCCTGCGTGTGCGGCCTGGCGCGCGGCGGCGATGTTGTAGAGCGTGCCGCCCTTGTGGAAGAGCGGCGTCTCCGGCGAGTTGAGATATTTCGCCTGTGCATCTTTCTCCAGCGCGCGGCCGCCGAAGGCGATGACGCGGCCGCGCAGATCGGTGATCGGGAACATCACGCGGTCGCGGAAGCGATCGAACGGCACCGGAATGTCGTCGCCGGAGATCAGCAGGCCGGTCTCGACCATGTCCTCGACGGGAATGCCGTGCGAGCCGAGATGCTCCTTGAGCGCGAAGCGCTCGGGCGGCGCATAACCGAGCCGGAACTTGAGCTGCGTCGCGGAATCGAGCCCGCGGTCGGCGAGATAGCCGCGCGCCTTGGCGCCGTTTCTCGAGGCGAGTGTGTCCTGGAAGAATTTCGCCGCGAGCTCCATCACGTCATGCAGCGTCTTGCGGCGCGCATCGCGCGCCTCGTCCTCGTGCGAGACCTTGGGCAACGGCACGCCGGCCATCTGCGCGAGGCGTTCGACGGCTTCCGGAAAGCTCACGCCTTCGCTCTCCATCACGAAGTCGAAGATGCTGCCATTCTTGCCCGAGGAGAAATCGAACCAGGCCTGCTTCTGGTCGTTCACGAAGAAGGATGGCGTCTTCTCCTTGTTGAACGGCGACAGGCCCTTGAACTCGCGGCCCGCGCGCACGAGCTTCACACGCCGGCCGACGACCTCCGACACCGGAAGGCGGGCCTTCAGCTCGTCGAGAAACTGGGACGTGAAGCGCATGGGGGTCGGACCAAATCGGTCGCCGATCATAGGCCCGCGAAACGGGAGTTTCTGGGCTGATGCCGGAAACCGGCTCACAGGGCCACCGTTTCAAGCCCTTTCCTGCTTTTCCACAGGCGTGCCCGCGGCTGTGGAAGCGGGAACAGCCCCTCCTTCCTCATGCGCGGGTCATGCGCGGGCTTGACCCGCGCATCCATGATGAGCGGCAACAGGTATGGTCCTTACGGCCCTGCTTGCCGAGCAGCCTCATGGATGGCCGGGACATAGGCGTGCGAAAGCACGCCGTCCTTTGGACGGCTATGCCCGGCCATGACAAGCTGAAAGCAGCGTGAGAAACAACATGTTCGCGGGAGCCCACCGTGCCAACGGATTCAACAACCTTCGTCCTCGTCCACGGCGCCTGGGGCGGCGGCTGGCACTGGCGCCGCGTCGCCGACCGGCTGCGTTCGCGCGGACACAGTGTCTTTACACCCACGCTCACCGGCCTCGGCGAGCGCGTGCACCAGCTGCACCCGGGCGTCGATCTCTCGCTGCATATCGCCGACGTGCTCGGCGTCGTTAAATATGAGAGCCTCAACGACATCGTGCTGGTCGGCCATTCCTATGGCGGCTTCGTCATTTCCGGTGTCGCCGAAGTCATTCCCCGCAAGATCCGCTCCATCGTCTTTCTCGACGCCTTTGTTCCCGATGACGGCAATGCGCTCGTCGACATCGTGCAGCCGGCGGTGCAGGAGATCATCCGCGGCGCGCAGGCGCGCGGCGAAGCGACCGTGCCGGTGCGCGACGCGGCCGCCTTCCGCATGAACGAAAAGGACCGCGCCTGGGCGGATTCGCTCGCCAACCCGCAGCCAATCGGCACGTTTCTCGAAAAGATCACGCTCTCCGGCGCGCGCGATCGCATTGCCAAGAAGACCTACATCCGCGCGGTGGGCTACCCGAACGTGTCGTTCGACAAGTTTTACGAACGCGCGAAAGCCGATCCGTCGTGGCGCACCTATGAAGTGAATTGCGGACACCACATCATGATCGACGCGCCTGGGCGGCTGACGGAAATTTTGATCGAAGTTATCTGATTGCAAGACTGCGAAAAACGAACGAATAATCGGTGCGATGTGATGGCGGCATCTTAGCGTGACATGATTGTCACAGCGCCGAAATTTGTGGCGCGAGCGATGAACGCCCCTTCGTCTTTGGTGCATAGCCCGGTACCCTGCTTCCGCGTCAAAAACGCAAGGGGCGGGTTATGCGTCGTTTGTCGCTTACATTAGTTTCGATCGTTTCCATCGTTGTAAACACACAGATTGCCTCCGCGGCCGACATGCCGGTGAAGGCACCAGCACCGCCACCGCATGCAGGCGGCAGTTTCTGGGCAGAAGCGGAATATCTGTACTGGCAAACTAAAGGCGACGGACTGCCTGCCTTGGTCACGACTGGCGTCACCGGCATCCTTGGTACACCCGGAACCTCAGTGTTGTTCGGTCAATCGACCGTCAACGAAGATTGGCGTTCAGGAGTGCGCGTGCGTGCTGGGTACTGGCTCGACCCGACAAGAAGCATGGGTATTGAGGCGCATTTCTTTGGTCTGGAGAATGCCTCGACGAATTTCTTTGCGTCATCCAGCGGAACGCCGCTCTTGGCGCGGCCGTTTTTCAACACTGCAATTAATGCTCAAGATGCGGAGTTGATTGCCTCTCCTGGCATCGTGGCCGGACAAGTGTCCGCGAACGAAACGTCCCGTCTGCTTGGCGCAGGCATCGCTTTCCGCAAGCAGCTTTGTGAGGCGTGCGTCATTGGTCCCATCACCGGCATCATCGGTTACCGGTATTTACATTTGCGCGACGAACTCGGAATTTCGTCGTCTGTAAATGCCGCCCAGCTCGCTACAACCTTCGCCGTGAGCGACCAATTTGAAACGCGCAATGACTTTCATGGGCTTGATCTCGGTGTCACCGGCCGGATCGCCAGCGGCCCATGGCGGTTCGAGTGGCTTGCCAAGGTGGCGTTGGGCGCAACCTTTACGAACATTGCGGTCAATGGATCAACGGCGGTTACCGTCGGCGGTATCACGACCACTGCGTCTGGAGGTTTGTTGGCCTTACCTACCAATATGGGCAACTTCAACAATGAACGATTTTCCGTGGTCCCTGAACTCGACGCGCGCATCGGTTATCAATTTTCGCCTCAACTTCGCGCAGTCGTAGGTTACAATTTTACATATTGGACCGGGGTGGTGCGCCCCGGCGGGGTCATCGACACCACCGTGAACCCGACGCAGCTTCCGCCCGGCACTTTGGTCGGCACCGCGCGGCCAGCGCCCAGAGCAGATAGCTCCGACTTTTGGGCGCACGGCGTCAGTGTGGGCCTGGCGTACAATTTCTGATGAGCAAGACCCTACGACGGATGCGATGGTCGCCAACCCGCAGCCGATCGGCACGTTTCTCGAAAAGATCACGCTCTCCGGCGCGCGCGATCGCATCGCGAAGAAAGCCTACATCCGCGCCGTCGGCTATCCGAACGTGTCGTTCGACAAGTTTTACGCGCGTACAAAGGCAGACCCGTCGTGGCGCACCTATGAGGTGAACTGCGGACACCACATCATGATCGACGAGCCCGACCGGCTGACGGAGATTCTGCTGGAGGTTGCGAAGCGCCAGATGACGCTTGCAATGCAAAATGCCCGCTCATGACCCAAAGCGGTGTTCATGAGTTAAAGTACGCGCGTACGGCTTTGCACGACATTTCTTGTTTGGTGAAAAATTGTCGAGCCAAAACAACACCCGGATCAGCGTCAAAGCCTTTTTGCTGGGCGATCGCATCGATACCACGGGACTCGAACGTCACGAGGTTCTGTCAACCACCCCCCTGGCCTTTCGTATCGAAGGGGGCTCATTTGCAGTGCTCTTCCGCTACGGCGTTGCTGTTCTTTTTGGCATGACCTCCCAGGAAGAAGACGAAATATTGCGGAGTCTCGAGGGACGCGTCATCGGGCGTTTTGTGACGCGCGAGGAAGAATCGGCGCAAGTCGAGATCGCGCCAGACAAAGACGAGCAGATCACCCCTGCCGGCACGATATCGCTCAAAGCGCTTTTGCCGGAACATGTGCTTATCATTGCGGACGCCATAGCGACCAACCTGATCCTGGCACATGACGAACGGGATGTGAGTGCCGTCTTCGATGTTATCGAACCTCTGGCGCGCGAGTTAGCGGAACATGGGCGCACCCCGGGTGGCCGTCGGGCGATCTTGAAACACATTGGAAATGCATTGCTGGTGCAGCAACGCATGTCGGGTCTCGTTGCAGTTACAGAAAAGCCCGACATACTTTGGGAGCGGCCGGACCTGGAACGGTTTTATGCGCGGCTTGAGGATGAGTATGAATTAAAAGAGCGCGCCGATCTCTTGACGCGAAAGCTGACCGTTATCTCCAACACGGGACAGGCCCTGGCGGATATCATTAACACTGAACGTTCGCTGCGCCTGGAGCGAATTATTATCGCTCTTATCCTGCTGGAAGTTATTTTCACCATATATCAGATGTTTTTTCATTGATCAGGGTTTTGCGGCTCACGCAAAGCGGACCTCGACGCGGTTAGCACGCTCAAGTCCGCTCATGACCCAAGCGGACGTTGCATTGTCAGCCGCTGATTTTCGAGGATTGCTGCAGCACGATCACCGGAGCACCAATCGGCACTCGTGCATATAAATCGATGGCATCCTGATTAAGCATGCGGATGCATCCGCTCGAAACCGCTTTTCCAATTGAGTCCGGTTCGTTCGTGCCGTGGATGCGGAAATAGGTATCATGACCATCTCGATACAGATAGAGCGCGCGAGCGCCGAGAGGATTGCCAATCCCTCCGGGCATGCCACCGGCATATCTGGCGTATTTTGGGATGCGCTCGATCATGCTTTCGGTAGGCGTCCAGGCGGGCCATTCCGATTTCCTGCCAATCACAGCAGAGCCTCGAAAATTCAGCGCTTCTTCTCGTCCCACGCCAATCGCGTACCTGATCGCCGATCCGTTTTCGACCACGAGATACAGACGGCGGCTTTCAACATCCACAACAATCGTTCCCGGACGATACGGGCCGTTATATCGAACAACAGAGCGCAGCAGGTTTCGATCGACCTCGGTTAAATCCACAGCGGGTATTCTGAAGCCACTGTCAACGACTTCGCCATAGCGAGAGTCGAAACCAGAATTTCCAAAACGTCCCTGCTCGATGATATCGAAATCTGAAACAGAGCAGGCCGCCAACAGCATGCTCAAGCCAAACACCACTGCCCGACGCGTGATGCGATTGCTCGCCGATGCATTGCAGCGCCGCGCCGTGGCCCCGCACATCTTTGAAAGCTGCCGACGTGTGCTGCATTTGGAAATCTATTTGAATCTTGATGCCGCGCTGTGTTTGCGCATCTGAAGAGTCACGCGAATTTGCAAAGAAAACATTGACCTAAATCAATGGTCGATGCCTCCGCACAAACACCAAACGCAGTTAAGTGGAGCCACATCCAATCTAGCCGTATTTTAGGCCAGTGTGCGGTGGTTTAGCTTCCGACCGATACTTTACAATCCGTACCGTGACATTTGGGCATGCCGGGCATTCAAAAGTTCGTTTGTCGTGATCTGCCTCATCCGGCTCAATGCAGGCGAGCCACATCTGTGACTTACAGAGTTCACAAAACGGACGGCCGATAATCCGTTGCTGGGGAAGTATTTGATCTTTTCGCATGCAACACCTTTTGAGTGGTTGGCATGGCAATCCGCACGAACTGAAGGTTTCAACAAAAAAGAGCCGGCCAGTGGACTAGCTCGACTCCTCTCTACAAACCGTGGCAAGAGGCCACGTCTATTTATGTGCGTTATCAATAACTGCACGTCGAAATTTACACTTCCATTTGAGTTCGACAGGAATGTGGCGGCGCGGTTCCCTCCGGGAACAGCAATCATGTCAACGCGATGTCCGTTGAACCCGTCGTCGCTGAGCCGCGCTGAGAAGCTCACTGTCGCTTCAGACTGAGGATATACGCGATTATGTCATCCGTATCCGATTTTGAGATTATAAAATTTGGCATTTGCTTATGGCTTGAACTTGATTGCAGGAACACTTTCAGCGAAAGACGGGTGGTGGACGGCAGTCTGGCGATGTCCTCAAAGCTTGGAGGATGTCGATGCAGCAAAGGGAACGGCGGACGAACTTGATGACAATCGCCGCAAAGCTCCGTCGCCAACCGACGCCCCGCCGCCCTTTCGCCAGGCTGGGCGAGTGCCGCAACTGACAAAACTGCCGCCGCCGCGACGAGGAGGCTCAAGAATACGGATTGGCGCATGGGGCATTCCTCACTAGCGGACATTTTATATCAGTAAGTGTATCGCTTGCCGACCGCCGAAGGCGCCAGCACCTTGTCGCCGAAGGCCGCCGACAGCGCTGCGATGGCGCGCCAGCCGGTGCAGTGGCCGGCGGCAATTTGCGTCAGATTGAAATCGGCCATCGCCTGCACGGTCTGCGGGATGATCTCCTCGTTCACCCCGGAAAGATGCAGGCCGCCCATCACCGCGTGCAGCGGCTGATCCGGAAACGTCGCACGCGCGTGTTTGAGCACGTTGACGATGCCGGCGTGCGAGCAGGCGCTCAGCACCACGACGCCTTTTCCCTTAACGTTCACCGCCAGCCAGCGCTCGTCCATCAGCAATTCATCCGGTTCCCATTGCCCGTCGGCGGTCCTGCGGACCTGGCCCGGCAGCCCGCGCTCAAAGGGCGTGACGCGCGGAATCTCGCCGCTGACGTAAAACATGTCGTCGAGGAACGACTGCGGCTCGGTCGTGCTGACCACATCGGCACCGAGGGAACTGAGATCGGCAATAGCCGGCACGTCGTCCATCAAGCGCAACCCGCCATCCGGCAGCCGCATCGCGCGCGGGCTGAACATGCCCGGATGCGCGTAATAGGGCACCGGGCGCTTGCCGTTGCGCGCGCGGATCGCGTTAAGCGCGGTGAACATCGCGCCGGAATGATCCCAATGCCCGTGCGAGAGCACGATGCTCTCGACCTTGCCGAGATCGGCCCCAAGCCGGGTGCAATTGCGCTCGAAGGCGAAATCCTCCGGACCGCTGTCGAAAAGCACGCTGTGGCTGCTGCCGCCCCGCGTCGCAGTCAGCAGTGCGGAGAACCCATGCACCGCACAGCACAGGCAGCGCCCGGACGAGGAGCGCAAACCGCGTCGCGCCGCGAAGTTGAACTCGCTCTCGACATTCGAAGGCGTCGACGACAGGCCGTCGGTCGCGTTATCGACCAGGACCTGGATCTCGAGCCTGTCGAGGGGTGCGAGGGTCGCCATTACTGCGGCTGCAAACCGGAGGCCTTCACCACCTGCGCGGCGGCGGCGCGATCGGCCTTGATTTCCGCGGCGAACTCTTCCGGCGTGTTGATCGCCGGCACCTGGCCGCGGCTGATCACGTATTTCTCGACGAACTCCTTGTCGGCGAACACGCGTTTCACTTCGCCGGCGATCTTGTCGATGATCGGCCGCGGCGTGCCGGCGGGCGCGAACAGCCCATACCAGGTCTGCGACGGCGCGCCCTTGTAGCCGAGATCGGCCAGCGTCGGCGTCTCCGGCAAAAGCGGCGTACGGATGTTGTTGACCAGCGCCAGCGCCGTCATCTTGCCGGCGCGGATGTTCGAGATGACGTTGCCGAGCCCGAGCAGCCCGATCGGAGTCGAGCCGCCGAGAATCGCGTTGGTCGCCTCGCCGCCGCCCTTGAACGGCACGCGCACCCAGTCGGCGCCTTTGTCTTTCTTCAGGCTGTCCATGTAGACCACGCAAGGGATGGACGCCGTGAGATATGAGAGCGTGCCGGGCTTCTCGCGCGAGGTCGCAATCAACTGGTCGACCGTCGTCGCCTTGAGATCGGAATTGATCACCAGCACCTGGATCAGATGGAAGAGGTTGATGATCGGCGTCACCTTTTCGGGATCGAACGGCAGGTTCTTGAACAAATACTGGTTGTAGATCAGCGGATCGGCATTGATGATGCAGATGGTGTAGCCGTCGGGCGCGGCCTCGGTGCAGGCGCGCGCGGCGATATTGCCGGCACCGCCGGGCCGGTTCTCGATGATGATCGGCTGGCCGAGGCTTTTGTGCAGCTCCTCGCCGAGCACGCGCATGAAGATGTCGCTGATGCCGCCGGCGCTCGAGGTGGTGAGCACGTGGATCGGCTTGTTGGGATAGTCCTGCGCCGAGACCGGAGTAACCAAAGCACCAAGGACCGTGGTCACTAAAAGGATCAAACGCGTCATACCAACCTCCCAAGAGGGTCTTTATTTATCAGTCATCGCCGGGCTTGTCCCGGCGATCCCGCTTAGGGTGGCAAGGCTGTGCCAATAGAATCGAGATGGCCGGGACAAGCCCGGCCATGACAGTCTCTCTGTCATTCCGCCGTCCAAGAGATCAATGGTGCGCATGATGCACGCCGAAGTGCCGGCGCCGATGCGCCATGGCGGTGCGTTTGACCAACTCCGCCGCCCCGAGATAGCCAACGACGAGCACCGCCATGGCCAGCAGTATCGAAGGCCCGAGCGGCACAAAGCCGAGTGGCTTGCCAAGCGGCGTGAACGCGAAGGCTATCGCAAGCGCCAGACCGCCCAGCGACGTGGCCACGAGAATGCGATGCGGCCTGCCCTTCCAGAAAGGTTCGCTGCTGCGAATGAAGAAGATAACCAGGATCTGCGTCGCCATGGATTCGATGAACCACGCGGTGTGAAAGACTTCCGGCGACGCATGAAACCCGTACAGCAGGATCATGAAGGCAGCAATATCGAACACCGACGACAGCGGCCCCATGATCAGCGTGAAGCGCAGGAGCTCCGACATTTCCAGGCCGTGCGGCCGGCGGATCGCACTGCGTTCGACGGTGTCGTAGGGAATGCCGATTTCGCTAAGGTCGTAGATGAGGTTGTTGAGCAGCACCTGGATCGGCGTCAGCGGCAGGAACGGAATAAATACGGAGGCGACAGCCATCGACAGCATGTTGCCGAAGTTGGAGGACGTGCCCATGCGCAGATATTTCATGATGTTCGCATAGGTGCTGCGGCCCTCCTCGACGGCATCGTGAACGACGTGCAGATCGGATTCGAGCATGATCATGTCCGCGGCCGCGCGCGCGACCTCGGTCGCGCTTTCCACCACTAATCCGACATCGGCCGCATGCAGCGCCGGCGCATCGTTGATGCCGTCGCCGACAAACCCGACGGTGTGGCCGCCGGCGCGCAGCGCGCGGATGATCCGCGTCTTCTGATCGGGCGAGACGCGCGCGAACAAATCGGTCTTCCCCACCTGGTGGGCGAGCGCGGTATCGCCGAGTTTCGCGATATCCGCGCCCGTCAGCAGGCCACGTGCCGGTATCGTCAGCGTCTCGACCAGATGCTGCACAGTCGGCGCGGCATCGCCAGAGATGATCTTGACACGGATGCCGGCACTTTCGAGCCGCTTGATGGCCGCTGCCGCTGATTCCTTCGGCGGATCGACGAAGAGACAGAAGCCGGCAAAGACGAGCTCCGCCTCATCGGCGACGCCCACGCTCTGCGCGGTCGCCGGAAACTCGCGCCAGCCGACGGCGATGCTGCGCAAACCGTGTGCGCACTTGTCATGGTAAAGTTTCTCGATCGCTGCGCGGCGCCGGTCATCCAGCGGGTGCACGCCGCCTTTGCTCTCCACCTGGGTCGACAGCGAAAGAACGTCCTCGGACGCGCCTTTCACGATCAGCAGGCGGCGGCCGTCTTTCTCCACCAGCACCGAGGCACGGCGGCGGTCGAAATCGAACGGCACATCGGCGATATAGCGCCAGCCGCTGCGCGAGACACTGGCCGCTCCGGCGAGGATGGCATTGTCGAGGGGACTGCGCTGCTTGCTTTCGAAGCCGCTGTTGACCGCCGCCAGTTCCAGCACCCGCAAGCTGTCGGCGCCATCCACGCCCGGATGGCCGGCGAGTTCGATCTTTGCCTGGGTCAGTGTGCCGGTCTTATCCATGCACAGCACCGTCATCGCGCCGACGTCATGGATGGCGGCGAGCCGCTTCACCACCACCTTGCGCCTGGCCATGCGCACGGCACCGCGGGAAAGCGTGACGGTCATGATCATCGGCAAGAGTTCAGGTGTCATGCCGACCGCCAGCGCCAGCGCGAACAGGAAAAATTCGAGAACCGGCCGCGAAAAGGCGAGATGCGCGAGCAGCACGAACAGCACCATGAAGCCGGTCAGCCGCAAAATGAGCACGCTGAAAGCGTGCAGGCTGCGCTCAAACGCGCGCGGCGGCTGGGCGGATTCGAGCGCTGCCGCGATGCCGCCGAAGCGTGTGCGGTTGCCCGTGGCTGTCACCAGCATCGCCGCGGTGCCGCGCACCAGCGCGGTCCCGCCAAAAAAAGCGTTGAAAGCTTCTGCGGGCGATGTCGCGGCGCACGGACCGGGCCGCTTGTCGACGGGAAAGGCCTCTCCAGTCAGCAAGGCCTCGTTGGCCTGCGCGCCGGTAGCCTCAAGCACAATGCCATCGGCAGGGACAAGATCGCCGGCGGCAAGCTCGACGACATCGCCCGGTACCAGTTCGTCGACCGGCGTTTCGCTGACGCGGCCATCGCGCCGCACCGCCGCATGAACCGCAACCGAACGCTTGAGAGCCTCCACTGCCTTTTCGGCATTGTGCTCCTGCGTCACCTCGAGCGCGATGGAAAAGGCAATGACGACAAGAATGATGGCGCAGCTCGCAAGATCGCCGACGGCTCCCGAGACGATGGCCGCGACGATAAGAATGGCGACGAGCGGGTCGGCCAGGCGGTGAAGAACTTTCGCGCCGATGTGGTGCCGCGCTGGCTCGGCGACCACGTTCCGTCCAACATCGAGCAGGCGACGCTGCACCTCAACCGCACTTAATCCGGCAGCAGTCGCGTCGAGTTTTGACAACAGTTCGGTTGCGCTCGCGCTCCAGAAGTTGTCGTCCGTGGTTGGCGCCCCGGTGGGCTGATCGGCCATGCGAGCATCTCGATCCGTTGCGCCTCGGCGCGTTCAGCCGGACAGTCTTGCCTTCACCATCCCGCTCGCCGTGGCCATGTCCATCTGCCCGGCATATTTGCCGCGCAGCACGCCGATGACCTTGCCCATGTCCTTCATGCCGGCGGCGCCGGTCTCCTTCACCGCCGCCTCGATCGCCGCCTTCATCTCGTCGTCGGACATCTGCTTCGGCAGGTAGCCGGAGATGATCGCGATCTCCTCCTGCTCCTGCTTAACGAGATCGGCGCGGCCGCCCTTCTGGTAAAGCTCGACCAATTCCTGCCGCTGCTTGATCATCTTCTGGAGGAGGCTCAACACCTCGGCGTCGCCGAGCGGCGGCTTGCCGGCGCCACGCGCCTCGATGTCGGCGTTCTTGAGCGAGGAATTGACCATGCGCAGCGTGGAAACCGCCCGCTCGTTCTTGGCCTTCATGGCCTCGGTCAGCGCCTTGTTGATGTCGTCTCTGAGCATTGCATTCTCCGTCAGGCTGGCGCTGCGGCGACGCGCGCCCGCCAACGTCCTAAAGCAATAATTGTCCACACGGCTTCGACTAATCCAAACGGCCAAGCCCCCTGGAGAAATCCATACACCGACCCAAGTGCGCAGGCACCCGCGAAGGCGAAAATGAACCACGGACTGCGGTGTTCCAACGCATAGAAAACCACCATGGCCGTCACAGCGAACAGACCAAAGGCTGAGAGCCCATCCATCGTTGAGATACCTCTGCCGGGACGCCGGAAGTGCCTGCTGGGGGCGAATCTGCGCGGCCCCTTGCCTCTCACACTATAATACGCAAGTAAGAGGCCATGACCCAGACGAAAGCCGACAAACCCGGGGCTTGGGATGAACCCAAAGCCACGGCGCTTTTGGTGCTGGCCGACGGGACCGTTCTGGAAGGCTTCGGGCTGGGCGCGACCGGACAAGCGGTCGGCGAGGTCTGCTTCAACACCGCGATGACGGGCTACGAGGAAATCCTCACCGACCCGTCCTACACCGGGCAGATCATCACCTTCACATTCCCGCATATCGGCAATGTCGGCACCAACGAGGAAGACATCGAGAGCCTGAACATGGCGTCGCGGCCGGGAGCCTGCGGCGTCATATTACACAGCGCGATCACGCGGCCCTCGAACTACCGGGCGACCAGGCACCTCGACGACTGGCTGAAGGCGCGCGGCATCATCGGGCTTGCCGGCATCGACACGCGCGCGCTCACCGCGCTGATCCGGGTCAAGGGCATGCCGAACGCGGTGATCGCGCACGAGCCGTCGGGCAAGTTCGACCTGCCCGCGCTGAAGAAGGAAGCGAAGGACTGGCCGGGACTCGTCGGCATGGACCTGGTGCCGATGGTGACGAGCGCGCAGCGCTTTTCCTGGGACGAAACGCCGTGGGCCTGGAACAAAGGCTACTCGCGGCAGACCAATCCGGAATTCCATGTGGTCGCGGTCGACTACGGCATCAAGCGCAACATCCTGCGCCTGCTCGCCGGCACCGGCTGCAAGGTGACGGTGGTGCCAGCGAAGACCTCGGCCGAGGACATCATGACGCTGAAGCCCGACGGCGTCTTCCTCTCGAACGGCCCGGGCGATCCGGCGGCGACCGGTGAATACGCCGTGCCGGTCATCAAGAAACTGATCGACAGCGGCATGCCGACCTTCGGAATCTGCCTCGGCCATCAGATGCTGGGCATCGCGGTCGGCGGCAAGACGATGAAGATGCATCAGGGCCACCACGGCGCCAATCATCCGGTGAAGGATCTCACCACCGGCAAGGTCGAGATCACCTCGATGAACCACGGCTTCGCGGTGGACAAAGACACGCTGCCGAAGAATGTCGAGCAGACGCATGTGTCGCTGTTCGACGGCTCCAATTGTGGGCTCGCGCTCAAGGACAAGCCGGTTTTCTCGGTGCAGTACCATCCGGAGGCCTCGCCCGGCCCGCGCGACAGTCATTATCTCTTCACGCGCTTTGTCGAGATGATGCGGCAGGCCAAAGACACCAAAAAGCGCAAGATTGCCTGACGGCGCGCTGCGCCCTGTAATATTGTCATCGCCGCGCTTGTCCCCTCTGTCATCACCGGGCTTGTCCCGGTGATCCCGCTTAGTTGCGCACGACCTTGCCTTACTAATCGAGATGGCCGGGACAAGCCCGGCCATGACAGCGGAGAGGAACGATCCAAACTCACGGTAGTTTCATCCGGCATGACAACACCCACACCCCTCACCTTCCTGTTCAAGGACGATGGCAAGGTGCCGAACAATCCGGCCTTGCCGGCGCTGGTCTACAAAGCCGCGGTCGATTTCGGCGGGAACGATCCTGCGCGCGCGATCGAAAGCCTGTTCGCGCAGAACGGTTGGGGCCACGGCCAATGGCGCAACGGCATCTACCCCTTCGTGCATTATCATTCGATGATCCATGAAGTGCTCGGCATCGCGCGCGGGAAGGCGCGCGTGCAGCTCGGCGGCCCTAACGGCGAGACCTTCGATTTTGCCGCGGGCGATGTCGCGGTGCTTCCGGCCGGCACCGGACATCAGCGGTTGTCGGGCAGCAGCGACCTTTTGGTGATCGGCGCCTATCCGCCCGAGGGCAGATATAACCTCTGCCGCGGCGACAACCCGGCAGATCGCGACAAGGCGCTCGTGACGATTCCGGACGTGCCGGTGCCGCAAAGCGATCCGGTTCTCGGCAAGAACGACGGTTTGCCGAAGCTGTGGCGAAGGTGACGTATCCATTAACTCCGCTCATTCCCGCGAAAGCGGGAATCCAGAGCGCGATCGCCAGGCCTTCCAATATCTGCCCTGGGTCCCCGCTTTCGCGGGGACGAGCGGCTCAATAGCTGTCGTGCTGGCGCCGCGCGAACCCGCACGATAGAAAGTTTGCATGAGCGACTGGGTCAAGTTCTACGACTTCAAGCATTCGGTGATCTATGTGAATGCGCGTCACCGCGACGTGCATTACCGCAGGATTGCCGAGGACATCCGCGCCTATGTGCCCTCACCCACCGCACATGTGCTCGACTATGGCTGCGGCGAGGCGACGTCGGCCGATCTCGTCGCCGACGCCTGCGCGCAGCTGGTGCTGGTCGAGGCCGCACCGAACGTGCGCGCCTCGCTGACCATGCGCTATGCGGGGCATCCGAAGATCGCCGTGATCGCCGCCGAGCAGGCGGCCGCGCTGCCGAAGGCCTCGTTCGATCTCGTCGTCATGCACTCGGTCGCGCAATATCTGACGCAAGCCGAGCTCGACCGCCTGCTCGCGATCTTCCGCGCGCTGCTCAAGCCGGACGGGCTTTTCATTCTCGGCGATATCGTGCCGCCGCACGTCGCGGCGCCGGCCGCCGCGCTGTCGCTGCTGCGCTTCGGCGCGGCCAACGGCTTCTTCTGGGCGGCGGCATTCGGGCTGGTGCGGATCTTCGCGTCGGACTATCTGCGACTGAAGAAGACGGCGGGACTGTCACACTATACCGAGGCCGCAATGATCGAGCGCCTGCACAAGGCCGGATTCAAAGCCGAGCGCGCCAAGCGCAACATCGGCCACAATCAGTGGCGCATGACGTTTCTCTGCCGGGCTGCCTGAATCGCTCCGGGGCGGACTCGGCGTCTCCAGTCCTTTACTTTTTACATCAAGGCCCGCCGGCCTATTGCTGCCGACGGCCCGGTGGCGGAGTGGCGACGCAGAAGCCATGCAAGGTCTTCCAAGCCTGGTTCAATTCCAGGCCGGGCCTCCACCTCTCTCCCTTACGACAAGAGGCCAAGAACGCGGGCGGAGACCCACTACGGGAACATCCGTAATTGATGAGCCACCACAGCCTTATGTAATTGGACAGCATGAGCCATGCTGCCGAGCCGCCGACCTGCCCGAATTGCCAAAAGCCGATGACGCTCGCGCGTGTCGCTCCGAAGGTGGGGGCGCTTCCGGAGATGGAGACTTTCAAGTGCGGCGACTGCGCGGAGGTCCTCACAAGAATTGAGGGCGAGGAGTAGGCCGTCTCAATTTGCGATCATATCTCGGCCGGGCCGTGAGATTTAGTGCCTTTGGAAAAATTTGGGTGCAAACCTAGCCATCCAGCAGCATCCAAATGTCCCGGAGCCCTTGGCAGACGACGCTGGGGGTTTTTCGGACATTCCAACCGCGCCCGCGAATGTCCGCTTTCGGGGGTAAAGCGACACGGCTTCCGCATCGCAAAATGTCCGTTAATGACCCAAAGCGGACACCGCGAAGCAAACGAGACCATTTGCCTCTAACGCAATCGTTGATTCGTGTATTAGTACCGCTGAAAATCGGAGTCCCTCTACAACCACTGAGGCCGCATTGACTGAGCCAGTCCTCCTCTTCGGCATTCCCCTCGACTTCGTCTTGTTTGCGCTCACCTTGCTGGGAATTGCGCTGTTTCACAGACATACATTGCCTATTGCGCTTGCGGGTCTTGGCGTCATTACGGCTTACAAACTGATCTTCACCGGCTTCAAGGATGGCGCAGGCTTAGTCGGCCTCGGCCTTCATTTGGGCCATGAATTCTCGCTCCTTTCCAATTTGTTCCTGCTGCTGATGGGCTTCGCGCTTTTGGCGCGCCATTTCGAGGAAAGTGCCATTCCAGACGAGATGCCGGCGCTGCTGCCTGACAACTGGAAAGGCGGCGTGCTGCTACTTGTCATTGTGTTCGTGCTATCGAGCTTTCTCGACAACATTGCCGCGGCGATTATTGGCGGCACTGTCGCGCGACACGTATTTCGCGGCAAGGTCCATATCGGTTACCTCGCCGCAATCGTTGCTGCGTCTAACGCAGGCGGCGCTGGAAGCGTAGTCGGCGACACCACCACCACCATGATGTGGGTCTCCGGAGTTAGTCCGCTGATCGTGCTCGAAGCTTATATCGCCGCCATCGTCGCGCTGCTGATCTTCGCAATACCTGCATCGTTGCAACAACACCGTTATTCGCCCATCATCAAACACGCCCGAAGAGGGCTCGTCGTCGACTGGACCCGCGTATTCATTGTGGCCGCGATCCTGATCGTCGCCCTTGTGGCGAACGTCGTGACGAACTTGCACTTTCCCGAACTACTTGGTCACGTCCCGGTCCTTGGGCTGTCGGTCTGGGCAGTGTTATTTGCAACCGCGCCATTGCGGCGGCCAGATTGGAAAGTGCTGCCAGAGACCTTCAAAGGCACAATTTTCCTGCTCGCGCTCGTTACCGCAGCTTCACTGATGCCTGTAGAGAGGCTACCGGCCGCGTCATGGCAGACGGCGCTCGGTCTAGGGTTCGTTTCGGCCATATTCGACAACATACCGCTGACGGCCCTCGCGCTTAAACAAGGAGGCTACGATTGGGGTTTCTTGGCCTACGCTGTAGGGTTTGGCGGTTCGATGATCTGGTTCGGCTCGTCGGCAGGTGTAGCTTTATCGAACCAGTATTCGGAGGCAAAGTCGGTCGGCCTCTGGCTCCGGCACGGTTGGCATGTAGCGGTCGCCTACGTGATCGGATTTTTCGTCATGCTAGCTCTTATCGGATGGCATCCTGACCCCAACCCTCAGAAGCAGACAGATACGTTCCGAGACAGAGTAATAACGTCCAATGGCTAGTCGTTTATCGATGTACGTTTTTTCAGCTCTGCTTGCAGTTTGCGTGCTCCTTGCGTTGACGAGCATCCGAAGCCTGCCGGAGAACGTAGCCATACATTTTAATGCGAAGAATGAGGCGGACTCTTGGGTTTCCCGCGATCAAGATTTTTGCGCCATTTTCAAATTGCCACAAACAATCGGGACTGATTTCCAGTTTTGGGCATGGCAGGATATCGGTGAGATGTTTGTGGGGCGCGGCGGCTTGGCCTCTAGTAGCGCAGCGCAGCAACAGCATACTGGCGCACGACTTGCGCAAATTGCTGCAGATAGGCTGCGGCCCAATGCCGGAAGCGCTGTGTGCGCTGCCTCTTGGCTATCGCGCAACCCAGGCAAATGCTACATTTATACTTGAACGGCGGCGGCTCGAAGCTTCCCGGGCAGAACAACGACCGTCTCATGGGGGAGGATTTGATGACCAATCGTATGCTCTTGAAACTCATGACTCTTGTCTTCGTGGCTGCGATGGCTGGCTCGTCGGCGTCGGCGCAGGAGGTCATCCGTCTGCGCATCGCCTCGGGCCATCCGCCGGCCAACACCTATGTCTCGCTGATGCAAGGCTTCTTCGTCCCGGAAGTAACCAAGCGGGTCGCCGAAAAGACCAAATATAAAGTTGAGTTCGTAGAAGGCTATGGTGGCGCCATGGTGAAGGTCGCCGACACGCTGGAAGGCGTACAGTCCGGCATCATCGACATCGGCGGCTATTGCTTTTGCTTCGAGCCGTCCAATCTGCCGCTGCATGCGTTCCAGGTCATGCTACCGTTCGGCACCATGGACCCCGAGGTGAGCCTGAAAGTGGCGCGCGCCGTGTACGACAAGGTGCCGTACATGTCGAAAGTCCTCGAGGACAAGTTTAAGCAGAAGCTGATCGCCCTGATCGCCGACAACGGCTACAACCTCGGCACCAATTTCGAATGGAACAGCGTCGCCGACCTAAAAGGTCAGAAGATTGCGGGTGCAGGCCTCAACTTGAAATGGCTGGAATTCGCCGGCGCGACGCCTGTGCAGTCGTCACTGCCCGACGCCTACACGTCGATGCAGACCGGTGTCTACAACGGCTGGATCATGTTCCCGTCCGGTTGGGTGAATTTCAAACTCTACGAAGTCGGCAAGTTCTACACCGAGATCGGCTTCGGCGCGATCACCTGGCACGGCCTCACCATCAATTCGGCGCGCTGGGAAAAGCTGCCGAAGGAAGTGCAGGACGTCATCCTTGAAGTCGCCAAGGAATATGAGAGCAAGACCGGCACGGTGAACAAGGAGAACTATCCCAAGCAGATCGCCACGCTGAAAGGGCACGGCGTCAATGTGCGCACGCTACCCGATAAGGTAAAGCAGGACTGGGCCAATTCGCTCGCCGCCTGGCCGGCGCAGAAGGCCAAGGAGCTCGACGCTGCCGGTCTGCCGGGAACGCAGGTGCTGGAAATCGCGCTGAAGGCCGCCGAGGATAACGGCCACAAATGGCCGCTCCGCTATAGCGTCAAGTGACGCTTTGGAGGCAGGCGGCCATGACCGCCTGCTGGCTATCCACGTCATTGTCCAAGTCTGGTCGGTGTGCATGTTCCAAATTTTGAACGCGCGGATTGTTCGCGCGCTGCTCGCTTGCGCAGCGGTGATCATTTTTTTGCTCGGATTTCTCGTCTGCGCCGACGTATTCGGGCGCGCCATTTTTAACTCTCCGGTCAAAGGCACGCCGGAGATAGTGTCGATGTCGATCGTCATCATTTGTTTCCTGCTCGCGGGCTACTCCGTGCAAAGCGGCGGCATGATCTACACTGATGTCGTCTCCGGAATGTTCGGCCTGCGCGGCCTCGCCTTCGCGCAGCTTATGTCAGCTGTGCTTGGCATCGTGTTTTTCGGAATTATCGTGTGGGGTAGCTACGAGCCCACGCTGCATGCCATCACCAGCGGGGAGTACGAAGGGGAAGGCGCACTGCGCGTGCCGGTGTGGCCGGCGCGCCTCATCGTGGTGATCGGCGCTGTACTGGTGGTCGCGAGCTACGCGCTGCACGCGGCAGGCGCCATAAGGGCGCTCGTCACCGGCCGAGTCGAGGACGTCATTACGCCCGCGGCGACCACTCACCTCTAAAGGAATCGCGTCATGCTCGGCCATATCGACATGATCGCCATTGTGGCCGTTGTGCTTGGGCTCGTGTTCGCGGGAGTTCATATCGCCATCGCCCTCGGAATCACGGCGGCGCTCGGCATATATCTCATGACCGGCGACATCGAGGTGGTGCGGACCTTCGTTGCCAACACCGCCTACGAAGCATTGCGCGACTATGTGTTCGCCGTCATCCCGCTGTTCATGCTGATGGGGGACTTTTTGGCGAAATGCGGTGCAGCGCGCGACCTCTACACGCTCGGCAACCGTGCCAGCAAGTGGCTCCCGGGAAGGCTTGCCGCTGCGACCATCCTGGCCAATGCGCTGTTCGGCTTTGTCACCGGGGTGAGCATCGCGGCCGCCGCCGCGTTCTCGCGCATCGCCTACCCGGAAATGCGGCGCTACGGCTACCGGCGCGATTTCGCGCTCGGCTGTGTCGCCGGCAGCGCCTGTCTTGGCATGCTGATCCCGCCGTCAGTGCTGATGATCGTCTGGTGCGTGCTGACCGAATTGTCGATCGGCAAGTTGTTTCTCGCCGGCGTTATTCCGGGCCTGCTCGCGGCCGGCGGCATGATCGTTTATGTCGTGATTGCGGCGAAACTCAAACCCGAACTGGTCGGCGAAACCCGTGCCTCCCGGCTGGCCGCCCCGCTCGGCGCCGATGTCACGGGTGCGGTAAGTGTTCCACCGATCGAGGATGAAGCATCGTTCCGCGCCATGTTTGCCAGCATGATGCTCGTGATAGGCCTCATTATCGGAACACTGGGGTCGATCTGGCTCGGGTTGTGCACGCCGACCGAAGGCGCCGGTATCGGCGCGGTTGGCTCCCTCATTCTGGCGATAATCAAGGGGATCCGTCCACGCGAAGTCTGGCAAGTTGTGCTGGATGTGGGCCGCACATCCGGCCCGCTGCTGCTGCTGTTGTTCTGCGCGCAGCTTTATTCGCGCGTGCTATCGATGACCGGCTTCACCGAGGCTGCCAAAAGTTTCCTACTTGCAACTGGCGCCGGCCCTTGGGGCATTCTGCTGGTCATGGTCGGCATCTGGTTCGTGCTCGGCTGCCTGATCGATTCGATCTCGATCATCCTGCTCACGGTGCCGATCTTCGCGCCCATTGCCATGCATCTCGGCTTCGATCCCCTTGCCTTCGCCATCATGGGAATTCTCGCGATCGAGACCGGGCTGCTCACCCCGCCCTTCGGCATCCTGGTGTTTACGGTGAAGGCCGCGGTGCCCGACAAGAGCGTGGAACTGGCGGAGATTTTCCGCGGCTCGGTCCCTTATTGGATCGTACTCCTCGCGGTCGTCGCCGCCCTTGCGGTTTTTCCACGGCTTGCCACGTTCCTGCCAAGCCTATAGCCGATATCAAAGCATAGCTAGCGATGTCCGCTATTGGCACTTAGCGGACATCCCTATTTGCACCGCACATGTCCGCTTTCGGGGGTAGAGCGGACATGACGTTTTGCACTGCAAATGTCTGCTAATGACCCAAAGCGGACATCCGACCGCCTAAAGTGGAGATCATTAGTTTACCCGCGGTGAGCCGATGTCGTGGGCTACCGTGGACCCTCCAACGCATGATGCAGGACGAAGCGTCGGTACTAAGTCAGCGTTTCTTCTCGCTGCGTCTCTGTTCGCATCTAATCGGGCATTGGGTAGTGCAAAGGTTTCGGTATCCCGAACTAGTTGCGCAGTATTGCGCACAATATTCTGCGCACGATTGTTGAGGCTTTTTCTGAGTACCTTGTGCGAAGGCCGACGAAGAAACTGCGACAAGTGTGATAGCGGTTAGAAGAGTAACCAAACTTCGCATTTTCGCCCCCTATAAAGGGTGAAAGCCTAGCTTTTTTCAGAAACCGCTGGAAGGCGATTAGAAATCTGCCGCTGAAATGCGAAAGGTCCGCTTGTGGCACTTAGCGGACATTGATTTGTGCAGCGCCAAGGTCCGCTTCCAGGGTAAAGCGGACATGCGCTTTTGCACCGCACATGTCCGCTTTTGACCCAAAGCGGACATCGAAGCCCTATTCAGTGAAGCGGCTTGGCTTGGTACGATGTCTGTCGTGACCTTTGAGGGAAGGCATGAGGCGGCGCGAGTTCATCACGCTTCTTGGCGGCACGGCAGTTACTTGGCCGCTCGCCGCGCGCGCAGAACAAACTGGCCGGGTGCGGCGACTCGGCGTGCTGATGGGTCGTCCCGAGAGCGACACCGAAGGCCAAGCCCGGATGGCGGCGTTCCGGGAGCAACTCCAGAAGTTTGGGTGGATGGAAGGACGCACTATCCGGACCGACATTCGCTGGCAGACGCAGGATGTAGAACTTGTTGCAGCGCTTCGCGAAGGAACTCGTGGGTCTGCAGCCCGAAGTCATTCTTTCGGAAAGCACGCCCCCGACTGCAGCACTGCTGCAAGAAACACGCGCCATCCCGATTGTCTTCGCAGTCGTTTCCGACCCGATCGGTTCAGGCTTCGTCGCGAACTTGGCGCGACCGGGCGGCAACGTCACGGGGTTTCTCAATATTGAGGGTTCGCTGGGCGGCAAATGGATGGAATTGCTCAAGGAGATTGCGCCACGCGTCACTCGGGTCGCCATCTTGTACAACCCAATGGTGGCGCCCTATGCCGAGATCTACATTAAGCCTTTGAAGGCTGCCGCAGATTCGCTGGGAATTGAGGCGATCACGGCACCCGTTCGCGATACTTCCGAGCTCGAAACCATCATCGGTGCGCACGCGCGTACCCCGAACGGTGGCCTGATCTTAATGCCCGATGCGTTCATGAACACGCATAGGGAAAGAA
Source organism: uncultured Alphaproteobacteria bacterium (assembly GCA_963718035.1). Lineage (GTDB taxonomy): Bacteria > Pseudomonadota > Alphaproteobacteria > Rhizobiales > Xanthobacteraceae > Pseudolabrys. The sequence goes on along the minus strand of CAVQYD010000005.1, from coordinate 176,702 downwards.
TAATATTGCTGGCGGCGCGCCACCGTCTCCCGGCAGTCTATGCATACCGACTGAACGCGAAAATCGGTGGCTTGCTATCCTATGGTTTCGATACGCACAATAACTTCCGACTCGCGGCGAAGTATGTCGATCGCATCCTCAAGGGCGAGAAGGCCGGTGACCTTCCCGTCCAGGCGCAGGACAAGTTCGAACTAGTAATCAACCTCAAGACTGCGAAAGCGCTCGGCCTCACCGTGCCACCCGCGCTGCTCGCCCTCGCCGACGAGGTGATCGAATGAATGGTGGAATGTCCGCTTCTCTAATCGGCCGATTGGGGTCAAGCGTTTTCAGACTGTCCACGACCACAGTGTCGATGTCACTCACGGGCTCGTGCTTCTCTTCGGAATCGGCACCAAGGCCCTTCCATCATGGGATTCGAGAACGAGGTGGAACAATCTATTGGGCGGCCTTGCCGTCAGACGAACGGCAGGTCCAGCGGACATTGCGAACTCACCTCATCCATCGTCCCGTGAGGGACATCATGCCACCGCGAGGTGGAACTCGTGTTTCTCCTATCCGGTTTGATTATGTACAGCGCTCACGCTGCAACAGCGTTCTTGCTCCAGTGGAACTCGGTGCCGTCAACCCAGATGCGGTGCATGATGACGGCCAAGCGACGCGCCAGCGCGACGATTGCCTTCTTCATGCCGCGGCGCCTGGCGATCTGCATCGCCCAGGCCTTGAGCCAGGACCATTTGGCTGAGCGTACCAGCATGCTCTGGGCCGCTTCGTAGAGCATCACTCGCATCATCTCGTCCCCGCATTTTGATATCGCGCCGGTTCGATTGATCTCGCCCGATTGATACCTGGACGGGGTCAGACCCAATACCGCCCCGACTGCCTTGGAGTTTCGAAAGCGCGCGGGCACATCGACGGTGGCGCGGAATGTCAGCGCCACCACCGGACCAACACCCGGGGTCGTCATCAGGCGCCGGCACACCGCATCGTCCTGCACGATGGCCAGCACGCGGCGGTGCAGCACGGCGGTCTGCTCGCGCAGCACCCGGCGGACCACGAGCAGCGGCTCGACCAGGATGGCCAGATCGGGGAGATTCTCGACCAGTTCCTTGATGCGCGCCTCGAACTTCAGCTTGCCAACGATCCCGACCTTGAGGCCGAAGTTACGCAAGGTTCCGCGCAGGTCGTTCTCGACGGCGATGGCCTTCGACTGCAGCAGCTTGCGGTGGGTCAGCAACATGCGCAGCTTCTGGCTGCGTAACGTCTTCACATGCACCGGACGATAAAGTCCCGCCCGCATCATCTGCGCCATACCGCGGGCATCGTTACGGTCGGTTTTGTTGATCTGCGCCTGCAACACCGCTCGCATGTGCCGCGTCTCGACGCAGATCACCGGCAAGCCCGACTTAGCGAGAGCGCTGTAAAGCCACTGCGACAGTGGCCCGGCTTCCAGTCCAATCCGCTTGAAGTGATAGGCATTGTTCTTCAGCACCTGCAGCAGAGCTCCGGGTTCGCTCGCAACCTTGGCTTCACGAACGATCCTGCCCGTGTCATCCACAATGCAGATGCTCGTTTCCTTGACTGAGACGTCCAGTCCGGCAAAATGCTCCATGCTGCGCTTCTCCTTCTGATGCTTGAGGCCCGTAAACCACGGTACCTCGTTTCACCATCAGCCTGAAGCGCAGCACCCAAAATCTTCAGCTATCCACAACAACGCCGGCCGATTACCCCATCTATTGGCACTTAGCAGACATGGGCTTTTGCACCGCACATGTCCGCTATTGGGAGTAAAGCGGACATGCCTTTTTGCACTGCATATGTCCGCTTATGACCCAAAGCGGACATCGCGGGCCTCGGCTTCGGCAATTCGAGGAGTGTATTTTACGACATCAGAGGTAAGGACGATGGCTGACCGCGTAGCAAGCCATTACAGCGAAAACCTCGAACTTGCCGATGCAATCGCGGAGAAGCTGCGGAGCGTCGGCAAAGACCTCAACAAACTGACGACCGCCGATCTCGTCGCAGTGGACGAGTTTCATATTCGCGGCGCAAAGCGACACTGGAATTGGGCGAGAAAATGAATTTGAACGCCCGCTCGCACGTTCTTGACATCGGGAGTGGCTTGGGTGGTCCAGCACGAACGCTGGCCGAGACATACGGCTGCCGAGTTACCGGCATCGATTTGACCCAAGCATTCTGCGACGCAGCAACTGCGATGTCCAATTGGGTTGGGCTCGGCAGCCGCGTGTCATTCAAGCAAGGGGACGCCACAAACCTGCCCTTCGAAAACCAGACCTTCGATGCGGCGATGACAATCCATGTTGCAATGAACATTGCCGCCAAGGACAAGATGTATTTGGAAGCTCGCGGGTTCTAAAGCCTGGTGGGGTTTTCGCTGTTTATGACGTGCTGCAAGGCGAAGGTGGCGAAGTCCTTTATCCAGTGCCTTGGGCGCGCGACCCATCAATCAGCCATCTCGCGACGCCCGACGAAATGAAATCTCTTCTGACCAGTGCGGGATTTAAACTGCTGGATGTTCAAGACTCGACCGAAGAGAGCCAGAGTTTTTTCGAAAAAATGACCGCGCAAATGGCAAAAACCGGCACGTCTCCCGTCATGTGGCAGCTTTTCCTTGGTGATGATTTTCCGGCGATGGCACGCAATCAGGTCCGCAACGTAACCGAACGGCGGATTAGGACAGTTACCTATTTTTGCGTCGCTTGAAAGCACATGTTCGGCCCAAAGATGTCCGCTTTTGGGGGTAAAGCGGACATCATGCGGACGTGCCGCAATAGCCGGATCAGCGAAGCACCAGCGGATATAATCGCGGGGCTGGGTAGCATCCCCATGAGGCGCACATGAAAACCTGTCCAGACTGCAACGGTGATGGTGTCGTTGAAAAAGGCACGGACGATGAACAGCAATGCCCAACGTGCGGTGGCCGCGGTTTCGTACCTGATGACGACGACGGCCAGGAAGAACTAATAAAGACAAGGCAGCCGAATTGAGCTCGTGCGGCAGTAAACTCGCAGCGTTCGCACGCCGTGGGCGCGGGGATGCCTTGCCCTGAGCATCTGGAAGAGGCAACAAGACAGAATGAAAGAAGTCTATCCATTTCAGAGTTCGGACGACGAAAGGAAAAGGCTTATCGCTCAGGGCGAACTGGTGGCCCCGTTGACACGGCGGCTGTTTGAGAGAGCCGGCATCACGGCCGGAATGCGTGTTCTCGACATCGGCTCCGGATCGGGCGATGTCGCGTTGCTGGCGGCCCAATTGGTAGGGCCAACGGGTGATGTCACCGGCATTGACCGTGACCCCGCGCAAGTCGCATACGCCGAGCAACGTGCTAAGACGCGTGGCCTCGCAAACGTTCACTTTGTGGCGGGCGATTTTCGGGAAATCGAACTCACCCCGGCCGTGGACGCAATTGTTGGGCAACTCGTTCTCATGTATGCGGCAAGTCCACTCGACGCGATACGGCGTGCCCTTCGAAATCTTAAATCGGGCGGCGTAATTGCGCTCCAGAGTCCATCATCGATTATGAGGGCCCAGTATTCATCGAACCGCTGGATTGTTTAGCCGCTAAGGCTGCATCGTTCCGAGCCGGATTCAAGCACGCAGGCGTTCATTCGCGAATGGGCATGCGATTATTTGGATTGATGCGCAAAGCCGGTCTGGCTCCCTCAACTGAAATCGATATGCTGGTTCCCATTCAGGAGGGGCCGGAGCTCTTCAGCGCGCTCGCTTCCGTGGTCCGATCCCAGATCCCGGCCATTGTGGCGAGTGGGGTCGCCACAGAAGCTGAAATCGATATCGATACGCTGGAGCAAAGAATGATCGCCAATGCGCCAGCTGACGGCGTCGTAGGCTATTTCAATTTAGGACATGTCGGCGTTTGGGCGACGAAGCCCTAACGGCGTCTATGTCCGCTTCTGGCACTTAGCGGACATGGGCAAGTGCACTGCAAATGTCCGCTTTCGGGGGTAAAGCGGACATCACTTTTTGCGGTGCGAACGTCCGCTTATGACCCAAAGCGGACATGCAGAGTAATCTTTGCGTGCCCGTTTCAATGTCTCAGGGCTTCAAATCCCATTCCTTGAGTTTCTTCGCAGCCGTGCCGAACTGGCCGAGTTGGTAAACGGCCGCGCCCGCGGGCGAGAAGGTGAACGGCTCAAACGGTTCGGCGAGCATTTTGTCGAGGTATTCCCGGGGGCGACGCCGGTGGTGACGTGCGGATTGAAATGCTCGCCGGAAGCCTTCGGAACGAACGTCGAAACGTATTCGATCAAGGCCGGGTCGATGATCGGATCATCGGGCGTGGTGACGAACGCGGCCGAGGTTCCGGTTTCCACCGTGAACGGGGCCACGGCGGCAATCAGGTCCGCTTGCAGCTTGAGCAATTCCGGGGTCGGCTTCGCGACAATGCCCGAGAGGCCAATGTCCTTGCTCGGGATGTAGTAGTATTTGAAGGCCTCCAGCTTCATGCCGGTCACGTTGGCGCTGGCGAAAACCTTGCCGGCGGCGGCATAGACCTTGTCGAGATCCGCGGTGCGGACGAAACGCTGGATCATCGTGATGTGCGGACGGTGCGTCGCATCCAGGGCGAAGCCTTTCGGGTAGACCTTGAGCAGGCGGGCGTTGACGGCTTCGGCATGCTGGAGCATCGTGGCGTCCGGCTCCAGCAGGATGTCGATGGCCGTGACCGTGGCCTGCTCGAACGCGAAGACCTGTTTCCAATCGTTCTTCATGCTGACCACGGTCCAGCCCTCTTTCTTGCGCTTGGTCGTAAAGCGCCTGCGTGAACGCACCCAGCTTTGACGTCCGGCAATCCTTGGGCCGGACCGTAGGCGTATTCGCGCGCCGCATCATCGTGCAGCACCAGCAGCTTGAATCGCGCGCCGCTGCCGCCCTGCGTGTATTCCAACATCTCCTTGTCGCCATGCGGAATTGCCGAACGCCGTGATGGGCCGGCGGCCGATGTGCTGGTTGATGCCGACGGGCTTGCCGGCTTTGTCATCATTGAAGTTCAGCTCCGGCAGACGCACGAGGACGGGCTTGCCGTCACGCATTTCAAACTTCGTCTTGATGCTGCTGCCGACGACCTGTTCCGGCGGGATGCCATAGACCTTCTCCGTCCACGGGCGCATGAACTCGATGCCGCCGCCGGAGACGATGAAGTTCTTGAAGCCATTCGCGCGCAGGTAGGCGAGCACTTCGAGCATCGGCTGATAGACCATTTCGGTGTAGAGCTTGCCGGTCTTGGGATGTTTCGCGGTGGCGATCCAGTCCTTGACGATCTGCTCGAATTCCACCGTGGTCATGCCCGCGTGCGTGGCCATGAGGAGTTCAAGCAGCGCGCGGTCGCCGCCGGCGAGCGCGGCTTTCAAATCTCCCTTGAGCAACGAGGCGAACGGTTCCTTGTTCTTCCATTCGGGATGCTGCGGCGCGAGCGCCTTCACGCGGTCGAGCGCGAAATACAATTGAACGGGCACCGGCTGCTCGCACCAGAGCGTGCCGTCGTTGTCGAACGTCGGCGATGCGTTCGGCGACCGGCACGAAATCCGGCGAGCCGGGCTTCGTGACCTTCGCGACAAAGTCGACGATGGACTGTCTTGGCCTGGGCCGTCGTTCCACGAGGGCAGCGGGTCGGCGGCGCGCGCGACGGTTGTGGTGAAAGCCAGTGCGCAAACGAGTGCGGCGGCGAAGAAAAAAAAAAAAAAAAAAAAAAAAAAAAAAAAAAAAAAAAAAAAAAAAAAAAAAAAAAAAAAAAAAAAAAAAAAAAAAAAAAAAAAAAAAAAAAAAAAAAAAAAAAAAAAAAAAAAAAAAAAAAAAAAAAAAAAAAAAAAAAAAAAAAAAAAAAAAAAAAAAAAAAAAAAAAAAAAAAAAAAAAAAAAAAAAAAAAAAAAAAAAAAAAAAAAAAAAAAAAAAAAAAAAAAAAAAAAAAAAAAAAAAAAAAAAAAAAAAAAAAAAAAAAAAAAAAAAAAAAAAAAAAAAAAAAAAAAAAAAAAAAAAAAAAAAAAAAAAAAAAAAAAAAAAAAAAAAAAAAAAAAAAAAAAAAAAAAAAAAAAAAAAAAAAAAAAAAAAAAAAAAAAAAAAAAAAAAAAAGCGCCAAATCAGTCTTCCTCGCCCGGTTGACTTCGGGGGGCAATGCAATGCCTTCGGGGATCCATAAGATGTTGAGACAAACCTGTGTTAAGCCGGAAATGTCGAGGTCGCGTGCGGCAACCTGTGACACATCAATTATTCTTCCGCTGATGAAAGGGCCACGATCGGTGATCCGCACTACAGCTGAGCGTCCGTTTTTTTGATTGTCGACGTGGACGAGTGTCCCAAATGGCAATGTCCGATGCGCGGCGGTAAAATCCCCGGGAAGTGTATCTTCTCCACTCGCCGTCTCTTCGGTCACGGTTGCATAGACCGAAGCCAAACCGCACTCATCCGGTTTTCTATTAGCTACGTTCGCCGGTCCCAATAGAAAAACCTGCAGCAATGCAACTACCAGAACGTGCGCCTTTATGATCATTGACTGTTTCGTAAACCGGAACGAAGAGCCAATTCGATGTTCACTGCGAAGACAGCGAATACCAATCAGGGAATTGGTGCAGTGACATTGCGGTGGATCAACAGGAGTATCGCCTAGGCGTACACTAGAATCAGGATTTCTTCGCTAAGTGCTCTCCAGTTCAGGTGCGCTGCAACCCTAGTGGACGATGCAGCAATGTCAGCCACCAGACATAGTTGATGTACATCAATGTCCTTTTGCCGCCGCCGTGGCAATTAATTCTCTAAGCGCGCATTTTAAGCGACGAATTTCGCCAATGAGGATTTGCAAAATGAGCCTATGCCATGATCACTGATGCGCGTTTGACGCTTTTCGCGGCGGGTCTGTTTGCTGCGGCTGTTGTGTTTACGCCTTACGCGCCGAGTGCAGCGCAGGACCGGTCAGCGACCAGCACTGATTTTTCCGCGCAGCAAGAGCAACAAAAGAAAGAAAGGGCAGCAAAAGAAAGCCGCTCCGGCCGGGCGCGCGGCACCGCAGCACGCCGCTCCGCAGCGAGCAGCACCACGCGGCGACGCCGCAGCGGACGGCCCGCGCACGGTCACTCAGACGAGAACCCAATCGCGCGTGGTCAAACAACCAACCACCACCTCGCGTACAGTCAGGCAACCGAAGGCCACCTCGCGCGCCGTCACGCAGCCGAAGGCCACGTCCCGCACGGTCAGGCAACCGACAGCAACCAAGAAAGTGGTTGCCCCGACTGCCGTCGGACGCAAGGTGGTGTCACCCACCGCCGCTCCGCGGATTGTCACACCAAGCGGCACGAGAACCGTCACCGCATCGCGCTTGCGCGGGGTGCCGACGCGTGGCGCCGGTAGCGCTGTCATCCGCGGTCAAAATTACTCAGCGTGGCGTAGCGGCTACCGCGTACGTCATGGTGACGGCTGGTGGACGTTTGTCGCACTTAGCGCCTTGGGCGCAATCGCAATCGGCTCGAACCAATACTATCCCTACGCTTACATTTCGGCACCCCAGCCTTATTGCGAAGGGCTGACCGAAGATGGCTGCGAGCTGATGTGGCAGGAGGTACAGACGATTGAAGGCGACGTTGTAAATCAATGCGTGGCCTATTGTCCGTGGCAGTAAGCTTGCGGAGTCCTGCTCTAACAAAGGGGGTTTGTTATGCTTTCGGCACTAATTGGAGTTCTGATTATTTGCGTCGTCGGCGCAATTTGTTTTTGGGTCATTGAAAAGTTCGTCAATGACGGTCGGTTGGCAAATCTTCTCAAATTGCTCGTGGTGCTGGTCTGTTTGGGGGCGATTCTGCAGCGGCTGCTGCCGCTGGCGGGGGTTAATTGGTTCTAGCCACGGCTCACTTCCATCAAGAATAAGAAATTTTTATCAGGCGCTGCAAACGGAGATAAAACCATGTCACTAGGGCTCATCCTCGTTATCATCCTCATTATTTTTCTGCTCGGTGGTTTCAGCGGTCGCTTCGGTGGCTACGGCTACGGTTACGGTCATGGCGGCGTTGGTCTTATCGGCACGATTTTGATCATCATCGTTGTTCTGATGTTGCTTGGGCGGCTTCTAGCCTCCGGAATACCACCGCGCCCAGGTGCGTATTGGGTTCTGTTGGGGAAGGGGGTTTTGGTGGGCAAGATGTGGGGGGGGGCTTTGGAGGGAGTGGAGTGTGGTTGTGGAGGTAAAAGAGAGGGATTTATGTCCGCTTCTCTAATCGGCCGGGTTGGGTCAAGCGCTTTCAGACTATCCACCGTCACAATGTCGATGTCGCTCACGGGCTCGTGCTTCTCTTCGGAATCGGCACCGGGGCCCTTCCATCATGGGATTCGAGGACGAGGCGGAACAATCTATTGGGCGGCCTTGCCGTCAGTGTAACGGCAGGTCCAAGCGGACATGCGATCTCACCTTATCCATCGTCCCGCGAGGGACATCATTTCCACCGCGCGGTGGAGCTCGAGTGTTCTCCTATTTAATGTTGTTCGGCTCTCATCCCGCTACAGCCTCTTCCCGTGTCCAGCGGAACTCGGTGCCATCAACCCATATGCGGTGCATGATGGTGGCCAGCCGACGCGCCAGCGCCACGATCGCCTTCTTCATCCCGCGGCGCCTGGCGATCTGCATCGCCCAGGCCTTGAGCCATGACCATTTGTTGGTTCGGATCAGCATGATATGGGCCGCTTCATAGAGCATGACCCGCATCATCTCATCTCCGCAGCGTGATATTCTGCCGCTGCGTTCGCTCTCGCCTGATTGATACTTGGCGCACGTCAGCCCAAACACGGCCCCGACTGACTTGGATTTCCTGAATCGGGCCGGCACGTCGACGGTGGCGCGATAGGTCAACGCCACCACAGGACCAACACCCGGGACCGTCATCAGGCGCCGGCACACCTCATCGTCCCGCACGATGGCCAGCAAGCGGCGGTGCAGCACGGCGGTCTGTTCGCGCAGCACGCGCCGGACGACGAGCAGCGGTTCGACGAATACGGCCAGATCGGGGTGGCTCTCGACCAGTTCCCTGATGCGCGCCTCGAACTTAACCGTCCCGACCATCCCGACCTTGAGACCGAAGTTACGCAACGTGCCGCGCAGATCGTTGTCGATGGCGATGGCCTTCGACTGCAGCAGCTTGCGATGGGTCAGCAGCATCCGCAGTTTCTGACTGCGTAATGTCTTCACATGCACCGGACGATAAAGCCCCGCCCGCATCATCCGCGCTATGCCGCGTGCATCGTTGCGGTCGGTCTTGTTGATCTGTGCTTTCAGCACTGCCCGCATGTGCCGCGTCTCAACACAAATGACCGGCAGGTTCGCCTCGCCGACTGCGCTGTAAAGCCATTGCGACAGCGGCCCGGCTTCCAGTCCAATGCGCTTGAAGTGATAGGCACTGTTCTTCAGCACCTGCAGGAGTGCGTCGGGTTCACTCGCGACTTTGACTTCGCGAATGATCCTGCCCGTGTCATCCACAATGCAAATGCTCGTTTCCTTGACTGACACATCCAGTCCGGCAAAATGCTCCATGCTGCGCTTCTCCTTCTGATGCTTGAGGCCGTTCACACGGACCTTGTTTCACCATCAGCCTGAAGCGCAGCACCCAAAATCTTCAGCTATCCACAAGTTCGCCCGGCCGATTACCCCATCTTTGGGCCCAAAGCAGACATGAGCTTGTGCGCTGCACATGTCTGCTTTTGACCCAAAGCGGACATCGGCCTTGATTAACGATCCGAGGCTGGCTGTGGGTCATTTCTAACTCGCTTCCCGGTCCCGCGGTCCCACAACTCATGACGGAACGGATCTTTGCCTGCGGTGTTGAATTAGACCGACCCAAACTTGCAGGAAGGCACCTCCTCGATGGATTGACTCCCTGTGGAGACACAGATGTCTGGCGATCCGAAAACGAATGAATGGAACTTACTGAAAGACCAGTTTGACGCGCTGGTGCATGATGAAAGCGTGGGCTCCGACAGCATCGAAAAGATCTTTGATACTCAATTTCGTCGCCGCTTCACCGAATTGATAAACCGGGCTACCGAGCGTAATAGCACAACTGGTTATATCGACTGGTCCCGACGCTAACTATCTTGTCGGCTGGGACTATTGCATACGCCAATGGCATACAAAGCTCGCCTGTCCATTGCCGAGTCTTCCGTCAAAAAATCTGTTGTGATATTTCGAGCCACAGGCGCGACGTCCGCTAATGACCCAAAGCGGGCATCAAGCACTCACATTTTTTCTTCGTCCTTTTGTGTGACCGGGAACGGCAGTGGGCGGCGGGGTGAGGAAGGCATCAAATCGCTTCCTCACAATCGCGTAGCATTCGCATGATGCCTTTTCGAGACCGGCACGATCGAGGACTTGCATCGTGCCTCGACGATAACTGATAAGACCGGCATTTTGCATCGATTGCGCTGCCAGCGTTACAGATTTGCGGTTGGTCCCCAAGATGTTTGCGAGAAATTCGTGAGTGTACGTCAGGGTTTCGCCCTCGGCCCGGTCATGCATCATGAGGAGCCAACGGCACATTCTTTCCTCTGTTGTATGCATGGCGTTGCACGCGACCGTCTGTTGGACCTGTGACAGTAACGTCTCGGAAAAACTGACGAAAAGATCGCGTACATGTTCGCTAGTCTTGAATTCAGATTGCAACACTTCAATCGGACAGCGAACCATGGGGCCAATTAATTGCACAATGCATCGATTGAAAGAGACCCGGCTGTACATGGCCGCGAAAAGACCGAATGCCCCTTCACGCCCTATATTTGCAGTCTCAATCGCCGAGCCGTTCTCCAAAACGGTTAGCAGCGACAAAACGCTGCCTTGTGGAAAATAGGCATGTTTGAGCAAGCCGCCCGCTTCGCAAACGACGGCACCGAGCTTGAGTGTGATCGGTTCGAGATGGGGGTCGATCCGCTTACGGCTCGCAGGCTCCATGGCACCGAGCAACTGATTGATCCGCACGTCCCGTATATCTTTGAGCATTGCTATGTCGCCCCTGTTGGGCCCTCCTGCCTTGGCAGCTACACCCAACAACTGTATGCCGCACATCAACAGGGCGCGCAAAGTCCGCCTCGTCAGTTCAACCTATTGCAATTGTGTGCGCTGCGGGAGACAGCTTCGTCGGCATCGCTCGCATGGATTGCCTCGAAGCCGGCTGTTTCGACGATAGCAACTGCATTACGCAACCGAAAAAATCTATTTCTATGTCGGTGGCATACACCACAGACAAGGCTGCAATGCGGGGCCTTGAATAAGAGTAGTCGGGTGGCGCTTTGTCGAAGTCGAAAATATCACGAAAGCATGCCTTGGAGATTTGCTCAGATTTTTCCATGTCTACCGCTAGCGACGCACCACGCAATCACACGATCGGGCTTCAACGCATTTCAGAGGCGCTGATCGCCAGCGGCTATACTAGCTTAGACGAGCAGGCGAAAGCACTCGGCATTAATCGAAGCACGGCGTGGACTATAATTAAGACGAAACACAAGCTCGGCCGTTTATCCACCAAGACGACCAAGCGCATTCTCTCAAATCCGAACATCCCACCCTCCGTTCGTGCCGTTGTTCTCCGATACCTAGCCGAGAGACCCGATGCGTTACGACGCGCTTCAAAACGACTAACGCCATCCTCCCGCCATGAAAAACGATAAAAAGCTCCCATTCGATCCCAAAGTGTTTCTGTCGAAAGGGATGGCGGACGAACCATGCCCAGCTACCAGAAGGATCAAATTGTGTACGCGCAGGGCGACCCTGCGGATTCTGAGATCATCGCGAACCGGATTATTGCAGCCGCCAAGAATGGCGAGCGCGATTCCGTCCGCCTCTACGAGCAAGCATTAAAGGTCTTTGGCATGGACGATACGTCGATGCTGGTCATTAGTGTCGGGGCGGAAGGGCCGCACGTCAATATCAACTATGCCGAACGACGCGGCGTTCGTTGATATGTCGAGTGACGCGCCATTCAACGCTATTGAAGATGGAATTACGCTCGCGCACGCTATCGTTGATACGGTTCGCGATCCGCTTCTGGTGCTTGACCAGGACCTGCGCATCGTCGCCGCGAGCCGTTCCTTTTATCAAACCTTTCAACTCGTCGATCAGGATGTTCTTGGCCATCTTCTTTATGAGATCGATGGCGGCCAATGGAACATACCGGCGCTTCGTGGCCTGTTAGAAGCGGTTGTGAAGGACGATGCGGCGGTTGAGGGATATGAAGTCGATCGCGAATTTCCCCGCGTCGGGCGTCGCATAATGCGGCTGAATGCGCGCAAGCTGTTCTATGAGGAGGGCACTCATAACACGACGCTGTTGGCATTCGAGGATATTACTCACCGGCGTGCCATTGAGCAGCAGGTTCAGGAGCTGCTGCGCGAAAAGGACATGCTGCTGGAGGAGATGCAGCACCGGGTTGCCAACAGCCTGCAAATCATCGCCAGTATTCTTCTCATAAAGGCGCGAACCGTCCAGTCAGAGGAGACGCGATTGCAATTGGAGGATGCGCACAAGCGCGTTCTGTCGGTTGCCGCCGTTCAACAGCACCTGCAAGCGTCCGGTCGCTTCGCGCCCATCGAGATTTCCAGTTATCTCGCAAAACTATGTGAAACTTTGGCGCAATCGATGATTGGCGATAGTCGAGCAATCTCCCTTAAGGTCGAAGCCGATGCCAGAACGGTCGTATCCCATGAGGCCGTCAGTATTGGGCTGATTGTTACAGAATTGGTCATGAATGCATTGAAGCACGCATTCCCGACCGAAAGGCCGGACGCGGCTATCGTCGTTTCATACAAAGTCGCAGAAACTGACTGGAAGTTGACGATTTCCGATAATGGGGCCGGAATGCCTGATCTGAACGCAAGTGAGAAAAAAGGCGGGCTGGGCACCAGTCTTGTGCAGTCGCTTGCGAAGCAGCTTGACGCCCAAGTGGCTATCGCAAGCGATGCCCACGGAACGGCAGTTTCTATTACTCACGCCACATTCAAATCCAAACCGCGCCTGATTGATCCACATCAATGCGCTTAGCGATTGAGCTGCTTCACTTATAGAAAAGACGGAGCGCCCGCCCATTGCGCGTGCGTAGCAGCCGGTGATCGGGTTTCTCCAAAAAAAATGGAGATTTTACGATGAAAAATGTGACACTGAGCTTGCTTGCGGCAGCAGCGATCGGCGCAATCTCGATTGGCAGCGTCTCCGCCATGCCGGTTAACAACCTGGCTGGACTGGGCGAAAGCCACTTTCAGGATGTCCGCCTGGTCTGCGACCGTTTTGGGCGATGCTACAACACGCGGCGCGCCTATCGTTCCTATTATGCGCAGCGTTACTACGGTCAGCCTGGCTACGGCTACTATAGTCAGCCTGGTACGGCTACTATGGTGGCTACGGATATTACGGTGGACCGCGTGTCGGAGTTGGTATCGGCCCGTTCGGCTTCGGGTGGTAACCCACAGACATCTTGCAACGATTTAACTTTGGACCCGCCGGGCTAAAAACCGGCGGGTTCGTTACGTCTGGGTGGTTGCAGATTTTTTTGCGTTCCGGCGATGTCCGCTATTGGCACTTAGCGGACATGCGCCAGTGCGCTGCAAATGTCCGCTTTCGGGGGTAAAGCGGACATGACTTGTTGCAGCGCGAATGTCCGCTTATGACCCAAAGCGGACATTGTTTGTCATGCTAGCGATCTCGCCGCCCGTCAGTCGCCTCCCTTATCAACGCATCCACTTCGTCCTCGAAAAGCGAGCGGCGAGTCAATAACTCCTCGGCAACCAGCGTGATTGCTGGCCACAGTTTGGCAACAAGGGCCTCGGTCTCGTTCGAGACGCGATTGAACAGCCGGTCAATCTCAGCGAGATCGTCCGCTCCCAAGGCAATCTCGAAGGTGCCTTCACCGATCGGAACATCCGCTCCGCGTCCGTTCCTGATCAGGACCGCCTTAGTCGCACAGCTTTTTGCCAGCTTAAAGTCGCTAGCCCATTCGCTTGGGATGCGCTTGGTCTTCCGCGGCTGATACCGCGCCTGCGCATGCGGGCCGGCGAGCAAGGCCTTCATGTCCTTCTCGATCGCGGCCAGTTGCGTCGCTTGATCGGCATTGCGGGCAAGCCAGCTCGCACTGTCCGCCATGGCGCTGCCCGCCGTCATGTCGTCGGTGGGAAGCATCGTCACATAGGACATGGCCATGCCGAGAGTGCGCGCCATCACGGCATGCCCGGCTTCGTGATAGGCTTTCAGCCGCTCGAGTTTGCTTTTACTGTTCATCGCATAGCCCACTTCATGGTGCGCAGCCGGCAGTGCTCCTTGTCCGTAGCTGACGCCGGCATCGAGTGAAAACAATGACAGTCTCAGTACGAGTACATAGCCTGAAACAATCGGCGTCCGACAAAGTAACGGCAATAGTGGTGGTACAGCCGTCGCAGTTCGCGAGCTTCCGAATCGACGTTACGGTTGACGATGCCGGCAGCCAGGATCGAAACCTTCAACAGGTTGCTGGCGCACTTCTTCGTTTTTCTCAGCAGTTTTCAGAGGCTTTAAAGCAACCTCTACGGATCGAGCCGACACCGGCACCAGAGAGGTAAAGGCTCAAGACGGCCCCGGTCGCAGCCTCTCTCGACGGTGGAGCGTGGAGCGTAAAGACTAATAGATGCGGTTTGCTGCGGTGCATGAGTCCGCTATTGGCACTTAGCGGACATGGGCTAGTGCACCGCACATGTCCGCTTTCGGGGGTAAAGCGGACAATGCAGTCATGTCTGCTTTTGACCCGAAGCGGAAATGGTGTCCCGAAAGACGTTTGATCTACCGAGACGAACCCGCAACACGCGGTGTGTCAGAATTTTCTGCACTCAAACGTAATGAAAAGCCCCAGTGCGTTCTGGGGGACCAGGACACGCCGGGGCTTCCATCTTCCGGAGCGCACGCAACGCTACACTCACGCTGCACGTCATCCCGGCTACGATCTAATTCAGCTACGAGTTAGGCCGCAGCTGCGAAGCGGATGCTGGGTGAGCCCACTACACCGCTCTTCTCCATCGCCGTCTTCATTTCAGTTGAGCCCAACCAAGCGCGGGCCTTTGCCACGTCGGTGACATCCTGGAGGATGACCACGTCATTCTGGTCATCGGCGTTGCGGAACACCCTTCCATTAGTGATGCTGGCAGATAAGCGGTTCTGCTCGCCTCCATTGTAACTCGTCCGCCATGCATTGAAGTCCTTGACCTTGAGGTGGATAGTCAGATTTTCCGTATTCATAGGTACTCTTCCTTTTGTGAGAATATCTTTGACACGCACGCAACCAAGGATCGCGCGCGTGCCCGATTTGCGGGTGCCGACGGCACCCAACAATGCAAGCCAAGATGAACTTTTAAACTTGAATTGTGCCACCCGATGGCACCAGCACTGCCAGTTATGAGAGCGGAGACTTCGGTAGGTCGCCGTTTTTTGGGCAGCTCTCGGGCAAGCATCCTGCCTGCCAGTAGTGTGTATCTGTGGTACCAAGATCAAAGCACAATAGGGGCCGAAAAATAAGAGTTCAGCATCTTAGTGCCGGGAGGTTGCGCGGCAATGAGGTGTTGCTCAATGGAAAATTTTAAATGGACGGAATGGCCGCTGGCCCGCCGCATCGATTGCAGAAATGCAGCAATTCGGTAGTCGGCAGCCTCATTATTTGCCGCAGGCGCGATGTCCGCTTATGGCACAAAGCAGACATGAGTTGGTGCGCCGCAAATGTCCGCTTTCGAGGGTAAAGCGGACATCGCGCGAAACATGGCTTGAAGGCAGTTCATGCGCGAAGCGTTACTCGACTTTGACCTAAAGAGAGCGCACATTAGCGTCGACTGAGGCGTCAGCTCAAAGCGCCCATGCTTTCAATCCAACTTGTCGGCCGGGACCCATATGGGTGTCCGTAACCTCGCTCCGAAACATGTCGGGCGAAAGGAATATCTCATGGAAATGCCTGCAATATTCAAAGGTGAGTTGCTCACGCGTCTTGCTCAAGGTGCGGCCGTTGGCGCCGTCGTGACGATAATCATCGGCTTTAACTGGGGTGGATGGGTCCTCGGGAAAACCGCCGAGAACAACGCAGCGTTGCTTGTAAATACCGCATTGGTAAAAGCTTATGGGCCAGTGTGTATCGAAAGATTTCAAGCAACAGCCCAACGTGGAAGCGAAGTGGGTTGAGCTCACGAAGGTCGATACCTGGCGCCGCGAGAGCTACATCAAGGAGAGCGGCTTCGCGACACCTCCAGGCTCGACATCGCCGAATGCGGCAGTCGCTGATGCATGTGCAGATGCCCTTAGCAAGATCATCTCGATGCAAACACCGGTCGCCAAGTAGCATCTATGATCTGTTTTTCGTGTTACCCTGCCGCACTGGCAGGGATTTTTTTATCTGGATAACTTTTTAAAGCATCGGTGATCGCCGCCCTTGTCGATACGCGATAAGTCGGCGCGCATGGCACATTATGCGCGCTCCGTCACAATCCCGGTGGTTTCATCGACCGCGCCGATGAGGTAATCGAGTGAACGGCGCGGATGTCCGCTTTCGGGGTAAGACATTGGAACTTCGTTTGAAAAAATGCGGTGCAAGATCAACCAACAATTTCAGTGACTGGCCTAGTTTGGTGCTACGATACGCTATCGCCGGTTCGCGTTGGCCAAGGCAATTGCCGGTGACTGAGAGTTAGGTGCTCCCGCCTTCAACAAGGAGGGAGTCGCCATGACGTACCGACCGCGCACTCTACATTCCGATTTAATCATCCGACCACACTGTCCAAAGTGCGGGAAGCACATGAACCTATTTGGCATAGAGCCGGAAAAGCCGGGTCACGAATTGCGTACGTTCGTGTGCCCTAAGTGCAGTCACATTGAAACGGCTATAGGGAAAATCGCATAGACCGCCACAGTTGGTCGCGTGCATGCACCGCGTCCGGCCCTAGCGGGGCCACGCCCCGTGACCGGAAGCAAGCCGCCTAACCTGATCTAGTTTTGTGGCCGGGAAATCCTCGGGCGAAAGCTGGGGTTTTTTGTTGTCGCGGATGCCGCTGCCATGTCCGCTTTCGGGGGTAAAGCGGACATCGCGCTATACTTTCGCCCGCCGTTTATCTGACCTGACACTCGGTAACGTCATTCCTTGAACCACTCTTTCGCCATTGCGTGGATCGAGTGGTGAACGTAATCCGCGCTGACTTCCGAAAGCCTTCCGCCTTTGCATTGCTTGTCGGCATACGTCGTTGCGGCGTCAGTCGCGGCCTTGGCGTTGACCTGCGTTCCAATCTGCTTGTGCAAGGATACGCCCGCATTGCCGATCAAACACGCCACTAGCCTGTCGTCCACTCGTTGCAGTGCGGGCGACTGCGCGAGGGCGCTCGTCGTCAGGGCGGCAAGCGCCGCTGCGACGAACGCGATTGTTTTCATGGTCGCCATTGGCCTTGGACATTGAGACTAGCCCACCGGCATGTAAAGCGGCCCTTATCAAGCTATCGCGCATCGTCCCACGGCATACGCGGCAGCGACGGTGTGTGCCGCACCAGTGACGTGGAGCAAATGCCCAAGACTTTGGCGTGAAATCACAAGACCAAGCCGGCCCAGTCGTTTTAAACAACAATCAAAATAACAAAAACATTTTGTGAGGGGGCCAACTAGCGGAGCCGTTGGGGGCGTGGCTCCGCAGTTTTAACCGCGTCCGTGCGGTAGGAGACAGCGCCATGATCAACGCAGAAGCAGTGAATTCAGTCACTGAAAAAAAACCGGGGGGGCGGCCTTCTATTCTGACCAACGACGTAATGGCTGGCATCCCGGTGCTGGTCCAGCAAGGCTTGAATGCCGAAGCCATCGCGGCCCGACTTGGCTGCACCGTCGGCACACTCAAGGTGCGCTGCTCACAGGCTCAGATCAGCCTGCGCGTACCTAAAGAGGTCAAGGTGGTGCCGCTGGTGCCGCTGGTGCCAGCACCGAAGCCGCCAAAACAGAAGCAGTGCTTTGCCTTTGCCGTGCCGACCACACTGCAACTCAGCAAAGTTGCGATGTCCCGGCTGCGCCAGAGGGCGGAAGTCATCGGAGTGAACGAAGCCGAGCTTGTCACGAAGCTGCTTGAAGTGATTGCGCAGGACGACCTCTTTGATGCGGTCCTCGATACGGCAAAAGGTGCTGCGTGAACCCGATTAAGTCGGGAATGCGCGGACTGAAATATATTCAAGCATCGCCGTCGCGCGGACCCGGCCTTCGTTATTTTAGCTCACAGTACTTTGGCTCCGATGAGGCGGGGTCATCGAGCAAACCTTTCGGTATCAACGCGCCCTCGAATGTCCGCTTTCGGGGGTAAAGCGGACATGCCTTTTTGCACTGCATATGTCCGCTAATGACCCAAAGCGGACATGGCACGCTTTGGTGAGCGTTGCCTGCGAACGACCATTAGACACCGTCGGCTCGCGGCCATAAGCTCCACCTTGGCGAAATTTCAGACGATGCGTTCGAACCTAATTGGGGAATTAATATGAAATTTATTGCCTTAGCTTTTTCGTGCCTTTTAATTTTTTCAATGCCTGCCAATGCAAATGAAGCGCACTCCTTTAATGCGATGGTAGCATTGGCTAATAAAGGAGATGCAGAGGCGCAATACCATGTTGGCATGATGTATAATAATGGCATCGGCACACAACGAGATCCTAGGCAGGCATTTGAGTGGTTTCAAAAATCGGCTGCATCTAACGACCCGCTAGGAGCCTATAAGCTTGGTTGTTATTATGACGGGCAAGGCGCGGACATTGTAACAGCCGACTCAAATGAAGCATTAAAATACAAACTTATTTCTGCCAAAGCCGGTTATGCGCTTGCCCAGCACGATGTTGCTATTCTGTATGACAGACAAGGAAATTCAGAAGAAGCGCTAAAATGGTGGAAGATGGCAGGCGATCAGGGATTTCCTAACGCCCTCTATAGTTTGTCCATTTCGTATTCTGCAGGAAAAGGAGCGCCAAAAGATTTATCGCTATCGTATGCGTATTTTAAACTCTCAAAACTGGCGCCCAAAAAAAATGTGAATGAGATGGCTGCTATGTTGTCCAAACCAGAACTTCAGAAAGCAGAAAAACTGGTTTCCGAATGGAAGCCACAACCAACAGCTCTAACACTTAAAGCAATGAGCGGTATTAGAGCAGCAGAACAACACTTAAAAACCACCAAGAACTAAGTGTTCTCTGCTAATTACGGGGCACATGCGGCGACGGAAGTTCATCACGCTTCTCGGCGGCGCGGCTGCCGAAGCGCCGCCTAACGCAAGTGCGCAGCGACCGCGTTTCCGTTTGCGTCAAAGATAGCCGTGCTTGTCTGAGCTGATGGGGCGTTTAGCCACACGCACGTCAGCAGAATGATGGCGCACGCAGTCAATGCCCGCATGGCAATCCTGTGATCTTCAAGATTGCGGCGGCTAACACGCGTTGCGTCGCCAACTCGTCGGCCAATTTCACCTCAATCCCGGCATCGCAGAGGACACGGTACGTGCGCTCGTACAGTGCCCATCGAAAGGTTACCGGTAAATCCGGTATTGAGATAATAGCGGACAGACCACGTTTGCGGTCGAGCAACTCAGCGTCGCTGGCGGAATACCGCCATTGCTCAACGAGGTCTAGGAAACGATTTCGCTTAGCGACATCAGTTGTTTCTTGCGCCATTTCCTCGCTGCGTCTTGCTCTCTGCCGAAATTCCTCCAAGCGTGATAGCATGGTCCGCTCCTAGACATCATTCGGCGGCGCGCTGATTGGATTGCTCTTCGCACACCCCATGCGTGCGAAAGTAGTCGAGTACGAAAAGACGGATTGCTGAGGATAGATTGCCGTGCTCCCGCGCCTGGTCGATGTCTCCGACCAGCGTCGACAGCGTCGCCTGGCGGGAATGCGCGATGTCCTTCAGATGCCTCCAGAAGGCATCTTCGAGGCTAATGCTGGTCTTGTGTCCAGCAATGACGATAGAACGTTTGACGACTGAGGATTTCATCAGGGCACCTCAGAGCCCCCCGTATCAAAATACGGCACATTCGGAATCGTGAGGGGTAGCTCGTTACAGGGCGGTCGGCCTTCGCTTCTTACTGTTTTTTATTGCTTACATAAAAAATTCTGAATTGCATTAAATGAAAAACTTGTCCGCTATTGGCACAAAGCAGACATGCGCTGTTGCACTGCACATGTCCGCTTTCGGGGGTAAAGCGGACATTGCATGCGTCGTGCCGTCTGCCCCACTTTCTCTTACGTTAACAACGGTGGCTAAATCTCTATCAATGATGACGCGCGGCGACGACGGCGTCACGGAGAAAATTCATTTCATCCTCCGACTCCTGAAGACGCAGCGCCAACGTATCGCGTAAGGAAAGCATTCCCTGCACACGTCCATCTTCGACAACGGGAAGATGCCTAAAGTGATTTGTTCTCATTAGCTCCTGCGCGGCTCGCATGCTGTCGTCGGGTCCGCAACTCACAACCCGTGTCGTCATGACATCGCGTGCACGCAGATATTGTAGTTCGCTCCAATCAGTCCTTGCGAAGACCCGGACAAGGTCCCGTTCGGAGATGATGCCAATCATGCGAGCGCCTAGTTCGCAGACAGGCATCGCGCCAATGCCGTGCTCGTACATGAGCTTCGCTACAGCGGCCAAGCTGGTGTCTGGCAGGCACATTACAAGCCGCTGACGCGAGTGCTTGAGAAACTCACCAATCTTCATACGGTGCCTCCCGAATTTTCTTCTTGTGCCAGTGCCCCCGTCCCATAGCCAATGCGTCGAGTAACGATACCGCCACGAGCAGAGGCTCGGCAATGCCGCTTTTGGGCCCTTAGCGATTCAGCTCGCGTCACTTGATGTCCGCTTTTGGAACTTACAGCCACTTTGGTGGCGTCCCCGGTTTTGCGTTTTCGAGCATTACGTCGTGCAGGATCTGAGTATATGTGCTTGCTTCGGTTCAACGAGTGAGCTGAATGCTCGCTCACACCCGTGCAGTGCGCGTTCCGGGGCCGGCTTTCGAGCCGAAATGGAATCATGCCGGCCGGGCTGAGCGATCGGCGGCGCTAATGGTTGCCGGTCGCCTTTGGCGGCCCGATTGACCGAAACGGTGATAACCGTTGCTTTGTCGGCGGTGACGGGGCTCGCTAACGTGCTGATGACGCCGGCGATGAGGGCGCTCAAAAGACAAGCTGCAGGAATACTCTTGCGCACGGGCTGTCTCCGGTTTCCCGTCCCACAGAAAAATGACCCCGCAATTCATCAAAGTCACCTTGGACTGAGGTCCAATCAACGGCCACACACCGCTGACGGCAGCAGCTCGCGTTGATCCAGATCAAAGAATTGCTAGAGCGGCGATGTCCGCTTTTCGGGGCAAAGGGGATTTGACCAAACGGCCATCACTGGCGTCACAAAGCTATTTTGCGCGACGATGCCGAGCAGCAAATGCCATAAGGCCCGGTCCGTGGCCTTCGGCAAACGGCCTTGGCGATAAAGTTCTTAGTAGAGATAGTCCCCAGCTAAGATTGCGGCACACGCCAGAATGAAAACGGCGAAAACAAGCATCGCGCCACGAGTTTCCGAGTGCATGGCGTTACCTCGCGCTTCAGTTTGAGGTAATGGCCTAGCTCATATGGCATAGTTTTTGAAGTGGACCATGGTCCAACGATTGTTGCGTGACCTGCTAAAACAATTATGCGTTTATACGAGGAGGAGAGCGGCGTTTGCCCGACCCTTCTCGTCCTGCACTTCAGCGGCAGAGGATTTTACTATGGCTGAAATAACCAAACTTTCCGTCGGCCAAGCGATCGAGAAGCTGCGCGGCACCGATGCGCCAAAAGCGAAGATGGCGAGGCTCGACGAGAAAATTGACATGCTTGACGAAGAGACACAGCGCTTGAGAGCGATGAGACGCCGCCTTGAGCGGGACCAACGAGCCGGTTCGACTGGGCTCGATGCTCAAAAAGCGAACGCAAGGCATGTCACAAAGCTAAAAATATTAGGAATCATAATCGGAACAGTCATCGTGATCGCCATCTTGGTGTGGATGTGGGGGCTTTTGTAGCTGTAGCGAACAAATCGGAGTTCCGAGAACCGCTGAACGTCCGCTTTCGGGAGTAAAGCGGACATTCCGATTGCGCTGCGAAATGTCCGCTCATGACCCGAAGCGGACATGGGCCAGCACCGATAATTAAATTTGCCGTTCGATCTGCAAAAAGCGGTCGTCAAGCGCGTCCAATTTCGCCGAAGCGTGAAACAGACGTGGACTCGAACACCGTTGCTTCCTTACCTTCATCAGTGGCGAGCCACTCTTTTAGCTCCTGATCAGATCTCGGCTGACGACCTTTCATGCCTTCGAAGACATCGCGCAGAATCTGAATTTCACTTTTTGTTGCTTTCTCTTTTTCGCTCATGGCAATCAACTCCATGCAAGACATTATAAATATTAAATGCCTGTGCCATCGGGAGTCATTGATTTAGCGCAAATGAGACTTGAAACCCTAATCGACTGAGCGGCATATTCAAAATAGCGACCGAATGTCCGCTTTCGCTATACAGCGGACGTTTTTCAGGCAAAAGCGGACAGTTCCAAATAAGCTCAGCCTTCAGGCCCGAGCGCATGGGTCGCGTACATCACCGATGGACCGGCTCCCATGTAAACCGCCATGCCAAGCGCATCCATAACGACCGGCATCTACCGCCTGCATCGCGGACGCTCCGCGGAACTTGCCAGGAGCAAATGACCCTCAGTCTTTTATGCCGGCAAGACGCAGGCCTTGCACGTAAAGGTCCAGCTGGGCGCTGTCCCGAACGTAGAAGAGTTGCCGGCGCGCGAAGCCGCAGCTGAAATCCGGATTGCGCTGCAGCAGGTCGTCCTTGGCGATGCGCAGGTCGTCCTGATTTTGCAGATGACCCAGGGCCGACACGCGATGCGCAAAGGGCCAGTAGTGCGCGTTCGGCACGCGCGTCGCCTTGTGGGCCCACTCGGCGGCGAGATCGAATTGCCGCGCAAAAATGTGCGCCAGCGCGCGGTACGAATAAAAGGCCCAGCGCAATGGATCGTGCGGGCTCAACTCGATGGCCTTCTGGAAATAAGGGATCGCCTCGTCGAAACGGCCCTCGTAGGTCAGTGAATCGCCGAGCCCGCAATAGCTCGGCGCAAGATACGGGTTGAGATCGATGGCGATTTCGAGCTCCGCGATCGCATCGCCATAGGCTTTCGCCGCCAGAAGCGCGCGCCCATACGTGAACCGGATCAAGGCATCCTGCTCGTCGAGCTCAACGGCTTTCCGCCCGACCGCGAGCGCTTCCTGCAACGCTGTCCTCGCTCGGCTCGGTGCCGAAATAGGTCATGCTGACCACGATCGCGTAACAAAGAAAGCCATAGGCTTCCGCCAGAGTGGGATCGAGCTCGATCGCCCGCCGGAGCAACCGCTGCGCCTCGCGGTTGTCGGCCGGAGTCGATTTATAGAAGTGCTTCGTCCCCAGCCGGAAAAAATCCCAGGCGTGCAGCGCCGGCACTGCTTTGCGCTCCGCACGCATCCGCTCGGCGGCACCGACTTCGGGCTCGATCCTGCCTGCAATGGCGGTCGTGATCTCGTCCTGCAGGGCGAAAAGCTCCTTGAGATCGCGATCGTAGCGCTCGGCCCACAGTTGCCGGCCGGTTTCCGTCTCGACCAGCTGCGTCGTGACGCGCACGCGATCCGCCGTCTTCCGCACGCTGCCGTCGACCAGATAATCCGCCCCGAGCGTCAGGCCCGCCGAACGCGTATCGCCACCGCCACCCTTGAAGGCGAAACTGGAGTTGCGGGCAACGACCGCCAGCGAACGGTACTTGGACAGCGCGGTGATGATGTCCTCGGTGATGCCGTCCGAGAAATAGTCCTGCTCGGCATCGCCGCTGAGATTGTTGAAAGGCAAGACCGCGACGGACGGCCTGCCGCCCCACTCGATCGGTCCGGCGGGCGCACTCTGAACGGAGGATGGCGGGACGGCCGGACCTTTGTCCTCGTTCATTCGGACGAGAGACGCCAGCTGTCTGCAGGTCGCCCACAAAGCGGATCCCCTTCCGGGGATAGGTCTTGATCAGGATCTGATCCTCGCCGGTGTCGCCGATGGCTTTCCGCGCAGCGGTGATGCGGGTGCTGAGCGTCGATTCCGAAACGATGCGGCCGTTCCATACCGAAGCGATCAGGTCGTCCCTGCTCACCACGCGATCGCGGTTCTGCAGAAGATAAAGCAGGAGATCGAAAACCTGGGGTTCCATGGCGACGGGTTCGGAGTGGCGCGTGAACTCGCGCTTGTCACCGTCGAGAACGCAGCCGGCGAAGACGAACTGCATCGGAACTCCCTGACGCTCGAACAATAATCAGGCCCCTCTCGGCAACAAATCAAGGACTTCTTTAAGCACCTGCCGTCGCAGGGCGGCATCCTTAACGCAGATCTCTCACCAACCACACGGAGGATGCACATGGCGAACTTTCGCGCGAGCTGGTCGTGCTCATGACACATGGAGCCGACCACGAGCTTTCGTCGGTCGCATTCACGATTGCGAATGGCGGCATGACGACCGGCTTGAAAGTATCTGTGTTTCTGACCAGTGCGGCCGTCGACCTCGTCCGAAAGAAGGGCATCGACAGCACCGTGGTGCCGCCGCTCGAGCCGCTCGCCGCGCTCGTCACCGACTTCCTCAAGCGCGGCGGCCGCCTGTGGGCGTGCACGCCTTGCGTGAAAGCGCGCGGCTACGAGCAAAACGACCTGATCGGCGGCGTCGAGATCGCCGGGTCGAGCAAGATCCACGAGCTGATCAAGGCGGGCGCCGCCACGCTGAGCTTTTGACCGTCACAACGCATGACTAGGAGAATGCGATCATGTCCTACAACCACCGCCTTTGATCCGAAAGAACTCGAATCCAAAGTGAAGGCGATGTATCGCAGCGTCGCCGAAAACCCGCACGGAGAATTCCATTTCGAGATGGGCCGCGCGATGGCCGAGCGTCTCGGTTATTCGCCGGCCGACCTCGATCGCATCCCGGCGGAATTGATCGATTCATTTGCCGGAGTCGGTCACTACTTCCACCTGGCCGATCTCAAGCCGGGCGACATCGTCGTCGACCTCGGCAGCGGCTCCGGCATGGACACGTTCATCGCCGCACTGAAAGTCGGCTCGCGCGGCAAGGTGACCGGCGTCGACATGACGGACGAGCAGCGCGCGAAGGCGGAACGGCTGCGTGACCGCGACCGTTTCCTGAACGTGACTTATGTGAAGGGCTATATCGAAGAGGTGCCGCTGCCCGACGGCTCCGCCGACGCCGTGATCAGCAACGGCGTGATCAATCTGGCCACGGACAAGTCGAAAGTGTTCGCGGAAGCCGCGCGGCTGCTGAAGAAAGGCGGCCGCTTCGCCATCGCCGACATTGTGACGGAGGTGCAGTTGCCGGACAAGATCGTCTGCAACTCGACACTCTGGGCAGCCTGCATCGGCGGGGCGGCGCAGCGCGACACGTACCGGCAGATGATCGAAGCGGCGGGGCTGCACGTGGTGCGCCTCGAAGACAATCCGCAATATCAGTTCATCTCCGACAATGCGAAGGGCGCAAGCAAGACATTCGGTGTGAAAAGCATTTCGCTGCTTGCAGTGAAACAGTGAGCGCCGTGTGGTACTGTCACGCGGGTGGCGGTTGCATGAAGACCGGATAATGAGCAGCGACCTGCCGGGGTTTTTTCAGGGCACGGAGATGCCTGACGCCACGTGGTGGCAGGCGCTCTTTCCGAACCCCGCACAGATCTTGACCCTGGTCGGCGTTGCACCGGGCATGGACGTCGTCGACCTTTGCAGCGGCGACGGTTGGTTCACGCTGCCGATGGCGAAGATCGCGCGTCACGTCATGGCGGTCGATATCGATGCGAAAATGCTGGCGCATGCGAGCACGCGCCTGGCGCGAGACCGGATAGCCAATTGCGACTATCAGCTTGGCGATGCCTATGGTCTTGCCGAATACGTGCCGTGGCCGGTCGACTTCGTGTTCATGGCAAATTCATTTCATGGCGTGCCTGACCGCGAACGCCTGGCGCGCATCGTCGGCGAGGCGCTGAAACCCGGCGGACGTTTCGCGATCGTCAACTGGCATCAGCTGCCGCGGGAAAAAACCACCGTGCTGGGCGAGCCCCGCGGCCCGAAGTCCGAGCTGCGGCTGTCGCCGGAACAGAGCATCAAAGCGGTCGAAGCCGGCGGTCTCAAGACCACGGCGATCGTCGACATTCCGCCCTACCACTACGCCGCGATTTTCGAAAAACCTGTCGCAAAAGCGTCCGCACCGGGATCGGTGCATCCGACCTGAAAGGCGTTAATCAGGCCGGTTTCCGCGCCAATTCGCGCTTTTTCCGTCCACCGCTTATGCGCCGGGCACCCTTCCCTGCCCGCCGAATCTGGTCTAAAGACCCGCTCGCGCGCGAGGCCCGACCTCGGCGCGGTCCGGGGGACGCGCACCAGGCGCGCCCTTTTTTTGTGCCCAGTTATCCGTGAGCGAATGCCGAAACGAACCGACATCAAATCGATCCTGATCATCGGCGCAGGCCCGATCGTCATCGGCCAGGCCTGCGAGTTCGACTATTCGGGCACGCAGGCCTGCAAGGCGCTCAAGGAAGAAGGCTACCGGATCGTCCTGGTGAATTCGAACCCGGCGACGATCATGACCGACCCCGATCTCGCCGACGCCACTTACGTCGAGCCGATCACGCCGGAGATCGTCGCCAAGATCATCGAGCGCGAGCGCCCCGACGCGCTGCTGCCGACCATGGGCGGGCAGA
Organism: uncultured Alphaproteobacteria bacterium; assembly: GCA_963718035.1. GTDB lineage: Bacteria > Pseudomonadota > Alphaproteobacteria > Rhizobiales > Xanthobacteraceae > Pseudolabrys. The sequence goes on along the minus strand of CAVQYD010000005.1, from coordinate 149,905 downwards.
CCGCGCTCAACTGCGCGCTGTCGCTGCGTAAGATGGGCGTGCTGGAGAAATTCAACGTCAAAATGATCGGCGCAACCGCCGACGCCATCGACAAGGCTGAAGACCGCGAGCTGTTCCGCGAGGCGATGACAAAGATCGGCCTGCCGACGCCGCGCTCGCACCAGATCAAGACGCTGCCGCAGGCGCTGGAAGCGCTCGACGACATCGGCCTGCCGGCGATCATCCGCCCCTCCTTCACGCTCGGCGGCACCGGCGGCGGGATCGCCTACAACAAGGCCGAGTTCATCGAGATCGTCGAGCGCGGCATCGACGCCTCCCCCACCAACGAAGTGCTGATCGAGGAATCGGTGCTGGGGTGGAAGGAGTTCGAGATGGAGGTGGTGCGCGACAAGAAGGATAACTGCATCATCATCTGCTCGATCGAAAATGTCGACCCCATGGGCGTGCACACGGGTGACTTCGATCACGATCGCGCCGGCGCTCACGTTGACCGACAAGGAATACCAGATCCTGCGCGACGCCTCGATCGCGGTGCTGCGCGAGATCGGCGTCGAGACCGGCGGATCGAACGTGCAGTTCGCCATCAACCCGGCCGACGGACGGCTGGTGGTGATCGAGATGAACCCGCGCGTGTCGCGCTCGTCCGCGCTCGCCTCGAAAGCGACCGGCTTTCCGATCGCCAAGGTCGCGGCCAAGCTCGCGATCGGCTACACGCTCGACGAGATCGCCAACGACATCACCGGCGGCGCAACGCCGGCCTCGTTCGAGCCGACCATCGATTACGTCGTCACCAAGATTCCGCGCTTTGCGTTCGAGAAGTTTCCCGGCGCCTCGCCGGTGCTCACCACGTCGATGAAGTCGGTCGGCGAAGCAATGGCAATCGGCCGTACCTTCCAGGAATCCCTGCAGAAAGCGCTGCGCTCGCTGGAGACCGGATTGACCGGCCTCGACGAGGTGACGATCGAAGGCTTCGACGCCGCAAAGGGCATCGACGACAACGACAACAAGGCCGCGATCCGTGCCGCCCTCGGCACGCCGACGCCGGACAGATTGCTCAAGGTTGCGCAGGCGATCCGCTTCGGCGCGAGCAATGAGCTGATCCACAGCGCCTGCCGCATCGACCCATGGTTCCTGGCGGAAATCCGCGGGCTGGTCGAGACCGAAGCCGAGATCGCCGCGAAAGGCTTGCCGGGAACGGCTGGCGCCTTCCGCCGCCTCAAGGCCATGGGCTTTTCCGACCAGCGCCTGGCCAAGCTGACCGGTACCGATGCCGACGCCGTGATGGCGAAACGCCGCAAGCTCAATGTACGGCCGGTGTTCAAGCGCATCGACACCTGCGCTGCCGAATTCGCCTCGCCCACCGCCTACATGTACTCGACCTACGAGACGCCGTTTGCCGGCACGGTCGTCAACGAAGCGGCGCCTTCGGACGAGAAGAAAGTCATCATCCTCGGCGGCGGACCGAACCGCATCGGCCAGGGCATCGAGTTCGACTACTGCTGCTGTCACGCCGCCTTCGCGCTCAAGGAAGCCGGCTACGAAACCATCATGGTCAACTGCAATCCGGAGACGGTGTCGACCGACTATGACACTTCCGACCGGCTCTATTTCGAGCCGCTCACGCCGGAAGACGTGCTGGAGATCATCGACACCGAGCGCTCGAACGGGACGCTGCACGGCGTGATCGTGCAGTTCGGCGGACAGACGCCGCTCAAGCTCGCTGAACCGCTGGAAAAGGCGAAAGTGCCGATCCTCGGCACCTCGCCCGACGCGATCGATCTCGCGGAGGACCGCGACCGCTTCAAGAAGCTGCTCGACAAGCTCAAGCTGCGCCAGCCGCAGAACGGCATCGCCGCTTCGCCGGCCGCTGCGCGCGCGATCGCCGACGAGATCGGCTATCCGGTCGTGATCCGCCCGTCATACGTGCTCGGCGGCCGCGCCATGGAGATCGTGCGCGATGGCGCGCAGCTCGACCGCTACGTGACGAAGCTCGCCGGCGATCTCGACCGGCCGAGCGAGCTTGTCGTGTCGAAGAAGAGCCCGCTGCTGATCGACCGGTATCTTTCCGATGCGACCGAAGTGGACGTCGACTGCCTCTGCGACGGCAAGGACACCTTCATCGCCGGCATCATGGAGCACATCGAGGAAGCCGGCATCCATTCCGGGGACAGCGCCTGCGCGCTGCCGCCGCACTCGCTGGACGACAAGGCGATCGCCGAGCTGGAACGGCAAACGCGCGCGCTCGCGCTCGCGCTCAATGTCGGCGGGTTGATGAACGTGCAGTACGCGATCAAGGACGGCGAGATCTACGTGCTCGAGGTCAATCCGCGCGCGTCGCGCACGGTGCCCTTCGTCGCCAAGGTGATGGGCATACCATTCGCCAAGATCGCGGCGCGGGTCATGGCCGGCGAGAAGCTTTCGGCCTTCAACCTCGAGCGCAAGCGGCCCAAGCACCGCGCGGTGAAGGAAGCGGTGTTCCCCTTCGCGCGATTCCCAGGCGTCGACACCGTGCTCGGACCGGAGATGAAGTCGACCGGCGAAGTGATGGGCATCGACGGTTCGTTCGAGATCGCCTTCGCCAAGAGCCAGATCGGCGGCGGCACCAGCCTGCCCCGCAGCGGAACGGTGTTCGTCTCGGTGAAGGATGCCGACAAGGCGCGTATCCTGCCGGCGGTCAAATTGCTGGCCTCGCTTGGCTTCAAGACCATCGCGACCTCGGGAACCCAGCGATACCTGGCGGAACAGGGCGTCGAAACAGCCAAGATCAACAAGGTCCTGGAGGGCCGGCCCCACATCGTGGATGCCATCAAAAACGGCGGCGTTCAGCTTGTTTTCAACACGACCGAGGGGGCTGCGGCCCTGGCCGACAGCCGTTCCCTACGCCATGCGGCCCTCTTGCATAAAGTGCCGTACTACACCACTCTTTCAGGGGCCGTCGCCGCGGCGCAGGGCATCAAGGCCTATCTCGAGGGTGACCTCGAGGTGCATACGTTACAGAGTTACTACGGCGGCCGGGACTGAAGGCCACAGATCTGGCTGGGCAGACCCGGGCGGCGGTGCGAGTGCCGGAAAATCTACGGTCGCGGCATCAGGTAAGGCTGGCCGCGACGGGCTTTTTTGACCGACGCTCGTCGCATCTGACTCCGGTTTTACGGGAGACCGTGGCCGGAGTCGTATTACGAGTCGATTGGACGGAATTTCAGTGAAAGGCGCTTGGCGGCGCTGTTTGCGAGAAATTGTTCGGGCGTCCGCCAGGAGGAGAAGAGACGATGGAAAAGATTCCGATGACGGCCGCCGGCTACACGGCGCTCGAAACCGAGCTCAAGCATTGCCAGCAAGTTGAGCGGCCCCGCATCATCCAGCAGATCACCGACGCGCGCACGCACGGCGACCTGTCGGAGAACGCCGAATATCACGCCGCGAAGGAAGCGCAGTCGCTCAATGAGGGCCGCATCGCCGAGCTCGAGGACAAGCTGGCGCGCGCCGACGTGATTGATGTTTCCAAGCTGTCGGGTGACACGATCACCTTCGGCGCGACCGTCACGCTGGTCGACGAGGACACCGACCAGAAGAAGGTATGGCAGATCGTCGGCGAGCCCGAGGCGGACGCCAAGAAGGGGCGCATTTCGATCACCTCCCCGATCGCGCGCGCGCTGATCAACAAGAAGAAAGGCGAGACCGTCGAGGTCAACACGCCCGGCGGCGCCAAGGCTTACGAGATCAAGAAGATCGAGTGGAAGTAGACGCAACGTCGCTCAGGCGGCGCAATGGACCAGAGCATCCGATTCTGCACGTCTTCGGACGGTGTGAAGCTCGCCTACGCCGTCACCGGCGATGGGCCGCCGCTGGTGATGTCGGCGACCTGGCTCACCCATCTCGAGCATCAGTGGCGTAGCCTCGCCTGGAAGCCGTGGCTCGAAGAGCTCTCCCGCGACCGCAGGCTGCTGCGCTACGATTCACGCGGCTGCGGCCTTTCCGACCGCGACATCGACAACCTGTCGTTCGAAACCTGGATCAAGGATTTCGAGAAGGTGATCGATGCCGCGGGCTTCGGGCGATTTTCGCTGGTGTCGACCTGCTGGGGCGGACCGGTCGCGATCGAATACGCGGCGCGGCATCCCAAGCGGGTCGATCGTCTCGTTCTCTACGGGACCTACGCGCGCGGCCGCCTGCGGCGCAGCGATCAGCCAAAAGAAGTGGAAAAGGCGCGCGTGCTGCTCGACCTCACGCGCCTCGGATGGGGGCTGGAGAACCACGCCTTCCTCCAGGTCTGGGCCAACCACTTTCAGCCCGGCGGCAGCATTGAGCACGTGCGCTCGTGGTGCGACCAGCAACGCGCGGCGACGTCCGCCGAGATGGCGGTCCGGCTGCTGGGGATCGGCTGGAGCGTCGATGTGAGTGAAGCCGCGCGCAACATCAAATGCCCCGTGCTCATCATGCATCCCGAACGCGACGCGGTGGTGCCGATCGACGAAGGTCGCCTGCTCGCGAGCCTCATCCCGGATGCCCGCTTCGTCACGCTCGACAGCGAAAACCATATGCCGCTCGCCGAAGAGCCGGCTTGGGCGCAACTGGTCGCCGAGATGCGGGCCTTTCTGATGGCGCCGGTCGCCGCCTCCGCCAACAATGCACTACCGCTCGACCAGCTCACGGCGCGCGAGCGCGCGGTGCTCGACGGCATCGCCGGCGGGCTCGACAATTCCGAGATCGCGGCTGCACTGAAATTGTCCGAGAAAACCGTGCGCAACCACATCACCCGCATCTTCGACAAGATCGGCGTCGAGCACCGTTACCAGGCGATCGTGCGGGCGCGCGAAGCAGGCCTCGGCCTGCACGGCGGCCATTGAGCCGGGACAGTTGTCCCTCTTTTTCGGCTGATAAATCGGTGGTTTTGGGGGCCCTCGCCTCAATACGCACCGTCGCAGCGGCACTAGCGTCCGGCCAGGTCATGCACACGCATGCCCATAACCGGAGGGGTAGAAAATGCCGAAATTCGTCATCGAGCGGGAACTGGCAGGCGCCGGAAAACTGCCGCGGCAGGAACTGCAGGCGATCTCGCAGAAATCATGCGGCGTGCTGCGCGAGATGGGTCCGCAGATCCAGTGGCAGCAGAGCTTCGTCACCGACGACAAGATCTACTGCATCTACGTCGCGCCCGACGAAGACGCAGTCAAAACGCACGCGCGCAAGGGCGGCTTTCCGGCCAACCGCATTTCGGCCGTGCGGGCGGTGATCGACCCCACGACGGCGGAGTGACATTTAATTTAACGTCATGGCCGGGCTTGCGGGTGTTTTGACCGCCGTTTGCGCGGCCTCTCACTTCAGCCACAGCTTTAGCGGCACTCCGGCCCGGCCCGGACAGTTCATCGTTCCGCTGTAGAAATCCGACAGCTTTCCGCTGTAGGTGCAGGTGACCCCCGCAACGAGCAGCGTTGCCTGGAGCTGCGGCGGCACGTCCAATACCTGGAACCGGATTTCACCGGTCTTCTGCTCGGGACCGTCCTGCGTGCAGATGCCGACATGCGTCATCGTCAGCGGCCCGGAAAATTTGCGGCCGCGTGACGAGGCCTTTTCGGTGACGGTGGCGCTCAGTTCCCACTCGCCGAGCTGCCCACCATAGCCGAAGACCTCGCGTGGTTCGGCAACAGCCGGGCCAGCAAGCGTCCCCAGCACGATCGGGAGGATGATCGTTCTCATGACGCCGCTGCCCGACTGGCGTCCCCTCAATGCGCCTTCAGCAGGGCGCGGGCATCGCTCACCTCGGTGCGAGTTCTTGTCGGCGTTCGCTGCGATGGTAACGACCTTTTCGCTGTATTGCCGCGCCTTCCCCTTGTCGCCGGCCTTGGCAGCGGCCCTGGCCGCGCCGACATAAGCGCCGAGACGATTGGGCTCCTTCTTCAGTGTCGCTTCGAATGCTGCGAGAGCTTCCTTCGCCATGCCCCGCTCGAGCAGCATGACGCCGTAAAGCTCGCGCGCAGGGATCGCCGCGCCCGGTGTCACCGGATGCTTTTCGGTCTTGTCCTCGGCATCGGCAGCGGCGCTCATGGCCTTGAGCGCCTCGTCGAGCTTGCCTTCGGCATAGATTGCCCAAGCCGAAGCGACCTGCTGCTGGATATCGACCTGCTGCGACCAATAGGCGTCCTTCCCCTGCAATTTGTCGCGCAGCTCGCCGAGCTTGGCGATTTCGGTCTTCGCGGCGTCGGGATGGCCTGAACGGGCGGCGCCGATCGCGCGGGCGAAATACGTCACAGCCTGCACCTGCGGCAGTGGACTTGGCCGAACGTTCAGCTCGGCTGCGGTCTTCCAGTCGCCGCGTTCAAGCGCATAACGCGCGGGTGAAACTGCCAATGCATATGGCCCGACCAGAAACGTCTCGGTGAAGCCGGTGACCGTCGTCATCTGGTCCAGCACCGATTTTGCCTCGGTGTCCTGCCCAAGCTGCAGATATGCATAGACCTGATAGTCCATGGCGTGGAGCTGGTCATGGAAGTCGGACGATTCCTTCGCAACACGCTGCGCGACCTTGTTGGAGTTCGATCGACTCTTTCCAGTAACCGACGCGCGTGAAGATATGCGACGGCATGTGCTGCGCATGCGCTGCGCCCGGCGCGATCTTGGCATAGGCCCTCGCCGCATTGAGTCCCTTCTCGGCGATCGGCGGATAGTCGTAAAGGTGGATGAGATAGTGCGCGACGCCCGGATGATGTGGCTGGCGCGCAAAGATCGGCTCCAGGATCGCCGCGCCTTTGAGCTGATTGGCGTAGGTCTTGTCGGCGGGCGAAGCCGACGTATTGAGCGCCAACGCGTAGTGAATCTGCGCCTCATCGTCCTTCGGATAGCTCTGCGCGACTTTCTCCATCGCCTTCGCATAAGCCTGCGTGCGCGGGAGATGGCCGAGCTTGTCATGATCGACATAGATGACGGCAAGCGCGTCGATGTAATCGCGCTCGCGCTGTGACTTGGCGCCGACGCTTTGTCCCTTGGCTATTGCTGCCGAGCCTTCTGCGAGATTTTTTGCCGGCGTCGGCACGTGCGGGTTCAACAACATGCTCAACGCGATGCCCCAATAGGCAATGCCGCATGAGGGATCGGCCTTCAACGCCGCCTCGAATTCGTGCTGCGATGCGCGATACCAGAAAGAATGCTGATACAGCATCCCGCGATCGAAAAACTTTTGCGCTTCCGGCGTGCACGATGTTTCGAAATGCACCTGCCCGAGTTTGTTGTCGCCAGATTGCGCGCCCGCGGGCTGAGCCAGCGACACGGCGGCAATGGCCGAGGCTGCGAATGCGAACGACATTTTCATGATGGCTACCTTTCCGGAGGTTCCATACGGCGGCGCGGTTCCAGGCACCGCTCGGTTTTTGATGCTGATTTCCGACCGTAAGAGCGCCGTTTCCGGAAGTCATAAGGAAGAAACAAGATTTCTATAGGTGGCCGTGATATCCTTGAAATGGCGAGTGTTATGCAGGATCAGGCGATTTCGTTTGGCCATTACCGAATTGTGCCGCGCGGTGGCTTGATGGCCGGCAACCGCGAGGTGCGGCTCACACCCAAAGCGCTAGCGCTCCTGTCATTCCTCGCCGAACACCCGAACGAAGTTGTCACCAAGGACGAGCTGTTCGCCGCGGTCTGGCCGAAGACCGACGTGGGCGATGCGGCCCTGGTGACCTGCATCCAGGAATTGCGCAAGGCGCTGCGGGACAATGCGAGGCGGCCCCGCTACATCGAAACCCTGCACCGGCGCGGTTACCGTTTCATTGGAAAAATTGAACAGTCGGCAGATGATGGAACGCAAACCGCGGCCCTCCAGCTGCCTGACCGTCCTTCCATCGCTGTCCTGCCGTTCACCAATATGAGCGAGGACCCGGACCAGGAGCACTTTGCCGACGGCATTTCGGAAGACTTGATCACCAGCCTCTCCCGCATCCGCTGGCTTTTCGTGATCGCGCGCAATTCCACATTCGTCTTCAAGCACCGGGCGGTCGACGTGAAGCAAGTCGCGCGCGAGCTCGGCGTGCGTTACGTGCTCGAGGGCAGCGTGCGCCGGGCCGGCAGGCAGCTCCGGGTGAGTGCGCAGCTCATCGACGCTATAAGCGGCGCGCACCACTGGGCGGAGCGCTATGACCGCGAGGTCGACGATATCTTTGCCGTGCAGGACGAGATCACCAACAGCGTGGCTGCCGCCATCGAGCCACATCTGCTGGCCGCGGAAGGCGTGCGGGCACTGTCGCGTCGGTCAGACGATCTCGGCGCCTGGGAGCTTGTCGCGCGCGCACAGACGCACTTCTGGCGAATGACGAAGGATGATTGCAAGCGGGCAATGGATGAACTGAAGCGCGCCGTCGACGCCTATCCGGATTACGCGCCCGCCCGTAGCCTGCTCGCCTTTTGCCTGATGTTTGCCGCTCACATGGGATGGACCGATCGCAACCGCGATCTTGTGTTGGGCCGCGAGCACGCGATACGCGCGATCGCGCTTGACGACCGTGATCCCTGGGGACACATCGCGCTCGGCTATTGGGCGCTCATGGAAAAGCGCACGCAAGAAAGCATCACGGCATTCCGTCGCGCGGTGGAGATCAATCCGAACTCGGCTGCTGCCCATACCCACCTCGGCCACGGACTGGCTTTTGCCGGTCATGACCGGGAGGCGATCGAGCACGCCGAAGGAGCTATCAGGCTCAGTCCGTTCAATTCGATGCTGGCGCTGAACCTCGGCACCATTGCGGTGAGCCACTATGTAGCCGAACGGTACGAGGAGGCGCTCAAGTACACAACGGAAGCGTCACGGATACGGCCCGGCTTCCAAGGTGCGCATCGACTGCGATGCGCGAGTCTCGCGCAAAGCGGACGTATGGACGAAGCCCGAGAACATTTCCTGATGGTGCGGCGTCAGCAGCCGCATCTGTCGGCGAGTTGGATCAGAGCAAATGTGCCCTACCAGTCCCTCGAGCTGATGGAGCGGTTTCTCGAGGGTATGCGCAAGGCGGGTCTGGATGAGGACGCCATCGCCGCGGAATGACGCGGCTATCGCTCGCCATCATTCCATCGGCACCATTGCCGCGTCCTTGGAATTGCGCAAAGTGAGTGAGGTCTTCACGTTGCGCACATTCGGCGCGGCGGTGAGCTTCTCGACGAAGGCCTGGAAGGTCTTCAGGTCGGGCGCAACGCACTTGAGCACGAAGTCGATCTCGCCCGAGAGCATCCAGCACTCGCGGACTAGCGGCTGTTCGCGCACGAATTTCTCGAAAGCGGTGAGATCGGCCTCAGCCTGGCTCGACAGGTGTACCATCGCGAAGACGGTCACCTCGTAACCGAGCTTCTTCTCGTCGAGCAGCGCGCGGTAACCCTTGATGTAGCCCGCCTCCTCCAGCGCGCGGACGCGGCGCAGGCACGGCGGCGCCGAGATGCCGACCCGGCTGGCCAGCTCCACGTTGGTGATGCGGCCGTCCTCCTGCAGCTCCTTGAGGATCTTGCGGTCGATGGCGTCGAGTCGGGCGGGCACGAACAGCACTCCACGGATACCGGCCGGAATGGCCAGGGCCTCACGAACATTCATACCGCGAAATAATATTTCGCGAAACAATATTGCGCGCTCTACCGAACGTGATCGCGGGAACCGGCCTGCCTGTGGGTGCGACGGGTTGCGTATCTTGCATAGCTCGGCGGGAAGCCATACATCGGGCACGGTAGAAGAGCCGGCCAAACGTCCGGCCCGCCTACGGCGCCTGGTGCGTCCGTGACGCCCGCCAGGGGGGCGGAAGCAAGCATGACAAAGACGACCCACGCCAAAGTCGTGATCGTTGGCTCGGGACCGGCCGGGTACACGGCCGCCATTTATGCCGCGCGCGCAATGCTGGAGCCGGTCCTGATCCAGGGTGTGCAGCCCGGCGGCCAGCTCACGATCACGACCGACGTCGAGAACTATCCCGGCTTCGCCGACGTCATCCAGGGCCCCTGGCTGATGGAGCAGATGCAGGCGCAGGCCGAGCATGTCGGCACCCGCATCGTCACAGATCACGTCAATAAAGTGGAATTGTCGCAGCGGCCCTTCAAGTTGGTCTGCGATTCCGGCGATGTCTATCTCACCGACGCGCTCATCATCGCGACCGGCGCGCAGGCGCGCTGGCTTGATTTGCCGTCGGAACAGAAATTCAAAGGCTATGGCGTATCGGCCTGCGCGACCTGCGACGGGTTCTTCTACCGCAACAAGGAAGTGATCGTGGTCGGCGGCGGCAATACCGCGGTCGAAGAGGCACTGTTCCTCACCAATTTCGCATCCAAAGTCACGGTCGTGCACCGGCGCGACGCGTTCCGCGCCGAGAAGATCCTGCAGGACCGCCTGTTCAAGCACCCGAAGATTGAGGTGGTGTGGGACAGCGTGCTGGAGGACGTCACCGGCGCCGAAAACCCGCTCAAGGTGAGCGGCGTGAAGCTCAAGAACATAAAGACCGGCGCGATCACCGAACGGAAGGTCGACGGCGTGTTCATCGCGATCGGCCACCAGCCGGCCTCGGAGCTGTTCACCGGGCAGGTGCAGATGAAGCCGTCCGGCTACATCGTGACCACCGGGAATTCCACAGCTACCTCGGTGCCGGGCGTATTCGCGGCCGGTGACGTGACCGACGACATTTACCGTCAGGCGGTGACCGCTGCCGGGCAAGGCTGCATGGCCGCGCTCGAGGCGGAGAAATTCCTTGCCGCGCACGAGCATCGCCGCGCGGCGGCGGAGTAGATCATGGCCGCACCCAACACTTCGATGGATTGGGACAAGCTGAAGGTGTTTCACGCCGCGGCGGAAGCGGGCTCATTCACCCATGCCGGCGAACGGCTCGGGCTCTCCCAATCAGCCGTTTCTCGGCAGGTTTCGGCGCTCGAAGGGGAGCTTTCGGTATCACTCTTTCATCGCCACGCGCGCGGGCTGATCCTCACCGAGCAGGGCGAACTGCTCTACCGCACGGCGCACGAAGTCTTCATGAAGCTCGAGGCGGCGCGCACCAAGCTGACCGACAGCCGCGAGCGGCCGAACGGCGAGCTCAAGGTATCGACAACGCCGGGCATCGGCGTGCACTGGCTCACACCGCGGCTCGGCGAATTTCTCGACCTTTATCCCGACATCCATATCACGCTCATCACGACAGATGAGGAACTGGACCTGGCGATGCGCGAGGCCGACGTCGCCATCCGCCTGCGCCAGCCGACGCAGCCGGACCTGATTCAGCGCAAGCTGTTCTCGGTGCACTCACATGCTTATGCGTCGCCGGACTACCTCAAGCGTTTTGGGACGCCGCGCACACACGACGACCTCGACAAGCACCGTATCGTCCTTCTCGGCGGCGGCGTCGTTCCGGCGCATCTGCAGAACCGAAGATGGCTGCTTGAGATCGGCCGCGAGGGCAAAGGTCCGCGCTCGCCACATCTGACCGTGACGAACGTGCTCGGCGTGCTGCGCGCGTGCCAGCGCGGACTCGGGGTCGCGATGCTGCCGGACTACCTGGTGGAAGAAAACGGCGGGCTGGTGCAGCTATTCGGCGAGGCCGACACGCTCGCGATGGACGCCTATTTCGTCTATCCTGAGGAACTTAAGTCGGTCGCGCGCATCCAGGTCTTCCGCGATTTCCTCGTCGCCAACGCACAGCGCTGGCACTTTTAGTTTTTCTTTCAACAACGCGTGTTTCGGCTGGCGAAAATCAGCCGACGCCGTGAATTCATTAGACATCAAACGATTTGCGATTGCGCATGGCTGGCATGCGGCCACCGGCGTTGATGCTCGGGCGCCGGATTTCGCATACTACCTACTGGCTGCTGCGCCGGATGCGTATCCTCCCAGAATCACCGGTGCACAGCTTTGTTCCCCTCTGGAAGATGTTGCCGGCCCCCACGCCGGCAAATACTGAAACCGGGCCCCTGTCGGGGCCCGGTTTTTTATCGCGCCCCGATATCGCTCAGCGAAAGCGCGCGATGTAGTAGGCGAGATCGGCGATTTCAGCGTCGCTGACGGGCGCAAGCACTGAAGCCATCACGCCATCATAGCCATGGCGGATGTTGTCCCGGTATTCGCGCAGCGTCTTCACCAGAAAATCCTCACGCTGATTCGAGATGCGCGGAACGTTCTCGCGTCCCGATAGATCCAGATCGTGACAGCTGTTGCAGCGGTGCTGTGTAATCAGCGTGCGACCGGACTGCATGCGGGCCGGCTCCGGCGCGTCCTGCGGCGGCGGCGGCGGCGGCAGCCTGGCAAGAAAATCGGAGAACGTGCGCAGGTCATTATCGGAAAATCCTTTTGTCATTTCCGACATGACCTGAATCATCTGATCGTCCTTGCGGTACAAAGACGAACGCTGATTTTCCCGAAACAGATAAAGCTGAATGAGGAGATAGGGCGCGGGCTGTCCGCCGAGCGAGGGCACGGCCGGATGCTCCGAATAGCCTTTCTCGCCATGGCAGGCGAGGCAAGGTGCCACGCGCTCTGCGAACGTGTCAGCCGATAGCGGCTGACCAAGTGCGCACAGAAAAGCCACCGCGGCGGTGCGGCACACGAAAGTCATGATCGGCATGATTTTCCGTTTAAAGGCGAAAGCGGCAGAGGACAAGAAGCCCCCTGCCGCACAATCGCGTTACCTGCCGGCGACCTTCGCCTTTCCATAAGTGACGCGATAGATCGCGCCGTTAAAGTCGTCGGATACCAGCAGTGAGCCATCCGCCATGACTTCCACATCGACCGGACGACCAATGTAGTTGTTGTTCTCGAGGAAGCCGGTGATGAACGGCTCGATTGATTTCACCGTGCCATCCTTATTCAGCATGATGGCGACGACATCGCCACCGAATTTGTTCGTCCGGTTCCACGAGCCGCGCCGCGCAAGAAAGATCGCGTTCTTGTACTTCTTCGGGAACATGTTGCCCGTATAGAAGCGCAAGCCCAGTCCGGCCGAGTGCGGACCGGTCAACGCGACGGGCGGCGTAAATTCGCGGCAGTTACGGCCCCAGCCGAATTCCGGATCGAGCATGTTGCCCTGGTGGCAATACGGTTCACCGAAATGCTCGCCGACCTTCGTCACGCGGTTGAGCTCGTCCTGCGGAAAGTCCTCCGACAGCCAGTCACGCCCATTGTCCGAGAAGTAGAGTTGCTTGCTCACCGGATGCCAGTCGAAACCGACAGAGTGTCGCACGCCTCTGGCGACGACTTCAGCACCGGTCCCGTCAAGATTGATGCGGCGAATCTGGCCGTGCGCGGGACTGTGCAACACGTTATTGCCGGGCTGACCGACCTCCACATAGAGCTTCTGGTCAGGTCCAATGGCAATGAACTTCCAGCCGTGCGCCTCGTCCTTCGGCAGATCGGAATAAATCACCGTCGGCTTCGGCGGCTTGTCGAGAACATCCTCGATATTGTCGATCTTCGAAATCTGCGAAAGCTCGGCGATGTAGAGCGAGCCTTTATGTATGGCGAGACCGTTCGGCCGATAGAGACCCTCCGCGACAGTCTTGATCTCGGTCTTGCCGTCCTTCTTCACGATGGCGGTGACTTTGTTGCCAAAGCGGGTGCCGACAAACACTGTGCCTTTCTCACCGACACGCAATGATCGCGTGTTCGCGATGCCACTGGCATAGACTTCGATGTTGAAGCCTGCCGGCAGCTTGAGCTTGGCAGTCGGCAACTTGTCGGCGGGCGCCGGCAGAGGCGGACTTGCGATGGGGGCAAGCTTGGCGGCGGCCGCATTGCCTTCAGGACGGCCGATCAATGGCGATCCCGGCGGCAAAGGTTGCGCGGCAGCTGGTGGTGTTGCGGGTGGTGCGGATGCGGGCGGCTGTTGGGCAAAAGCCGGTGCGGCCAATAGAGCCCCGGCAATCGTGCCGGCTAGCAGTATCGAACGCTGAACCGTGGCACACGGAATCATCGAACTCCTCCCTATGCTGGAGACGATGTACTCACGTGGTCCAAGAGTGAACGGCCCGGAGTTCGCCCCCTTATGCCAAGTCTTCACCATTTCACCCGCCTGTTGCAATCCGTAAGCGAGCGAATTTCAGGTAGTCCGATAGCTGTAGGCCATGGTCTCGCGCGTCTCCGCCAATTGAGCCACCAAGGCGTGTTGTGGCGAGAGGTGACAGACCGGATCGGCGGCGCGCGCATCGCCTGCGATCAGGAAGGCCTGGCAGCGGCAGCCGCCGAAATCCTGCTCCCGGCGCGCACAGGATCGGCAGGGCTCCTGCATCCAGGCCTCGCCGCGGAAGGCGTTGAACGCCGGCGACCTGCGCCAGATCTCGCCAAGCGAATGCTCGCGCACGTTCCAGAATTCAAGACCGGGAATGACTTCCGCGGCATGGCAGGGAAGCACTTTGCCGGCCGGCGTAACGTTGAGCGAGCGGCGGCCCCAACCGCCGACACAGGGCTTCGGAAACCGCGCGAAATAGTCGGGCACGACCGCATCAATGACGATACGGCCATGATGGCGCGCGCGCAGCATCTCGACCTGGCGCACCGCTTCGTCGACCTGCGCCCTCGACGGCATCAGCGCCGCGCGGTTTTTCATTGCCCAGCCATAATATTGAACGTGCGCGATCTCGACGCGGCTCGCGCCCAGCGACAGGGCCAGCTCCACCATCGGCTCGATGCGCCCAATATTGGCGCGATGCACGACCAGATTGATGGTCAACGGAAGACCGAGGCGCACGACCTCGCCGGCGATCGCACGCTTGCGGGCGGATGCGCCCTCGTAGCCGGCGATGTGATCGGCGGATGCTTGCTCGGAGTCCTGTATCGATACCTGGACGTGATCGAGGCCTGCGTCGGCGAGCGCGGCGAGTGTTTGCGGCGTCAGTCCGACGCCCGACGTGATCAGGTTGCTGTAGAGGGCCGCATCACGTGCCGCCTTGACGATTTCGGGCACGTCGCGCCGCGCCGCGGGCTCACCTCCGGACAGATGGACCTGCAAGACGCCGAGCGCGGCCGCTTCCCGGAAAACCCGCGCCCAGGTCGCCACATCGATCTCGTCGTCGCGCCGGTCGAGCGCCAGCGGATTCGAGCAGTAGGGACAGCCGAGCGGGCAGCGATGCGTGAGTTCGGCAAGAAGACCGAGGGGCGCTGGCACTGCATCGGGCGCAGCCACGTCTAGACCTCCAGCAATTTCTTGTCCGCCAGCGCACCGAGCAGATTCACGACGTCGGCGTGGATGCGCTCCCGGGGCGCCGTGAAGGCTTTCGCAAGATCGTCCACGATTTCATCCAATGTCGACGCCCCGGTGCAGCGCTTGAGAATTTCGACGGTGATGTTGTCGGCCTTGAACACGCGTTCCGGGGCGAGCAGAACCCAGCCACCCTGCGCTTCGCTCTGCGCGAGCCGCACCCCGCGCGGCAGTCGGGGCCGCGCATCGCCGGAAAGCTTTGCCGCCGGGCCGTCCATCAATGCTCCTCCGGCACGAAGGCGCCCTGCGGTACCTGCTTCGGATCAACATAGGCGTGATGAAGCGCGTCGAGCATCGACCACAGCACGCTGCATTTGAATTCAAGCGCCGCAAGCACCGCCTGCTGTTGCGCGGGCGTATTGGCGTTGCGTTCGACGTAATTGAGCGCGAAATCGGCGTCCCGCTCGGCCTGTGGCGGACGCTTGTCGAAATAGCTCAGCGTGTCGCGCGTGACGAAATCGTAATTGGCGAGCATTCCCTCCATGCGCTCGCCGATGATGACCGGTGAGAACATTTCGGTCAGCGACGAGGCAATGGCCTCCAGCAAGGTTTTTTCGCGCACGAAACGCACATAGGCATCGACTGCAAAACGCGTGCCCGGCAGCAGGCCACGCAGCGATGTGACGTAGTCACGGTCGAGCCCGAGACCGTCGGTCAGCTTGAGCCAGCGTGCGATGCCGCCGTCGTCCTCGCGCTCGCCGTCGTGATCGACGAGCCGCAGGCGCCATTCGCGGCGCACCGCAGAGTCCTCGCATCGCGCGATCAGGCTCGCGTCCTTGATCGGGATCATGGCCTGGTAATAATAGCGATTGAGAGCCCAGGCTTGGACCTGACCCTTGGTGCATTTGCCGCCGTGCAGCAGACCGTGAAACGGATGCAGGCGGTGATAGCGCCTGGCGCCGATGTCACGCAGCGCAGTTTCCAGCTCTTCCGCCGACAGCAGCTTCACAGCGCAATCTCCATACCGTCTTCGGCGACACTCCACCCGGCAGCCTCGACCTTGCCTCTTTCGTTCGAGCCGTCAATCAGAACCGGATTGGTGTTGTTGATATGAATATAGATCCGGCGCGTCCGCAGTCCGTTCAGCATCTTGAGCGAGCCGTCCTCGCCGTCGATCGGTATGTGGCCCATGCGCCGTCCGGTTTTTTCGCCCGTGCCTGATCGAACCATCTCATCATCGGTGAACAGCGTGCCGTCGAACAAAACGACGTCGGCGCGCGTAAAGCGCTCACGCATCGCGTCGGTCACCGATGCGGATCCCGGCACAAATATCACCGTGGCGCCGTCGCGCTGCAACTCGATACCCACGTTGGCCGCGCTTTCGGCATCGAGCTGGGGCGATTGGTCTTCGAGGTAAAGCGGCAGCTTGCCGGGCACCATGAACATCGACGCTTCGATGCCGCCCGCGAGCATGAAGCGCTCGCCGGGATTGACCGCGCGCCGTTTCATCGCATTCATCGCACCGAACATTGCGTTCGACGCAACGGCCGCGTGGCTCGCCGGCGTCGCGTAAAGCGTGAAGGCTGTGCTCTCGCGCAGGGACAGAAGACCGGCAATCTGGTCGATCTCCGCACCGGTCAACACCACGGCGTCGATCGGGCTGCCGCGCAAGCCGTTCGTCGGGTGCAAAGCGGGCGTCGCCCGGATCTGGGCGGCAAGATCGGGTGATGCATTGATCAGGGTCCAGCGTCCATCACCCGCGGAAACGGCAATGCCGGCCTGGGTGCGCGGGCGCACGCGCTTGTCGCCGGCCCACGCCAGCGCGCAGACCGGGCAACGGCAATTCCATTGCGGAAATGCACCCCCTGCCGCCGAACCGAGCACGATAACGGTGAGACGCCCCATCTAGCGGGGTGCGAAGGAATTGAACGCTTAGAACTCGGCCGGCAGGTAGCCGTTTATCTCGAGTCCTACGCAAATTTCGATAAGGATCGGGGTCGTCCACGCCATGACGTTTCCTTTCGACCGCAATGACCAGCGGTTGAGACTTGAGATTAGCGCAGGCTGAGCGGGCGGCAAGGGGCCGCGTCGGTATCTCGGCACGGCATCACGTCGTTGTCATGCCGCACCCCTACATTTCGGCCATAAACGCGCCTCACGTAAAAGTCATGGGTATAACCGGTGAAAACGTGGCTGGAACCGCCCGCTGGACGCGCGGTTGCCATACGTTGATTTTAGGCATCAGCCTGAAAAGCTGCCGCAAATTGGGGTACATCAAGGCCGTGCAAATTAGCCACACTACCCAATTGTTCGGCTTGGATTATTGGGAAAAACGTAACTCGCTAAGAACTATCAGTTAAACTGGACGGGACATATAAGGGTCCGCCTGCCCGGTGACAGCTTTGGGAGATAAAGTGGTGAAAAGTCCTCGATTTAACAGCCTGCTGGCCTCGACCGCCGCAGCGCTGGTTTTGGCCGTGTCCAGCCATGCCGGCGTGGCGCAGCAAGCCGACAAGGCTGCCGAGGCATCGGTCCCGATGCCGGACACCACCCTTCCCCCGCCGCTGACGCTGAAGGACATCGAAAAGCCAGCCGCCCAAGCGGCGCCCGCTCCGATCGTGAAGGATGAGCCGAAACAGACGGCGACGACACCGGCGGCTGAACCGGCCAAGGCCGCCCCGACCGCTACTGCCGGCGGCGAAGTTGGCGACAAGCTCCGTGAATTGATCACCAGCAAGCAGTTTGACCGGCTGGTTCCCCGCAAGGCCGATCGCGCAGGGATCGAGGCCTATTACAGCGGCAGCAACTATGCTCCGCTGTGGGTGACCAACAACGCGATTAACAACCGCGCCAAGTCGGCTGCCGCCTATCTTGCCCAGGTGGACGCGGTCGGTCTCGACCCGAACGACTATCCGGTTCCGAGTTTCAAGTCCGGGAGCAGCGCGGATGCGCTGGCCGAGGACGAGCTCAAACTGACCCTGTCCGCGCTGACGTTTGCGCGCCACGCGGAGATCGGCCGTGTCCACTTCACCCGCGTCGGCGCCGACATCCAGTACGATCTGGTGCCGCCGGATCCGGCCGCCGTTCTGGCAAAGCTCGCAGAGGGCAACGATGCCGGCAAAGTTCTCGACGACTACAATCCGCCGCAGCCGGAATTCAAGGCGCTGAGGGAAAAGCTTGCGGAATTGCGCAAGGGCACACTCGACACCGCCCCGAAGGCCGAAGCAAAGCCTGACAAACCGCGCGTCCACGTGGCTGACGGCAAGATCCTGCGCCCCGGTATGAAAGACGCGCGCGTCGTCGCGCTGCGCAAACGTCTCGACATTGCCGGCGACAAGGACAACCCGCTTTACGACGACGCAGTCCGCGACGCGGTGAAGACGTTCCAGACGGAAAGCGAACTGGAGGTCGATGGCAATCTTGGCCCGAACACGACGCGCGCCCTCAATGGCGAGCAAAAGGAAACGCGCCGTCCGAGCCACAATCCGATCGATACCATCCTGGTGAACATGGAGCGCTGGCGCTGGCTGCCGCGCGATCTCGGCAACCCGCATGTTGTCGTGAACGTTCCCGACTACGCGCTGACGCTGTACAACGACGGCAAGGTGTACTGGCACACCCGCATTGTCGTGGGTAAACCGAACCTGGCGACGCCGATGGTCAGCGCCGAGATGAAGTTCATCACGGTCAACCCGACCTGGAACGTGCCGCCGTCGATCATCGAGAAGGAATATCTGCCGGCGCTGGAGCAGGATCCGCAGGCACTCGAGCGCATCGGTCTCAAGCTCACGCAGGATCCTGACGGCACCGTCCGTATTTCGCAGCCGCCGGGCGCCGGCAACGCGCTGGGCCGTATCCGCTTCAACTTCCCGAACAAGTTCCTCGTCTACCAGCACGATACGCCTGACAAATACCTGTTCGCGCGCGAGAAGCGCGCCTACAGCCACGGCTGCATGCGCGTGCAAAACCCGCTGACCTACGGCGAAAAGCTGCTGTCGCTGGTGCTGCCGAAGGAGCGCTACACCGAAGCGAAGCTTGAGAGCATGTTCGGCAGCAGCGAGATCAATATCAACTTTCCAAAATTCATCCCGGTGCACCTCACTTACCAGACGGCCTTCGTGGACGACGCGGGCAAGCTGCAGCTGCGCGAAGACGTCTACGGCCGCGACGCCAAGATGCTCGCGATCATCAAGAGCAGCGAGCGCAAGGTTGCCGATCTCGCGGTCGAGCGCGCGCCCAACAGCTCATCCAAGCCGGTTCGCATGCCGGTCGGAATGTACGGCGGCCCGAGCGGCGGCTACAGCTATGGCGGCGGCAACCACTTCTTCGACTGGCTGTTCAGCGGACCGCAGGGGCGTCCTTATCCGCCGCGTGCAGTCCCGACCTATCCGCGCAGCAACGGCAACGGCCGCTACAGCGCGCGCTAGATTGGCGAAGAACGCTCAAACAGAAAACGCCGGCGCATTGCGCCGGCGTTTTCTTATTGCTGCGAATGTCCGCTTTCGCGGGCAAAACGGACATCGCGCCGGCTTGTATGTCCCTAGCGGACATTCCGTCTCATTAACAGAAACAA
This sequence comes from uncultured Alphaproteobacteria bacterium, assembly GCA_963718035.1. Taxonomy (GTDB): domain Bacteria; phylum Pseudomonadota; class Alphaproteobacteria; order Rhizobiales; family Xanthobacteraceae; genus Pseudolabrys. Next base: position 130,204 of record CAVQYD010000005.1, on the reverse strand, counting down.
CCAAGGATGATCTTAGGAAGCACGTTGTTCTTCCTTTGGGCGCTGAACCAGCGTGGCAAAAAGGTGAACTCTCGATTGCTGCCAGCTCTTTAGCGTTTCGCCGCAGATCTCACACTCTAAGGTATCAGTGTCGGGCAACAGGGTCCGCTCGCTTTCAATCTCATAAATCGCTCCACATGAGCATGCGAGTTTTGTGAGTTTTGCCATATCCGAGCCCCTATTTGACAGTTCCGTCCAACTAGGCCGCTTTTTTGCGATCGATCATTTCCGCTGCTTGCGCCTGAACCTGCTGCCTTTCGGCCTCGCTGATGGCCCCAGCCTGGAACAGACAGTCAGCCTTAATGCTCATTAGCCAAGCTGAAAGCTCGTCCCTGATAGGGAAGGCCAACGTCAAGTCGCGGGTCGGCTGTTGAGTCATGTCTTACAAATCACGTACCGGTGTGCCTACGTTTGTGAAATTCAGCGCTGGGCTCACCAAATCCGCATTGATTTACGTCAATAGCTCCTTGGCAGGCGAGCGAACGACGACCACCGCTCGGTTAGGCTTCTACTGGCGAACGTGCACACGATAATTACGTTCGAGGGGTGCGCTAATGATCACCACAAGCCCCTGAAGTCGATTTCCGCGGATAGCGATTCGCCGCGCTGCCTACGACTATAATTATTATCGTTCTAAACAGCGCGTCACCACGAACGGATGTCGTCGCCATTGTGCATGACAGCTATGTTGGCAATGCGCGCGTCTAATGGCCACGTGCAAGCAGCCTGCCAGATTGATCTGGATCAAAGACGGTAGCCCCGAACTACCTGTTGCTAATCAAGTGCGGATGCCGTTCATCGGGAAGTGACGATTAGCCCGAAGGAAAACCGCCATGGTCGAGGATCACGTTGAGCGCAAGCTTGCAGCGATCTTCGCGGGTGACGTCGCCGGCTACAGTCGGCTGATGGGTGTCGACGAGGAAGGCACGCTGCACCAGTTAAAGGCGCATCGTAAGGAACTGGTTGATCCCAAGATCACCGAGCACCGCGGCCATATCGTTAAGACGACCGGAGATGGCATGCTGGTGGAATTCGTCAGCGTCGTCGACGCCGTGCGCTGCGCCGTCGAAATTCAGCGCGGCATGCTCGAGCGCAATGTTGATGTGCCGGCGGACAGGCGTATCGAATTCCGCATCGGCATCAATGTTGGCGACATTATCAGCGACGATAACGACATCTACGGTGACGGCGTTAATGTGGCGGCCCGGCTGGAGGCGCTTGCCGAACCAGGTGGCATCTTTGTGTCGCGCAACGTCCACGACCAGGTACGCGATAAGCTCAGCTTCGGTTTCGAGGACATGGGCGAGCAAATGGTCAAGAACATTGCGCGTCCGATCGGCATCCACCGTGTCTCCCTCGCCGAGAGCACAACGGAGGTGTCGTTCAAAGCTACGGCTACTGCGAAGCCGGAACGCGCAACGAGCCAGCGACCGTCGATTGCCGTGTTGCCGTTTGCCAACATGAGCGGCGACCCCGAGCAGGAGTATTTCGCCGACGGCATTTCCGAAGACATCATCACGGGCTTGTCGAAATTGCGCTGGTTCTTCGTGATTGCGCGCAATTCGTCGTTTATTTACAAAGGTAAGTCGATCGACATAAAGCGCGTTGCCCGTGAGCTGGGCGTGCGCTACGTGTTGGAAGGCAGCGTGCGCAAGGGCGGCAACCGCTTGCGCATCACCGCTCAGTTGATCGATGCCGAGACTGGCAATCACATCTGGGCCGATCGATACGACGGCGACCTGACCGACGTTTTTGCCTTGCAGGACGCGATCACGGAGAAGGTGGTTGCTGCGATCGAACCAAAGCTGCTGCAGGCTGAAGGCATCCGCTCGCAGAGTCACTCCCCGGAGGACCTCGGCGCCTGGGAGATGGTAAGTCAAGCAAACTCGCTGTTCTGGCGACTGACGAAAGCCGAAGGCGAAGCCGCGATTGCAATCCTCAAGCAGGCCGTTGAGCGTTACCCGGACTACGCGCCGGCGCACAGTATGCTGGCATTCATGATGCTGGTGTCGGCTTATGTCGGTTGGGCCGCCGGTGAGCGACAGTCGCAGGTGAAGCAGGCCGCGGCCCTCGCTACCCGGGCGGCGGAACTCGACGACAGCGACCCTTGGGCGTATTTCGCGCTCGGTTACGTGGCGTACACAATGCGGCGTACCGATAAGGCGATTGAAGAGTTTCAACGGGCCATCGATCTCAATCCAAACTTCGCTGCGGCGCACAGCTATCTCAGCTTGGCCCTCGCGCTCGCCGGCCAATCGGACCAAGCGATCACGCATGCGGAGCAGGCGATCCGCATGAGTCCGCACGATCCGCAGAATGCGGTTTGCTTCACGGCGCTTGCGGCAGCGCATTATCAGGCTGGGCGCTACGGCGAGGCAGTCAGTTTCGGCCGCAAGGCCCTCCAGCAGCGGTCCGGTTGGGCTCCTGGCCATCGGATTTTTTGCGCGAGCCTGGCACAGGCAGGGCAGATTGATGAGGCGCGCACAGAACTGGACCAACTCAAGGAATTGCACCCCGACATCTCGATTGCATGGATCGAAAAGCACGTTCCTTATACAGCCGGTCCGATGGCTAAGTTTCTCGAAGGCATGCGCAAGGCTGGGCTTCAATAAGTAATACGGAGGATATTGGCGGCGTCTGAACATCAGGAGTGACAATGCAGGCACGAGATATCATGACGACGGGCGTCATCACTGTCGGGCCAGATGCTGAGGTTGCAGAAATTACCAAATGCCTCCTCGACAACAGAATTAGCGCTGTGCCTGTAGTAGAACCTGACGGACGCCTGGTGGGCATCGTCAGCGAGGGCGACCTCATCCGACGATCAGAATTGGGGACGGAGCGCCGCCGTTCCTGGTGGCTATCACTACTTCTGCTTCCCGAACACAACGCAATCGACTACATCAAAACGCATGGTCGCCGCGCCCGAGACGTAATGACGCGCGAGCTCATTACGGTTAACGACGACGCATTGCTCGAAGAAATTGCCGAGATTCTCGAAAAGCACCGCATCAAGCGCGTTCCAGTAATTCATGACGGAAAGCTTGTCGGCATCGTCAGCCGGGCCAATCTCCTGCACGGCCTCGTCGCCCGCCAAACCGGTGTTCCTTCAATTGACGATCGCAAGATCAAAACAACCGTTGAAAAGAACCTATCAGATGCCGGTGTCCGAATTCAGCTTCTCAACCTCGTAGTATCCAGCGGTGTGGTCCGCATTTGGGGAGTTGTCGCCACACCGGAGGAGCAGGTTGCGGCACGTGTCGCCGCCGAATGTGCTCCGGGAGTAAAAGAGGTTCGTGTCAATCTCCAAATTCTTCCATTTTACATCCGCACCTTCATCCGCGCGAGCTGATTGCCAGGGAGAGCGATAGTCCGATGGGATTTCGTGCTAATGCTATCGTTCATGCGGGTTCCTGGTCCTCGGGGAGAATGTCGGCTGATCTCACCAAGGGAGAAGACCCGTGAAAAAAGCGCTCGGGTTGTCCGTTGTCCTGGCCGTTGCGCAGGTTGCACAAGCCGCGGATATCGAGGCCGGCAAAGAGTTGGCCGCCACCGTGTGCGCGGCATGCCACGGCGCAAACGGCGTGAGCGTGAGCGATGCGATTCCCAATCTCGCGGCGCAGCGGCCGGCATACATCGAGGCGCAACTAAAGGCGTTCAAGGACGGCACGCGTAAGCGACCGGGCGCGACAAGCCACACAGATTTTATGAATAAAATCCAGCTCAGCGCCCGGGATATCGCCAACATCGCGGCGTACTTCGCCTCGCAGCCCGGTGAGCCGACGAGGTGATCGAATAGAGATTCTGTTTGCTGCTATTGGCACTTAGCGGACACGCCACTCACGCCCACGAATGTCCGCTTTCGGGGGTAAAGCAGACATGGCTTTTCGCGCTGCAAATGTCCGCTTATGACCCAAAGCGGACGTCAGCAAAATACATTATGCATCGAACCCGTTGGGGGTTGGGATTGACCAAAAATGGAATGCGCACCATTTACGTACGAATGGAAGGCAGCGACGTTGACGGCATCGCCTTGCAGAAATGCTTAGAGGATCGCGATGAAAACAATCGTACCCGTTGTTTCGGCCGTTGTGTTTGCACTTGCGTTGATGTCGGCCAGCGCGGCGCCTACGCACCACAAGCGTCACACGAAGGCTGCCACTGCTGCACAGCCACAGATTGCTTGCACCGTCGTCGGCTGCATGCCGGTTCCGCGCGGCTGTCATCCCGAGATGGGCTACACGCCGGGCGGAACACCAACCGGTTTTGATGTGGTGGTATGTCCGAACTACACGCTTTACGGAAACCGCCGCTAACCGAAACGCGGTGGCTGTCGGACATCCCTAGTTGCACTGCACATGTCTGCTTTTGACCCAAAGCGGACATAGGCAAATTCGCTCGCACGTCCGCCTTCCGCTAAGTGGCGACGTCGCGGGCTCCTAGGCTAAACTAGAAAAAATGTACGGTTCTAATAACGATTTCCGTTGAACGCCTTTGCGTTGTGTGGACGTGCCGGAGGCCACACCATGATGAAGAAATTGCTGCTGCTCGCGTTGATTGCTGTCGCACGTGAAGCAATGGCAGAGGACGCACAATGCGTCCGCGAACGCGCCGCGATGGTCGAAACCATTCGGACCTACGCGCGTTCCGCCGGTGTTTTGGGACCGCAAGGCATATCGGAGAGCGTCCTTAAGGCCGTGGGGCAAACAGAACGCCATCGGTTCATCCCCGTGGGTTCTTGCTCGGTCGCATACGCCGACATGCCGGTTCCCATTGGCCAGGGCCAGACAATATCGCAGCCGTTCATAGTCGCCCTAATGACCCATCTCGCTGAGGTCAAGTTCGACCATGCAGTCCTGGAAGTTGGCACGGGCTCAGGTTACCAGGCCGCAATACTAGCGCGGCTGGTACGAAAGGTCTGTACCGTTGAGATTGTACCTGCACTTGGCGAAGTCGCCGCGAAAGTGCTGGGAGACCTCGGTTATGACAATGTGAGCGTGAAGGTTGGTGACGGTTACCATGGCTGGCCGGAGTGCGGCCCGTTCGATGCAATTGTCGTGACAGCCGCACTGGGGCATGTACCGCCGCCGCTGATCGAGCAGCTCAAAGTGGGTGGCCGGCTCGTCATGCCACTGGGACCCGCGTCCGCCACACAGCAACTCACAGTCCTCGAAAAGATCGCACCGGGTGAGACGAAGACGCGCTCCGTTATCCTCGTACGCTTTGTGCCCTTTACCCGGTCGCAGGATTGAATGCCGACACAGCACAGCTCCTGTGGAGCAGGACTGCGGGGGCTCGCTTCGCCGGCCGGACCTTTGAGCTCAACTTATTCATTTTATGGTGTCGCTTTTTGGGCCGCAGGCACGGCCGGGTAGTACCGGGCGATAGCGTAAATGATGAGACCGGCGAGCATCACCAAAACGCCCGCCAGCGATTGCACTGGACGGTTGATGAGCAAGTAGCCCATCATGAAGAACGTTACCGATAAGAAGATAATCGGCGTCGCCGGATAGCCCCAAGTGCGATATGGCCGTGGATGCGCCGGCTTGGTGAAGCGAAGCACAATCACGCCCAGCACCGTGAAAAACGAACAAAGGGTGAGGCTGAATTGAATGAATTCAAGTACCGCCTCGAAGCTTTGCGCTAATAGGAGCAGGTTTGCGACAACGAGTTGAAAACCGATCGCGAACGAAGGCACACCGTACTTCGATTTGTGCGCAAAGATCCGCAGCATCCGGAAATCCTCGCCCATAACCATGGTGACCCGAGGGCCGATCCACATCATGGCGCTGATCGAAGAAATCAGTCCAAGGCAGATCAGCGCGCTGACGATGCTACCACCGCGTACGCCGAAAATATGATCCCCGACGATCATGGCGACTTGAACCTGTCCGGCAAGTTTTTCGATCGGAGTTGTGTAGAGGAACGCAGCATTCAATGCCACGTACAACACCAGCACGATAAAGACACCGGCGAACAACGCGCGCGGCAACGTGCGGTTCGGCTCACGAATTTCCTCGATAATGTACGTTGACGCGTTCCAGCCGGAATAGGCGTACATCACGAAGGCCAGATTGACGGCAAACGCGGCACTGATTATCTGGCCAAAATCGCTAGCAGCGGGCGCAAACGAGATTGGCTGCGGATTACCGACCGCAAAGCCGGCGGCTATAAAAATGACAATAAGGATGAGCTTGACGACGGTCGATATGTTCTGGAATGCCGAGCCGTATTTAATTCCGGACAAGTGGACTATCGTCACCAGCCAAGTCACGCCAAGGCCGAGCGCCAGCGGCGATATGCCGGGCAAAAGCGGTTTCGCGTATTCACCGAAGGCCATCGCCGCAAGCGCGACCGGTGCTGCGAACCCGACTGTCGCCGATAGCCAGCCGGCGAGAAATCCGAATACCGGATGATATGTGCGCAGCAGAAAATTGTATTCGCCGCTCGAGCGCGGAAACATAGCGGCGAGTTCGGCGTAACAAGTCGCCCCGCAAAATGCCACGATGCCCCCGACCACCCAGAGCAAGATCAAAGAGAAACCGGAATCGATGGTCTGGACTTGAAAGCCGAGGCTGGTGAAAACGCCGACGCCAACCATGTCGGCGATGACGATTGCTGTGGCCGCGAACGTCGTAACGCTTGCCCCAATACCATTGCTGAAGTTCGAGGTGGTCACCTGTACGCCTCCTGCCACCACGCCCACTTTTTGCCGGGTACGATCTAACGACAGCCTTTGGTCCTGTCAGTGGGCCCCACGATTTTCTACATTCTCTGCTTACTACTGCTGGCAACCTCACTTTGACGTCTCTCGGCGACACGACTTTTATCGCAACTGTAGAGTCGAGTGCCACTCCGCTCCCTGCCGCACTCCCACTCTTTGCCACCGTCTCGGTGCGTTGGGCTTGCTTGGCTGGCGCAGGAAGAAGAAAGCAGTGGTGCTCGCTGCGTGATCGAAACACGAAATTGAAATCCGGAGAGACTGCCTCGCGGCGGTCTTTCTGTTTTGTGCGGATCGTTTCGTGAATGTCCGGAGTAAAGCGGACATGCCGAAACATGCTTTTGGGAGGTGCAACGGTAAAACGGTTACACCCACGTCACCGTCCTGTCGCTTTCCCTGGTGTGCCCTCAAGCCACTCTACCTTTTGGACCTGGTAGGCCCTGACGCCGCCCGGGGCCATCACCTCCACAGTAACACCCTTAGTCTTGCCGATTAATGATTGCGCGATTGGTGAACTTACCGAAATTTTTCCTCTGTGAGCGTCGGCTTCCGGTTCGCCGACGATCTGCCAAATCTTTTTCTCACGGGTATCCTCATCGATTAACGTCACCGTGGCGCCGAACTTGATCGTATCGCCAGAAAGCTTTGAAACATCGATCACTTCAGCTCGTGCAAGTTTGTCTTCAAGTTCGACAATACGGGCCTCATTGATCTCTTGGTCTGCCTTGGCAGCCTGGTACTCAGAATTCTCAGCCAGGTTGGTATCGTCGGCAATCGCTTACTGAATCCGCTGAATCAGACGTGGGCGCTGGACCCCGATGCGCTGATTCAGCTCATCTTCAAGAGCCGCATGACCCGCGGCGGTCATGGGGAGGTTACTCATCGATTTATTCCGATCGAATTTTTAGACGAAGGAATCAGGGTCACGCCAGATCTACTGCTAGTCGTTTGAGGTCGCCGAGCGAGCAGTGAGACAAGGCACCCTCATGAGTGGCGCGCAAAACGACGCGGGGCGCTTGGTTTGCTTCGAAGGCTTCCTGCCAGCGAGGCGCACATAGGCACCAGCGATCCCCAGGTTTCAGGCCTTGGAAGCCAAATTCAGGCACCGGCGTCGAAAGATCGTTACCACGCGATTTTGAAAAGTCGAGAAACGCAGCAGTCATCACGACGCAGACTGTGTGACTGCCAATGTCCTCTCGCCCCGTGTTGCAGCAACCATCCCGATAAAACCCTGTCATGGGCTTCATCGAACACATTTCGAGCGGTTCGCCGAGCACGTTATGGGCGGCCGGCTGGTGATCGGCCCCGTTATCCCTATTATCCCGCAACATTGTCGCGCCTCGGCATTGGTAGATCGTGGCGACCGAACCAGATTGAAGTCGGCAAGCCAATCCACCGAGCTCTGAACCACACTCTACTGCTTCGGTGAGACGCGGGGCGCTACGTTAGCCCTGCTCACCTTTACCACGCCTTTGAGTTGGCCATGCGGGGTGATTAGTGCCAAATTCTCAGGCCACGTCGTCACCTTCCGGAGTTGGCCAACCGTCCTCGCGGAAACTTCGATGTTTGGGTCCACCTCGACCCGCATCCGATTTGGCAAGCTGCCAAGAGCTATATCGAGCGCAGCCACACTTTTAAGCTTATATCGCATAGGGCACTCCCTCCCTCTCTGGGTACCCAGCCGCCGGCTGTCGGAGAAAAAATGAAATTCACAGTGCAACAAGCGCACGCCGGGAGCGGCCGAATGGGGTCTTTCTGATGAGACCCGTGGAAGGTTGCTCCCGAGGAGCGTTCGTGTGCTTGCCGCTATGCTGCGGCCCGAACGAGTTACGCAACAATTATCGCGGCCCTTTGACCCGGTGGAACCATTTAGACCTCCGCGTCACAAAGGTTGCGATAAAATTCTGAATGAAGCTATGCGGATGTCAAGTCAATCGCCGCGATCGATCACAGTATGTCGAAGGACGCCGCGCTCAAAAACGTCGACCGTTTAGGAACGTAACATGGTTATACTGTCGCTCGCGCCGCCGGTTGTTCCCTCGTCTAAGCAAAAAGGCGCGCCACTTCACTTAGCGTCGAGGCGTCGACTGGGCGCCACACGATCTGCTTGCTCATCTTTCTCCCAGACAAATCGAAAGACGGCGTAGGTGATCACGCCCACGAGCGGTGGAATGGTCAGTATCATCAGGAGCTGACCCATGACGTTATGCTCCCGTGCGCAGCTTAGACCCGTTTAGAAAGTCGCAGACAGTCAATAAGCCGTGATAATGTCTGACGGGTCGAGACCGCGTTCCAAAAATGGGAAGCTATTCAAAACGTCGGACGTTGGGAGCGTAACACGGTTACCCCGTGTCACCCGTCGCCCACTGCTCAACAATCAGCCCAATGTCCGCTTTCGGGGGTAAAGCGGACAGGGCTTTTTGCGGTGCGAATGTCCGCTTATGACCCAAAGCGGACATCAGCCGGTCACTCCGCGAACCCAAGCCCTAAATGCGATCAAACCCCCTTTCGAAGCGTTGACTTTCGCGGGTACGATCTCACTTTCCGAGCTTGGGGTGGGACATGAGGCGGCGAGACTTTCTCGGTACGTTCGGCATGGCCTTGTTGTGGCCACTAGCAGCACGCGCGCAGCGAGCCGGAAAAATACCGAGGGTCGGGTTTCTTTACCCGGGTCCTCAGCAAGCTGCGACTCCTCGAGTTGAGGCATTGCTGAATGGGTTGCGCGCGGCCGGTTATCCCGCACCGGCGCAGGTCGAGTTCGTGGCGGTGACAGCGCAAAATGGCCGCTAATGACCCACGGAGCGGGCAACCTGAAGAGGACATTGCGAGCCGCCAGTTATTTTCGTCAAACGAGGTCGCTTAGGGGAGGTCAGTAAACCTGGCTGCCCTTCTCGCACAATAAAATCGTAGAATGCGCTCCGCAGTAGGGCGACGGAGTGCGATAAACTCAGCTTTTACCTGCGATAAATCGTCGTGAATGGCCTCTCCATTCGACAGGCGCGATCGATAAATAGTGTCCACAGTAGGCAGGTGAAAGCCGATTGCCTTCAAAATAACGGCGACCGGACTTGACCACGTACTCATAAACAACCGTTCGATTTCGAGCGTTGAAAGGCCCGATAACTGTGCAATCGAGACGACAACCTCTTCGAGCTGCTTTGTTTTCGCAAACTCGTTCACGACTGCCTCGTTTAGTGTCTTCGAGTTAACGACAAGCTCGGCCGTCCGGTAATCCCTGGATAGCCCCGCCGTTTCGGTTTCTACGGGCCGCGGACTGTTAGGCAAAAGTTCTTCGATTATTTCGCTTAGCTCCGGGACGTCCTTCATCAGTCTCTGCCGAACGATTTCCGAAGCCTTCGATATAAGTTCTCGAAAGTGATGCTCCGGAATATCAATCCTCCTCGCCACGCGTTCAGATAACCAATCATCATCGGTACTTTTCTTAACCAGTATCCCGAAACCGAGATCGGAGATCGCTGCGCCCGGATTACTGGCCAGAGTACGCAGCACCTCAATATTGCCTTTTGTCACCAACTGATCACTGACTTTCGTACTGAGCTTATTGCGCGTGGCAATGGCGAGTAGATGCTCCTGTCCATTAATTGTTATGCAATGGGTGAGAGTGTCGTCGTCCAATGTATTGGATTGCGAAAGGACCGGCTCCGCCACCTCAATCGCATCATCAAGTGCGAGTGTTCGGATTGTATTGACAGGCGCTCCATCAACAGGGGCAAGTCGCTGGGCTAGTTCAGCGCGAGCGCTGACTTCCACAGCAGCTACGAGCACTTTCAAAATGCCGTCGTATAGCTCGAGCTGATCGGCCGAATAATGCCCGGCGTTTAATAGGAAGAGATCGGTCACGCGACGCAACATCGTTCCGGTTTCGACGGACCGAGTTGCGAGCGCGTTTTCAAGATCAGAAATGAGATTTTGTGCGAGCACGGGCAGATCGTATTTGGTTTCGGATTCCGACCGGACCCTATAAACAACATGTAAACCCCACCGTAACGCGAAGGCCTAATGAAATATTAATTCGCGAGAAGGATTTGGAACTAGTTGGGCATCGAAGAACTGGGCACAAAAAAGCATCAGCGAAGCCTGTCCTGCAGACGCAATTCGCGTTTGTAATCAATCTCGAGACGGCCAAAACTTTCGGCCTGGGCATTCCGCCGACGGTCCTTGCTCGCGCTGACGAGGTGATCGAATAAGACCGCGTGATATCCGCTATTGGCACTTAGCGGACATTGCAAGCATTGGCACGAATGTCCGCTAATGACCCAAAGCGGACATAGCTACGGCCCAGCTTCCCTTACGGCCCCGTCGCAAATCTGCTAAATTCTGGGCTGCAACAGGCGTCGTCCCAACCCTCGGGAGGATGGTCACGTGCGCCGGCGAGATTTCATCAAGATTGTTATTGCGGTCTCTGCAGTCGCTTGGCCGCTCGCGACACGGGCGCAGCAGCCCCCGACGGTGATCGGGTTTCTCAGGCCCACAAGGGCTGAGGAATCAGGGCATCTGGTCGCTGCAATTCGCGAAGGCCTCCGTGAATCAGGCTATCCGGGAGACAAAGTTCTAATCGAGTTCTCGTTGGGGGGACGGCCGAGAAGAGCAACTGCCAAACCTTGCCCGAGAACTGGTCGCTCTTCCGGTGGCGGTGATTGTCGCTGGCAGCATTCCCGCGGCGCGGGCAGCTAAGGCGGTTACGGCAAGCATCCCGATTATTTTCGTAACCGGTAACGATCCGCAGGCAGACGGTCTCGTGTCCAGTATTAGTCGGCCGGGCGGCAACATGACCGGCGTGAGCTTTTATGACATCCCGGTTACCGGCAAGCGGCTCGCACTGCTGCATGAGTTGGTTCCCAAGGCCGAAGTCATCGCGGTTCTGCAGAACCCAAAGTCTGCGTCACTTCAGTCTGAGACTCGCGAAATAGAGGCGACAGCTCGTGCCATCGGTCAGAAACTCATCATTTTCAAAGCGAGCAACGAACAAGAAATCAATGCAATCTTTTCCACGATTGCAAAATCCGGTGCCGGTGCACTGCTTGTGGGCGGAAGTGTATTTTTTAATAGCCGGCGCAATCAATTGATTGGACTTGCAGCCCTCCACGCAATCCCGGCGAGCTATGCGTTCAGCGGGACCGTCGCCGCCGGCGGGCTGGTCAGCTATGGAGCGAGCCAGACGGATGCTTACCGTCGCGCTGGCGCTTATGTCGCCCGCATCCTAAAGGGCGAGGCGCCGGGCGACCTTCCTGTTGAGCTGCCGACAAAGTTCGAGCTCGCTATTAACCTCAGGACCGCCAAGGCACTCGGCCTCACAGTGCCTCCTGCTTTAATCGCTCGCGCCGAAGAAGTGATCCAATAAGACCGCGTGATGTCCGCTATTGGCACTTAGCGGACACGCCATTCACGCCCACGAATGTCCGCTTTCGGCGGTACAGCGGACATGCCGATTGCGGTGCAAAATGTCCGCTTATGACCCAATGCGGACATCTTGGTTTCACTCTTACACCACCGCGCTGCGCTCTGCTGCGTGACTACTTGAGCGTCACTGCCTTAACATCGGCATCGACGCCGATCCCGAGCGTCAGGGGGAACGACACGTGATGGAAGCGGGTGGTCACGTTGTCATCATGAATTGCAAATCCGACCGTGTACTTGCCGCCGACCTTCATGATTTTGTCGTCCGCCGGGTGCCCGGTATCGAGCTTGCGCCGCCACACCAGCGTATAGGTGCCATCCTTCCAGGTACCAAGGCTGGCATCGTTGTCGGCAGCCGAGCCCTTGGCGTCGGTGCGGCTGATCAGGCGGCCGGGCAGAATGTCGCCCTCTTTCCAGCCGGCATTCGGATCAAACGGCACAGCGTTCGCTTCCTTGATGATTGCGCCGGGCTTTTTGGGATTTCCGATGTCCTCGGCACGTAATGCCTTGGCGCCGACCTTGGCGGCGTCGAACATGTTAAGCGGCGTCATCGTCTTGCGATCGATATTCCAGGAAAATGGATTTTTACCCTCATCGAAGTTGCGGTACTCGAGCACGTAACCGTCGTCGGCCATCCCAACCGGACCGGAGCGATTTACCCGCCATTGCATGAGGTCGAGAAAGCCACCTCCGGCCTTAATCTTGTCGATCTCCTCTTTTGACTTGGTCTTGTCCCAGCTTGCCGCGTCGTCGGTGCGGGTCGAGGCGAGATATTTTCGGATGTCGGCATCGTATTTCGCTTCGGCGAATATCGGATGCTTCTTCACTGGCTCGCCGACGACCTGATTGCGCGTGTCACGCATGCCATCGTGGCAGGTCAGCCAGCACCCTTGCTGGGCGAATAAAGGCACCTTGCCGTCGTCAAGCATAATCGAGAAGCGATCTTCATAGAGCGCAGGTTGCTCGCCCGCCCGGACCGCTTTGTCATTACGATCGTGCCCATACCATTTCCATTGCTTGCCATCGAAACGCACGTAGTCGTGCATACGTCCTTCTCGTTTCAGGTGTGACTTCCATTGAAAGCGAAAATAGACGTATTCGGCGTCGTGCGCAGCCTGCACCTTCACGTCGACCGCGCCGTTCTTGCCGGCGATCGGCGCGGGCTCCAGGCTGCCGCCTTTGACAATCTTTTCGCCGCGGGTCTTCTCGCTGCCCTTGTGGCAGGTGAGACACGCCTGTCCCTGCCGCACGGGCGCTGCACCCTGATGGGCGGGACTGATCAACCAGTCGTAGGTCGACAGTCCCGGATAGAACAGCGTGATTGATTTCGTCGGAATTTTCGACCAGTTGATGCTCTGTGGCTCAACTGCAAGTGCCGGACCGACGAGACTCGTTACGAGACCGATCGCCGCGAGATGCCTGATGTGACGGATGGCGTTTCGCATTACAGCACCCCATTGTGCTGAATCCCCAATAAACCCTCTGATTATTCTCTAGAGCGCTTTGTCCCCAGCCGCATTGACGCACATCAATCCGGAGGTGGGGACCTGCCGGTACAGGCGCCGACGAAGTACGAGATGATGATCAACTTGAAGACCGCCAGGCGCTTGGTCTCACCGTACCGCCGTCGCTTGCCCGTGCCGACGAGGTGATCGAATGATGGCGCGATGTCCGCTATTGGCACTTAGCGGACATATCACTCGCGCTAGCGAATGTCCGCTTGTGAGTGAAAAGCGGACATCACATTCCAACCAGAGCATGTCCGCTTTACCCCCGAAAGCGGACATTCGAAGGCGCACTGACACTGAAGGATCTACTTGATGGGCGCGGTGCTCGATGACGTGACCCTCGCATTGGTCGCAGGGTCCTTCCGATAGAAATGAATTTGCCGGGTCCGCGGGACGGCGGCGTTCAAGCGTATTTCAGTTCACGCAATTCGCGCTTTATTATCGGCCACTGAGTACCCGCGAAACGGGATGACGTTGGTCGCGGCGCTCGCCGCTTTGAAGGCTTTGTGCGTCACGCACCATCATCGCAAGCAGGTCGCTGGCAAGTCTGGCCTCGTCCACGCCGATGACTTTCGCGTGCAGGCGCAGCAGTGACCGTGTCCTCGGTGACAGCAGCTTGATCGCGTGTGCGTTGGTCATGCTGCTTTTACAGCACGAATGCACCGTCCCGGTCTTGTGATTTCAGGCCATAGTTTTGTTGAACGGCGTATTTCCACGCTGATGTCGGCCCTTGTGGAGGCAGGAAATGAACCAACAGCGATACCACTGCGATGACCGCGACCGTGAGCAGGAATAAAAATCCAAAGCCAACAAGCAGGCGGCGCAACCATCCTTCGCGCTTGCGTTCCGCTTGGCTGGCGGGACTTGCGGCGAGCGCGGTGCCATTCATCAGCAGTTTACGGATTGCCTCTGCGTGTTGCTCGTCCGTGATGTTGCCGGAGCCGTGCGCGGCGTTGATTGCTTTGCGGGCCGTCCTCACCGTAGCCGCTTCGGCGTTGTCAGGCGCATTGCCTGCAACGCTGTCTAGTCCGGTTGTCATGTCGCTTGCTCCTATCGCGGCGGTCGCGTTCTGCTCGTGTTCTGTTGGATGTAAAGTGACACGACGGCACTGCCGAGCATTTCCAAAAGCTCGCGGGCCTTCTCTGTGAATTGCTCGTCGGTCAGTTCACCAGCGGCATGTTTGGCTTTGAGTGCTTTGTGAATGGCCCGCAAGGGGTCAACTGTGTCGCCTATCACCACGCCGCCCATCAGCGCGTTCACTCTGGCGGCTGCGAAAGCCCTGTCCAGTTCGGTTGCTATGTCGCGTGTTTTCATTTGCCGCGCTTCGCTGCGCTGTTACTTATTTTTTAAATAAGCCGTCAGTGACCGTGCGGCCATGAAGGCGGCGAAGAAGGCGAGCGCCAAAAACGCGATTTTAATTTCCATCATCGTCTGCCCTTGAATGATTTGGGAGCGCACCGTGACCATGTTGTCTGCTGCTGTGTTGCTGGCGTTGCGCTGCATTGGCGCATCAACTCACGCCAAGCCTCGCCGCGATTTCATCGCGGTGCTTGCGCCGTGTCTCATCCACGGTCGTCGGTCTAATCTGTATCGGGAGCCATTCTTGACGCTGCCGTATCGCGGACAGGCCAAACAAAACCATTCCGCCGATCCACATCAGGAGGACGGTTGACACAGCCATCAGTGCTGGCGTGCTTGGGTTAATTGCGAAGAATGTGCCAAAGCCACAGATAAGGAAGCCGAAGCCGCCCCATATCCAAAACACTATTCTCATTTTTTCTCCTGTGTTCACGCCGCACCTTTTGCCGTATCGAGGACCGCATCAAAGAGGTCGTCCTGCGCGATCACTTCAAGCAGGTTCGTGACAAGCTTGGCTTCGTTCACGCCGATGGCTTCCGCCCGCTGGCGCAGCCGGGACATCGCAACTTTGCTGAGTTGCAGTGTGGTCGGCACGGCAAAGGCAAAGCACCGCTTCTGCTTTGGCGGCTTTGGCGGTTTCGCCGCTGGCACCAGCGGCACCACCTTGACCTCTTGGGGGACGCGCAGGCTGATCTGAGCCTGTGAGCAGCGCACCTTAAGGGTGCTGACTTTGCAGCCAAGGTGGGCTGCGATGGCTTCGGCATTCATGCCTTGCTGGACCAGCACCGGGATGCCGCTCAGCACTTCCTTCGTCAGAATTCTAAGTCGCACGTTGCTTGCTCATTTGCTCTTGAAGCGGGATAAAAAGCTGCGGAACCACGCCCCCAACGGCTCCGCTAGTTGGTCCCCTCACAAATTGTTTTTGTTATTTTGATCGCTGTTTAAAGCGAAGGGACCGGCTCGGTCTTGTGATTTCGAGCCAAAGTTTTGGGCAATTGTTCCAGGGCATATTTTGCCGTGCGGACGCCGGAAACACTGCTGATGTCCGCTTTGGGTCACGTGTGGACGGCGCTCTGGCAAGAACTTTCTGACGCTTTGCAGCATTGGTCGGGTGCGGTCACGTGTCCGGCCTGTTGATGCGGCGCGGTTGGCCGCTGGCCCTAATGCTCTGCGCGGATCGGGTCCCAATCAAAAACACGCACTTTAAAGTGCGCTGACCCAAACGGGTTCTCCCGATCCCCGGAACGACCGTGTCTGCATTACGTCGTCATGCCCTCGCCAATTGGTGTATTCATGCCGCCAGCAGCAGCTTCGGCTCCTTGTATTGCTCGCTGCGAACCATGATGGCCCAGGCCATCCGTGCCATCTTGTTGGCCAGCGCAACCGCCGCCACCTTGGTGGGTCGGCGCTCCATTAAACGTGCAAGCCACGGCTGCTTGGGGCCGTGTTGCCGTGCATATCGGATGACGGCCATGGCGCCGGTAACCAGCAGCCATCGCAAGTAGCGATTGCCTTGTTTGGTGATGCTGCCAAGTCTGTCTTTGCCGCCCGTTGTATGTTGCTTGGGCACCAATCCGATCCAGGCAGCAAGATTGCGTCCCGATGAGAACGCCTTCCAATCGCCAACCTCGGCAACCAGGGCGGTGGCGACGAGCGGGCCAATGCCGGGGATCTGCTCAAGCCGCCGGCTTTCTTCACACGCGCGATGCCAAGCATGGATGCGCTTGGTGATGGCTGCAATCTCTGCCGTGATAGCTTCATAGTGGCGA
Organism: uncultured Alphaproteobacteria bacterium; assembly: GCA_963718035.1. Classification (GTDB taxonomy): domain Bacteria; phylum Pseudomonadota; class Alphaproteobacteria; order Rhizobiales; family Xanthobacteraceae; genus Pseudolabrys. The sequence goes on along the minus strand of CAVQYD010000005.1, from coordinate 113,390 downwards.
GCAAGAACAGCGAGACTGAACCGCGCAACTTCTGGAAGCCGATCGTCCTGCGCATTGGCAATGGTCTTGAGCAACTCAGCCGTTCCATTACGCCCTTTCGCCGAGATCAGGCCAAGCTCGGCCATATGCCCGCGGATCGCGTTCGACAGCATCGTGCGTTGCCGCACCAGCAATTGCCGGGTCCGGTGCAGCATCACGCCAGTCTGCTGCGTCTTCGTCTTGATCGGCACAAACCGCATCGAGGGCCGCGTCACCGCCTCGCAGATCGCTGCCGCATCGTTCGCATCGTTCTTGCTGCGCTTGAGATAGGCCTTCACATAGCTCGGCGGCATCAGCCGCACCGTGTGGCCAAGCGCCTGCAGCTCACGACCCCAATGATGCGCTGACGGACAGGCTTCGATCCCGACCAGGCATGGCGACAAGCCGCCAAAGAACTCCAACACCTTCGCCCGACTGATGCGCCTACGGATCACCACCGCGCCAGCGTCACCAACCCCGTGCACCTGAAAGACTGACTTCGCAATATCAAGACCGATCGTGCTAACTTCGCCCATGGACGGCTCCCCTCAATGTGGTTTGCTTCGGCGAAACCACCCTATGGCACTCTTGATGCCTCAGAGTGGGCGCCGTCCACAGCATCAAAAGCAGACATTTGCAGTGCAAAAGAGCATGTCCGCTTTACCCCCGAAAGCGGACATCCGCAGGCCTGCTTAAAGCATCACTCTAGGGCAGCTCAGAGACGAGCTTCACGTATTCCTCCGCCGGCCAAACGCGGCAAGTACGGGTGCGAACATTGCCTAGCGAGCCAAGCGCCAGCGCGAATTTCGCGACGTTGTCGCCATTCGGCGTTTCTACGAAAACCACCAGATCGCTCTCGCCAGACGTGAGATAGAGATGCTTGACCTCGACGCCCAACTTCTTCGCGAGATCGCGCGCCGCTTCTGCGCGCTTCGGGGCGTCTTTGATACCGCGGATGCCCTGATCGGTAAAATTCATCGACATCATGAAGGTCGGCATAACGTCCTCTCTTGAGGTTGTAAGCCCCAGCTTCAATCATGCGCCAGGGTCTTTACCCCGACAAGGCGGGCTCAAAAGCAGACATCCAGCCCTGTCGGAAGCATGTCCGCTTTACCTCCGAAAGGGACATGTGCAGTGCACTAATAGATGTCCGCTTTGTGCCAATAGCGGACATTGCGCTGCCCTACGGGCCACCGCGCTTTGAGCCTCGTTTGCAGTGTCGATAGCAAACGATAAACTACTGTTTATTGCCGTTTTGACATTGATCAAAGACTAAAGGTCGTTGATGTGAGAATTAAGTTAGGATAGCAAAGGTCTTGGATGCGTATCGTAAGAACGATCCTGGTGCTTTTTGTCGGTGTGTCGGTGGCGATGCTGCCGGCAGCGGCCGGTTTTGCCGGTGCGCCGAAGATGGCGGTTGCGTCTGTGTCCATGCCCGACTGTGATCATCATATGCGCGCGCCGGCTGGCAATACGCAAAAGTCTGACAGTAACTGTATTTCAATCGCTGGCTGCATGCTCCACTGCTTCAGTTTTACCGGGGTTGCGGCAGCCGCTGTCGCGTTTGTGCCTGTTATCGGTGCGACGCTTCAACCATTGCGGGCCAGTAATCATCTTTCCCCGCAATTCGGTTCGCTTCCCTTCCGACCTCCTCGCATCTGATCTCCTGCAAGTCTGAAGGCGGGCTTTAGGCCCGCGCCCGTATTCGGCCGCGCCAGATCTCTGTCGCGCGTGCCGTCATCACAGACACACGAGGAGATCGATCATGCCTGCCAAGTACCTGCTCGCTGCCGCTTGTGCGGTCGCGTTAAACCTAACTACAGCCGCGGCCTTCGCTGGTGCCAATGACTATGCGTTCGAGCCGCTGGCGGCCGAAATCAAGAAAGGCGATGACGTTGTCGTCGCGCTGCGTCTCACGCACAAACCGAGCGGCAAGCCGGTTGCGGACGCGGTTATCGTCCGCACCCGCGTAGACATGGCGCCTGACGGCATGGCCGACATGGTGTCGCCCGTGGCGCAGCTGCCGGCCACCGAACCTGGCGTCTATTCGTTCAAGACCGATCTGCCGATGGCCGGACGTTACCTGGTCAGCATTGCTGCCAAGGTGCAAGGCGAAGCCGAAACGGTCGTCGGAAAGGTCATCGTCAAAGCGGTGAAGTGAGCGGACGCAGTGCCGATCGCGCGGAAGGCGGTTGCACGCAGCCGCCTGTCCAGACAACCGATGAGGAGAACGCTATGACACCACGCTTTGGAATATTCGCCGCGGCGCTCGGCGTCTTGGCATCCACCGCGGCCGGTTATGTGTATTGGAACTGGCCGGCGACCCCGACCGTGTCCGCCCAAATCACCGCCGCGACCGCGGCTGAAAGAAAGATTCTTTATTACCGCGATCCGAGTGGAGCGCCATCCTGGTCGGCCACTCCGAAGAATGATGCGCAAGGCCGCGCTTTTCTCCCCGTCTATGACGACGCGGAACCCACGTTCGACCCGCCTGCGAAGCCGGCGGTCGCACAAAGTGCCCGCAAGATTCTCTTCTACCGCAATCCTATGGGGCTGCCTGACACTTCGCCGGTGCCGAAGAAGGACTCGATGGGGATGGATTACATCCCGGTCTATGAAGGCGAGGCACAGGAGCAGGGCGGTACAATCAAATTAAGCGTCGAGCGCATCCAGCGCAGCGGCGTGCGTACCGAGCCGGCGCGATCGCTCGTGCTGACGCAACCGGTGCGCGCCGTTGGCGCGGTGGCCATCGACGAGCGGCGTCTCACCGTCGTGTCAATGCGGTCGGAGGGCTATGTCGAAGACCTTTTCGTCGACACGACCGGTCAGACCGTGCGCAAAGGCGAGCCTCTATTCCGCGTCTATAGTCCCGATATCCAGCAGGCGCTGGCCGACCTGCTCGTCGTCTCGGGCCGCGGGCAGTCGGGCCCGGCGCTTGCACAGTCGAGCCTCAACGGGACAATGCGCCGGCTGCGCAATCTCGGCGTTCCGGAAGAGCGAATCCAGGAGCTGCGTGAGAGCGGGGTCAATCCGCGCACCATCGATTGGCCATCGCCCGCGTCCGGGACCATCATCAGCAAACGCATCATCAACGGCCAGCGGATCAGCGCCGGCGACGAACTCTATCGTATCGCGGATCTGTCGCAGGTCTGGGTCATCGCCGACGTTGCCGAGGGCGATCTCGCCGATGTCAAACCAGGCACCCGCGCGATCGTGACGTTCCGCGCCTATATGGGCGAGCCTGTCGAAGGTGTCGTCACCTTCATCTATCCGGAAATGCGCGCGGAGACGCGCACGGCTCGTGTCCGCATCGAGGTGCCCAATCCGGACGGCCGGCTGAAGACCGACATGTATGCCGATGTCCTTTTCCAGGTCGAAGGCAGCCGTATCCCGGTTACGGCAGTTCCTGCCAGCGCCATCATCGACAGCGGGACACGGCAGGTCGTGCTGGTGGCCAAGGGCGAGGGCCGCTTCGAACCGCGCGCGGTCAAGCTTGGCCGCCGCGGGGAAGGCCGGGTCGAAATCGTCGAAGGGTTGATGAACGGCGAGGAAGTCGTCACCTCCGCGACTTTCCTGATCGACGCGGAGAGCAATCTGCAAACGGCGCTCAAGGCATTTACTCAACCTGGGCCGGCCAAATGATCGCGGCCGTCATCCGTGGCTCAGCGCGCAACCCCTTTCTGATCGGGTTGACGGCCTTCTTCATCACGCTCGCCGGGCTTTACGCGGTGGCGCGGGTGCCGCTCGACGCGATTCCGGATCTCTCCGATGTGCAGGTCATTGTCTACACCGAGTATCCCGGGCAGGCGCCGCAGGTGGTCGAGGACCTTGTCACCTATCCGCTCACCACGGCGATGCTCAGCGTCCCGAAATCGCGGGTGGTTCGCGGCTTCTCGTTCTTCGGCGTTTCGTTCGTATACGTCATCTTCGAGGATGGTACTGATCTCTATTGGGCGCGCTCGCGCGTGCTGGAATATCTAAATTCCGCAACTCGCCGGCTGCCTTCCGGCGTCGCACCCAGTCTCGGTCCGGACGCCACTGGAGTCGGCTGGGTTTATCAATACGTCTTGCGCGGCGCACAAAAGAACCTCGCCGAATTGCGAAGCATCCAGGACTGGCACCTGCGCTTTGGGTTGATCAAAGCGGAAGGCGTCGCGGAAGTCGCCAGTGTCGGCGGTTTCGTCAAGCAGTACAGCGTGGTGATCGATCCACGCCGCCTGCAGTCGCTCGGAATTTCACTGGCCAAAGTGCGCGATGCCTTGCGCGCGAGCAATATCGATGTCGGCGGCCGCACGGTCGAGCTGGCAGAAACTGAATTCGCCGTGCGCGGTCGCGGCTACGTCAAGTCAATCGACGACATCGAGCAGATTGTAGTCAAGAGCGAACGCGGCGTGCCGGTTCTGCTCCGCGATGTTGCACGCGTCGAGCTTACGCCAGATGAGCGCCGCGGTATCACCGAATTAAACGGCGAAGGCGAAGTAGTCACCGGCGTCGTGCTTCAGCGCTTTGGCGAGAACGCCCTCACGGTGATCAAGAACGTGAAACAACGCCTCGCCGAACTGGCGCCAAGCCTGCCGGAAGGCGTCACCGTCGATGCCGTTTACGACCGCTCCGAGTTGATCTACCGCGCGATCGACACCCTCAAGCGCACGCTGGTGGAGGAAAGCCTCATCGTCGCCCTGGTCTGTGTAGTCTTCCTGCTGCACGTCCGCAGTGCGTTGGTTGCGATCATCACCTTGCCGCTCGGCATTCTCATCGCTTACCTGTGCATGTATCTGCTGGGTCTAAGTTCGAACATCATGAGCCTTGGCGGCATTGCCATCGCCATCGGTGCGATGGTCGACGCCGCCATTGTCATGATTGAAAACGCCCACAAGCACCTGGAGCGAGCGCCGCCGGACAAGCCGCGTAGCGAAGTGTTGATCGAGGCGGCAGTCGAAGTCGGGCCTGCGCTGTTCTTCAGCCTCCTCATCATCACGGTGTCGTTCCTGCCGATCTTCGCGCTGGAGGCGCAGGAAGGGCGGATGTTCAAGCCGCTCGCCTACACCAAAACCTTCTCCATGGCGGCGGCGGCGCTGCTGTCGGTGACGCTGGTGCCGGCACTAATGCTGTTGTTCATTCGCGGCCGCATCATGCCCGAACACCGCAACCCGCTGAACCGTGCCCTGATGTGGATTTATCGTCCGGTGATCCACGCCACGCTGCGTTTCAGAGCCGCCACCATCGCAATCGCAGCCCTTGTGCTGCTTGCCAGCCTGTGGCCGGCATCGCGCCTCGGTAGTGAGTTCATGCCGACGCTCAATGAGGGCACGCTGTTCTTCATGCCGACAACTTTGCCAGGGCTTTCGGTCACCAAAGCGGCGGAGCTGGTGCAAACGCAAAACAAGATCATCAAGGGCTTCCCGGAGGTCGCTTCGGTGTGGGGCAAGGCGGGGCGGGCGAATACCGCGACTGATCCGGCGCCGACCGAAATGTTTGAAACCATCATCAACCTGAAGCCCGAGCGGGAATGGCGTCCTGGGCTGACCGTCGAAAAGCTCATCGCCGAAATGGACCAGGCGATGCAGTTTCCCGGCGTATCCAACGCCTGGACCATGCCGATCAAGGCTCGCATCGACATGCTCGCCACCGGCATTCGCACTCCGGTCGGAATCAAGGTCTATGGCCCCGACCTTGCTGAACTCGAACGCCTCGCGCGTTTGATCGAGGCGGCCGTGCGGACGGTGCCCGGAACCACCAGCGCTTTCGCCGAACGCATCATCGGCGGCTACTATCTCAATATCGACCCCGATCGGGCGCAACTCGCCCGCTACGGTCTGATGATCACCGACGTGCAGGATATGATCGCGACCGCGCTCGGCGCCGATGCAGTCACCACCACGGTCGAGGGGCGCGAACGCTACACGGTGAGTCTGCGCTATCCGCGCGAATTGCGCAGCGACCCGCGATCGATCGCAAGTGAGGTGCTCATTCCTTTGCCGAACGGAGGCACTGTGCCGCTTGGGCAGGTCGCCAAGGTGGAACTCGCCAAGGGGCCGGCCACCATCCGCACGGAGAACTCACAGCTCGCCGCCTACATCTATGTCGACCTACGCGATCGTGACCTTGGTGGCTACGTCGCTGACGCGCAGAAAGCGGTGGCGGCGCAGGTGAAGCTTCCGGCCGGCTATTACGTCACATGGAGCGGGCAGTTCGAGTACCTGGAGCGGGCCAAGTCACGGCTCAAGATCGTCGTGCCTTTCACGATGCTGATCATCTTCTTGTTACTCTATCTGAATTTCCGGCGCGTGACCGAGACTTTGATCGTCATGCTGTCAGTTCCCTTCGCTCTGGCGGGCGGGGTATGGCTGATGTGGTGGCTGGGCTTCAACATGTCGGTCGCGGTCGCGGTCGGGTTCATTGCGCTTGCAGGCGTCGCCGCAGAAACCGGAGTCGTGATGTTGATTTATCTCGATAACGCGCTGAAGGATCTGAAAGCGAAGCGCGTAGTCGAGGGCGCGAATTTCACCCGCGACGATGTCCATTCCGCAATTATGGCTGGCGCAGTCGAACGAGTACGTCCGAAGATGATGACCGTCGCGGCAATCATGGCAGGGTTGCTACCGATCATGTGGAGTCACGGAACTGGCGCAGAAGTGATGCAGCGAATTGCCGTGCCGATGATCGGCGGCATGGTGTCGTCGACCCTCCTTACGCTGGTCGTTATTCCTGCAATTTATGCTGCGGTGAAAGGGTTTCGTACATGATGAAATCGAATTTGCCGCCGGTAACTGTTGCGCTCCGTTTGGCAATGTCCGCTGCCGTTGCTCATGAAAGTGTGAACAGTTCTCGGCCGGCGAACCACGCGATCCGAAACAGCCGGCTCGTATCGTCAAGGTGATCATGCGGGAGGACGGCAAGAAAATGCTGTTCGAGCCCGCTTATATCACTGTCCACAAAGGCGAGCAGATTCGCTTCGTACTTACCAATGACGGGACAGAGTCATATGAATTCGTGCTCGCGACGGTCACAGAAAATCGAAAACACGCGTAACTTATGAAAAAACATCAGCATATGACTTTATTCGCACTTTAGATGGCAGCAATTTTCGATAGAAAAAGCAGACGTGCTAATTTGATCTAGATCAAGACCAAACTCAGCAATTAAAGTTCAACTTTCCTAGCATATTTGGCGAGCCTTTGCTGAGGAGCTTCAGGCTTTCCGGATGTGCAATCACAGATGCTCTCCGGTAGTTGCGTTAGCTGCCTGAGAGCATCCCTCTCGCGGTGATATTCAGCACGGTCGCCGCCAAAAATAGGGAAAACCCACCATGGCAGCCATTGCATCACTTCGACAATCAGCAAGATGCACGCAATGTAGCATGGCGTTGAGTTTCCCCGAATGGTCGGAAAGCGCAGGTGGACAAAACACTACTCACATTTGGCGCTGCCTCGTCTGCGGAAATGAATTCGAGACGGTAGATGACGTCATTGAGCAGAGTCCATCTGACGCCACACTCGTTCAAGAGTTTCTGCCGAGTTTGTTAGTAGCGTGAGTCTCGCTGCTAGCTAACCAAGGGAGGCTTAAATGACATCAATTGCATTCTTTCGACACTCGACGCACTGTCCTGACTGTGGGGAAGAAACGATTGCTCCAATGCGATCCGAATATTTAAGCACAGTGGAAATCCACCACTGTTGGTGCTGTTGGAACTGTGGCAACGAGTTTGAGACATTGGATCACGTTAGCGCCGCAGCCAACGTGCCGACAGAGCTAGTCCGAAAATGCCTTCCGGCTTTGGTAGCTGCGTGAATTTGGAGAATGCAAATGGATCCTCATCTGGCTAATTTAAAGCGCCGTCATAAAGAACTCGAAGACGAAATTGCCGATGCCTTAAGGCACCGTTCAACTGACGATATGATGATTAGTGATTTGAAACGCCGGAAATTGCATTTGAAAGAAGAGATCGAGCGGCTTCGTAAGGTCGAGTAGAGCGCACTAGAGCAACGGCGCAACAATAAGCGCTGCACGAACGTGAAAGCCTGTGATGCCTGCGATGCGCAAATTTGGGGGCCGAATATTACGCTCAATCAGAGGCATTTAGTTCGCTGGCCAAGGCCGTCGCCTTGCGCGTTGGGCTTCAACAGGTGTCGGAGCGACTGCGCCAGCGGCTGATCAACTGTCCTCGCTTACGACTAATGTCGTGGACGCTCATTAGTTCTACAAAAAAGCCTCCGCTCGCTTCATTAGTTCGTCGAGTCCAGGCTCGTTCGGATTCCGGGGCTTGCCTGGGTGAATAATCGAGACTTGGCAACTCTCCGCAGCCTCCACAAGTTGAAGGTAGGTTCCTGCATCCGGATCGATGATAGACGCCTGTTTGTTGGCGTCATAACCAAACATCTTGTCGTTGATCTGCGTGCATTCATTGCAGCTCGTGCACCGGGCTGTCTCGATATAAGGCTCGTCCGCCGACTTTTCGGGCGTCGCTTCGGCGGTCGCCGCCGGAGCGGTCGGCACCGCGGCGGCTGCGCCGGGTTGGCTTTGCACGGCTGCGGTCCGCGGCTGAACTTGCTCGGTCCCCGGCTGGGCTTGCTCCGCCCAGGCTTTCCGCTCCCGTTCAACAAGTGCTGCTGCGTGCGAGTTGTGAACGCCGCCGAGTTCCTGCAAGCTGCGCCACGCTTCGGCGCAACGGCGCGCCTCCCGCACCAGCCGGTCGTTGACCACTACTTTCTGCAGGCGGTTGTCGCGGTCGACCATCAGCAGGCACGGCACTTTTTCGGTCAGGTCTTTCGGCTCGCGCGCCAGGAACTCGACTACCGGCACCAGATCGGCCGTCCACTTCGTGCGCGGCACTTTGGCAAAATGTTTGGCGCTACGCGGATCGCAGGCCGCAAAATCGACCGGCGTAAAGGCCAGATTCTCCGAGAGCAGCTGCTGCGCCGCGTCCTCGTAGTCGAGGCGCTGCTGCGGCCAATCGAGATCGATTTGCGAATTGCCGTCGAGCGAGAACCGCGACGCCAAGTCCGGCCCGGCCGACGGATCGTAGACGAAGGATGGAAACACGCGCGATTCCGCGGCCGCAGCGGCCGTCAGATAGGGCGAAACGCCGGTGCCACTTGCGCCGGAGAAAATATTGAACAAAGCTGGCCCCGGTTGCGCCAGTCCGCGCATTATCCGCTCGCGCAGCTTGAACAGCGTTGCGCTGCCCGATTGCAGGACGAAATACGTGCCGGCGCTGATCGCGGTGCTGACGAGCTGCCGGCCGCGCAGCCCCGAGATCTGCAATTCGCTCCCGATCGGCGACGGCTCGAACAGATCGTCGGTTTGCACCACCACCTTAATTGGCATGCCAGCGACGAAGGCCTGCAGCAGCAGATCGCTTTCTGCCGCAGCCAGATCGGCCGCGCGCAGACAAATCAGATAATCCGGGAACAGCGCGAGGTCTTCCGGATCAGGACCGGCGGCGCCGAACTCCGCGAAGAAGGCGTCGTGGCGCGCCTCGCTGTATTCGCCTTCGGTCTCGAGCCTAGCCATGGCCATCGCCTTGGCCAGCTCAATCATTTTCGGCAACCGTTCACGATAAGCCGCGACCGCGTCAGTGCATGATTCGAACACGAACGAATAGGGTTCGCCGACATCGATGCCCTTGTCGCCGTCGCTGGCCGGCGCGAAGAACCGTTGCGCCCGCAACGTCGACAGCAAGCCGCGTACCCGCCGGCGCCGGCTTTCCGGCAGCGGCACATTGGCCGAGGCGTCGGCCAGGAAATGCGACATGGCATCGAAATCGAACGTGTCGCGATGCGCCGCGCCGACCGAAGCCCGCAACCGGTCCGCACTGAGGCCTTCCTTGGAACGGACAAAATCCGCGCTCAGGATGTCCGATAGTTTCATCAGCAGCTTGGTGGTGTCGGCGCGGAATTTTTTCGCCTTCAGGTCCTGCAGCGCTTGCCAGGCATGCCGGAACAGGCGGAACGGCATGGCCTTGTCGCAATCGACGATGTCACCGTCGAAATTCTTTAGCGCGACGCGCAGGCGGTACAGGCTGTCCTGCAGCAGCTTGTCGTCCTTGCCTCCGACGCGGGCGGCGCCGAGGTCCCACAAATTCGACAGCGAGCCGCAGACACCTTCCGCCAGCAGCTTGCGAATCTCGCGCTCGAGCCGCACGGCATGCCGTTTCAGCCGTTCGCCGTCGCTGTCGCTGTCGGCCGCGATCGCCTTGACCGCGTCGTCGAACAGCCCAGACAGCGATTGCACCGACGGCCCTTCTCCGGCGCGGATCAGCACCAGCGGGAAATCGTAGCGTAGCGCTGTAAGGTCTCGGTAGCCGGCGAAAATCGCCGGATGCAGATCATTGCCGGCAAGCGCGTCGAACTCGCCTTGGGGTTTTCGTCCCGTGAGATGAAACGCGATGTGCGCTTGCACTTCTGCTTGCATGCCGAAATCGCCTCGTTTCAGTTCAAACTCGCTGTATCCTCACGCGCTAGGCTGAACTTTGCTGTCCGCGTCCTGCGGCCATATCGTGAATTTGTCGAATTCCGCATCGAGACCGGACTTGATGTAGCGCGCGGAGCGCTGCTGCCCGGCGTTACGAAGCTCTTCGTAGCGCGGGACGTCCGGATTGCGATAAAGAATGCCGACCGGGATCGGATCCGCCAGCGAAGCGATCTCGCGCGCCCGGTTGATATTCGACGGATCGTGCCGTTCCTGGGTCTTGTAGACCTTGGACAGGTTCGGACTAAGTGTCACGCCGTCTTCATGAGTCAGCAGCAGGGTCTTGAGCGGATCGTGCACCCACGGATCGAGCATTTTTGGCAGCCACTCAGGGCAGCGCTGGAGGATGCGCACGAACGAGAAACCCTTGTGGCGGTACGCCGCCAACAGAATGTCGTAGAGAACTTCGGGAATCCAATCGACCGCCTGTGCGACGAACGACACGTTCTGGACGCCAAGCGTCACGGTCAATGGCTGAAGTCCGTCGAGATAGCTGCCGCGTGGTGTGGTGTTGCTCTTCAATCCGCGTGGTGACGTCGGCGACGCCTGCATCTTGGTCAAGCCGTAGATCTGATTGTCGTGCAGCATCACCGTCATGTTCATGTTGTAACGAATGGCATGGATCCAATGTGCCGCGCCGATGCTACAGCAGTCGCCGTCGCCGGTATTGACGAACACGTTCAAGTCCGGCCGCGCCATCTTGACTCCCTCGGCGACCGGCAGCGCGCGGCCGTGAATGCCATGGAATCCGTAGGTCTTCATGTAATGCGGGAAGCGGCTGGAGCAGCCGATACCTGAGACAAACACCGTCTTCTCGGGACGCAGATCCTCGTCGCGGCACAGGCGCTGGACGGCAGCCAGAATGGCGTTGTCCCCGCAACCAGTGCACCAGCGCGGCACGCCGCTCTGATAATCCTCGAGCGCGTGATGCTCATCGTGCATCCGCAACAGGCATTCGGTGGCATGGATGGTCATGATCGTTTTGCCTCTTGCTTTTTCATTTTATCGAGGAGGACGCGTTCGATGGTGTTCGGTTTGATCGGCTGGCCGCGCACCTCGCTCCAGCAATCGATGTCGATGAGGAAACGCGAGCGTAGCAGCATGGCGAGCGCCGAGTAGCGGCGGTTGTTCTTGTCCACGATCTCGTCTTTCGGGTCATCGCTCCAGTTGCCCTCGATGGTGATGACCTTCTTGAACCGCTTCATGATTTCGTCGATGCCAGGCGCCATCGGCTGCAGGAAAGTGAGATGCAGCGACGAGACCTTATGGCCTTTGGCGCGCAGGCTCGTCACTGCTTCCTCAATCGCACCCTTGGTGCTGCCCCAGCCGACGACCAGCAGGTCGCCCTTGGCGTCGCCGAACACTGACGGCGTTTTTAGGGTCTTCTGCAGCGCTGCGAGCTTGTGGCTGCGCGCGCGAATGCCCGATTCGTTGCTTTCCGGGTCGTAGGCAACATGACTCAGCGTGTCGTGAGCAAGTCCGGTCAAGGTGTGCACACCGCCGGGCTGACCCGGGATGAAGCGGCGGGCCAAGCCGGTGACCGGGTTCCAGTCATAAGGCTTGAGCCCATCCGGAATCTCACTCTGGTCGATCGGCGGCGCCAGCCAGGCTTCGCTGAATTGCGGGCGCGGGAACGGCTGCTGCGACGTGGCCAGGCTCGCATCGGAGAGCACGATCACGACCATGTTGAAGGTTTCAGCGATCTTGCGCGCGGTGATCACCGAATAGAAGCAGTCCTCGATCGTGCCCGGCGCCATCACCACCTTGGGCGCATCTCCGTGGCTGCCGAAGATCGCAGTCATCAAGTCGCCCTGCTCGACCTTGGTCGGCAATCCGGTGCTAGGGCCGCCGCGCTGCACATTGATGACGACCAGCGGAATCTCGCCCATCACCGCAAGTCCGATCGCTTCCTGCTTGAGCGAATAGCCGGGCCCGGAGGTGACGGTGACGGCACATTTACCGGCATACGAGGCGCCGATCGCGAAGGTGCAGGCCGCGATCTCGTCTTCGGCCTGGTGGACAATGCCGCCGACCTTCTCGAACACGCTGCTAAGATAGTGCGACACAGAGGTCGCCGGCGTGATCGGGTACATCGCGCAGACTTCCATGCCAGACGCGAGCACGCCGAGCGCCAACGCGGTATTGCCGTCGAGCACGACTTGCGGCTCGGTGCTGCGGACCGCCGGGATGCAATACTTGAAATCGAGATTCTTCTCGGCCCATTCGTAGCCGGCGTCCAACAGCTTAACGTTCGTGGCAATGACGCTGGCGTCCTTCTTGCCGAAGGTCCGCGCAATTTGCTCGCGGGCGAGCTGCAGGTCGAAGCTATAGATGTTGCACAGCATGCCCAGAGCAAACATGTTCTTGCCGCGCTTGGCATCGGCAACGGTCAAGCGGCACTCGCGCTCCATCGGAATTTCGATAACCTTGAATCCCGCCGCTACGAGCTGGTCATGGGTCTCGACATAGGACGCGGCTATTTCCGGGTCCCTGCTCTCGCGCCACATGCTTTCCAGAAGAATGGTGCAGCCTTCCTTGAGTTCCCCGGTGCGAACGCGGCCGAGCAGCACCTGCTCGTTGAAGGCAATCACCAGGTCAGTTTCGTTCCCGCCGTTGGTGATGCGGCCCGAACCGAGGCGAATGCGATTGCCGCTGCCGCCAGCGACGCTGCGCGCGGGCGGACGGATTTCCGCTGGAATGATCTCGACGGTCCAGACCCCATTGCCCATCCGAGCGGCGATCGCTCCGAATGACTGTCCGCACCGCTGCGCGCCCTCCCCGGAGTCGCTGACGATCTCGACAATATGCTCACTCAACGTGGTCACCGCTTTGCCGTCCGGGACGGACTGAGCGACTTTGTTCACTCGCGAGCGCTGCTTGACTGAAATTTCGGCGGTGATCCCGTTCATCTTGTTACCTAGGCGGCACGAACACGCGCAAAGTTGCGTTCCCTGAGATCGATCCCAAAGAACGTGCCGACATTGACCGCGTTGTCGACTTCCGAATCGCGAATTCTCAGATAGTTCTTGATGCTGCGCGCGGCTTTGCGGCCGGCGCCCATCGCTTCGATCACGGTCGCGGCGCCAGTGACGATATCGCCGCCGGCAAAGACACCTGCCATCGAGGTCGCCAGTGTCTCGTCGGTCTCGATATAGCCGCGCTTGTTGAGGCGAAGCCGTGAGGTCTGGCCGATGATCGGGTTTGCGTTTGTGCCGATCGCGAACACGACCTGATCGGCTTCAAACTCGAACTCGCTGCCGGACACAGGGATCGGGCGCCGTCGCCCTGAATCGTCCGGCTCGCCGAGTTCCATGCGAATGCAGCGCATGGCGCGGACACCGCTCTTCCCGTCATCAAGAATTTCAATCGGGTTGGTCAGCCAATGAAATTCAACCCCTTCTTCCTCGGCGTGATGAACCTCTTCCGCGCGTGCAGGGCACTCCATCCGAGACCGTCGATAGATGCAGTACACTTTCTCGGCGCCGAGGCGCAGGCTGACGCGCATCGCGTCCATGGCGGTGTTGCCCGCACCAATCACAGCGACGCGCTTTCCGAATGGAAGCGGCGTGTCGTAGTTCGGGAAATCCTTCGCCCGCATCAAGTTGCAGCGGGTCAGCAGCTCGTTAGCGGAAAGCACGCCATTAAGAGTGTCGCCAGGGATGCCGAGCATTGAGGGATAGCCGGCGCCGGTACCGATGAAGACGGCGTCGAAACCGAGATCGTCGCGCATCTGTTCGATGGTGAACAGCCGGCCAACCAATGTATTGCACTCGAACTTGACGCCCAGCTTGCGCAGATTTTCGATTTCCGCATCGACCACCGCATTGGGCAGACGGAAATCCGGGATGCCGTACTTGAGGACGCCGCCGGCTTGGTGGAAGGCCTCGTAAACAGTCACTTCACATCCAGCTTTCGCCAAGTCCGCCGCACACGCCATGCCGGCGGGACCCGAACCGACGATCCCGACCTTGAAGCCGCTCGGTTCGACATAGGGAACGTTGGCCCATTTTTCCTTTATGGCTTGGTCGCCGACCCAGCGTTCGAGGCGGCCGATCGCCACCGGCTCGAGTGACTCGCCGACCACGCAGACGCCCTCACATTGCGTCTCCTGCGGGCAGACCCGACCGCACACCGCCGCCAAGAGATTGCTTGCGGTCACGACGTTATAGGCACCGCGGAAATCCTTGGCCGTTATCGCCTCGATGAATTTCGGAATGTTGATATTGACTGGGCAACCCGCGACGCAAGCCGGATCGGGACACAACAGACAGCGCTCGGCCTCGTTGAGCGCCTGTTCCAGGGAATAGCCGCAATTCACTTCGTCGAAATTCTTCACGCGCACCCGCGGATCCTGCTCGCGCACAGGAGTCCGCTGCTGGGGAATGCTTCGGATCGTTTTTTTCTTCTTGGCCATTCTGTCAGCCCCGTGCAATTAACAAGTCATCTCAAGCGCTGAGTAACCAATACCGAAACCTTGACTGTGGCTCACGCTATCCCCCCAACACGTCTTCGAAGGGATCGGGCAAGGACAATGTCGAATCAGCCGCTTCATCACCCTTCAATACCGGCGGGGTACGCTGCCGCATCCGGCAGTTTTCCGACCACCGATCCAGAGCGACCTTTTCTTCTTCGGCGTAGCGCTTAAGGCGCATCATCAGATCGTTGAAGTCGACCTTGTGCCCGTCGAAATCGGGACCATCGACGCATGCAAACTTTATTTCATTGCCGATCTTGACCCGGCAGCCGCCGCACATCCCCGTTCCATCGACCATGATCGGGTTAAGACTGACGATCGTCTTGATCGCATGCGGGCGCGTGGTTTCGGCGCAGGCCTTCATCATAATAGGCGGGCCGATCGCGACCACCTCGTCGATGTCGCCGTGCCCTTCGATGGCGCGTTTGATGCCGTCGCTGACAAAGCCCTTCATTCCCGCGGACCCGTCATCCGTGCACAGGATTAGTTCGTCGCAGCAGGCCCTGAACTTGTCTTCCCAGAAAATCAGGTTCTTGGTACGAAAGCCGAGAATACCGATCACATAGGCGCCATTCTCCTTAAATCCGCGGGCCTGCGGGAAGATTGGTGCAACGCCCAGACCACCGCCGACACAGACCACCTTTTTCTTTCCTGCGAGCGGGCTTGGCACCCCCATGGGTCCAACCACTCCATAGAGAGAAGTCCCCACCTGGCAGATTTGCTGCATCTCCTTGGTCGACTTCCCAACCGCCTGTACGACCAGAGTGACGGTACCCTTTGCCCGGTCGAAGTCCGCGATGGTCAATGGGACTCGTTCGCCGGACTCATGCGTCATCACAATGACGAATTGACCTGGCCGCGCGGCTTTCGCCATCAACGGGTGATGGATGACCAAGGAATAGGTCACGTCGGAATAGTCTTCACGCACCAGAATTTTGAAGCCTGGCCCCTGATCGGCGTCGACCATCAATTCGACTCCCGAACGCGATGAACACTTTCCTGCGAAAGATATTGAATGATTGACGCAATCACGCTTTGACATAACGCAAAGCCAAGCGTCGGATCGACGTTAATTTTGTTTAAGAGGGTCTGCGGATAGAGATAAACGCCGCCAGATCAGGGCGTTATCGAACGGTGCCTGGCCAAGATCGATGACTGGGCTATTGAGTTAGCCACCGCGCCTGGGCGAGCGCAACCAGCGCGTCCGAGTTTGGGCAATAAGTTTCCCATACCGGACTGTTGGGATCGCGCTTTAAGTCCACTGCACAGGCTTCCCGATACCCACAAATCGTGCAGCAGCGTCTGATCTCACCGAAAGCATCGAACTCGACACTTTCGATCTCCTCAGAATCGAGACCCAACATGGCCATCCGACAGGCGAGCAGCTCGTCAGGTGCCGTGGGTTTTGCGGCTGAGGGATTGTCGATTTGCATCAAACCCTCCTGCGTTCTTGAGTGAAAATCACGCTGGAAACTATTCATTCGTGCATTGATCTGAATCAAAGTGCTGCAAAAAAATTGGCGCCGTCGGCTAGATCTCCTCCGGTACCATGGCGATAGCGCCGCACGGGCATTCCTGCGCGCACACGCCGCAACCCTTGCAGTAGTCGTAGTTGAAACGGAATCGCTGGCCCGGCCCAAGCTTGATCACCGCATTGTCCGGGCACACGCCGTAACAGTTGTCGCACTCAAAGCAATTGCCGCAAGACAGGCAGCGGCGCGCCTCATAGAGCGCGTTGGTCTCGTCAAGCCCGCCTTGCACCTCTTCGAAGGTGTTTTGCCGGCGGGCGGCTTCGAGCATCGGCCGCACCGTCTTCGGCGCATCGGCGTAATACCAGTCGTTGAGCTTGTCGATGCTTGCCAGCTCATGCTTTTCCGCTGGCGCATACACCGCGCCGCGCAGCCACGCGTCGATATGGCGTGCCGCCTTCTTGCCGTGACCGACCGCCACTGTGACCGTACGCTCGGAGGGTACCATGTCCCCGCCGGCGAAAATGCCGGCAAAGCCGGTCATCATGTTGGATGCGACCTGCACGACGCCGTCTTTAATCTCCAGCCCTGGCACGCCGTCGAGCAGCGACAGGTCGACATCCTGACCGAGCGCCAGCACCAATGAGTCGGTCTCCAGGGTCTCGAATTCGCCGGTTGGTTGCGGGAAGCCGGTTTCGTCGAGCCGCATTTTTTCGACCGTGAGCACGCCCTCGTCCATGCGTTTGATGGTCGAGAGCCATTTCATCATGATGCCTTCCTGCAAGGCCTCTTCGACCTCGAAGTCGTGCGCCGGCATGCGATCGCGGGTCCGGCGATAGACGATGATCGCTTCGGTTGCGCCAAGCCGCTTGGCGGTGCGGGCCGCGTCCAGCGCCGTGTTGCCGCCACCGTAGACAACGACACGGCGGCCGAGCAGCGGCTTGTCTTCACCTTCCATCGACCGCAGCAATGAGACGGCATCAGAAAATCTTCGCGGCGGAACCGGCAGGAATAAAGGCGCGCTTTCCGATATGGGCGCCGACGGCAAGAAATGCTGCGTTGAAGCGTCCGGCCTGCATGCTTTCAATGATGCGATCGACCTTGGTGTTGAGCTTCAGTGCCACGCCCAGGTCGACGATCCGGCTGATTTCGGCATCGAGCACGTCACGCGGCAGCCGATATTTCGGAATCCCGAAGCGCATCATGCCGCCGGCGAACGGCCCCGCCTCATGAATTTCGACCGCATGACCCATGCGCCTTAGATGGTAAGCGGCCGACAGGCCGGACGGGCCCGCACCGACCACCAGCACGCGTTTGCCGCTGTCGCTCTGCGGCGGGGCAAATCGCCAGCCATTGCGGATTGCGACGTCACCGAGGAAACGCTCGACCGAATTGATGCCGACGGCTTCGTCGATTTTCGCGCGATTGCACGCGCTTTCGCAGGGGTGATAGCAGACCCTACCCATCACCGCCGGCAGTGGATTGTCGGCCGTCAAGGTGCGCCACGCTGTCTCGTAGCCGCCGGACTCGGCGTGATAGAGCCAGTTCTGAATGTTCTCGCCGGCCGGACAGGCGTTATTGCAGGGTGGCAGACGGTCGACATAGACCGGCCGCGCGGTGCGCCACGACCCGGTCAGGTTGGCTAGGCTGCTGCCGACATCAAGGCTGATCGCGAAGGGATGTTCCATCAGGTTTCTCCCTCGCGATCGAGCAGGTGATATTCGGCGATGTTGCGGTCGGCCAGCGCCTGCAACCGGCCGAGGTGTTGTTTGCCTTCGTCTGACGTGAACAAGTGGGCAAAGCGCCGCTGCGGCTTCAAGTAATCGTCGACCGGCACCTGGCGCCGGATTTTCCGACTGCCGGTGACAACACCGTGGTCGGCCTCGAACACCGGGAACAGCCCGCATTCTACGGCGAGCCGCGCGAGCCGAATCGTATCGTGCGAGGCCGCGCCCCAGCCGAGCGGGCAAGGCACGTGGATATGCAGATAGCGCGCGCCATGAATGCTCATCGCCTTCACAACCTTGCGCTCGAGGTCGTGCAGGTCGGCGACCGTGGCGGTGGCAACGTAGGGGATTTCATGAGCGACGGCTATCTTTGGTACGCTCTTTCCCGTACCGAAAGCGTTCCCCGGCTCCGGTCCCATTGCCGGCGTCGTTGCGGTGCGCGCCGCAGGCGGCGTCGCCGACGAGCGTTGCACGCCGGTGTTCATGTAGCCTTCGTTATCGTAGCAAATATAGAGCACGTCGTCGTTGCGCTCGAACATGCCCGACAGACAACCGAATCCGATGTCAGTGGTACCGCCATCACCGCCTTGAGCGACCACCCGCACCTCAGGCCGTCTTTTTGCGCGCATAGCGGCGGCAACTCCCGTCGCAACCGCGGCGGCATTGCCGAACAGCGAATGCAGCCACGGAATCTGCCATGAAGTTTCCGGATAGGGTGTCGTGAACACTTCCAGACAGCCGGTGGCGTTGACTGCAATCAGATTGCCGCCGGCCGCCCGCAACGCGGTGTCGAGCGCATAGCGCGCGCCGAGCGCCTCGCCGCAACCCTGACAGGCGCGATGCCCGCAAGTCAAAGCATTGGAACGGTCGATCGAAGCCTGGACCGAGCGATCGGCTTCCGACACGAGGCGATTGCCGACCGTAAAGGTCCCCTTCTGATAAAAGTGCAGCTTCTGGGTCGCTGCCGAGGTGTTGATGTCGTCCATCTGGCGCTCCCTTATTCCGCGGCCGGTCTCTGCGCGCCGCCACTGAGGCGTCGCAGGATGTTTTCGGCCGTTGGTCCGGAGCGGCGGACCTTGCGCACATAATGCAGCTCCTTGGCGACCACTTCCTCGTTGAGGTCGAGGAAATGCGTGCCTTCCCACGGCTGCACCAGCGCGCGGCGGAACAGCCGATGGAGCGCCGGACGCGTGATCGGTCGCCCGCCGAGACCCGCAACCGACGAATGTACATGCGGCGCGCCGGCGACATTGCGCAGCGCCAGATCGACGTGCAGGGCTAGCTGGCCGCCCATGCCGACGGCGAGACTCTTTTCCACCACGACGACGTGCTTGCGTCCGACCAGGACCTTGCGCAATTGCTCGACCGGGAACGGGCGGAAAGCCACAAGCGTTACGAGACCAATTCGAAATCCATCCGCGCGCATCTCGTCGATCGTGTCCTTGATCGTGCCGTTGACCGAACCCATGGCGATGACCAGCATCTCGGCGTCATCAACCTTGTAGGTGCGCAGCAAGCCGCCCGAACTCGCGGCCGAACTGCGTCTTAAATTCTCCGGCCAACTCGGTGATCAACCGCAAGGCCAGCGTCTGCTTATAGTGCTGGAGGAAGCGGACTTCGGTGAACGCATCCGGGCCGACCATCGCGCCGATCGAAATCGGGTCCGCCGGATCGAGTACTTGCACCGGCTCATAAGGAGGCAGATAGGCATCGACCTCGGCCTGCTCCGGCAGGTCGACGCGCTCAACTGCGTGCGTAAGAATGAATCCGTCGACGCAGACCATAACCGGCATCGACAATTCTTCGGCCAAACGGAAGGCCTGGATATGCAGGTCGGCGGCCTCCTGGTTGGTTTCCGCAAACAGCTGCATCCAACCGGCGTCGCTCACCGACATCGCGTCGGAATGATCGTTCCATATATTGATCGGCGCTCCGATCGCCCGGTTACCGACCGTCATCACGATCGGCAGGCCGAGACCAGAGGCGTTGTAGACGGCCTCTGCCATGTAAAGCAGGCCCTGGCTTGCGGTGGCCGTATAGGCTCGCGCGCCGGCCGCGGAAGCACCGATCGCGACCGAAAGCGCGGCAAATTCGGATTCGACATTGATGAACTCGCACTTGTCGAGTTCGCCGGTCCGCACCATCTCGCCCAAGCCCTCGACGATGTGGGTCTGCGGCGTAATCGGATAAGCGCAAATCACCTCGGGGCGACATAACCCGATTGCCTCGGCCATCGCTCTTGAGCCTTCAATTTGTTTGAGCATGGCGATGAACCCTTAAGCAGCCGCGTGAACGTTAGCGACCGCGTCATGTGCCGCGGTAGCGGCAGCAATATTCGCCTCCGCGATAATTGAGGGAAATGCCTCGCGGATCGCGGCGGCGACCGATTTCAAATGGACAATGCCAGTGAGAGCGGCGAACGCGCCAAGCAGCGCAGCGTTGGGAAGCGGGCGTCCAACATGCTTGAGCGCGAGCTCTGATGCCGGCACGGTAAGGACGTGGCCGTCAGGAAGTTGCTCGGCAACCGCATCGAGGTGGAGATCGCTCACGTTGCGATTGCTGTTGACCAGCAGATAGCCGGTCGGTTTCAGGCCCTGGCAGACGTCGATCGCCTTGAATAGCGTCGGGTCCTGCACGATCAGGGCATCGGGTTCGAGGATCGGTTCCCGTAGCCGGATTTCCTTATTGTCGATGCGGCAGAACGACACCACCGGCGCGCCGGTGCGCTCGGAGCCGAAGCTGGGAAATGCCTGTGCGTGTCGTTGCTCCAGAAATGCGGCAACCGAGAGAAGCTCCGCCGCGGTCACCACGCCCTGCCCACCGCGGCCATGGAAGCGCACCTGAAACATGATGGTTTCCTAGTTTGGAAACGCAGGTTGGCTGGCTGCCCAGATTGAGCAGCCGCCATGTGAAATTCATAAAACAAAGCGCAATTGCCGCCTTGAGATGGATCAATTGCCCGGCTGGCGGCACCGGTGAATGGTGTCTGCTTTACCCCCAAAAGCGGACCTGGCGAAAAAGGCGGCCCAATACCTGAGTTGAATGAACATTCCCGAAATGGGCACGGGAAGGAGTTCTATTTTGTCCCGACGCACTCGTTAATGAAGCGGGCGCGATCTTTCATCTCGATCTTTTGTTGCTCGGCTCGCCTCGTACACTCGCGCATTTTCTGCGCCTTTTCGTGCGGCATCATCTTTTCGGGTGCGGTGGCCTTCATTGATCCTGGCAACTGCGCTGACGCAGCGTGTGCAAATATCGCCACACCGAAAGATAGCGCGTAAAGCAATGCCATTGGACGATGTCGGTGCATTTATGTCACCCAACGACCAGTCCTCATGAAAAATTATCGCGAAGGAACCCAGAGTACAACGAGGCTGCGTAATGCCCACAATGTCCGCTTTGGGTCAAAAGCAGACATTTGCAGCGCAAAAAGGCGGTGCATGCCTGATGGTCTAACCGACACTTCTGTCAGGCTTTAGAAACGTGTCTGGCTTTGGAAATGCCGCTTGGACGACGTCGCCATGCCGCAATTCATCGGCCTGTTTGAGATAGTCGTCAGCCTGCCTAAACAGCCGTCGCTTCGTCAACGGATCGAGAGTCCTGCGCGCCCGCGCGTAGACCTCGTGCGCCATCGCTCGAAGTTCATCGATGGTAGCCATGTGCATTGAGTAATGGATCGTGCACGGGTCCGCTTTGAGGCAGATCAAATTGGGTCAAGCGGGTTTCTTCGATGTCCGCTTCGACCCCATCTTCCGACCTGGCCCGAGTCGGAAGGGGACCATCGGCGGCGTAAAGTGGGCTCCAGTAATTTGATCAATATCAATGCGGCCTGGTCAAACAAATTCATAAGTAGCCTTTGTTTATTAGTTTGGGGCTTTTTCAATGTCCTCAAAACTGACGGCTGGCGATCTGCAGGTTATTGGCCGCGTTGCGGTCTTTCGCGGCCTGAAGCCCGAGACCGTTCGGCATATCATTGCGCCGGCGACCGCCGTAACATTGCGCCCCCACGAGTGGATCATGCGACAAGGCGAGCCGGCGACAGCATTTTTTATAGTGATCGATGGCTGGATAAAACTTTATCGTAGCACGCTGTCGGGAGACGAAGCCGTCATCGAAGTTATGACCAAGGGCGCCAGTTTCGCCGAGGCAGCCGCATTTACCGGCAGTCGATATATTGCGAGCGGCGAAGCGGTCACCACCGCGCGCGTTGCACGCGTCCCTGCCGATCACCTTGTTAAGTGCATCCATGAAAATCCCATTGTCGCATCATCGATGATCGCGTCAATTTCCACCCACATGCATCACCTCGTTCAGCAAGTCGAACATCTCAAGGTGCTAAGTGGCGTGCAACGGGTCGCCGAATTTCTTGCGTCGCTGGCTTTGGCGAATCAGGACAAGTCTGTAGTGGCGCTGCCTTATGACAAGGTATTGATAGCGGCACAGCTTGGATTGACGCCTGAGTCACTGTCTCGTGCCTTTGCCAGATTGAAAGGGGCCGGCGTCGCGATCGAGGCAGCAAACGTTGTGGTGAAAGACGTTGCTAAATTGCGTCAGATCGCGACCGACGATCGTGGCTCGGTGCGAGGTAGTTTGTGGACGATACATTGAGGGGCAGATGTCTGCTTTGGGTGCTGTCCGGGGCATGTCCGCTTTACCCCCAAAAGCAATTCGCGGCTCGATCTGGAATGTCCGCTAAGTGCCAAAAGCGGACATCGCGAAGTTCTTAGCCAGTTGCCATTTCGCAGCACGCTTTTCCGCTTTGACCGCCATTTGATCTAGCGCAAAGTGCCTGACCTGGGCACCGATAAGCTTTGGCATCATGGTTCCAATCCGTGCCGCAATGGAAGGAGCCTTCCGATGTCGATCACTGCGCCGACCTTGTCCATCTCCCCGGAAAAAGTTTGTTTCTTCATCGTCAAGGCCCACGAATATGACATCGCCAATTCTGGCGCCAACGTCGCCGACGACGGAATGATTGACCCTACATTCCAGGAATTGACGGCATTCATCAACGGGCTCACCGAGGACGAGCAGGTCGATCTGGTGGCTTTGACCTGGCTTGGTCGCGGTGACGGCGAGCTCAGTGACTGGAACGACCTGCGCAACGAAGCCGCCCGCCTGCACAACAACCGCACCGCCGCCTACCTGCTCGGAAACCCCATGCTGGGCGATCACCTCGAGCAAGGTTTAGAGATATTCGGCATTTCCAGCGAGGGCATGTAGAAGCAGAAGAAAGAAGAAAAGGAACAAGCAGAATGTCCGCTATGGGACGTCGCAATTGGATAGGACGCGGCGCCAATACATTTGATCCAACTCAATGCGCACAGCTCAGGTGTGTGTATCTTGTTTTATAATGGGATCCGCGGGAGGGATGTGATGATCGAAATCATCGAGATCCTGCGCCAGGAACATCGAAATCTCGAAAAATTACTCCGCGTAATGGAGCAGGAGCTAGGAGTCTTCGATCAAGGCGAACGTCCGGACTACGAGGTCTTTGGAGCAATTATTGAATTCTTCAAAAAATATCCTAACTCCTGTCATCATCCAAAGGAGGATATCATTTACGAGAAATTTAAGGCGCGCGACCCCGATCGAGCAGCGTCAATTTCTGACCTTCAAGCTGAGCATCGAGAAGGTGCGGTGCGATTGCGTCGTGTCGCCCAAGCTATCGAAAGCGTTCTAAATGATGAGGAACTTCCGCGTGAGGGCGTCGACCGGATTGTCCGCGACTTCATCGACAACGAAAGGAAGCATATCGCTTTAGAAGAAGAGGTGGTTTTCCCGGCGATAGTCGACACATTACAACCCCGAGATTGGGCCGATGTCGCGTTGACACTGGCCGATCGGTACGGTCCGCCGTCAACAACAGATTTTGAGGAGCAGTTCAGTACACTTCGCCGAAACATACTCGAACTTGAGGAGGCCGCAGTTGCGCGGCGGTCATAGTGTTTGGGTTGCCGTGCGGGTAGCGCGCGATGCTGTTCAACATCATCATACTTTTTATGGTTGCCTCCATCGCCTGGGTCCTATGGACAGAGCGCAAGAGCAAACAGGCGTTAGACAAGGATGCCTTGGATCAGGCGTGGCGTGAAGTGCCCGATGACCCGCATTATATTGAGCGGCGTCACTATGAAGAACGTATGCGTGTAGAGGACGAAGCGCGGGCCGCCGCTGCCAAACGGCGAGCGTCGGATCGAGCGGGATCGGCGGAAGCTGATTCGGGTACTTGAGGAATTCGTTTGAGAGGTCCCGTAGGGGGCGCGACATGACCGTAAAACATCTTCTTGAACAGAAGGGCCGGAACCTTTGGACCATTGATCCGGATGCCACAGTCCTTGATGCAGTGGCAAAAATGGCTGAAAAAGATATCGGTGCTTTGGTCGTGATGGACGGTGAAGAATTGAGAGGCATCATAACCGAGAGACACTACTCGCGGAATGTCATTCTCAAAGGCAAAACGTCCCCTACCACGCTGGTCAGGGATATCATGGAGAGAAACGTAATCTATGTCCGGCCAGAACAATCGGTCGAGCTATGTATGGCTCTGATGACCGAGAAGCGTGTGCGTCATCTACCGGTGCTCGAAGGCAAAAAAGTGATTGGCATTATCTCCATCGGCGATTTGCTCAAGGCTATAATTTCTAAACAGCAGTACTTTATCGACGAACTTGAACACTACATTCGCGGTTAGCGCTGTTCAGGCAGCGGCACGAACGGCTGCCTGGGCGGACCAGATGCTTCCGACAAATTGGGCCGCGGTGCGCGCGCGTGTGACGCCTTTGATGCGCCCGGCTTGACCCGGCGCATGACGTGACCGCGCGGCAGCCTTGCATCTTTCAATAGGCGGACCGGATGCGCTGCTGAACAGAGATCTTGTTGGAAATCGTCCGCAGGCCCGGAATTGCTTCAATCGCGACCCTTATTGCGTCGCTTTGAACCTGCGATTCGACAACACCCCATAGCTCGGCAGCACCGTCCTTGATGATGACGTTGACATTTCCGGGCCACCACGGTTCCGACTCGAGCTGCATGACCACATCATCCCCCGATATCGAGCCCTCAGTCGGTTGCCGCGGGGAGATGTCTTGTTGCGAGCGCAACAGCGCCTGAACCAGATTGGCCCGGCTTACAATTCCGATGACCTTGCCATTATCGACTACAGGCACTCGCTTAATGCGATGCTTCTCGAGCAGGCTGGACAATCCTGGTAAGCGGCGTGTCTGCAGTCACCGTGATCACGTGACGGGTCATCACATCTGCGGCCCGGCGAGCATGCGATTTGATAAAATCCTGCGCTAACGCCTCTTTTCCGGCGAGGAACTCGAGCCACCATGAGGAAGGCCGCTCGGTGCCGACTTCCGCGCGATGAATGAGATCAGCTTCACTGACGATTCCTACCAGGCTGCCAGCCTTATCAACCACCGGCAGCGCGCTTATCCGATTCGCCAGCAATATCTCTGCAATTTCCTTTACCGACGCATCCGGGTGGACCGTAATGACATTCGTCACCATGACATCGGCCGCATTCATCTTGCTTCTCCGCTTCTGCTGCGCATTGCAAAATTCCACATCCGGGCCGCTACAATATTGATTTGCATCAAAGCGCTCATCACGGTTTGTGCGAATATTTTTCTATGAAAAACGCCAGCCAATTCAGAAGGGTAATCGAAACGATCGGCAGTCTTGTGGCGCAGCTACATTCTTCCCGTTTCGTTTGCGGTGATTGTGAGCGCAACGCGCAATGCGGTCTTCCGCCCCACGACGACTGCGTTTTGAAGCTTGCCCGAGACGTTGACCGCCTGTCACCGCGGCGGGATTACCTTTATCCGGCGGTCTGGCCGCGCATGGGGGCGCGTCATGAAGTCAGTCGTTATTAAACGCTCAATTCTCATAAACGGGCGCAAGACAAGCGTATCGCTGGAAAACGAATTTTGGGAGGGTTTGCGCGAAATTGCCGACCGCGAAATGATCGCACATTCAACGCTGGTGGAGCAGATCGATCGAGAGCGTGACAACATTAATCTTTCATCCGCCATTCGTGTCTTTGTATTCAATCATTTCCGGTCCCCAGGCAGGGTTAAGCCGGTCGGCAATTTCAGGCAACTCGGGGCAAAAAACATGAAGCTACGGGCGCAAGCCGACGAATACAGGGTGCTGGCGGAAGGATTCAAGGACACGGAGACGCGTTCAATCATGCTCAGGGTCGCTTCTGACTATGAACTGCTGGCCGAACGGCTGGCGCCGAGAGAGGAGTTCGAGGATTAGCACGAGGAAAGCCAATTGCCCTCGTGTCCGTTCGCTTGACGGAACTGCTTTGATGCAATCGGGATGAATCACGCAGAGGCTGCTTGCATCAATTCTAAAAGGAGACACGTCATGGACAAGCAACCTGTTGCACATCCAGACTATGAAAGCCTGCAATCCATTCTAAACGCCATTGCGCAGTGGATGCGGCGCTATCGCCAAGCGCGCGGCGTACGCAACGATTTGATGAACTGCTCGGCGACGGAGGTGGAAAATATGGCCCGCGAGCTGAAAATCACTCCGGCTGAGCTGGCCACCCTGGCAAGGAAAGGACCGGACGCCGCCGATCTTTTGCAAAAGCTGCTCGTTGCGCTCGGTGTCGATCCGAATGGCGTTGAACATGACGACCCATCGGTCATGCGAGACCTGCAGCGGCTGTGCACAACATGCGGGGACAAACGGCAATGCGAGCTTGACCTTGCAAACGGCGTAAGCGCCGATAAGTTTCGCGACTATTGCCCGAACGCATTTACACTGGACACTCTGCTGCAGGCAAAACAAGAGAGGCGGCGGCGGCGGCCCGCCGCGTCAAAGGCGCATCGCGGTAAATAGACCGCAGCCATTGTTGGCCCACGTCTCCAGGACGAATAGCGATAGTCGTTCGGTTATTTGTTGTTGAAGTCTGGGAATGAAAAGCTAATCTGGGAGCGCCTGACCTGTATCAATCCCCGGGGGAGATCATGCGAGCGCCTTTAATCGCAGCTGTTCTGGCCTTAGTTGGGGGCCTGTTTCTCGCTATCTCGGCTTTCCTCGGGGTAACGCCCTTTGCCGATTGGACAATGCTGGCTGCGGAAATCTGTGTTGTGGCCGCGGTGGTTGTTTTCCTCGGATGGTTTCTTGCCGGCTGTGTCAGCGAAATACGCAACGCGTGATACTGCATATGCCGGACGACCCCAGCTAGCGTGATAACCACTACGTCTTTGTCGCCAACTTGCGCTGCGTTGGACTTACGCTCGGCCTGAAGGCAAATGGCCTAACGTTCTCGTCCCTCCAAGAAACTAAATGGGTACAGGCAACCGTTCAGTCAGCGCGGATCTACCAAAACACCACAGTTGAAGCACTCAATCGTGGCGAAGTGGTTGGATACGCCTGGAGAGGTCGTAAAGAAAGTTGCGGCCGTACCGCTCAAGAGGAAACCGGCGCGCGTACGCCGCCGGCGCAGCTTCAGAAGGCTGCGGCGTCTCGTCGCGAACGGTCGCTTTACCTGGCTTTGTTCCCTTCGATGGCACCTTGTGGCCATTTGCCACGAATGCCTTGCCGAATCCGGTGAGCGCACCACCACCCGCCGCACTCACATGGCAGCGACCGCAGGCCAGCTTGGTTTGCTGGGCGTAAGACGGCAGGGCGTCAGCCGGGTCTGGTGTGGCGAAAGCTGCCACTCCAACGATAAATCCTGCCGCCGAGGCCACTGCCAATGCATATGCGAGGGCCGGTATTGGTCTTGGCTCCTGCTTGCGATCCGTCATGTATGCTCTCCGCCGTTCAACGCCTGTGCGTCATTTGGCGCGCGTTATTACTTCTTCGAAGTTTCCTCGTCCTCGTCCGGCATCTTTGGCAACTTGTGCGCGACACCCTTGTGGCAGTCGATGCAAGTTAAGCCCGCTTTGAATCCTGCGTCCATCGCTTTTGCAGCCGCTTCTGTCTGCTTGTGCGGGTCCATCGCATCGGCCGAATGACAGTTGCGGCATTCGTGTGAATCATTCGCCTTCATCGTCGCCCAGACACGCTCAGCGAGCGCAAGGCGATGCTGCTCGAATTTTTCCGGCGTGTTGACGGTACCCAGAACTTTATGAAGAAGCTCGTTCGACGCCTGGATCTTCCGCCTCACCTTGTAGAACCATTCATGCGGAACATGACAGTCGGCACATTTGGCCCGGACGCCCGACCGGTTCTTGAAATGAATAGTCTGCTGCAGCTCCTTGTATACGTTATCCCGCATTTCGTGGCAGGAAATGCAGAACTGCTCGGTATTCGCCACCTCCATCGCCCAGTTGAAGCCGCCCCAGAAGATTACTCCGCCGATCCCGCCCGCGATGAGCAATGTACCCAGCGAAAAGCGCGAGCTCGGGCTCCAGAGAAAGGTCCAGATGCGGGAGATCAGTCCTTTTCGGGGCTTCGCTGCGCCAGCATCGCTCATGTTTTTTCTGCCGGTTAGATCCTGGTGGTCATTGCGCCAAGGCCCCTCGCCCGCATGCGTGCTACCAATTGGCGGCAAGCGATAAGGAGACGATTTGTGCCGTATAGTTCGGGTTGTTATAGGCGAGGAACAGAGAGCGCCCGCCGTTGGTGATGTCTGTGCCGCCCGCATCCGCAGCCGATGGCGAGTAGGGAGTGAAAGTGTCCGTCGCCCAGTTGGTATTGGCGTTTTTCTCAAAGGTGTAACGCGCCTTGAGAGTGATTTTGCCGACAAAGCCCATCTGCTTCACGACGCTCGGATCGACATAGTACTTCGCGAGGATGTTGAAGCGCTGGAAGTAGTTTTTTTCGTCTGGCCAGGGCGGGGTCGGTCCGGCTCGAGTTATTGCCGGTGCAATTTGTGGCGCCAGACGCGCATCCGATCGTGCTGTTGGCTTCGTTCGCTATCGCCAACACGTAGTCCGCGAGGATGTCGAGTTTGCCAGGAATCGCGTTCCAGAGACCCGACACTATGAACGTATTGTAGTGCTGCGCGATTTGTGTCGACCACTTGTTTCTGTCGTTAAATGGGACCCGCAGCGCCACCGCAACAGGACTGCATATAGAGTAAGTGCTCTTCGTAATTGTAGCCGAACGTCGCGCGGAATTCGGGAGTGATGCGGATGCCGAAATCGGCGCCGACATTCCACGACCGGTCGGATTGCGTGCCCAATGAATTGGTGACGAGATTGGACGCACCGATTACCGCGTCGGTCGGATATTCGATCCAGCGCACGCCACCATTCGGGCTGACGGTGAGGTCCTTGGTGACCGCAATTTCGACAATTCCATTCGCCTTCGTCTGATTGCGATTCTGCACAAAAAATTGACGCATGGCAGCCCCGGCGTCGCCGGCGGGGGTGGTAACAAGCCAATGGTCGTAACGGCGTTGCGAGTATTGCACCGAAGAACGCCAGGTCAGCCAGCTATATGGTGTCCAATTGACGAAGGCCTTGCCGCCGGGCTCGTTGGTGGAATCCACCTCGCCGTTCTGGTAGGTGTAGCGCTCGAAGAAATATCCCACGCCAAACGTCCAGGCGCGATTGGGCTGCCACTTCAGGTCGTCTTCGATATTCAGCCTGCTGTAGGAGTGTTGGCTCGCGCGTGAGTGGCTGTGCCGTCGCCACCCCGCTATCGGCATAGGCGTAGTTGGTGAAGGCCAATGTCGGCGTGTTGTCCCGGCGATCGTAATAGCGGACCCGGGCCGTATTGGTCAGATCGTTGGTCAACCGCGAATACAGCACGTTGTTGGTGAGGAAGGCGTTCACTTCGCCGTTCAGGCTCGCCGCCGGATACGGCCTGATTTGCCCCGCGCCAAGACCGAAGGTGAGGCCATTGGTGGCGTCGTTGAGGAACGGATCATTCTGCCGGAACGCCATGTATTGCACGTTGCTGATATACCGGGTCTTGAAAAGCGGGAATTCGACCGCGGTGCTCCAGGTCGCGCCGTTGACGTTGTTGTCGGGATAGAGGCCGTAGCGGAACAAGCTTGGCTCCGAAAGGAGACTGCGGCCAACGGCACTGCAGGTTCTGCAGAACGGATTGTCGACGTCGATGGATTTGTTCTCATTGCTATAAAATGAGCCGGAATATTTCAGCGACGTGTTCCACCGGGTGCCCCACGGGGTCGTGCCGGCATATTCGCCGGACGCATTTGCGTTCTGGGTGCGATCGTCGAGCGGCTGCGGCACCTCGATCGAGCCTGAGGACGGCCGCGGATTGGCGCGCTGGTGCCGACGCCCCAGCCGATGCCGAGCGGCCGTGTGCCGGTGCGGTGTTCGTGTGAATAATCGACGTTGAAGTCCCAGTTATCCAACATCGTGTTGCGATAACCGGCGGTAAATTTTTCGCGCAGGGTCTTCAATTCGATGTTGTACATCGGCGCGGGGAATCCGGCGCCGCCGAACGGCGGGGCGCCGCCGATGAACTGGTCAATGTTCGTCGCGCTGTTGCCTGCAGTTGGATGTGGCAGGAACAGACTGGCCCTGCAAAAAATTTCGCGTCGCGGTATCGACGGTCAGGCGGGTCGAGCCCACGCCGCCGAAGATCGTCTTGGCGCTGCTGCTCAGCAGATGCGGGGTCTGGTCCCAGCCGATGTTGAAATATTGCCGGCCCGGCTCGTAAATGCTGAGGTTATAGCGCTGATTGTCATAGCCGACATTGTCGGCCCAGAAGTCCACGGCAAAGCGGCCGTCCTTGGTGCCGGCCTTAATCCCCAGCACGTCAAGGAACGACCGCGCGGCACCTTGCCGTATTCATCCATCTTGGCATTGCTGTCGGTCGTTTTCGGCGTGAGCCAGAATGGGTCCGTCGGGATCCTGCCGAAGCCGCTGGGCGGCTTCTCAATGAAAATATTGCCTCCCGCATCGAATATGCCGTGCCAGTACCAGTCAGCGGCGTTGATGCTCGGCGCCTTGGTTGGCATTACGACGTCTGCAGCCATAGCGGAGTTGCCTGGCGTGTTAGCATCCTGCGCAAAAACCAGCGTCGTCGGAAGCTCGCTGCCAACAATGTGCCGCCTAGCAGTGTCGCTTTGCCGGAATTTAAAATGCCGTTCCGGATCTTCATCGTAGCCGCCCCTCAAAATCTTTCGTACCTAATCCCTTTCGCGTTCGTTACGTTGCCGTCACACGAGCATGACCGATCGATTTCCTCCCTTACCGCATGAACCGCGGCCCAGCGGGATTGTTTGACCCGTGGTGGTTCGAGTGACAATTCTGGCACTCGCGGCCTTGCGCATAGAGCGTCACCAGCGGATTGCGCGGATTGCTGTTGTGCTGCCCGCCCGAGTGGCACTGCTGACACAGGCGCGGCCGCGAAATCTTCAACAGGAAGTCGTTGTTGGAGCCGTGCGGATCGTGACAGTTCAGGCAGCTCTCGGTCACCGGCGGATGCTCCCACAGGAACGGTCCGCGTTTTTCTGCATGGCACTGCCAGCAAACCTCGTTGACGGTCGCCGTCTTCAGCAGATTTTCCGAATAGCTGCCGTGCGGATTGTGGCAGTCCGTGCACGCGACCTTGCCCTTCGCGCACGGGAATGTGTGACGAGCGCCACATCTCGGCGCGCTTGTTCTTGTGGCACTGGAAGCACGTGTCGGGCTGGAATGCCGTCTTTAACTGAAACTTGCGCGACACGTTCTTCATGACCGTGTGGCAATTGCTGCACATGAGGCCGCGCTCATCGTGCGTGCTGCCGTGCCAGTTTGTCCGATTGCCTTTCTCGTGGCAGCCGAGGCAGATGGCGTTGTTCTCTTCCGCAGTGCGCGACAGATCTTCCGGCCGGAATGAGATGATCCCGCCCACACCGCGCCCGCCGCCCGCCTTCACGTGCGCCGAGCCGGGGCCATGACAATTTTCGCAATCGAACTTGCCCTTCTGCGTCTTGCCGATCTTGCCCATGAGCGTGCGGCTGAACGATTCAGCCTGGTTCGCGTGGCAGGTCGCGCAAACTTTTGCGCCTACATAGGTGGCGTCGACGGGAGCGCTTGGCTTCGTTCCCCCCGCGACCGGGCCTTTGCCCGTTGCCGGCTCTTTCGATGGCGCAGAAGACTGCGCCGGAGCCATTCAATCCACGCAAAAAGTCGAGCAGATTGTCGGCCTCGACCAGTTTCGGCAGATCCGCGGTCGGCGCCGGCTCGTCGACGCCAATCCGATCCGCAAATGCGCGCAACGCCGCGTACGCGGCATCGGCTGATTGGTTTTGGTCAACGTTTTTTGAATCCTGGTCCGGGCTGCGGGCCGGTTTGGCGCCACTGTCGATCAATTGAACATAGTCACGTAGCGCCGAAAGACTGTCATCCCGACCAGTCGCCTCGACAGCCTTTGCCGTCGCAGCGAAGAAGATCATCGCAAGCAAAAGGAAAGAAACGGCTGCGGCCAGTTCAGTCAGTCGATGACGGAACTCAAAGCGAAGGCGATAATCTACGAGGAGCCCTCGATACGTCCACGAGAGCGCACGCCCACTCGTGACTGCACGAAACATCTGAACCCCGCCCTTGCAATTATTCTCGTTTAAAAACCGTCCCGATCAAGGGCAAAAAGGGGAATCACGCAGAATAGTTTTGTGGTGTGTTGTTTTGGTTCCAACGCGTATGTCGGTACGGTAAGTACCTACTCCGGATGGTCCCCCACTTGTGCGGCGACGCAATAACGCTAGACTTCGCCCGGCAGATCGGGGGTTTGCAATGATTTCACGAGTTCGGCGAATGTCGGAAACGGTCCGGAGAGTGGCGGTTGGCATCACTGGTGCGGTCTTCGTAGTGGGAGCGGTCGCTGTTTTCGGCGCTGCGCCGGCGAATGCGAAGCCGGAATTCTCGGCCGAGACCAAATTGCCATGCGGCCAATGCCACGCAAATCCCGCAGGCGGCGGCAAACTCAAGGCGTTTGGCGAAAAATTCAAGGCCAATGGCAACAAACTAAAGTAGGTCCAGCCATTCAGTGGCGAGTACTCCCAACGTGCAACCGGCGCGGCGCTGCGCGAAGTAGGCGGCCGGCGCCTGGTGCCGACCCCTGTCGAACGGTCCAATGATCCTCTGGATGATTTTCGGGCTAATGACGGCAGCGGCCATCGCCGCCGTGCTCTTTCCGCTTGTCCGTCGCCGAGCCGAAGAATTCTCAGGTAACGACATTGCTGTTTATCGCGATCAGCTCGGCGAACTTGATCGCGATAGAGCGGCCGGTTTGATCGGCAAGAGCGAAGCGGAAGCCGCTCGCGTTGAAATCTCTAGACGCCTGCTCGCCGCTGCCGATGCCGCCGAATCCGCAACGGCGGCTTCCGATCCTGCCTCAGCGGCACGCTTCCGACGTTTCATCATCGCCGCCGCACTTCTGCTGCTGCCGGCCGGAGCCGGCGCGCTTTATCTTCAATTGGGTTCGCCGGACTTTGCCGCCATGCCGGCCGGGGGCGCCGTACAGCCCGAACAGCAAACACAGATTGAAACCCTGGTTGCCAGGATCGAAGTTCATCTTCAGAGCAATCCCAAGGATGGTCGCGGTTGGGAAGTTCTGGCGCCGGTCTATATGCAGCTCGGGCGCTACTCGGATTCGGTGAGCGCCTGGCGAAACACATTGGCCTTGCTTGGAGAGAGTGCCGATCGCGAGGCTAATCTCGGTGAAGCACTGATGGCAGAGGCAAATGGAGTCGTGACTGTTGAAGCAAAAGCGGCGTTTGTACGCGCAGTAACGCTCGACAATACCATCGTGAGCGCCCGCTACTATCTGGGCAGGGCTGCAGAGCAAGATGGAAAGCGCGAAGAGGCTGCCAAAATTTGGCGCGATCTTGTTGCTGAGGCGCCGGCCGGAGCACACTGGGCGAACGATGTGCGCGCCGCGCTTGCCCGTGTCGAGTCCAATTCCGCCGCATCCGGCACAACCGGGGCACAGACAGCGGGACCCACAAGGCAATCTCCGGACGCCAGTCTCCCCGTTGGCGCGGCGAACTCACCAATTCGCCCGGCCAACCCGCCCGCAGCGCCGCCGCAACATGAAGGCGACGCGATTCAGGGAATGGTCGACCGGCTCGCCGAGCGCGTAAAAAAGTCGGGCCTTGATCCAGAAGGCTGGATCATGCTGACGCGTTCCTATCTGACCCTCGGCGAAAAGGAAAAGGCGGCCGCAGCAATCAGCGACGCTCGTGCCGCACTGGCCGGCAACGCGGCGATGCTGCAGTTTTTTGACGAAGCGTTGCAAAAGTTCAAAGTCGATGACGTCGCAAGTCGAGCATCGGCATTGCCCGCCTCGCCTGCCACCGCAGAGCGCGCGCCGGTTGAGGACGGTAACCAGACCAACGAGATGATTCGCGGCATGGTCGCGCGCCTTGCGGAGCGCCTGAAAACAGACGGCTCCGATCTAGATGGCTGGCTACGGCTTATGCGCTCTTATGTGGTCTTGGGCGAGCGTGACAAGGCCTTGAGCGCGGCAGCCGACGCGCGTCAAGCTATTGGCGGCGACCAGGATAAGCGCCGACGCTTCGATGACTTCGTCAAGTCGCTGGGGTTGGACGGCTCACCGCCGGCCCGCAAGGCCGCAATGGAAATTGAAAAACACTCCAGCTTGACGCAAATCAAACCTCCGAAACGTCTTATGATCTTTAATGAATTTCTCCAGACACGCCGGATGACGGCAGTACCAATTCGAAAGAAAATAGGAGGGTCATATGAAAAGGCGACCTCTGCTGTCCATTAGTGTTGTCGCGCTCAGTATGGGGATGATTACCGGCGCCGGGATCGTGAACGCTCCAAATGCATGCGCGGCGGAGGAGATGGTCAGTTTCAAAGAAGACATCCTCCCGCTTCTTAAATGGCGCTGCGCCTCATGTCATGAATCGGGCGGCGCGGGTTATGAAAAGAGCGGCTTGGATTTAACGAGCTATGCGGGAGTGATGAAGGGCACGAAATTCGGTGCGATGGTTATCCCTCGCCAACCGGAAAGCAGCAATCTCATGCTGCTGCTGGATTGGCGTGCGGCCCCTGCTTTGCGCATGCCACACGGTAAGAAACAGTTATCGAGTTGCGATCGCAGCAGTATCCGCACCTGGATACGGCAAGGCGCCAAGGATAATTGATAGCGTTGACCCGCATATGAATTACGAGCATTTCTTTTCAGCTGCTTTGGACAGACTTCACCAAGAGCGGCGCTATCGAGTGTTCGCCGATCTCGAGCGAGTGGTTGGGCGCTTCCCCTATGCTATCTGGCATTCGCCGCATGGTAAGCGCGAAATAGTTACGTGGTGCTCGAACGATTACCTCGGGATGTCACAACATCCAAAGGTAATCGGCGCGATGGTAGACACCGCAGCGCGCATGGGTACCGGCGCTGGTGGCACCCGCAACATCGCAGGTACAAATCATCCCCTGGTCGAACTTGAGCGCGAACTTGCCGACCTGCACCAAAAGGAAGCAGCGCTTGTTTTCACTTCAGGCTATGTCTCCAATGAAACGGGCATTTCGACAATTGCGCGCCTCATGCCGGATTGCCTCATACTGTCGGACGCCTTCAACCACAATTCGATGATCGAAGGCATTCGGCAGGCTGGCTGTCAGAAGATGATTTTCCGGCACAATGACCTTGCCCATCTTGAATCCCTGCTGAAGGATGCTGGCGAGCGGCCTAAATTCATCGTTTTCGAAAGCATCTATTCCATGGATGCCGACATCGCTCCCATCGGGGCCATATGTCATCTTGCCGCTGAATACAATGCTCTGACTTATCTCGATGAGGTCCATGCGGTCGGTATGTATGGCCAGCGTGGGGCCGGCGTTGCCGAACGCGATGGCGTAATGTCGCGTGTCGACATTATTGAGGGCACACTGGGAAAAGCGTTCGGGTGCCTGGGCGGCTACATCGCAGCGAGCGCAAAAATCTGCGACGCAGTACGCTCATATGCCCCTGGATTTATTTTTACGACCGCGCTCCCGCCCGCCATTTGCGCCGCAGCCTGCGCTTCCATCCGTCATTTGAAGAACTCGCAATGGGAACGCGACCGTCACCAACGAAGCGTCGCCACAACCAAGTCGGTGCTAACAACGGCCGGCCTGCCAGTCATGCCGAGCGCTGCACATATTGTACCAATTGCAGTCGGCGATCCGGAGAAATGCAAGGCCGCAAGCGATCTTCTGCTGGAGCGGCACAACATCTATATTCAGCCGATAAATTTTCCGACCGTGCCAAAGGGCACGGAGCGTCTGCGCATCACACCATCGCCCCACCACGATAACGCCCTCATCGACACGCTTGCCGCCGCCATGGTCGATGTGTGGCAGGAACTCAATTTGCCCCTCTCCCAGGCGCTTGTCGCTGAGTGAACAACTTCGCCGACCACCGTTACCCGAACGGATGCATTAGCGATCCGCGCGTTGACCTTTCGTCCTTATGAGCGATCTTGATCTGGATCAAACCAGTTCGCGGTAATTTGTCGCGCCCACCATCGAGGTGGCGCGGCACGGCACAGCACAGTTACAGTCAGCTATTTCCGGTCTTTCGCCTTCGGTACCTACCAGCGGCACGCCTGGTATGTCTCCCAGGTATCGATGGGACGCATCAACATACGCCAACGACCTAAAATAAATTGATCCACCGCAATAACTAAATAGATAACCCTGCCAAGCTTGCTTTCAAACTTGGCAGAAAGAGAACGAAGCGAACGCTATGATCAGCCGCGAACCTGCACAAACCGCACTTGCGAGCGATGTTTTGGCCGAAACGGCCCTCAAAGCAATTGCTGATTGGGTAACAAATTATCGTAACGCGATTGGCTCTAATAGTGAATTTGGCACGTGTGGGCCAGACGAAGTGATGCGTATGGCGAAAGAGATTGGAGTGACCCCAAGTCAATTCCATGAGCTGGTTAGCAAGGGGCCCGGCGACGCAAAACTACTGAAGACTATGTTAGTCGCCCTGCATGTCGACCCAAAAATCCTCGCTGATATGGACCCGCTGATCATGCGCGAGCTGAAATGGCTGTGCATCACCTGTAGTAACAAGAAGCGATGCGAGCATGAACTTGCCATGGGAACAGCCACCGAGCATTTTCGGGAGTTTTGCCCCAATGCCGTGTCACTCGATGAGCTACTCGATCCGAAAGATCAACCGTCCTCACATTAGGGAAGTGCCGGTTGCCCATTGACGTCTCGGGGTCATCAGCGAACATGACGGCAACGATCGAGTTATTAAATTTTGTTGGCGCGTCCGGTGCTGGGGCTCAAAGGTCCCTTTCGCTCGCGCCGCAAACCCTCCGGCATCCGGTCGAGATGGCTGGACATATCTACAGGAACATTAACCGATGGAACATGCGCAGCAATCCTGACTTCAGTTTTCCGGGTGATACTCGCGAATTCCAGGCACAGACCAATAATTACATAACAAAAGAAAATGAGGGGACCGATAGTTATACAGATTGCAGCAGCGTTAAAAAGAAAGTCACCCGCTCCACTCGCGTGTAGAAGGCTCGATATTACGAAACCGATGACGCCAACTAGCGTAACTATAGCCGCAAGTGTTGGAAAAAACATAACACCATTAATCCTGTGACTTTTTATCAGTTAGCATCTACCTGCGGCCACGCCTCTTGATTTGAATCAAACCCTGTCCGCAATTGCGGACATTCACCAGGTTATAAATTACGGCGTTTTCCATTCGCGCCAGTGGGTGGGAGAAACGTCGATCCGTTGCTTGGTCTCGGAGTTAGTCCACCCATCAACAATGCGATGGCATGGAAACACAA
The DNA here is from genome assembly GCA_963718035.1 of uncultured Alphaproteobacteria bacterium. Classification (GTDB taxonomy): domain Bacteria; phylum Pseudomonadota; class Alphaproteobacteria; order Rhizobiales; family Xanthobacteraceae; genus Pseudolabrys. Next base: position 75,533 of record CAVQYD010000005.1, on the reverse strand, counting down.
GGACATGTGGCCCGTCCTCCTCTATGACGGCCAACTCAAGTTCGAGGTTAAACGGCGCAGTCGATATGGGTTTCCACACCCGCTGCTTGTACGGCGTGAAACCAGCCCGATCTTTGATCTAGATCATGAAGGGCGATCCGGCAGACCTAGTTAGGGCCCGATGTCCGCCTTACCCCCAAAAGCAGACATTCGTGGTCGCGTTTGGAATGTCTGCTAAGTGCCAAAAGCGGACATTGGGCGTCGGCTCGATTGGCGGATAAATTGATTTGTCTCAAGAAATTGCGCGCACAGTTCGGATATCTGAAACAAGCGCCAAGCTTACATTCGGAAGGCAGCGTTTGTAGTACGTTCAGACAATCGAGAGGTGGAGCATGTACCGACATATTCTCATTCCAACAGATGGGTCGGAGCTAGCCGAGCATGCGGTGACGAATGGATTGGCGCTGGCGAAATCCTTGGGAGCCAAGGTATCCGTAATCGTCGTCGAGGAGCCGTTCAACTGGCTCAGCGTTTCAGAAATGACAGCGCGGCAGATATCTGAGAAAACCGCCAATCATGCCGAGCAGATCAAGAAGCACGCCACGAGCGTGTTGGATCGCGCGGTGAATGCGGCCAAGCAGGTCGGTGTGTCCTGCGACACGATTCAGGTGGAGAACGAGCAACCCTATCAAGCCATCATCGCAGCGGCCAAGAACAAAGATTGCGATCTCATCGTCATAGCATCGCACGGGCGCAGCGGACTATCCGGGATTCTGATCGGCAGTGTGACAAACAAGGTGCTGACGCACACGAAAACTCCGGTACTTATTTATCACTGAATGCACGGGCTGCTCCCCAGCGCGCATCACCCAGGTCGTTACCCCTGCTCGGAACCCGGCTTAGCGCTATCCATTAAGTGTTTATTTCTGCTGGTACAGGCGGGTGGACTTGAACCACCGACCTCTGGTTCCACAGACCAGCGCTCTAACCAACTGAGCTACGCCTGCACAGGCAGCCGGCTTTTATCGAAGCCGATCCAAGCGGCCGGAACCTAGGTGCCGCCCGCCTTTTTGGCAAGCGGCCAATGGGCAAAACAAAGGCCCGGACATTTCGGTCCGGGCCTTAGACACGGGTAGCTGTTCAGAAACGGCGCGAGTCTCAGGCCGCCTTGTTCAGGGCGTTGGTGAAGTGGCCTTTGATCGGCTCGGCGGTTTCGGTCGCCACTTTCTGAGCGTGCTCGGAAAGGTCCTTGGCTTGCGTGACGAGCGCATCGAACTGCTTGCGCAGAAAGGCGCTGTAGAGCTCGACAACTTCCGAATACGACTTAGCGTTCATCATCTCGCTCATCAGGTCGAAAGCGGCGTCGCTATTGGCGCGCGTGGTTTCGATCAGCTTGAGGCCGTAGCTCGCACAGCCCTTGGTGGCCGTCGAGTACGTATCTTCGAAGACGTCGGTCGCCTCTTCCGCGGCGTTCTTGGCCTTCTCGTAGTTCTCTCTGGCCTGGGCGATGCCCTTTTCGGCAAATTCCCGGAACGCGGTCGGAATTTCGAATTTCGGCATTTCAAAGCGGGGCATTTCGAACTTCGGCAATTCAGAGCCGGTTGCACCGATTGCGACCGGTTTCGGCTTGCCTTTCGACGTGGTGGCGGAAGTGGTTTCGGCCATAGCAATCATCCTTGACTAAGGAGGGCCCCTCGATTGATCGGACCATTCGCCCTCCGCAAATCGGTCCTTACTGATGCAAATCCGCCGGCCGACGCATGAACGAACAATTGCCTGACGGAACGTAGACGGTCTTATACTCTCATTTTTGGTGCATTGCAATAAAAAATATTGCATTGCACAAATGCCCATAAAAGAAGCGCTTCCCGGCCCGTAAGGTCTGGAATCCGCCTACGTTAACGCTACCGGCGCTTGGCGTTGGATGGCGCCCGCCGATGCGTGGACGCACACCACCGGCAGCCGTATTAAGTCTTTATTAGCCGTAATTGTTGCGACACCGAGATGACGGACCCGACGCCGCAGCTTGCAATTCTCCGTGACCCGCGGCTCGCGGCGCATGCGCTCGCTCCGGCGCCGGTATGGCTGTGGAGCCCGGATGCCGATCGCATCCTTTGGGCCAACCCTGCAGGCGCGGCGATCTTCGACGCGGCCTCGCCCGGCGAGGCGGCACTGCTGCGTTTCGACGCACGTCACTCGGCATCCGTTCAGGTCGCTCGCCTGTCGGGCACGCTCCCGCATGGCGGCGCTCCGCGGCTTGAGAGGCTGCGTGGCTTTGGGGCGAGCATTGGCGCAACTCTCGTCTGTCTGTGCTCGCGTGTTGCGCTCGCCGACAACAGCAGCGCGATCCTGATCGCATCCGCCGAACACGCCAGAAAGGCGATTGCCCTTCCAGATCGGGCAACACGATTGCTGCGCGATTTCAGCCCGGCCGCGGCAATCTTCACCGCAGATGGTGAGACCATCGCCGCACAGCCGGCAGCGATCGAGCGGATGGGGAACCAACGCGATCTCGTCGCACTCGGCGCCGAAAAGCTCGCGCGAGAAGCCAGCCTGAACGACATAGCGGAAGGCGAGATCCAGGCCGGTCATATCACCATGATCAAGCTCGGCGCGGGCTCGACCTTTGCATTGCTCGTTGTCTTCACCGAACCGGCAGGTCCCGCGCGTTCCGGTGCGCGAACGAATGCTGTTGCGGATACTCCGAAACTACCCAGTCCGATTGAACCGCCGCCCGCCCAATCGCGTCCGTTCCGTTTCGTCTGGCAGACCGACGCCGAGACGCACTTCACGCTGACAAGCCAGGAATTCGTCGATCTGCTGGGCACGAAATCGGCCGCCGTGCTCGGCCGCAGCTGGGCCGAGATCGCCAAGACATTGACGCTCGATCCATCCGGAGAGATCGCAAATGCGCTGTCCAGGCACGAGACCTTCAGCGGCATCGAGACGGCTTGGCCAATCGACGGACTCGATCAGCCTCTCGCGATTGAGATGTCGGGCCTGCCAATGTTCGACAGCGAGCGCCGTTTTGGCGGATTTCGCGGCTTCGGCTTGTGCCGCGATGTGGAACGACTCAAGGACTTGCGGAGCCGAAGGCTCGCGCAGAACCCGGCCGCGCCCAGCGAGCCAGCCAAAGTGCTGGCGTTTCCGGCGTCGCCGCCCGCACCGACGGGACCGGCTCTCAGCTCCCAAAGAGCACAGCGCCTTTCAGGAACTTGCGCGCGAGCTGAGCGAACGCCTGCGCAAGACATCGGGCAAATCCAGTGCCCCTGTTCCGCCCGAACCCGCCGAGCCCGTTGCAGCCCCGGTCGAGGCGCCGCAAGCGACGCCAAAGCCGGCACGCGACACGCTGGAAGACCGTTCGATCTTCGATCGCCTGCCGACCGGCATCTTGATCTATCGGCTCAACAGCCTGATTTACGCAAATCGCGCCTTCCTCGACTGGACCGGATATTCGACCCTGGATGAGCTGACCGAAGCCGGCGGCCTCGACAGCCTGTTCATCGAACCCAAGAAAGAAGCCGCCACAAAGGACCCCAACGCGGCCAAGTCGCTGACGATCGCGACGAGCAACGGCAAGCAGAAACCCGTCGAAGGGCGCTTGTTCAGCGTGACGTGGGGCGGCGAGAGCGCGCTCGCTTTGATGATCGAAACGCAACCTGGTGCCGGCGGCAAGCAAGCCGAGACATCGCCGCAGCGGGGCGAGGAGGAGATCCGCGAACTCAGGGCAATTCTGGACACCGCGACCGATGGTGTTCTGATTCTGGACAGCAGCGGCCGCGTGCTCTCCGGCAATCGCAGCGCGCAGGCGCTTTTCGGTTACGATGCGGGCGAGCTGGGAGCCCTTTCGCTCAGCGACCTGCTGGTTCCGGAATCCCACCGCCCGGTGCTCGAGCATCTCGAGCGGCTTGCCCGGCGTGACGGCGTCGGTTCACTCGGTGCAGGCTACGAAGCAATCGGCCGCGTGCGCCAGGGCGGTCTTGTCCCACTGCATATCACGATCGGGCGCATCGAGGACGGTGAGAAACTATGCGCGGTATTGCGCGACGTCACCGCCTGGAAGCGCAGCGAAGAAGAATTGATCAACGCCAGGCGCGCGGCCGAGAAGGCATCCACGGCGAAGTCCGAATTTCTTGCCAAGATCAGCCACGAAATCCGCACACCGCTCAATGCCATCATCGGCTTTTCCGAAGTGATGATGGACGAGCGTTTCGGCCCGATCGGCAGCGAACGCTACCGGCAATATCTCAAGGACATCCACGCCTCGGGCGGGCATCTTATTTCGCTCCTCAACGATTTGCTCGATCTGTCGAAGATCGAGGCCGGAAAGCTCGATCTCACTTTCGTGAGCGTCAATCTCAATGATCTCGTGCAGCAGTGCGTGGCGATCATGCAGCAGCAGGCGAATCGGGAACGTGTGATCATCCGCACCTCGCTGCATAGCAATCTGCCGCAAATCGTCGCCGACGCGCGCGCGATGCGCCAGATCATGCTCAACCTGTTGTCGAATTCTATCAAGTTCACCGGCGCCGGCGGGCAGGTGATCATTTCGACCGCGCAGACCGACGACCATGAGGTCGTGCTGCGCGTCCGCGATACCGGCTCCGGCATGAGCGAAAAGGAATTGCAGATTGCGCTCGAGCCTTTCCGGCAGGTCCCGACGGTCGCGCATTGGGACGCCGGTGGAACCGGGCTCGGCCTGCCGATCACCAAGGCACTTGCGGAAGCAAATCAGGCGTACTTCCGGATTACCAGCCGGGTCGATGACGGCACGCTCGCCGAAGTGATTTTTCCCGCCACCCGCGTGCTGGCGCAGTAAATCCGAAATCGGTTAGGCTCTCGTCATGGGCCGCCTGTTCCGCTGCATCGCATTCGCGTTGGTGCTCGCGAACACACCCGCTATTGCGCCGGTCCGCGCGGCCGAGTCGGTCGACCTGCTGCTGGTCCTTGCAGCGGATGTGTCGCGCAGCGTCGATAGCCAGAAATTTCAGCTGCAGCGCGAAGGTTATGCCGCGGCAATGGCCAATTCCCGGGTCGTCGATGCCATCCGGTCCGGCCGTCATGGACGCATTGGTGTCTTGTTTCTCGAATGGTCGGGCTTCGGCAGCCAGAAGGTCGTCATCGACTGGATGATTATCGATGGGCCAAAAGCGGCGCAGGCCTTCGGCGACCGGCTGCTCGAATCGCCGCGGTCTTTCGCGGACCGGACTTCAATCAGTGGCGGTATCGATGCGGCTGTCGCCGAACTGGCGCGCGCGCCGTTCACCGCCGACCGGCGCACCATCGACGTTTCAGGCGACGGAACGAACAATGCGGGCCGTGACATCGGCCAGGCGCGGGACGAGGCGCTCGCCCTCGGCATTACAATCAACGGATTGGCGATTCTCAGCGAGACGCCGTTGCCCTGGAATCCCGAGCACACCAACCCGGCCGGCGGTCTCACCAAGTACTACCGTGACAACGTCATTGGCGGCCCCGGCAGTTTCGTGATCGAGGCGAAGGATTTCAGCTCGTTCGGACAGGCCATCATCAGGAAAATGATCGCCGAAATTGCCGATGCGCGCGGCAACCCCGCGACGGCAGCCCAATAAGCTTAACCGGCCCCAGCCATGAAAGGGTCACAGAGGCTATCCAAGGTTGGCCCTAGCGGACCCGATGCTATAGTCCGCCGGCGCCTGACGCCGAATCAACCGGAAACCTCCATTTGACAGCCTCAACCGGCTTGAAACGCCTGGGGATTATCCTGCTCGCCGTGATGGCGGGCGGGCTGCTCGTTCTTACGACAGCCGGATACCTAATTTCCGCCGATACCGTTCGCCAGCAAGTCCTGGGCGAGATCCGGGGCGTGACCGGACTCGAGCCCGTCCTGCGCGGAAAGGCGAGCGTTTCGCTGTTTCCGACCGGGAGCGTCAGCTTCGACGATGTGATCCTGGGCGATGCCAAGCAGCCTGCGCTTGTTGCCGAGCGGTTGACGGCGCGTCTGCGATTTTTCCCGTTGCTGATCGGCCGAGTCGAAATCGCCGACGTCACACTGGACCGGCCGAATATCTCGGTAGAATTACATCCGAACGGCCAATCCAATTGGTCGGGATTGATCGAGGCGCTCACGCGCAGCCAATCGGCGGCGCAGCGGCTTGCGGCGTTCTCCGAAATGCGCATCGAGGGCGGCACCATCGCGATCCGCGACGAGGCGCGCAAGATCACCGAAACCCTGTCGGGCGTCGAATTCTCGCTGGCGTGGCCTTCGATTTCCAAAAGCTTTGGCGCCACCGGACGATTCATCTGGCGCGACGCGCCGATGGACGCCAGCCTGACGCTCGCCGATTTTCCGTCGGTGCTGGCGGGCAACCGCAGCGGCGTGAAACTGCGCGTCTCCGGCACGCCGATGAAGGCCGCATTTGAAGGCGCAATCAGCCTCAAGCCGACACTCAAGATCGAAGGGCACGCTCGCCGCCGATGCCGTTTCATTGCGCAATGCGCTGGTGTGGGCCGGGCAAAAGCCGCCGCCCGGCGGCGGCTTCGGTCGCTTCGCAATCAAGGCGCGGACCAACGTAGTCGCCGGAACCATCAGCCTGTCGAGCGTCAATGTCGAGCTCGACGGCAACGCCGCCGAAGGCGTGCTCACATTTGCCGCCGACGGGCGCCAGAACTCTGCAGGGCACACTCGCCGCCGACACGCTCGACCTGACCCCTTATGTTTCGACCGTCCGTTTGCTGACCACCAATGAACGCTCGTGGAGCAGCGGCCGCATCACACTCGAGGGACTTGCGAGTCTCGACGTCGATCTGCGGCTGTCAGCTGCGAACGTCGTCGTGTCCAATGCCAAGCTCGGCCGCACGGCGATAGCGGCCAATCTGCGCGGCGGACACCTGGTCGTCACGGTCGGCGAGGCGCAAGCCTATGGCGGCGTGATCAAAGGTTCGCTGGCGTTTGCCGAATTTGATCAGGGTGTCGAGGTGAAATCGCAGCTGCAATTCACCGACGTGGACCTTGAGACATGCCTGGGGCAATTGTTCGGCCTGCGGCGGCTTGAGGGCAAAGGCAGCATGTCGCTCAACGTCGAAGGCACAGGCAATAGCGTGCTGGCTGTGACCCGGACGTTGGCCGGAACCGCTACTTTGACCGGGACGAACGGGGCGCTTGCGGGTCTCAATGTTGAACAGTTGCTGCGCCGTCTCGAGCGGCGGCCACTTTCAGGCGGTGGCGAATTCCGCACCGGACGCACGCCTTATGAAAAAATCGCCATCGCGCTCAAGATCGCGAAGGGCACGGTCACCGTCGACGACGTGGTCATCGAGGGCGCCGCGGTCAAGTTGGCGCTTGCCGGAACAGCGTCGATCCCGGAGCGCGAGCTCGATCTCAAGGGCACGGCCACGCTTGTGGCTCCGCCGCGGCCGGGTGCGACGCCCTTCGATCTGCCCTTTATCGTGCAAGGATCGTGGGACGACCCGATCATGCTGCCTGACCCGGAAGCGCTGATCCGGCGTTCGGGAGCCGCCGCGCCGCTGTCCAGGGCGTTACAGGAGCGCAACGCGCGGGATTCCGTGCGCCGTGCCATCGAGCGGCTGACCGGCGGCACGCCACCCTCCGGCACGATTCCGGCGGCCGACCAGACGGCCGCGCCGGAAACGCAACAAAAGGCTGAATAACGGCCTTCAGCGGCGAGTGCCGTCAGCCCCGCCTTCGACTATCATCCTGCCTGAGACGAATCACCCGCCGATCCCTGCGGGCATGATGGGCCGTGGATGCTGAACCCTCTCTTTCGGACCCTGGTCAAGGTCGTCGTCGCCTCACTGATCGTCGGCACCGTCCTTGCTCATTTCGGGATCACGGCCGAACAGATCATCCGTGAGCTCGGGCTGTCGACGGAGCGCATCGAGGACTATGCGCGGCAAGGCATCGCCTGGGCATGGCCAAACCTGCTGCTCGGCTCGATGATCATCATACCGGTCTGGTTTGTCGTCTTCCTGTTCCGCCCACCGGGCAAACGCAGCAGCGATTAGCGCGCCTAGACCTGAGCTCCCAGCGCCGCCCGCTCGCGCTGGCTCGCGCCTCTTTTGATCATCAGCGAAGATATGACCGTGCCGAGCGCGACAATCGCGATCATGATGGTGCAGATCGCGTTGATTTCCGGTTTCACCCCTAACCGCACTTCCGAATAGATGCGAATGGGCAATGTCGTTGCCCCCGGCCCCGTCGTGAAGCTGGCGATCACGAGATCATCGAGCGACAGCGAGAAGGCGAGCATCCATCCGGCGGCGATCGCGGGGGCAATCAGTGGCAGCGTGATCGTCATAAACGTCTTGAACGGCGGACAGCCGAGATCCATCGCCGCCTCCTCGAGGCTTCGATCGAAGCCGATCAGCCGCGATTGCACGATCACGGTGACGAAGCATGTCGTCAGCGTCGTATGAGCGATGACGACAGTCCAGAAACCGCGGTCCACATTGAGCGCGACGAACAGCAGCAGCAGCGACAGCCCGGTGATCACTTCCGGCATCACCAGCGGAGCATAGACCATGCCGGAAAACAGCAGCCGCCCGCGAAACCGTCCCATGCGCGTCAGGGAAACGGCCGCCAGCGTGCCAAGCACTGTTGCGGCGGTTGCCGACAGGAAGGCGACACGGAAGCTGATCCAGGCGGCGCTGAGAATCGCCTCGTCGTTCAGCAGCTCGCGATACCATCCGAGCGACCACCCACCCCAGACCGTGACAAGCCGTGAGGCATTGAACGAATAGATCACGAGGATGACGATCGGCAGATAAAGAAATGCAAGCCCCAAGGCCACCGAGACGATGTTGAATGGAGACGGCCCGCGCTTCATGTCCGCCCTCCTTCGAGCGACCGCTGCTGCAGACGCTCGTAGAAGAGGATCGGCACCAGCAACAAGCCGAGGAGAGCGATCGCTATCGCCGATGCAACCGGCCAATCGCGATTTGAGAAGAACTCGGTCCACAATGTCTGCCCGATCATCTGCGATTCCGAACCGCCGAGCAGATCGGGAATGACGAACTCGCCGACGATCGGAATGAACGAGAGCAGCGCACCCGCCGCAACGCCCGGAAGGGACAGCGGGAACGTGATCAGCCAGAATGCCTTCCACGCCGGACAGCCAAGGTCGGACGCTGCTTCCAGCAGCGAACTCGTCCATTTTTTCGAGGCTCGCGTAGAGCGGCAGGACCATGAACGGCAGGTAGGAATAGACCATGCCGATATAGATCGCGGTGTCGGAGGACAGCCATGCAGCAGGCGTGTCGATGATATGCAGCCGCATGAGGACGTCGTTGAGCAACCCGTCACGCTGCAGAATATTGATCCACGCATAGATGCGGATCAGAAACGACGTCCAGAACGGCAGCACGACTGCCATAACCAGCATGGGCTGCCAGGCCTTCGGTGCGCGAGCCATCCCATAGGCGATCGGATAGCCGAGCGCGAAGAGAAGGACGGTGGAGATCGCGGCCACCTGCAGGCTTTTGAAGTACGACAACAGGTAAAGGGAATCGGATGCGAGCAACCCGAACGAGTCCAGGGAGAGTTGCGCTGCAAATTCCTTCAGCCCCTGCCAGCCTGCGGTGAGATCAAGCACCGGCGTATAGGGTGGCTGCGCCAGCACCGACTGCGACAGGCTGATCTTGAGCACGATGACGAACGGCGCCAGGAAGAAAATCGCCAGCCAAAGGTAGGGCAGCAGGACGACCATCCGCCTGCCCCAGTCTCGCAAATGCCGTTCGCTTCGCATGGCTAACCCGTCAGAACAATGCCGGCGTCCGGCGGCCACGACAGCCAGACGGCATCGCCTTCGGCGTACGGCGCGCGCCCGCGCGCGGTGACGTTGGCGATTGAGACTTTCATCAGCGAACCGTCGGAGAGACGGATCTTGTAGACTGACGTCTCCCCGCGATAGCCAATCTCGAAAATGGTGCCGGCCACGGCGTTCTTCTCGCCCGCCGGCCGGTGCCCACTCATGCTGATTTTTTCCGGGCGCAACGCCAGCCACAGCGTTTTGCCGGCGCCTGTAGCGCGATCGGCAACCGCGAGCGGCCCTAACGCACTGTCGACCGAGCCGGGCATGGTCGTCCGCCCCTCGATGATCGTCACTTCGCCGATGAAATCGGCAACCCAGCGCGAATTGGGCTGCTCGTAGATTTCGGTGGGCGTCGCTACCTGCATCAGGCGGCCCTGATTCATCACTGCGATGCGGTCGGCGACGATCATCGCTTCTTCCTGGTCGTGGGTGACGATGACAAAGGTCGTGCCGAGCTTGCGCTGCAGCTCCATCAGCTCGAACTGCGTCTCGGCACGCAGCTTCTTGTCGAGCGCGGCAAGCGGCTCGTCGAGCAGCAGCACGCGCGGCCGCTTGATCAAGGAGCGGGCAAGCGCCACGCGCTGGCGCTGGCCGCCCGACAGCTGGTAAATTTTGCGCCCGCCGAAGCCCTGCAGCCGGGTGAGATCGAGCATCTCGGCGACGCGCGCGGCGATTTCCTCGCGTCCCACATTCTCCTGGCGCAATCCGAAGGCGATGTTGCCTTCGACGGTGAGGTGCGGAAACAGCGCATAGCTTTGGAACATCATGTTGACCGGCCGCCGGTGAGGCGGCATCGGCACGATATCCTCTCCACCGAGGAAGATGCGGCCTTCGCTCGGCGTCTCGAAGCCGGCGAGCATGCGCAGCAACGTCGTCTTGCCGCAGCCGGACGGGCCGAGCAGCGCGAAGAATTCCCCCTGCGCAATATCCAAGGTAAGTGTTTCGACCGCGGCAACGGCACCGAAGCGTTTGCTGACCGCCTCGAAGCGGATCAGCGGTGGTCTTCCGCCTGTGCCCTGGTCTTCGCCGCCGCTCGCCATCGATTCCCCGTTCGCGGCGCACACGCTAGCGGCGCGCGCGGGCAGGTCAACCCGACCTGTCAGCTTGCCGTGGTCAAGGTTCGCCGCACCGCCTGCTTCCAGCCCGCATACTTTCGCTCGCGCTCGCTCGCGTCCATGCGCGGCTCGAAGCGGCGGTCGAGCCGCCACTGCTTTGCGAATCCGGCAAGGTCGGCGCAAATTCCGGCCGCACGGCCGGCGAGATACGCCGCACCTATGGCCGTCGTTTCCAGCACCGTCGGCCGATCGACCGGACATGCGAGGATGTCGGCGAGGAACTGCATGCACGGGTCGCTCGCGGTCATCCCGCCATCGACGCGCAATACGGTTTTGGCATGTGACGTTGGCCAATCGGCACGCATTGCGTCCAGAAGATCGCGGGTCTGGTAGCCGACGGATTCGAGAGCGGCCCTTGCCAACTCCGCGCCACCGGAATTGCGCGTCAGGCCGTAAATTGCTCCGCGCGCCTGCGCATCCCAATAGGGCGCACCCAGGCCGACAAAGGCTGGCACCAGATAGACCTGTTCCGCCGGATCGGCCCGCTGCGCCAGCGGGCCAACCTCCGGCGGCCGAGGCGATGATTTTCAGCGCATCACGCAACCATTGCACGGCGGCGCCGGCGACAAAGATCGCGCCTTCAAGCGCGTAAGTGCGCTTGCCTTCGAGTTGATAGGCGATGGTCGTGAGCAGGCGGTTGCGTGACGCGAGGCGCTCAGGCCCGGTATTGAGCAGCGCAAAACAACCGGTGCCATAGGTCGATTTGACCATGCCCGGCTCGAAACAGCCCTGCCCGATCGTGGCCGCCTGCTGATCTCCGGCGACGCCGCGGATCTGGATCGGGCCGCCGAACAGGCCTGCGTCCGTTTCGCCAAAGCTGCCCGCGCAGTCGCGCACCTCCGGAAGCAACGCGGTGGGCACCTTGAAAAGACGGCAGAGGTCGTTGTCCCAGGTTCCCTTCCCGATATCGAACAGCAGCGTGCGCGCGGCATTGGTCGCGTCCGTCAGATGCGCCCGGCCGCCCGTAAGCCGCCAAAGCAGGAAGGTGTCGATGGTGCCGAAGGCAAGCTTGCCGGCCTCCGCCGTTGCGCGAGCGCCTTCGATGCGATCGAGCAGCCAGGCGATCTTGGAGGCGGAAAAATACGGATCAATGAGAAGCCCGGTTTTGCGGGCGATGTCCGGCTCGTGCCCGCTGCGGCGCAACGCCTCGCAATAGTCGGCGGTGCGGCGATCCTGCCAGACGATTGCATTGTGGATCGGCCGACCGCTTTGCCGGTCCCAGATCACCACGGTTTCACGCTGATTGGTGATGCCGATGCCGGCAACGTCTTTTGCGCCGATGCGAGCCTGCGTCATCGCCGCGCGAACGGTGGTCACGACCGCCGACCAGATCTCTTCGGGATCGTGCTCGACCTCGCCGGGCGCCGGATAAATCTGGTGCAATTCCTGCTGCGCGGTGGCGAGCGGCCGCAGCTCTGCGTCGAAGACAATCGCGCGGGTGGAGGTCGTGCCCTGATCAATCGCGATGAGTGCCGCCGGCAACTGAAATCTCCAGCGATTATTGACGGAAATTCGATTTCATTGACGTCATCAACCGTTCAAGCGCGGCCACCTGCTCTTTGGACGCCAGCAGGCCGATCTTGCTTCGCCGCCACAATATATCGTCAGCGGTCTGCGCCCATTCATTTTCGACGAGGTAGCGCACTTCCGCTTCGGTCAGGTCGCCGGCAACGCATTGTCCCAATTCGTCCATGCGGCGCGCGTCTTTGAGGATTCTTTCAATGCGCAGCCCGTAGGCATGCAAAAGCCTGCGGGCATGCGACCTGGACAGAAATGGCCATCGCCGCATCGCTTCCTCTGTTTGTGAATCAAACGCATTGGGCGAAAATTCTCCGCCCGGAAGCGTCGATTGCGCGGTCCAGCGCCGTGTGCGCGCCGAAATAACGCCCGAGCCGCGCCAGCGCGGCCTCCGCCAGCCTGCGGTAGGTCGTAATCTTGCCACCGTAGATGGTGAGCAGAGGCGCCTTGCCGTCACGACTGTCGAGAACGAGTTCGTAATCGCGGGTGACATCTTCCGGCTTGTCGGAACCGTCGTCGTAGAGAGCACGCACGCCCGAGAAAGACCGGACCACCTCGTCAGGTGTGATGACACTGCGGAAATAGCGATTGACGACGTCGCACAGGTAACTGATTTCATGCGGCGTCGGCGTGGGGGCGCTGAGATCTCCGACAAAATTCTCGTCGGTCGTGCCGATCAGGCTGAAATCATCTGCAAACGGCAGGACGAACACCACGCGCCGGTCCGGCGCTTCCAGGATATAGCCGTAGTCATTCTGGAACTGACGGCGCACGACAATGTGGCTGCCCTTGATCAGCCGGACGCCGCGTGCCAGCGGCTGCCGGATAATGGTGTCCGCCACGCCTGCGATCCAGGGACCCGCGGCATTGACCAGCACGCGCGCGGTCGCAACGCTGCGGCGGCCGTGGTCGTTGAGCACCAGCTCCCATTCATCGCGCCGCTCGGCCCGGGTGCAGCGCGTGCGCGTCCGGATGACGGCGCCACGCTCGGCGGCGTCAACCGCGTTGAGCACGACCAGCCGGGAATCGTCGACCGAGCAGTCGGAATATTCGAACCCGTAGCGGAATTCCCGCTTGAGCGGATGACCGGCCTGATGGTGCGTCAGATCGGCCGTGCGGGACGCGGGCAGCAGCTTGCGCGCGCCGAGCACGTCGTACAGAAAAAGCCCGAAGCGCAGCAGCAGTGCCGAGCGCAAGCCCGGCAGCGGCGGCAGCATGAAACGCATCGGCCGCACCAAATGGGGCGCCATCCGCAGCAACACCTCGCGCTCACTCAACGCCTCGCGGACGAGACGAAAGGCGCCATGCTCCAGGTAACGCAACCCGCCATGGATCATCTTGCTGGAGGCTGACGACGTCCCGGATCCGAGATCGTTCATCTCGACAAGCAGCACGCGGATGCCGCGGCCGGCGGCGTCCCTGGCGAGGCCTGCGCCGTTGATTCCGCCACCGATGATGGCGAGGTCGAAGTCGGCCATTGCGTGCTGATTTGCTTTTCTGATGCAGGATGGGCGGCTTGCGCCGGACACTCAAGAACCGGCATGCATTAACCTCGAATTTGCGTCATAAATTCCGCTGCGATTGCAAAAAGGCGGTCGGGCCGCCATATCAAAGGATGCGTCGCTCATGGTGCACGCCGGGGGCGGCGGTCAGCGAACCTGAAACCGGAACCGATGCCCTCGCCCCGCCTGCTCGTTGTTGAAGGAAATTCCCCGCAGACAATGGCCGAGCACGTCGCGGCCGGCGGAATTCCGGCGAGCAAAGGCTATTCCGATCTGCTGCGCGAACTGTTGCCCGGGGCCGTGGTGGATATTTGCTATCCCGGCGACCCGGCGGCCTTGTTGCCCGAAGGCGCCTCGCTGGAAGGCTATGACGGGATAGCGATCACCGGCTCCAGCCTGCATGTCTACAACGCCGGCCCCGAGGTGATGCGGCAGATCGAGCTGGTGCGCGCGGCGCTCAAGACCGGCACTCCGATCTTCGGGTCGTGCTGGGGCATCCAGATTATCACCGCGGCCGCCGGCGGCAGCGTGCGCAAGAACCCGAAAGGCCGCGAACTCGGCTTCGGCCGAGGCATCAGGCTCACCGAGGCCGGCCGAAAACATTCCATGTATGTCGGCAAGCTCGACGTCTTCAATGCACCGACCGTGCATCTCGACGAAATCGAAGCACTCGCGCCCGGCACGACCGTTCTTGCCACCAATGCGGTTTCAGACGTGCAAAGCGCCGAAATCCGGACAAACGGCTCCACCGCCTGGGCGGTCCAGTATCACCCCGAATATCCGCTGCGCGAGATCGCAACCATCGTCCGGCGCATCGGCGCGCGATTGATCGAGGAAGGGTTCTTCGCGGACGAGGCTGACATCAAGACCTTTGCGCAGGACCTCGACACGCTGGATCGCGATCCCGGCTGCAAGCGGCTGGCCTGGCGGCATGGCATCAGCAAGAACGTGCTCGACAAGAAACTAAGGGTCGGCGAAGTGGCGAACTGGATCGAATTTCAGGTTCTGCCGACGCGCGTGAAACGCGGGCGCGGCTGAGCAAGGTTCGGGCATCCAGGATGGATTTTTCCGGAAAGCAGGTGGTGGTGACGGGCGGCACCGGCGCGCTCGGCACTTCTGTCGTCAGTGCGCTGATCGGCGCCGGCGCGACCTGCATGGTGCCTTACGTTCACGACGCGGAAGCCGAGCGATTCCCCTATCGTGGCCAGCCGCAGGCGACACTGATCAAGGTTTCCGATCTGTCCGAGGAAGCCGAAGTGGCAAAGGTCTACGCAGGCGTCAAATCCCTTTGGGCCTCGATTCACATTGCGGGTGGCTTCGCCGCGGCCAAGATCACCGACATCGACAAGACCGCGCTGATGGCGCAGATCGACAGCAACCTCACCTCCTGTTTTCTGTGCTGCCGCGCCGCAGTGAAGGCGATGGTGCCGGCCGGCGGCGGGCGCATCGTCAATGTGGCGGCGCGTCCGGCGCTGGAGCCGCGGAGCGGTGCCGGCATGACCGCCTATACCGTCGCCAAGGCCGGAGTGGCGGCGCTCACGATGGCGCTTGCCGAGGAAGTTGCGAAGGACGGAGTTCTGGTGAACGCCGTCGCGCCTTCGATCATGGACACCGCGGCCAACCGCAAGGCTATGCCGAAGGCCGACCACGCCGCCTGGCCGAAAGTGGAAGAAGTCGCAGCGACGATTGTGTTCCTCGCCTCGCCGGACAACCGCGTCACCCGCGGCGCCATCGTCCCGGTTTACGGAAAATCCTAACCCGCGATCGGCACGAGCTCGAGCGGCGGCCGCAGCAGGCGCTGAACGGCATTCGACGCGACCACGGTAGGCCCTTCGGCATAGGCCTCGTGGTTCTTCTCGATGTCGTCGAGATCGTAGAGATAATTCACCATCAGCCCGTGCGCCTGCGCCATGGCCCGGTCGGAGGTGTCGGCCAACCAGTTGATGCGCTCGAGCCGCGCGCCGTTGCCCAAATGGAAACGCGCAACCGCATCGACCGGCGTACCTCGCCTGTTGCGCGCGCGCAGGAAATACCAGGCCGCCGCGCGCATCACCGGATCCTGCAGCTGCGCCACCGTCTCCGCGTTGTGCCACCAGCCGGGCTGATCAAGCGCGACAAGTGCGGCTTTGTCAGCCTCTGTCAGCGCGGCGGATTGCTCTTCGGCGCGCTCCTGCCTGAGCCAGTCCGCAAAGTTCGTCACCGGCGACAACGTCACGAATGTCTGCAATCCGGGAATTTCGCGGCTGACCTCCTCGACCACCTGCTTGATCAGGAAATTTCCGAAGGAGACGCCCGCGAGCCCGCGCTGGCAGTTTGAGATGGAATAAAACGTCGCGGTGCGCGTCTTGTCGATTGCCGTGACCTCACGGTCCTTCGCGAGAATCGGCGCGATGGCGGCGGGAATATCGCGACTGAGCGCGACTTCGACGAAGATGAGCGGCTCGTCGACCAATGCTGGGTGGAAAAACGCAAAACAACGCCGGTCCGGCGAGTCGATGCGGCGGCGCAGGTCCTCCCAGTCGTGGATTTCGTGTACCGCCTCATAGCGGATGATCTTCTCCAGCACGATCGCCGGCGTCGACCAGTCGATCCGCCGCAGCACCAGGAAGCCGCGATTGAACCAGGACGAGAACAGGTGAACGAAATCGTCGTCGACGGCACGCAGGTCGTCGCGATGGTCGAGCGAATCCATCAGCTGCTCGCGCATGCGGACCAGCGCGGCAGTGCCTCCGGGCGCGAGATTGAGCCTGCGGAAGAGTTCCTGACGGCGGGGCTCTGAGGCGGCATGCACCTCGGCGGCTGTTGCGTCCGACGGCGACGCGCGCCACGCACCGATAGCCTGATCCATCCGCGCCTTGTCGATGCCGAAGCGTTGCGCCAGAGCCTCGAAGAAGGCGATGCGCGGGCCGATGGTAAGCGTGCCGTAATGGGTGAGGATTTCGCGGGCGAGCGCGACGCCAGAGGCTTCCCCACGGCCGGACAACAGATCCTCGCACAGCTCGACGAGGCTTTCGGAGCGCGCCGACGCATCGCCGCGCCGGTCACGGGCAAGCAGCGCGCGGCCGCGCTCGGAAATCGTCTGTAGCAGTTCCCCAAAGAACGAGGTGTTCATTTAGGCCCTATGGCTTTGCCCATCAGATGATCGGGCAACCATGTGGCGATTTCAGGAAAGAAGCACAAGATGACGATCGCCAGCATCATGCAGTGTACCCCACAGGACCTGGCGAGCGGTACGTCCGGTGCGACGGCGTTAAAGAGATCGACGACAGGATCGGGGATGAGGGACACCAGCTGCCAGCCCGGGAAGAGCCCATTCCCGCCCCGATCCCACAGCAAAACGCCGCATTTTTCGCCTAGGCGATTAGCGGCCGGTCAGTGTGGTAGGGCGTCTGCGGACGCGGGCCGGTGCGTGATGACGCACTTGCGCGATTTCAAACGTGCCCCCATTCTGGCCTTGGGGGGACGCGGGCACCGGGCGTGGTGCCTCGCAGCGAGCGCGAGGGGATAAGGTTGAGTATCGTCGAGACTGGCGACGCATTGCGTGAACGATCGAACACGCAGTCGGAGGCGGTTGCTCCGCTTCTGCAAGTCGATGATCTTCACACCCAGTTCACTACTACGCGCGGAATCGTGCGCGCCGTCGAAGGCGTCAGCTTCACCGTGAGCCGAGGCGAAGTCGTTGCCATTGTCGGCGAGTCCGGGTCCGGCAAATCGGTAACTGCACTCTCGATCATGCGGCTGTTGCCACGCCTGACCGCCAAGATTCCAAAGGGTCGCATCGTCTTCGACGGCCGCTCACTGCTCGATCTCGACGATGAGGAGATGCGCAAAATCCGCGGCCGCGACATTTCGATGATCTTCCAGGAGCCGATGACGTCGCTGAACCCGATCCTCACGATCGGACTTCAGATCAAAGAGCCGCTACAGATCCATCTCGGCATGACCGACGCGGAAGCTCAGGCGCGTGCAATCGAACTCTTGCAATTGGTCGGCATCACCGATCCGGAGCGGCGGCTCGATCAATACCCGCATCAATTCTCCGGCGGCATGCGGCAGCGCGTGATGATCGCAATCGGCCTTGCCTGCAATCCAAAGCTGATCATCGCCGACGAGCCCACCACCGCGCTCGACGTCACCATCCAGGCGCAGATTCTCGAACTGATGAAGAATCTGTCGCGCAAGCTCAACATCGCGCTCATCATCATTACTCACAATCTCGGCGTGGTTGCCCGCTATGCCGACCGCGTCATTGTCATGTATGCCGCGCGCGTCGCCGAGCAGGGCGCGGCCGACGCGGTATTTCACCGCCCACGTCATCCTTACACCATGGGGCTGCTACGCTCGGTGCCACGGCTTGATCGGCCGCGCGGGAGCAAATTGGAAACGATCGAGGGCTTGCCACCAAATCTGGCAAATGTTTCGGTCGGCTGCCGTTTTGCGCCGCGCTGTCCGTATCGCATCCCGGTCTGCGACCAGGAACCACCGCTATTCCCTACCGACACCGGCGGTCTGTCACGCTGTCACCGGCACCAGGAGATCGCCGCCGGCAAGATCACTTGGGCAGCGGCCGGCGGTGGCACGACGGCTATCACTGCCAAAAGCACGGTGCCAGTGCTGTCGGTCCGCAACCTGACAAAGTACTTCTCGGTCAGTGGCGGCCTGCGCGGCACCGCTGGCACCGTGCGCGCGGTGCAGGACGTCTCGTTCGATATCTTTCCCGGAGAGACGCTTGGGCTGGTGGGCGAATCCGGCTGCGGCAAGACAACGGTCGGCCGGCTGATCCTGCGGCTGGAGGAGCCAACCGCGGGTGAAATCCACTTTGAGGGCGTCAACCTGTCGACCGCTTCGCCAGCGCAACTAAAGGCGATGCGCCGCAAGGTGCAGGTGATCTTCCAGGACCCCTACAGCTCGCTCAACCCGCGCATGACCGTCGGCCAGATCATCGGCGAGCCGTTGCACGTCTACAAAATCGTCGACGGCCGCAAGCAGGTCGAGGCGCGCGTGGGTGAACTACTGGAGAATGTCGGGCTGCGCCGCGATATGGCCGAGCGATATCCACATCAGCTGTCCGGCGGCCAGCGCCAGCGCGTCGGCATCGCGCGCGCGCTGGCGATGGAGCCGTCCTTCATCGTGTGCGACGAGGCGGTGTCCGCGCTCGACGTTTCGATCCAGGGCCAGATCATCAATCTGCTCGAGGAATCTGCAGCGCAAATTCCAGCTGGCCTATTTGTTCATCGCCCACGACCTCGCGGTAGTCCGCCATATCTCGGCCCGCGTGGTCGTGATGTATTTCGGCCGGATTATGGAGGTAGCGGATCGCGATGTAATCTATGGAGAATCTCTGCATCCCTATACCAAGGTGCTATTGGACGCGGCGCCGGTCCCCGACCCCACCATCGAGAAAGAACGGGAGCCGCGCTTGATCAAAGGCGAGTTGCCGAGCCATCTGGCGCCGCCCACCGGATGCGTCTTTAATACCCGCTGTCCGCTAGCAAGCCAGGAATGCCGCGAGGTCATTCCGCAACTCGAGGAGAAACGGCCCGGACATTTCGCTGCCTGCATTAAGGTCTAGCAGCCAATAAAAAACGGGGCGACACATAAAAGGGAGGAAACAAGTGGAAACGCGACGCACAACACTCAAGCAAATGGCCGGGGCATTAGCCCTCGGCGCCGGCGGCTTCAGCCTGGAGACAACACGGGCTAATGCCCAGTCCCCAAAAAAGGGCGGCACGCTGACCTATGCGCTTAGCGCTGAAACGCCGCATTACGATGGCCATGGCAGCGACACCTACGCCACCATCCAATTCTCGGCGCCCTTCTACTCGACACTGCTCAAGTTCGACCTTGATAAGTATCCGAACGTTATCGGTGACCTGGCGCAGTCCTTCACGGTATCGCCGGACAAGCTGACCTATACGTTCAAGCTGCATCCGAATGTGAAATTCCACGACGGAACGCCGTTGCACCTCGGCGGACGTCAAGGCGACCTATGACCGGCTGCGCAACCCGCCGCAAGGCGTGGTCTCCACCCGCAAGGCGACATTCGCGCGATATCGGCATCGATCGAGACACCAGATCCGCTGACCGTTGTCTTCAAGATGAAAGCGGTGAACGCGGCGATCCTCCAGCATTTCGGCTCACCCTGGAACTTCATCTATTCGGCAAAGGACCTGGAGAAGGACCCGAATTGGCCGAAGACCCACATCAACGGCACCGGAGCCTTCGTGTTCGTCGAGCACGTCAAGGGCAGCCATGTCGCCGGCAAGCGCAACGAGAACTACTTCAAGAAGGGCCTGCCCTATCTCGACGGCTTCAAGGGCGTGTTCTTTCTGCAGGCGGCGACCATGCTCAACGCGTTGCAGGGCGGCCAGGTGCAGGCCGAATTCCGCAGCATTTCCGAGCCCGAGAAGACAGCGGCTCCTTCAAACCATGGGCGACAAGATTCGCATTCAGGAGATCGAGCTGGACGCTCAATCTGCTGGTTTGCTTCAACGTCGAAAAGAAGCCGTTCGACGACGTTCGCGTGCGCCGGGCGCTGGTCATGGCCATCGACCGCTGGGGCGGCAGCAAGGGTCTGGGACAAATTTCCACGCTGCGCTCGGTCGGCGGCGTGCTGCGCCCCGGCTTCCCGATGGCGACGCCGGAGGCGGAACTGGTCAAGCTGCCGGGCTTCTCCAAGGACATCGCCAAATCGCGCGCGGAAGCCAAGAAGCTGCTCGCCGATGCGGGTTTGAAGGACCTGAAGTTCACGCTGCATAACCGATCGATCGCGCAGCCCTACACGCCGGCCGGCGTATTCCTGGTCGATCAGTGGCGGCAGATCGGCGTGACGGTCGAGAACAAGCAGCAGGAAACGGCGCCCTATCTCGCCGGCCTCAACAGCGGCAACTACGACGTCGCCATCGATTTCTCGAATCTGTTCATGGACGATCCGAGTCTTGCGCTGAGCAAGTATCTCTCGATCGACCGCTCGCCGGACAACCGGTCGCGCTCGAAGGATCCCGAGCTCGACAAGCTTTACGACGCCCACATGCGCGAAACCGATCCGAAGAAGCGCCAGGCGATGATCCAGGCGTTCGAGAAGCGGCTGTTCGAGCAGGCCTACCAGCAGCCGTTGCTGTGGTGGTATCGCATGGTGCCGACCCACAAGACTGTGATGGGCTGGCGTATGTCGCCAAGTCATAACCTCGGCCAGGACCTCGCCGAGGTGTGGCTGAACGCGTAACGCACTAGCCCGCGGCCCGGCACGCGGCCGGGCCGCGGGAGAGATCTCAAATGCTCCGATATACGTCAACCGCATCCTGCTCACGATCCCTACGCTGCTCGGCGTGGCGGTGCTCGTATTCTTCATGCTGCGCATCGTTCCCGGCGATATCGTCGAGGTCAAACTGCGCGGCGACGGCGGTGCCGTGACTCAGGAAACCATCGAAATGGAGCGGCACAAGCTCGGCCTCGACAAGCCGCTGATGATTCAATTCAAGGACTGGATGGTCGGCGTCGTCACGTTCAACTACGGAATCTCGATGTGGACCGAGCGGCCGGTGATGGAGGAAATCGCGATTCGGCTTGAGCTTTCGCTGGAGGTCGCCATTCTGGCAACACTCATCGCAATTCTGCTCGCGATTCCCTTGGGGACAACCGCTGCGCTTTATCGCGACACCTGGATCGACTACTTCATGCGAATTGTGACGATCGGTGGACTGTCGATTCCATCGTTCTGGTTTGGCATGTTGATCATGCTGAGCCTGCTGGCGGCGTTCAACTGGCTGCCGCCGATCACATTCACGCCGATCTACGTCGACCCGATCGCCAATCTGACGCAACTGATCTGGCCCGCCGCCGCGGTCGGATACCGCTACTGCGCGGTGACCGCCCGCATGATCCGCTCGTCGCTGCTCGAAGTCCTGAGCGAGGATTACATCCGCACCGCCCGCGCCAAGGGCGTGCATGAAAAAATGGTGATTTCGCGCCACGCGCTGCGCAATGCGCTGCTGCCCGCGATTACGGTGATCGCCCTGGAATTCACCTTCCTGATCGGCGGCCTGGTGGTGACCGAGCAGGTGTTCAATCTCAACGGCATCGGCCAGCTGTTCGTCCAGAGCGTCTCGCGCAACGACTTCACGCTGATCCAGGGCATGGTGATGCTGATTGCCGCCTTCTACGTCTTCGTCAATCTCGCGGTCGACCTGCTCTATGCCGTGTTCGACCCGCGCATCCGGTACGCGTGACCGCCATGACCATCGCCGTTCCCAATTCCTCGGTTTTAGAAACGGCGCCCCGCCCGCGCGGCGCTATCGCTGAATTCGTCCGCCAGCAACCACTTGGCGCGGTGAGCTTTTTCATCATCATCGCGATGATGTTTGCCGGAGTAGCCTCGGAACTGGTAGCGCCCTATGACCCGTTGGCAATCGATTTCGCTTCGATCATGAGCGCGCCGTCATGGACGCACTGGTGCGGGACCGATGCCTATGGCCGCGATATCTGCTCGCGCCTGATCTACGGTTCGCGCACCGCTTTGGTGATCGGATTCACCTCGTCCTTCATCGGCTCGTCGATCGGCGCCATACTGGGGATCGCGTCGGCCTATTTCGGCGGCAAGATTGACGACTGGATCCAGCGCGTGATGGACGTGCTGCTGGCGTTTCCGATCATCGTGCTGGCGCTGGTCGTAGTCGCGGCCTTTGGCAAATTGCTGGTCGGCGGGGTTGACGTAAATCTGATCATCGCCATCGCGATTCCGATCCTGCCGCGCGTGGCACGGGTCGTGCGCGCCGCGGCCTTCTCGGTGCGCGTGATGCCCTATGTCGATGCTGCACGCGCCGCCGGCTATTCCCACGCCCGCATCATCTTTCGGCACATGGCGCCGAACGTGGTGGCGCCCTATCTCATCATGCTGACCGCCTTTATCGCGCAGGCAATCTTGGCCGAAGCGTCGCTGTCGTTCCTCGGTCTCGGCGTGCAGGAGCCAACTGCCGCTTGGGGCCTGATGTTGTCGGGCAATGCTTCGGATTTCTACCGCCAGGCGCCTTGGTTGATCCTGTTCCCGGGCGTTGCCATCAGCCTCGCCGTGTTCGGCTTCAATTTGTTCGGCGACAGTCTGCGGGACTTTCTCGATCCGCGCTTCAAGTTATAACGGCGCCTGATCACTTACCCGCTTCGAGCAAGCCCAAAAGAAATCAAGGAAGGTTCCATGTCGAAACCGCTTGCTGGCCTGCGCGTACTCGAACTCGCCCGCATTCTCGCCGGTCCCTGGGCCGGACAGGTGCTCGCCGATCTCGGCGCCGACGTAATCAAGGTTGAGCGCAAGGGCTCGGGAGACGATACCCGCGGCTGGGGTCCGCCTTTCGTCGAAGGCGCGGACGGCAACCATATTGGTTCTGCTTATTTTCACGCGACCAACCGCGGCAAGCGCTCGATCGAGATGGACTTCGAGAGCGACGAGGGCCGGCGCATCGTGCGCAAGCTGGCCGCGCGCTCGGACGTGCTGATCGAGAACTTCAAGGTCGGCGGCCTCGCCAAGTTCGGCCTCGATTACAAAAGCCTCGCGCCCGAGTGTCCGCGCCTGATCTACTGCTCGGTCACCGGGTTCGGCCAGGATGGCCCCTACGCCAAACGCGCCGGCTACGACCTGATGGCGCAGGGCATGGGCGGCATCATGGATCTGACCGGCATGGCCGACGGCGAACCGACCCGCATCGGCATTCCCGTTTCCGACATCTTCACCGGCGTCTATTCCGTTATCGGGATTCTGGCGGCGCTCGCCGAGCGCGAGAAGACGGGCAAAGGCTGTTATGTAGACTCCGCCTTGGTCAACTCGACTGTGGGCGTATTGTCGAACCAGGCGATGAACTATCTCGTCTCGGGCAACGTGCCGAAGCGCATCGGCAACGCGCACGCCAATATCGTGCCCTACCAGGTTTTTCCCGTTGCGGACGGCCACATCATTGTCGCGACCGGCAATGACAACCAGTACGTCAAGTTTTGCAACGTCATCGGCGGACCGGAGCTCGCGCAAAATCCCGCATACAAGGACAATGTCGGCCGGCTCAAGCACCGCGACGAACTGGTCGGAAAGCTGTCGGCGCTCACGGCGCGCATGAAGCGCGATGAGCTGCTCGACAAGCTCGAGGCCCAGCAAGTGCCGGCAGGCCCTATCAACAATCTCGAGCAGGTGTTCAACGACCCGCAGGTTGCTCATCGCGGGATGAAGCTTGCCCTCAAGAGCAAGGCCGCCAAGGCTGGCACGATCCCCGGCGTGCGCACGCCGATCGTCATCGACGGCTGGCGGGCCGCATCGGAACGTCCCTCACCGCTGCTCGGCGAGCACACGGCGGAAATCCTGCGCGAAATCGGTGAAGGCTAGCGCTACCACGTCAGGGTGCGGGCGTTCTCCGCAAAAATGAAACCCTGCGTGTACCCGGGCCTGCCCATCTGCACGCCGGGCACCAGGTCGTCGAGTTTCAGACCGAACTCGGTCATGCATGGGCCGCACATCAGGACGATGCCCCCGTCCTTGATGAAATCAGCGAGGACGTCGCGCGGCACGCGCTGCATCGATGGCTTCTTCTCCTGCTCGCCGCTTTTTGCCGCGAGCTTGACGGCATCGAGGTTGAGGAAGATCGCGACCGGGTGCCCCTGCTTCAGCGTCGCATGAGCGAAGTGCAGGCCCATCCAGCCGCGCCAGGAATCGCCGCTCGTCATGTTGAGGAACAGCGGGTTCTTCTGCGGCGCGCTGTTTGCAAGCGTGTCGGCGTCATGGGCCTGGCCTCTGGGAATCGCAAAAGCCAAAACCAGACCGGTCAAAAGACCGCACATAAAGAACGTCGCGTGTTTCATGGTGTCGCCCTCCGGAAAGGCAAAGCGTTGCCGGCACTATCGCACGAGCGCGTCGCGGCTTAAATCCGTCAGGTGACCGCCGTCGGCGCCAGCGCTTCGATGTCGGTCACGACATCGATCACCGCGGGGCGCTTTGACGCAAGCGCGCGCTCGAGCGCAGGCGCGATATCTTTTGCGTCCTCGACGCGGATGCCGAGGGCGCCCATATCCTCGGCCAGCCTGGCGAAATTCATCTTGTTGTAGGTCCACAATTCGCGCGCCTGTTCGGTCTGCTCGCCGCCATAGGCGCGGTCGAAGCCGCGCTTCGACTGATTGCCGCCGCCGTTGTTGTTGACGATAGTGACCGAGGCGATGTTCCAGCGCACCGCCGTCTCGACTTCGCCGATGTGGTACCAGAAGCCGGCGTCGCCGGTGAAAACGACCACGGGCCGATCCGGACACGCCGCTTTCGCACCAATGCCCGCGGGAAAAGCCCAGCCAAGGTGGCCGGCGCTGCGCATGTAGCTCTGCGCGGGCGTGCGCAGATCGTACATCCCGCCCATCCACATTCCGGCGTGGCCGGTATCGACCACGACGATGGCGTCGTCGGGCATGTGCTTGCTCAGTTCGCCGCAGATGCGCGCCGGATGAATCGGCACGGCGTCGGACTCCAGCATCGGCTTGTATTTCGCGTACCAGTCGTTGCGCAGCGAGGCGATATCCTTGATCCAGTTTGCCCGCTTTGCCGCGGTCGACTTGTCGATCTGGCCGAGCATGCGCACCAGCACGCTCTTGGCGTCGCCCAGCACGCTGGCCTGCAGCGGATAGTTGCGGCCGAGCGCTTCCGGCTCGATGTCGATCTGTATCGCCGGGGTCCCGATTTTCGGCACGGCCCAGAAGTGCGTCGTCATGCCGCCGGTTTCCGTGCCGACGAAGCAAACGAGGTCGGCACTATTCACGGCGCGGTTGGCGCTCTCGCGCGAATAGCTGCCGACTACGCCGACCGACAGCGGATGGATTCCGGGTATGATGTCCTTGCCGTTGAGCGAGGTCGCGATCGGAATTTGCAGCGCTTCGGCCAGCGCCACGAGCTCTTTGCCGGCGCCCGATGCGCGGGCACCGCCGCCCGCAACGATGATCGGCCGCTCGGCCTTCTGCAGCAACTCGAGCGCCGCCTTCACATGGGCTGCTTCCGGCTCGGGTCGGAATGGCGGCACGCGCGAAAACTGCGCCTCCACGAGCCCGTCCATTTCCGCTTCCTCGAGATCGACCTGTCCCTCGTTGCCGCGGAATTGCAGGTGAACGGGTCCCGGCGCACCCGTGGTCGCGGTGCGAAACGCTTGCCGTACCATGTCGGGAATGCGCGCCACGTCATCGATGGTGACGTTCATTTTTGTCACCGGCTCGAATGCCGGCACGTCGTCGATTTCCTGGTAGACCTTGCGGAATTTCGTCTTCGGATCGCGCCCGCCCGTCATCGCGATGACCGGCGAATGCGCAAGGTACGCGTCGCGCAGGCCGGCCGCGAGATTGAGCGCGCCGATCACCTGCGCCATGCAGACGCCGGGCTTGCCCGACGCGCGCGCGTAGCCGTCGGCCATGTAAGCGGCCGATTTCTCGCCGTGGCAATGGATGCGCGCGATCTTGGTCCGCCGCTCCATTTCCGCGAAAGTGCGGCGGAGAACGGCCGGCACCATGAAAACATGCGTGACGCCGTAGCCGGCCAGCATGTCGGCAAGCACTTCGGCGCCGACGCGCTTGGCGTTGTGTCCGACCGTTGTCATGCTCAGGCCGGCTCGAATTTCAGCGCGACACCGTTGATGCAGTAGCGCAGGCCGGTCGGCGGCGGTCCGTCATTGAACACATGCCCGAGGTGGCTGCCGCAGCGGCTGCAATGAACTTCATCCCGGACCATGCCGTGGCTGCGGTCGGTTTCCGTCTCGACCGCGCCGGAGATCGGATCGTTGAAGCTCGGCCAACCGGTGCCGCTTTCGAACTTGAGCTTGGACGCGAACAGCGGCTGGTCGCAAGCGGCGCACCGGAACGTGCCGGCACGCTTCTCATGCAACAACGCGCAGCTTCCCGGCATCTCGGTGCCATGCTTGCGCATGATCTGGTACTGCTCGGGCGTGAGCAACTTGCGCCATTCGGCGTCCGTATGCGTGACCGGGTATTCCTTCGCCATGGCCGAAGCTCCTACAACGCCTCGTATTTTATTGCCAACGGATTCACCGGCGACCCCACCGCACCCGTGATCGGAATGGCCGGCGCGACGAACAGAAATTCGTAGACCTTGTCCTGCTCGCAGTCGTCGGCGAGTTCCTTGAGCTGGAAAATTTCCCCCATGGTCATGCCCATGATGGGGATCGTGATCCAGTGCCAGGGCTGGTTGATCCCCTCCTCGCTCTCGTTCGGGCGCACCTCGCAGCCCCAGGTATCGCTCGCAAGCGCCGCCAGCTGCGTCTGCTTGATGAAATCCAGCGTCTCGAACGAAAAGCCCGGCGCGTCGCCACCGGGATATCCATCCCAACTTCCCGCCTTCTGGCAACGTTCCATCATGCCGGTGCGCACGATGACGTAGTCGCCGCGCTTGAGCTCCACTTTCTGCTTCTTCGCGGTGTTGTAGAGATCGTCATTGGTGATGCCGTAACCGTCGTCGAGCGAGTCGACGCCCTTGTAGCGGGCGACATCAAGAAAAACACCGCGGCCGACCATTTTGTTCTTCGTTTTTTCGATTCCGCACTTCTGCGCGCCGGCGCTCGTCACTTCGCGGCAGTCATAGCCGTTCCACATATAGTTCTCATAAAAAACGTGACCAAGGCCGTCCCATTGCGTGCCGCACTGGAGAGGCATCGTCACCATGTCATCGGCGGCGCGGATGCCGCGCTTGTCGAGCACGCCGGAATAGGCGTCGGTGCCGGTCCGCAGCATGGTGTGGATCGGATTGGTGCGGCCCATCGACGGATATTTGCTCTTCGCACCCTGCGGCCCGGTGTGATCGAAATTGAGCGCGAGCGAGATGACCTTGCCCTTCTTCACAAGCCGCGTCGCCGCAACGATGTCTTCGGCAGACGTGTAATTGAGCGTTCCGATTTCGTCATTGGGGCCCCATTTGCCCCAGTTCTTGTACTTCTCCGCAGCATCGCGCATGTCCTGGCGGGTGATCTTTCGGGCGGGCATTGAATTTCCTCTGACGAAAGGGAACGAAGCCGCCGGAATACAGCCTGTGAGCGCGGACGATGCAAGCCCCACTGGCAACGTTCCCGCGCAATGCTACGATGAAAAAAACTGGGAGGAGACGAATGCGCTCAACAATAAAACTCATCACCGCCGGCATGACGCTGTCCGTACTCGCGCTCGGCATTTTGCCGGCGGCGGCAGGCTACCCGGACCGTCCAGTCAAGATCGTGGTGCCTTTCGCGCCCGCCGGACCGACCGACGTGATGGCGCGCCTGATCGCACAGAAGCTGTCGGACAGCCTGAAGCAGCAGTTCTACATCGAAAACCACCCGGGCGCCGGGGGCAACATCGGGATGACACAGGTCGCCAAGTCTCCGCCGGACGGCTACACGATCCTCGTTGCGAGCTCGAGCTACGTGGTCAACCCGAACCTCTACGCCAAGAACCCCTATGACCCATTCAAGGACTTCGCGCCCGTGACGCTGGCTGCGGCGTCGCCCAATATTCTGGTGGTGCACTCCGACTTTCCGGCCAAGTCGGTCAAAGAGCTTGTCGACCTGATCAAAAAGAACCCGGGCAAATACAACTATGCGATGCCCGGCACCGGCACGACGCCGCATCTGGCCGGCGAGCTGTTCAAGCTGACCTTCAAACTCGATCTCACGACCGTGCCGTTCAATGGCGCCGGCCCCGCAATTCAGTCCGCGGTTGCCGGCCATACGCCGATTGCCTTCACCGCGCTGCCGCCGACCGCGCCGCAGGTGCAGGCGGGAAAACTGCGAGGGCTTGCGGTCACCTCGGCCAAGCGCTCCTCCGCCCTGCCCGACGTGCCGACCATGGCGGAAGCCGGCGTCAGCGGACAGGAATCCGAAACGATGCAGGGGATCCTCGTGCCGGCGGGTACGCCGAAGGAAATCGTCGACCTGCTCAACCGGGAAATCGTCAAAGCGATGGCTCTCCCCGACGTGAAGGAGAAGTGCGCGCAACTTGGCTTTGACCCGGTCGCCAACAAGCCGGATGAATTTGCCGCCTATATCAAGAAGGAAGTCGAAAAGTGGGGCAAGGTGATCAAGGACGCCAACATCCCGCAAATTCAGTAACCCCCATCTGACGTAGCGGAATGCGTATCGTCGATATCCGCGAGACGGCCATCCCGCTCAAGTCGACGCTCGCCAATTCGAGCTTCGATTTTACCGAGATGACGACGTCGGTGGTCGCCGTGATCACCGACGTCGTTCGTAACGGCAAGCCAGTCTGCGGTTTCGCATTCAATTCGACCGGCCGTTACGCCTGTGGCGCGCAGATGCGCGCGCGATTCATTCCCCGCATCCTCGCCGCCGACCCGTCCTCGCTGCTGGATGCCAGCGGCAGCAATCTCGATCCTGCGAAAATTCTCGCCTGCATGATGCGGCGGGAAAAGGCCGGAGGTCATTCCGAACGATCGATCGCGATCGGCACCATCGAGGTCGCGGTCTGGGATGCCGTTGCCAAGATTGCCGACAAGCCGTTGCGCGTGCTGCTCGCCGAGCGATTCAACGGCGGCAAAATTCCGGAAAGAGTGTTCTGCTACGTGGGCGGCGGCTGGTACTGGCCGGGGCAGACGATCAGGGACCTGCAGGACGAGATGCGCCGTCATCTCGGCGCCGGCTACACGATGGTGAAAATGAAAGTCGGCGGCCTGCCGCTTGACGAAGATCTTCGCCGGCTGGAGGCCGTGCTCGAGGTCGTCGGCTCCGGCGAGCACCTCGCCGTCGACGCCAATTGCAAATTCGATCGCGCCGAAGCCTTGCGTTACGCCAAGGCGCTCGCGCCTTTCAAGCTGCGATGGTTCGAGGAGCCGTGTGACCCGCTCGATTTCGCCCTGTTTGCCGAGCTCGCAAAGAGCTACGCGCCGCCGCTCGCGACCGGCGAAAATCTCTACTCGACGCAGGACGTGGAAAATCTGGTGCGGTTCGGCGGCTTTCGGCCCGGCCGCGACATCATCCAGATCGATCCGCCGCAGGCCTACGGCATCGGCCAATACGCGAAGACGCTGGACATGCTGGCGGGGCACGGCTGGCCGCGCAGCGCGATGTTCCCGCACGGCGGCAACCAGATGTCGCTTGCGATCGCCGCCGGCTTCGGCCTCGGCGGTGCGGAGTCCTATCCCGGCGTGTTCGGCGACTTCGGCGGATTTGCCGACGACGCCCGTATCGAAGCCGGCATGATCTCGCTGTCCGACCGCCCCGGCATCGGCTTCGAGGGCCAGCAACGCCTTTTCCGCATTATGCGCGAGCTCGCGGGCATCTGACGCGCTTGGAACTGTGCGGATTTGGCACCTTTTGCCGGCCTGCAGCAATAAAAGGTTTGTAAACGCTGCCGGCATACCTTGGATTAACGCGGCCGTGCGACACGTGACGGCGAATTTACAAGTCGCCCGGGGACCGTCGCCGCGCAAGCCACGGCTCATTTTGATCATGACTGCTGCCAAAGCACCCGTCATTGCATTCGTCATCCCTTGTTACAACGAACAAGCCGGGATTCAGCACACGTTGACCTATCTGCTTGCCGACATGGCCAAGCTGGAGAAGTCAAAGACCATCTCACCGAAAAGCTACGTCGTATTGGTCGATGACGGCAGCACCGACCAGACCTGGCGCCTTATCGAAAGAATTACGCAAGCGCGCCCAAAACGCGTCCGCGCGCTCAAGCTGTCACGCAATGTCGGCCACCAGAACGCGCTGCTGGCCGGCCTCCTCTCGCAGATCGGCAAGGCCGATGCGACGATCTCCCTCGACGCGGACCTGCAGGATGACATGTCCGTCGCCACGAAGATGGTCGAGCACTTCAACGACGGTGCCGAGATCGTGTTTGCCGTGCGCAGGGACCGCGCCAGCGACAGCTGGTTCAAGCGTAGCTCGGCCGATTTCTTCTATCGTCTGATTAATTGGCTGGGCGCCGAGGTCATTCCGCATCACGCGGACTTCCGGCTGATGAGCGACCGCGCGTTGCGCGCGCTTGCGCGCTATGGCGAAGCGCATGTCTTCCTGCGTGGGCTGGCCGTCCAGCTCGGCTTCAAGACTGCGACAGTGACTTATGACCGTCTCCCGCGCCTGCACGGCGAGACAAAGTACACGCTTGCGAAAATGGTTGCG
Organism: uncultured Alphaproteobacteria bacterium; assembly: GCA_963718035.1. GTDB lineage: Bacteria > Pseudomonadota > Alphaproteobacteria > Rhizobiales > Xanthobacteraceae > Pseudolabrys. The sequence continues at coordinate 44,481 of CAVQYD010000005.1, read as the reverse complement.
CTTTCCGTCAACGGTATCACCTCGCTGTCGGTAAGGCCGATCCGCCTGATCGCCCTGATGGGCATCATGCTGTTCGTCGTCTTTATCGGGATGAGCGTGTGGGTCTTCGGCACATGGCTTGCCGGCCACACGGTGCAAGGCTGGACGTCGGTCATGCTGCTGTTCCTGCTTATCGCATCGTTCCAGACCTTCGCCATCGCCGTCATCGGCGAATATGTCGGCAAGATCTATTTCGAGACCAAGTCGCGTCCGCGCTACATCGTTGACCGGGAAATCGACGCAAGTCTCGAGAGCGGCCCGTCGCGGGATCGCGGCGACGCAGCGCAGCTTTCAAAAGGGTATTCGCGCGCGCCGCTCTGATCGGCTATTGTGCCTGTCGAAACGACCTCCCGGTCCCCTTTTCAACGGCAGCCGATGGATACCGACGCCCTGCGCCGACTGCATTACGCCGCGGCGATTGCTTGCGGCGTCTTTGCCGCCCTGGTCGTGCACATTCTCCTGACCGTATTCGGGCTTGGCCTCGACGCAGTCCTCCGCGATGCCGCAACCGGCAGCAAGCAGCAGTTCGTATCTGCCATGGCGTGGTGGGCGATCGGCGGCGCGGCTTTTGCCGGCGGCTGGGCCGCGGGCGCCTATCTGATCGTGGCGGCCCGCGAGCGGGAATTTATCTACCGGCTGGCGCAGCGCTTCCTGATCGGGCTCGTATTTGTGGCCGCCACGATCGGCGGCATCATGAGCAAGACCAGCAATCTGGGCGGCACCGTCGACGTTATCGCAGGGCTCGCGGCGCTTGGGCTGGGCCTCATCTGCGCTTTCTGCGGCGCGCGGCTCGCTTATCTCAACGCTGAACAGGTCTAGCCGGAGACCGGCGCCGCGGCGGCCTGTCCCCGGTGTCACTACTATGCGTTGTCCATCCTGATATTCGCGCTATACTTTCTATTACTAAGGACTGGAACCAACCAGCCGGGGGAGACACGCAGTTTCATGGGAGGAACAACCAATGCACAACAGCGCAAGATTTGCAGCCGTGCTGGCAACGGCCGCGCTCGCCTATGTACCCGCACCCGCTGCGGCGCAATCGTGTGAAGACCTGATCCTCGGGGCCGCCCTTTCAGCCACCGGCATCTACGCGGCCAACGGCAACAACACGAAGAACGGTTACGAATTCGCCGTCAAAAAAATCAACGACGCCGGCGGCATCAAGATTGGCAGCAAGTGCTATCATCTCAAAATCAAATACTACGATGACGAGTTCGACGCCCGCGCGCGCCGCGCAGCTGGTCGAGCGGCTGATCGATCAGGACAAGGTCAAGTTCATGCTCGGCCCCTACGGGTCGCCGTTGACCAAAGCCATTCTGCCGGTCATCGAGAAATACAAGATTCCTCTCGTCCAGAGTGAGGCCGCTTCCAGGTCTCTCTTTACGCAGGGCTACAAGTATCATTTCGGGATCGTCGCAACGTCCGAGAAATATCTGACGCCCGTCATCGACATGGCGGCCGATCTTGCCAAGAAAGCCGGCAAGAACCCGTCATCCGTCAAAGTGGCGATGATCTACCAGGACGACGCCTTCTCGCTGGATGTCCGTCAGGGCGTTATCGAGCAGATCAAGAAGTACAACATGCAAACGGTCATTGACGACCGCATGCCGAAGGACCTCAACGACGTCACGACCTTCTTCACGAAGGTCAAGGCGCTGCAGCCGGATGTCCTGCTCATCTCGGGACATGAAAAAGGCGCTGCGACGGCGGCGCGGCAAATGAGCGAGTTCAAGACGGCTCAGTGCCCCTGATCGGCATCACGCATTGCGAATTGGCGAAAATCGCCAACGACTTCCCGAAAGTCGCGGAAGGATTGGTTTGCCCGACGCAGTGGGACGAGACCATGAAGGCGAGCGACCCGATGTTCGGAACGGCGGCCGAGTACAACAAGGCGATGATTGCCGCACATCCCGAGTACAAGGTTGTGCCCTACCAGACAGCGCAGGCCAGCGCGGCAATCTATGTCTGGGCCGATGCGTTCAAGCGGGCCCAGTCGCTCGACACCGAGAAGGTGCGCGAGGCGCTGACGAAGACCGACCTCCCGACGTTCTATGGCGGCGTGAAATTTGCCGAGGATGGCAGCAATCCGGGCAAAGAGATCGTCATGCGTCAAATCCAGGGCGGCAAATACATTGTCGTCTCGCCGGCCGAGGTTGCTGCCGCACCGCTGAACTATCCACGCGACGCGCACTACTAAGACAAAAAAGGAAGCGGGCAGATCGCTGCCCGCTTCCACCCAGCTTTCCGTGCGCGGCCCGATCACAACGCGATAGGGTGCGCGGTTTGTCCATCTCAAAGACGGGTGGGGACGTCCGCGATGGAACAGGTCCTTGGAAATCTTGCTGTTCTGGCAAGCGTGCCGATTTTCAATCTCGGTCTGCTGATCGACGGCCTGTTGGTCGGCTCAATATTTCGCTCTTGCGGCTTACGGCCTTGCGCTCGTCTGGGGCGTGATGAACGTCAAAAATCTCGCGCAGGGCGATTTCATCATGATCGGCGGCTATATCACCTGGACTCTCGGGAGGTACGGGATTGACCCGCTGCTCGGCGTGCCGCTCGCCGCCGTCGTGCTGTGGGGTGTCGGCTGGATTCTCTATCGCACGGTCATCAGCAAGGTCATTACGCGGGATCTTTTTACCTCGCTGCTGGCGACGTTCGGCATCGCAATCGTCATCCAGCAGAGCCTCAACCTCGCCTTCGGTCCCGACACGCAATCCGCTCAGGCTGATTTGCCGACGCTGTCTTTCGCGAACGGGCTGATCACGATTGCATCGACCCGCATAGTCGGGTTCGTTTTCGCGATCATTCTCGCGGTCGCCGTCATTCTGTTCATGAAGAAAAGCCGCATGGGCCAGGCGATCCGCGCAACCGCGCAGGATGCAAGAGCGGCGCGCGTCCTCGGCATCGACACCGAGAAGGTCTATTCGTTCACCTTCTGCCTGAACGCGGCGATTTGCGGCGCGGCCGGCGCTCTTGTCGCCGTCGTATGGAACGTTCAGCCGTTCCTCGGCACGACCTATTCGATCCGCCTCTTCGTCATCGTTACCGCCGCCGGTTTCGGCAACCTGCCGGGCGTGATCGCGGCCGGATTCGGCATGGGCGTCTTCGAGCAGTTCGGCGGATTCATATTGGGTTCTGAATATCAGCAGGCGCTCATTGTGCTGCTGCTGCTGGCAGTGCTGGCGGTCCGGCAATTGCAGCAGCTCCGCGTGCGGCAGGCCGTGCAATGACCCGCGCATCGCTACACCCGGTCACCATCGGCCTGCTGCTGCTCGTCGGCGTCGCGGCGCCGCTGCTGTTCCCGTCCTACACCAACCAGATCGCGGTGCTCTGGCTGATGATCGTCTTCGCCTCGACCTGGGACATCCTCGGCGGCCAGATGGGCTACAACTCACTCGGCAATATCTTCTTCTTTGGCGCCGGCATGTACGCCTGCGCCGTGGTGCAGATCGGCCTTTATTACGACGTCGGAATGTACACGTCGGCTGCGCGCACCACGCAAATCGTTTTCACGACCGCGCAGTACTTCACGGGATTCGCTTTCGGTATCGTCGCCGCCGGCATTGTGGCGCGATCCTCGCCATCGCAACATCGTGGGTCGTGTTCGGTTTGCGCGGTCCCTATTTCGCGATCGGGACGCTTGGCGTTGCGGTCGCAGGTGCCGAGCTGGTGGCTTCCTGGCAATGGGTCGGCGCCGCCTCCGGCATATCGATGCCGGTATTTCCAGGCGCTCCCGAAACGCAAAAACTGTTCTTTTATTTCCTGCTTTTCGCCCTCGCCTTCGTCGTACTGCTTTTTCTGCGGTGGCTCTACTCGACGAATTTCGGCATGGCCATCAATGCAATCCGCGACGATGAGGAAAAAGCCGAGGCAATGGGCCTGCATACGCGCCGCTACAAGCGCACGGCTTGGTCGATTTCGGCGTTTTTTCTCGGCATCGCGGGCGCGATTTTCGGCAACATGACCGGCTTCATCGATGCGCGCGACATCGCATTTCCGACCACGACCTTCAATATTTTCATGATCCTGATGGTGCTGCTCGGCGGCAAAGGCACGTTCTGGGGACCGGTCGTCGGCGCGGTCATCTTTCACGTCATCAAGGAAGTGACCTGGACCTATTTCCTGGGATGGCAGTTCGTGGCGCTCGGCCTGCTCATCGTCATCATCGTCGTCTATTTCCAGCAGGGCATCGTCGGCTGGTTGATGGAAAAATATCCGGAGCGATTTGGTGTCCGTGTTGCACCGAAGGAACGCGAAGTGCGATCGCGCGCGATCGAGCTCGCACCGCACGCTGAAGGTGCCGAATGAACGACGCGATCATCGAGATCACGAATGTGAGCAAGTCGTTCGGCGGCGTCGTCGCCAACCGCAACGTTTCCTTGTCCGTGCCACGCGGCCAAATTACCGGGCTGATCGGTCCCAACGGATCGGGCAAGACCACCTTGTTCAACTCGATCGTCGGATATCATCCGATCGACTCGGGTTCGATCCGCTTCGAAGGTCAGGAGATCTCGCAGCTGCGGGTGCAGGAAATCGCGCGGCTCGGCCTTCTGCGCACGTTCCAGACCACCCGCATCTACGGCAAGATGAGCTGTCTGCAGAACATGCAGATCTCGATTCCGCACAGGAAAGCCGGCTTTTTCGACATGTTCGCCTACGAACGCCCGGACGTCATCGAACGGGCCGAACATTTGTTGTCGTTCGTGGGCCTTTACGAGAAGCGTTTCCTGCGGGCGGGCAGCCTCTCGTTCGGCCAGCAAAAGCTGCTCGAATTCGCCATGGCGCTCATGAACGAGCCGACGGTCCTGCTGCTCGACGAGCCGACCGCGGGCATCAACCCGACGCTGATCAACGGGCTGATCGATCGCCTGAAGCGCGCCAATGCCGAATTCGGCATTACGATGCTGATCATCGAGCACAACATGCGCGTCATCATGAATATGGCGAGCAAGATCTATTGTCTTGCCCACGGCGAGATGCTTGCGGCCGGCGCACCCGAGGAGATCCAGGGCAATCAGAACGTCGTCGACGCCTATCTGGGGGCGCACTGATGGCAAGCTCCGGACACACCCACGCGTCAGGCGGCGGCTATCACGGCGGCGTCGGTGCCATCATTTCTGTCGAAGAGGTCACCCGCCAGGCGCTTGAAATCGCCCGCGAGGTGAGCGTCGAGCAGCTCGATGCGCTTGCGGGAAACAAGCCGCATTTGCGGATCGACGGGCTCAACGCCGGCTACGGGCAGATGGAAATCCTGCACGACTTCAATCTGCGCGTTGGTCGCGGCCAGTCGCTGTGCCTGATCGGGCCGAACGGGGCGGGAAAATCGACGGTCCTGCATTCGATTTTCGGCTTCACCAATATTTTTTCGGGCACGGTCTCCACCGACATTGGACGGCCATAGCCTCGACGTCACCCGCCTGTCGTCCAACGAAAAGCTCCAGTCGGCCGGCATTGCCTACATTCTGCAGGACAAGTCCGTTTTCCCTGGGATGACGGTGGAAGAAAATCTGTGGCTCGGCGCCTACCTGATGGATCGCAAATCGGCGAGGCATGCCGCCGACGCGATTTTTGACAAATACCCGCGGCTCGCCGCGCGCCGGAAACATCCGGCCAAGGTGCTGTCGGGCGGCGAGCGCCGCCTGCTCGAAATCTGCCGCGCTCTGGTCATGAACCCGAGCGTGCTGCTCGTCGACGAGCCGTCGATCGGACTTGAGCCGCGCTTTATCGACGCCGTCTTCGACATTCTGGGCGATCTTCAGCACAACGAAGGCAAGACCATCGTGATGGTCGAGCAGAACGCGAAAAAAGGCCTGGAGTTCTCCGATATCGGCTACGTGCTGGTTTCCGGCAAGCTCGCGCTGGCGGGCAAGGCCAGCGAGCTGCTGACCGATCCGGATGTCGGGCGTCTGTTTCTGGGTGGTTAGTTCTATTCGGTGTCGTGCTCTTTGATCCACGCGACCATAAGCTCCCATATGACCGCCAGCACGATCGGTCCCAGGAACAGTCCGGTGATGCCATAAGCGAGCGTGCCGCCGATGACCCCGATCAAAATGACGAGAATTGGAGTCTTCAGGCCCCGGCCCATCACGATCGGCCTCAATAAATTGTCCAGTAGGTTCACCGGCACCATGTAAGCCGTGAACAGGAGCGCCGACGTGGTCTCCATTGTCATCCAGCTCCATATGATGATCGGCACGATGACAATCGTGGGTCCGATCTGGATTATTCCGAGAACCAAGACGGCGAATGTAATCAGGCTGGCCTGAGGAATGCCGGCGACCATCAAACCTATGCCGGCCAGCAGCGCCTGCAGCACTGAAATGCCGATCACGCCGCGCGAAACCGCACGGATGGTCGCCGCTGCCTGGCCGACAAGCTCTTCGCCGCGCTCTGGATTGAGTCGCCGTGAAAACCGTTTGACGGCGGCAGCAAGCGCGGGCGCCGGCGAAAACAGAAATCCGGCGACGAGAACGGCAATGAGAAACTTCAAAATACCCAGGCCGGTATCGGTACCGACGCGGAGCAATCTGGCGCCCAATGGCTTCAGCTGCGGAACGATCGTGGCGAAGGCAGCGCTCAGGTTCGTCGATGCCAGATCCCAGAATTGATAGATCGGTTCGCCGATCAGCGGCCAGTCTTTCACCGAAACAGGCGGCGACGGTACTGCCAGGATCGAAGGATCGAGCCGCTCGGAAATCATCCGGACACTGTCGATCAGCCCCATGGCAAGCCACGTCGCCGGACCGATAATGACCAGCAGGCTCAGAACTGTCGTGAGTGCGGCGGCCAATCGGCGCCGTCCGCCGAGCCGGAACGAAATCCATTCGAAAATGGGATAGAGCGCGACGGCCAGCACCGCGCTCCAAATGAAGATTGAAATAAATGGCTGAACGAGAACAAAAGACCAGTAAAGCAGAAGGGCGAGGACCGCCAGCCGGATGGCTGTTTCAATGAATGACGCCGTGATCTGATCACCGCCAGGCCGTTTTTTGTGATCGCGCGCCACAGATGGCCTCCCCGACGATGCCGTGCACAGTCGCTATTGGCCGCGCAACAACCGCGTGCCGTTCTCAGCCGATCACGGGGTTTCGCAAATCGGCGGCCGGAGAAAATCGTTCGATACGTCTGCCTGCCCCGCGAAATCACGTTCGACGGCGCGTCCATTGACAAATGGCGACGCAAATCCGAGCCCCAGCTGCTTTCGGCCTTTTCTCAAGGCGCGCTCGGCGATGCAGGCATCGAGCGCCGCGCGAGCGAGATCGGGAAGCTGGCCGGGCTTCTGCATGATGGAGCGCATCACCGCAAAAACATTCACGGCACCGTTCGAGTCCAATGCCGGGCCTGCCGCGGCGGGAAGGGCCCGATGCGCCGCATCGATAATGACCCGGCAAGCGGCAAATGGGATCTGATGCGCGGCGGCAATCTCCGCAGCGATGTGGGATTCCATGTCGACGGCGACCGCGCCTGTCGTTCGGAAGAGATGCGACTTTTCCGCAGGCGTCGGCACCATGGTGTCAGAGCCGACAATATCCGCAAGCACGGCGCCCGGAAGCCGCTTGGAGAGTTCCTGCGTCCATTTCGAATCAGTCGCGATAGCGCGATCGCGATACCAGACGGTGGATGCGACGACCCAATTACCGGCAACGAGCTCCGGGTTCAGCCCACCGGAAATTCCAAAGCTGATGATCCCCGAAACGCCAGGGTGAATTGCCGCGTGCAAAGCGGCGCCAAGGCGTGCGCCTTGGCTGCAAACCACTGATACCCCGCTACCACGCGCGACAAAGGCCTCGCGCGCAAGCGACGTGACGGCAACAACAGTCGTCGGACTTGGCATCCCGCCCCCCTGACGGACCCTGCAAAGACCATTCGTATCCGACCCTAGGGGAAATTCAAGTATCCAGCGGCACGAAACCACTGCAGCGCGTCTTGAATTCCCTCAATATATGGCCGCGAACGATAGGATAACTCCCGCTCGGCTTTGGTCGAGGCAAAGAACATGCGATATCGCGCCAGATAGACCCCGTCCAAGGTCGCAAAGGGCTCGCGTCCTGTGATTCTCGCCACAGCTTCCGCAGCAAATGCGACCGGAACCAGGGCGCGCCAGGGAAGCCGCACCCAAGGCGCGCGGCGGCCCACGATCCCCGCAATGTCTTTCAGCATCTGCGAGAACAGGACGTTTTCACCGCCGAGAATGTAGCGCTCCCCGATCCTTCCGGAGCGCATTGCCGCGAGATGACCGTTCGCCACATCGTCCACATGAACGAGGTTGAGTCCCGTGTCGACGAACGCCGGGATCCGGCCCTTGGCGGCTTCCACGATGATCCGGCCGGTCGGGGTTGGCCGCGCGTCGCGCGGTCCAATCGGCGTTGATGGATTGACGATGACCGCGGGAAGACCCTGCCCAGCCACCATGGAATCGACCAGGCGTTCGGCCGCGATCTTGCTGCGCTTGTATGCGCCGATTGCCTCGTTTTCGGGCAGCGGGGTGGACTCGTCCGCGATCTCACCGGACCGCAAGGCTATGGTCGCCACGCTGCTGGTGTGAACGATCCGCTCGACGCCCGCGCGCAACGCCGCCTGCATGACGTTGCGGGTGCCCTCGAGGTTGGTGGCATAAATTTCGCCTGGATCCGGAGCCCACAGACGATAGTCGGCCGCCACATGAAAAACGTAGCGCACACCCGCGACTGCGCGATCGATTGAAGCTCGGTCACGCAGGTCGCCTTCGATAAATTCGATGTCGAGGTCGGCGAGATTGGAGTAAGGCCCTTTCTCACGGACGAGCGCGCGCACAGAAAAACCGGCTTCGACGAGTTTGTGCGCGACAGCCGAGCCGACGAACCCGTTTGCACCGGTGACGAGAACCTTGCCCTGAGTGTTCATCCGTCGCGGGTTCCGATATGCCGAGGATTCGAACCGTGCCGACCCATCGGCAACCGGCATCGAACGATCGAGATTTATCCCCCAAGCAGCTTCTGCGTTCGATCATGCAACCTCTTGATCAAACCGTCGGCACCGCCCGAGGCGATAATCGAGGCAAATTCGTCGCGTCGCGTCGCGAGGTCGCTGATAGTCCCGTTGAGATAGACGTCGATCACCCGCCCGCCCCGAACCAGGTAGTTGATACTCACAGTGCGGCCGCCTGGCTGCAACAGCCTGGTCTTCACGATTTCGCCCCCGCCGCGCGGCTCTGGCACCGATTTCGGGTCTACGACAAAGCTTTCTCCGGAATAGTCCTTAATCTGGCTTGCATAGTCGGCAATGATGAACTTTGCAAAAGCATCGCGCACTGCGGCTTGCTGGGCTGGCGAGAAACTCTGCCAGGCCGGCCCCACGGCCAACCGCGTCATTGTCGGGAGATCAAAAGCGGATGAAATGGCGGGCGCGAAGCGCTTGTCGCGCTCGCGGACGCTCAGGCGCCCCGCTTGCTGGATCGTCGGCATCAACTGCTGGTAATAACTCTGAATGTGCGTCACGGCTGACGACTGCGCGTGCAATCGGATCGGGGCGACCAGGACGGCGGCAACTATGGCAACGATTGCGAATAAATGACGCAAGTTGAATTCAGAACTCTCTCATTGTGGTTTCCACTCTCCCGGATGGGCACAACCTGCCTGGGCGGCCGCGACCTTTCGTCATGCGCGATTTGCCGTATCTGCGGGAACGTTTTGGAATTGGATTGCGGCCCCGTCAAGACGTAGGCGACAGCCTGAAATGAATGTGCTTTTTTTGCAGATTCAATGAGCAAGACCGTCAATCAGCTGGCGATCAGCGCAACCACACGGGCCGTGCGCCTGTCGACGCGGCATGCATGGCTCGTGATTCTTGCATTCCTGTTTGTTGCACTCCTGTCGGCTTTCTATTTCACGTCCCATTTTGCCATCACGACCGACAGCAACAAGCTTTTGTCGAGCTCATTGCCGTGGCGCCAGCAGGAACGCGCGCTCGACCGCGCCTTTCCCTGGCGAGTCGATCAGATCATTGCCGTCGTTGACGCCGCCACGCCCGAGGCTGCCGAGGAAGCGGCAGACACACTCGCAAACGACCTCTCGCGCCACGCGGACGTGATCCGGACCGTTTCCCGCCCCGATGGCGGCGAATTCTTCGCGCGAAACGGCGTTCTTTTTCGTTCTCTCGACGAAGTGCGCCGCGATGCCAATGATCTCATCGGCGCACAGCCGTTCCTCGGAACGCTTTCGGCCGATCCGACATTGCGAGGTGTTCTTCGCACGTTGTCTCAGTCGATCGAAGGGTTGCGCCTGGGGAAGACAAAGCTCGAGGACCTGAGGCCGGCGCTCACGGAAATCGCCGATGCGCTGGAAACGTTGTCGAGCGGAAAATATCCGGCATTTTCCTGGCGCAAATTGATAACAGGGCAGACGCCGGAGCCTTCGGAGCTTCGCCGTTTCATCAACATCCAGCCGGTCCTGGACTTCGACGATCTGCGGCCCGGGCGCAAGGCGACCGCGGCCATACGCGAGGCGGCGTCGCGGCTCGGACTGACACCTGAGCGAGGCGTGAAGGTGCGCCTCACCGGATCCGTGGCCCTGTCGGACGAGGAATTCGCCACGATTGCCGACGGCGCCGCGCTGAATGGCGTCATCACCCTTCTGCTTGTTGTGCTGGTGCTGTGGCTCGCGTTGAAAAAGGCCCGGATCATCCTGGCCGTTTTTATCAACTTGGCGGCCGGGCTCATCTTCACCGCCGCCATCGGGCTCTGCATGGTGGGAGCCCTGAACCTGATCTCCGTTGCCTTCGCCGTGCTCTTTGTCGGGCTCGGGGTCGATTTTGGGATCCAGTTCAGCGTGCGTTACCGCGCCGAGCGATTTGAATCGCACGACCTCGAAGACGCCCTGCTCGGGACGGCGAAAGGATTGGCGGGGCCGCTTTTGCTCGCCGCAGCATCGATCGCCGCAGGCTTCTACTCGTTCCTGCCGACGGCTTATGTCGGCCTGTCCGAACTGGGATTGATCGCGGGAACAGGCATGATCGTTGCGTTCGGAACGACCGTAACTTTGCTGCCGGCGCTGCTCGCCGTCCTCAAGCCTCCGGGCGAGCCTGCACCGATTGGCTATGCCGAGCTTGCGCCGGTCGACCGCTTTCTCGAAACGCAGCGCAAATGGGTTGTCGGCACGACGTTGGCGGTCACGATCCTCGGCCTGCCTTTGCTTGCCGGCCTGCGCTTCAACTTCAACCCGCTCGACCTGCGGTCCCGGGACACTGAATCGGTGGCAACCCTGCTTGACCTGATGGCCGATCCCGACACCAGCCCGAACACGCTCGACATTCTTGAAAGTAATGCCGCGCGCGCTTCCGCGCTTGCCGAACGCTTGCGCCAGCTGCCGGAGGTTGCCCACGTCGTGACGCTGCAGAGCTTCGTTCCCAAGGATCAGGACGAGAAGCTTGCGATCATTGACGATGCGAGTTTTTTCCTCCGAAACACGCTCAATCCTGACCAGGTCGAACCGAAACCGACGCCGGCCGACACGCTGGCAGCAATCGACACAACAGCCAGCGACCTGCGCAGTGCCGCAGCCGAGTCCGACACCAGCCCGGCCGCCGTTCAGGCACGCCGTCTCGCAGGCGTCCTGGCAGCACTGGCAAAGCAATCCCAGGCGGCCCGGGACGACGCCGAGCGCGTTCTCGTGGCGCCGTTGGTGACAACCCTGCGTCAGGTCAGAAGCCTGCTCATGGCCGAGCACGTGACGATCGAGATGTTGCCCCAGTCATTGACACAGCGCTGGGTCTCGGCCGACGGGCTGAACCGGGTCGAGGTCGCGCCGAGCGGCGATGGCAATGACAACGCGACCCTGGAGCGTTTCGTGGCAGCCGTGCGCGGCGTTGCGCCTGACGCAGCCGGCAAGCCGGTCTTCGTCATCGAAGCGGCGGCAACCATCGTCAAAGCTTTCATTCAGGCCGCAATCTGGTCCGTGGCGTCGATCGCGCTCATCCTTTTCATTGTGTTACGCCGCTGGAGTCACGTCGCCTTGACGCTGGTGCCCTTGCTCGTCGCAATCGTCGTCACGCTGGAGATCTGCGTCGTGATCGGGCTGCAGCTGAACTTCGCGAACATCATCGCACTGCCGCTGCTTCTCGGCGTCGGCGTCGCGTTCAAGATCTACTACATCATGGCCTGGCGTTCCGGTGAGCGGAACTTTCTGCAATCGAGTCTGACGCGGGCTGTCATCTACAGCGCCTGTACCACCGCGACCGCTTTCGGGAGCCTGTGGTTCTCGCACCACCCGGGTACGTCGAGCATGGGCAAGCTGATGGCCCTATGCCTCGTGACGACGCTTGCGGCGGCCGTGCTCTTCCAACCGGCGCTTTTGGCGACGCAGAACAAGGCTAGTGGCAGTAAATAAATGGCCTAAAACTGGGGTCTGTGACAAAAAAGTAACACTTATGCCGTAGCGGCTCTGCTAATTTTGTCGGACTCGATCCGATCAGCGCGCTACATCATCGTGCTGCGCTCGTGATGGGATTTGACAAGCCTCGGGCCTGCAGGGGAATTGAAAAGGGCGGGAAAGTATATGCGTCGCGGTCAAGTCTGGGGCAGATGGGCGATCATAATCGCATTGCCTGTCATTGTGGGTGGCTGCGCCGCGACCCCGCGGGACGCGTCGTTGGCGATGCAGGATCCCAACGAGCATGTCCAATCGCCAGATGCTGGCGGTGAATCAGGAAATGCTGCGCCCCGTCGCGGTGGCCGTCCAGACGGTCGTGCCGCGTCCAGTGCATGATCGCCTGCATGATTTCAATTCGAACCTGAAAGAGCCGCGGATCTTCGTGAACAATTTGCTGCAGGGCCGCCTCGACGCCGCCAGCAAGACGGCGGCGCGTTTTGCCATGAACACGACGTTCGGAGTCGGCGGCCTTGTCGATCTCGCGTCCCGGGAAGGCATTCCGCAGCAGAGCGGCGATTTTGGACAGACGTTGTTTGTCTGGGGTGTCGGCGAGGGTCCCTACATGGTGCGGCCCTATTGGGGCCCCACGACGACGCGCGATGCGGTCGGCGATGTCGTCGATCGCTTTGGCGATCCGGTCGGCTTGCTGTTCGGAACGCAGTTGGCTGTCGCGGTTACCACGGCAGGCCTAGACACGGTCGACAGGCTCGGACAGTTGAAGATGGCCGAGGATGCGTCCATCGATTTCTACGCGTTCTTGCGCTCGAGCTACTACCAGACGCGGCGCGCGGAGTTGCGTGAGGCGGTCGGCTTGCCCAACGTCATTGACTCGCCGGCAACCGCGTTGGACGAGACCGCAAAACCGGAGTCGGGAACGACTGCAATGGCGAGCGCGCCTACTCCCCGTTCCGCCGCAGCAAATAGTGCCCCTCGATCCAGTACCAAAAAAACAGCCCGGGCAAACCAAGTAGCAACTCACGCACTCGCTTCGACAGAGAAATAGCCAGCCCGATCTCCGCCGGCAGGCCGAACAACGCGCCGAACAGGACAAGGCCGCCCTCCTGAACGCCAAGTGCCGCTGGCACCATGAACGCTGCCGCGCGGACGCCGGAGGACAAGCTTTCGAGGATAAAGGAATCGGTCGCACCGAGAGGCTGACCGAGGCACCAGGTCACCAGCCAGACCTCGCCCGCGCCTGCAGCCCATCCGATAAGGCGCAACAGGTTCGCCCGCCAGAAGGCGGCGCCCCTGCGATAGGCCTGCACGACGGCGTCGTCGACCGACGATGCGCTTCCTGCGAAATGAGCTTGCCATTGCTCCGGCAACAGCCTCCGCGCCAATTTTGCAAATCGCGCAAACATATTCTTGTGTTGAAACAGGACGAATGCCGCAACGGCCGCGACAAGCGCGCCGACGCCAATCAACACTCCGGCCACCACCTCGAATGCGGCGCCGCCGGTGGGCCGCAACACGAGCAGCGCGACGCCGGCGATGACAAAGGCCATCTGCGTGACCACGCCAACCGTGGTGTCGACAACCATGCTGGCCGCGGCCTGCGGGCCGGGAACGCCGCGCAAGTGCGCCAGTCGCGCGCTTGCGATGTCACCGCCGATATTGGCGACCGGCAACAGCGAATTGATCGATTCGCGGATCCATCGAATCCAGGTGACACTGACAACGTCGGGACGGGTCGCAGACGGCAACAGCTCTCGCCACGAAAGGGCGGAGAAGAGCATTGGAACGATGTGGTAGGCTGTTATCGGCAGGAGCCACCAGCCGACGACCAGCATGGCGTTGGCCACCTCGCCCGCGCCGCTGTACACAATCAGGTAGACGACAAGCGCAAGGCCAAAGAAACCCGCGATGATGAACGAAACGGAAATGACCCGGCTCCCCCTTATTCGGCACCGAACGCGGCAAGAATAGACGCGCCACTTGTAGTATCAACGCCGGTGCCCAGCCGAGGTATATCGCAGATCCAATGCAGCAGGGTTTGCACAGCGTGGCCCCGAGCCCACCAATAATGGTTCTTTTGCCGGATGCCGGCGCGTCGCCGATCGCGCCGGCATTTGCGGACGGCGGCGAACCAAGGGTTCTCGGCCTTGGCCTCGCGCGGCGGACGGTTATGGCTGCGGGCCGCGCCGGGTACAGCCGGATCTATCTTCTGGCGCGAGACCAGGCCGCGCCAGCAGGCATCACCGCCATCTCCAACTGGAGCACCCTCACCGATGCGCTTGCCCAGCAACCTGGCCCGTTGATCATCGCGCATGCGGCCATTCTCGCGGAGCCCGATTGGCTCGCGCGGCTCGCCGAAACACAGACTGAGCCGGCCCGATGGGCGGCGATGCCGCATAAGATGATCTTGCTTGCAGCCTCTGTGGCCGCGGATGCCCTTGCGGTGCTGGACGCGGACAAAGGAGCCTATGACCTGACCGCGGCGCAGGCGCGGCTCACGCGGCACTTCGGGGCGCCGGCCGCAATTCCTGCTGCGATCGATCCGCTGGTGGTGACCACAGCAGCCGATGTTGACGACGCGGAATGGCGTTTGCTGCGCGGACTCGTCAAGGACACCGACGGATTTATGGCGCGGAACGTCGAGCGCCCGATTTCCCTGCGAATTGCCCGCCGCCTGGCCTCGACCGGAATCACGCCAAACCAGATCACCTTGCTCTCGGTCGGCATCGGCCTGTGCGGCGCACTCTTTTTTCTGTCCGCGCACTGGCTCTGGCAGACGATCGGAGCGCTTCTTTTCCTGGTACACTCGATCCTGGACGGATGCGACGGAGAGTTGGCCAGATTGAGATTCCAGGAATTGCGTTTTGGCGGGATCATCGACTACTGGGGCGACAACGTCGTTCACATTGTCGTCTTCGCGTGCATGGCCATCGGCTGGAGTTTGTCGATTGGAGCATCATGGCCATTGTTGCTTGGCGTCGCGGCAGCGCTCGGCAACCTGGGGTCGGCCTGGTTCGTCTATTGGCGCGTGATGCTCACGAAAAAAGACAGTGGCCCGCTGTTCACGTCGGTCGCGACTGTGCCCGGCCAGACCCTCGCCCGCATGCTTGACGCCGCTTCGCGCCGCGATTTTATTTATCTCGTGCTCTTTCTGGCCCTGTTCGGAAAGTCGAACTGGTTTCTGGTGCTGGCCGCGGCAGGCGCACCGATATTCTTTTTGCTCCTGCTGTTCCTTGCGGTGCGCGAACGCTTCCAAACGGCGTAGCCGGCAACTAGCCGTCGAGCGGCATCCGGGCGCCGCCCGACGCACTCGACCTCTGGGCAAGATCGATTAGCCGCGCGCACAACAGCGCTTCATCCAGGTTGCCCCTGCCGCCGCCCACTGCTGCGCGCTGAAAGTCCTCCGCCACACCGACGAACCAGTCGCGGTGATGCGATCCCTGGGACAGAGACGGCGGGCATGACCACCGCTGCTCGTCCTTGTTCGATTTGAGAACCACGACGTCGTCGACGACTTCGATACGGCCGCGATCGCCCTCGACCTCGATGTGATTGGCGCGCTCCTCCGCTGACCAGGTCAAATAGATCTGAGCGCTGCCGTTTTCCCGGTCTAGCGTGACGGTCGCAGTATCTTCGATCGGCCATTCGCGAAAGCGACGCTTCTCGAGCAGCGCGCTGACAGCGCGGGGAACGCCGAGCCAACGCACGACGCAATAAAGCGCGTGCCATCCATGATCGAACAATATTCCGCCGCCGGCGACAGCCGGATCGGCGCGCCAGTTGGTCCCATCGGACGTGACGGTGACTGCCGGCTCCGTGCGCAAGGTTTGCCAGCGAACCGTCTGCACGGTGCCGACCGCGCCTTCATCGACGAGCGCCGAAATCCGGTCGCAAATCGGCGCCTTGAGCCAGTTGTGCACAGTATGAACGGCGCGGCCGCTGTCTGCCGCGGCCGCTGCAATGGCTTGCGCATCCTCTATCCGCGTGGCCAGAGGCTTTTCGCAAAGGACGTGGAGGCGCGCATCCAGCGCGCGCTTGATGAGTGCCGCATGGCTGCTTGGCGGAGTGCAGATATCGACGAAATCAAACGTCTTGTCGGACAGCAGCTCGTCGACGGTCTTGTGCCATTGCCCGCCAGGGCAAGCCTCCAGAAAGGCCCTCCCCTGCGCCGCAACGGCATCGGTCGCGGCGACGATCTGGACGTCCTTTACGGATTGCCAGCCCGGCAAGTGCCCTTTCGCCGCGACGTTTCCGAATCCGATTAAAGCGCCACGCAACACGCGCTGCGGCCTCAGTCCAGCCCGAATTGACGCGCGATGGCACCGAACGACTGGTCGAGAATGTCAACGCCGCGCAGCGCCTCATCCTCGGTAATCACCAGCGGCGGATTGATGCGAATGACGTGCGAGTACGACATCGTGACGAGACCGCGCGCCAAGGCCTCATGGAAAAGCGCGAGCGTGATGGCCTTGTCGAGCGGCTCTTTGGTCTTGCGATCGGCCACCATCTCGACGCCGATCATCAGGCCGCGCCCGCGCACGTCGCCGATGAACCGGTATTTCTCCTGCAGCTTCTTCAACGCGTCGAGCATCACCTTACCGACGCGAGCGGAATTTTCGACCAGTCGCTCGTTGATGATCGCCTCGACGGCGCCAAGACCGGCGGCGGCCCCCAGCGGATTTCCGCCGTAACTGGACGAGCTGCCGCTGGGCTCCCCGAAGGGTTTGGCGGACATGAGCTCGAACGACGACGCCACCCCGCTGAGCGGGAAGCCGCCACCCATCCCCTTGCCGATCGTCATGATATCGGGCCTGAGGTTGAATTGGTCAGACGCCCACATCGTCCCTGTGCGCCCAAATCCGGTCAGCACCTCATCGGCGATGAGCAATGCGTCGAATTCGTCCGCGATCTCCCGCACGGCATGAACGAAATCATCGGGCGGAATGACGTTACCCGCCGTGCCCTGCATCGGCTCCATGATGATCGCCGCGACTTCGTCCTGCGTCTCGTTCTTGATGACGTTGCGCAGATGATCGGCGCAGGCCAGTCCGCAGGACGGATACTCAAGCTTCCAGGGGCAGCGATAGCAGTTCGCATAAGGCGACAGATGCATTCCGGGCGGAAACGGACCCTGATGGTTGCGGTAGCCGCCACCGAGCAGACCGATCACGCCTGCTGTCTTGCCGTGATAGCCGCCCCAGAAACCGACGAACTCGAATTTCTTCGTGACCGACTTGGCAAGACGAAAGGCCGCCTCGACGGCCTCCGCGCCGCCGGAAAAAAGCTGGATGTGCGTAATGCCTTCCGGCAGCAGGTCACTGACAAGCTCGAGGAACCGTGCGCGCGTTTCGGTCGTGAAGCTGCCGAACGTGGAGCGCGTGAGCTGCTCGCTGATGCGCTTCACATAGTGGGGATGGCAGTGGCCGACGCTGCCCACCGCAATGCCGGCAATAAAGTCGAGGTACTCGTTCCCGTCGACGTCATAAATCGTGCAACCCCGTGCGCGATCAACCGCGATCTGCGAATAAAGGGCGATCGATTGCAGGCCCGGCGCCATCACCTCTGCCTCGCGATCGAAGATCGCTTTCGACCTGGGACCCGGCACGGTGCGCCGTTCGGTGCCGTCTTTTTGCGGCGGCGCCACGTGACGGGACGGAGCACCTTTCATGACTCAACTCCTTGTCGGGATACGATACGCACGCGCCGCTCGAAACGCTCCGCCAGGTGATTTGCGATGGCCTGAGCGGCACGCTCGCGGTACCGGGCATAGCTTGGCCAAGCGTTGATGTCGATGATCATCGGTTTGCCGTCTTCCTGGATGACGGCATCGCCGCCAAAAACTTCCAGTCCCAGAGCGGCCGCAGCACCGAACACCGTGTCGCGCAGGCGCGCGACCTCGAAGGAATGACCCAGCATTCCCTTGTCACGATGATAGAACCATTCGAACCAATTGGCAGCCACCGGCCGCATTTCGCCTCGGACACCGTAAAATTTGACCAAGTCGCCCGACACGTGCTCCTGCGCGATGATGAACGGAATGCCGCGCTTGGCAAATCGGTCCAGAGCCTCATGCCACCCCGCTTCCGACGCAATGTAAATAACATCGGAAGGCTGCGTCGCATGGAAATCATAACGCTTGACCCACACGGCAGCCGCCGGCGGCGGTCCTTTCGCGTTGCTCGCAACGACGTGGCTCGCCGGCGAGGCAACATGATGCTTGGCGAAAAGCTCGATCATCCTGTGACGGTAGGTGTTGCGGATCGCGTTCGGCGAATTCACCACAACCGAGCCAGCGTTTTGGGCATCGGTGAGGCGATCAAGTGCTGTGCCGCGCTCGCACATCGCGAATAAGTTTGCGCAGCGGGTGCCAAACGCCGCGTCGACCTCGACAAGCTCGACACTGAACCCGCGCGACGTCAGCGCTTCGCCGACGCAATCCATGATGGCGCGATCGTCATCGACGCGGCCCGGCGAATGGTCTGGCTCGCGGTAGATGCCCCTGCAAGTTTTGGCCATCGTACTCATGGCTCGGACTTCTCGCGCTGAAGACCAGAGACCGCACCTTCGGCGGCCGCGACATCGCGCGCGCGGTCGATGTCGAAGACGCAAGGCAAGACGATGCCATAGACCGGCTGCGCCTCCGCAACCAGCGCACCGAGATAGTCGCGCAAGCGCGCGAAGTCCTTCGCGGGATTGACGGGCCTTTTGGCCGGCAGCCAATAGAGCCCGGCCGTCACGTGACTGCCGTTGCTTCCACCAATATGGCGGATACGCCCGTTCGATGTATCTAATGTGACCCACAACGGATTTTCGTCGTCGACATGGCCGGTCACGCCGAGCACCATCGCGTCGTCCGGAAACCGTGAGGCCGATGCCACAAAAGTCTCGAATTGATCGACGGGCATGATCGTGTCGACCGTCGTGATCACGGCGGGCGCATCGACCAGCCTGTCTGCGACAAGCCGGAAAGTGGCGTAAGACGATGGCGTCGAGCGAACGATCATGTCGAGGTCGAAATCTCCGGCATGGCCTTTGAGCCATTGCCGGCAGTCGTCGCTGGCCTCGTTGATGACGACCGTCAGGTGGCGAATGCCGGCCGAGCGGAAGCGATCGAGAGCGTGATCGATCAGCGGACGCCCTCCGACCGGCACCATCGGCTTGCTGACGCGATAACCGTCCGCGCGCAAGCGGCTTCCCTCACCTGCGGCAATGATGCCCCCGCGGATAGCGGAAAATGTGGATGCCCGTGTCATTGCAGAAACTTCGTGAGATCGCGCAGGTCCGTCACCGCCTGCTGCCCACTTTGCTCGGACTGGACGTCCGGCGGCGCAATCCAGATGAAGCGCATGCCCATCCGTCGTGCGCCTTCGCGATCGCGGCGCAATGAATCGCCGATGAACATGGTCTCTTCCGGCGTCGCTCCAAGCCCGTCGAGGGCTGCGCGGAAGATTGCCGGGTCGGGCTTCTCGGCGCCCACGCAGTGGCTATCCACCAACACCTCGAAAAAGGAACACAGGCCTGCGCTGTCGCACACCGCTTCGAGATTGCCGTAAAAATTCGACACAATGCCGAGCCGATAGCGTTCGCTCAGCGCCTTCAGTAGCGGCCGATTGCGGTCGAAAGTGGCCGCGGCTTCCGAGAGAAAGACAGAAGCAACGCGCCGGCCGCGATCGTCGCTTCCATTCCCGCCAACGCGACGCGCCAGCTCGCTTTCCAAGTTGGCGGTCAACGCGTGCACCGTGCCCGAGAGATCCGTTGTGGACGGCAGGCCTCCGACAAGCGGATCGTCCGCCGCATAGAAGGCCGGCGCAAAAGCCTCGCCATCCAGATTTAGCCCCTCGGCGCGATAAAGTGTATGAAATCGCTCCTTCCACGCGACGCCGTCAGCGTCGAGCGTGCCGCCGAAATCGAACAGCAGCGTTTTGACCGGCGCGTTCATTGTATGGCCCGTACGCTGAGCCGCTTAACACACAACACCCGAGATAGCCGCGCGCACGAAGTCCCGTTTGCGCCTGCTATGAGCGCTGCCGGCTGGATGCCAGCTTGGCGCCCGGCTCCTCTCCGGGAAGTTCAAACCGGCGGCCATCGATGAAGGCGTTGCACGCATCGAGCGCAACGCTGTCGCGCAACTGCCGCGGCGGGCTCTTCATATAATATGCCGAAGGCGCCTCCAGCGGACCGGCTTCGCCGCGCTCCAGCGCCAGTTTCACGCAGCGGATCGCGTCGATGACGACGCCGGCACTGTTCGGAGAATCCTGCACCGACAGTCGCAACTCCAGCTCGATCGGCGCATTGCCGAAGCCGCGCCCTTCCATCCGGATGAAGCAGACCTTGTTGTCTTGCTGCCACGGCACGTAGTCCGACGGACCGATATGGATGTCGCGCGCATCGAGGCGCTCATCCAATTGCGATTGCACGGACTCTGTCTTGGAAACCTTTTTGGACTTGAGCCTGCTTCTCTCGAGCATGTTGAGGAAGTCGGTATTGCCGCCGGTGTTGAGTTGGTAAGTGCGATCGAGGCCGACGCCGCGATCGGCAAAGAGCCGCGCCAGCGCCCGATGCACGATGGTCGCACCGACTTGGCTCTTGATGTCGTCGCCGATGATCGGCAACCCGGCATCGCGGAATTTCGCGCCCCAGACCTCGTCCGAAGCGAGGAACACGGGCACGCAATTGACCATGGCTACACCGGCTTCGAGGCAGGCCTGCGCGTAATGCTTGACCGCGCGCTCCGAGCCGACCGGCATATAGCACACCAGCACCTCGGCGCCCGACGAGCGTAGTGCGGCCGCGACATCAGTCGGTTCGAGATCGACAACGCGGAATGCATTGTCGTCGGGATAGTCGGCCATGTGCGGCGCGACCCCGTCGAGGATCGGACCAGCCTGCACAATGACATTCGAAACCGGAAGCGCGCTTTGAAAGATGCGCGTGCAATTCGGCTTTGCGAAAATAGCCTCTTCCAGCGGATGACCGACTTTACGCCGGTCGACGTCGAAAGCGGCGACAAACTCGACATCGCTGCAAAGATACCCGCCGATCGAATGGCGCATGACGCCGTCGAGCGCAGCACCCTGACGATCCCGGTAATACTCTACGCCTTGCACCAATGAACTTGCGCAATTGCCGACGCCGGCAATGGCGACTTTGATACGGTTATGCATGCTTACCCCAACCCCGGAAACCCCAAGAAAAATGGATTATTGGTCCGTCAGGAAGCCGCTGACAAGTCAAAACAACAGGCGAATGCCAGCCTTGTGTTCTTGTGTAGCCGCAAGGTCACGGTTGGTTTGCCTTCAACGAAGTTTGATCAAGCAAACGGAAACAACGGCGCCTTCGTGTGCCGTTCTGATGCAGCATCTGGCCGATTTGGGTGATGGTGCCCAGGGGCGGAATCGAACCACCGACACCGTGATTTTCAGTCACGTGCTCTACCAACTGAGCTACCTGGGCGCCGGGCCGGCCCAAAAGGACCGCTCAGCAAGGCGCGGGCGTTATAAAGGCCCAAATCCGCACTGTCCAGAACGCCCCGGGCTCAGGCTTTAACGCCAAGGGCCGCGCGGAACCTGCTCTTGATCTCGGCGCCGTCGCGCAAAGGTAGTACGCGGGGCGGCTCATCGGCGGATTATCAAGACGCGGGCGAAAAGCGTCCCGCGCAGATTTTTCAGCCGGGCGGCAAGGTCGGCCAGCGCGTGATCGTCGCGGATATCGAGACAGGTCGCGATTCCGCAGGCACCGGCAATCCGGATGAGATCGACGCCGTTTTGCGTGTGGCTGGGCTGCATGCCGGTCTCGCCGTAGACGCCATTGTCGAAGACGATGACGGCGAGATTGGGCGGCCGCTTGTTGCCGATGGTCGCGAGCGCGCCGAGCCCCATCAACATTTCACCGTCGCCGGTTATCACCGCGACGCGGCGATCCGGTTGCGCGAGCGCAAGCCCCAACCCGATCATGGCGGCGCCGCCCATCGCGCCCCAGAGATAGAAATTGCGTGGATCATCGCCGGCCGCCGCGAGATCCCAGGTTGTCGAGCCGAGGCCGGGGACAACAAGCAATCCGTCGTCACGGTCTTTGACAAGTGCAGCCATCGCGGCGCGGCGCTCGAGCGTCATTTGGTCCAGACCTTCCTGCCGATCAGCTGCTGCGAGAGCACCATGGCGACGATGCGCTCATCGCCGAAGGTCCGCTGGACGGCACGCTCGGCGATGCCGGCCACCTCGCCGGGCTCGCGGACGCGATAGACTTCGGCTTCGCACAGCTTGAGGACCGGATCGACGATCGATCCCATCGGCACCTGCCACGGATTGAACTCCTCCCACTCGCCACGCATCGTGATCAGCATCAGCAGCGGAAACCGGCAGGTACGCGCCAGCGACAGCATGTTGATGCAATTGCCGAGGCCGCTCGATTGCATCAGCAGCGCGGCGCGCTGCCCGCCGAGCCAGGCGCCCGCAGCGAGGGCAATCCCCTCTTCTTCCGTCGTCAGAACGACATCGTGGATGTCCGGATCGGCGCGGCAGCGATCGATCAACCGCGCGTGGCCCGCGTCGGGCACGTAGCCGACCTGCCGCACGCCACCTCGTTTGATTGTCTCGAACAACTGATCAGGCCACTGCTCGGCTTGCGCATTCATTTTTCGCCCGCCTCGCCTTCGGCTGGGCGCTCGCCGTCTTCGTCTTCCTCGTCCTTGGCGGGGACCGCGTAAACGCCGGAAAGCCAGCGGTTGAGATCGATGTCCGCGCAGCGCTTGGAGCAGAATGGCTTGAAAGCCGGCTCGACCGGCTTGCCGCAGATCGGGCAGGACCGCACGGCGGATGTTTTGCGGTCGATCTCGTTCATGACGGAACAAAATTTCCGGTTATCGAACAAAACTCATGTAGTCCTTCAGACCGGGTTCAGCCAGCCGAAGCGGACCGGATAGCCTTCACCGCCCAGCAAAGTCACGACCTCGTAGAGCGGCAGGCCGACGACGTTGGTGTAGGAGCCGACGATCTTCACTATGAAGGATCCCGCGATCCCCTGCGCCGCGTAGCCACCCGCTTTTCCGCGCCATTCGCCCGACGCGAGGTAGGCTTCGATGTCTTCTTCCGTCAGGCGCTTGAAGCGCACGCGCGTTTCCACCAGCCGCTGCCGAAAGGCTTCCTTCGGTGTCACGAGACAGATCGCCGTGTAGACGCGATGATTGCGGCCCGAGAGAAGGCGCAGGCACTGCGCCGCTTCATCAAGAAGCTCCGCTTTCGGCAGGATGCGCCGGCCGACCGCGACTACGGTGTCCGCGGCCAGCACATAGGCGCCGCGCAAGGTATCGTCGAGCTTCACGTTTTCAAGAGCAGCCGACGCCTTGGCGTGCGCAAGGCGCGTGGCGTAGGCGCGCGGAATCTCGCCGCGGTGCGGCGTTTCATCGAGATCGGTGGGCTTGAGCGCATCCGGCTCAATCCCGGCCTGATTGATGAGCGCAAGACGGCGCGGCGAGCCGGAAGCAAGCACGAATTTGGGACGGCCGATCATCTGCCCGGAGCGCCAATGGATGCGTTGGAGGAAAACTACAAGGGCGCGGAACCTAACGGAATAGGCCCCTATTCACAACCCGAGCGGGCACGGAGGTGTCATTCATTCCCGCCGCTTGGCCGACCGAAGCGCTCGCGGATGCGCGCCGTAAGCTGGTCGCGCACCTCGCGGTAGGCGTTGAGCCGCTGCTCGCGGCTGCCCTCCGTCCCGGTCGGGTCGACCGTCGGCCAATATTCCACTTCGGCCGGAACCGTGCGGGTCAATTCCAGCGCCCTGTGATGGGCGGGCGGCGAGAGCGTCACGATCAGGTCGAAGTTGAGGCCTTCCAGGTCGTCCAGTTCCTCGAACGTAATCGGCTTATGCCGGGAAATGTCGATGCCGACCTCCTCCATCGCCGCGACCGCAAAAGGATCGAGCTCACCCTTCTGCACGCCGGCCGAACCGACATAGGCGTTCGTGCCGAGCATCTGCCGCATCAAGGCCGCCGCCATCGGCGAGCGCACGGAGTTCATGCCGCAGGCGAACAGCACCGCGTGAGGACGCGACGGGCGCTCGGACGCGGCCATCCGTTTCCTATTCCCTAAGCATGATCTTTTCCGAAAACCGGTATCCACTTTTCGGGATCATGCTTTAGCCCTTCCAATGCAGCACGCAGATCAACGTGAACAACCGGCGCGCCGTATCGATGTCCACCGTGACCTTGCCCTTGAGCCGCTCCACCAAAATGCGCGAGCCGTCGTTGTGGATCGCGCGGCGGCCCATGTCGATCGCCTCGATCTTGTCGGGCGTCGCGGTGCGGATGGCCTGATAGTAACTGTCGCAGATCATGTAGTAGTCCTTGACGATCCGGCGAAGCGGCGTCAGCGAAAACAGGTGCGCGACCACCGGCGTTCCGTCCTCCTGCCGGATGTCGAACACCAGGCGATTGCCGTTGATGCTCAGATGGAGCGTATAGGGGCCGCTCTCGTGCCCGACGGGCGCGAAGGAGTTCTGCTCGAGCAGGTCATAGATCGCCACCTGGCGCTCGTGCTCGACGTCCGGATTGGAGCGGCCGATCGATTCCTCGTCGAGAACCACGGCGGCGAGGCGCCGCGTCGCTCCTGCCGGCGCTGATTTTGCCGCGCTCATTTCTGGTTGAGGCGTATCGACACCGAGCGCGCATGGGCGCTCAAGCCCTCCGCCTCGCCGAGCGCGATCGCCGCCGGGCCGAGCGCGCGCAATTGCTCCGGCCCGCATTTGAGCAAGGACGTGCGCTTCATGAAATCGAGCACGCCCAGGCCGGACGAAAATCTCGCCGAGCGCGCGGTCGGCAGCACATGGTTGGAACCCGCAACGTAGTCGCCGATCGCCTCCGGCGTGTGCGCCCCGATGAAGATTGCGCCCGCATTGCGAATTCGTTTCACCAGGCGCTCGGGATCGTCGGCGAGAATTTCGAGGTGCTCCGGCGCGAGCTGATCGACCAGCGCGATCGCATCGTCAAGCGTGCGCACGACGATGACCGCGCCGAAATCGCTCCATGACGCGCCGGCGACTTTCGCCCGCGGCAGCGTCTTGAGCTGCGATTGGACGGCCTTCTCGACGCGGTCGGCGAGACCGGCATCGTCGGTGATCAGGATCGACTGCGCGCTGGCATCGTGCTCGGCCTGCGCGAGCAGGTCGGCGGCAATCCAGTCGGCATTGGCCGTCTTGTCGGCCAGGATCAGGACCTCGGACGGACCGGCGACCATATCGATGCCGACCTTACCGAACACCAGCCGCTTGGCGGCCGCAACGTAGGCATTTCCTGGCCCGACGATCTTGGCGACGGGCGCAATACTCTCGGTGCCATATGCGAGGGCCGCGACCGCCTGGGCACCGCCGATGCGATAGATCTCGTCGACGCCGGCAAGGCGCGCCGCGGCAAGCACCAGCGGGTTGAGCTTGCCGTCGGGCGCCGGAACGACCATCGCCAGGCGCGAAACGCCGGCAACCTTCGCCGGCACTGCATTCATCAGGACCGACGACGGATAGGCGGCCGTGCCGCCGGGCACGTAAAGGCCGACCGCTTCGATGGCGGTCCATTTTGCGCCCATTTCGACCCCAAGCGAGTCGGTGAAACGATCGTCGCTGGGCTTCTGCCGCCGGTGATAGGCCTCAATCCTGTCGCGCGCGACCTTGAGTGCGGCGATCGCATTTCCATCACAGGATTTTTCAGCGGCGTCGATCTCCGCGGTTGCCACGCGCAATCTGGTCTTCGCAAGATCGACACGATCAAATTTGGCGGTCAGCTCGAACAGCGCACGGTCGCCGCGCGCCACGACATCCGCAATGATGTCGCGAACGGCCTGCTCGACGTCCTGTGCGGCCTCGCGTTTGAGCGCGAGCAGACTCCGAAACCGGTCCGCGAAATCCGCGTTTTGGCTGTCCAGACGAAGGGGCATGACCTGATCCTGCCGGGGCGGCCCGGTCGACAAGGTCAATGGGTGATGCGCGTGCTGGCGTCAACCCTCGGCGCCACCGAAAAATGCTTAATCAGGGCCGTTTTGACTTGGCCGGCCCGTCACCGACGTCAGCGTGGGCCGGGCAATGACCCGTCGTCCAGCTTGACCCAAGATCGGCCAATTCGGCCTCGAGACATTCGACTTCCAGCCGCACGGTGGCGCCGCCTGAGAACTCGAGCAGGACGACACCGGACGGCGCTTCGGTCTCGCTGAATTCCACCGCCAGAAGATTGAGAACGTCATCTTTGTGCGCGGGATCGACCTGCCGGCATTTGCAGGTCAAAACGCGCTCGAACCGCAGGGCGGCCCGCCGCCGCCGGAATTCGGGATTGTCGCCTTGCGCTCCCTCCCAGTCGAAGCGGTTAAGGGCAACGACGACGCGCTTTTCCTGCGGCCGCCACAGGATGTCCGAGACCCTGACCACCGCGTCCTGCAGGTGGGTGGAAGCAACCTCAAGATCCTCTTCGTCGAGGACCACGAATTTCAGCTGGTCCATGGCGCTCGCGCTCTCCTCCCGCCGTAATTAGGCAGACCTTTTTCGCCGCGCAAGATGGCAGGAAATCAGAATGCCGGCTCCAGCCCGGCCGCCGTATAGCGGCCGCGCGTCGCGGGGTCGGTAAGCTTGCGCAGCAGGGCTTCAGCCCCCGCACGCGAGGCGGCGCTCGTATGAATTGCCGCTGTGTAGGTATTGGCGGTGTGCAGGTGGCCCGGCAATGGACCAACCACCTTGGCGCCGCGCACCGGCAGGACTTCGCTGATAAAGGTGGTCCCAAGCTCGGCGCGGCCCTCGGCAACCAACACCGCTACGTCGTGGCCGCCCTTTCCGAGCACGGCCTTCTTGTTGACCTCGTCGGCGATCCCAAGCTTCTGCAGCAGCGCAGAGAACATGATGCCGCCGGAACCGCCGGCCTTCGGATCCGTATAGGCAACCGAACGCGCTTCCAATAAGGCCTGCTTGAATGCATCGGGCGTTGAAATGTCGGGTTCGGTCGTGCCCTCGCGCACAATGACCCCGGTGACGGTGCGGCCGAGATCGGCGCTGCTTCCCGGCACGACAAGGCCGAGTTTTGCCAGTTCGGCAATTGCGGATTCCGACAGGACGACGAGGTCGGAAACCTCGCCATTCTTGATCCGCTCGCGCAGCGAGCCCGCGGTGCCGAAATTCAGATTGAGTTTGTTGCCGCTCTCGCGCTCGAACTCGGCGCCGAGGGCCGTAACCATCGTCTTCACGGCGCCCGCGCTCATGACCTTGATGTCAGCCACGGCCGTCCCCTCCCGATTGCGGGCGGATCGTGACCGAGCAAAATGATTTCGTCTAGGCGCTGATGCGCTCGATCGCCGCGCCGCAACGCACGAGCTTTTCCTCGAGCCGCTCGAAGCCGCGGTCGAGATGATAGACGCGGTTGACCATGGTCTCACCTTCGGCGGCAAGCGCGGCGATCACGAGAGACACCGACGCACGCAGGTCGGTCGCCATCACCGGGGCGCCCTTCAATCGTTCGACGCCCTCGATCGTGGCGGTATCGCCGTCGAGCTGGATATGCGCACCGAGCCGCGCCAGTTCCTGAACGTGCATGAACCGGTTCTCGAAAATGGTCTCGGTGATATGCGACGTGCCGCTGGCGCGCGTCATCAGAGCCATCAGCTGCGCCTGCAGGTCGGTCGGAAATCCGGGAAACGGCGCGGTGGTCACTTCGACAGGCGCGAGCCCTCCCCCGTTGCAGGCAATGCGGATGCCCTCATTGGTCGGCGTCACGCTGGTGCCGGTCTGCGCGAGAACATCGAGCGCCGACCTGCAGCAGCTCGGGCCGCGCATTCTGAAGCAGGACGTCGCCACCGGTCATGGCCACGGCCATTGCATAGGTGCCGGTCTCGATCCGGTCCGGCAGCACCGCATGGCGTGCGCCGTGCAATGTCGGGACCCCCTCGATCACGATCCGTGATGTGCCCGCACCTGAAATCTTCGCGCCCATTTTGTTCAGGCAGTCGGCGACATCCACGATTTCCGGCTCGCGCGCGGCGTTGTCGATCACCGTGGTGCCGTTGGCGAGCGATGCCGCCATCAACGCGGTATGGGTGCCGCCGACGGTCACTTTCGGAAAGGCGAACTCGCCGCCGCGCAAGCCTTTTTTTGCGCGTGCGATGACGTAGCCGCCTTCGACCTCGATGTCGGCGCCGAGCTTCTCGAGCGCCATGATCAGCAGATCGACCGGCCGCGTGCCGATCGCGCAACCGCCCGGCATCGAAACCTTGGCTTCGCCCATGCGCGCAAGCAGCGGCGCCACGACCCAGAAGCTCGCACGCATTTTCGAGACCAGCTCGTAAGGCGCGGTCGTGTCTACGATGTGCTTTGCTGAAATATGAATGGTGCGACCCTGATTGGGGTCGTCGCCCTGCCGCTTGCCAGCGATCATCACGTCGACGCCGTGATTGCCGAGAATGCGCTGAAGCTGGATGACGTCGGCGAGCCGCGGAACATTCTCGAGGATCAACGTGTCCTCGGTGAGCAGGCTCGCGATCATCAGCGGGAGAGTTGCATTCTTTGCGCCCGAGATCGGAATAGCTCCGTTCAGACGCTGCCCGCCAACGATCCGGATCCGATCCATGTCGCCCCCGTTGTAGAACGCTCGCAGATCCGATGTAGGAACCGCCACCACCTTGGCGCAAGCCTTTCCAAGGCAGGCTAGCACCTTCGCCGGGGAATTGCGGCGAAAGTCCGGTGCCGGAAAACCCCTTATTTGAGCGATTTAACCGCCACGAGGCGGTAACCGGGCCGCTTGGTGCCTTCACCGGCAGCAGGCGCCTTCCGGCCGCGCTCCTGCGCCTTACGCCGGCGCAGATTTTCACGCAGTTCGGCGGCCAGGCGCTGACTGCGGCTGTCGGGCTTTTTGTCTTTGCCGGACTTCTTGTTTTCCATCGCGGTGGCATTATCGGCCTGTCACCCGGCGTTGCAACTTCGCCGCCATCGCCTTGCGTCACCGGGGACCGTGTGGCAGTTTCCGCCGCGTTTTACGCCGCCGCATCTGGCGGCCGTGCGCACTCTCGCTGCCGTAGCTCAGTGGTAGAGCACCCCCTTGGTAAGGGGGAGGTCGTGTGTTCAATCCACACCGGCAGCACCATTGGATCAGTGGGTTAGTTCCAACGATCCCGGTGCAATTGGGCAATGCACTCACGGCCAAACCAATCTCGGGCGGGACAACCATGATTGCTTCCAACGACCCAGTTAGCGCGGACGAGGCCCTCGCACGCTTGATGGAGGGTAACGCGCGCTTTCTGCAGGGTGAATCTCGCTTGGCGCGGGAGTCCCTGGCGATACTCGCCGATCTCGTCGAGGGTCAGCGCCCGTTTGCGACCATTCTCGGCTGTAGCGACTCACGGGTGCCGCCGGAACTGATCTTCGATGCGAAATTCGGCGACCTGTTTGTTATTCGTGTAGCGGGCAACGTCGTTTCTCCAGAGGTCTGGGCCAGCCTCCAGTACGCGGGCGCGCACCTCAGAACGCAACTGTTCATGGTGCTCGGACACGAAGGTTGCGGCGCCGTGCAGGCGGCGCTAGCGGCGAAATTTCAGGGCGTGCAGGAGCGTTCGCGCATCCAACTGCTGCTAGAGAAGATGCTTCCAGGTCTTGACCAAGTCGATCCCGAGCTTCCGCCGCCGCGGCAGCTTGAACGCGCCGTCGAGGCCAATGTCCGCTGGTCGATGCGTCAGATTCTGGAAACGCCCGAAGGGCAGGCGCGAATGGCCGAGGGCCGCATGAAGCTTGTCGGAGCGGTGTACGAGATAGCGACCGGGCGAGTGCGGCTACTCGCGTAAATGATACCTAGCTCGCCGCCGCCAAAGGTTTGCTTCGCGGGCGATCGGCCTGCACTCGTCCGACCGCGTGTGCGTACTCGTCGATCGGTTTCGGCCGGCCCACCAGATAACCCTGGAATTCGCTGCAGCCTTCGGCCGCCAGAAACCGGAGCTGCTCGTCGGTTTCGACGCCTTCCGCCACGACCGGCAGGTTGAGTCCGCGCCCCAGCGCGATGACCGCGCGGATGATCGTTGTCGCCTGGTGACTGTGGCCAAGATTGGCGACGAAGGCCTGGTCGATCTTCATCTTGTCGAACGGGAACGACTGCAAATAGGACAGCGACGAATAGCCGGTACCGAAGTCGTCCATGGCGATGCGCACCCCGAGGCCTTTCAGCTGGCGCAGGACCGCCACGGCGCGCGTGAAGTTGTCGATCAGGACGCCTTCGGTGATTTCGAGCTCCAGCCGCGAAGGTGAAAGACCCGTTTCAAGCAAAATCTCGTGTACCAGCCGCGGCAGGTCGCCGTGACGGAATTGCACCGGCGACAGATTGATTGCGATGCGCAGCGGCCGCGGCCATGATGCCGCCTCGCGGCATGCGGTTCGCAAAATCCATTCACCGAGAGGAACGATCAGGCCGCTTTCTTCCGCAAGCGGCACGAATGTGCTCGGCGGCACCAGGCCGTGACGCGGATGATGCCAGCGCGCGAGCGCCTCGAAGCCCGTTATCTCTCCATCGATATGAGCCTGCGGCTGATAGTGGAGCTCAAGCTCGCCGCGCGAAATCGCGGAATGCAGGTCCTGTTGCAAAGCGCGCTTTTCGCGCAATTGCTTGTCCATCGACATTTCGAAGAAACGGATCGATCCACGCATGTCGGACTTGGCACGGAAGAGCGCCGCGTCGGTATTGGCAACCAATGTCGGCGCGTCGACCCCGTCCTGCGGATAAATTCCGATGCCGATCGTCAGGCCAACTCGCAACGTATGGCCGTTGATGTCGATATCGGAATCCAGCGCCGCCAGCATCCGTTCGGCAAGCTCCTCCGCCGCCGCAGGCTTGGCGCCGGTCGGCGTGATGACGGCAAATTCGTCACCGCCCAGCCGGGCGAGGAAGGCGCCCTGGCATGCCGCCTCCAGCCGGCGCGCCACCTCGCGAAGCAACGCGTCGCCGACATCATGCCCGAACACGTCATTGACGGAGTTGAAACGGTCGAGATCCATGGACAGCAGCGCGAAGTTTTCACCGGAGACCGACGCGAGCCCGATCGTCGAGACGATGCAATCGTTGAACGCGGAACGGTTCGGCAATTCCGTAAGCGCATCATGATGCGCCATATGCGCGATGCGCTGCTCGTTGTGTTTGCCCTCGGTCAGGTCATTGATGACACTGATCAGGTATTGCGGCGTCCCGTCGGGCCCCGCCACTGACAGGCGCGTGGCGGTCACGATTCGCGTGCCGTTGGCCGGAGTAACGACCGCGTGCTCGTCCAGGAATGCCGGCTCGCCCGACGCAATCAGCTTGCGGTCTTCGGCCTCGATCTTTTCCGCGCTCGATTGCGGCATGATGTCCGCAGGGGTTTTTCCGAGCATGGCCGAACGGCCGATCCCCAGATACTTTTCGGCGGCGCGGTTCACCAGCAGATAGCGCAAATCGGGAATGCTCTTCACGATGATCGGCGACGGCACGTTTTCGATGATCCTGCTGAGGAACGATCGTGTGCTCTCAAGCTCGCGCTCGGCCAGATTTCGCTCGGTAATGTCCTCATGTGTCGCTACCCAGCCGCCGCTTTGCATCGGCTGATTTACCACGGCGACCGTGCGGCCGTCCTTCAGCTGGATGGTGAGGGTAAAGGCCTGGCCCTGCTTGAGCGCCTCGCGCAAGTCCGTTTCATAACTTTGCGGATCGAGAGGGAATGTTCCCGAGGCGATGCGCGCTTCAAGCAGATCGCGCACCGTGCATCCGCGCCAGATGCGATGCGGGTCGATCCGGTACATCTCCCGGTATCGCTCGTTCCAGACAACCAGGCGGTTCTGCGCATCAAACATGCACAGACCTTGATTCATGTTGTTGAGGGCTTCGTCGAGCCGAAGATGTTGCTCGCCGCCGTTGCCGCGAATTTGCCAACCGAATATCGATGCCAACAGCGCAAGGAATGCCGCGGTGATGAACATCGCCTCCGCGGTTGATGTCGACGCGATGCCCGTGAAAAAGAAAATGATTCCCATCGCCGCCAAACCTGCGATGGCGCCGACCAGGCCGGCGAATGCATTCAATCGCCAGTTGCGATGTGTCGCGAAATTTCCCGATCCACGAAACATGACTTGCGCCGATTTGGTGGACGCAATGGTTCAAAGTTGCCGATATTTTTGCAATTGTGGACGATCAACTCTCGCGTCCTGTTAAATTTCGAGACAACTGACGGTTAATGGGAATTAACGCTACGCATGCGTGAACATGCGTCCGCAGTCTTTCGGCATGGTTCCGGGAAAGCGGGTTCAGTTGGGCTTCAGGAACGCGAAATCGCAGCCCTGATCGGCGCCGAGGATTTCCTGGGCATATAGACGAGAGTAGCCGCGCGCAGGCGCCGGCACTTCGCGTTTTGAGTCCGCCGCGCGGCGCTTGAGTTCCGCATCGTCGACGAGAAGATCGATGCGCTTCTGCTTGACCGAAAGGCGCAGGCGATCGCCGTTCCTCACGAGCCCGAGCACCCCACCCGATGCGCTGTCGGGCGTGACATGAAGAACGATCGTGCCGAATGCGGTGCCGCTCATGCGGGCGTCCGACACGCGCACCATGTCCTTGACGCCCTTTGTCGCAAGCTTCTTGGGAATCGGCAGATAGCCGGCCTCGGGCATGGCTGAGGCGGAATGCGGGCCGGCATTCTGCAGAACAAGGATATCCTTGGCATCGACGCCGAGGTTCGGATCGTCAATGCGGGCCGCAAGATCCTCGAGCGACGAGAAGACAACGGCTTTGCCCTCGTGCTCGAACAGATTTGCATCGGCGGCCGAACGTTTGAGGATCGCGCCCTGCGGCGCGAGATTGCCGAACAATGCGACCAGTCCTCCCTGCGGCTCCAGCGGTTTCTTGCGCTCGGCGATGATGGTGCGGTCCACCCATCCGTCGCCTTCGTGCGCAAGCCGCTCGCCAAGCGTCTCTCCGGTCACGGTCTGGCAGTCGAGGTGCAGAAGATCCTTCAGCTCGCGCAGCAGCGCGCCCATGCCGCCGGCGGCGAAAAAATCCTCCATGTAGCCGTTGCCGACCGGCTTGAGGTTCACCAGGACCGGCGTCGTGTCTGACAATTCATTGAGCTGCTGCAAAGAAACCGGAATGCCGGCGCGTCCGGCAATCGCGGTCAGGTGAATGACGGCGTTGGTCGAGCCGCCGATCGCCAGCAGGACGCGCAGCGCGTTCTCGACGGACTTCTGATTGACAATCTTGTCGGGCGTCAGCTGCGAGCCGATCAGCTTCACCGCAGTGGCGCCGGTTGCCTCGGCCGCGCGCAGACGGTCGGCGTGCACAGCCGGAATTGCCGCCGTTCCCGGCAAGATCATGCCGAGCGCTTCCGCAATGCAGGCCATGGTCGAAGCGGTGCCCATGACGGCGCACGTGCCGGCGGTCGTCGCGAGGCGTCCCTCGACTTCCGAAATTTCATCGTCGTCGATCTTGCCGGCGCGGTATTGGGCCCAGAAGCGACGGCAATCGGTGCAGGCGCCCAGCCGTTCGCCGCGATGGTGGCCCGTCATCATCGGGCCGGCGACCAGCATGATTGCCGGCTTTGCCGCCGACACCGCGCCCATGAGCTGGGCCGGCACTGTCTTGTCGCAACCACCCATCAGCACGACCGCATCCATGGGCTGCGCGCGCACCATTTCCTCGGTGTCCATCGACATCAGGTTGCGGAATTTCAGGCTGGTCGGATTGAGGAAGACCTCGCCGAGCGAAATCGTCGGAAACTCGATCGGCAGCGCGCCGGACGCCAGCACGCCGCGCTTTACCGCCTCGAGCAGGTCCGGGAAGTGCCGATGGCAATTGTTGAAGCCTGACGGCGTATAGGCGATGCCAACGACCGGCTTCTCCAGCATGGGGCGCGAATAACCCATCGACTGCGCGAAGGACCGGCGCAGATACAGCGAGAAGTCGCGGTCGCCATAGTTGGTGAGGCCGTTGGCGATGCCTGTGGGCTTTTTGCTCATGCCGATACTTTTTGCAGCCGCGCGAGCCAGGATGCAAGCCGCCGGCACAGGGGATTTGCGATGAACTGCTCCGACAGCGCCGGATAGCGCCGTTGCACCCATACGACGCCCAGCTGTTGCAGCCAGACCATCACCACCAGCATGGTGAGGAACCACGACAGGAAGTGATAACGCGCGATGGCGGCCGTGTAGAACAGGGCGACGGCGTGCTGGCGAGCGCCGACGCGCCGACCAGCCGCAGCCACGGATCGAACTGGCGGCCGCGAAAGACGACGTAAATGAGTACGGCCACACCGGCGGCATTCAGCGGAATGGTCGCGAAGGATTCCGCGGGGCCACTCAGCCAGTTCGCGATTTGCCGAACGAGGCGTCCCAGAAACTCGCCATGAACATCCAGACTGAGGATTTCGCGCGCAGCGGCGGCATAGGCTGACGGCGGCATGACGAGAACATCGGAAAGTTGGGCATTCGCGCTGAACAACACAAACACGTGGCCGAAGACCCAGTTGTGCAAGGTCATGAGAAAGACCGGCATGATTCCAATGCTCAGGCCGATGAGGCGCGGCCATTGCCATAAATAAAGTGCGGCGGCACCAGCGCCGCCGAGCAGAACCCCGGCGGCCGGCGCAACGATAGGCTTCATCCAGATCGCCAGCGCGAGCAACAGCGCGCCAAAAAAGGCCGAAACGAAATTCCGGTGTTCTCCCGGCCGGCCGATGATTGGCAGCATCCCGGCAACAAACAGGATGTACGCGGCCGGGTCGGCGAACCCGCGCGCTGCGAGTTGCGCGTAGTGCACAAAGCTGGTGCCGAACACTCCGCCGACAGGAATTGCGATAAAGACGAAAGTGAGCGCAAGGGACCAGTCGTCGGGCAGGAAGCAGCGGAAAAGCCTATAGACAAGAAACGGGAACAGCAGGACGAGCGAGAGATAGCCAAGATAACTCTCGCCGAACAAAATGTGCTCGATCGCACGGAAATATCTGAGGCCCGGGCCGCCGTAGTAGAAAACGCTTTCACCACCCTGGAGGAAGCCTGCGAAATCGCCATTCACCAACTGGTGCAGAATGGCGCGGCCGACGCCGTCATAGAAAAGCCCGTCATCGCCGCCGTCGAACGGCCGAACGCCACCGAGAAAGCTCGCATCGTCGATCGCGATCACAAGGGCCGAAAGGCCAACAGCGGCCAACGGCAGGATGATCCACGACCTCTGAACGCGCACCAGCGTTATGACAAGGCCTGCAAGACCGGCGAAAGCGAGAGCGCCGGCCAGAAGCTGCCGCGCCCAGATTGTCCATGGCGGATCGATCCGCATGGCGAGTGTGTCTGGAACGACTGCGATGCCGAATACGCGCCGGCCGGCGTCGGCCGCTTCGATCGTGCGGCAACCTTCACCCGGCCAGCGCGTGAAGCGCTCGTTTTCGCTTTCCCACATCACGGTGCCGCGCCAGCACAACGTGCCGCCGGCATAGCCAGGCGGAATGCGGATCATCTCGAACCACGGCATCGTGAGATGCCAGCGATGCCAGCCCATCCAGAACCGGCGGTCGCGCGTCGCGCGCGTCACATCGACGTCGCCAGTCCAATTGTATCGCCAGTCGTTGACGAAACCGAGGCGCAACCAGACGGGATCGTCGAAATCGAGCGCTGTTGTCGTGCGCGACGCATTGGCCTTGCCCCAAATGCCGTCGGCGGAAAATGCAAATGGAGCATCTGGAAAACCGCCGTTTTGCCAACAACCGAATTGTTTCGGATCGCAGCGTCGCGCGGGCGGATATTGCGCATCAAACGCGGCAAGCATCTGGCGGTAAACGTCGGCCGGTAATGCTTTCTCGAGTTCGGTGCTCGGCAGAAAAACGTTGTGCCCCTCCTCAATTCGCGGCGGCGACAAAAGCTGCTGCGCAATCACTACAAAAATGACCAATCCGAGAGCCTGTAACCAGGCGCGCGGATGCGTGCGGACGTTGCCGCAAACAACGATAAGCACAATAGCCAGCAGCGCCGCGTAGTCGACGGCATTGTTGATCGGCAGACCGATGACGATGACGGCAAGGATGAGCACACCCAGCCTGTGCCATCCGCCGCCGGCAGCGTCGTCGCGCACTGCAGTCATGGAAGTCGCCTGGCCCCGCGCCAAATCGCCCTTGCGTAGCATGTCGATTTAGCCCAAATCCATGCCGGGCATTGCAAATTCCTGCGCGCGGAGCTTCGAGCCGTGATCCGATTGGGGATAGTCGGGAGCAATTACGGGCGCACCGTGCAGCTGCCGGCGTTTCGTGCCGATCCCCGCTGCGAGGTGATTGCACTCGCCGGCAGCAACGCCGCGCGGACCGCCGAGCTTGCCCGCGCTGACAATATTCCGAAGGCTTATGGTGACTGGCGCGCTTTGGTCGAGGACTCCAACGTGCAGGCGGTCGCCATCGCAACGCTGCCTAGCCTGCAGGCGCAAATCGCGATTCGCGCGCTCGAGCTTGGCAAGCCGGTTTTTGCGGAAAAACCGCTGGCGAGCGATCTCGGCGCCGCACGCGCCATGCTCAAGCAGGCGAGCGCGAGCCGCAAGCCGACGATGATCGACTTCAACTTCCATCAGATCATGGCCTGGCAGCGCGCCAAATCCATGATCGATGCAAATGCGATCGGCACGCTGCGGCATGTCACCGTCCATTGGCACGTCGAAAGCCGCGCCATTCAGACGCGCATGCGCAGCTGGAAAACAGTCGGCGACGATGGCGGCGGCGTGCTTGGCAATTTCATCTCTCATTGCTTCCACTATCTCGAATGGTTCTGCGGGCCAATTGCCGGGCTGTCCGCACGCGTTTCGGGATTGCCGGACGACAAGGAGCTGGAGACAACAGTGGCGATGGCAATTCAACTCGCGGCAGGCCCGCTGGTCAGCCTGTCGATGAGCTGCGCATCTTTTCTCGGCGCCGGTCACAAGATCGAGTTCTTCGGCGAAGACGGCACGCTGGTGCTGCATAACCCAAGTGCCGATTACATGCGCGGGTTTGACTTGATGCACGCCAAGCGGTCTGCGACTGCCATCGAGCGAATCCCGGTGCTGGATCCGGTCGACGCAAAATATCCGGATGGCCGCATTGCACCGGTCTCCCGCCTGGCGAAGATGTTTTTCGACGCCATTGAGACCGGCGCGACAGCCTCGCCGGGCTTTGCCGAAGGCTACCGTGTGCAGATGCTCATCGACGCCGCCCGCCGGTCGCACCAGCAAGGCAAATGGATCGATGTCGCTCACGAGACAGCGAAAGAAGGAGCGCGCGCGTGAGCCGGATCCTCGTCACCGGCGGCAGCGGTTTTGTCGGCTCAGGCCTCGTCAAGGCGCTGGTCAAGGCCGGCCACAGCGTGCGCGTGCTCGATGACAATTCGCGCGGAAGCCCTCGCCGCCTCGCAGAGGTCGCGAAAGATATCGAATTCGTCGCCGGCGATATTCGCGATGCCGCCCAGGTCGAGAAGGCAACGCAAGGCATGGACGAAGTCCATCACCTCGCCTTCGTCAACGGCACGGAATTCTTCTACAGCCAGCCTGATCTTGTTCTCGATGTCGGCGTGCGCGGGATGGTCAATGTCATCGACGCCTGCCGCAAGCATGGCATCGGGACACTGGTGCTTGCATCAAGCTCCGAGGTCTACCAGACGCCGCCCAAGGTGCCGACTGACGAGACCGCGCCGCTCGCGATACCTGACCCGCTCAATCCCCGTTACTCGTACGGGGGCGGGAAGCTGATCAGCGAGCTGATGGCGATCAACTACGGCCGCAAGTACTTCAACCGCGTCCTGATCTTTCGCCCGCACAATGTCTACGGACCCGACATGGGCTGGGAGCACGTCGTTCCGCAACTGGCGTTGCGGTTGAACGCCGCCGCCAAGGCGCAGCCTTCCGGGACGCTTCGCCTCGAGATCCAGGGCACCGGGAAAGAGACGCGCAGCTTCTGCTTCATCGACGACCTTGTCGCCGGCGTCATGGTCATGCGCGAGAAAGGTGAGCACCTCGGCATCTATCACGTCGGCACCATGGAAGAAGTGACGATCGCCGATCTCGCGCACCGGATTGCAGGCATTTACGGGCGTGAGA
Source organism: uncultured Alphaproteobacteria bacterium (assembly GCA_963718035.1). Lineage (GTDB taxonomy): Bacteria > Pseudomonadota > Alphaproteobacteria > Rhizobiales > Xanthobacteraceae > Pseudolabrys. The sequence continues at coordinate 6,018 of CAVQYD010000005.1, read as the reverse complement.
TCACTTTGGTCGCGGGAAAACCCGCGCCGGGCGGCACCGCGCGCCGCTGTCCCGATATTTCGAAACTGGCAAAGCTCGGCTATAAGCCGCGCGTGCCGCTAAGCGAAGGCCTCAGGCCGACGCTCGACTGGTACCGGCAGAATGCCGAGCGCGCGCCGAAGGCCTGATATCGAATGACTGTCGCTCCGCGTCCAAGCAAAATTGCGCGCGCCGCAGGAACCGGCGCAAGCGTCCCCGTCGAGTGCTGCCAGGTGTGCGGACACGCGCCGCTCGAAACGGTGCTGTCGCTCGGCTACATGCCGCCCGTCAACCAGATGGTGCCGATCGGCGAGGTCCCCCGGCAGCAACCATGGTTCCCGACCACGCTGCTGCGTTGCCAAAATTGCGAACTCGTGCAGTTGGGACTTGCCGTCGATCCGGTGATCATTTTCCCGCCGGAATATCCCTACACGAGCGGCACGACCAAGCTCTTACGCGACAACTTTGCCGATCTGCAGCGCGAGAGCGCGGCCATGTTCGAGCTCTCCGACAAGGATCTCGTCATCGACATCGGGTCGAATGACGGCACGCTATTGTCGAATTTCAAAAATGGCGGTCAGCGCGTGCTCGGGATCGAGCCGACGGACGTCGGCGACATTGCCAACCAGCGCGGTATCCCGACGATCAAACGCTACTTCGGACTGGACACGGCGCGTCAGGTAAGGCGCGAGCACGGACCCGCCAGTGTCGTGACGGCTGCCAACTGCTTCGCGCATATGGAGGACGTGCACGCCATCGTCGACGGCATCGTCGAGCTGCTCAAACCGGACGGCGTCTTCATTTCCGAATCGCACTATCTGATCCCTCTGCTCGACACGCTTCAATACGACACGATCTATCACGAGCACCTGCGTTACTATTCGCTTTCCAGCCTCAAATATCTGCTCGAGATGCACGATCTCGAGGTCTTTCACGCAAGACCCATTCCCAGCCATGGCGGCTCCATTCGCGTGTACGCCGCGCGCCGCGGAGCGCATCCGGTTGAGGCAAGCGTCCGGCATATACTGGCCGAGGAACCGCACGGGCATGCAATGACAAAGCGTCTCGCCGCGTTCAGACATGATGTCATTCTTTCCAAACTCAAGTTGCTCTCAATGCTGAGCGGGCTGAAAGAAAAAGGTGCGCGCATCGCCGGCATCAGCGCGCCTTCGCGCGCCAGCACGCTGGTCAATTACGTCGGGCTCGACGAAGGGCTGATCGACTATGTCTGCGAGATCGCGGGCTCGCTGAAGATCGGAAAATACATGCCGGGCACGCAGATTCCGGTCGTCGACGAAGCACGTCTCTTCGAAGAGCAGCCCGACTGCGCGCTCATCTTTTCCTGGCACATTGCCGACGAGCTCGCACGCAAGCTCAAGGCCAAAGGTTTCCGCGGAAAACTGATCACACCCCTGCCCGAGCCGCGCGTGCTCTAGGTTTGCGCCGATGGCTAGCGATCACGCGCAGGACAAGAACAAGGAAATCGCGTTTTTCGATGCGCATGCCGAGCACGACGCGTATGACGTTTTCACGCCGCAGGCGAACGAACGGATCATCGCAGCGTTCGTGCGGCTGAGCGGGCTGCCACGCGGTGCGCGGGTTGCCGATCTCGGTTGCGGCTCCGGTGTGTTTACGGAACTGCTCCGGCGGCAAGGGTTTCAGAGTGTCGGGCTCGATATCAGCCCCAAATTGATAGAGCTCGGCCGCCGCAAATATCCCGGCCTTGAGCTGATCGAAGGCGACGCCGAAAATCTGCCGTTCGAAAGCGCAAGCCTTGACGGCGTTCTGCTGAGCGGCCTGGTGCATCATTTTCCGGATCCGCGCAGGCTCGCCGGCGAGGTCAGGCGGGTGCTCAGGAGCGGCGGCCGGTTTGTCGCTTTCGATCCCAACCGCATGAACCCGTTCATGTGGCTCTACCGCGACCGCTCATCGCCCTTTTACAGCTCCGTCGGTGTTACCGAGAACGAGCGGCCGATACTCGCCTGGCGCGTTGCGGACATCTTTCGCAATGAAGGCTTTCGCGTCCAAAGCGACTATCTGGCGGGCTTGGCCTATCGCTACGTCGCGTCCGGGCGGGCGCGCGTGCTGCTGCCGGTGTATAATTTCATCGACACGGCAGTATTCAATCTCGGATTCATGAGCCCGTTTCGTCCCTTCGTGCTGACCAGCGGCGAAAAGCCGTGACCGAAAGCGCGCGGCCTCGCCTCGACATTGTCATCCCCGTCTACAACGAGGGCGCCAATATCGTCACGACGCTGCGTGCAATCGCGCGCGAGGTGAAAACACCGCATCGCGTGCTGATCTGCTACGACCACGAGGATGACGACACTCTGCCGGCAATCACGCAAAATCGCGGCGCGCTCGGCGCCATGACGGTCGAGTTCGTCCGCAACCGCGGCCGCGGTGCGCATGGTGCCGTGCTCACCGGATTTGCAGCGAGCGATGCGCCGTTCGTGGTCGTGTATCCGGCCGACGATGACTACAACGCTGCCATACTGGACCCGATGGTGGCTGAGGCCGCCAAAGGCTGCGATATCGTTTGCGCCAGCCGCTTCATGGCCGGAGGAAGTATGGTCGGCTGCCCATGGCTGAAGGCCGTCCTCGTCCGCGCCGCAAATTTTACGCTTTATCATCTGGCGCGCCTGCCGACCCACGACGCCAGCAACGGTTTCCGCCTTTTTTCGCGCCGCGTCACAACCGAGATTCCAATCGAGTCGGAGCGCGGCTTCTGTTACAGCATCGAGCTGCTGGTGAAGTGCCATCGTCTCGGCTGGCGGATCGGCGAGGTGCCGGCCCGCTGGTTCGAGCGCTCGCACGGAGCCAGCCGGTTCCAGGTGATCAAGTGGTTGCCGGATTACCTGCGCTGGTATCGCTACGCTTTTGCCACGAGCTATCTCCGCCGGCCGGCGGAAACCGTTCGCCGCCAGCCTGTGACCTGATTGGGGGCACCAGCAATGTCCTGGCCGAAGATCGTAAGCCGCCGCACGACGCGCGTTTCACCGTGGGTGGAAATCATCGAGCGCGGCGTTGAGTTGAACGCGGGCGGCGCTCCCGAGCTGTATCACGCCATCGCCCAACGCGATTATGTCGCGATCGTCGCGCGCGCGCCGGACGGAAAGCTTCCGATCGTCCGTCAGTTCCGGCCCGCCCTGGAGAAGTTCACCTGGGAATTGCCCGCGGGCACGGTCGAACAAGGCGAGCCGCCTGAGGATTCATGCCGTCGCGAGCTGCTTGAGGAAACGGGGTACCCGGCACGCACGATCCATGCGCTCGGCAGCTACGCGCCGTGCACCGCGCGCTTGTCGAACACCATCCATTCATTCTTTGTGGAGACCGGTCCACGCTCGGGGAGCGCGGAAGAAGGCATCGAGGTCAAGCTCGTTACGCCGCATGAGCTTGCCTCGCTCATTCTTGCGGGGGACTTCACATTGCAGCTGCATGTCGGCGCGCTGCTGCTCGCGGCTTTGCGAGGGCATCTCGACATTGCGGCGTTCCGGTAGGCCCGACACCGGCCTCCATGGGCAATATCCAACTTTGGAATGCGACGAATCTCGCCTCGACAAATAGCCTGGAACCCTTCTAAAAGTAGGGTACGCGGGGGCTAGGAAGTAATAAGACATGGACTACAAGGGTTATTTCGCGTCTGCCCTGGGCAAATTGCGGGACGAGCGGCGTTACCGGGTCTTTGCCGATCTCGAGCGTGTCGCAGGCCGTTTTCCGCACGCTGTCTGGCATGCCCCGCAAGGCCAACGCGACGTCGTGATCTGGTGCTCGAACGACTACCTCGGCATGGCTCAGCACCCCAAGGTGATCGGCGCCATGGTCGAGGCCGCAACCCGCATGGGCACCGGCGCGGGCGGCACGCGCAACATCGCCGGCACCAACCATCCGCTGGTCGAGCTCGAGCGTGAGCTCGCGGACCTGCACAACAAGCCGGCCGCCCTTGTGTTCACATCCGGCTATGTCTCGAACGAGACCGGCATCTCAACGATCGCAAAACTGTTGCCGAACTGCCTGATCCTGTCCGACGCGCTCAATCATAATTCCATGATCGAAGGCGTCCGTCAGTCCGGCAGCGAGAAGAAGATCTGGCGCCATAACGACCTTCAGCACCTCGAGGAGCTGCTCAAGGCTGCCGATCCGGCGCGCCCGAAACTCATCGTCTTCGAGAGCCTGTATTCCATGGACGGCGACATCGCGCCGGTGCATGCGATCTGCGATCTCGCCACGCGCTACAACGCGATGACTTACTGCGACGAAGTGCACGCGGTCGGCATGTACGGACCGCACGGCGGCGGCATCTGCGAGCGCGAAAACGCAATGGGACGTGTCGACGTGATCGAGGGAACGCTTGCCAAGGCGTTCGGCTGCCTTGGCGGCTACATCGCAACCAGTGAAGATGTCGTCGATGCGGTGCGCTCCTATGCGCCGGGCTTCATCTTCACCACCGCGCTGCCGCCCGCGATCTGCGCCGCGGCCTCTGCGGCGATCCGTCATCTCAAGACGTCAAGTTGGGAGCGCGAGCGCCACCAGGAACGCGCCGCCCGCGTAAAAGCCGTTCTCAATGCAGCGGGCTTGCCGGTGATGCCGAGCACGACACATATCGTACCGGTTCTCGTCGGCGATCCGGAGAAGTGCAAGGCGGCAAGCGATCTGCTGCTTGCCGAGCATGGCATCTATATCCAGCCGATCAACTATCCGACCGTGCCGCGCGGGATGGAGCGTCTCCGCATCACGCCCTCGCCGTACCATGACGATGCATTGGTCGATGCGCTTGCCGAAGCGCTGGTCGACGTCTGGGATCGGCTCGGATTGCGCCGGGGCAAGCAGGCGGCCGCAGCGGAATAAATCCACGCCTACTTATCAATCCTGGAATGGCGGCGGTTTTATCGGCCGTTTCGCGCTTTCGCCTGTCGTCTTTTGCGCGCGGGCGCTGTAGCGCGCCAGCAGCGGCATGGTCAGCGACACGAAGAAGATGCGCGTGAGGTGGTGCGCCCCGACGTAGACGGGGTCGAGGCTGAGCGCCAGCGCCAGCAGCATCATGGCGTCGACCGATCCCGGCGCAAAGGCGATCATCACCTCGGCGACACGCAACGACAGCAGGCTGATAAGGATCGCCGCGAAAACCGCGGATATCGCGACCGCAACCGCGAACGAGCCGAAAGCGGCGGCGACAAAATTCAGCAGCATCCGCGGCGAGGTGTTGGCAAAGCGCGAGCCGGTAATAGCGCCCATCGCGACCATCGCCGTGTTTGCGACCCACCACGGCATCACGGCATGGATAATCCCGCTTCCGTGCAGGATCGCAGAGGTGAGCATGGCGCCGAAGAGCAACCCGCCCGGAAAGCGGATTCGATAGGCGATGATCGCGACGACGGTCGATGCCGCAAGCAGGATGGCCAGCTCGTCGAGCACATCGAGGCTGAGCGGGCCGGTCATTCTCGGTGCCGCATGGCCGACAAGTCCGAGCAGCGACAGGCCGGCCGGAAGGCCGACGGCAATCACGACAACCCGGATGCTTTGCACGATCGCGATCGCCCGAAGGTCTCCACCGAGCTCGGCGCCGAGCGCCAGGACTTGCGACATGCCGCCCGGTGCGGCCGCAAGGTAGGAATCGACCGTCCCCCACCGGTGCACAAGGCGCAGATACCCTGCGCCGCCGACGGAAATGACCGCCATTGCGAGAATCAGGACCGCAATACTGAGCGGATAGGTTGCCATTCCGTGCAGAGTTTCGGGCGTCACCACGGCGCCAAGCGAGGTGCCGATCAGCACGAAGATCGCCCGCATCAGCAGCGTCGGGATCAGCATCGGCCGGCCGGCGATCGCCGATCCGGCCACCGCGAGGATCGAGCCTGACAGCCACCCGGCAGGAACGCCGATGAGCCCGAGCGCGGCGCCGCCGATCGCGGCGGTTGCCAGCGTTTCGGACAGGCGTCGCAGGACGATGAGGCGGGTGCTGGGGGACGTCGCAGACAAGGCAGGGCTTTCGCGGAACCG
>CAVQYD010000004.1:0-244502 GCA_963718035.1 uncultured Alphaproteobacteria bacterium | reverse complement strand
GTCACGGGCGGACCTTACATTGCAAATTTCAGAGATTGGAAATTTGCAACAATTTGCGGTCGCCGATCCACGTTTTGGCAAGGTCAGCCTCGGCCTTCTGTGCGGCGGCGGTGTTGCCGCGTGCCTTATGCAGTTCCGCGAGCCCGTAATATGACCAGCCATTGGCTGGCGCCCGGCTGAGCGCTCGCTTGAACTGCTTCTCCGCGTCCGCATACCGGCCAGCCTGCAGCAGGGCAGCGGCGAGAGATTGACGGATCGGGTAATACCAGTACGGCGGCTCGGTGTAGGGCAGCGCGTCCTGCAAGGCGGCGGCTCGCTCGAACCGCACGATGGCGGTGCGGGTGTCGCCTCTGGCCTGTGCGACGCGTGCCAGGATCAGCGTGCGAGCGATGCGAAGCACCTCCTGCGCCGGAACGTTCGATTCCTTCAATAACTTGAAATCCGACGTTCGCTCGAGCGTCTCGATGAGGTCTGCCGTTGCTGCCGCGCCCGCGAAGTCGCCGCGCGCTGCGTGTGCCACGCCTCGCGCATAGAGCCACATCGCCGTGACATAGGGAATCGTATCGCCGGGATCGGGCAGCGCAAGGATGGTCTCGGGCGTACTGAATTGCGCGTGCGCGAAATACGGCGCCGCCTTGACCGGCTGTACCATCGCAATACCACGCGCGGCTTCGTCTGGAATAAGCTTGCTCAGCTTCTCCGCCGCCGCGATGACGGTCTGGCCGTCCCCGGCCAACTGCGCCGACGCCATCACGAAGTGCACGTTATGCGGATAATAGCCGAGCCGATACACGCCCATCGGCGCGTTGGTATCGGCCAGGTATTTTTCATCGACCTCGACCGCGGTCTTGTTGTCCTTCAGCGCATCGAGATAGCGCCCGACCCGATAGTAGATGTGGCTCGGCATGTGCACGAGATGGCCGGCGCCAGGGATCGCGCCGCGCAGCCGATCGGCATAAGGCTCCGCGCGCTTGGGCCGGTCCGACGCTTCAACGGCGTGGATGTAGAGGTGAATTGCACCGGGATGATTGGCGTTGCGAGCGAGCACGCGCTCCAGCGTCGGCACGATCGGCATGCTTTGCGGATTGGGTTCGCGTCCGCCCGGCTTCCAGTAATTCCACGGGCTGAGGTCCATGACCGCCTCCGCATAGAGCGTGGCGATTTCGTCGTCGTCGGGATACTGCGCCGCGACCTTCGCCATTTCCGTCGCGTAGGCTGCGTCAAGTGGGGGGCGGGCGGCCTTCGGATCGCTGCCGTAGCGCGCTGTGATGGCGCCAATCAGCGCCTGCTCGCGTGGGTTTGCCTTGCCGGCAAGCGCCTTCGCCTTCTGCGCGGCAGCGAAGGCCGGAGCAACCGCATCTTCCTGCATCGGAAGATTGATGTTGGGACCGAGCACCAGCGCCTCGCCCCAAAAACACATGGCGCAGCCGGGATCGATCTTCTGCGCCATACGGAAAGCACGCTGCGCCTCGCCGTGATTAAACGCGTAGGCGAGACGCAGGCCCTGATCGAAATAGGCCTGTGCGCGTTCATTCGCGGTCGTAATCTTGTAAGTGACGGTGCCGAGGCCGGCCCACAGCGGCGGCTCGGTGTCTGCGAATGCCGGCGCCGATCTGGCTGCGCTCATCTCCGCGCGGGGCACTTCGGTCTGTGCCAGGCGAAGCATTATATTCGGCATACCGGTTGCGGCCGGCGTGTGACAGACCGGAAAATCCGCGCCGACGAACGGCGACGACGCGTCCGATGCCGCGTCCATGGCGGTTGCGCCGGCGCCCGCCACAGTAAAAATGTTTCCGCCCAGCACCGTCAGCAGCGCAGCCCCGCCGAGCGCCCCGGCTCCGGCGGAAACCAACAGCCTTTGCGATCGCGTGAGTGTCGCCATGTCATCCTCCAAGATCGCTCAAAGATCGGCGGAGGAAAATCCGCCGAATCCAGGATTCAACGGGTCGTGCCGGCAATTCTGGCGCTTTGCGAATTTTTTGCAAGACAGCTGTAGGTGTGTAGGCGCCTGCCGATACTTAGTCGCGGGCGAGGCGCCGGACGCCTTCAAATCGCAGTTGGACCAGGGTACGCCGGTGACAAGGATGCGCGTCACGGTTTGCCCCGATTCCGCGTCAAGGGCCTTAGGCGGACATCAAGCTCACTGGCTTGCTTCCGACGATCCGAATTTTCGCCAAAGCCAGAGCGCCGCGAGCAAAAGAAGTGAGCCCACGACGGCGGCAACGACGTCACGAAGCGAGATGGCGATCTTGTCCAGGCCCGGCCAAATCCCGAATACGCGGAACAACAGCCCGCCGATGAGAGCACCCGCAAGGCCAAGCGCCAGATTGCGAAAGAGGCCGAAGCCCCCGCGCTCCCAGGTCGTCAATGCCCCGGCGAGCCCGCCGCCGAGCAGTCCAACAACGATCCAGACGATGAGTTGGTCGACAGAGGGCATGGCAGCCTCCTTTGTCCGTCGGCGGATGTGATTATGCGCCAGCCATCGTCAGGTTAGCCAGCGCGATTTCGCCATCGGTAACGTAGTGATTGATGTGTTCGATGTGCTGACCCGCTTGAACCTTGCTCACGTCTCCGATGAGTTGGTTATTCCCCAACTCGGCGATGATAAAATCCCGCTCGGCGTTCGTATCCGAATCGGTCGCATGGGTGATCTGGAATGTGAGTTGGGTCAGTGAGAAACCGGTATCCTTGGTCCCGGCTCCGATCCAGTAAACATGCGCATCGTTCGGCGGTCGATCGGTGTTTAGCCAGAACTTGGCCGTTCCCAATGTGGCCTCGACGAGCGCCGTGTCCAGGGCCCAGAATCGAATGTGATGACGCTTCCGTGGGCTGTCATCGATTGCCTTCTGGAAGCCGATATCCTGGCCGCGTCCGAAAAGGTAAAGCGTGCTGAACGGGGCGGTCGGGTAGGGCGAGTTAAATACGAATGCCCGGACCATGCGCCACGAGCTTGCCAGCCCCAACCGGTCGGCCTCCGACCAGCCGGCAGTTGCAAATGCAGTGTGCAGCTGTTGAAGCGTACCGACGAGCACAAGATTGACGGGGTCGCCGGGCAACCCGTCTCCGGTAATCGTATAGCTTGGCACCCGCTTGCGCTGGAGGATCTTGAGACCCATGCGAACGATACGCGGCAAGACAATGTATGCTGCGACTCCGTAAGTGACAGCCAAAGCCAGAAACCATGGCAGCCTGCGGTCGGCAAATTCGAAGATAACAAAGACAATAAGCCAGACGCTGAAGATGCCCAGCCCGAGGATGACCAAACGCTGCAAGAAGCGCTTCAGCAGTCTCATGATCCAGCCAACGTAACGGTGGTCACGCCATTCGGGCGCAGGCTACCATAGGCGGTGTCGGCGCAACCGTATGATCAGCCGTCTAACGTGTCCGCTTTACCCCCGAAAGCGGACATGTGCGGTGCACTAGCCCGTGTCCGCTAAGTGCCAATAGCAGACATTCCCCCATTCATTGGATCATCTCGTCCGCGCGGTAGCGAGCAGCGACTGCTCGCGTCACGCGGCCGCTCGAAGACCGACAGAATTGCTTGGTTGACAGATTTTCTATTAAGGGTCAGTAGCGCTGGTCTCAAATGTCAGGATCAGATAGCGAACTGGCGCCCTATCTCAACAACCATATCCCTCGGCAAGCGAAAATACTCAATTGCCTCGACCGAATTACGCCTCAGGAATGCAATCGTAGCCAGCACCAGACGCGGCAACCCCTTGCCATCCTCGCGTGGCACGATCGTCACGTGCCCGATAAAATAAGTTGCGTTGGCGGCATCCACCGGCAAGCCCTTTGCCTGAGCTTGCTGCAGCAGGGCTGGTAGATCCGGCTGCTCCATGAAACCGAAACGCGCATGGGCCCGCCAGATCCGCGGGGCGATCTCGCGTATCTCCAATCGGTCCTCGGCTGCCACGTAGGGGACGAACGCGGTGAGCACGTCAAGAATCACGATCGAGTCGTGCAGCGAACGGATGTGTCTGAGGTGCCAGACTACGATCGGCGGAATGTCTCGCGTGATGCGCGCCACGAAAACGCCGGTGCCGGGCACGCGCCGAATTTCCCCTCTGTCGATCTGCGCCACAATATCGCCGATCGGAATCTGCATTTCATCCGCCAGTTTCTGCACCGCCGCGATACCCGTCTGCCAGATCCGCATCAGGGTGAAGAGCACGATGGCGAGCAGCACCGGGACCCATCCGCCCTCGGTGAATTTCAACAGGTTGGCGGACAGAAAGCCTCCCTCCACCGTGGCGAACCCGACGCCAATTCCGATCACTGCCGGCATTGGCCAGCCCCAAATCTCGCGTATCGCAATGGACAACAGGAGGGTTGTTACCACCATGTCCGCCGACACCGCGATTCCATAGGCGGCGGCGAGGTTGTCTGAGGTTCCGAAGCCGATCGCAAGCGTCAGCGTCGCCGCCATCAGCAGCCAGTTCACCGCGGGCAGGTAGATCTGGCCATAGCCCGCGGCCGAGGTCTGGATGATTCGCAGCCGCGGCAGGCAGCCCAGCTGGATCGCCTGGCGCGTCATCGAGAAGGCGCCGGTGATGACCGCCTGGCTCGCGACGGCGGTTGCGACCGTGGCCAGTATGACCAGCGGCAACAGCAGCACCGGCGTGGGGCAGAGGCGGAAGAAGAGACTCCCCTCGACCGGCCCGCCGGCCAGCACGATCGCCGCCTGTCCCGCGTAGTTCAGGACCAGCGCCGGGAACACGAACCACCAGCCCACCCAGATCGGCCTCCGGCCGAAATGGCCGAGGTCGGCATACAGCGCCTCCGCCCCGGTGACGCAAAGAAACACGCCGCCGAGCACCAGCATGACATTGCCGCCGCCCGTAAACAGATAGTGCAGGCCCAGTGTCGGATTGATGGCCCACAACACTGCCGGGTAGTGTGCGATCCCCCACAGGCCCAGCAGCGCGAGCACCGCGAACCAGATCGCCATGATCGGCCCCAAGAATTGACCGATGTACGCCGTCCCCCACCGCTGCACGGCGAACAGGGCGGCAAGAATCGCCACGGCCCCCGGCAACACGTAGCGGTCGAGGTCAGATGCTATGACGTCCAACCCCTCCAATGCCGACAGCACCGAGATCGCCGGCGTGAGCGCGCAGTCGCCATACACCAGCGCCGCGCCGAACATGCCGATGAGCAGGACGAGGCCGTGCCGCCCCGGCGTCCGGCTCAGAAGCGTCATCAATGCGAAAACGCCACCTTCGCCTTCATTGTCCACCCGGAGGGCCAGGATGATGTATTTCACAGTGGTGATGATGATGAGCGTCCACACAATCAGCGACAGCGCGCCGAGAATTGCCTCCGGTCCCGGATGCTTACCCGAGGCGTCGAGCACGACCTTCAGCGTGTAGAGCGGGCTGGTGCCGATGTCGCCATAGACCACACCAAGGGCGGCTAAGCTCAGTGCCGGCAGGCTGTGTGAATGAGTTGCGTGAGATGCTTCGGTCTTTTGGGCTGTCATAGTAATACCCAGCCACACAATGCATTTACATGGTCAATTTCTTTTGATCCATATCAACGGGTACAGCTTCAGTATAGTCGCCGAAAATCAGCGGCTCATATAACATCCGTTTACGTGTCGATTGGTCACCGCTCGCATGTCCGCTTTGGGTCATTAGCGGACATTTTGCGATGTGGGAGCGATGTCCGCTTTGCCCCCAACAGCGGACATGAGCGTCAACCATCGCCTCAGTCCGCGCCCACGGCGTGCGAACGCTGCAAGTCTACTGCCGCACAAACTCAATTCGGCTGCCTTGTCTTTATTACTTCTTCCTGGCCGTCGTCGTCATCAGGTACGAAACCACAGCCACCGCACGTTGGGCACTGCTGTTCATCATCCGTGCCTTTTTCAATGACACCATCACCGTTACAGTCTGGACAGGTTTTCATGCTCGCGCCTCATGGGATGCTACTACACCGACGTGATTTTATTCGCCGGTGCTTCGCTGATCCGACTGTGGCCGCCGTCAGCTGGACGGTCCCGCCTCGGTAAAAGGCGAGCAATATAGTGTGGTCGCGGCGCGACGCCTGCGTCATGCCCGCTTTGCCCCTGAAAGCGGACATTCGGCGGCTCGGTCGAAATGCCCGCTAAGTGCCAACAGCGGACATCCACATGATCTGCGCAAACAGAAAGACCACCTCGCGGCGTTCTCTCCGAAATCCGATTAGATGTTGCGATTGGACAGCTCAATTCTCAATAGCGGAGATTGGCGTCCTCTTCCCGCAGGTCTTCCTCCGGCTCTTCCCGCGGTACCAGCGCCAGGCCCTCGATGCCCTTAAGCAAATCTTCTTCGGTCATGTGCTCAGATGTCACCTCGGTATCGCCGGAGTCGACGGTGGCGTTACTGGTGCCGATTAGCGGCTCCCCGGGCTCCGCCTCGTCGACCTCGACGTATTTCTGCAGGCTATGAATGAGGTCTTCCTTGAGGTCGCCAGGTGACACGGTGGTTTCGGCTATTTCGCGCAACGCTACGACCGGATTCTTGTCGTTGTCGCGCTCAACGGTTATCTTCGACCCCGACGAAATCATGCGAGCCCGGTGACTCGCCACAAGGATGAGCTCGAAGCGGTTCTCAACTTTATCGACACAATCTTCTACGGTGACACGGGCCATTGGCTCGCTCCTGCACTTCGAGGGAAATTTGTCCTGAAAACGACCGCTAGATGCGCCGAATCGAGTTAGCGCGACGGCTCCGCGTATCCACTTGCGGCATAGTACCAATGGCATGGCGGGTCAATGATCGGAGGGGCGCTTTCGCGCTTTGGGGCATTCGCTGCCGATGCATTTGGTCCGAGTGCCGATCAATGTCCGCTTTATGCCCATCAGAAGCAGAACTCCGACCGGACATAGTACCTACACAATAGTAGGCTTTGCTGGCGCTCGCTGGATCTCGCGCATGTCCCCATGGTGCACGGTGGCCACCTGACCATTGTCCCAGGTGATCGTGACTGCATCCCAACTCATTTCGGTGATAATGCCGCCGTCAGTGGCATCACCTCGCCAATAAACGCGGCCGCCCTTCTTAAGACCTTTAGATTCAGCGGCGTTCATCGACCTCTCCTCATTGTGCCTTATCATCGTCAGATGAGCTTTTAATCTCTACTGCACGTTCGGCTTTGCGTTGAGCAGATTTTTCCTCTCTCTTTCGCTGTTTTTGCTCGCTCCGTGCTTGTGCTGCACGATTGCGATCAGCGCGTTGCAGACCGTAATTCGGTTTGTAAGCCATGTAGCTTCCTTTCGAAATTGACCACTTTGCAAACTAGCTAGCTGCCGGATCGTTCAGACGCTTCCGCACCGAATAGTCGCCTTCGCTTCATGGGCCCCTGAAAAACACACCTAATGCAAGGCTTAAAGCTTAGCACTTTGCGACCCCCGATGTCCGCTTTGGGTCAAAAGCAGACATGTGCAGCGCACAAGCCGATGTCCGCTAAGTGCCAATAGCGGACATGAGCCACGCGTTCGCTCGGATGGAAGCGGACCTTTTCATTCCATCAGCGCTAAATTAGAACCCCCCGGGCAAGGCCAAAGGTCATCGGGTAATCCCCGATGTCGCACGAGAGCGAGGGAGGAATCTCTTGCGCCTCACCGGTATCGCAAGCCTTTGCGCTGTGGTCGGCTGCACTCTGCTGTGTACGACCCAAATGTCGAGGGCGCAAACAACGGGTCAAACCGGCGACGATCAAAAGACCCCCGCCGAGATCGGCGGCTGGCTCGTCGATCACCCTGGCCTCGGTCGTCCGAACCCCCTCCGGCTGGGGAAGCCGCTGCGCGACGCCAACGGCAATCTACTTCATCACAGTGGCAGGCCGGTCGAGATCAGCGCCTCGTCCGTTATAATTTACCCAACCTCTATCGACGTCATGCAGATGTTCATTCCTTGGGAATTTCGCGTGACAGGGATGTTTGAGCGATGACTGATAACCCCCGAAAGCGGACATGGCGCGCGGCATCCGCGTCAACAAAAACCCCCGAGCTTTCGCCCGAGGGTTTCGCCCTGACCAGCGCCGCTATCGGGTCAGGGACATTGGAACCTTGACCTGACCTACATCAATGCCTTCGCCTTGCTTTCGAGCGTTCATAACTTCGGATGAACTCTTGGGGCATTCCTAGGCACACCAAGTGGTTCGTCTGTCTCCGGCACGCCGTGAGGTCCATATCTCGGTCGTGCCGGGGACCCAAGCTCCCATTTCGCCGCGCCAAACTTAGTTCATCTAATATCTCGTTTCAGTTCGGTGGCGGACACTGCGGTGTCAATTTTTTATGTGCGTGTCCGCTTTGGGTCATTAGCGGACATTTTGCCTTGCGATGGTCATGTCCGCTTTACTGTGAGGCTATCTTGATGGTGCGCGGCGCCAAATGCATGCGGGCTTGCGCCGCAATGATCCGAAGGGCTTTGCCGGGTCCGCGCCAGCGCCATGCAAGCGGCGCGGCGTTTTCGAGCCGCTCCGCAAAAGCAAAAAGCATGACGGCCAACATCGTCAAAACGTGTCCCTGTCCGACGAACAACGGCAGCAGCATTAACGCCCAGCATGCGCCGACGCACGAGGCGCCGTGAGTCAGCCCGAAATTAAACGCGGCGCGATCCGCCGGGACGCCGAACGCGGCGAGTTGTGGCCGGCGATGACATCGGTTTAGGCACCACTGCTTGGCGGGCGAAACCTGCCACAGCATTGCCGCCGCTGCCGAAAGTGCGAGGCATATGAGAGTATCGGACGCAGCCAGTTGCGCCACGAGCGCCATGACTTGCAAGCCCATGCCCGCGATCATCCACACTGCCCCATATCCGATGACAAATAGAAACATCGCACGCGCCCTCCGGCGCGCGAAGCTGCGCTCCCGAATATGCCTCAGCGGCCCGACGACCAGCGGCGGCGTCATGGCGGCGAGCATCAGCAGCCAGCCCGACGCGAGTGGCGCCGCGGAATTGAACACGAATGCCAGGTTGAGCGAATCTGACAGCAGCATGCGCCGGCCGGCGGAGCAGAACTCGGGGAGCGTCACATCAGTCCAGTAGAGTGCAAGCAAAGGCCAAGCGACCAGGCTGATCGATATCAGCACGGCGAGCCATGCATCGAACCGGCGCGTGGCGGACCACATCAGGCGATCCCGCTCAATTGCTCTGCCGGAACACGCTTATGCGACCGATGCTGATTTGGGCCTCAGTCGCCACCGGGTTTCGCGGCACCAGCAGCACGTGTAGTTGCCCCGCGTCGATGGCGCGGGACAGATGCAGCCTGTCGATAATGTCGGAAATCTCAAGGACGTAGGTAAGCCCGTCGCCGGCGTGCTTATCGTCAGCCACCGACGCCTTGCGCACGCCGAACAACGCCACGCTGCCTGCCAGGTTGTCGGGATAGTTGGCCGGATTTTCGCCTTCGGGCACGTTGATATAGACGTTGAAGGCGGTCGCGTCGCTGATACCGCGCACATTCTCCAGGTTCAGAAAAACGCGGTCAGGGGCGGCCGACGTCGTGGCTGCCTCGGTCAGGTTGGTTGACAACCTGCGCTGAACCGCGGGGTCGAGCGCTATTGAGGTCCTGGCCTCCGCGCCGGACAAACGGATGCTCTCGTTGTTTGCGCCGAGTAGTTCGACGGTCTTGGATCCAGCCATGGCGGCCCTCCGGGCAACTGCGGTCGCTTCCGTAACACCAACGCCGAGCCGCTCGAGCCGCGCCACGAGCGGGGACGGCGGCGCCGACAGATCGTCGTAATTATATCCGAGCCTCGACAGATCACTCATCTCGCCGGGCATGTAGGTCCAACTTCTCCCTCCTGGCATCGGCAATACGAAGGCGTGCTCGCCGGTCGATGCGGGCCCATTGATCCAGCTCGCCTTGGACGGATCCACGTGGGTGGTCGGGTTCTGCCGCCATACCTCCCACAGCCGGTCAATATTCGCATGATGCAGCCAGAAGATCGGATCCAGCCCGGCCGTGTCCGGATCGGACATCAGTCCAGGCTCTTGCGGTGACAGTTGGCCTCCGACCAGGCCATGCACCCAATCATGCGGCTGCGTCTCGATTCCGCCGTGGGTCCTGCCTCCATGCTCGAATCCGGTGCCGACGCCGCCGAAGCCCGGGCTGCCGCCGCTCGCCACGCCCTCGAAGTCCGGCTCGCCGAGCGCGTTCATGTTGACATCGCTCAGCGGCACGAAAATGTTGCCATCACCGTTCGGGCCGTAGCGCTGTTCGACAAAAAGCGGGTTGTCGCCGGTGCCGTCCGGCCAGTTAGCGGATCCGAAGGCGAGTGGCAGCCCCTCCTGCTTGAAGTAATTCCAGTACGGCAGCGCCCAGTCGTTGGGTCCGCCCAGACTGACCACCGCATCGCGAATAACGGCCTCGAACGCGATCAGATAGCCGCGGTGCCAGGGCAGAAAATACCAGCTGCCGTGCTGACACTGGTTCCAGTAGGTATTCCTGTCGGCTTGGCTTGGCGGCGTATCGGTGGAGCTGAGATAGCCGTACTGCTGCCACAACGGCGGGAAGATCCCGTGGATCGCGGCGTAGAACCGCCAGCTGGTCCTGTCGTTGAGCGCGCGCGCCTTCATCGCCTTGACGCCGCGTGCATACCAGAGGATCGGATCCGCCCAGTCCGATCCCAGCGCCCAGACGTTTCGGCGTGTACTTGCCATATCGCGTTCTCTCCGTTCGAGGAACAGCACACTACCTTTGCAGCAAAGATTTATTGGAACGGAATAATGTAACTCTCCGCGTTGAGATCGGAGGTAACGTGATGCGGCGATGATGCCGCATATTTTATTTTTATTGTCCGCGTGTTGCGCGAACTGCGACCATATCTGCTATTGGCAGAGTTATTTCCGCAAGTGTGAGCCATTTAATATTGGCCCGCGCAGCTTTCCGATATCACAGCACCGATATCGAAAGAGGAGAATATATCATGTGCTGCATGTGTCAGATCGTGCCCGAACGCGTGTTGAAGCGCCTCGCAGCCGACCGCAAATTTTCAGAAGAGCAAAGGAAGAACTTCGCCGACACAATCAAGATTGACGTCCAATTGCGACGGCTTCGGGCCCAAGCGGCCAAGTTAACCCGCGTTGCAGGGTTGATGGCCGAGGCACCCACAGTCGCTCTCGCGCCGGCTGTCACCGTGTATGACTGTCACCACGGTCAAACCTTACCCGGGGTTCAAATCCTCAATCCGGCGACTTCACCGGATGCAACCGCAAAGCAGGTTTTTTCGGAAACGAAATCGGTTGAGGGATTCTATTCGCAGGTGTTCGGCCGAAATTCGATCGATGACGCGGGAATGACCCTGATTTCGTCAATCCACTATGGCGTGCGCTACAACAACGCCTTTTGGAACGGTTCGCAGATGACGTACGGCGATGGGGATGGCTCGATCTTCGTCGACTTCTCAAAAGGCAACGACGTCATCGGCCACGAGCTGACCCATGGCGTGACCCAGTACAGTCTCCAGCTTGGCTACACGAACGAAGCCGGCGGCCTGAATGAGAGCCTGTCGGACTGTTTCGGCTCGATGTTCCGTCAATGGGAAGCAAATCAGAACGTCAAGCAAGCCGACTGGCTCATCGGTAAAGACATTATGGGGCCTTCTGCACTTGAGAGCGGCTATACCTGCCTGCGCGACATGGCCGATCCCGATGCGAAACATTGCCTTGCGCCACAGCCGACCAAATACTCACAGGTCAAGCCCGGTATGGATCCGCACTTGAGCAGCGGACCTCCCAATTTGGCTTTTTACACGATCGCAAAAGCCGTCGGCGGTAACAGTTGGGACGAGGTTGGCCAGATATGGTATAGGTCAATGACGGGCTTCGGCCCTGCACCCAACCTAAAAATGTCGGCGTTTGCAGATCGTACCCGTACTGTCGCGGCTGAGCTCTATCCCAACAACAATGCTCTTGCTCGTGCAGTCGACGCCGGATGGAAAAAGGTCGGGCTGTAGCGCGCCGCCCATAGAGCTTGAACAAGGAAAGGCAATGGGCACGGTAAAGATCGAGAAGATCGGGGGATTGGCCGGTTTCGGATTGCCCGGCTCGAAAATAAAGAGCAGCGGGGAGACTGAGATTTCAGCGCTCTCCCGTGCCGACCAGGCTTGGGTCGAGGCCTTGTTCCAGAAACCGCCCCGTTCGCAGGAAGTGGGAAACGAGCGCGACACGCACTGTTATCGGATCACACGCACAAAGAATGGGCGCGACCAAACCATTGAAGTTCCTGAAGCAGTGGTGCCACACGCCCTTAAGGCGTGCGTAACTGACAAATTGCTTTGAGCCGTGATCGTCGTGGTGCGTACTTCGACGTGATAGAGCCGCCAGCAATGGAACAGGTTTCGGCTGGGTCCGCGAATAAGGTCGGCCAAGCGGCAAATCTGGCGGGCTTTCATCGCCAACCCAGATCGCGAATTGCGCGAGCCTGCTTTGGGTCAAAAGCGGACATTTGCAGTGCAAAACGGCATGTCCGCTTTACCCCGAAAATGGACATCGGCACGTCAAAGAAAATGTCCGCTTCTCTAATCGGCCGATTGGGGTCAAGCGTTTTCAGACTGTCCACGACCACAGTGTCGATGTCACTCACGGGCTCGTGCTTCTCTTCGGAATCGGCACCAAGGCCCTTCCATCACGGGATTCGAGAACGAGGTGGAACAATCTATTGGGCGGCCTTGCCGTCAGACGAACGGCAGGTCCAGCGGACATTGCGAACTCACCTCATCCATCGTCCCGTGAGGGACATCATGCCACCGCGAGGTGGAACTCGTGTTTCTCCTATCCGGTTTGATTATGTACAGCGCTCACGCTGCAACAGCGTTCTTGCTCCAGCGGAACTCGGTGCCGTCAACCCAGATGCGGTGCATGATGACAGCCAAGCGACGCGCCAGCGCGACGATTGCCTTCTTCATGCCGCGGCGCCTGGCGATCTGCATCGCCCAGGCCTTGAGCCAGGACCATTTGGCTGAGCGTACCAGCATGCTCTGGGCCGCTTCGTAGAGCATCACTCGCATCATCTCGTCCCCGCATTTTGATATCGCGCCGGTTCGATTGATCTCGCCCGATTGATACCTGGACGGGGTCAGACCCAATACCGCCCCGACTGCCTTGGAGTTTCGAAAGCGCGCGGGCACATCGACGGTGGCGCGGAATGTCAGCGCCACCACCGGACCAACACCCGGGGTCGTCATCAGGCGCCGGCACACCGCATCGTCCTGCACGATGGCCAGCACGCGGCGGTGCAGCACGGCGATCTGTTCGCGCAGCACCCGGCGGACCACGAGCAGCGGCTCGACCAGGATGGCCAGATCGGGGAGATTCTCGACCAGTTCCTTGATGCGCGCCTCGAACTTCAGCTTGCCAACGATCCCGACCTTGAGGCCGAAGTTACGCAAGGTTCCGCGCAGGTCATTCTCGACGGCGATGGCCTTCGACTGCAGCAGCTTGCGATGGGTCAGCAGCATGCGCAGCTTCTGGCTGCGTAACGTCTTCACATGCACCGGACGATAAAGTCCCGCCCGCATCATCTGCGCCATACCGCGGGCATCGTTACGGTCGGTCTTGTTGATCTGCGCCTGCAACACCGCTCGCATGTGCCGCGTCTCGACGCAGATCACCGGCAAGCCCGACTCAGCGAGAGCGCTGTAAAGCCACTGCGACAGTGGCCCGGCTTCCAGTCCAATCCGCTTGAAGTGATAGGCATTGTTCTTCAGCACCTGCAGCAGAGCTCCGGGTTCGCTCGCAACCTTGGCTTCGCGAACGATCCTGCCCGTGTCATCCACAATGCAGATGCTCGTTTCCTTGACTGAGACGTCCAGTCCGGCAAAATGCTCCATGCTGCGCTTCTCCTTCTGATGCTTGAGGCCCGTAACCACGGTGACCTCGTTTCACCATCAGCCTGAAGCGCAGCACCCAAAATCTTCAGCTATCCACAAAGATCGCCCGGCCGATTACCCCATCTAATGGCCCTTAGCGGACATCGGAGCGCTTCCCAGTGGCCGAGGACGAGCAATAGCGTTCAAGCTCGTCGGTCAACCGGGCTATTTTTCGTTCGGCAACCTCGCGCTCGCTTTCGAGCAGAGCCTCGAGAACCTGAATGCGCTTGTCGAGCCTGCCGCGGACCGCTTCGAGATGTTTGACATGCATCTCTCGGGTCTCAGCCCTGACCTCCGCGCTTTTGATTTTGTCCTGCCAGAAAGATGCCTGCTGATTGTGCCGCCTCTTTTCACCCTGGACGCTTGCTACAAGCTTGAACCGGTCCGCCGTAGCAACTGCCAGTTCTGAGTTCAGGTAGCTGATCTGCTCGAGTGCCGCGGCGGCGTTCGCTTTCCTTGCGTCGAGTGCAGCCATCTGGTCCGCGAGCGTGTCGAGCTGCTCGCGCAAAACTGCCTTGTCGTGTTCCAGGCAGGCAATTTTGTCCTGTGCGACAGCGGCATTCACCCTTTGCTGCTTCGCAACTCTTTGCAACTCCGAAATGGTCTGCTTAAGCCGTTCTATTTCTTCCCGCGCGGCCTGCAACTCGCCGGCCTGCCGGCTTTGCATATTGTATAGTTCGAGAACTTCGGTAAGGCGCAGATCCAATTCTGAGGATTGCCTCGCAATTGTATTTTCGAGAGCGCTGATATCCCGCTGCGGAGCGTCTGATGACGCTGGCCAGAATTCTCCCGCACGGTCAAAGGCAGGTTCAATGAATTTCATCGTCGACCGCTTCCTGTTGGAGCGAGACCGAACGCGTCATTCGGGGTACGCGAACGGCAGCGAAGCGGACGAATCGTGCTTAGCAATGTCCGATCGAACTTCGGCCGGACCGCTTAACCATCGGTTAATGGGAGATCGTTGTTTGGCCGAGGGCTCCCTGCGCCGCGCGGAGGCTCAGCAATTATTGCCCGGCCCGTTTCAGATGATGCGGGTGGAGATCGACGGAGGCATCGCTGCGACGTTTGGGGGTGGCGCGCGGGGCGATGAGCGCTCGAAGACATTTGGCCAGGAGCCAAAATGTTCCTGCAACGACGCTTGCAAACAGCGCAAACAGCGAAGCAAACGATACGAAATAAAGCAAAACCGTCATCGCTTCGCGGGTGGTTCCCTAAAATAACTGCGTCGACCCTTGGCTGTTTACCGTCCTGGCATCAGTTGAACAAGATGCAGGGCGATGGCGCTGCGATGGTGTCAATCAGCCAGAACGGAGCACGGTGCGAGGCGATTCATCCAACTTTCTCGTGGTGCTGTCGTTGGTTGGATCGGAATAAAGCAGACATTCGCGAGTCAAAGACGATTGGACCTCAGTCCAATCGTCTTTGCCGTTCGTTGTCGGCAGAATTCCATAAGTTCCAGCATTTCCTTCCAGCAATTTGGGGGGTGCATTTTCCACCAACGGAGGTCTGCCATGAAAGTCAAAGAAGCGATGCACAAGGGCGTTGAATGGGTTGGTCCCGACACCCCCGTCATCGAACTCGCGAAATTGATGCGCAAGCATGATGTAGGCGCCATTCCAATCGGAGAGAAAGATCAGCTCATCGGAATGGTGACCGACCGCGACATCGTATGTAAGGGGTTGGCGGAGGAAAGCTTCGATCCCGGCCGCGCGACAGCACGCGATGTGATGACTCCCGGCATCCATTGCTGCAGCGATGAGGATGACCTCGCCAAGGCGGTGCGGCACATGGAGCAACTGAAGGTTCGCAGGTTGCCCGTGATCAACAAGAACAAGCGGATGATCGGCATCCTGAGTCTTGGCGACGTCAGCGGCTTGGCGTCGACTGATCTGCTGTCCGAATACGTCAAGAGCGTGTCGGCCCATCACCAGTGAAACGCGAAGAGCACCAAGCCGATTTCCCGCACAGGAGGTACCCATGAATACGATTACGACCAAAGACGGCGTCGAGATCTTTTACAAGGACTGGGGCAAAGGCCAGCCCATCGTGTTCAGCCACGGCTGGCCGCTGTCGGCCGATGACTGGGACACGCAGATGCTGTTTTTCCTCAAGCACGGCTATCGCGTCATAGCTCATGACCGCCGAGGTCATGGCCGGTCCACACAGGTGAGCGACGGTCACGACATGGATCACTATGCCGATGATCTGGCGGCGCTGACGGCGCATCTCGACCTGAAGAACGCCATTCACGTTGGCCATTCCACCGGCGGCGGCGAGGTCACCCACTATCTGGGACGGCACGGCGAAAGCCGGGTCGCGAAGGCGGTCCTGATCAGCGCGGTGCCGCCGATCATGGTGAAGACGCCGGCCAACCCGGGCGGCCTGCCGATCGAGGTGTTCGACGGCTTGCGCAAGACGCTCGCCGACAACCGGGCGCAATTCTATCTCGATTTCGCGAGCGGTCCCTTCTATGGCTTCAACCGGCCCGGCGCGAAGCCAATCCCCGGCGTCATCCAGAACTGGTGGCGGCAGTCCATGATGGGGAGCGCCAAGGCGCACTACGACGGCATCAAGGCATTCTCGGAGACCGACTTCACCAGCGACCTTAAGAAGATCACGGTGCCCGTCCTGGTGATGCACGGTGATGACGATCAGATCGTTCCCTACGCCGACTCCGCGCCCTTGTCGGCCAAGCTGCTAAAGAACGGGACGCTAAAGACCTACAAGGGCTTCCCGCACGGCAGCCCGACCACCCAGGCAGACACGATCAATGCCGACCTGCTGGCCTTCCTGCGTTCCGGACTTGCGGCCAAGACCGCAGCGTAGCGGTGACTGAAAGCCGAGGGGAGAATATACGGCTCCTCTCGGCTTTGGCACCAAGCGAGGGCTCCAAGCGGTCTTGTGATGCTCGCTCTGGAGTCCGCCTCTGGCCCTTCGTGGACATTTCGATCGGTTCTGCGAATGATAGCGGTTTGGAGAAACCGATGGACAAGCCTCGCATCTTCCTTGGCTCGTCAGGAATGCAGAAGAAGCTGGTGCAGGCGCTGACACGCGGTCTCGAAGACGTCGCGCACGTAGATCCCTGGACGACATCCCTTAATCCAGGGACCACCACACTGGCCCGCCTCTTCGAGCTTGCGCATGAGGTCGACTTCGCCGTGTTCGTATTCGCTCGTGACGACTGGACGGCAGCCGGTCTGCCCGAATCCCCTCCCACGGACTCCGGTCAGGCTTCTCCCCGGGACAATGTCGTCTTCGAAGCCGGTCTTTTCGGTGGAGTCCTCGGAATGAACCAAATCTTCATCCTGCATGCGACCGGCGCGAAGCTTCCGAGCGATCTCCTCGGGTTTATAGTCATACGGTACGGCGAAGCGACGAGCTCCGAGATCAGAGTTGTCAACGAGAAGCTTCGGAAGGCCATCGTGAACGAGGGCCGCGTCGCACGCATCGAGGGCCTGTGGTGGCAGTTCTCCTTGACGGAGCGCACCGCAAAGGAGCCTTCTGCCCTAAGCCTCTTGAAGATTTTGCGCGATCGCAACGGCGCGCTTGAACTGGCGGGCCGTTCATGGCGAGAGGATGGAAGTCTGTCAGCAAGATACTGGTGCGAAGCGGTGAAGGAAAGGAAGGAGCCTTCGGGCGTTTTCTATTATTGGAAGGGGGAACGGCCCCGGGACCCGAACGCGCCGCAGCTGGACGGGACGGGAGAAATCCTGCTGGAGTCCACCGATCGCGCATCCGGGTACTTCACGACTCGCTCGGATACAGATCCGACTGTGAACGCACGGACTGCCGGTGTTTACTGGCGCGCCGACTCAGAGGACATGGATATCCTGGATGGAAACGACGATCGGCGGCGCGCGGAGTTGATCGCAGAGCGGCTGAAGCGTTGGAAGTCGATCGCGAACGCCTGAGAATTATCCGCTTATGACCCAAAGCGGATATTACCGACGCCTTCCAATATCCTTATTCTCGCCACATCGTCCCTTGAAATCCGGGGCAGACATGAGGCAACGAAAGTTCACCTGGCTGGTGCTGACAGCGTTTGCAATCAGCATGCATTTGGCAGGGACCTCTCATGCCCGGGCCCAGTATCAGTATTGGTCCCCGTACAGATCCTGGTGGGGCGATCACACCTTCAGGCACAAGTACCAACGCGGATACAAAAAACCTGATTCAACAAGGAAGGCGCAGCCACAAGACGCTGCGAAAGGCGCTGCAAAAGACGCTGCAAAAGGGCCGCTCCTCATCGTTATCTCGATCGCGGATCAGCGGATCTCGCTTTATGACAACGGGGCACTGATCGCACGCTCTTCCGTATCGACGGGGGTCAAGAATCATCCCACGCCTGTCGGCGTATTCAGCGTCATCAGCAAGAGCAGATGGCATCGCTCGAACATCTACAGCGGCGCGCCCATGCCCTACATGCAGCGCATCACCTGGTCGGGGATCGCGCTGCACGCGGGTGACTTGCCCGGGTATCCGGCGTCACACGGCTGCATCCGCCTGACCAATGACTTTGCCATTCGACTCTGGCATCTCACGAAGCGCGGCACGCGTGTGATTATCGCGCACGACGATATTCGGCCGGCGGAGACAAGTAACCCGAACCTTTTTGTACCGAAGCCAAAAGTCGCGTCCGCTTCGCCGCAATCCGATACTGCCAGTCAGCCGGGCAATGCCACGGCCACAGCCGATGCAACGGATGCATCGCTAGTCTCGAATGCCATGAAGCAAGACGACGTCAAAGCGGACGCCAAAGGTCCTGATCCCGCTTCCGGGGGCGCCGCGCCTAAAAAGGGCGCATCGATCTCCGTCTTTGTGAGCCGCAAGTTGAGCAAGCTCTTCGTGCGACAGGGCTTCACCCCCCTGTTCGATGCCCCTGTGAAGATTCAGGACAGTGCGGAGCCGATGGGAACGCACGTTTTTACCGCAATGGAATTTCAGAATGACGGTGCGGCAATTCGCTGGACCGTCGTATCGATCCCGGAGAAGTCTTCGCACAGTCAAAGGACCCCGGCAAAGTTGCACAAAGGACGCGAAACCCAAACAATCAGGACCGTCTTGCTGACGCCGGACAAAGCCAACGCCGCTCTCAATCGCATCGAAATTCCGCAAGATGCGGCTGAGCGGATCGCTCAATTGCTGACGGCGGGCTCGTCACTTATCATATCCGACTACGGCATCAGCGGTGAGACGGGACAAGGTACGGATTTCATCGTGCTGACGCGTTGACGGAAGAGCCTCCAGATTTGCTCATTTGATCGTGACCGTGATCTTCTTCGACACGACTGGAGGCTTGAACGGGTAGTGTTTGGCATCACCAAGGACAAGCTGGAGCGTGTGCTTGCCGGGCGGCAATTCTATGCGCGTTTCTGTCTGCCCTGCACCGAAGTGGAGGTGGTTCTTGTCCTGCGGAATGGGTTCGTTGGGTTCCAGCGGTGAATTCACGTCGATAAGCAGATGATGGTGGCCGCTGTTGTCAAAATCGTCCCCCGCGTGGGTGACCCCCATATTGCGCAGACCGAAGCGGCACCAGAACGCACCTTTGATAACCGTGCCATCCTGCGGCCATACGAAATAAAGATATGCGTCTTTATGGGCCGGTCTTTCTTGAGCATGTGACGTTGCCGGCAGCATCGTTAGAACCACCGACAACAATGCAATTCGCGTGATGTCCATGACACGCCTTCTAGAGTGAGCGGGCGACGCGAAACCCGTGCGTCGGATAACGTACGTTCGTATCGTATTTGTCGCGGCTCGCGGGCCGAACGTAACTCAGGTCGTTCTTCCATGACCCAGAGCGGATTACGCGCGAGGAGCAGTCGACATCGAGCCAGGTGGAACCATCGGTAGGGGCCGACTGATAGCTCTTGTGCCAGCAGTCCGTTACCCATTGAGCAACGCCGCCGCCCATATCATGCAGACCAAAGGGATTGGGTTTAACGCTGCCAACCTTCATAGGCTGCGTGGCATCGTATGGTTCATTGCATCCCTTGCAGTTGGCCATACCGACCGCAGGCTGGTCACCCCACCAATATTTGGTCTGCGTGCCTCCTCGCGCGGCGTACTCCCATTCGGCTTCACTCGGAAGACGGTATTGCTTTTGAGTGACCCGCGAGAGCCACTCGGTAAACTGTTGCGTGTCATTCCAGCTCACATTGGTCACCGGAGCATCATCTTGGCCCGTTGCCTTGTAGGTGCATGCCTTGGCGGCAACGCATTGGTTCCACTCGCGCACTGTTATCGGGTACTTGCCGATGGCAAAGGATTTGATTTTGACCTGATGGATCGGCTTCTCGGACGGGTCGTCGTTGCTGCCCATCGCGAATGTGCCCCCGGGAATGGTCACCATTTCCGGTTCGCTGATCGCCTGCATTTCGGGCGGCTGTGCCGGAGGAACCGCGGCTTGCGGCCGAGCTGGAGCAGATGACGGCTGCGTCTCTGGATTGGTCGCCGGTGCCGTCTGCGGAGCAGGGGCGGTGGCAAGGTTTCTGGTTGGGGCGGGGGTTTGCACCGGGGAACGTTCGGCGGCCACATGTTTCGGCTGCCAGACGAAGAAGTACCACGTTGCGGTGGCCGCAGCCGCGCCCGCGATCAGGCTCACGCTCAAGATGACGGCCAAGGCAAGTCCCGGCATGGGCCGCGCCTTGATGACGGCGGCGGGATCGGGCAGCACCCTGTAAACTCTGATGGGGTCCGTGATGTTCTTGACCTGGCGGTCGCCGAGCGATTGATAGCCGCAAACCAGTTTATGCTTGATCTGTTCGTAGACGCCTCCGGAGATAAAGAGGTCTCCCGGATCGGCAATTCCCTCAAGCCGCGCTGCAATGTTGACGCCATCACCATAGATGTCGTCAGGCTCGACAATGACGTCCCCGAGATTGACGCCAATTCGATATTGGATCCACTGCTCACGTGGGAGCGCCGCGTTGCGCCCGACCATGCTCTGCTGGATGACGATGGCGCAGCGGACGGCTTCGACAGGGCTGTCGAACATGGCAAGAAAGCCGTCACCCGTACTTTTAACAAGTCTTCCGTGATGCTCGATGATGGTGGGGTCAATGAGCTCGCGCCGATGTCGCTTCACCCGCGCGTGCGTTCCCTCCTCATCCATTGCCATGAGCCGGCTATAGCCGGAGATGTCAGCGGCCACGATAGCTGCGAGACGCCGTGGCGACCCATCGGCTGGATAGGATCCATCTCTCCCCGGTCGGATGTGATGGATCTCACCTGGCATTCTGCGAGGTTCCTTTCTCCCACCGAATTGTTTCAGGCGCCGCGTGCAAGATGGTTACGCTTAAGCGGATCGCGCCATAATCTAAATTGCACCTCGGAAGCTGTCACGTGATGTAACTCACTCCCAAAATTCAGCTGGCCAAGTGATCCGCGTTGGAGCTGACCGATTACGCTGCCCAGAACCTCGGTGACGTTCGGCTGCTGGTATCTCGATAGGGGGAACTGGCATGGTGTTCGAGCTCAGCTGTGCGATCGGACAACAATTTTACGATAGAGATGCCAGGTCGTATGGCCCAGCACCGGCAGCACGACCAAAATGCCAAGAAAAAAAGGCAAGCACGCGACGATCAACAGGAGGACGACGATAATCGCCCAACCGATGGCCACCACGGGGCTCGCGATCACCGCGCGAACACTCGTGAGCATAGCCGTCACAACATCAATGTCGCGATCAAGCAACAGAGGAAAAGACACAAAGCTCAAAGAGAATAACGCAATGGACAGAATTGCCCCGACGGCATGGCCTAGAACAAGAAACCAAAGGCCATTGGAGGTCAGCGTCAGGGCAACGAGGAAATCATCAAGCGTGGGGAACGAGTGCGTCCCAAGAAACAGGACGACCAGCACTCGGACCAGGCATATCCAGGCGACGAAAAACAAAACAGTAATCAGGCCCATCCAGGCCAGTTTGATATTCCGCTGATCAAAGACAGCGCCCAGCACGGCATGCCACGACAAAGCGAGGCCGGCTTCCTGGCGGCGGCTTACTTCATAAAGGCCCACCGCAGCGAAGGGACCGATCAGGGCGAAGGCGGCGGCTAGCGGATAAGCGAGATAACCGAGGCCGAGGGCAGTAGCGCCAAGAACCACGACGATACCACCTGCTGCATAAATCCCGCCAAAAACCAGGCCGTAGGCTGGTGCGGCGCGGAAATCGCGTAGCCCTTGCGCCCATGCCTCGTTGATGTCGGCGAAGCTGACAGCGCGGACGGTCGGGTAAGTCCGTTGCGCTGCTGCGGCCAACGGTCTCGCATCCCTGTTTTGCTCGCTCATCCCCGTCTCTCCTGATCTTCGAGACAAGGCGCCTGCTGGGCACCCAGTCTACACCGGCAAGGGCTGGAGTTGGATGGGTTGCGAGCAATTACGCTCTCTGGCCGCGGCGGGCAAGACATGAGCCTTACTTGACCACGCTCTTCCTCTATTCTTGTCTCTGCCATTACCGTCGCTTGAGATCCGGGGGAGACATGAGGCGGCCAGAGAGAGTGGAGCTCGTGCGCATTCTGAATCATTCCCGTTTATTGGCGGTCATCGGACTGGGCAGTCTCGCAAGTCTTGCCGGGCTCCCGGTCAACATCGGGAATATCAGTTTCATGTCCATCGCGCTGGGTCAGCCCGCACTCACGACGGCGCAGTCGGATGCGCTCAATGCCTACAACAAAACAGTGCAGGACTTCAGGTCGATCCTGAGCGAGCGGCGCGCGCAGATCAATGCGAATCAAAAGCTGCCCGACCGACCGGGGCAGGCACTCTATCTCGCCCGCGTCGCCATGATGGGAGCCTACAAGGACCTGACCGACGTGCTGCCGTCCAGAATTGGAAGGCCCAACAAATATAAAATTCCTCCGGCCTACTTCGATGTCGACAACGAGCCGCTTGTCGACGAGTACAAGAAACTTTTCGCCATCATGCAGGCGCCGCCCGCCAATGCGCAGAAATCCGATACGCCATTCAAGGACGTTGTCGACCTCGGGACCGCAATTGCGCGGATCAAGGGCCTCGATGCGGCGCATGCCGAAGTCGCCGGCCGTATCAGCCTGGCCGTCTTCTTTGCCGAGACAGACGGCAATCAGAACATCGGCAATGCGCGCTCGGATTCCTACAAAGGAAGTTTTCAGACAGGGGTGTCCGAGGACAAGATCGGTCAGAAGAAATGGGCGGCCATCAAGAAGTCCGTCGCAGCCCTTGATCCCAAACTGAACGCGCGCGACGACAAGGAAGAAGCGCGGGTCGGCAATTCAGACCAGCGATACAATCACTGGACGGCCGTGAGAAACGGCCTCATGAACGCGCACGCGGACCTTTTCCCGAAAATACCGGCGATCATGAAGGCCTTGCCGGACCCGATCGATCAGATGAGATATTTCGAGCTTATCCAGATCATTCCCAGTCCGGCCAAGGCCGCGCTCAATTCGGGCAACCTACTTAATTACCGGATCTCCGAGCCGCGAATCATGGGATATTTGCGCAATAACAGCATGTTTGCCTACGGCAAGGCCGACAAGGCTAAGACATCTGCGACCATGCGCGAAATTCTGGATTCCATGTGGCTCTTCAATGATATATTCGATCGCGCGCTAGCCAAGTTCGGGGAGATCAGGGCGCAGCAAAAAGGTTGAGTGATCAGGCAACCGCTCTTCGGGGGGCAATGTCGATCGTATCGAGACGAACATTCACCAAGGGTCTGCTTGCCAGCGCTTTGGTGCCGGGCCATTCGGCGTTTGGGCAACCCAACGACCCGGCGAGTATTGCCATCATCGATACCCCGAACAATGCTGCGAAGGTCGCCTCGAAGCTGGCTGCCCAGAACGTGAAGGTCGTCGTGCGGTTTTTCGCGAGAAAGCCGCAGCCGGGTCTGCGCGAGAAGGTCATGGCGTCCGACGGCAACATGATCGACGGCGTCCGCGAGCCGACCGTCTTGATCAGACACGGCCTTTCGATCGTCTCTCTCTACCAGTATCGAAATAACCTTCCCGAGAAATTTCTGAAGGGACTGGAAGATACCGGTTCGGCAAAGGCGGAAGTCGCCGCCGATGCAAAGGCCGCGCTGGATCAGGCCAGGCTGGTCGGCCAGCCCGAAGGATCGGCAATCTATTTCGGCGTTGACTTCAATGCGAATCGTGCCGGCGTGGACGCTGTTCTCGAGTACTTTCGTGCCGTCGGCCGGACGGTCGGCAACCATTATGCGATAGGGGTTTACGGGAACGGGTTCGTCAACCGTATCCTCCGCCAGGAAAAACTTGTGGCGTACAACTGGATATCCGCCTCGCGGGCGCACGCAGAAACCGTCGATTTCTATAACAGCGGACAATGGCATCTTTTTCAAAACCAGGTTGACCGCCGCTGGTTTGGACCACCCGGCAAATGCTCAACCGGTCTCGATGTCGATACGAACCTGCAGAACCCAAACGTATCCAGCATCGGCGCGTGGGGAGCAGGAGAGGTTGACAGAAGCCGGAACGAAAAGATTTTTGAGCAGCGCCGCTTCGCGATCCGCCCAACGCCGGTCGTTCAGCAAAGCGCCGACGCCGGAGGGTCGATCGACCGTCTAGGCTGCAAACCCGACAAGAGCGTGCCGCGAAATGCCAATGTCAGAATTCTCGTGCAATCCGGCGCCTGGTCCGGCGTGGACATCGACGAAGATGGCAACCCCGACGGCCAGGTAAAGACCGCCGATCTGACGTCCAATCTCGCGACGATGCCTCCCTGGGGATCGCCGTCATAAGACGAACGCGCTGCTCGCGCCGTCTGCAGCGCCTCGCTCGCCGCCATTGCGCTCCGGATCGATCTATCCACGTTGCAGCGTGATCGTGGCGCCTCGCACCTCGGCCTTTTCATCCTGCGACCTTATCGTGACCGATTGCTTGTTGCCTTGCGTCACCAAATTCAAATCAGCGGCAAACGTCTGCCCTTTCGCCACGACTCGAAAGCCGGCGCCTTCGACCTTGCCGGATAAAGTCCCGGCTGCATTGCGGGTGGCCTCGCTCCAGGTTCCCGTGATCGCATCGCCTGAGTAAGTCGCGCTGGCGCGCAGGTCGAAATTGTAGCTTTGGCTGGCACAGTGGAGATTGAGCTGAAGCTTGCTTTGCGTCTCCAGAACATCATAGGAGGCCCGGCATTTGATCGGTTCGTTCCTGCCATTGGCTAGATCGATTGTCCCGGCCCCGGACCAACCGCCCGCCAATTGGGCGAAGGGGTTCTCGCTTGGCGCCGAACCGACAGTTGTCCTGCTTTGAGCACCGGCATAACCAACAAAAAATACCAACACCAACGCTGACGTGAGGGCGCGAAGTGTCATCGGAGTCGCCAAGATCGATGCTTTCACCATTGAGCAGTAACAGCTGTCGTCGTCCCATAGTTCCCGTGGAACTCTGAGATCACTCCTCCTTTAGCGGATACAGCGCACCGTCGAATGTCCGCTTTCAGGGGAAGGGGACATGGCTCTCGCATCGCTAAACTAGCGATCAATGTCCGGTTTTGGGGGTAAAGCGGACATGCCCCCGACATCACAGTCTAAGATTTCGCGAGGTCACAGGAAGAAAGGAGGGCAGGAAATAATTTCAATCTCGTCACACGGGGTCTGGAACTGCACCGAAATTCGCCAAATTTGCGAAAACCCTGGCTTCAATGGCAACAAAGTTAGGGCAACTCGCACTGATCTGCTAGGTTCATCATACGGAGATGACCTGGGGAGTGTGATGGGGTCCAAGCATACCTGCCGCGTGCTTTTGATTTATCCGCGATTCGTTTCGGAAACATTCTGGAATTTCGCGGAGGCGTGCGAACTCATGGGCGCTCGTTATCCGGTCGCGCCACTCGGCCTCATTACCGTCGCCGCGATGCTGCCATCGCACTGGGAGGTGCGGTTCGTTGACCGCAATACCGAGGATCTGACGGAAGCTGACCTCGATTGGGCAGACATGGCCATGACTGGCGGCATGCTTCCACAGCAGGCCGATAGCCTCGCGGTGATCGAGCTCTGTCGCAAGCGTAACCTGCCGGTTGTCGTTGGCGGTCCCGACCCGACGTCAAGCCCGCACATCTACGAGCGGGCCGATTTCCGGGTGCTGGGAGAGGCTGAGGGCATTCTCAACGAGTTCATCGCTGCCTGGAATGCCGGAACGCGCACCGGCACATTCGTAGCCCCCAAGTTCCAGGCCGATGTGACCAGCAGTCCGATACCACGGTTCGATCTGATCAAGTTCGAACGTTACCTTTATGTCGGCGTGCAGTATTCGCGCGGTTGTCCATTCATGTGTGAGTTCTGCGACATCATCGAATTATACGGACGTGTGCCGCGCACCAAGACCACGCCCCAGATACTCGCCGAATTGGACCGGCTTTATGCGCTGGGCCACCGAGGGCATGTCGACTTCGTCGATGACAACTTGATCGGCAACAAGAAGGCGTTGAAGCAGTTCCTGCCCAGCCTGAAAGCATGGCAGGAGGAGCATGATTACCCGTTCGAGTTCTCCACCGAAGCATCAGTCAATCTTTCGGATGATGACGAACTTCTGCGCATGATGCGGGAGGCAGGTTTCTTTGCGGTATTCGTTGGCATCGAAAGTCCCGACCCTGAAACTTTGGTGCTGATGAAGAAAAAGCAGAATACGCGGCGAAATCTGGTTGACAGCATTCACAAAATTTATCGAGCGGGCATGTTCGTCACAGGAGGCTTCATTATCGGCTTCGACAGCGAGAAGACCGACGTGGGCGATTCACTTGCGGAGTTCATCGAGCTTTCGGCCATTCCGGTTGCAATGGTGGGACTCCTTTATGCGCTTCCGAATACCCAGTTGAACTCGTCGCCTTATCAAGGAGGGCCGATTGCACGCAAACCATGACGTTGGGCCCGTTCATGGGGGCGATCAATGCACGGACGGAATCAACTTCGACACTATGCGGCCCCTGCGGGATGTGCTGAGAGATTACAAGCGCGTGTTGCAGATAATCTATGAGCCGGCAGCCTATGCCGCGCGTCTACAAAGGCTGGCCTCTCTGCTCGACCGACCGAAGTCGCGCCGCGATGTGCCGGCTGGCGACCCGCGTGGCAAGGTCGACGCGATGCAACTGATGCAACGCATCGTTACCCGGTTGCCCGAGGCGCGTGAGCCGTTCTTGCGAGTGCTCAAGACCTGCGTGCGCGAGAACCCGGACGCGATGCGGATCATTGTTGGACTGATGGCGATGTATCTGCACCTCGGCCCGTTCTCGCGTCGCGTCATTGCCGCAATTGACAGGCGGATCGAGGCGGACGTTGTTGCGCACCCTGGGCCAGTCGCTATGGCTGACACTGCTGCCACCGCCTGACGCAAATCGAAACAACAACTTCGGTATATTCGCACTTCGGGGCCTTTGAGCGCTAATGACCCAAAGCGGGCACATCGTGCTCCATCGCCGAACACTTGCGCCCGCCTTCACGACGCAGGCGCCTATTCATAGGTGGTGGCGGCTGATACGAGCACGCCGACAAGTACGAGCTGCTAAGGCCAAACTGAATATTTGCGCCGATATACCCAAAAGCGGACACGGTTCATTTAAAAGTCTTTACTTCACCGGTTTCGTATCGCTGACCTTTTGCCATGTCTTATCGGGATTGAATGATGTCATCCGCTCGGCAATTTTGGCCGTGGCCGGCCCAAAATCTTTCTGGAATACGTCGCCGGCGTGATTGACGATGAACGTCATAACGCCCGAATTCCTGTATTCAGCGGGATAGGCGACTAGCGCAAAGCCACCGATCATTTTGCCGCGCACGACATATTCTAGCTCGCCGCCGGCGGCAGCGGCGCCCTGCTTTGTGAGGATTTTGAAATAGTAGCCGTGAAACGGTGCCCGTCCGCCACCGCCACGGTAGCCCTGCGCGGTTGCCTTGGCGACGAGTTCGCCAAGAGGACTGGACTCTTCACCCTGCGATGTTGGCCAATAGAGCCCGTCCCTTTTTCCCGGCTGGCTGAGGATGCGTTGCGCGTAGGTCTTCACGCCGGCGTCTGTGCGATCTTTCTCGGCGTATTCGTTCTGCGCGTCGACATAGGCAAGAGAAGCTTGAATTGCGTCGAGCTCGTTTTTGCCGATGCGGCGAGCGAGGATCTCGTGACGGCCGGCAACGGTATCGAATCGCCACATTCCGTCCTTGCGGACGAGAGGGATCGGAAGCGGAAAATCCTCCGGTCCGATCATCATGATCGCCTTGTTGTCGCCTTCCATGGCGATCCGGTGCTTTGCGTCATAGGCAGCGACAAATTTCTGCCGGGTGGCAGCGTCGGCGACTTCGTCACCGGACGATACGATGTCTTCACCGTCCGGGCCGAGCACCGTCACGATCGCTTTCGGGTTACCCTTGGCGGCGCTAACAAGCGCGCTGGCGGCCTCATCGGGTGTCTTGAAAGCCTGCTGCGCACTCGCGATGGATACAGCCGTGCAAAGAAGCGCCGCTGTCATCGCTGAGACAAGAGCTTTGTTCATGGCATCCTCGATCATGCGTGAGCGCGGAATTGTCAGTGGGCGACAGGGACAGCCGTGGGCACACGGGCGCCCGACGCCATCCACTCTTCGTAAGTCTGGAACTTGATGCCGAGCTTCTCGTAGGAGACCCGGAGATACCCATTCCGGTCGCGCACGACCGCCTTCGGCATCACTTGCTGCACTTCCTGCGCGATCACGCCGACATAAGCGCGATTGCTGCCATTATAGCTGAAGCGATAGAAACCAATTCCGTTGTCGAGCCGGCCGAGAGGAACGATGTCGTGCTTGAGCACGATGTCCGATCGTCGTCCGCCGCCACCGCCGCCACCGCCGCCACCGCCGCCGCCGCCGCCCGCTCGCGCACCGCCACCACCGCCGCCACCCGCTCGTGCGGCACCGCCGCCGCCAAGGCTCGCGTTCCCACGCGCGGACTGGGTTTGGGCAACTTTGCCCGATTGAACATTCCCGAGGGCATTGCCGCCGCCGGAAGGCTTTGATTGTCCTCCGCCCGGCTTTTGCCCTGCCGATGGCCCGCCTGAAGGGCGCTGTCCTGCGGCTGGCTTTTGCCCTCCGCCTGGGCCCTGGGCGCCACCGCCGGCACCGGGGCGATCAGCGCCTCCACGATCACCAAGATTTGCCTGACCGCCGCCAGGTTTGAGGACCTGCTCGCCGCTGCGGCCACGGAAATCCGCCCGATCCTGGCTCCCGCTACGAAGATTGCTGTTTCCAAACTTCTGCTGCACGTTGGCGTTGTTGTATTTGACGCCCTGACGGTGCTGCGGATTGTGCTGCCACGTGTTTCCGCCGGTGTTGATATTGACGGACCGGTTGACGTTGATGTTGTTATTGCCCCAATTGACTCCGCCGCCCCAATAGTTTCCGCCCGATGCCCAACGCCCGAGCGCGTAGCCGGCGCCGAACGCGATTCCGCCCGCGATGACTCCGCCAGCAATATATCCAGGCGGCGGGAAATAATATGGCGGATATGACGGATAAGGCCACCCACCGTACGCGACAGCAGGATCGTAGTATGGCACGTAGACCGTATTGGGATCGGTCGGCTCAATAACGATGACCTCTTTGCCTTGCTCCTGTTTCTTCGTGACTTTCTGCTCCTTGGTCGACGTCAGCTTCTTGTTGGCATCTGCCTTCGTTCGTAAACGCTGAATTGCGTCCATCACGTCCGGCTGCTGGGCAAGAACCGCATCGCCGAGTTTCTGCGTCCAATCAAGTTTTGTGCTCATCATTGCAAGCACGTCTGGGGTAGCCACCAAAGCCTTCACACTGTCGTCCCAGGCCTGCTTGTCCACCGCGGTCTTTAGCTCGTCACCTTTAAGGTTCTTGTTTTCTTTTACCCAACGATCGGCGTGCACAATCTCCAGCGGGTAGGTCGATGCCATCAAGACCAGGGAAACCAGGGTGTCCGGGTACAGTGCGATGCCGGCAACAAGGGCATCAAGCTCTTCTGATTTCAGCATTTGCTGATCGGACGAGGCAGCCGGTGGCGGCTGGTTCTGGGCCAGGGCAGTTAGTGGCGTCACAACAAGGAGCGTCAACGCCAACGCCATAAGCCGGGGCAAAATCATTCGTGTCTCCAGCCCTATCCAACGATGAGTCAGGTCTGCATTTCACACGGTAATTCACTGATATTTTTGATATAGATCAACACGGTTTGCGGTCGCGAGAACGGAGCGCACGTGGACCCTGGTGACGATTAGCGATGTCGGTAAAGCGGGCATGGCGATTGCACTCCGGGATGTCCGCTAATGACCCAGAGCGGACATCAAAATTGCATGAATGACATCGAGCGGTGCTTTTGATCTACCTCAAAACCAATTTAAAAGGCGGTGTATAGTAATTCCTCAACGCCGTTCTCGGGGCGGGCCGAAATCTTCACCACACGCCTTTAAGCAATCAAACGGAGAAAAGGCATGCGTTTTTCGATTGGAGTGTTTGCTCTCGCGATTGCGTGTTCGAATGCGGCCGCTCAAACCCCACTAACCGCGTATACCGATGCCAACGGATTTCTCGACGTGCAGCGACTGACCTGCGCACAACTTGCGGGAACGTTTCAAGAGGACGCCGATATGCTCACTACATGGTACAGCGGTTGGTACAATGGCCTCGCTAAAAAGCATTTATTTAATCCGACTAGGGCAAAAAGCCTTGAGCACGAAATAATTGTTCATTGCAAAGCAAATCCGGGCATCCGGATCATCGATGCAATCGCCGTCGTTTTTAAGGATGAGAGAGCAAGACTTGGCATTAAAATGAAGTAAGCAAGGTTGCGCTGGCGGACAGGATTCCTGGTAGGCAGTATTGCGTCGACGGCTCGCGAACAGCGAGAGTTCATTCGCTGGACCAGAAATCGACCTTGCGAAGCAGATCGCTCGTGCGCTCGGTGTCAGAATCGAGTTCTTAGACGGCGCTCCTTCGTTTGGCACTTAACGGACATTGTGTTCGGTGCTCGGAATGTCCGCTTTTGGGGGCAAAGCGGACATGGCCTCTGCGTCGCGAAATGTCCGCTAATGACCCAAAGCGGGCATAGAGCAGCCGACAATTTGATCGCGCTTACGCAAGTCAAGAGCAAGTGCACGTGACGTTTGCAGCGAAATGTCGGTGCCGCCTCGGCCTTGGTCACGCCTAGCCCGATGTGAATTCAAGCCCAAAATCCCTGGATTTCCGTCCGTCTTGCGGGTCATCATGTTCCCTCAAGGCTGAATACGAGGCACAGCTGTGCATTTCCGTTTGAGCCGTACTTTCGTTGTTGCGGGCGTGATTTAGGCATTCCTGAGCCTTGCGCCCGCAGCCGCAGACGAAGCAGGCGTGAGCTTTTGGCTTCCCGGTCAGTATGGAAGCTACGCCGCAGTGCCCGGCAACCCCGGGCTGGCGTTCGAAGCGACGTACTACCACGCAA
The DNA here is from genome assembly GCA_963718035.1 of uncultured Alphaproteobacteria bacterium. GTDB lineage: Bacteria > Pseudomonadota > Alphaproteobacteria > Rhizobiales > Xanthobacteraceae > Pseudolabrys. The sequence goes on along the minus strand of CAVQYD010000004.1, from coordinate 213,246 downwards.
CGGCATCGGCAAGTGCCGGCGCAACCTTCAAGCGCGGCGGGCGTATCGATGCCGGCATGAAGTCGCCGTCGGATTACGTCATGCTGACTCCGACCTATTCTTTCGAAGACAAGTTGCTGGGCGCGCAACCGGCGCTCGGCATGACCGCAGTGGTCGGGCGAAACGTGACATCCGTGTCGGCGACCCTGACCGGCCCGGGCGGCGGCACACTGTCGGGATCGCAATCCGATCATGTCTTCGGATTCGGTGATCTCTACCCGACAGCGTCGCTGAAATGGAATCGCGACGTTCACAACTTTATGGTCTATGCGACGACCGGCATACCGGTGGGCGCGTATGATCCGACGCGCCTTGCGGCGCTTGGGATTGGCCATTGGGCGGTCGATGGTGGCGCCGGCTACACATATCTGAATGAGGAAGCCGGAATTGAATTTTCAGTACTCGCCGGCCTGACGTACAATTTCACCAACCCGAACACGCAGTATCGCAGCGGCAACGACTTCCATGTCGATTGGGCTTTTTCCCCCTACGTGTCCGACAAGATGCATATCGGTGCCGTCGGGTATTTCTACAATCAGCTGACCGGCGACAGCGGTGCCGGCGCCACGCTGGGCGAATTCAAATCGCGCGTGGCCGGCATCGGGCCGCAGATCGGATTTTTCATCCCGCTTGGCGATCGGCAAGGCTACCTGAATCTCAGGGCCTACTACGAGTTTGCGGCAGAGCACCGGCTTGAAGGCTGGAACGCGTTCGTCACCTTTGCCCTCGAGCCACCAGAGAAGACCCGCATGGCCCGCACGATCAAGCGATAGCGCCACCCTGCACAGCCGGCTTATCCGCCGAGCGCTATCGCGACGCCAACCAGCACGGCGCCAACGGCGACCATGGCAAGTCCGGTTGGCCACGGCCGCAGGCCGGTGCAACGGCCAAACGCATAGCCGCACAGGAACAGCATGACGATCGCAACCGCATTGGAAACCCGTAGCGCCCAATAGGCGTCGCCGACAAAAAGAAAAGGAATGACGACCGGAAACGTCGATATGAAAACCAGCAGGCAGACGCCAAGCGCGCCGAACCAATCGTCTTTCGTGAAACGGGGACGTTTGGGCGTTTCCGGAAGCTGAAGCAGCTTCCGCCTGACCATTTCGAGATCATCCGGCGATAGTGCGGATGCAAGCGATTCCGGCAATACATTTTCAATCGCGCGCCTGGCCGTTTCGGAACTGGTTGACTGCCTTACGGCTCGCAGCATCAGGATGTTGCGTCCGCGCTCCTCAAGGCTGCCCATCAGGTACATGCCGGCGTCAATGATTCCCCACGCCAGGTTGCACCCGAGTGCGCCCAGGATCATCGTTTTGACTTCGGCGCGTCCCGCGGTCAGCACGCTGAGCGTGCCCGTGCTGGTGAGCACCATGATCAACCCGAAAAATATTTCGGAGATCCTGTCGATAGGATCGAGAAAGCGGGTCGACGCTTCTTGAGGCTCGTGCGCCATTGCTTAAGGTCGCCCCCCGGTGTCAGCCCGTACCATATTGTCCCTGTTGCCGGCTTCGCAAGGTGGCGGTGCAGCCGTATTGCGCGGCGGTGCTGCCTCACGCCCCCCCTTGCTAACCCTCACGCCATCTGCAGCGCCTCGCTCGCCGCAAGCCATTCTTCTTCCGCCTTGGCGGTCGCGGCGACGCGTACGCCTATCCACCGGAGGCGATTTGTATAGGAATGCGTCGAATAGCGGCGTTCGTCGCATTTCCATTGACGGCGATCAGCGCCATCACCGTGTAGTCCCCGGCGGGAAGTTTGCCGTTCAGGTCGATTTGAAACGTCACGTCATCGCTCAATGCGGCGACATCCGAGAGCACGACGCTGCCCTTGCCGTCGATGACGACGTACCGGCACTCCGGTGCTGATCGTTTCAGGACATCGCGCGGAATGGACTGCATAGGTGCCCGCTCGATCCGATAGCTCCGGGAAAATTTGACGATCGTCTCGATGTCAGCGGACAACCTGATCTCACCTTTTTTCTGTTCGACGCTGGTGATGTAGCCTCGCCGCGGTATCGCGTAGGCATCGTATGAGCCGACGCCGAGGGGATAAGTCAGATCCCTGAACGCATCGAGCGTGACTGTTTCCGCTGACCAACGCTTGACCTGATAGGGCCCGTTGGTAACCAGGAAATGCCCATGCGCTTTATAGAAGGCAGCGAGCGCGGCCCAGCGTTTGCGAGCGTCGCCGGCGCTCACGAGCGGCTGCAGCGCCAGAGGACGAAAGCCGTCACGCTCGAATGTTTCGACCAGCGATGCTAGCCGCGCGTTCATTTGCTCCGAACGCACGAGATCGAGCCATTCGACACCACGGCGTGTCGCCTCGGCTTTTGAGAAAGCGCCCCAACCGCGGCCAACGGCCTCTTCCATCAACGCAATAAGGTGCCAGGGAAGGGTGCTCCAGGGCGGTTCGACGACCGCGTCGCGTTCAGGGTCTTCGGGCGCGGTCAATGCATAGACCTCGATCGTAAACAGCTCACGAACGAAGTTGACGTCGCCGACGCGGAACGACCGCGAGACCGCATCGCTGCCTATCACCCGCAATCCGGCGAGCTGCCGGCGCATGTACTCTGATGCTGAATCCACATGAGAGTCGTAGTGGCGGCTGCTCGCGTCGCTTTGCGTACCCCAGCGATAGGCGAACATGTAGGCGTAAAGGAGATCCGCGACGCGGGTTTTGGTGCCGTCATGAAAGGCGGAGCCGAGCATGCGGTAGGTCAATTTAGACCTTGCGAATTTGTCCGGGCCGACAGGCTGCAGGCGCCCGGTCCCGGGTTCGGGCAGAACCGCGTCAGCCGGAACGGCGATGTCGGTGGCGATCGCCGACGGACGCACCGGCTCGCGCCGTTCGACGATCGGCTCGGCGAGAATCGACAGGCTGACGAAGGTGAAGACCACCATCAGCGCGGTGAGCGGGACCTGCGATCGCAAGGTCGCGCCACGCGGTTCGAATTCCCGGATCGCCACCCTGTGTGCCAGATAGACGGAGATCATGTGCCCGACGAGGACTGCAGCGACCGCCGTGTACCAGGCAAAGCGGGCACCGATGACGGCGATGTCGACCCGGTATCCCGCGGTTCCGAAGAGATTCCACCCCCAGCCGAACGGATCTGACATCAGCGGAATGATGTATTGGCCCTGGACCAGCAGGAACACGAAGTAGTGCGCGAGGTGATAGCCGATTGCGATCGGAACCAGGGTAAAGGCGAAGCTCTGTGCGATCTCGCGCGGCGAACGGATTGCCCCCGCCGCGGCACTCATCATCGCGGCAATCAGTGTGTAGGCCCCGAGGAACAGCAGCCAGAACGCGACAAGTTCGGCGGTCCTCACAACGATCAGATCGAATTCACCGGGGCGGCGGAGGTGTGTGCCGACCGCATTCTCCAGGATTGTCCATTCCGGCGTGTTCAGCAGTCCGTCATAGAGCACAGTGGAGAGCAGCAGGAGCACAAAAGCCGTCATCGACGTCGAGGCGCTCCGGCCGTCGAGAAGACCGGCACCGAACGGCCGCAAGATCAATTCCGGCCGCGGACCAGTGCGCGCTTCCGTCGGCGCGAAGCGCGCGAAGGTGCTGAAGACCACAGAGAACACCTCGCCATGCCGCATCCAGGTCTCGCGGCCGAACAGCGCCATGCCGGTCCAGGTCAGGACCGAATAGCCGGCCGCAAAGCACGCGATATGCGCCGGCACAGCAGGAGTTGGATAAACGAGTTCGATCCAGGAAAAGACGAGGAGCAGGACGACCGCGGGCCAGACGCCAAGTGCCGCGGGATAGGGCAGGCGATACGGGAGTTCGCGTCCGTTGCCGATTCGCCTGTACAGCCCAGCGGCCGCATCGAAAATCGTCGCCCATGGATTGATCAGCGCCCAGAGATCACCCACGAACGCCGAGATATAGGCAATGCCGACCCAGACGATGATCCAGACCATAGTCGGCGCGATGTTTCGATACGCGTTCTGGTCGCCGATAAAGCCGGCCGTCACGGTGACGACGAACAATCCTGCGGCAACCAGCTTGAGCAATAGGATGACGCCGGGATGCGCGATGATTTTCCCGGCCGCATGGCCGAGCAAATTGAGCCGTGGACGATATCGGGCTTCCGCCGCATGACGAACGAAGAGGCCGACGATGACAAAGGTGACAACGACGACCGCCGCGGTGCCGTAAAGATAGAGAGAGAGCGGCAATGGCAGGTCATAGCGCTGGCCAAAGCCATGGGCGCTTGCCGGGGCCGTGGTTGCGCAAACCGCCAATGCCGCCGTGACGAGAAACGGGATCGTACCGGATATGCAGCGCCAAGTGTTCGCGCTAGCGCGGCAGAACTTCGATCTGGACAATGGGCACCCCGTGCGTGTGACCGCCGCCTACGTGTTCCTGAACCGGGAACCGTCCGGTCGCGCGCGCCGTGAAAGTCATTTCCGCTACGACACCGGGTTCGATTTTTCGTTCGATGTCGTAACCGTGGAGATGCAGCACGATCGGCCGATTCGAACTCCAGCGCAGTTTGACGACGTCGCCTTGCTTGACTCGATCAGCCGCATATCGGCGGGCAATTGGCCGCGCTCGATGCGCAAGTCGAACGTCAGTTCGTCAGCCTTCGCGCCAGTAACGGCAAGGCCCGTCGCCAGGACCAGCGAAATCGTAAAAAGACACCGGAGGAAGCGTGCAGAGATCCTTGTCCCGGTCCACACAATCCGCTTCATTGCTTCGTGCCCGATTGAACGTCCGAAATCCGATTGAGCATCCAGGCCGGCTCGTTCGGTGAGGGGATCAAGGCCGGGTCACCCACTGCCGACCACATCAGTCGCCCGAAATTGTCGGTGAAGCCCGCGATCGGGTTCCAGGCGGCCTTGGGAGTATCGTCGATCCCGAGCACGAGCCAGCCGTTCCAGGGAAAATCCTTCAGCTTCACGGTGCGGATGAACATCGGTGAGTTGAAGCCCGTCACCGAGTTGTAGGCGATGTTCTCGATGCCGGCGGTGAACACCGTGCTGAAGTATTCCCGCTTCACGGTGTAGCCCGCCACGCGCGTGCGACAGTCACCGGTGAGCGTCGAAACGAGCGAGCGCTCCAGATTGATTTGTTCAACCGAATTCCCGTAGGCGGCCGATTTCAGGCGCTGCAGCAGTGGTTCGACCTTTTGCCTCAGCCCTTCATTGCCGGCCAGATTTCCCAGAAGAAGATAGGCCTGAAACCATCCGGTTCTCAGCCAGGCGGGGCCGGACCAACCGTTGATCGCGACGCCCGCGCGGCCGATGAGGTCCGCCGCTCCAAGCTCGACGATCTCGGCGTCCCAGTCCGGGTCCTGCGTGCGCCACGCGGCGCGCACCATGGAGCTGGCCAGATTGCCATCCGTCCTGACCTTCAGCTGGACATCGGACGTGCCGCCGCCCAGAACGCGTGCCTTCGCGATTTCCGCGAGATCGACGTAGTGCAGGTAGTCACCATTGAAGGGAGTGACCGGATACGGGTGGGCGACCAATTCTCCGCCCTTGCCCGCGAGATCGCGGATCACAGTTTCGCCAATGGCGCAGGCGGACTGCTCGTCCCCGGCCCTCGGCGAGGCTGGATTGACCCGAACAACCACGAAGGAGCCGAGCGACTCAATGCTGTCGATTGAATTCGGCGGCGCCGTGGCGAAGCGCGGCGCATTGCCGACATAGGCCTGGATCTTGCCCGTGAGCAGCAGGCCGGCCGCGCGATCGGGGGTCACGGCCGTCAGCTCGATTTCCTGCGGATAGAAGGAGGGATAAACCGGCGACTCGTGCCCGCTTCTGGCCGGCGTGACGACGGCGAACGCCACCGCGAGAACGATGCATGACCTGCGAGGAGTCATCCGCGCAATGCCTTCACGACCTTCTCGTTGGCAAGCGCCTCCTTGGGTGGCCCATGAAAAATGATTTCGCCACGGTCGATGGCGTAAAGACGGTCCCCGATCCGGGTCGCGGCGGCCAGATGGGACTCGGCCATCAGGATTGAGATGCCCATCGCCTTGATTTTCATCACCGCTTCGATGAAGCGGTTGACCACGACGGGCGCCAATCCCTCGAACGCCTCGTCCAGCAGCAGCAGCTTGGGCGAGAGCATCATGGCGCGCGCGATTGCCACCATTTTGCGCTGGCCGCCGCTCAGGTGCAGCCCCTCGCGCTGCAATAGCGTCTGGACTTCGGGAAAAATGCCAAAAGCCTGTGCTTCCGGATTTGGGCGCGCCACGCCGTCACGTTTCCGGGCGACTTCGTCACCCAGCCAGCGGCTGATCATCAGATTCTCGCTTACCGTCAGTTCCGGAAAAACTCCGCAGTCTTCCGGAGAAAAGCCAATGCCGCGTTTCGCCCTTTCGTGCGGCGGAAGTTTCGTCAGATCCTCGTCGCCGAATAGAATCTGGCCGGACCGGAGCGGCAAAAATCCCATGATGCTTTCGATTGTGGTGGTCTTGCCGGCGCCGTTGCGCCCGACCAGACACACCACTTCCTGCTTTTCGACGTGCAAGGATACGCCGTAAAGGATGTGGGCGGGTCCGCGGTAGGTGTCGATCGCCTTGAGCTCGAGCACGTCGATCAATCCTTTCGAGTGAATGCATCCGGCCCCGAAGAGCCGAGCAGAACCATGGCGACCTGATCGTTATTCTTGATCTCGTCAGGCGTGCCCTGGGCGAGAATTGCACCCTGTTGCATGACTACGATCCGGTCGGAATACTTGAACACGACGTCCATGTCGTGCTCGACAATGACGGCCGTAATGCCTTCGCCGCGCACGACGGAGGCGATCGTATCCATGATCTGGCCTTTGTCGCGGGTGCTGACGCCGCTCGTCGGCTCATCGAGGAACAGGAGTTTCGGCCTCAGCGCGTAGGCGAGCGCAACATCGAGCAGCTTTCGCTCGCCCTGCGAGAGATCGCGCGCGCGCTCATTGCGTTTGCCCGCAAGATTGAAGTTGGCAAGCACGGTGTCGGCTTCGGCGCTCACCGCGTGATCGAGATGCGCGAGCGCCGCCAGATTGGCGGTCTTGCCCTGACGGGAAAAGATCGCGAGCGTCACATTGTCGAATGCGGTCAGGTCGTCGAACAGGTTCACGATCTGGAAGCTGCGGGCGATCCCCGCCTTCACGCGCTCGGTCACGGTGGATTGGGTGATGTCGTCGCCCTTGAAAAGGATCTTGCCTGAGTTCGGACGGAAGCAACGCGCTGATCACGTTGATAAGCGAAGTCTTTCCGGCGCCGTTGGGACCAACCAGCGAGACGAACTCGCGTTCGGCGACGGTCAGGCTGACATTGTCGACGGCACGCGTGTCGCCGAAATATTTCTTCAGGTTGATGGTCTCGAGGAGATTCATGTCATCCCCTCTTCCTGAGCTTGCCGAATTGGCGTGACAACGTTCCGACAATACCCGTCGGCAATGCCAATACCAGCACCAGCAGCACGGTGCCGAGCAGGAATTGCCAATAGGCCGTACTGGCGACGGCGTAAACCTTGAGATAGTTGAACACAATGGCGCCGATGATCGGCCCGCTGAAAGTCCGGAAGCCGCCGAGCACGGTCATGAATACGATCTCGCCGGAAAACGGCCAATACAGAATATCGGGTGTGACCAGCCCATTCAGCGGGACCCAGAGGATTCCGGCGAGGCCGGTAAAGCTGCCGGACAACAGGAATGCCAACCAGCGATAGCGCCGGATCGGAATTCCCAGGAACTGGGCCCGCGTCTCGTTATCGCGAATCGCCTGCAGCGCCTTGCCGAAGGGCGAATGCACGATCACCCACATGAGCAATGTGCAGATGCAAAACAGGAACAGCACATAATAATAGTAGGAATGCACGAACGCCTGATAGGCGTTGCGGCCCTTGAAATCGATCGAACCGCCGAGAAGTGTCAAATTTGCGAAGGCCACGCGCAGGCCATCGGTCCCGCCTGTCACCCAGAAGAATTTGTAGGCCAGCGTCCACAGCACCTGCGACAGTGCCAGCGTCAGGATACCGAAGAAAATGCGCGTGTGGCGGACGCAGACGTAGCCGAACGCTGCCGATATCAGGCCGGTGAACACGAGCCCGACCAGGATGTAGACCTCGATTGAGCCGATGCCGAAATACTTGACCATGAAGGCAGCGGAGTAAGCGCCGATGCCGAAATAGGCCGAATGGCCGAAAGAAAGCAGTCCCGTGTAGCCGAGCAGCAAATTGAACCCGAGGGCCGCGATCGCATAGATCAGCCCATAGGTGAACAACTGCAACTGATAGATCTCGACGAACCTCGGCAGGGCCACGAGCACGATGAGAATCGGTATCGCGCAGGCGACGATCAACGGTATCGAGGGTCCGGTGCGCGAAGGTCTGTTTTGCATCGTCAGGCTCTCCCGAACAGACCGGTCGGCTTTATCAGGAGGACGACAGCCGCGATCAGATACAAGACCGCGAGTTCGATTTCAGGAAAGAACTGGATGCCTGCCGTGCGTACGAAGCTCACGATGAGTGCGCCAATCAATGCACCCTCAAGGCTGCCGAGCCCGCCGATGACGACCACGACGAATGCAAGGATCAGCGCTTCGACGCCCATGCCGAGCACGGCGGCCTGCGCCGGTACGACGACCGCGCCGCCGAGGCCGGCCATAAAGCAGCCGAGCGCGAATGCCTGCACGTACACCCACTTCACGTTCAAGCCGAGTGCCGAAGCCATGCGCATGTTCTGCGACGTGGCCCTGAGGACGACACCGAATCGCGTGCGATAGATAACCGCCCAAAGGAAGACGGCGGCCGCGACGCCGATGAAGATGACCACGAGATTGTAGACCGGATATCGCAGGTTCATGACCCGCATGGTCCCCATGCTGTCAATAACCGCGCCTGCAGTGAGCGGCACGCCCCCGAACAGGAAATGCATCACGTCCTCGATGATCAGCAGCAGGGCAAACGTGATGAGGAGCTGATATTCTTCCGGCCGATTGTAGAGCGGCCGCAGGAGCGTCGGCTCGATCAGTGCGCCGACGAGCGCAACGACGATCGCCCCCGAAGGCAGCAAGATGAACAGCACCCAGAGAGGCGCCCCCGCGGCAAACGTGCCGATGGCCCACGCAGTGACATAGGCGCCGAGCGCATAGAGGCTGCCATGCGCCAGGTTCACGATTCGCATGACGCCGTAGATGAGGCTGAGTCCGGCGGCGATAAGGAACAGAATGCAGGCGTAGAAAATGGAATTCAGAATTTGGATGATCAGGATATCCATTTTTGCCCCGCCGAATTTCGTTGCCTTTCGTGCATTTTCCCCGACCCTCGCGTTCGACTAGCCCGGCGATTCCGCTCCGCCAAGCCGGAAGTGCAACGATTTGGCAGAAGGAACCACGGAATTGCCGTCGAGGAAAATAGAAAGGTTTACCGTGTACTCACCCGGCGGAAGCTGCTCGGGAAGGCCGATCGTGAAGCGCCCGTCGTCTTCCCAATTCATCTTGTCGAGGTTGCGCACTTTGCCGTCGGGACCGATCAATAGGTAACGCGAGACGACGAGCAGCCCAAAAGTCCCCCGCATGGTCGTCCGCAGCAGCGGTTCTTTCGCGAGTCTATAGTTGCGTCCCATCCTTAAAATCATTTCCGCTCCGGCCCGGACGGTAATCGTGCCGCCTTCGCGCGTTACGGAATCGATGACTGCGCGTGGCGGATTGGCGAAGCGGTCGAAGGTGCCGAAGCCAAGCGGATAGGACACCTCGCGGACGGCCTGCAGCTCGACCGCGTCGGGGCTCCATTGCGCCAGCCGATACGGGCCGTTGGTCACCAGCAGATGCCCGTTTTTTTCGACGAAGGCGGCAAGCGCCCGCCAGCGCGCCTGCGCCATCTCGGCTGTGACGAATTCCTTCAGCTGCTCGGGGCGATAACTTTCCCGCTCGAACTGCGCAATCAGAGGCACGAGCCTTGCCCGCAGGCCTTGATCACGAACCAAATCCATCCAGGGGATGCGCCGCCGCTCGGCCTCCTTCTCGGAAAAGGCCGCATAGCCGCGTGTCACTGCCTCTTCCATCAACGCCAGCAGATGCCAGGGCGTCGTGCTCCATGGCGGCGCCATCGCCGCGACCTGCAGCTCGTCGTGAGGGACATTTCGAAGATAGACCTCGACCACAGGCGTGTTGGTGAAGATTTCCCAATTCTCCGCGATGACGTGCTTCGTGCGCTCCACACGCGTAATTTTAAGTCCGGCAAGACGCTCCTGCATCGCGGCCAGGGTCTGCTCCAGTCGCGGTTCATGGGCGTTGCCGCTGCCATTTACCTTTGCCCCCCAGCGATAGGCGAAGACAAACGGATAGATAACGTCGGCGGCGTCCATCTCGGAGCCATCCCCGAACGGCGAGGCAATCACCTCATAGACCACCTTCGCCGAGGCGAAGGTCCTGGGCCCTACGGATTCAAGTGCCCCCGTTCCCGGCTGCAGTCGAAACGCATCTGCCGGCACGCGAATGCCGCCGGATTGGCCCTCTACTTTGGTGACGGCCGATTGCACGCGGTTGTGCATCCAGCTGGCGTTGAACGGAAACTGGATCATCGCGGGATCCCCGACGGCCGACCAGATCAGCCGTCCCATGGGATCGCTGAAGCCGGCCACCGGATTCCATGCGCCCGCGGAACGCTCGCGCACGCCAAGATGCAGCTTGCCGTTCCACGGATATTCCTTGAGCTTTACTGTGCGCAGGAAAATGGGACTGTTCAGGCCGGCAAGGGAGTCATAGGCCACGTTTTCGATTCCTGCCGGGTAGGCGGCGTCGACGAATTCTTCCTTGGCCGTGTAGCCCACAACCATGCGTGTGCAGCCGCGCGTGAGCGCTGCAACGAGGTGCCGCTCCAGGTCCGCTCGTTCTGCGAGGCCGATCGTTTCGCCGCGAATTAAGCGTGCATAGTCGTCGTCCGTCGCCGCGCGCGCTGCGGTGTCGAGCGCCGGCGCGAGCAGCCGATGCGCCTCGAACCAGCCTTCCTTCGCCCACGGCGGTCCCGACCAACCGTCAAACGGCAAACCGGTACTGGCGAGCAATTCGTCGACCGCGACTTCCTCGAGAACAACGTCGGCGCCGTCGGCAGCAAGTTGCCACCGCGCCCCAACGATTGCCGTCGCAAGCCGGCCCTTGGCGCCGAGCTTCTCCGACGACGCCGGTGCGCTACCAACTGGTTTCATTGCCGCTTCGACACGATCCAAGTGGTGGAGGTAGTCGGCGTGATACGGCGTCACAGGATAGGGATGGAAGACGAATCCACCTGCTTTTTCGTCACGCAGCGCCGCCATGAATCCGCGCGCGGCAGTGCAACGGGCTTCAGCAGACGCGAAGCGCGGGGAGGCGGTCTTAAATGAGAGAATCAGAAACGATCCGAGCGACCGCACCGACTCCACGTGCTTCGGCGCTGGCCCGGCGAAGTCCGGCGCCGCGCCAACATAGGCGTGCAGGGTTTCGTCGCTTAAGCCCTTCGCCGCGGCGGCCGGTTCGATCGCTTCGATGTGAATTTCATGGGGGTAGTAGGAGGGAAAGTGACCCACCGAATGGCCGGCACTACCCAGACCGCTGGCGGCGACCAAGCCGGCAACCGCAATCGTGCCGATTGCGCTCCGGACGATCCCACGCGCGGATGGATGGCGCCGCGCAAGTTGGTCCGAAAACAACCTTCTCCCGACCAGCCTATCAATGCCCGGGTGCATCGCCAGACTCTTGCTTCCGCTGGGAAGAAGCGGCCGTGCTAGTGAAACACGGCCGCTCTCCGATCAGGTCACTTCACGCCAGCCAAGTGGTCTTCAGCCAGTTGGCGGCCGCGGTCGACTTGTTGTGCGACGTGCCGGGCTTCGGCCAATTGGGCGGTGCCGTGATGTCGCGGATGGGAATTGTCATGATCGACTTCGGATCCCAGACAGGGAATTCGTATTTGGGATCGTTCTTGGTCATGCCAATGATCGTGTCCTTATAGCCTTGGTGGTTGTCAGCCCGGATGTAGATGTAGCCGGCCGGCGCATCCATCCCCATGCCCTCGAGCATGGCGATGATGACTTCATCTTCGGGCCAGCCACCGACGAGCAGATTGGCCTTCTCGATCGCGCCCTTGAGCAGGTAAAGCGCGGTATAGGCGCCATCCGACTCGAAGCTTGGGTACTCGTTCCAGCGCTTGAAGTAACGCTCGACGAACGAGTCGTTGATCGGCCAGCGCCCTTTCGCCGGATGCGTGAAGAAGTAGTTGGCGTGGCAGCCGGCGAGCACGCCTTCGGGGTGGTCTTTGCCGATTGCGTGCGGCTGACCGCCGAATGCCAGTGTGGTGGCGACCTTCATCTTGTCGAACAGACCGTAGCGCAGCGCCTGCTTGTAGAACGCCACGTAATCCCCGCCCCACAAGCCGCAAATCAAGATTTCCGGCCTGTCAGACAGAAGTTTGGTGATGTGCGGGGTGAAGTCGGTGGCGCCCAGCTTCGGCCACGCCTCGGACACGGCGGTCGCACCAGGAACGAGCCTTTGGTACGCGAGCATGAAATGCTCATGCACGTTGCGGCCATAGCTGTAGTCCGGCTGGATGGAGCCGACGCGCTTGGCTTCGGGCCATGCCTTCGCCGCGCCGACGGCCGACGTAACGCCGTCGGCCGACTGAATGTTGGTTACACGGAATGTGTATTTTGGCTTGGGTACCGCCTTGTCGAACAGGAAGTCGGTGCAGCCGTCATTGAACATCGTCAGCACCTGCAGTTCCTCAGCGACCGGGCCGAGGGCTGGCGTGTTGCCGCTGGAGATGACGCCGGTAAACAAGTCGATATTTTCGGAGAGCTTCATGCGGCGAAGCTCTTTGACGTTGGCGTCGGTGCCCGCCGCCTCGTCGGCCATGATGGTTTCGATCTTGCGCTTGCCGAGAAGCCCGCCCTCGGCATTGATTTCCTCAGCCGCCATCAGATGACCTTTCCGGCCGGGCTCACCCAAGAGGTTGGCGGGGCCGGTGAGGAAGGTGATGTGGCCGGTCTTGAACGGCTTGTCGGGGATGTTTCCCTTGGGCTTGAAAGCCGCGTGTGCAGAGCGCGGTCCAGCGAAATACGTGGCTTGCCCCGCCGTTATTGCGGCAGCTCCCACGGCAACGCTGCTCATAAAGTTTCTGCGTGTAACGTCACTTATCATGATGCTCCTCCCCAGGAGTGAGAGGCGCGAAGACATGATCGGGCCTCCATCTCGAAGCTCGTTGTTGAGCTCTTTAATACAGTCTATGCCCGCATCTTCCGCTGCGCCAGTGCAGCGAAGAGCCGGAGCGGCATGCTATTTTCCGATATTTATCAAGCAAATACGGTTTTCGCCTTCTCCTTTGGTAGATCCAGACGATCCGTAGAAAGTGGGACGTGAGTGGGACGTCCATGAATTGTTGCCTTGGCGACGGCTCGAGCCGCGCGGGGACCAATTCCGGCGGGCCATTGGTGGCCGTTTTTCACCGCCACGCGAAAACCGCTCACGCCGTCTGCAGCGCCTCGCTGGCGGCGAGCCATTCTTCTTCCGCCTTGGCGATCGCAGCGGCGACATTGGCGCGCGTCTTCGACAGCTCCGCCGCCCGTGTCGGATCGCGCGCGAACAGGCCGCCGTCGGCGAGCGTCGCATCAAGTTTGTGCAGTTGCCGCGTCAGTTGCGCGAGCTCGGTTTCAGCTTTGGTTACGCGCTTTCGCAAGGGCGCCGTCTCCGCGCGCTTTTCGGCGGCGGCGCGGCGTGCGGCGGCGGGATCGGGCCGCGGCGCAGGTTTAACCGCGGCCGCGGTGTCCGCGCCGGACTTGCTGAGCACGCGGCGCCGGTAATCGTCGAGATCGCCGTCGAACGGCTTCACCGTTCCACTTTGCACCAGCCAGAGCCGGTCGGCGCAGGCCTCGAGCAGATAGCGGTCATGCGAGACCAGGATCACCGCGCCGGGAAAGTCGTTGATGGCCTCGATCAGCGCCGCGCGGCTGTCGATGTCGAGATGGTTGGTCGGCTCGTCGAGGATCACGAGATGCGGCGCGCTGAAGGTGGCGAGCCCGAGCAGCAGCCGCGCCTTCTCGCCGCCGGACAGTTTCTCCACCTTGGTATTGCCGGCGAGCCCGGAAAAACCGATGGCGCCGACGCGTGCGCGCACTTTCGCTTCCGGCGCATCCGGCATCAGACGGCGCACATGATCGTAGGGGCTCGCATCCGGCTCGAGTTCGTCGAGCTGGTGCTGCGCGAAATAGGCGACCTTGAGGGCGGAGGCGCGCGTGACGGTGCCGTGCTCCGGCGGCAGCCTCCCGGCGAGCAGCTTGACCAGCGTCGACTTGCCGTTGCCGTTGGCGCCGAGCAGCGCGATGCGGTCGTCATTGTCGATGCGCAGCGACAGGCCCGACAGCACCGGGTGTCCGGGCTCGTAGCCGACCTCGACGTCGTCAGTGGCGATGATCGGCGGCGACAAAAGCTTGTCCGGCGCGGGGATGTGGATCGGCCGCACATCCTCGGTCACGAGCGCGGTGATCGGCTCGAGCTTTGCGAGCATCTTCAGGCGCGATTGCGCCTGCCGTGCCTTGGTCGCCTTGGCGCGGAAGCGGTCGACGAAGGCCTGCAGGTGCTTGCGTTGCGCCTCCTGCTTCTTGATCATTTTCTGGTCGAGCAGCATGCGTTCGCTGCGCTGGCGCTCGAAGGCCGAATAGCCGCCGCGATAGAGCGCGAGTTTGCGCGCTTCGAGCGACAAAATGGAGCCGACCGCGGTGTCGAGCAGATCGCGGTCGTGGCTGATGACGATCAATGTCGCCGGATAGCGGGCCAGATGGTCCTGCAGCCAGAGCGTGCCTTCGAGGTCGAGATAGTTGGTCGGCTCGTCGAGCAGCAGCAGATCGGGCTCCGCGAACAGAGTTGCGGCGAGCGCGACGCGCATGCGCCAGCCGCCGGAAAATTCCGAGCATGGCCGCTGCTGGTCGGCGGTGGAGAAGCCGAGTCCGGCGAGGATCGATGCCGCGCGGGCAGGGGCCGCGTGCGCGCCGATATCGGCGAGCCGGGTCTGGATCTCCGCGATGCGGTGCGGGTCATGCGCGGTTTCCGCTTCGGCCAGCAATGCGGTGCGCTCGCGATGCGCCTTCAGCACGACCTCGAGCAGGCTGTCCGGCCCGTCCGGCGCTTCCTGCGCCAGCCGGCCGATGCGCCAGCGCGGCGGGATGTCGACGTGGCCCTGCTCGGCCGAGATGTCGCCGGCGATGACGCCGAACAAAGTGGTCTTGCCGGTGCCGTTGCGGCCGACCAGGCCGACGCGCGCGCCGGTGGGAATGCGCGCGGAGGCGCCTTCCAGCAGCTTGCGGCCGGCAATGCGGACAGTGAGATCGTCAATGACGAGCATGCCGCGCCTTTTGGCCGACAGCGCGGCGCGACGCAACCCTGTCGCGGGTTTTATTGAAAGTAGTGTGGTGCCACGAAGAGGATTGAAAAATCTGGCGAATACGCGCATAGGCGATGGTCATGGGACATGACGAACTGGTGATCATCGGGAGACTGACCGGCGCTCTCGTTATCGGCGCGATGATCGGCTTCGAGCGATCGTTTCACGGCCGGCCGGCCGGCTTTCGAACACACGCGCTTGTGTGTCTTGCCTCGGCTTTGCTGATGCTGGTCACGGTCTATCAGCTGCACTGGATGACCGAGGTGCCGCTCGACACCATTCGCGCCGATCCGACGCGCATGGCGCAAGGCATCATGACCGGCATCGGCTTTTTGGGCGCCGGGGTGATCTTCAAGGAAGGCCTCACGGTGCGGGGGCTGACGACCGCGGCGTCCATCTGGATAACGTCCGCAATCGGCATCCTTGTCGGCATCGGATTCTGGTATCCGGCAATTCTTGGCGCGATCGCGGTCCTGCTCGTGCTTGCTGTTTTTCGCTTTGTCGAGGCGCGGTTGCCGAGCGAGTTCTATGCGCATCACATGCTGCGTTTCTCGCGCGACCGAGCGATGTCCGAGGCGGACGTACAAAAATTGATTCGAGACCATGGATTTACGATTGCCAACCTGTCGTCGCGACTGATCGAAGGCGGTGAGCAGTTTGAATACCGCATGACGATCAAAAGCCGCGATCGTGGAAATGCGGATCGGCTTTCAAGTCGTCTTCGCGATTTGCCCGACGTTGTCGAATTCCGTATTTCGCCGATCGGTGACTAACCGTTCCATTGACATAGGTTTTTAAATAGAAACTGGCTCACCGATCGAGCCAGGTGGGGAATTCTGCGCTGGAACTTTCGCAGACGTCCTAACGGATATCGAGCACGAAATCGAACCGGCCATCGAGACCCTCGCCGCCGTTCGCCACCCGCATCAACAATGCGCGCTGAAAGAGGCCGTCACGCGAGTTCGCTGGTTCGTTGGGAAAATAGAGTTGGGTGGTGAGCAGGCGGCTTCCCGGAGCCTGAACCTTGACGTGATAGTGCCGTGTACGGCCGGAATAGACCGCCGGGGCGATGGTACGGAAACGAAAAGCGCCGTCGGGCCCGGTGGTGACATGGCCGCGATATCGGAAACCGGTGTTGTCGTATTCGCCTTTGTCATCCGCATGCCACAGATCGACCACAGCGCCGCCAAGCGGGCGACAGCGTCGCGTCAGCACAAAGCCGGAAAGTTCGAACGGACGGCCGCCGGCGCCGGGCTCGCGGAGGTCGCCGCGCTCCGGCGATTTTGGCTTGAAAAACGGTCCCTCGGTCTGACGGATTGTCGGTTCATCGCTATCGTGACAGGCGGGCGTTGGCGCAAGTTCTTGCGTCAGCACAGCGCCCGCACTGGAAAGCTCCCATCCGGCGGCAAGGATGCCGGTGTTGAGCAGAAACCGGCGGCGAGTTCGATTTCTTTTCGTGCATGGCCGAGGCCTCGACCGACAGGAAGCAAGTCTAGCAGAGCGTGAACGTGCCTGCTGCGCCTTTTGGCCGCGGCGCCACGCGGGGCAACCCTTCGGGATTTTGGCTGAAACCAAAGGCGAGCCAGACTGTATTAACGATTTGGTTAGCGGCATTAACCGCAAAAAAAGCCGGCGCAAATATCGTGTTGGCCGATGCTTTTCTCTCTCACCCTCAAGCGCGCCTCGAGGCTGGTCACGCTTGTTGGCCTTGTTGCATTTGCGGCCAGTTTCGGCGTGCTGACGATCTTTGCTGCCGACTGGGCAGCGACCGTCATTCCCGCCATTCCCAAAATGGTCCTCACGGCCATCCTTGCCGCGATCATTGCCCAATTTGCGATGAGCGTCACCCGCGCCATCTTCACCTGGCATCAAAATCGGGAAAATGAGCAGATGCGAACCGCCATCAACAGCATGGCCCAGGGGCTGTGCATGTTCGACGCTGCGGAGCGGTTGGTCGTTTGCAACGCGCAATACTACAATATGTATGAGCTGACGCCGGCCGACGTTAAGCCGGGAGCCACGCTTTCCGAGGTGCTGGAGAAGCGGGTCGCCAAGGGCACGTTCTCCCGGGATCCACATCAGTACAGAAAGGAATTTCTGACTGCGGTCGGAGAAGGGCGCACCATCGTGCACGAGGTGAAGTCCAAGGGCGGGCGTCTCCTGCTGGTGACCAATCATCCGATGAAAGGCGGCGGCTGGATCGGCACGCACGAGGATATCACCGAGCGGCGGCAAACCGAGCTGCAGCGCGATGCGATGCAACAGCAAGAGGGCCGCCGCGCCGCAATCGAAAGCGCGATTTCGGTATTCCGCAATCACGCAGAAAGCCTGCTGCAAAGCGTGGCGCGGAGCGCAAGTGTCATGCGCTCGACGGCGGCCAATCTGTTCAATGCATCCGACCAGACGTCGCAACGCGCGGGAAGCGCAGTGCAGACGTCAAACGAGGCCTCGACCAACGTCAAGACCGCGGCAGTCGCTGCCGACGAATTGTCAAGGTCCATCGTGGAAATCGCACACCGTCTCAACCAGACCAATGACGTAGTGCGGGTCGCGGTCGGCGAAGCGCAGGCGACAAACCAGGATATTGCCGCGCTCGCCCAAGGTGCGCAGAAGATCGGCGACGTCACCAAGCTTATTCAAAATATCGCCGCGCAAACAAATCTGCTCGCCCTGAACGCCACGATCGAGGCGGCGCGCGCCGGCGAAGCGGGCCGCGGCTTTGCGGTGGTCGCTTCCGAGGTGAAATCACTCGCCGTGCAGACCGCGAGGGCGACCGAGGATATCTCCAGCCAAATTCTCGAAGTGCAGGGTTCAACCGCCAAGGCCGTGGAGGCGATCCGGCGCATTGCCAACCGCATGCACGAGATCGATAACCACACCTCCGCCGTCGCCGCGGCGGTCCAGCAACAGAGTGCCGCGACGGGTGAGATTTCGCAGAATGTCACAAGTGCTGCCGATGGCACAGCGCTCATCGTCAAGGCATTGAGCGAAGTCGCTGGCGCTACCGCAGAGACCCAGCAATCGGCGCAGACCGTACTCGCTGCCTCGAAATCCGTAGAAGATGTGGCAGCAAACCTGCGCAGCGAAGTTGAGACATTCCTCACCAAAGTCGCGGTGTAGCCGCTCGAAACGCGGACGGGCTTTCCACTTATCTGCGGAACCTCCCGGACATTGTCGAGTTTCGAATTGCGCCGATTGGCGACTAAAACCCTGATAGGCTGACCGGCGGCGGTAAAAACGGGCATTGCCGGCCCAAGAGGGACGATTTCTTGGACACCTGGTGGCTGTTCTTCGCCGTCGGTTTTGGCGCGCAGCTGATCGACGGCGCGCTCGGCATGGCCTTTGGCTTGCTGTCGAACGCAGCATTTCTCACCATTGGCCTGCCGCCGGCGCACGCGAGCGCATTGATTCATACCGCTGAGATTTTCACGACCGGCGCATCGGCGGCTTCGCACATTTATCATCGCAATGTGGATTGGCGCATGGTGGCGCGGCTGGGAATTGCCGGCGTGCTGGGCGCCATCCTGGGAGCCTGGATTCTGTCCAATGTCGACGTCAGCGCCGCGCGACGGTTCGTCTATATCTATCTGCTGGTCATGGGTCTCTACATTCTGTGGAAATCCGTGCGGATCATGCTGATACCGCGTGCGCCGGCTGGCTGGACCACGCTGCTGGGGTTTGGCGCCGGATTTCTCGACGCGACGGGTGGGGGAGGCTGGGGGCCGATGGCGACGTCAACGCTCGTCGGCTCGGGTCATGCGCCGCGCTATTCCGTCGGCTCGGTCAACACCGCGGAATTTTTCGTGACCGTCGTCGGCGGCGACCACATTCTTTGCAGAGCTCGGGGCCGTGCCGCTCGATCATTTTCTGCCGCTTGTTCTCGGCGGCGTGGTGGCGGCGCCGTTCGGCGGCTGGATCGTCAAGCACGTTCCGGCGCGCGGCCTGATGATCGCGGTCGGAATCCTGATCGTGCTGGTTTCGATCTTTCAGCTGCTCCGCGCGTTCCGTTTTATTTAAGCGTTCCCCACATCCGCTCGTCCCCGCGAAAGCGGGGACCCAGGGCAACAGATTGAAGACCAGAAACAAGTGGCCCTGGATTCCCATCGCAAGTCGGCTTTAGCCGACTTGCGCACGGATATACCAACATCGGGTATACCCGATGTTGGTGCGCGGGAATGAGCGGATAATGAATTCGACATCACCCCGGCTCGTCGTCGCCTTTCTGCCGCAGCTTGATGGCCGCGAAAAACTCCTGCCGGGTTTTGAAATTCGTCCGGAACACCCCAAGCATCCGGCTCGTCACCATCGTGACGTCGGGCCTGTGCACGCCGCGCGTCGTCATGCATTCGTGCGCGCCTTCGACCACAACCCCCACGCCGGCAGGTTTCAGGACGGCATTCAGGCAGCCGGCGATCTCGGCCGTCATCTTCTCCTGCACCTGCATGCGCTTGGCGTAGACGTCGACCAGCCGCACCAGCTTCGAGATGCCGAGCGACGCGCCTGCGCGGCAGATAGCCGATATGGACGCGCCCGATGATCGGCGCGATGTGATGCTCGCAGTGCGATTTAAAGCGGATGTCGCGCAGGAGCACCATTTCGTCATAGCCGGCGACCTCCTCGAAGGTGCGCTGCAGGTATTCGCGCGGATCCTCGAAATAGCCGGCGAACCATTCCTCGTAGGCGCGCACCACGCGCGCCGGCGTGCCACGCAGGCCCTCGCGATCCGGATCATCGCCCGCCCATTGGATGAGCGTGCGAACCGCGTTTTCAGCCGTAGCGCGTGTCGGGCGGTTCGTTTCGCGTGTTGATGCCTTCGAAAGACGGCGGGTCTTCATGGGGATCTCCTAATATCAATTCTTGGTCCATCGACGCCGGTGATGAAAACGATCAGATAAATTGGATGGAATACGCCGATATCGGTGTCGCGTCAGGCCGGTAATGAATTGCAGGAATGTCGGTTCCGCATGTGCGGCCGTCGAGTCACGGAAGGTGCTGAATAAAGGGTGGTTTTCGCGGCGTCCTTCCTTTTTCTGACGGTTCCGTGATTGCCGGCACGAATGTGTGATGCGAACGCATCTTGAGCGAATGGCCGCGATAGGTCATATGCGCGCCCCGACCTGAAATTTCGAAACGTTCGATCACGGATAACCTGGCATGACCGTCACACTCGATGCATCGCAGCGGACCGCATTGCCGGACGCTTCCCCATCTGAGGTGTCTTCTACGAAAGTGGCGGCAGTGGGCGAACGCACGCGCCTCAATTCGATCGACACTCTGCGCGGCCTGGTCATGATCGTGATGGCCCTCGACCACACCCGCGATTTTTTTGCCAATGGCGGCTTCAATCCGCGCGACGTCACCGACACGGCGCTGTTCCTGACGCGCTGGGTGACACATTTCTGCGCGCCGACTTTCATCTTCCTGGCCGGGATTTCCGCTTATCTGTACGGCGCCCAAGGCCGTAACAACCAGGCGCGCAGCACCCGGGACGTCAGCCGTTTTCTCGTCACGCGCGGCCTCTGGCTGGTCCTGATCGAGTTCACGGTCGTGCGGCTCGGCTGGAGCTTCGACATCCATTTCAATTACTTTGTCGCCCAGGTGATTTTCGCGATCGGCGTGTCGATGGTCGCGCTGTCGGCGATTGTTCATCTGCCCCGCGGAGCGATCGCCGCGATCGGGTTGGCGATGATCGCGGGCCATAATGCTCTCGACGGCATCAAGGCCGAGCAGCTCGGCGCCGCCGCGCCGCTGTGGAATCTCCTGCACCAGCCGGGGCTTTTCGACATTGCGCCCGGGGTCAAGTTCTTCGTGCTTTATCCGCTGATTCCATGGATCGGCGTGATGGCCGCGGGCTACGCGCTGGGGCCGGTGTTCACGCAGGAGCGCGCGGCGCGCGTGCAGCAACTTTTCATGCTCGGCGCTGCCGTGACCCTCGGTTTTGTCGTTCTGCGGGCCATCAACCTTTACGGCGACCCTGCGCCGTGGGCTATCCAGGACAATGTGCTTGCCACCGTGCTGTCCTTCATCAATTGCGAGAAATACCCGCCATCATTGCTGTATCTGGGCATGACGCTCGGGCCCGCGCTGATGCTGGTCGCCGCGTTTGAATGGGTTCGTGGCCCGGTCGCGGACTGGATCGCGACCTTCGGGCGCGTGCCGTTCTTCTATTACGTTGTGCACATTTTTCTTCTGCATGCGCTCGCCATTGTATTCGCGTGGGCGACGATCGGCGACATCGGCTGGCTGTTCGGCCCGCTGGCGGGGCACAAGCCCACCACCTACGGGCTTCCCCTCGCGGGCATCTACGCGGTCTGGCTCGCGGTTGTCGTCGCGCTCTATCCGCTCTGCCGGTGGTTCGCCGGAATCAAGCGCCGGCGGACCGAGTGGTGGTGGAGTTATCTCTAGGGTGCACTGTGCAGTCTCTCCCGCTCGTCCCGCGAAAGCGGGATCCAGGGCCACGACGGTACCTCGTGCGCCCTGGATTTCCGCTTTCGCGGGAATGAGCGATCAGTGAGTTGCTTCAAATTTAGATCGAAGCTCACATCGCCGATTCGATTCAAATTGATTGATCGTCGCGATCACTCAAATGAATAAAAAATTGTCCACGACGGCCGCACCGCACGCGTCTGTCGCATGGCAAGTTTGTTGTGCGGGAATGACGACGCGGCGCGAAGTTGATCATTTCGTCTAAAGGCGCTCCGGCGAGTGGTTGATTGCCAACCATTTCTTTTGTGCGCCAGAACGTCCATGACATTTGCGTGAACGAAAGGCCGGATTTTGTGATGCGCGACGCCTTGAGTGTGACGCGCATTTGCGTCACAAGCCGCGCCCGCAGGAGATTCATCTTGCCCCAAAACAACGGAGCTGAACCGTGAAAATCGTAACGATTGCTTTTGCATCCGCCATCGCGCTGTCGGCCATCGCGCCGGCATTTGCGTACGAGAACGATCTTGAAGGCGCCGCGCCCGCGTCGAGCATGCGCCCAATGGACCATCAGCGTGCGGGCATGCGCGTTAATTCGCATCGCGCGTTCGATGCGCGGGCCTATGTGCCGGCCCCCGCACCCGTGGCCGTACCCTACGATTTCGGAATTGGCAGTCAGAGCTAATTAATCCCCTCCCGAGCAAGCCTGATTGTCATGAGGCCGCCTGCAAGGGCGGCCTCTTTAATTCTTTAACGAATTGTCCTCCGAACGGAGGATGCGAAATGCCCCGACAAGTGTGATGTCCGTCACACTCGCTATGGATTCGCGATGCTAGGTCGAGGCGTGCTGCGGGGTGCACGCCATGCGAGGAATACCTTGGATTTTCGTTTTGCCGGATTTGAAATCGATATCCCGCGGCGGGAGTTGCGGCGAGCAGGTGAGCTCGTGTCCATCGAGCCGCAGGTTTTCGACCTGCTCGTCCACCTCGTTCGCAATCACGACCGGATCGTCACCAAGGACGAGCTGATCGAAACGGTGTGGAAGGGCCGCGCCATTTCGGAGGCGGCCTTGAGCTCCCGCATCAGCGCGGCACGGCGGGCCGTCGGCGACAGCGGTGCCGAACAAAAACTCATCCGAACGCTGAACAAGCGCGGTTTCCGGTTTGTCGGCGGCCGTCCAGGCGGCCGGAAAAACAACCGTCCCAGTGGCCCAACGGGGCTCTTGCGGAAGGCCGAGATCGTCCGCCTTCACATGGTCCGACAGGGCCTCGATTGCGGTGCTGCCGTTCCACAATATCAGCGGCGATCCCGAGCAGGAGTGCCTTGCCGACGGGATTACCGAGGACATCACGACCGGCCTGTCGCGCCAGCAATGGTTCTCGGTTGTCGATCGTAACTCCAGCTTTGCCCGCAAAGGCGAAGCGGTCGATATCCGGAAGCTCGCCTGCGAGTTAGGGGCGCGCTACGTCCTCGAAGGCAGCGTGCGGAAGGCGGGTGGCCGCATACGGATCACCGCCCAGCTGGTCGATGCCACCAAGCGCATTCACGTCTGGGCCGACCGGCACGATAGCGCGGTGTCCGATATTTTCATCCGGCAGGATGAAATCACCAATCGCATTGTCGATTCGGTCAGGTCGCAGCTCGTCATGGCTGAAGCGATGCGTCTGCGGGGCAGGCGATCGGTTGACGTCGACGCACACGACCTGGTGACGCAGGCGCTTCCGCATATGTGGCGCATGAGCGTCAGCGAGCAGCAACTCGCACAGAAATTGTTGCAGCAAGCCGCCGCGCGCGAAGCGCCGCAAGGCCGTGCGCATGTTCATGCGTTGTTGGGTTGGACCTACATGAACATGTTCAATCTGGATTCGCATGCGCCGATCGGCGAGCTGACCGAGAAAGCCCTTGAAGCTGGCGCAATGGCGCTGGCGCTGGATGAGCAGGACTATTGGGGGCACCTCGTGCTTGGGCTTGGTCACGCGCGCCAGCGCCGCCCCGATGATGCGGTGAGGCATCTTTCGCGATCCGTAGAGATCAATCCGAATTTTGCGCTCGGGCACGCGGGGCTTGGCTACGCGCTCGCATGCGGCGGTCAGCCTCAGCGCGGTCTGGATGCGCTGGCGCGGGCGTGGCAGCTCGGTCCGCTGGATCCATTCCTTGCGATATACGCGCCTGTCGCGCGGTACATGGCGCTCTTCGCGCTCGAAAGATACGACGAGGCGATTGCGGTGTGCCGGTCGGTGGCAGCGCGGCACCCGAATCATGCCGGCGCACGGCGGCTGATGACCGTCTCGCTCGGATTGCTTGGCCGCATCGACGAGGCCAAGGAATCTCTCGACCATACGCTTGCGCTGCAGCCCGATTTCTCGACCGATCACGTGGCATACAACACCGTGTTTGCGCAGGCGTCGGACCGCTCACGCTTCCTGCGCGGCCTGCAAAAGGCCGGGTTGCGGAATTAGCTGATATTTCGCGGATCGAACCAAAAAGTCTCCAGGCCGTTTTCCAAACAAGCGGAACTGGAGATTGAACCATGACGTTGAAAACACTTCTGCGGCGTCCGCGATCTTGCTGCGCGCGACGACCTTGCGCATTTGCGCAAAGCTTGCCGAATTACGGAGCCGAATGCCCCGTCCACCGGCGACAGCCTTGGAAAGCCGCCGAGCGGCACGCGGCCGCCCGGCGTGACCCGCAATCAGCGCAGCAACTATCCAAAGCGCGTGCACCGCCATTATCACCGGAACCACTACGTCCGGTACGAATAGCCGGCCGCCTTGAGGGGTGAGGCGTAAAAGGCGGCCTCGGCCCTGGCGGCCGGCCAAGGGAGGGGTTGACAAACCGGCACTGATGAATTATCAATTTCGTCAGTCGTCATGAAACCCCGGCCAGTGCCATGAACGCCCTGCCAAAGACCAAGCCAGACGATACCCGGGACCGCATCATGGATGTGGCCGACCGGCTGTTCCGGCAGCTGGGCTTTGCCAAGACGACGGTCGCCGATATTGCCGCGGAACTCGATATGTCCCCGGCCAACGTCTACCGGTTCTTCGCCTCCAAGAATGCGATCGTCGAAGCGATCTGCCGGCGCTGCCTGGCCGAACTCGACGAGCGCGCCTGGGAAATCGCCCGGTCGCGCGGTTCGGCGGTGGCGCGCCTCGAGCGCCTGATCCTCGAGATCCTGGCCTATCACAAGGCCAATTTGCTTACGGACAAGCGCGTGAATGACATCGTGCTGGTCGCGATCGAGGACAGCTGGGATGCCATCGAGGCGCATAAGGAGATCATCCGCAACGTCGTCGAGCTCATCATCCGCGACGGCATCGCCGCCGGCGAGTTCGAAAAGGTCGATCCGGCCGAGACGTCGCAGCTTCTGATGCGGTCGCTTGTGGCCTTCGTGCACCCTGTTCTGATCAGCCAGTGCCTGACCGACGAGGGGGACGTCGAGGCCCAGGCAAAAGCCAGCATCCGTTTCTCCCTCCGCTCCATCACCCCCCGGACCTGACCCCATGCCGTCCCTCCCCACGAATTCGCTTGCCTCAATTGTGACGAAAAATGGATTTCATCACTCGTCACAATTCAGTGAAAGGAGTCCCGCCATGCCGAAGCATTCAAACCTTGTGAGACCGCTCGCGGCGTTGGCGGCGGCGTTGCTTTTGGCGGCGTGCTCGGCCGAGACCGCGCCGGCCCCGCGGGCGGAGCGCCCGGTGCAGGTGCAGAGCGTTGCCTATCAGGCTGAAGATGCAGCCCGCGATTTTGTCGGTGTCGTGCGGGCGCGCTACGAGACCGATCTCGGCTTCCGGGTCGGCGGCAAGATGGTCGCGCGCCTGGTCAATATGGGCGATCGCGTGCATGCCGGCGATGTCGTCGCGCGCCTCGATCCCGAAGACCTGCGGCTGCAGGTCGAAAGCGCGGAAGCGGAGCTTGCGGCAGCCACCACGAATCTCAATCAGACCTCCGCGGATTTCGAGCGCTATGAGACGCTCAAGGCGCGCGGTTACGCATCGATTGCCGATTTCGATCGCAAGACCGCCGCGAAGGGCGAGGCGGAAAGCCGGCTCGCGCGTGCCAAGCGCTCGCTCGATCTGGCGCGCAACCAGCTCGACTATGCCGAGCTCAAGGCGGGAGCGGACGGCGTCATCACGGCGACGCTCGCCGAGCCGGGGCAGGTGGTCAGTCTCGGTCAGCCTGTTGTGAAGCTTGCCCATCGCGGCGAAAAGGAAGCTGTCGTCGCGCTGCCGGAAAATTGGCTCACCAAGGCACGCGAGGCGGCCGCAAGCGTCACGCTCTGGTCCGATAATGGCCATCGCTACGCCGCCCGGCTGCGCGAACTCTCGCCGCAAGCCGACCAGGCGACCCGAACCTATGCAGCCCGGTTCACCATCCTCGATCCCGATGACAGAGTTGCGCTCGGGATGACGGCGACGGTCACGCTCAAGCCTGCCGGCGAAGCAATGGTCGCGAAGCTGCCGCTGTCCGCCGTGCTCAGCCGCGGCTCGGGCGCCTCGGTCTATGTCGTCAACCAGGCCGGCGAGCTGACATTACGGCCGGTCACCGTCGCCTCGTTCAACGAAGACGACGCGCTCATCACCGGCGGTGTTTCCGCCGGCGAGAAGGTGGTGACGCTCGGCGTGCAAAAGCTCGAGCCGGGGCTGAAAGTCCGCAGCATCGAGGCAAAATAATTTTGCCATGCTTCGCGGACATCCTGCCCGCGAAGCCAGGTTGCAAGTCTTCTCTGACGGAGTAACGGCGCCATGCAACGCTTCAATCTGTCCGCCTGGGCCATCACACACCGCGCGCTCATCCTCTTCATGATGATCGTTCTGGCGGGCGCCGGCATCTACTCCTACCTCAATCTCGGCCGCGCCGAAGATCCGTCATTCACGATCAAGGTGATGATCGTGAATGTGTCGTGGCCGGGCGCCACCGCGGCGGAGATGGAGAAGCAGGTCGCCGACAAGATCGAGAAGAAGCTGCAGGAGCTGCCGCATCTCGACCGCGTCGAAAGCTACTCACGGCCGGGCGTGTCCTTCATCCGCATCATCCTCAGCGACACGACGCCGCCCTCGCAGGTGAAGGAGCTTTGGTACCAGGTCCGCAAGAAGGTGGGCGACATCCGCAACGACCTGCCGCCGGACATCCAGGGGCCGAATTTCAACGACGAGTTCGGCGACGTCTATTCGGCGCTCTACATGCTGACGGGCGACGGCCAGAGTTACGCCGACCTCAAGGCGCGCGCCGAAGACATCCGTCAGCGCCTGCTGCGCGTGCCCGAATGTGAACAAGGCCGACATCATCGGCGAGCAGCCGCAGCGGATCTACATCGAGTTCAGCCACGCCAAGCTCGCGAATCTCGGCATCACGCCGCAGCAGATCTTCGACAGCGTCGCCAGGCAGAATGCCGTGACCTCGGGCGGGGCGATCGATACGTCCGCCGATCGCATCAATCTGCGCGTGACCGGCGCTTTTTCGGGCGTCGAAGCCATTGCCGCGGTGCCGGTGCAGGCCGACGGCCGCATTTTCCGGCTCGGCGATATCGCCACCGTGAAGCGGGGCTACGAAGATCCGGCGAGCTTCATCGTGCGCAGCAACGGCAGGCCGGCGCTCGGCATCGGCGTGTCGATGCTCGAGGGCGCCAACATCATCACGCTCGGCGAAGACCTCAAGCAGGCGATGAAATCGATCGTCGCCGAGCTGCCGGTCGGCGTGGAAATCACGCAGGTGGCGGATCAGCCGCACGTGGTCGACGAGTTGGTCTCGGAGTTCTTCCACGTCTTCACCGAGGCGCTGGCGATCGTTCTGATCGTGGGCTTCGTTTCGCTCGGCCTGCGCACGGGCGTCGTGGTCGCGCTGTCGGTGCCGCTTGGTGCTGGCTATCGTCTTTGTCGTGATGTTCGCGACCGGGTTCGACCTGCACCGCATTACCTTGGGCGCGCTCATCATCGCGCTCGGACTGCTGGTCGACGACGCGATCATCGCCATCGAAATGATGGTGGTGAAGATGGAGCAGGGGTTCGACCGGGTGAAAGCCGCGACCTTTGCCTGGACCTCGACCGCATTCCCGATGCTGACCGGGACGCTGGTGACCGCGGCGGGTTTCCTGCCGGTCGGCTTCGCCAAGTCGAGCTCCGGGGAATATGCCGGCGGCATTTTCTGGGTCGTGGGCATCGCACTGATCGCTTCGTGGTTCGTGGCGGTGCTGTTCACGCCCTATCTCGGCATGAAGCTGCTGCCCGAGCTCAAGAAGCACAATGTCGAGCACGACCCGGACGCGATCTATCAGACGCGCATCTATCGGGCGCTTCGTTCGGTGATCGAGCTCGCCTTGCGCCGTCGCAAAACGGTGGTCGCGGCAACGGTTTTCATGTTCCTCGCAAGCATCGCCGGCATTTGGCCTGGTGCAGCAGCAATTCTTCCCGACCTCGACGCGCACCGAGCTTTTCTTCGAGATGCGCCTGCCTGAAGGTACGGCGATCGGCGTCACCGAGGCGACCGCCAAAAAGGCGGAGCAGCTCATCGGCAATGACCCCGATGTCGCCAGCTACACAACCTATGTGGGCGCGGGCGCCCCGCGGTTCTGGCTTGGGCTCAACCCGGAGCTGCCCAATACCAATTTCGCGCAGATCGTGATCGTCGCGAAGGATCTCGACGGGCGGGAGCGCCTCAAGGCGCGGCTGGAAAAGGCGATCGCCGACGGCGCGCTGACGCAGGCGCGGGCCCGCGTCGACCGCTTCGTGTTCGGCCCGCCGGTCGGTTTTCCTGTTCAGTTCCGCGTGATCGGCCCCGACCCGTTGAAAGTGCGCGCCATCGCCGAGGACGTCCGCAAGGTGATGGCGGAAAACCACAAGCTCATCGATCCGCATCTCGATTGGAACGAGCAGGTGAAGTCGATCCGGCTCGATATCGACCAGGATCGCGCGCGGGCCCTGGGGCTGACGCCGCAGGAGGTCGCGCAAACCCTGCAGACGCTGGTTTCGGGCTTTACGATCACGCAATACCGCGAAGGCATCGAGCGGATCGGCGTCGTGGCGCGCGCCATTTCGTCCGAGCGGCTCGATCTCGACCGGCTGCCGGCCCTCACCATCGCGACTCGCAATGGGGTCGCGGTGCCGCTGTCGCAGGTCGCGAAGCTTTCCTATGAGTTCGAGGAGCCGATCCTGTGGCGGCGCAACCGCGACCTGGTGCTGACGGTCCGCAGCGACGTCATCGACGGCGTGCAGGCGCCCGATGTGAGCAACGAAGTCGCGCCCAAGCTCAAGTCCATCAAGGATGCGCTGCCCTACGGTTACAGGATCGAAACCGGCGGATCGATCGAAGAAAGCGTCAAGGCGAATGTCGCCCTGGTCGCCGTCTTTCCGGTGATGATCATCGCGATGCTGGTGCTGCTGATGATCCAGCTGCAGAGCTTCTCGCGGCTGGCGCTGGTGGTCGTGACCGCGCCGCTCGGTCTCATCGGCGCAACCGGCGCGTTGCTGATTTCCAACCGGCCCTTCGGCTTCGTCGCTCTGCTCGGCCTGATCGCGCTCGCCGGCATGATCATGCGCAACACCGTGATCCTGGTGGATCAGATCGACCGCGATATCGCCGAAGGCCACGCGCGCTATCGCGCGATCATCGACGCCACCATCCGCCGCGCGCGGCCGGTGACGCTCACGGCGCTTGCCGCGATCCTCGGCATGATCCCGCTGTCGCGCAGCGTGTTCTGGGGCCCGATGGCGATCACCATCATGGGCGGGCTGCTGGTTGCGACCATCCTGACGCTGCTGGTCGTGCCGGCGCTCTACGCGCTGTGGTTCCGTGTCGCGAAGGACGAGCCGGCAGGCGCGGGCCGCAGCGATCACCCCGAAGTGGCCGATGGCGCTGTCAAGCACGCGCGCATTGCCGCCTAGAGCACCGGTCAATGAACCTCCATCCAGTCAGACAATCGCGAGTAGATCCCATGAAGTGCTGGCGCGAACCATCGCTCGAAGACATCCTGTCGGATCCGATCACGCAGGCGGTCATCAGTGCCGACGGCGTGGATACGGGCGAACTGGACGCGATGTTGCGCCGGGTTGCGCACAAGCGGCGGTCGGCACAGCGCTCCACCGGTGCGACTGCCTGACGCGGCGGGGACGGGTGTCCCTGACGGCC
The DNA here is from genome assembly GCA_963718035.1 of uncultured Alphaproteobacteria bacterium. Classification (GTDB taxonomy): domain Bacteria; phylum Pseudomonadota; class Alphaproteobacteria; order Rhizobiales; family Xanthobacteraceae; genus Pseudolabrys. Next base: position 183,313 of record CAVQYD010000004.1, on the reverse strand, counting down.
ACCAGATACCGCCGAATGTTTCAGAGCGGACAATAACCTCTCTTAATTTGCGCAGACGGGGAACCTTGGCCGCGCAATTTTAATTGCCTGACGTGTAGGGGCACTCTGTCAGGGGAGGTCGTTCGTGCGCTCGCGCGTCATTCATCTCATCAATCCCAAGACCGATTCTCTCACCACCCGGCCGCTTTATCTCAACCGCGCTTTGTATTCGCCTCTTGCGGGCCTGCTGGCCGTCGCGGCCTGCATTCCGCGCGACCAATACGAGGTGGTGCTGACAGATGAGAACATTGAAACGATCGATTTCGACCTGAAGGCTGATCTCGTCGGCATTTCGGCGATGACGAGCTATGTCAACCGTGGCTACGAAATTGCCGATCATTTCCGTGCCAAAGGCATCCCGGTGGTGATGGGCGGCGTGCATCCGAGCTTCATGCCGCAGGAGGCGCTGAGCCATTGCGACGCCGTGGTCATCGGCGAAGTCGAGCTTGTGATCGACAAACTGCTCGACGATCTGGAACGCGGCGAGATGCGGGGCACCTACAAGTCCGACAAGCTGCATCCGATGACCGGCCTGCCGATGCCGCGCTACGATCTTCTGAAGAAGCACCGCTACGTCAACAAGACCTTTGTCCAGACGTCACGCGGCTGCCACCAGGGCTGCACGTTCTGCGCCGAGCCGCTGATGAACGGTCTGCGGTTCCGCTATCGGCCGGTCGACGAAGTCATCCACGAAATGGAGAATTGCGGCTCCCGCATTATCTCGATCAACGACGCCGATTTTTTCGGCACGCCGGAGCGTCCGAAGGAGGTCATGCGCGCGCTCAAGGGCCGCAATATTCAATGGCAGGCCGGCGTAACGTCAAAACTGGCGCAGGACGATCGCATGCTCGAGCTTGCGGCGGAAAGCGGCTGCACGCTGCTGAGCATCGGTTTTGAATCGATATCGCGGGCGACGCTCACCAGCGTGCACAAGCACGTCAACCGGCCCGAGACCTTCGCGGCGCTGGTCGAGAAAGTGCACTCCTACGGGATCATGGTGTTCGGTCTGTTCATGTACGGGTTCGATGGCGACGACCTGTCGGTGTTCGACGATACCGTCAAGTTCAACCGCGACGCCGGCTACGACGCCTGCGCCTATTCGACCCTGACGCCCTATCCCGGCACGCTGACCTGGTACGAGATGAAGAAGGCGAACCGCATCGTTTCCTTTGACTGGACGATGTACGACCAGGGGCATGTGGTCTATCGGCCGGCCCAGATGGCGCCCGACGAGCTTCGCATTGGTGTTGGCCGCGCCTACGAGAACTTCTATTCGGCCGCATCGATGGCCCAGAGATTTCCGCTGCGCGGCAAGCGGCATCGCGCCCAATGGGTGATCTACAATCTTTTCATGCGCAGGGGATCGCAGACCGAGAACATCGAGTTCGATCGCGGCGCCCACTGCGGAGCCCAACTTTGCTCCGATGCCTCCGATCCTGCCGGTCAAGCGCGAATGGCGCGCGGCGGTGCTCGAGGCCGCCGGAGGGCCCGGGCCGCACATGAGCTGACCTTACCGTTCGTTCCGGGACGGCGCGTCAGCGCCGGACAACGCTCTCCGCTCATTCCCGGAAGTGGGAATCCAAAGTTTCAGATTCTGGATCTGTCGCCCTGGATCCCCGCTTTCGCGGGAATGAGCGGAGAGGGGGCAGCAACCCTCGGGCGCTTTGCAAAAAGGGCAAGACCCAACACAATGGGCCACGAACTGAAAAAGCCGAGGAACTCATGCCCCTCTACATCTGCACCGCCTGCGGCACGCAATATCCTGAAAGCGCGCAGCCGCCCGCCCAATGCACAATCTGCGAGGAGGAGCGGCAATACGTGCCGCCGCGCGGCCAGACCTGGACGACGCTGCCCGCGCTTCAGGCAGAGCCACATGAACGCGTTTCACGAATACGATACCGGCGTTATCGGAATCGGCGCCGGTTTTGCCATCGGGCAGCGCGCGCTGCTGGTGCGCACGGAAGGGGGCAATATTCTCTGGGACTGCGTTGCGACGCTCGATCCCGCGACGGTCAGCCTCATCAAGGGACTGGGCGGCCTGAAAGCGATCGCGATCTCGCATCCGCATTTCTACACGACGATGAACGAATGGGCGCAGGCCTTCGGCTGCCCGATCCATCTCAATGCCGCCGATCAGGAATGGATCATGCGGAAAGGGCCGGCGATCAAGTTGTGGCAGGGCGACACGTTCAAGCTTTGGGATGGCGTCACATTGGTCCGCTGCGGCGGGCACTTTCCGGGCGGCACGGTCGTTCACTGGGCGGGAGGCGCCGGCGGCCGCGGCGTCGTCTGCGCGGGAGATATTCTGACCATTGCCGCAGGACCGGAAATGGTTTTCCTTCATGCGCAGCTATCCGAATTTTCTTCCGCTGTCGAAGCGCGAGGTCGAGCACATCGGCAAGGCCATGGCGCCGTACAAATTCGACGTCGTTTACGGACACTATTTCGATCGCGTCATCGCAAAAGACGCAAAAGGCGTGCTGGAAAAATCGGTCGCGCGCTACGTTGCGGCGATCGAGGGCACGCGCGGATATTGAAGCCAAAACTGATCCGGCCGCGCGGCCGCCGGGTGGGAGTTCGGCGGTTCCGCGCGGCCGGGTGAGTGACGCTCCGTGAGGCGCGCCTTCACAAACAGCCACATGTTCGAGCAAATTGTCGCGGTAGGTCGCGAGATGCCCGTAGCGCGACCGTGCGCCCCACGGATGAATCCTGACTTAATTTCGAATTCGCAAATAATTCTAGTTCGGAACTTAGCCGCGATTCATGCTGCAGCCAGATACCGGAAGCGATCAACTTCTCGCGACCAGTGTGTGCGATGCGCAAATGCTTACCCGCGCGCGCATGCGCGCAAATATTGCATCGAATTTTTCGCAAGAACGGCGAAAAGACCCGCGAAAATTCGCAGCCCCGTCATTCGCCTTCTTTGTCGCCCTTGCCGCCGAGCTGCTTGAGCTTGGCAAACACGGCGCTGACGTCGAGTCTCGCCGGGCTTTTTCTCCGGCTTCCGCGGCAGCGGCCACCTCGGCCTCCTTGCGCGCCGTGGTTTCGGCTGCCGGCAGCAGCGTTGCGCCGGTGTCGACCGGTGCGGGCTTTTCCTTGTTGGCCCGCTGCACTTCGAGATCGAGGTCGATCTGCGAAGCAAGGCCGAGCGTCACGGGATCCATCGGCGCCAGATTGGCCGAATTCCAGTGCGTACGGTCGCGAATCGACGCGATCGTCGACTTGGTCGTGCCGACGAGGCGCATGATCGCGCTGTCCTTGAGCTCCGGATGGTTGCGCACCAGCCACAGGATGGCATTCGGGCGGTCCTGGCGGCGCGAAACGGGGGTGTAACGCGGACCCTTCTTGCCGCGATCCGGCGCGGGAACCGCGACCTTCGGCTCGGTCAGCTTGAGGCGCGTGTCCGGGTTTTTCTCGGCGTCCGCAATCTGCTCGCGGGTCAATTGGCCGGTCACGATCGGGTCCAGGCCCTTGATTCCCTGCGCGGCGTCGCCATCGGCGATGGCCTTTACCTCCAGCGGGTGCAGCTTGCAGAATTCGGCGATCTGGTCGAACGACAGCGCGGTGTTGTCCAGAAGCCAGACGGCGGTCGCCTTCGGCATCAATGGTGCTGCGGTCGCCATGGCAATATCTCCTCTACGCTTCGCCCGCCCTCCGGGCGAAGCACCAGATCATCGATGATGATCGGAAAGTGGCCGGAATATAGGGGGAGAGGCCCCGTCATGCAACCGTTCCGCTTGACAGGGGAGGCCCGCGCACCCCATGTCGGGGGTTGAAATGCGCGCAGAAAATGCGCTGTTTCGAGGAGTTGCATGTCAGCAAACCTGCCAAAACCCGCTCTGAAGGTCTTTCTCTGCTCACCGCGCGGGTTCTGCGCCGGCGTCGTGCGTGCGATTGAATCGGTCGAGCGGGCGCTCACGATCTATGGGGCGCCGGTCTATGTGCGGCACGAGATCGTGCACAACAAGTATGTCGTCGACAGCCTGCGCAAGAAGGGCGCGATTTTCGTCGAGGAGCTGAGCGAGATTCCCGACGACAACGTGCCGGTGATTTTCTCCGCGCACGGAGTTCCACGCTCGGTTCCGGAAGAAGCCTCGCGGCGCAATCTGATCTCGCTCGATGCGACCTGTCCGCTGGTGACAAAGGTTCATCGTGAGGCGGAGATCCATTACCGGCGCGGGCGCGAAATCCTGCTGATCGGGCATGCGGGCCATCCGGAAGTCGTCGGCACCATGGGCCAGCTCCCGGCCGGAAGCATCACCTTGGTGCAGACAACCGACGACATCGACCGGTATACGCCGCGCGACGAACGCAAGCTTGCTTATGTGACCCAGACCACGCTGTCGGTCGACGACACCGCCGAGATGGTCGAGCACCTCAAGAAGCGGTTTCCGAACATCGTCGGCCCTCACAAGGAAGACATCTGCTATGCGACCACCAATCGCCAGGACGCGGTCAAGCGCGTGGCGCCGGTTGTGGACGCGATGATCGTCGTCGGCGCGCCGAATTCGTCAAATTCGCAAAGATTGAAAGAGGTGGCCGAGCGTTCGGGCTGCCCGCGTGCAGTTCTGGTGCAGCGCGCGGCCGACCTCAACTGGGGCTATTTCGACGGCGTCACCAAGATCGGCGTCACGGCCGGCGCTTCCGCGCCGGAAGTCCTGGTTGAGGAAATCCTGGGTGCGCTCTCGGAGCGTTTCGCGATTGAACTCGAGACCGTAACTGCGACCGAGGAGGGAGTGTTCTTTCCGCTGCCCCGCCCGCTGCGGGAGCACGAGCCGGCGGAGTAGCGCTTAAATGGCGGTCTACACCGACGTTGCGGCGGAAGACCTTACCCGCTTTCTCTCAGGTTACGATATCGGCGAACTCCTCTCCTACAAAGGCATCGCGGAGGGCGTCGAGAACTCGAATTTCCTGGTGCACACCGGCGCCGGGAATTTCATTCTCACGCTGTATGAAAAGCGCGTCGCGGAAGGCGACCTGCCGTTTTTTCTCGGCCTGATGGAGCATCTCGCCGCGCGCGGCATCACATGCCCGCAACCGGTCAAGAACAAGCAGGGCGGGATGCTCGGCAAGATTGCCGGGCGGCCGGCGGCGATCGTGACATTTCTCGACGGGCTCTGGATCCGGCGGCCAAATCCCAGTCACTGCGCCGCGGTCGGCGAAGCGCTGGCGCAACTGCATCTTGCGGGCGCGGACTTCAAGCTCAAGCGCGCAAATGCCCTGTCAATCGAGAGCTGGAGGCCGCTCTACGAGCACGCCAAGCCGCGTGGCGACAGCGTACGCCCCGGCCTTTGTGGCGAAATCGCCAAAGAGCTCGATGCGCTGGAAAAATCATGGCCGCGCCAATTGCCGCAAGGCGTGATCCACGCCGATCTCTTTCCCGACAACGTCTTTTTTCTCGGTGCCAAATTGTCCGGCCTGATCGACTTCTATTTCGCCTGCACCGATACGCTGTTTTACGACGTCGCGGTCTGCCTCAACGCCTGGTGCTTCGAGGTGGATCATTCCTACAACGTGACCAAGGGGCGCGCGTTGTTGAACGCATATAACAGGGTGCGCGCGCTATCCGAGGCCGAACGGAGCGCGCTGCCGATTCTTGCGCGGGGCGCCGCCATACGATTTCTTCTCACACGGCTGGTTGATTGGCTCGCGGTGCCCGACGGCGCACTGGTGCGGCCGAAGGATCCGCTCGAATACTACCGCAAACTGCGCTTCCACCAGTCGGTGAAAAGCGTCGAGGATTACGGGCTCTGATGACCGAGCAGCGCGTGACCATTCACACGGATGGTGCCTGCTCGGGCAATCCGGGCCCGGGCGGCTGGGGCGCCATTCTCGCTTTCGGCGATCATGAGAAGGAGCTGATGGGCGGCGAGCCGCATACGACGAACAACCGCATGGAATTGATGGCGGCAATTTCTGCGCTGGAAGCGTTGAAGCGGCCATGCACGGTCGACCTTCATACCGACAGTGAATATCTCAAGAACGGAATCACATCCTGGATTCACGGCTGGAAAAAGAACGGCTGGCGCACGTCGGACAAGAAGCCGGTCAAGAACGTCGACCTGTGGAAGCGGCTCGATGAGGCGCTCGGCCATCACAAGGTGCACTGGCACTGGGTCAAAGGCCATGCCGGTCATGCCATGAACGAGCGGGCCGATGAGCTTGCGCGTGAAGGCATTGTCGCCGCGCGCGCAGGTGCGATCGGCGCGATGAAGACAAAATAGTCCCGCAAAATGAAATGGCCGGGAAATTCCCGGCCATCCCCGGTTCGCTGGTGGAGAAACTCTAGAGCTGGCCAAGCAAGGTTTGGCCCCCGGAGATCTCGCACTTGCCGGGCGCATCTTCGATGTTGAGTTTTTTCACCACGCCGTCCTCGACCAGCATCGAATAGCGCTTGGAGCGGGTGCCGAGACCGTTGCCCGATCCGTCGAAAGCCATGTCGATCGCCTTGGCAAAGTCGCCGTTGCCGTCGGCGAGAAAATCGATCTTTCCCTCGGCGCCGGTCGACTTCTTCCAGGCTTCCATCACGAACACATCGTTCACGCCGGTCACCGCGATGCTGTGAACGCCTTTCGCCTTGATGGCGGCGGCATTGTTCAGAAAGCTAGGGATGTGAAGGTTATTGCAGGTCGGGGTAAAGGCGCCGGGCACGGCAAACAGGGCGACCTTGCGCCCTTTGAAAACTTCGTCCGTCGTTTTCCAGACCGGACCCTCGGTCGTCATGACGCGGAACTTCGTATCAGGCAATCGATCACCGACCTTGATAGGCATGGGTATCCTCTCGCGTTGTAAAATAATTTTGGTTTCTTGATTGCGGTAATTACGCTCTTGTGGGCGTTTAGTCGAGATGGGTTTTCGTCTCGACCGCGCGGTCGCCGGTGACGACGGTAAATGTCAGATCAAGCTGGCTTTTGGGATCGACGCCGGGCGGCAAGCCATCGAGCTCGAAGCTGAATTGGGCGCGACCGGCGGGTGCCGATGTCACCGGTTTCGGAATGGGCAGCGCCCATTGCGGCGTGGGGCCTTCGACAAATAGCTCAACCAATTTGCCCGTTGGTGCGCCGAGCTCAACGATGACCGAAGGTTTCGCCCCGGTATTGACCCGCTTCGCGGTGAGCCCGAGTTGCGTCGCGGTGACGTGCTTTGGCACGTGCGTCTCGGCCGTCGTCAGCGCTGGATTGTGCTTGCTGTCGCCGGTCACAAGCGTCAGCTCGGCGCGGCCTTCGGCGGGCACGCATAGTTTCTCGCAAACCGCGTAGTCGACCTTCACGCGGAGCCGGACCGGCTTCCCGGCCTGCTGCGGTGAAACGACGACCGGAAATATGACCGTGTCCTTGTAACCAAGCGATTGACCCGTCTCGTCGGTGAATAGATTCGGCGCCGGATAGAGCACGTCGGCCTTCTTGAGATTTTCAGAGCCGGAAAAATCGAAATGCGGTGGCACGCCGGAATCGCCCGGATAGCGCCAATAGGTTTTCCAGCCCGGCCGCAATTTGACTTCGATTCCGGCGCGCAGCACAGCGTCGTCCGCTTTGCTGCTGCCTGCGATCAGCCTGATGGCGGACCGTACGTCTTCGTTCCAGGGTGATTCGTCGGCCGCCTGCGCCGCAGTCCCTGTCAGGGCCGCCATGGCGCACGAAGCCAGTAACGCGCAAAATGATCTGTGAATATTGCTCATCGCGTTTGGTCTAGTTGGTAGCGGTATCCCGCGCCACTGAATTCATTGTGAGCATGCGTTGAACACGATCTGGGCGGGCCGCCGCCACAATTATCGGGTCGAAATATGACAGTGAAAGATTGAACTTTCCGCCGCAAGCTTCGTTTGCAAAGGCGAGTCGTTCGGGTAACCTTTTGCCATGAAGATTTCACGCAAAGCGACGCAGCAGAGCGCACCGCCCGGGCGGGGCTATCTCGACGGGCAAATGCTGATCGCAATGCCAGCCATGAGCGACGAGCGTTTCACGCGCGCGGTGATCTATGTCTGTGCGCATTCGACCGAAGGTGCGATGGGCATCATCGTCAATCAGCCGGCGCAGAATATCAAATTTCCCGACCTCCTCGTGCAGCTCGAAGTGATCCCGGCGGCCGAGCGTATCCAGCTCCCGGGCCGTGCCGAAGACGTGAAAGTGCTCAAGGGCGGTCCCGTCGAGACCGGGCGTGGCTTCGTCTTGCATTCGGCGGACTTTTTTATCGAGAACTCGACGCTGCCGATCGATGAGGGAATTTGCCTGACGGCTACGCTCGACATTCTCAAGGCCATCGCGCGCGGCAATGGGCCAGCCAGCGCGATCCTGGCGCTTGGTTACGCCGGCTGGGCACCGGGGCAACTTGAGCAGGAAATCCAGCAGAACGGATGGTTGCACTGTGCGGCGGATCCCGAGCTGATTTTCGGCCAGGACACCGACATGAAATATGAAAAAGCCCTGCGCAAGATCGGCATCGATCTCGGCATGCTGTCGAGCGAATCCGGTCACGCCTGATCTTTGATTATTCAGACGCGATCTTGAGCGCGCGCAACCGGCTTGGCTTGTCGACGAGAAGATCGCGCGCGGCATCCGAGGTCATCGGTTCGCCGAAGGCAAAACCTTGCGCATATTCGCAACCAAGCTGGTAAAGCTCGACCGCGTCTGAATCGGTTTCGGCGCCTTCCGCGACCACTTCCATTCCGAGATCGTGCGCAAGCGCGATAATTGACCGCAGGATAACCGGCCGGGTGCCGCGCGCCGTCGTGCGCACGAACGACTGGTCGATCTTGATCGTATCGAATGGAAAACGCTGCAGGTACGCGAGCGAGGAATGTCCGGTGCCGAAATCGTCGAGCGCCAGGCCGGCGCCGAGTTCCTTGATCCTGGTCAGCATCTGCGCGGCGTGCTCCGGGTTTTCCATGACCAGCGACTCGGTGATCTCGAGTTTCAGGGTCCCGCGCGCAATTGCCGTGCGGCCCAGCACTCCACGCAGATCCTGGATGAGATCGTGGCGCAGCAATTGCCGCGACGAGACGTTCACGCTGGCGAAGACCGGCTCGCGCGCGCGGGTCGCGGCCTGCCATTGCGCGAGTTGTTTGGCGGTGTGGTCGAGGACGAAAAGGCCCAGGTCCACGATCAACCCGATTTCCTCGGCGATCGATATGAATTCCTTCGGCGACAGCCGGCCGAGCTTCGGGTGATCCCAGCGTGCCAGTGCTTCGAAGCCTGCGATGGCTCGATCCTCCAGCCGCACGATCGGCTGGTAGAGCACCTTGATCTCCTCGCGCTCGATGGCACGGCGCAATTCGGATTCCATCGTCAGGCGGTCGGTCTTGCGCGAACGCATGGCCGGCTTGAAGATCTCGATGCGGTCGCCGCCAATACGCTTGGCGTAGTACATCGCCAGTTCGGCGTCCTTTAACACCTCATCTGTCCGGTGTGCCGCGTTTTCGGCGAGCGCCAATCCAATTGAAGCGGTGAGGAATATCTCGCGGTCGTTGAATGCGATCGGCGCGCGCAAAGTACGGCGTATGGTCTCCGCGAATGCGACGATACGGGCGGGTTCTCGCTCCGACAGCACGATGAGAGCAAACTGGTCACCTGATAGCCGCGCCAGTGTGTCCTGCGGCTTGAGCAGACGGGACAGCCGGCGGGCGATCGTGAGCAGAATGGAATCGCCAACGGCCATGCCGACCGAATCGTTGACCTGCTTGAAGCGGTCGAGATCAATCACCACGATCGACGGACGGATCTGAGAGTTGGCGCGCGCAAAGCCGAAGGCGGCTTCCATGCGGTCGAGGAACAGCTCGCGGTTGGGCAGGCCCGTGAGATTGTCGTGAACCGCGTCGAACAGCAGCCGCTCTTCTGCATTCTTGAAATCGGTGACGTCGGTGAGCGTGCCCACCAGGCGCACGACCTCGCCATCCGAACCAACCACGGGCCGCGCCTTGAGCGTGAACCAGAGATAATGGCCGTCTGCCGTGCCCAGCCGGAAATCCTGGGTGAGGCGGCCGCGCCGCTGCTCGACCATGCCGTCAAGCGAAGCGCGGAAGCGATCGCGATCGAGGGGGTGGAGCACCTCGAGCCACGTCGCCGCGGGACCTTCCAGCGTGCCGCGTTTGAGGCCGAGCATGTGCTCGGTTTCGGGGCTGGTGAAGACCTTGTCGGCGGAGACGTCCCAGTCCCAGATCAGATCGCCGGCGCCGGTCAAAGCGAGCGCACGGCGCTCAACGTCGGACACGATGCCGTGCGTGATGCCGCCGGCGAACGCATGCTGCATGACGGTGAAGCCGATCAGCATCACGATCAGCACCAGGCCGCCGAGCAGAGCCGGACCAATGATGTCATTCGTGACGAGGCCAAGGATCGCCAGAGCCGCTGCCATGGTCCACACGACCAGCAGCAGCCAGGTGGGTATCAGCAGCACCGCGCGATCGAAGCCATGCGTCGACAGATAGATGACGAGGGCAAGACCGAACACGGCGATGCCGAAAAGCGACATGCGGGCAATGCCGGCGGCGACGGCCGGATCAAAGACCGCAACGGCAATCAGTGCGGCGAGCGCGGCAAGCCATGCGATGGTGATGTGCGCGTAGCGGACGTGCCAGCGCGACAAATTGAGATAAGCAAACAGAAACACAAGCAACGTTGCCGACAGGATTGCTTCGCCGCAGGCGCGCCACACGCGTTCGGCGCCGGCCGACATGTCGAAGACCTTGCCCCAGAAACCGAAGTCGATTCCGATGTAGATCAGTACCGCCCAGCCAAGCGCCGCAGCGGCCGGAAACATGATCGAGCCCTTCACCACGAACAGGATGGTGAGGAACAAGGCCAACAGACCGGCGATGCCGATGACGATGCCGTAGTACAAAGTGAAGGAATTGACCTTGTCCTTATAGGCGTCGGGCTCCCACAGGTAGATCTGCGGCAGCTTATCGGTGCGCAGTTCGGCCACGAGAGTGATCACGGTGCCCGGATCGAGCGTAATCCGGAAAACGTCGGCGGTCGTGCCTTCCTGGCGCACCGGTCGATCGCCGGTGGACGGCGTGATCGCGGCGATGCGCGACAGGCCGAGATCCGGCCAGAAGATTCCGGAGCCGACCATCCGGTAATGCGGCACGACGATCAGCCGGTCGATCTGCTCGTCGCTGTTGTTGGTGAGCGCAAGCACCGCCCAATTGGTGTTGCCTTCACGGGCGCGCACTTCGATGCGGCGAACGATTCCATCCGGACCAGGCGCGGTCGAGACCTGGATGCGATCACCTTCAGTTTTTTGGACTTCAGTGGCGGCGGTCAGATCGATAGCGGCCGCATCGAGACGCACATTGACGGCATCCACCGCATGGGCGGCGGAAATTGCAAAGAGCGAAACAGCAAATGCTGTCGCTAGCGCTGTCAAGCAACGCGTCATGGCCGGGCCAAATCCCCCTTCCAGGGCTGCCTCTTTTGTTCCGCAGCCGCCGCCTCGCTCGCAGTGGAAATTTGCAAACAATCGCACCCTGTTAAAGCGTTTAAGGCCGACATTACGCCGATTTCGCGGCTCCTGAAAAAACGGACCTTTCGTCAAAGTGTTAGCACGATTTTGCCGATGTGTGCGCTGGTTTCCATGAGCGCATGGGCCGCGGGCGCGTCTTTCAAGGGAAAGGTCTTGTAGATAACCGGCTTGACCTTGCCTGCAACGATCAGCGGCAGCACGTTTTCTTCCACCGCGCGCGCAATCGCGCCTTTGTCGGGAATCGAACGCGCGCGCAGCGTCGAACCGGTGTGATGAAGCCGCTTGAGCATGATGCGGCGGAAATCCACCGTCGCCTTCGGACTGCCCTGAAAAGCAATCTGCACGATGCGCCCCTCCACCGCCGCCGCTTCGTAATTGCGCGCGATGTAATCCCCTCCCACCATGTCCATTATAACCTCGGCGCCCTTGTCGTTCGTCGCGGCTTTCGTGGCTGCAACGAAGTCCTCGGTCTTATAGTTAACGGCGACATCGGCGCCGAGCTTGCGGCAGGCGTCGCATTTCTCAGGTGAACCCGCGGTGGTGATAACGCGAGCGCCGAATGCTTTCGCCAGCTGAATCGCCGTCGTGCCTATACCGGACGAGCCGCCGTGCACGAGCAAAGTCTCGCCGCTTTTCAGACCTCCGCGCTCAAATGCGTTGTGCCAGACAGTGAAGAAGGTTTCCGGAATTGCGGCGGCCTCAACCATCGACAGGCCAGAGACCGGCAGCGCGTGACTTTCGTGCGCAACGCAATATTCGGCATATCCTCCACCTGAAACCAAGGCCATGATCCGGTCGCCGATTTTCCATCGCTTGACGTCGGAGCCCAGCGCAACGATTTCTCCCGCAATCTCGAGACCCGGAATATCAGGCGCGCCGGGCGGCGGAGGATAGAGTCCCATGCGCTGCATCACATCGGGGCGGTTCACGCCGGCGGCGGCAACCTTCACGAGGATTTCTCCCGTTCCGGGTTGCGGAACGGGCCGCTGCTCCGGCGCAAGCATGTCTGGGCCACCAGCAGCCTTGATGCCGATTGCAGTCATTTGGGATGGAATCGCAGCCATTGTTTCCTCGTTATTTGCGTACCGGGATGACCTTGTTTAGGCGGGGCTCCGCGATGTGACAACCGCGGCAGCGGCGGCTAGATTTCTGCGCCAGGAGGCGAAGATGCCGGCGATCGACGATGACGACAAACCGAAGAAAAAAATCGCGCACGAGATCGGGCAGGATCTGACTCTGCTCTCGGTCGAAGAGCTCGCTGCGCGCGTGCAGCTCCTCCGCGATGAGATCCAACGTATCGAAGCCGACATGACGCAAAAGCACGCGTCGCGCGCTGCAGCCGATCAGTTTTTCAAGCGATGACGCCGGCCAAAGATGCGGCGGTATTCCCATGCGGAAGCACTTAAAAAATTTTTCCGCATTGCGCTTATGTTCTTAAGTTGTCGTTAAGCTTTCTCGACCATTACTGGCATTGTCCATCTTCATATGGACATTGAGTGGCTCCTGTCCACTCTGTTTGACGCCTCCCTGTTATCACCTTGAGCCGCCGGCAACGGCGGCTCCTTTTTTTGTCCCAATCTGGGTCAAAATGAAACGGCAGGGCGATGCTGCGGATCTGCGCAGCAACTATATCGCAATGTTAACCATATCGCTGTCTGGACAGGACCCGCGCGTGCGCGTCATGCTTACCCAATCGTATACGGAGCTATTCCGCTCCGGGGTGGGAGAGTGTCGCGTATGTCGGAAAAATTTGCGGGCCAGGCGCAGCCCGTTCCATTCGGGGAACGGCTTGCAAGCTCCCAGGCCTTCGCCGAGCTATTTCGTGAGGGTATGGCGCTTGTCGAAGAAACAGCGACATATCTCGATGGACCTGGCCGCCAGCAGTCGAAGAAGCTCGAGCGCTCTGCTGCATTGGCTTATGCGACGGAAAGCATGCGTCTCACCACCCGCCTGATGCAGCTTGCGTCCTGGCTGCTGCTCCACCGCGCGGTGAAGGAAGGCGAGATGTCGCTTGCGCAGGCCGGCAAGGAAAAAAGCAAGGTCAAGCTGGCGGCGACCGACAATCACGATCCGAACAGTATTGAATTGTTGCCGCCGGCCCTTCGCGATCTCATCGCGCGCTCGCAGAAGCTTTACGCAAAAGTGCGACGGCTCGACGCGACGATCTACAACCAGGGTCCGGCAGAACGTCCTGCAACAGCGAACCCAGTCGAACGGCAGCTTGGCCTTCTCAAGGCGGCTTTCGGGACTGAACGCGTCTGATCGGCCCTCGTTTCGGCAAACAAAAACCCCCGCAGATGCGGGGGTTTTTTATCTTCCGGCAAAGTCTCTATTTCTTCTCTTCGGTCTTCAGGAAGCCGGAGAATTTCTTCTGGAAGCGGGACACGCGGCCGCCGCGATCGAGGATCTGCTGCTGGCCTCCGGTCCAGGCCGGGTGCGATTTAGGGTCGATGTCGAGGTGCAGGACATCACCTTCCTTGCCCCATGTGGAGCGCGTGGTGAACTCGCTGCCGTCCGTCATCACGACCTTGATGGTGTGATAGTTGGGATGGAGATCTTGTTTCATTTCTTCAATTCCGGGCGCTCAAAAGGCGCTGATATGCGCTGATTTGGCGCTCCTATACAGGAGCCGGCCGAAGGCGGCAAGCGGCTGCAATTGACCACCGCCAAGCCTGCAAGGCATTAAAGAAGCGGTACACGGGGCGGTAAGAGGCGTCGCATGAGTTATTCGAGCGATGGGCGTGGCCTCGATGTGGCGCATACACCGGCCCCGGATGAGCGCCGCACGCTGAATCTCAGGCCGCTGGCCGGCCTGGTTCCCTATATCGTGCGCTATCGCGGGCGCGCCGCGGCGGCGCTTGCTGCACTCATCGTCGCTTCGTTGACGACCTTGATCGTGCCGGTGGCTGTTCGCCGCATGATCGATTTCGGATTCTCCGACAAAGCGGCGCAACTTATCGATAGCTATTTTGCGGTGATGGTCCTCGTCGTGGCTGTCCTCGCGGTTTCGAGCGCCCTACGATTTTATCTGGTGACGACATTGGGCGAGCGTATCGTCGCCGATCTGCGCTCGGATGTATTTGCACATCTTACGCGTCTGTCGCCGGCGTATTTCGACGCCACGCGCACCGGCGAAATTGTCTCTCGGCTCACGGCCGATACGACCCAGATCAAATCGGCGGTGGGCGCTTCGGTGTCGATTGCGCTACGCAATCTGGTTCTGTTTCTTGGCGGCGCCGGCATGATGGTCGTGACCAGTCCGCGGCTGTCCTTGTTCGTGCTCGGTGCAATTCCGGTGATCGTGCTGCCGCTCGTCGGCTTCGGGCGTGCCGTGCGCCGGCGTGGCCGTGCGGCGCAGGATACGCTCGCCAATGCGTCCGGTTATGCCAATGAACTGATCGGCGCGATGCGAACAGTGCAGGCCTTCACCAGCGAGAAACCGGCGGGCTCTCGTTTCACCGCAGCGGTCGAGCAGGCTTATGCCGCGGCCTGCGGCGCGACCAAGGTGCGCGCGGTTCTTACGGCGGTCGTCATCTTTCTCGTCTTCGCCAGCATCGTGATCGTGCTCTGGGTGGGCGCCCAGGATGTGCTTGCGGGCGACATCACGCCTGGGCGCCTTGGCCAGTTTGTGCTGTACGCCGTGTTTGCCGCGGGCGGGCTCGGTGAATTGAGCCAGGTGTGGGGCGAAATCTCGCAAGCCTCTGGCGCGGCCGAGCGGCTGTTCGAGATTCTGAAAGTCGAGCCGCAGATCAAGTCCCCGGCACGCCCGGTTGCGCTGCCGCGGCCCGCGAATGGCGACGTTGCATTTCACCACGTCAACTTCTCTTATCCAGGCCGTCCGAATGTGCCGGTTCTCGAAAATCTTTCATTTCACGTCAGACCAGGTGAGAAACTAGCTCTCGTTGGACCGTCCGGCGCCGGCAAGAGCACAATTTTTCAGCTGATCCTACGGTTCTACGATCCCGTGTCCGGAAACATAACTTTCGACGGCGTTCGTCTTACCGACGCCGATCCCGCGGCGCTGCGGTCGCGCATCGCGCTGGTGCCGCAAGACTCGATCGTGTTCGCGACGAGCGTGCGCGACAATATTCAGTTCGGACGGCCGGATGCCACCGAGGCTGAAATCGAGAAAGCGGCGGAAGCCGCCCATGCCGCAGAATTTATCCACCGCCTGCCGCTGCGGATTTGAGACGCCGCTTGGCGAACGCGGCGTCACACTGTCGGGCGGACAGCGTCAGCGAATCGCAATCGCGCGCGCGATCCTGCGCAAAGCGCCGCTGTTGTTACTTGATGAAGCGACATCGTCACTCGATGCCGAAAGTGAAACATTGGTGCAGCAGGCGCTCAAGCGGCTGATGCTCAACCGCACCAGCATCGTGATCGCGCATCGGCTCGCCACCGTGCAGTCCTGCGACCGCATTCTGGTCATCGACAATGGCCGCATCGTCGAGGAAGGGACGCACGCATCGCTGGCCTCGGCGGGCGGGCTTTATGCGCGTCTGGCGAAGTTGCAATTCGAGATGGGCGCGGCCTAACCGCGCCACGCCATGCGGTTCACCGGCAGGCCGGACACAGGGTTCTTGTCCTCACCCGCATATGCAAAGCCGTGCTTCTCGTAGAAGCGAATAGCGCGAAGATTGTCCTTGTTGACGAGAAGTTCGATTCCCTTGGGCGAGAGACGCTTGGCTTCATCGAGCAGAGCCAACGCAACATCCGACCCCCAGTGCTCGGGCGCAACGACGATCTGGTCGAGATACATCGTCTTCGGGTCGATGGTCACGAAGCCGATAATATCTCCGCCGCGTTCCGCTACGGCGATTTGCGCCGAAGGCACGAGCTCATTGCGCCAGCGCTCGCGCCACCACGGCTGGCGTGCGTTGAAATCGAGATGTGGGTAGTGGCTGGACCACGTTCGGCGCCACAGTTCGATCGCCGCATCTTCATCGGCGGCGGAGTAGGGACGCAAAGTGAAGGTTGGCGCGCTCACCGCTCGGTCAGCTTGAACTCAATGCGGCGATTGCGCCCGTAGGCATCCTCGGTCTTGCCGAGGTCGATTGGCTGGAACTCGCCGAACCCGGCGGCCACCAGCCGCTGCGGAGAAACGCCCTTGCCGATCAGGTATTGCACGACCGAAATCGCGCGGGCTGCCGAAAGGTCCCAGTTCGACTTGAATGCACCGCCTGAAATCGGTCGCACGTCGGTGTGGCCGTCAACGCGCAACACCCAGGCAAGATCGGCGGGGATCTGCTTTTCCAGTTCGAGCAGGGCGTCGGCAACCTTGTCGAGCTCGGCCCGGCCTTCCGGCTTGAGATCGGCCTTGCCGGTATCGAAGAAAACCTCGGATTGCAGGACGAAACGGTCCCCTACGACGCGGACGTCGGCGCGATTGCCGAGGATTTCACGCAGCTTGCCGAAGAAATCCGAGCGGTACCGCTTGAGTTCGTTGACGCGCTCGGCCAAGGCGAGGTTGAGCCGCTGGCCGAGTTCGGTAATACGACCTTGGGACTCTTTATCCCTCTTTTCGGCAGCGTCGAGCGTCTGCTCCAGCGCCGCCAGCTGTCGGCGCAGGGCCGCGATCTGCTGGTTGAGCACTTCGACCTGCGCCAGCGCACGCGCCGAGATTCTCTTTTCGCCCTCGAGCTGGCCGGTGAGCTCGGACACCTTGCCCTGAGCGGCCGTAGCACCGGCACCAGCGCTTTCAGCCGCGCCCTTGAGGCGGTCGCGCTCACTTTCCGCGGTGGCCAGTGTCGCACGCAACTGCGCGAGTTGGTCCTCGACATCCGTCTTTCCGGACTTTTCCAACGACAGCAGCTCGGTGAGCTGTGCGATCTGCGCGTTCAGACGGCTGAGCGCTGTATCTTTTCCGGCGACTTCCTGCTGCAGGTAAAACTGCACGACAACGAAGACCGTGAGCAGGAAAATGATGCCGAGGATCAGCGTCGATAACGCATCGACGAAGCCCGGCCAGTAGTTCATGCCGCTTTCGCCGCGGCGGACCCTTGCAAGCGCCATCAGTCTAGACTCAACGGTTCACGTGCTCGCGTACCATCACTTCGAGCAGCTTCTTGATCTCGCGCTGCTGGTCGGCCTGTGAGTCGACCCAGTCCCTGATCATCTGCTGCTCGGTGCGCATGTGGTGCACCAATCCCTGGATCGCCTCGGCCAGATTCGCCATGGCCGCGGATGCGGATTTGCTCGCGCCGGCCTGGTCGACCGCCTCGCGCAGCCGCTCGATGGCGGAGCGAACCTCGCCACCCATACCGGCGGCAACAGCGGGCTCGGCGGCCTGGTCGTAAACGGTGGTGGACAACCAGTCTTCGAGCTCGGTGTAGAAACGGTTCTGCGCCTGGCTCGACTGCAGATCGAGGAAGCCGAGAACGAGCGAGCCGGCAAGCCCGAAGAGCGACGACGAGAATGAAATGCCCATGCCTGACAGCGGCGCAGCAAGGCCGTCACGCAGGGAATCAAACATGGTTCCGGTGTCGCCGCTCGCCTTGAGGCCTTGAATGACGTTTCCGACTGAACTGACGGTCTCGATCAGGCCCCAGAACGTACCGAGGAGGCCGAGGAACACCAGAAGGCCGGTCATGTAGCGGGAGATGTCACGCGCCTCGTCGAGGCGTGTGGCGATCGAGTCGAGAATGCCGCGCATCAATTGCGAAGACATGGCCATGCGGCCGACGCGGCTGCCGAGGATTGTCGCCATTGGCGCAAGCAGCACTGGCGGCCGGTCGACGGCGAGGCCCGGGTCAGCCAGGCGAAAATTATTGACCCACGCAATCTCCGGATAAAGCCGCAACACCTGCCGGAACGAGAGGATGATGCCGATCGCCTCGACGCCGAGGATCAGCCCATTAAGGCCCGGGTTTGACATGAATGCCCCTTGGATCTGCTTGATCAGCACGAAGGCAATCAGTCCGACCAGGACGACGAAGACCAGCATCCTGAACAGGAAGATCCGCGGGGACGACAGCTTGAGAGGATCGATTTCTTTCGCCATGAGGTTCGACGTTGCGCCTGCAAGCCCCTGCGACGCACTATGACACAGACATGCGATCTGTAAAAAGCAGTTGTGCCGGAACCCCGGCGTACCTCGATAAAGCCGCCGATTGAGTTGAAATTACGATGCCTGGTCTTTTCCGGCGGTCTTGAGCAGGGACAGCAACCCTTTGTGGATCGGTTCATTGCCGGCGACGACGTGGCCTTTGCTGAGGATCTCGTCCCGGCCGTCACAATCGGTGACGAAACCACCGGCCTCCCGCACGAGGACCAATCCCGCCGCCATGTCCCATGGCTTCAGCGTCCTTTCCCAATAGCCGTCAAGCCGTCCCGCCGCTATCCAGGCGAGATCAAGCGCAGCGGCGCCAAATCGCCTCACCCCAGCCACGTGCTCCTGCACGGCGCTGACTTCCTTTCGCGACAGGCCGACGTCGCCATGTCCGTGGTGGGCAATTCCGCACGCGACGATCGCCTCCGCAAGTCGCGTTCGCGCTGCGACGCGAATGCGTTGATCGTTGAGAAACGCGCCCTTGCCCTTCTCGGCAATGAACATTTCATCGGTTGCCGGATTGTAGATCAGGCCGGCGACCACCGCGCCGTCGCGCTCGAGCGCCATCGAAATTGCGAAGTGAGGGATGCCGTGCAGGAAATTGGTGGTGCCATCGAGCGGATCGACGATCCACATATGGCTCTTGTCGGTGCCCTCGCGCCGGCCACTTTCCTCACCGAGAAAACCATATCCCGGCCTTGCCTTCATGAGCTCTGCGTAGATGGTTTCTTCGGCGCGACGGTCGGCGGCCGTTACGAAATTGGCCGGGCTCTTCAATGAGACCTGTAACTTTTCAAGTTCACCGAAGTCACGTTTGATCGCACGCGCGGCCTTGCGCGCTGCGGCGATCATGACATTGAGCAGGGCAGAATGCTGCATGAGGTCTGCGGTCTGCCCGCGAAGGCGTCTGTCGTCAAGGCCGCAGCGCGACCACAGTCGACAGCCATTTCTTCGCTGCTTGGTCCGCCGCGTCGCGCACGGCCTGGCTCTGTTTTGACGCGAAGACGTCGAGATCAGGATCGCTGTTGCCGCTGGCCTTGGCGACAAGATGCCATTTGACGGCTCCGGTCGGGTCGGCGGGCATGCCGCGACCGGCCATAAGGATGCGTGCCAGCCGGTTTTGCGCGATAGGACTGCCAAGTTGCGCCGCCTTCAGGAAAAGGCGTGCGGCAGCCGCTTCGTCTTTGGCCGTGCCGTCTCCATTAAATTGGGCGATCGCGAACTCCACCATCGCGTCGACGTTGCCGCCGACGGAAGCCTGCTGCATGAGACGCACCGCCTTGCCGATGTCCTTCGGTGCGCCGCGGCCTTCTTTATACATGGTTGCAAGCGCGTACTGCGCCTCGGAGCTGCCGGCTTCCGACGCAATCACGAAAAGTTCGGCGGCACGCTTGAAGTCCTGCGGAAATTGCTGACCCTGCAGATAAAGCAGTCCGAGATCATAGGCCGCGCTCGGGTGTCCAAGCTTGGCGGCCGCCTCCAGCAGACGCGCGGCTTCGTCGAGATTGCGCGAACCGGCGCGGCCCTGGAAACTGAACATCGCAAGCGCAAAGATCGCGTCGCGATCGCCCTTGACCGCAGCCATCTTGTACCATTGAGCTGCTTTTAAATCGTCGCGCCCGACGCCAAAGCCCTGCGCGTAAATCTCGCCAAGCAGTGTCATGGCTGCTGGATCGTTCTGCTGCGCACGCTTCGTCGCCTCGTTGAATGCGGTGAGATAGAACCCCCGCTGGAAGGCGCCATAAGCGACATCGACGTTCGACTGATCGGAGTTGGGCGTTGCATTCGGCGCAGGCGTCGGCGGGGGTGCATTTTTCGTCGGCTGCGCCATGGCGGTCGTGACCACAGCGATTGCCATCAACGCGGCGAGGGGACCGCAAATCGGCCGGATCATGTGGCCGGCTCCGGAAGGCGAAGATGGCGACCCGCTTCGCGGATCGTTTCGGCAATCGAGTCTGGCTCACGCCATACCGCATCGCCAAGCGCAACAAAGTCGGCGCCGGCCGCGACCAGCGGCGAAATCGTCGCAAGTGACTCAGAATAGCCCACGCACGGGATTTCGAAGACTTCAGCCCACCAGCCGACGCGCTCTTCTACGGCTGCGAAAGCCGGGCATTTTCCGGTCGGATCCGGCTCGCCGAACATCACGTAGTCGGCGCCTTGCTCGGCGGCGAGCATCGCGTCGTGCCGGCTGGCAAGCCCGCCCGCACCCGCAATGCGTTCGGGTTTGAGCGTTTCAAGTGCGGCAGTGAAATCCGCGATACCGCTGAGATGCGCGCCGTCGGCACCACCGCGCGCCACCAAATCGGCACGGCCATCGAGCAGAAGTGCGGCGTCTTTGTCCTGGACCGCCGGGGCCAGCGCTTTGACACGATTGATCAAGGTGCGTTCGTCGGCCTCGGCCAGCCGCAGCAATACCGCAGCAACGTCTCCGGCATCCAAAGCCGAAGCCAGCTGGTCCAAAAATGTGGACGGGTCCGCAACCGGCGGTGTCATCAGGTAGAGCCTGGGTGCCGGACGAGGCGCCGGGTTCTTGGGTCGCAAAGCCATGACGGTCGGATGCTAGCCTAATCAGGCGAAAAATTGACCTGCATCGTCACTTGGCCAAGGTGACGCAGGTCTCCGCAAAGCCCGCGAGCGCTTTTGCCATTGCCGCAATTGCCCCATCCCAATCGCCGATTTGCGGCTGCCGAAACAGCCTTGCTGTCGGGTACCAGGGGCTATCGGTGCGGCCGCGCAACCACCGCCAATCCTGCACATGCGGCACAAGCAGCCATAGCTGCCTGGCCATTGCCCCGGCGAGGTGCGCTACCGCTGTGTCGACGGCAATGACGAGGTCGAGTTCGCCGATCACCGCCGCCGTGTCGGCGAAGTCGGTGAGGAGGTCATCAAGACGCCGGATCGGCAGTTGGTCGAGTGCCGCGAGGTCACTGGCGCGATACTCGCGTTGCAGGCTGACGAATTGCGTGCCCGCCACAGACAACAAGGGCTTGAGGCGGGGGAGCGCGATACTGCGATTGTGGTCATTCTTGTGGGTTGGCTTTCCCGACCAGACGAGACCGATCCGTGGCCTCCTTAGGTCCGCCAGCCGATCCCGCCAAACCTTGGCGCGCTTGCTTGGTGCATGGAGATACGGAACGGACGCCGGAATGGTGTCGATCGTCGTGCCGAAGGCGAGCGGGAAACTCATGAGCGGGCAGTGAACATCGAAGTGCGGCAGCTTATCGCCACGGCGATAGATGCCGTCGATGTTCGCGGCATTCTCGACCAGCGGCACCAGGCCGTCGGGGATCTCGAGGATGATCTTGCCGCCCTTCTCGGCAACCATCGGCAGGTAACGAATGAACTGGATGCTGTCGCCGAAACCCTGTTCGGCGTGCAGCAGGATGGTCTTGCCGGCCAGCGTTTCGCCGCGCCACTGTGGCTGCGTGAATTCGCGCGGCTGCAGTTCTCCTTCGCGCCGCCAGCGCCACTCATAGCCGGCCCAGCCGCGCGCGAAATCACCGACGGAAAGGCACAGCAAGCCTTTGTTCCAGTGCGCTTCGGCGAGATCGGGAGCGAGCGCGATGGCCCGATCGAAGCTCTCGATCGCTTCTTCGGCCCGATCAAGGTAGCGCAGCGCGTTGCCTCGATTGACCCACGCATAGACATTGTCGGGCGCTGCTTCGAGCGCGCGGTCATAATCGGCAAGCGCGTCAGCCGGGCGGTTGAGCTCGATCAGCGCGTTGCCGCGATTGTTATAGCCTTCGTTGTAGTCGGGCTTGAGTGCGAGGGCACGATTGCACGCGTCCAGCGCCTCGCCGTGCCGGCCCATTTCGCGCAACGCATTGCCGCGATTGCCATGCGCCTCGGCGAAATCCGGGCGAATGGTTACGAGCACGGTCGTAGTCCGCAAGCGCTGCAGCAAAGGATTTCATCGCATAATGAGTGTTGCCGCGGCCGACCAGCAGTGCGGCGTCGTCCGATTTGATCGACAGCGCGCGGTCGTAGCTCGAGAGTGATTCATCATAACGCTTGAGTTCACGCAGCGCGCGGCCACGATTGGCAAGGGCATCAACAGCAGCCGGCGCGAGCGCAATCGCGCGATCATAGCTGTGCACGGCTTCCGCCAGCCTTTTCAGCGCCAGGAGTGCGTTGCCGTGACCAAGGTAACCTTCGGCGTGATCTGGCTTGAACAGGACAGCCCGGTCGAAACTGGTGAGCGCCTCGTCATGGCGGCCGAGCAAGCGCAGAGTATTTGCCCGGTTGATCAGCGCATCCACATATTTCGGGCGATGCGCGAGGGCCCGATCATAGCTTTCCAGCGCGTCCTCGGGCCGGCCTAGATCGACCAAGGAATTTCCGCGATTGTTAAGAGCCTCCGCATAGTCAGCCCGTAGCGCGACGGCACGATCAAAGCTCGTCAGCGCCTCTTTCGGCCGCTTGAGCACACGCAGAGCGTTGCCGCGGTTATTGAGCGCCTCGGCGAAATCGGGTTTGAGGGCGATGGCACGGTCGTAGCTCTTGAGGGCGTCCTCGGCCCTTCCAAGCATCGCAAGGACCGCGCCGTAGTGGGAGTGCGCTGCCGCCGACCGCGCGTTGGTCTTGAGCGCGCGCGCAATAAAGTTGAGCGCGTCCGCATGATTGCCGCGCTGATGCTTGAGAACGCCGTAGAGGTGGAGCGCGTCGAAATTATCCGGATCGGAGTCGAGCGTGCACCGATAGAGCGTTTCAGCTTCGCCCAGTTGGCCGCGCTGGTGACACAGAACCGCCTGCCGCAGCGCATCGGCGGCGGATCTTGCGGGGCTTGGTTTGGGCTGTGGTTTCGACATGGCCTCGATGAGGTTGCAACCACTGCGAACGCAACATCACCGTGCCGGCGCGGCCGCCGGCGAATCATTCCTTGAGGTTATTCGCCTGAAATCCTTCGTCCAAGCCGAACTGTTTACTCCTCACGTCGGCATCGGCACGGGGCCCATATCTTTCGGTATCCGGTAGCCCTTCTGCACCGCCGGGCGCGCGGCGATGGTCTCATACCAGCGCTTGACGTTGGGGTATTGCTTCATGTCGATGGTCTGCCATTCGAAGCGCGAGATCCAGGGCCAGATGGCGATATCGGCGATCGAATATTGATCGGCAACGAACTCGCGGCCTTCAAGCCGCGTATTGAGCACCTTGTAGAGGCGGTGACCTTCCTTCAGGTAGCGCTCTTCGGCGTAGGGCGCCTTGCCTTTGTTGTATTTCACGAAGTGATGCACCTGGCCGAGCATCGGCCCGGGGCCGCCCATCTGCCACATCAGCCACTCGATCACCCGGTAACGTCCTTCGCCCGATTTCGGCATCAGCTTGCCCGTCTTGTCGGCGAGATAGATCAGGATCGCGCCGGATTCCATCAGTGCAATGTTCGTATCGCGATCGACGATGGCCGGAATGCGGTTGTTAGGAGCGATTTTCAGGAACTCGGGCGCAAACTGTTCATCCTTGGAAATATCGATCGGATGCACGGTGTAAGGCAGGCCGAACTCCTCCAATGCAATGGAAATCTTGCGGCCATTTGGGGTCGTCCAGGTATAGAGATCAATCACAGGAAATGTCCTTTTGGTTCTCATCTCATGCCCGGCTCTGTGGTCGGGCATCCACATCATCAAATTCAGCAGAAAGACGTGGATGGCCGGGACAAGCCCGGCCATGGTGCGCCTCTCTATAGAAATTCCCCGGCCTCGTCACCCGGCCTGGCAAGGCTGCTATGCCGCTTTCTTTTCCAGGTCCGACTTCCACTGGCCGAGCGCGGCAAGGCCGTTCATTTTTGCGCGATGGGAAAAAGCGCGCTGTGCCGCGGCGACGTTTTCGGATTTGCCCTTCCAGGTCGTTTGCGGTGCATGCTGCAGCGCGCGGCCGTAAGAGAAGGTCAGCTTCCACGGCAGATTGCCGATCTTGTTCATTGCGTCGAGATGGGCAGTCGCCTCTTCGTCGCTCTGCCCGCCCGAGAGGAAAGCGATGCCGGGAACCGCGCCCGGCACGCATTCCTTCAGCATCTTGACGGTCTTTTCGGCAACTTCCTCGACGGAGGCACGCTTCGCGCATTTCTTCCCGGCGATTGCCATGTTCGGCTTGAGCACCATGCCTTCAAGCGCAACGCGATTGTAGAAAAGTTGCTGGAAGGTCTCTTTGAGAGCCCATGTGGTGACGTCGACGCAGCGGTCGATATTGTGGTCGCCGTCCATCAGCACTTCCGGTTCAACGATCGGCACGATCTGGGCCGCCTGGCATAGCGCGGCGTAGCGCGCGAGCGCGTGCGCATTCGCAAGAATGCAAGTGTAGGACGGAATCCCGGCGCCGATGTCGATCACGGCGCGCCACTTCGCGAAGCGCGCGCCCTGCTCGTAATATTTAGGCAGGCGGTCGGCGAGCTTGTCGAGGCCGACGGTCACGACCTCGCCCGGGCACTCGGGTAATGGCTTCGTGCCTTCGTCGACTTTGATGCCTGGAATCGCGCCCGCCTTCTTGATCAGCTCGACCAGCGGCGTTCCGTCCTTCGCTTTTTGCCAGATCGTCTCGTCATAGAGGATGACGCCGGAAATATGCTTCATGCCCTCGGCCGAGCGGAAGAGCATCTCACGATAGTCGCGCCGCATGTCTTCGGTCGATTCGACGCCGATCGCATCGAAGCGCTTCTTGATCGTGCCGGAGGATTCATCCGCAGCCAGGATGCCCTTGCCGGACGCCACCATGGCCTGAGCGACCTTGTTCAGTTCATCGAGTTTCATGGCTTTCTCCATCGCATCCCTTCAAATTCGCCGGCGGCGCTGCTCAACGTCATTTTACCCGCAATACCTCGACTCCGGGCAAGGCCTTGCCTTCGAGCCATTCCAGGAAGGCGCCGCCCGCGGTTGAAACATAGGTGAGGCGGTCGGCCACGCCTGCGACATTGAGTGCCGCGACCGTATCTCCGCCGCCCGCCACCGAGACAAGCTCGCCGGCTTCACTCAGTTCCGCTCCGGCCTCCGCAACCTCGACGGTGCCGTTGTCGAACGGTTCCATTTCGAAGGCGCCGAACGGGCCGTTCCATACCAGCGTCTTCGAGCGCGCCAGGACGGACACCACCTGCTCGACGCTGCGCGGGCCGATGTCGAGAATCATGTCAGCGCCGCCGACTTTGTCGACAGTCAACGACCCGGGAGGGCGCTCGCGCTTCAAATTTTTGCGCGACGACAGCGTCGACGGGCAGCACGATCTCCCGCTTCGCAGCCTTGGCCTTTGCCATGATATCGCGCGCGGTGCCGGCGAGGTCGGCTTCCACGAGAGATTTGCCGACGTCTTTCCCCTGCGCGAGCAGGAAAGTATTGGCCATAGCGCCACCGATGATCAGGATATTCACCTTGTCGAGCAGATTGCCCAGCAAGTCGAGCTTGGTCGAAATCTTTGCGCCGCCGACGATCGCTGCAAGCGGTCGCTGCGGGTGATCCAGGGCCCGCGAAAGCGCTTCGAGCTCAGCCTGCATCGTGCGCCCGGCATAGGCTGGAAGCTTGTGACCAAGACCTTCGGTGGACGCGTGCGCGCGATGCGCGGCGGAAAATGCATCGTTCACCCAGATGTCGCCGAGCTTCGCAAGCTCGGCAACGAAGGCGGGGTCGTTCTTTTCCTCGCCCGGATGAAAGCGGGTGTTTTCCAGGCACACGATGTCGCCGGGCTTCATCGCGGCAACCGCGCGTGCGGCCGGCTCCCCGATGCAATCTTCGGCGAATTTGACCGGCCGCTTGATGATCCGCGCAACCTCGGCGGCGACCGGTTTGAGAGAATGCTTGGGATCGCGCCCCTTCGGGCGGCCGAAATGCGAGAGCAGGATGACCTTGCCGCCTTTGTCGGCGAGCTCGGTGATCGCCGGCGCCGCGCGCTCGATACGCGTCGCATCCGTCACCACTCCGTTCTCGACCGGCACGTTCAGGTCGACACGAAGCAGAATCCGTTTGCCTTTTACATCGACGCGGTCGAGCGTTCGAAATCCGGTCATAGGCCGCCCCGCAGCGACCGTCAGAGCAATTTGCCCATCGCGACGGCTGTATCCGCCATGCGGTTGGAGAAGCCCCACTCGTTGTCGTACCAGGACATCACGCGCACCAGCGTGCCGTTGATGACCTTGGTCTGGTCCATGTGAAACGTGGACGAGTGCGGGTCGTGATTGAAATCGATCGAAACGTTGGGATCGTTCGTGTAGTTGAGAATGCCCTTAAGCTGCTGTTCCGCCGCGCGCTTGATGGCGTCGTTGATCTCTTCCTTGGTCGTCTGTTTCTTCGCGACGATCTTGAGGTCGATGACCGACACGTTCGGCGTCGGCACTCGGATGGAGACGCCGTCGAGCTTGCCCTTGAGCTCGGGCAGGACCAGACCGATTGCCTTTGCAGCGCCGGTCGATGTCGGGATCATTGACATTGCCGCCGCGCGCGCGCGGTAGAGATCCTTGTGCAACGTGTCGAGCGTTGGCTGATCGCCCGTATAGGCGTGGATCGTGGTCATGAATCCGCTTTCAATTCCGACCGCGTCGTTGAGCACTTTGGCGACGGGCGCGAGACAATTGGTCGTGCACGAACCGTTCGAGACGACCTTGTGGTCCTTGGTGAGCTTGTCGTGATTGACGCCGAAGACGACGGTGAGATCGGCGCCGTCGGCGGGCGCCGAAACAAGAACGCGCTTCGCGCCTGCGGTGAGATGCGCCGAGGCCTTTTCCTTTGCGGTGAAAATGCCGGTGCATTCCATCGCAATGTCGACGCCGAGATCCTTCCAGGGCAGCTTCGTCGGATCGCGCTCGGCCGTGACCTTGATCGCCCCGTTTCCGACGCTGATCGTGTCGCCTTTGACGGTTACTTCGCCGGGGAAGCGGCCGTGCACGCTGTCATAGCGCAGCAGGTGTGCGTTCGTTTCAACCGGTCCGAGGTCGTTGATGGCAACGACTTCAATATCTTTGCGACCGGCTTCAGCAATGGCGCGCAGGATATTGCGGCCGATGCGGCCAAATCCGTTAATGCCAACGCGGACTGTCATGAATTACTCCCGGCTTAATTCGGTCTTGTCGCGATATATAGTGCCTGGTCACATCTTCCCAAGCTTGGAAAGTGCCGCACTGGCGACTGCCTCTGCGGTAATTCCAAAGTTTTTGTACAGTTCCTTGTAAGGCGCGCTGGCGCCGAAAGAGTTCATCCCGACGAAGACGCCGTCGGAACCGATGATGGCGTCCCAACCCTGCCGCACAGCGGCTTCGACACCGACATTGATGCGGGCGCCGCCGACGATGGCGCGCCGGTAGTCTTCGCTTTGCTCGAGGAACAGTTCGAAGCAGGGGACCGAGACCACCCGCGCGGCGACGCCGCGCTCGGCCAAAACTTTTGCGCCGTCGACAGCGATCGCGACTTCGGACCCGGTGGCGAAGATTGAAACATCGGCCTTGCCGTCCGGGCCTGCGATTTCATAGGCACCGCGCGCGCAAATATTTTCGGCATCGAACCGGTTGCGCAGCTGCGGCAGGTTTTGCCGCGTGAGCGCGAGAATGCTTGGGCGGTTTTCAGTTGCGAGCGCGAGCTGCCAGCATTCGGCGGTTTCCACCGCGTCGCAGGGGCGGAACACAAGCAGATTCGGAATGGCACGCAGCGCAGCGAGATGCTCGACGGGTTGGTGCGTCGGTCCGTCTTCGCCAAGGCCGATGGAGTCGTGTGTCATCACGTGGATGACACGCTTGCCCATCAGCGCCGCAAGCCGGATCGCCGGCCGGCAGTAGTCGGAAAACACGAGGAACGTGCCGGAGTAAGGGACGATGCCGCCGTGCAGCGCCATGCCGTTCATCGCGGCAGCCATGCCGTGCTCGCGGACGCCGTAGTGAATGAAGCGGCCGGAGAAGTCGGCGGCTGTGATCGCCTTCATGCTCTTTGTGCGCGTATTGTTGGAGCCGGTGAGATCGGCGGAGCCGCCGATCATCTCGGGCAACGCGGGGATCAGGCTTTCGAGCGCAAATTCGCAGGCCGTGCGCGTTGCGATGTCCTTCGGCTGTGCCGCAAGCTTTTCCTTCACCGCGCGGACAGCCGCGTCGAGCGCCTGTTGCGGAATCTTGCCGGGCATCCGGCGCTCGAACTCGGCGCGCTTGCCGCCCTCGAGCGCTGCCAACCGCTTTTTCCAGTCCGCGTGCACTGCTTGCGAGCGCGCGCCCGCCGTACGCCACGCCTTGAGAATATCGGCCGGCACCTCGAACGGGGCGGAAGTCCAGCCGAGCGTTTTGCGCGCTCCCGCGATTTCCTCAGCGCCAAGCGGTGACCCGTGCGATTTTTCCGAGCCCTGCTTGGTGGGCGCGCCGAAGCCGATCTTGGTCCTGCACGCAATCAGAACAGGCCTGTCGGAATTTTGCGCCTTCTCGAGCGCGGAAGCGATGGCCGCGGGATCGTGGCCGTCGATCCGCGATGCGTTCCAGCCGGCCGCCTCGAAGCGTTTGATCTGATCGACGCTGTCGGCGAGCGACAATGCGCCATCGATCGAAATGCCGTTGTCGTCGAAGAGCACGATCAGCTTGTTCAGCTTGAGATGCCCCGCGAGTGCAATCGCTTCCTGGCTGATGCCTTCCATCAGGTCGCCGTCGGACGCGATCACATAAGTCTTGTGATTGACGACGCCGTCACCGAACACTGCCGCGAGATGCTTTTCGGCGATTGCCATGCCGACCGAATTCGCGAGTCCTTGCCCGAGCGGTCCCGTGGTCGTCTCGACGCCGGGTGTGTGCCCGTATTCAGGATGACCGGCGGTGTTCGAACCCAGCTGACGAAAACGTTTGATCTGGTCGATCGTCATCGCCTCGTAGCCGGTGAGATAGAGCAGGGCGTAGATCAGCATCGATCCATGCCCGGCCGAGAGCACGAAGCGGTCACGGTCCGGCCAGGCCGGGTCGCCTGGGCTGAATTTCAGGAAGCGCGTGAAGAGAATCGTTGCGACGTCGGCCATGCCCATTGGCATGCCGGGGTGGCCCGATTTGGCCTGCTCGACTGCGTCCATCGCCAGCGCGCGAATCGCATTCGCCATCGCCGAATGGGCAATGGCGGAACCGGCGACCGGTTGCTCACGACGCTCTACGGGCGCCGCAGCTGCCGTCGGCGAGGCTTTTACGCTCATGGAATGGGGCCTTTTGGCGGGTGGATAGCATGTGAGTCCCCTGAGTCAATGTGACCGGCGGGGTGCCGGGAAGGCCATTCACAGGTCGCGAAAACAACTGGGCAAATCGTCCGCCAAGCGTTGACGTCACGGTTGCGCAGCACGTAAGATTCTTTGTCTAAATATCTGCCGCAACAAGAGTTTTTGTGCGGGTCAGGCTATGAGCGAGGAAAGCGCAATCGATGCCGCGGTCAAGCGTCTGGCGCTCGCGCTCGACGCGCTCGATGCCGCGGTAGAGCGGCGCAAGCAAGCAGATCGCAACGAAGAGGGTCTTGCCGCGCAGGTTCAGGCGCTGGGCGTTGACCGCACGCGGCTGGCCGCCGCACTCGACGTCGAGGCAGCACGGTCGCGGCGTCTTGAGACGACCAATCGCGAGATCGCGGAACGGCTGGATTCTGCGATTACATCAATCCAGTCGGTGGTGGATTTGCACGAGTGAGATCATCATGAGCCAGGTGAACGCAACCATCGCCGGCCGACAATTCCGCCTCGCTTGCGAGGACGGACAGGAAGAACAGTTGCAGACGCTTGCGCACGACATCGATCAGCGCATTATCGATCTGCGACGCAAATTTGGAGAGATCGGCGACACGCGCCTGACAGTCATGGCCGCGCTGATGCTCGCCGACGAGCTCGTCGAAGCCACGCAGAAGGCGCGGCGACTAGACGAGGAGATCACCGCCTTGCATGACGCTCGGCTTGTCGCGGCCGACCGCGCCAAAGCTGCATCCGACGCCGTGGTTGGTGCATTCAATTCGGCCGCAGAGCGGATCGAAGGCATTACCAGAAAGCTCAATCAGACCGTCGGCAATGGCGGCAGTGTCGCAATCGGCTGATCGCTTTCGCGATGAGTAGCGCCGCTCCCGTATAACCACTACATTCGAGAGGCGGGGCTGCGGGGTGCGTCAGGAGACACAATCCCCGGGGCCTTATCGATCCTTAAGGGAGCTGTCCCTGGCCGGGCTCGTGGGTTCGGTCATATGGCGCCCACCTACTTTCGTAGGGAACCCGGGATCGATGCTCCAACGGCCATCGCGGCTCCGCACTTAATTTACGATGGCAAATATCGCAGAAACGGATTCACCTAAAGCACGGCTGCGCGAGCAGGCATTCGCCCGGCGCGACGCTTTGCCGGCGGATGAGCGTGCCGCCGCAGCTGAAGCGATCGCAGCGCGCCCGTTTCCCGTGACCATCACGACGGGCATGATCGTCTCCGGATTTTCTCCGATGAAGACGGAGATCAATCCTCTTCCCTTGATGCGCAAGGCTGCCCAACTCGGCGCACGGCTTGCGCTTCCGGCGATTGCTGGACGCGGCAGGCCGCTGATCATGCGGGCCTACGCTTTCGGCGACGAGCTTGCGCGCGGTCAATGGGGCATCCGCGAGCCTAAGGCCGACGCGCCCGAGGTTGCGCCTGACATTCTTATCGTTCCGCTCGCGGCATTCGACCGGGCCGGTCATCGCATCGGGTACGGCGCCGGCTACTACGACCTGACCATCAATGCGCTGCGGGCAAAGAAGAAAGTCATTGCTATGGGCATTGCTTTCGCAGCTCAGGAGATCACTTCTGTTCCCGCCACCGAGCGCGACGCGCGCCTCGATTTCGTGCTAACGGAGCGTGAAGTGATCGATTTCCGCGAGACCAAATAGCGTATGCGTATTCTTTTTATCGGCGACATTGTCGGCCGCTCCGGGCGGACCATCGTGATCGAGCGGCTGCCCGCGCTCATTTCCGATTGGAAGCTCGATCTCGTCGTCGTCAATGGTGAGAACGCGGCGGGGGGCTTCGGCATCACCGAGGTCATCTACAATGAGCTCGTCGATGCCGGCGCGGATGCGATCACGCTCGGCAACCACGCGTGGGATCAGCGCGAAGCGTTGGTCTTCATTGAGCGCGCGCCGCGCCTCATTCGACCGCTCAATTTTCCAAAGGGCACGCCCGGCCGCGGCGCTGCGCTGGTTGACGCCAAGAACGGCAAACGGGCGCTGGTGATCAACGCCATGGGCAGGATTTTTATGGACCCGCTCGACGACCCGTTCGCCGCGGTCGAACGCGAGCTGGCGGCCTGTGCCCTCAAAACCGGTGCGGACGCGATCGTCATCGATTTTCACTGCGAAGCGACCAGCGAAAAGCAGGCGATGGGTTATTTCACCGACGGGCGCGCCAGCCTGGTCGTGGGAACCCATACGCACGCGCCCACCGCCGACGACCGCATTCTTCCCGCGGGCACGGCGTTCGTCTCCGATGTCGGCATGACCGCCGACTACGACTCCATTATCGGCATGAACAAGGACGAGCCGCTCAATCGCTTCCTGCGCAAATTGCCCGGCGCGAAGTTCGAGGCGTCGAACGGCCCGGCGACCTTGTGCGGCCTCGCCGTCGAAACCGACGATGCGACCGGGCTCGCGCGCAAGGTCGGTGCCGTCCGCCTCGGCGGTATCCTGCAGGAAGCCCGGCCGAGCTTCTGGAACTGACTTTTTTCAATCTGCGCGGTTGACCGCGAATCGCGGCGATGATTCGGTAGACGGAATTGATTCGCCGGCATGTGCTGGGTCCGGCAGCGCGACCTCGGCACGGAGCATATGGCTCTCTTCGTCAACAGCAATCTTGCGCTGGAGCTGCCGGCGGACCTCGACCGCCAGTCAACCTCGTCGCGGGCGAAGCCCGATCCACGCGCCGAACTTGCCGCCCAGTTCATTCCCGCCGGCGCGCGCGTCCTCGATCTCGGTGCGAGCCCGGCACTGCGGACTCTGTTGCCGAATGGCTGCAGCTATGTCGGCGCCGGCAAAAAGCGCCGGGCGCACGACATCGGCTTGAATACCGACGAATTCCCCACCGAAGCCGCGATGCGGGCCGACGTGATCGTGATGCTCGGCGTGCTGGAGCGCGTCAAAGACATCGAAAGCCTGTTCACTCATTTGCGCTTCTGCAAGCGCGACATCCTCCTCAGCTGCTATCCGACGGATCTCGCCAAAAACGGCGAGCGCGCGCAGGGTCTTGTCAATCGAATGAGTCTCTGCGACCTGGCGCTGCTGTTCGATCGTTATGGCTTTCGCATCGAGAGCACCGCCCCGGTCGATGAATTGCAGATGCTCATGCGGCTGACGCCGGCGGAGCGGCTTGCTCCGGTTGCATCGCGCAACGTGGCCGTGATTTCGGGCGACGATACCAATGATCTCGCCGCGCGGCTGGGCCGCCAGCTGATCAATGCAATATTGCCGGGTGAGTGCCGGGTTCATCATCTGACTCCCGGGATGCTCGATCAGGCGCAGCAGAACTACGATCTGGTCATCCTCGGCGCCGGCAGCAGCCTGTTCCCGCCGCTCCTTGGCGACGGCGCGCTTGAGGTCATTTCGCGCGCGAAGTCCGCCATTGGCATCTTCGGCACGCAGGGCCGGGAACTGATCGCGCGGCCGGCATTCGACCGTATCCTCGATCGGCTCGATACCTGGTTCGCGCGTTACGAGGATGACGTGCTGATTTACGGGCGTGGCCGCAACAATGTCATTCATGCCGGGGACTGGCTGATCGATCAGTTTCCGCTTGCGCGCGCCACCAACGATGAGCCTTTGGTCATTAACGGCGATCTCGGTCCCGAATTCGCGCTCGACCGCGCGATCAGCACCATTCAGCAGCACAGGCAGGTCTACTCGACCGTGCCGGTGGCGCTGTTATGCGCGCTCACCTCGGCCGATCTTGCGGCCTACGCCGAGATGCCGGCGCAGCAGCCCGACCTTTCGGCGGGTCAGTTCCGCAGCATGCTGATCGACGTTTTTGGCCGCACCTGGCCACAGCAGAAGTTCTTCCTTGTCGATCGGGATGCCGTCATCCGCTACAAGACGCGCGTCCACCAGAACGTATCGAAAATCGGCGCACGCATCGGCGCGATCCTGCGAAACGTTGCGGTTGCTGCCTGATATTCGGGCGGTTCACCGGCAAAGTTCGGCAATCTGCGATATTTATTTTCCGCGCGCGCCGGACTATATAGCCGCCGGCACCCACAAACATTGACGCTGGTTATGGCTGGTCATTCCCAATTCAAGAACATCATGCACAAAAAGGGGCGCGCGGATAAGGCGCGCTCCAAGCTGTTCGGCAAGCTTGCGCGTGAAATTACCGTTGCCGCCAAGCTCGGCATGCCGGATCCGGCATTCAATCCGCGCCTGCGTGCCGCGATCCTGGCAGCCCGCGCCGAGAACATGCCGAAAGACAACATCGAGCGCGCGATCAAGAAGTCGCAGGGTGCCGACACCGAGAGCTACGACGAGATCCGCTACGAGGGATATGGACCAGGCGGCGTGGCGGTCATCGTGGAGGCGCTGACCGACAACCGGAATCGCACGGCGGGCGAGGTGCGGGCGATCTTCTCGAAGAATGGCGGAAACCTCGCCGAAACCGGCGCGGTGTCCTTCATGTTCAGCCATGTCGGCGTGGTCGAATACGATGCCAAGGCTGCCAGCGCCGACGCGATGCTAGAGGCGGCAATCGACGCCGGCGCCGAGGATGTGACCTCGAACGAGGACGGCCATCAGATCATTACGACGCCGGACTTGTTGAACGACGTTACAAAAGCGCTTGAGGCCAAATTCGGCGAGCCGCGCAAATCGGCGATGCTCTGGAAGCCGCAAAACACGATTGCGCTTGATGACGAGGCCGGCGAAAAAATGCTCAAGCTGATCGAGTTGCTCGACGAAAGCGACGACGTGCAGAATGTCTACGCGAATTTCGAGGTCTCCGACGCGCTCATGCAGAAGATGAGCGCGTAAGCGCTACAGGCGCCATCGAATTCCAGAATATAAAGTCCGGCATTGTAGTCGGTCGCGTAGATCAGTCCTTTCGCGTCCACGAAAACATCGGCGGATTGAATGACACGCGCGCGGTTCGGGCGGGTGTCCGCAAGCGTCTTTGGCTGCGGCGGCACCAGGGCGCCAACTTCCTTCGGCGCAAACGCATCGGACATGTCGAAGACGCGGATGCCGGCATTCTGATAGGTCGCGAAGATCAGCTGCGAACTGACGAAACTGCCCGGCCGGTTCTCATGGACATTGTGCGGCCCGAAATGGGCGCCCTTGGCCTTGTAGTCGGCCTCTGCCGGCGTGGGAAACGTCGAGATGCTGACCGGGTTGTCGGGCACGCGGTTGTCGAACACCCAGATCAGCTTGAGACCATCTTCCTGGTGATCGAGCACGGCTTCGTCGAGCACGACCAGCAAGTCGCGGTCGGGCAGGGGCAGACAATTATGTGTGCCGCCGCCGAACGGCGGCGACCAATTGCGGTGCATGATCAGTTTAGGCTTTGATGCGGTCGGCGATGTCGAGGACGACCATGCCGGCATCGCGCCAGGCGGCGTAGGCCGTGTCGCCGTGAATGATCGCGTGGTGCAGGCCGTATCGCCGCGCCGCCGGCCATGATGGCGTCTCCCCGGCCGCCAGGTTCATGCCGGGAATCCACCACCGGCCGGCTTCCCGCGGCTTCGCGGGATCGCTCATGTCGACCGTCATGAACATGTAGTCGGTGAAACCGTCGAGCAGAACCGACACGTAAGCCCAGCGCCCGCCGGTGTACCAGGCGCGGTGGATGCCGCCGCCCTCGACCGGCATGAAACCGATCTGGCGCGGTGTCTCCGGCTTCGAGATGTCGTAGACCGCAAGGCCGGCGCTCCAGTCGCGCGTTCGCTTGGCCTCGGCTGTGCCGACGGTCTTGCCGAGGGCGCCGCTGTAATAGGCGCGCTCGTCGGCAAATTCGGCTGCAGCGAACATGTCCTTGGCGTGAATGACCAACAGCAGGTCTTCGTGAACCTGCAGGTGGATGTTCCAGGTGTTTGCGCGGTGCCGCGATGTAGTTCGCCGCGCGTGGTTTCTTCGGATCGCGCACGTCGATGACAGAGAAGCCTTTGGAAAACATGTGACCCACGAACGCGAATCCGCGATGCACCATCACCTGCACGCCGTCCGGCCGGCCACCCTGATCGGTGTGTCCGACAATGCGCATGTTGCGCGCGTAATCCGGTTTCGGAAGCTCCGTCATTTGTAGGCGTCCAGGAAATGCGGCACGGCGATCCAGTCGAGCATGGCGCCGTCGCTCTGCAGCAGATCGTGCATGCGGCGGTCTTCCTCGGTCTTCAGATTGACGCCAAGGTGAGTGCCGAGCTTGCGGCCATGCATGACGATGTTGTTGCCGATGGGCTGGCGCTCCGCGTTGTAGGCCTCCAGCGCCTCGTCGACATCGTCGTGCCGGTCGAGATGCTTCGCCAGCGCCATCGCGTCGGTGCCGGCCTTGGCCATTCCGAAGCCCATGTGCGGCCGCGCATTCGCTGCCGCATCGCCGACCATCGCGACGCGACCGTAGGTGATTGTGGGCGCCGTGAAATCGTAGATCGGTGTGAAGAAAGGCTGCTTGATCTTCATAAGGGCATCAAGCAGCGGCGGCGGCAGGATATCCCTTGCGTCCTTGTGCATGCCGGCGATCAGATCCTTGCGAACGAGCGGCGGCGGCACCGAGTATTCATGCTGCACGCCTTTTTCGTCCACGCACATCTCGCGCAGCTTTGCGGCGTCGGCGACGCGGTACCAGATGAAATTGAATCGCCTTTTGCCCGGGGTGAGATCGTCGTTGAAACCGGCGATCGGGTAGGTGATCACCTGCTGCTGCTTCGGCAGGTAAAATGTGAACAGCGGGTAGATGCTGTTCAGCGTCTCCGGGGCGAGATCGGCTTCGTTCGGCGCCCCGCGCCAGATGTAATAGCCGGCATAGACGGGCTGCACCTGCGGCGCCATTTGCGCGCGCACGCTTGAGCGGATTCCGTCGCCGCCAATCAGGATATCGGCATGCTCCACGCGTCCGCCGGAGAACTGGACGCGCACGCCGCGCTCGTCCTGGTCGACGCGCTCGAAATTCCAGCCGAGATGATAGTGCGCTTCGTCGATGGTCGCGCGCAGGAGACGTTGCAGCCGGTCCCAGGAGGTCAAGATCTGCCGCAGCGGCCGCTCATCCGTGACGCGGCCCTCGCGGTCGATGGCGATGCGCTTGGGCACCTCGATGCCGAGCATTTCGGTTCCGGCGCCGCTCGCTTCCAGCGCCTCCATGAGCTCGGGGTGCCCGGTGATGCCGGCGCCGCGCCCGACCAGCTCGACATTCGACCGCTCGTAGACATCCACGTCCCAACCGATCTGCCGCAGGAATGCCGCGGAAAATAGTCCCGACATCGAGCCGCCAATAATGACGGCCCGTCGGTTGCGGCGGCGAGAGGAAGTCCCCGGCATGGCGCAAACCATAGCCACTCATCCCGTGCTGTCCATTGTGACCGGTTGGAATGGCCCGCATAACCGGCCCGACTGCGGCGCAAAACGCGCTAGGCGGGGGCGGGAGCCGGGGCTATCAACGGGGTGATGGCCCGGCACCCGATTCGCATTCTCGGCATCGATCCGGGGCTCCGCCGCACCGGCTGGGGCCTGATCGAGTCCGACGGCAACCGGCTGATCCACATCGGGTGCGGCTCATTCGAGACCGACGACCGCGCCGATCTGGGCATTCGCCTGCTTGCAATTCATGACGGACTGCTCGCGGTGATTGAGCAATTCCGGCCGCACGAGGCAGCGGTGGAAGCGACGTTCGTCAACACCAATGCGGCTGCGACGCTGAAGCTTGGGCAAGCGCGTGGTAT
This sequence comes from uncultured Alphaproteobacteria bacterium, assembly GCA_963718035.1. Lineage (GTDB taxonomy): Bacteria > Pseudomonadota > Alphaproteobacteria > Rhizobiales > Xanthobacteraceae > Pseudolabrys. The sequence goes on along the minus strand of CAVQYD010000004.1, from coordinate 145,939 downwards.
CGCGATGCTGGTGCCGGCCAAGGCTGGGCTTGCCGTTGCCGAATATGCGCCGAACCTGGTGAAGAAGACGATCGTCGGAACCGGCCACGGCGAAAAGGCGCAGATCCGCATGATGATCGGCGTCCTGCTGCCGAAGGCCGATCCGCAATCCGAAGATGCTGCCGATGCGCTGGCCATCGCCGTTTGCCACGCGCATCATCGGACGAGCGCGGTGCTGAAGGTGGCGGCGTCATGATCGGCAAGCTCAAGGGCATCATCGATTCTTACGGCGAGGACTACATCATTCTCGACGTCGGCGGCGTCGGATATCAGGTGCATTGCTCGGCGCGCACGCTGCAGGCGCTGCCGTCGCCCGGCGAGCCCGCCACGCTGTCGATCGAGACGCATGTCCGCGAAGACCAGATCAGGCTGTTCGGATTTGCGAGTGATCTCGAGCGCGAATGGTTTCGCCTGCTGCAGACCGTGCAGGGGGTCGGCGCCAAGGTCGCCATGTCCGTGCTTGGCACGCTGAAAGCATCCGAGCTCGCGTCGGCGATCGCGATGCGCGACAAGGCCATGGTCGCGCGCGCTCCTGGCGTCGGGCAGAAAGTCGCCGAGCGGATCGTCACCGAACTGAAGGACAAGGCGCCGGCCTTTGCGAATATCGATCCGGCGGTGGTGCATCTCGCGGGCGCGCTCGACGAGAAGCGCGCGCCACGGCCGGTAGCCGACGCCGTCTCTGCGCTGATCAATCTCGGCTATGGCCATCCGCAGGCCGCCGCCGCGATTGCGGCCGCCGCGCGCAATGCCGGCGAGGGCGCCGATACCGCGACACTGATCCGGCAGGGGCTGAAGGAGCTGGCGAGATGAGCAGCGCGCCCCGCCTTGTCGCCTCCGACGCCGCGTGACGACGACGCCGACGCGTCGCTGCGTCCGCAACGGCTATCGGAATTCATCGGCCAGGAGCAGGCACGCGCAAACCTCAAGCGTGTTCATCGAGGCCGCGCGCGCGCGCAAGGAAGCGCTCGACCATGTGCTGTTCGTCGGCCCGCCCGGTCTGGGCAAGACCACGTTGGCGCAGATTCTCGCGCGCGAATTGGGCGTCAATTTCCGCGCCACGTCCGGCCCGGTGATCGCCAAGGCGGGCGACCTCGCGGCGCTGTTGACGAACCTCGAGCCGCGTGACGTGCTGTTCATCGACGAAATCCATCGGCTCAACCCGGCGGTGGAGGAAATCCTCTATCCGGCGATGGAGGACTTCCAGCTCGATCTCATCATCGGCGAAGGCCCGGCCGCGCGCTCCGTGAAAATCGATCTGTCGCCCTTCACCTTGATCGGCGCGACGACGCGCGCGGGATTATTGACCAATCCGCTGCGCGACAGGTTCGGCATTCCGGTGCGGCTGAATTTCTATTCCGAGAAAGAGCTCGAGGAGATCGTCAATCGGGGCGCGCGCGTGCTCGGCATCGGCATTGCGGCTGACGGCTCCAACGAAGTCGCCAGGCGCGCGCGCGGCACACCGCGCATTGCAGGCCGCCTGCTGCGCCGGGTGCGCGATTTCGCCCATGTCGAGGGTGCAAAAATCATCGACCGCAAGACCGCCGATCGGGCGCTGTCCGCGCTTGAGGTGGATGGCGCGGGTCTCGATGCGATGGATCGGCGCTATCTCAAGACCATCGCGGAAAATTACGGCGGCGGGCCGGTCGGCGTCGACACGATGGCGGCGGCGCTCTCCGAGCCGCGCGACGCAATCGAGGACATCATCGAGCCGTTCCTGATCCAGAAAGGTTTCCTGCAACGCACCCCGCGCGGGCGATTGCTCACCGGACTTGCATTCCAACACCTCGGCCTGCCGGAGCCCACCCGCGATCCGAGCCAGTTCGGTCTCTTTTCGGAAAACGATGAATGAGCGGCAACGTTATCAGCGTCGTCGCGGCACTCATTCGCGACGAGGATGGGCGCGTGTTGCTGGTCCGCAAGCGCGGGACCGCGGTCTTCATGCAGCCGGGCGGCAAACGCGATCCCGGCGAGAGTGATATTGCGGCGCTTGCACGTGAGTTGGTCGAGGAGTTGGGGTGCCGCGTCGCAGAGAGCAGCGCGCGGCCGCTTGGTGTGTTCGAATGCGCCGCGGCGAATGAACCGGATCACCGGGTGCGCGCGGCCGTGTATGCCGTTGACGTCGAGGGGCCGGTCATACCGCACGCTGAAATCGATCAGGTGCTGTGGGTCGATCCGCGCGCGCTGCCCGACTTGCCCTTGGCTCCGCTGACGCGCGACCATGTGCTGCCATTGGCCGGCATCGGGTTCCCATGAATAGCGGCATGAAAACCATGGAGGGCGGCTGCCACTGCGGCCGCGTGCGTTTTCGCGTGACGGCGGAGCTCGACCGCGTCACCTACTGCAATTGCTCGATGTGCACCAAGAAAGGCTTTCTGCATTTGATCGTGCCGCCGGAGCAGTTCGAGCTCGTGAGCGGCAGGGACGATCTGGCCACCTACACATTCAACACCGGCGTCGCCAAGCACACGTTCTGCCGGCACTGCGGCATCCACCCCTTCTACGTGCCGCGCTCCGACCCGGACAAGATCGACGTGAACGTGCGGTGCCTTGACGGCATTGACCTGTCCGCGCTTTCGGTGCGGTCTTTCGATGGGCAGCATTGGGAGCAGGCGATGCAGAAAGATGTGCCGTGGCGATGAGCAACGCGCTTGATGGCGAAATCCATGATGGCCGGCACCATCAGGCGGTGCGCGTCTACTATGAGGACACGGATTTTTCCGGCATTGTCTACCACGCGAGCTATTTGCGTTTCATGGAGCGCGGCCGCACGAACTATCTGCGGCTGATCGGCGCGGATCACCGCGCGCTCTTCGAGCAGGCCGAGAAAGAGGCGCCCGGTTTTGCCTTTGTCGTCCGCCACATGAGCATCGACTTCAATAAGCCGGCTCACATGGACGATGTGCTCGATATTGTCACCACTCCCGAAGAGGTTAAGGGCGCGTCGGTGACGCTCAATCAGAAGGTTATGCGCGGTGGGGATCTTCTGGTTGAAGCCCATGTGCAAGTTGCATTCGTGTCGGGCGGACGCGCCCGCCCTATTCCGAAGCCGCTTCGCATTGCGATGAAAGCCGACCAGGAATTGGGCGGCGCCGGCTGACGGCGGATGTTATATTCGCTGCATGATCGAACAGAGTTTCGCACTCTTTGAAACAGAGATCGGAACTTGCGGCATCGTCTGGGGTGCACGCGGTATCGTCGGGGTGCAGCTTCCCGAGGCAAATGCTGCGGCAACGCGCGCACGCGTGTGCCGCCGTTATCCGGTAGCGCACGAAGCGGCCCCAACACCTGATGTACGGCACGCAATTGACGGCATCGTTGCGCTGCTTGCAGGCGAAAAGCGTGACCTGACCGATATTGCGATCGACGACAGGCGGACTGCCGGACTTCAACAAGCGGGTCTATGCGATTGTCCGCAAGATCCCGCCCGGCGCCACCATGACTTATGGCGAGATTGCGGAGCGACTCGGCGACAAGACGTTGTCGCGCGAGGTCGGGCAGGCGATGGGCGAGAATCCGACGCCGATCATTATGCCATGTCATCGCGTGCTTGCGGCCGGCGGCAAGACCGGTGGCTTTTCCGCAAGCGGTGGGGTCGTGACCAAGCTGCGCCTGCTCACGATCGAGGGCGCCCAACCTGGCGGCCCAACGTTGTTCGAAAACCTCCCTCTCATGGCGAGAAAGCGGGGCTCTTAGCCCGGCATCGACGCGATCCCCGCCTTAATGTAAAAGCGATTCACATGAGATGGGGCAAACGCGGCCACGCGTCCCGCGGCTATCACCATGGCAATCTGAAAGAAGCCCTGGTGAATGCCGCGCTCGAATTGATTGCCGAGAAGGGCCCGGCGGGTTTCACCTTTGCCGATGCGGCGCGCTGGGCGGGCGTGAGTCCTGCTGCGCCTTATCGCCACTTTCGCGACCTCGATGCATTGCTCGCCGACGTCGCGCGGCGCGGCTTCGAGGAATTTTCAGCGGCGCTTGCGAAGGCCTGGGACGACGGCAGCCCCGACGTGATGACTGCGTTCGACCGGCTCGGCAAAAGCTATCTTGCATTCGCAAAGCGCGAGCCGGCTTATTACTCGGCGATGTTCGAAGCCGGCGTCGCGCTCGATACCGATCGCGAATTGCGCGAGGTAAGCGAGAATGCCTTCGCGGTTTTACGCGCGGCCTCCGAGAAACTTGTCGCAATGATGCCGTCCCAAGGCAGGCCGCCAGCGCTCATGGTCGCGCTGCACATCTGGTCGATGACGCACGGCATTGCGTCACTCTTCGCGCGTGGCGATGCCGCGCGCCGCAAGTTGCCGATGTCGCCGGAAGAGCTGCTTGAAGCTGCCGTACTGATTTACCTGCGTGGGCTCGGCCTCAACGCGTCCGCGCGGCGGCGCTGAGCGCTCGCTGCGCCGAAATTCTGCGGCCACATCTGGCGCTGCGACCATCGGCCCCCAATTTAATCTTTGCGCCGCTTGACAGTGTCCGTCGCGGGCGTTAGCTATGTAAATGTTATTTACATTCACGCGAGGCCGACAATGCCCATCACCGCAAAGCTTGATGAACTCGGAAAGCCTGCCTGGATAGCTCTGGTTGTTCTGGGCTTCATGGTCTGGTGGCCGATCGGCCTCTCGGTGCTCGCCTTCACAATATGGAGCGGACGAATGGGATGCGGATATTACGGCGGCCATGACCGCTGGCAGAACAAGATGGAACGCATGCAGCACAAGATGGACTGGATGCGATCGCGGATGAGCGGGGGCCGTGGAGCGGTGGCTGGAACTATGCGCCGTCGAGCGGCAACCGCGCTTTCGACGAGTACCGGACCGACACTTTGCGCCGGCTCGAGGAAGAGCAGCGTGAATTCCGCGAATTCCTCGACCGTCTCCGCTTTGCAAAGGACAAGACCGAGTTCGACCAGTTCATGGCCGAACGCCGCAACCGGCAGATGCCTGACGCGCAGCAACCCTAGAACTGAATGGTACGTCCGTTGAAGAAAAGGCCGCCCCTTTTGGGCGGCCTTTGTGCTTGCGGCGTTTTAGGCAAGTAACGACTCCTTAACCACAATCAGCGCTGTTTAGGGCGGAAAAGCCCGCTTTCGCGCCCAAGTTTGGCCAAGTTTCGCGGGGATTTCGTAGGTTGCCGGTGGACGGGACATACGAAACTCGCGAGACATTCGGTTTGCGACTTAGCGCGTGGGCGGCATCGTCGCGCGCGCACGTTGATTGCGGATATTGCGCCGCGCCGGTTCGGCCGACGGAACCGGATTGAGCGGAAAGGACGAGCCTATGAATCCTGCCGACGTGGCGCAGTCGGTGCTCCCGCTGACCTCATCCGATCTTTCGCTGTTCACGCTGTTCTGGAACGCCCATTGGGTCGTCAAGACAGTGATGGTCGGGTTGTTGGTCTGCTCGGTCTGGGTCTGGGCGATCGCGATCGACAAGACTGTGCTCTACACCCGGAGCCGGCGGGCCATGGACCGCTTCGAGCAGGCGTTCTGGTCCGGTCAGTCGCTCGACGAACTTTATCGGACATTGTCGAACCGCCCCGCACACTCGATGGCGGCATTGTTCGTCGCTGCCATGCGCGAGTGGAAGCGAAGCTTCGAGGGCAACGCGCGTGCGGTCGGCGGCCTTCAGATGCGGATCGAAAAAGTGATGGAAGTGACCATCGCCCGGGAGGTCGAACGGCTTGAAAAGCGGTTGCTCGTCCTTGCGACCGTAGGGTCAGCCGGGCCCTTTGTCGGCCTGTTCGGGACCGTCTGGGGCATCATGACCAGCTTCCAGTCGATCGCCGCGTCCAAAAACACGTCATTGGCGGTGGTTGCGCCGGGCATTGCCGAGGCCCTGTTCGCGACCGCACTTGGCCTTGTCGCCGCCATACCGGCGACCATTTTCTATAACAAGTTCGCGGCCGAGGTTAACAGGCAGGCGCAGCGGCTCGAGGGCTTTGCCGACGAGTTTGCCGCCATCCTGTCTCGGCAAATCGACGAGCGCGGGTAGGGGATCATCTTATGGCTGCCAATGCCGGCACGCCGGTGATCGGAAAGCGTAAGCATCATCGCCAGCGGGTGATGAGCGAGATCAACGTCACGCCCATGGTGGACGTGATGCTCGTCCTGTTGATCATCTTCATGGTCTCTGCGCCGCTGTTGACGGTGGGGGTTCCCATCGACCTGCCGCAGAGCCAGGCCAAAAACCTGGAGCAGGACAAGGAGCCGCTCACCGTGTCGGTCAACGACAAGGGCCAAATATTCCTGCAGAATAGCGAGATTGCCGTGGATGATTTGGTCCCGAAGATGCAAGCAGTGGCCCAGGCGCGCGGCGGCACCGAGGCCCGGGTTTATGTCCGCGGGGACAAGAGGGTCGACTACGGGACCATGATGAAAGTGATGGGCCGGCTGTCGTCGGCCGGCTTTCATCGTGTAGCCTTGGTCACCGAATTCGAGCAGGGCGCGAAAGCGCAGTGATGAGAAAGGCGACCGCGATCTCGGCCGGCCTGCACGCGGCAGTGCTGCTGTGGGCGACGCTATCGTTTTCCGGAAAGAGCTTCGACGTCACGCCGGCGGAATCGCTGCCGGTCGATCTTGTGAGCGAGAAAGATTTCTCGGAAATGACCAAAGGTGTGAAGGACGCGCCGAAGGTCGAAACCCCGAAGCCGCTGGTAGAGAAAAAGGCCGAGGAGCCGCCCAAGCCGATCGAAGAAGCCAAGCCCAAGGTCACCGAGAAAAAAGAACTGCAAGCTGCAAAAGAGGCTACGCCGCAGCCTGAGCCACAGCCGTCGAAGCCAGACCCGATCGCTGAAAAGCTCAAACAGCAGGACGAGCCCAAGCAGACCAAGACCGAGCCGCAGCCTCTGCCGCCGAAGAAGCCGCCGCAGAAGCCGCAACCGAAGTTCGACGCCGACAAGATTGCGGCCTTGCTCGACAAGCGCGATTCGCAGCGCAATGCCGCGACCGGTATTGAGCCGAACGCAACCCCGTCGCTCGGCACGGCGGCCGGCGCGGCAGCCCAGCTGTCACAGTCGGAAATCGATGCGTTACGCGCGCGGCTGATGGCGCTGTGGAATCCTCCGGTTGGCATGCAGGACGCCAGCCAGACGCAGGTCACGATCCGGATCAGGTTCAGGAAAGACGGGACCCTCGCTGTTGGCCCGCAAGTCCTTACAAGCGGCAGCGGCGCGCAATTCAACGCGATGCGCGACAGCGCCGTGCGCGCGGTGTTCGTCGGGCAGCCCTACACCATGCTGCGGCCTGAACATTATGACCAATGGAAAGAAATAGACTTCACTTTCGACACCAAGCAGATGTTTCACGATCTTCCCGCAAGGTAATGCAATCTCGTGGCTGACAATTCTTTCCCCAAAATAAGCCGTCGAGGCCTGCTGATTGGCGCAAGTGCGTTGGCAGCGACCGGTCCGCGTCCGGCGCGCGCCGTTCTCAACATCGATATCAACCAGGGCAACGTGCAGCCGATGCCCATTGCGCTGCCGGATTTCCTGACCGGCGGGCCGACGGAAGGCGACATCGGGCGAAACGTCACCGCGGTCATCACCAACAATCTCCAGCGCAGCGGCCTGTTCGCGCCGATCAATCCGGCAGCGTTCATCGAAAAGATTTCCAACAGCGATAGCGTGCCGCGTTTTCCGGACTGGCGGACGATCAATGCGCAGGCGCTGGTCACGGGCCGCATCACACGGCAGGGCGATGGACGGCTGAAAGCCGAATTCCGACTGTGGGACGTGTTTGCCGGCCAACAACTCGACGGCAAGCAGTATTTCACGACACCCGACAACTGGCGGCGCATCGCGCACATCATTTCGGACGCGATCTATGAGCGGCTCACCGGCGAGAAGGGCTATTTCGACAGCCGGATCGTGTTCGTCGACGAGACCGGCGCGAAGGACCGTCGCGTGAAGCGCCTTGCCATCATGGATCAGGACGGCGCGGCCGTGCGCTATCTCACGCGCGGCGATGACCTCGTCCTGACGCCGCGATTTAATCCGTCGACGCAGGAAATCACGTACATGTCGTACGGGCAGGGTGATCCGCGCGTTTATCTGCTCAACATCGAAACCGGGCAGCGCGAGATCGTCGGCAATTTTCCCGGCATGACCTTTGCGCCGCGGTTTTCTCCCGACGGCCAGCGCGTGATCATGAGCCTGCAGCAGGGTGGCAACGCGAATTTGTTCGTGATGGACCTGCGTTCGAAGCAGACCACGCGCCTCACCGATACCCCGGCGATCGACACGGCGCCCTGCTACTCGCCGGACGGTTCCCGCATTTGCTTCGAAAGCGACCGTGGCGGCAGCCAGCAGATATACGTGATGTCTGCAAACGGCGGGGCGGCACAACGCATCAGCTTTGGCGAAGGCAACCACTCGACGCCGGTGTGGTCGCCGCGTGGTGACTACATCGCCTTCACCGGCCAGGCGCGCGGCAACTTCTCGATCGGCATTCTCAAGCCCGATGGTTCCGGCGAGCGCTTGCTGACGCAAGGCTTCCACAACGAAGGCCCGACGTTCGCGCCCAACGGACGCGTGCTGATGTTTTTCCGTGATGTCGGGCAGGGGCCGTCGCTCTATACCATCGACATCACCGGACGAAACGAACTGAAGGTTCCGACGCCCAGTTACGCTTCGGATCCAGCCTGGTCACCGCTTTTGTCCTGATTGTCGTGAACCGGCCTTATTTTCACTGTGTCTTAACCATCAGAAACGGTTTAAGGGGTTCGGGTAGTTTTAATAGGTCCACGCAAGGTTCCATCAAGGTTGATGGAACGTTCGTTTAACGAACGACCTGCTAGACCCTCACGCAAGCTCCGGTTGGTACGCGTGAATGGAGGCACCGGATATGATTGATATGAGGAAAACGCTGCACGTTGTTCGCTTCGCGGCCGTTCTTGCGGTGGGGCTGGCGATATCCGCCTGCGCCAAGAATGCAGAGGATGCGCAAGCCAATGCAGCGGGCCAGGCAACGCCCGGCAGCCAGCAGGATTTCGTGGTCAATGTTGGCGACCGCGTGTTCTTCGAAACCGACTCGACTGAGCTCACGCCGCAGTCGCGCGCGACGCTCGACAAGCAGGCGCAATGGCTCACAAACTACAGCCAGTACAGCCAGTTCACTATCGAGGGTCACGCCGACGAGCGCGGCACCCGCGAGTACAACATCGCGCTGGGCGCGCGGCGTGCGCAGGCAGTGCGCGACTATCTGGTTTCCCGCGGCATCCAGGCGCAGCGCATGCGCACGATCTCGTACGGGAAGGAGCGGCCGGTCGCCGTGTGCAACGACATATCGTGCTGGTCGCAGAATCGCCGCGCGGTCACCGTGCTCGGTGTCAGTTCATAGCGCTTTGGGGGAACGTTCGGGTGGTGGCACGGCGGCCCTCCGGGCCGCCGTGTTACTATTGCGCCGGACATCGGGTGTATGAAGTCGCCATTTCAGGAACGCCAGGAAATATTCTGGTTATCTGGTTTTCACTGTCGATCTTGAAACTCATTTGCACAGTCTGCAGCGCCACGTCCGTGGAGCACGACGTGATCAGATGGACGAGACCTGCGTCTTCCTTGCGGGACTTTATGTTGCAGCTGGCTAATTTTCCGCGAATCTGATTTCCGTCGACGATAAACCCGCTCCCGTAATTGTCCGCGTCTTTTGTCATCGCAAGCTTTGCGTTTTGTTTGACAAATATCTTGTCGCAAATCGATGGATCATTCGCCCAGGCGCCGTTGAACTCGATGCTGTGGGCGGAAGCGCTGAAAAGCAAGAAAACCGCGGAAGAAATGACAAGGGTCCGGGCACTGCTAAATATTATCATCATCTGGCTCCGGCGATTGGTTAGACGTTCAGTGATGCGTGGCTAAATTTAAAGTTGCGACGGAATACCAGCCGCTTTTTTGATGTAGATCAATAGCCGGCTGCGAGATGATGGTCATCTTTGCAAAGAAGCAGGCCAGCGCGGGATACCATGAACCATTTCGCGGCCGTGCTTCTCACGCATGGTGTTCTGGAATAGTCTGCCTTCGAAATGAAGGCAGCTGAGCGCATTTGGTCGGAGGTGTAGTTGGCCGTGCATCGACTTCTAGCACTTTCGTTGACGCTAGCTTCGGCGCCAAGCTTCGCCGCCGATGCCCCGACGACTCAATCGCCGCATCCCGCTGCGTCCGAACATCTGCCCTTTTTTGTTACCGCGCCGGGCGAGACCGACGTGCTCATGGTCGTCATGGCGATCACCCTTGCTCTCGGAGTGGTCGGCTTCGGCGTTTTCTTCCTGCGCCTGCACACACTGCCCGAGCGCGTCGCGCACAGAGGCCACAAAATCCAGTTCGAGATTGTGGCGATCCTCGGCCTGATAGCGCTCTTCACGCACATGCATATTTTCTGGGTGGCGGGCCTGCTGCTGGCCTTCATCGACATTCCTGATTTCGGCGGCTTCCTCGGCCGCATCGCGGGCTCGGTCGAAAGAATTGCCGGCGTAAAGCCGGGCGCGGGCGCTGACGATGTTCCGGATCTCGGCAAAGAGTCACGCGACGGATGCCGGCCATGCCGGCAGGCGAGTCTTCCGCGCCGCGAAAGCCCCCGCGCATCGTGGCCGGCAAGAAAGAGCTCGACCATGCTTGAGATGATGCTCTGCTCATTGTTCACGCTTGTGCCGGATTATCTCTACCGGCGCTATGTGCAGGGAAAGCGGTTCGGCAAGGAGATCACGCTCTACTCAGTCTGGTTCGAGCTGCGGTGGGGCATTACGGGCTGCCTCATTCTGACCGTGCTCCTGATCACGACGGTGTTCTACAACCATCCGTCCACGACCAACGTCACGCTGTTCTTCCGCACGGTTCCCATCCTGCCCGAGACGATCGGACGGGTCGCGGAGGTCAATATAGGTTTCAACGACTCGGTCAAGAAAGGAGCACAGATTTTCCGGCTGGACAGTTCGAAGCAGGAGGCCGCGGTCGAGTTGGCGCGGCGCAAGGTCGTCGAGATCGATGCGCAGATGCCGGTCGCGCGGGCAGACGTCGTGAAGGCCGACGGCCAGCTGGTGGAGGCCAAGAGCTCGCACCAGCAGGCGGTCGACGAGCTCGAGACCAAGCAGGAGCTGTACCGGCGCAACCCCGGCAACGTTGCCTTCCGCGAGATCGAGCGTCTGCAGGAGCGTGTGCGGGGACTGCTCGGCGCAATTACCGCCGCGACCGCCGCGAAGCAGGGCCTCGAGGAGCGGATCACGACGCTATTGCCGGCCGAGAAGGCCAGCGCCGAGGCCGCGCTCGCCCAGGCTCAGGTCGAGCTCGACAAGACAGTGGTCCGCGCCGGGGTGGACGGGCGCGTCGAGCAATTCACGTTGCGCGTCGGCGACATCGTCAATCCGCTGATGCGCCCGGCGGGCATCCTTATCCCTGAAGGCGCCGGGCGGCAGTACTTGCAAGCGGGCTTCGGGCAGATCGAGGCGCAAATCATGAAGGTCGGGATGGTCGCCGAGGTCACCTGCGTCTCAAAGCCGTTCGTGATCATCCCAATGGTGGTGACGAATGTGCAGGACTACATTGCCGCCGGTCAGTTCCGGGGCGGCGAGCAATTGATCGATCCGCAACAGGTGACGCGGCCGGGAACGCTTCTGGCGCTTCTCGAGCCGCTCTATAAAGGCGGCATGGACGGTGTTACGCCGGGCAGCAGCTGCATCGCCAATGCCTATTCCAACAATCACGATATCATCGTTGCGAAAGATACCGGCGCTTTCAAAGCCTTCGCGCTTCACGCCGTGGATGCGCTTGGCCTTGTGCACGCCCTGATCCTGCGGCTGCAGGCGCTGGTGCTTCCGTTCCAGACTCTGGTGTTCGGCGGCGGGCATTAATGGCGTCGCCCAATGCGCGCTCGGCGCGCAGGTCGGCAGGAACCTCGGTTGTCGTCGCCGAGTTAAAGGCCGTAAAGGGTCAGGGCTGCAACGCCCAGAGCAAAATTGGCGCCTATCTGTCCTTCGACCGAAACGGGTTGAAGTGCGATCGAGCGGTTTGAACCGCCGAAGAGGGCATTAGCGCCTACGCCCACGCCGACCGAGACCTCGCCGCTCGCGCCGCCGTATTTTCCGGCGAGCGCGCCTCTTGGCACACCTGTGCTCGGAGCAAAGACGGCCCAGCCCAATACACCGCCAGCAGTCACGCCGATATCGAGGCCCAAACGTCCAATCGTTCCCGTGTAGTAATCCGGAGCGCCGCCTGCGCTTGGCGTAAAGGTGCACTGCAGCTTTTGACGTGACCCGATGATCAAGCCCACGTTCGCTGACGTTTTGCAGGTCAACATTCCCACTTCGGTCTGATTCGATTGTGCCGTTGCGGGCGAGGTGACGCCAGCAAGGAGAGCGATTGCCAAAAGCTTTGGAATATGACGTGACAAGGTTGCCCCCTATTTTTCAGCTTCGAAATCTAACATGCTTTTTTTACGTTGTGACAGCACGGCGGCCTTTGACGTAAGTCAAAGGCATTTGGATGGGGCAGAAACCCGCTTGGCGCAGGCCTTTCAGCCGTCCCAGCCATAATCTGGTCGTACTCACTATGCTATGCTACGCAGCCGCTGCGATCACAAAACCAGCGTAGATTTCCGAAACCTGGGGAACGGTTTTCGGAACCAGACATGCAACGAAAAACATCAAACGGGTTTCGCCCTTGCCGATGACACGCACACGGCCCTGCACACCTTTCTCCTTCGCATCCGCAACGATCCTGGTCTCAGCCTTGCTCTTGTCAGCGGGGGTGCCGGCAGGCGTGGCGGTCGCGCAGGAACGCGGCTCGTCCGGAAACTTTCTCGACAATCTGTTCAGTCGCGGCGAGCAACAGGGGCAACAGCGCCAGGCTCCGCCTCAGCAAGCCCCGACTGGCAACGTGGCGCAGGCCGATCCGGGCGACCTTACAGTCCGCCTCGACCGCATGGAGAACGCGCTGCGTCAACTGACCGGCACGATCGAGAATCTTCAGTACCGTAACCAGCAGCTCGAGGTGCAGCTCAAGCGCATGCAGGACGACACCGAGTATCGTTTCCAGCAGCTTGGGTCGAAAGGCAGCGCGCCGCCGCCCGCACAGACCGTGCCAATGAATCCGGGCAATGCGCCTGGCGGCCCGCCCGCCAATCCCGGCCGCCGCTCCGACGTCTTCGATCCATCGCAGCGTCCGAATGCGCCGGGTGCGCCGCGTGTCCTCGGCAATCAGGCCGCGATCGCTGTGCCAGAGCAAGGGCGCGACAGCGCCGGTTGGCGCTCCGGGCGGCCGCGCAGCCGGCGCCCCGCTCGATCTTGCGACCATGGCCGGAAACAATGACTCGCCGCCTCCGTCCCCGCCGCCTGGGGCCGTGGCGTCGGCCGGTGGCGCGCCGGTGCCGGCTCAGCAGACGCCGCCGCCGCAGGTCCGCAATGTCGCGCCCGCCGCGGCCGGCCAGCAGCTTGCTACGCTGCCGCCGTCGGCGTCGCCGAAGGACGAATATGACATGGCCTATGGCTACGTGCTGCATAAAGACTATTCGCTGGCCGAGCAGGCCTTTCGCGATTTTCTGAAAAAATACCCGAACGAGCAGCTCGTGCCCGATGCGAATTATTGGCTGGGCGAGAGTCTGTTTCAGCAGCAACGCTATCGGGACGCCGCGGAATCATTCCTGAACGTTTCGACCAGATACGAGCGCTCGGGCAAGGCGCCGGACGCGCTGTTGCGCCTTGGTCAATCGCTCGCGGCGATGAACCAGAAAGAGGCGGCCTGCGCCACGCTCGCCGAGGTTGAGCGCAAATTTCCGCGCGCCTCTGCCGGCGTGAAGCGTGGGGTCGCGCAGGAACAGAAGCGTGCGCACTGCTGAGGCGAAAGCCGTCTCGGCGTCGGAAATCACATCACTTTTTTCCGGGCTGCAGTCTTTGCCCGTCCTCGTGCTCGCGGTGTCAGGCGGGCCGGATTCCACTGCGCTCATGGTCATGGCCGCGCAGTGGCGCGATTCACTCGAGACCAAACCGAAGCTCGTCGCCGTTACAGTCGATCACGGGCTGCGGAAGGAATCCAAAGCGGAGGCGGCCGCTGTCGCACAGCTCGCGCGCAAGCTCGATATCGCGCATCGCACGTCGCGCTGGACCGGCCGCAAGCCGAAGACCGGTCTGCAGGAAGCCGCTCGCCTGACGCGGTACCGGTTGCTCGGCAATGCCGCCCGCAAGTTGGGCGCGACACATATTCTTACGGCGCACACGCTCGACGACCAGGGCGAGACCGTTCTCATCCGCATGAGCCGCGGCAGCGGTCTCTCCGGCCTCGGGGCAATGCAAAGGATCTCCGCCGTCCCGCAGCACGAAGAGCTTTTTGTCGTTCGTCCGCTCCTGGAGATTGCAAAGGCTCGGCTGATCGCAACATTGCACGCCGCCGGAATTTCGTATGCCGACGACCCGTCCAATCGCGATCCGCGCTTCACGCGCGCGCGCTTGCGTGGACTGATGCATTTGCTTGCGGAGGAAGGTCTCGATGCCGCGCAGTTGGCGCGGCTCGCGCGCCGGCTCAAGCGGGCGGATATCGCGATCGAGCGGGCCGTCGAGCGCGCCGTCGCGGATCTGTTCGTCGAATTGCCTGCTGCACCTGCGATCGCGATTGAATTGCGGCGTTTTGCGGATTTGCCTGCGGAAGTCGCGTTGCGCTTGCTTGGCCGGGCCATGGCCAGGGTCGGAGACGAGGGACCGGTAGAGCTCGGCAAGCTCGAGGCGCTCAAAACCGCGCTCGATGAGGCCCAAAACGGGCCGGAAAACCGCTTCCGGCGCACTTTGGCGGGCGCAATTGTGACGCTTAAGGATCCGCAAATTCTCGTCGAACGGGCACCGCGGCGTCGTCGCAAGGTTTTAACCAAGCGCCGACCTGGCCGGTCGACGGATGCCAAAAGACGCTAGAATATTAAGGCTTAAGGCCTTTTCATGGGGTCCGGTGCTGCCTACATTGGTTAGCGAGTCCGACGTGAAGTCGCCACGAACCGGATGCATAGAACGTATTGCCGCGCGGCACGCGTGCGGCGGGGTCAGGACGGTTGATGAACGCTAATCTCCGAAATTTCGCGCTCTGGGTGATCATCGTCCTGCTGCTGCTGGCGCTGTTCACGCTTTTCCAGAACCCCGGCCAGCGCACCACCGCGCAAGATATCTCGTTCTCGCAGCTGCTGTCGGAAGTCGACCAGGGCCGCGTCCGCGACGTCGTGATCCAGGGCCCGGACATCCACGGCACCTTCTCGAACGGCACCAGCTTCCAGACCTATGCGCCGAACGATCCCGGTCTGGTGCAGAAACTTTATTCGAAGGGCGTCGCGATCACCGCGCGGCCGCCGTCGGACAACGTTCCGTGGTTCGTCTCGCTGCTCGTTTCGTGGCTGCCTTTCATTGCGCTGATCGGCGTGTGGATTTTCCTGTCGCGTCAGATGCAGGGCGCCGGCGGTAAGGCGCTCGGCTTCGGCAAGTCGCGGGCGAAACTGCTTGCGGAAGCGCACGGCCGCGTCACGTTTGACGACGTCGCCGGTGTCGACGAGGCGAAGCAGGATCTGCAGGAGATCGTCGAATTCCTGCGCGACCCCGGAAAATTCCAGCGCCTCGGCGGGCGCATCCCGCGCGGCGTGCTGCTCGTGGGTCCTCCGGGCACCGGCAAGACGCTGATTGCGCGTGCGGTCGCCGGCGAGGCGAACGTTCCGTTTTTCACCATTTCAGGCTCCGACTTCGTCGAAATGTTCGTCGGCGTCGGCGCCTCGCGCGTGCGCGACATGTTCGAGCAGGCGAAGAAGAACGCGCCGTGCATCATCTTCATCGACGAAATCGACGCGGTCGGCCGTCATCGCGGCGCCGGTCTCGGCGGCGGCAATGACGAGCGCGAGCAGACGCTCAACCAGTTGCTGGTCGAGATGGATGGCTTCGAGGCCAATGAAGGCATTATCCTGATCGCAGCGACCAACCGTCCCGACGTGCTCGATCCCGCGCTGCTGCGCCCGGGCCGTTTCGACCGCCAGGTGGTCGTGCCGAACCCGGATGTCGTCGGCCGCGAAAACATTCTGAAGGTGCACGTGAAGAAGGTTCCGCTCGCGCCGGATGTGAACCTCAAGACGACCGCGCGCGGCACGCCCGGCTTCTCCGGCGCCGACCTCGCCAACCTGGTCAACGAAGCCGCCTTGATGGCTGCGCGCCGCAACAAGCGCATGGTCACGCAGGCTGAATTCGAAGACGCCAAGGACAAGGTGATGATGGGCGCCGAGCGCAAGTCGCTCGTGATGACGGACGAAGAAAAAATGCTCACCGCTTATCATGAAGGCGGTCATGCCATTGTCGCACTCAACGTCATAGCCGACCGATCCGGTCCACAAGGCGACAATTATCCCGCGTGGCCGCGCGCTGGGCATGGTCATGCAATTGCCCGAGCGCGACAAGCTCTCGATGAGCCGCGAGCAGATGACCTCGCGCCTCGCGATCATGATGGGCGGCCGCGTCGCCGAAGAAATGGTGTTCGGCAAGGAAAAGGTCACATCGGGTGCGGCCTCCGATATCGAGCAGGCGACCAAGCTGGCGCGCATGATGGTGACGCGCTGGGGCCTGTCCGACAAGCTCGGGACCGTTGCCTATGGCGAGAACCAGGACGAGGTCTTCCTCGGCTATCAGGTGTCGCGCCAGCAGAACATTTCGGAAGCGACCGCGCAGACGATCGACGCTGAGGTTCGCAAGCTGGTCGAGGCCGGCTATGCCGAGGCAACCCAAATCCTCACCGACAAGCGCGTCCGATCTCGAGGTATTGGCCAAGGGCCTGCTCGAATTCGAGACGCTGACCGGCGATGAGATTACCGATCTGCTCGCGGGCAAGCGCCCGGTGCGCGAGTTGGTCATCGAGCCGACCACGCCGCGCTCGTCGGCGGTGCCGCCGGCAGGAAAGCCGCGTCCGCGCCCCGAGCCGCCGACCGGCGAAGTCGCTCCGCAGCCGCAGGCGTAAGCAACACTTTCTCCGTCATCCCGGCGATAGCGGGACGCATGCTTTGCGCGCCGATGATGCGGGGTATGGGTCCTGGCTGTGCTGGCGTTGGCCGGGACTGACAGTAAGCCAATGCCGCTCCAATCCCGCGTCTCACCCTTCGGCGAATTGATTGCGACGCCCGCACGCGGGACGCTGTTTGGAAACCGGGGCGGGCGGCTGCATGACTCACAGCAGAAGTTGACGACGCGCCGTTGGGTCAACCGCGCCTGGATCTGTTGCAAGCTCGCGTTCAACAACCGTCACCGGAAGGTCTGGGGCAACAGCTACACCGAGCTGTTTTTCCTCGATGAAGTGACGGCCTTCGCCGCGGGTCACAGGCCCTGCTTCGAATGCCGGCGCAAGGATGCCGAGCGGTTTGCTCTTCTGTTCTCCGGCAAGAAGCAGCGCGCATCGGCTGCGGCGATGGACAAAATTCTTCATGCCGAGCGGCTCGATGGAAAGGCCAAGCGGAGCCATCGCGGCAAGCTCGATACTCTTCCCGACGGGGCGATGATCTCGCTGGACGGGCAGGCATTTGCCGTGCGGGGGAACCGATTGTGGCTCTGGGCCCCTGAGGGCTATTTGCAACCCCAATCTCGTCCGCGGGGCATCGCGGTCGATGTGCTGACTCCGCCATCGATCCTCGCCGTGCTCAGGCGCGGCTACGTACCGCTCTGGCATTCGAGCGCAACGCGCTAGACTGGACGCAGAAAGGCCCAGAATGTCGACGCCTGCCGCCCTACGACGCCGCCGCGACTATGACGGCCCCGCGCTATTTTCCTATGGCTTCCGGCCGTTCTTTCTGGCGGCAGGTCTCTGGGCGGTCATCGGCATTCTTCTCTGGATTCCCCAATACATGGGGAAGCTGAGCGTGCCCACGCACCTGAGCCCGCTCGATTGGCACGTTCACGAAATGCTCTATGGCTACGTCGCGGCGGCCATCGCCGGTTTCCTGCTCACGGCGATTCCGAACTGGACCGGGCGGTTGCCGGTCAACGGCTGGCCGCTTGCGGGCCTCGCCGCGCTCTGGCTCGCCGGACGCCTCGCACTCCTGATTTCGGCGCAGCTCGGCGGCCTTGTCGCGGCGATCGTCGACACGGCGTTCCTTGTCACGCTTGCGGTCGTTGCGGGGCGCGAAATCGTCGCCGGCGAAAACTGGCGAAATCTCCGGGTGCTGGTGATCCTCGTCGTGCTCGTCCTCGGCAATATCGTCTTTCATGCCGAAGTATTGATGACGGGCAATGCCGCCTACGGCACCCGCATTGCCATCGCCGCGGTCATCCTGATGATTTCGCTGATCGGCGGACGGATCGTGCCGAGCTTCACCAACAATTGGCTCACCCGGAACAATCCCGGCCGGATGCCGGTGCCGTTCTCGCAGTTCGACATGGTGGCGATTGTCATCAGCGCGTTTGCGCTTGTCACCTGGATCATCGCGCCGATGCACTGGCTTTCCGGCGTGCTGCTGATCGTCGCCGGATGCCTGCAGGCAGTTCGGTTGGCGCGCTGGGCCGGCGACCGGACCGTGGCTGACCGCCTCGTCCTGATACTTCACATCGGCTACGCCTTCGTGCCGCTCGGTTTTCTCATGCTTGGCTTGGCGGCATTCACCCCGGAGGTGCCGGCGACGGCGGGCATCCATGCCTGGACCGCCGGTGCCGTCGGCCTGATGACTGTCGCGGTCATGACGCGGGCGACCCTCGGGCACACCGGCCAGCCTCTGCAGGCCGGACGCGCGACGCAGGCGATCTATGCTTTGCTGCTCGCCGCCGTGCTCGTTCGCATCGTGGCGGCCTTCATGGGCTCGGTCGATCTGCTCGAATTCGCGGGCCTTTGCTGGGCGGCGGCTTTCATCTTGTTCGTGCTGCTTTACGGGCCGCTGCTCGCGATGCGCAGTCCCGGCTGGAGCGAAACGCGTCGCTAGCTCACGGCGGCTCGATCGGGCTCGGCTTTTCCTGGCGGGCGGTGCCGCTCCATCCGAAAATGACGATCGCGGCCATGACCACGAGCATCGCCGCAACCAGCGCAGCGCAGGCCGGCCAGCCGCCCAGCGTCCAGGCGAGCGCGCCCACTGCCGCCCCGAAGCTGCCGCCGAGGTAGAACGAGGTCACGTAGAGGCCGACCGCCGACGAGCGCCCCGCCTTCGCGGTGACCGTCACGTAACCGGTCGAAACCGCCTGGCATATCAAGCCGCATCCGGCCCCGAGCGCGAGACCCGCAACAATCAGCAGAAGCGACGGCGCGAGCGTGAGCGCAATACCGGCGAGCCAAATGGCGATCACGCCGACCATGAATTGGCGCCGCCCGAACCGGCCGACCGCCCAGCCGACCCAGGGCGTCAGCACCGAGCCGACGAGATAAGTGACAAAGATCGCGCCGAGCCAGCTGGCCGAAAGATTGTAAGGCGGCGCGGCGAGGTAAAAGCTGATGAAGGTGAAGGTGCAAATGAAATTGAACAGCACACCGAAACCGACGGCGAAAGTCGCGACCAGCTGGCTGTTGCGAAAATGCCCGAGCATCTGGCGACCGGAGGCGAGCAAACCTTCCGAGCGCACGAAACGCCGCTCATGCGGCAGCAGGAATGCGACCGCGACGGCGCCCGCGGCTGCAATACCTGCGAGGACCGTAAATCCGGCACGCCAGCTGATCAGGTCGGCGATCACCCCGGT
The DNA here is from genome assembly GCA_963718035.1 of uncultured Alphaproteobacteria bacterium. Classification (GTDB taxonomy): domain Bacteria; phylum Pseudomonadota; class Alphaproteobacteria; order Rhizobiales; family Xanthobacteraceae; genus Pseudolabrys. Next base: position 126,269 of record CAVQYD010000004.1, on the reverse strand, counting down.
GACCAGGCGGCCGCTGAATCCTCCAAGACTTGACCCCGAAGAATAGATGCCTGCCGCGGTCGTTGCTTCCCTCGCCGGCCATTCGTCGCCGATATAGGCAACGGTCACGGCAAAGATCGGCGGCAGTACGAGCCCCTGTATCGCGCGCCAGAAGATGACCGCTGACAAGCTTGTCGACAGCCCGACCATCAGAGTCGGAATGACCAGCACGAACATCGCCGCGACGATCACCCGCTTGCGGCCGAGCACGTCGGCCACCGCGCCGGTGAAAGGAGCGGTGAGGGCGACTGCCAGGGTGCTGACGGTGATGACGGTCGAGACTTCCGCTGCGCTGGCGTGAAATTCCTCGGAGAGCAAAGGAAGAATCGACTGCGGCGAATAGAGATTGATGAAGGCGCAATACCCCGCAAGGCCGACCGCGAGATGACGCGCGGAATACTTTCGGCCTCTGGCAGTGGCGTTCATCAGGGAAAACCTGGCGGGCGGGTGCGTGTCAACGCGCGCAGCTATGCCTTGGTTCGCTGGCTCCCGCCAAGTGGAAAGATGGCGGGACTGCGGCTCGCGCAATGCATAGCTTTATCATTCCAGGTTGAGCGCCACCTTGGCGCGAATGAACGTTTCGTCCGGGGTGCCGGACGCATCGACTCTTGCCCAGTTGATGCGGCCCAATTCGAATTTCTCCTGGTCTTGCACGATGGCTGCGTTCGCATCGGACGCGTCGCCCGTCCGCGCGCCGACGCGTTCAAGCCGTGACTGCAGGTCGGCGGTGAGAAAAAGGCCGGTAAATTCGGCGGAATCCGCCGCTTTCGCGATGTCGGCGCGCTCGCCGGGCTGTGCGAACACGGCGTCGACGATTGCCGAATGTCCTGCCGCGACGACGCGCCGCGCCTTGGCGGCGAGCGTGGCGTAGACCTTGGCGGTGGCCTCGGCGGTGTACGCGGATTTCGGCAGCGTCTCGGCCTCGGCAACGGTGAACATTGCCTTGCGTTCGATATCGCTTCGCAGCACCACGGCGCCGGGCATTGGCATGATTTCGGGCGCAAGCGTGCGTGCGAGCAGGGACTTTCCGGTGCCTGAGAGCCCGCCGATTGCGACCAGTTTTGGCTTGGCCGCCTGCAGCAGTTCCCGCGCCAGATCGGCATAGCTGCGCGCGTCCCGCGACAGCTTCTCGCGGGCATCGGAGTGCTTGCGTCTCGCTGCCGTTACCTTGGCGCGGATCGCGGCGCGCACGGACATGAACAACGGAAGGGCGGAGAGGGCGTCGAGATCGTGGACACGCTGGGTCTCGATCAGATAGCGGTTGAACACGATGTTCGCCGCCGGCCGCAGCCCGCGCTCGATCAGATCCATCAGCAGGAACGCCAGATCGTAGAGCACGTCGCCCGTTGCAATACGGTCGTCGAACTCGATGGCGTCGAACAATACGGGTTTGTCCTCGATCAGCACGACGTTGCCGAGGTGCAGGTCGCCATGGCACCGGCGCACGAGACCTGCGCGCTCGCGTGCCTGCAGCAGCGGTTTCACGCGATCGAATGCATCGCGTGTTGCCGCAGCGAGGGCGCGCAAGTCCTCGAGGGAAAACAGGTCCGGCTCCGCGGCGAGCTCGGTCTCGTTTTGCGCGATGATGTCCGCCAGCGTTTCCGTGAAGTGGGCGTTCGTCATTGTCGGCGCGACGCGGTGCGCGGCAGCGACGGTTCGCCCGAGCCGATCGGCGAGCCCCTCGTCGATGCGCCCGGATTCGGCAAGCCGGTCGAGCGTCTGGCTTTCGTCGAAGCGCCGCATCTCGACGGCCCATTCCACCGGCTCGCCTTTGCCGGCGATCGCAAGCCGCCCTGCGGGATCGCGGGTAATGGGCACGACGCCGCGGTAGATTGCGGGCGCGAACGCGCGGTTGACCTTGATCTCGGCTTCGCAGGCGGCCCTGCGTTTGCCGAGCGTGGAAAAATCGAGAAAGGGAAAGCGCACCGCGCGCTTGATCTTGAGCACACGGTCGCCGGCCAGAAAGACCAATGCCGCGTGCGTGTCGATGCGTTTGACCGGGGCGCCGCCATGGTTGGCCGCGTCGCCCAGAAAATCGATCACCGTCTGTTGCGCCTCGTCAGTCATCCGCGGCCACAGGCATTTTTGTCGGGATGAATATGTATCAATTCGCAACGAAAAAAGAGATGCCTGCATGCAACCGGCCAGGCCCGAAGTCTATTGACCGCTGGTCGCCTTGCCGGGAAAGTGCGCGCCTGACCGCGTTAGGCGGCTATTTTCTAAGGGAGGCGCTCAAGTGATTATCGATCACAGAACCTATCGAATTCTGCCGGGCAGGGTACCTGCGCAACTGGATCTCTACAGCAAGCTGGCCTATCCCGTGCAGCTCCGTTACATGGGCGAGCCGCACTACTACCTCGTCAGTGAGACGGGACAGCTCAACACGCTCGTGCATGGCTGGGTTTACGACAGTGCCGGTGATCGAGAGCAGAAGCGCGCCAAGATGATGCAAGACGCGGACTGGAAGCACTTCCTGGCGGAAAATGCGAAAGCGGGAAACATCATTGAGCAAGCCAACTGGTTGATGACGCCAGCTCCATTTTCTCCGAAGATTCCGCCGGCAAAGATCGTGAAGTAACTTCGATGCGCGGCAAGGACAATGCACGTTCCGGCGGCGAAATCCTGATCGACCAGCTGTCGATTCATGGCGTGCGCGACGTATTTTGCGTGCCGGGCGAAAGCTATCTTGCCGCGCTCGATGCCTTCTACGGAAGCGACATAAAGCTGACGGTCTGCCGTCATGAGAGCACCGCAGCCATGATGGCGGAGGTCGTGGGCAAGATGACCGGCCGGCCCGGCATCTGCTTCGTCACGCGCGGGCCGGGTGCCAGCAACGCATCGGGTGGGATCCATATCGCGCGCCAGGATTCCTCGCCAATGATCATGTTCGTCGGGCAGGTCGGCCGCGACATGCGCGACCGCGAGGCTTTCCAGGAGCTCGACTACCGCGCCGTTTTCGGCACCATGGCGAAATGGGCAACGGAGATCGACGATCCGGCGCGTATCCCGGAAATCGTTTCGCGCGCGTTTCATACGGCCTGCAATGGGCGGCCCGGTCCGGTGGTGATCGCGCTGCCGGAGGACATGTTGACGGAGCGCATCGCGGTTTCCGACGCCTCACGATTCGAGCCGGTGGAAACCTCGCCCGGCCAATCGGAAATGAGCCGGCTGCAGGACTTGTTGCGGAGCGCAAAGCACCCGGTCGTGCTGATCGGCGGCAGCCGCTGGAGCGAGCAGGCGAGCGCGAGCCTGATGCGTTTCGCCGAGCGATTTGCGCTGCCGGTCGCGACAACATTCCGTCGTGGTCACCTGGTTGATGCCATGCATCCCTGCTACGCCGGCGACTTCGGCATTGGACCAAACCCGAAGCTGCTCGCGCGCGTGAAGGGCGCCGACCTTGTTTTGTTGATCGGCGGGCGTTTCAGCGAAATGCCGTCACAGAGCTACAGCGTGTTCGATATTCCCGAGCCGCAGACCAAGCTCGTGCATGTGCACCCCGGCGCCGACGAACTCGGCCGCGTCTATCATCCGCATCTTGCCATCAACGCGACGCCGACCGCTTTCTGTGCGGCATTGGACAGCTTGCAGCCGCCCAAGGACATCGCCTGGCGCGGCGACAGCGACACCGCGCATGCCGACTTTCTTGCCTGGGGCGAGAAAGCGACGACGGTGCCCGGCGCCGTCAACCTCGGCGAGATCATGGTGTGGCTGCGCAACAATTTGCCGGCCGATGCAATCATCACGCAGGGCGCCGGCAACTTCTCCGGCTGGGTTCATCGCTTTTATCGGGTGCGCAAGTTTGGCGGGCTGGTCGGGGCGACCTCCGGCTCGATGGGCTACGGCTTGCCCGCTGCATTGGCGATGCAGACGATTTACCCGGATCGGACGGTTGTCTGCGTGTCGGGCGACGGCGATTTCCTCATGACGGGACAGGATTTTGCGACGGCTGTCCAATACAAGCTGCCCGTCATCGTGCTGGTCGCCGACAACGGTATTTACGGCACCATCCGCATGCACCAGGAGCGCGAGTATCCGGGACGTGTTGTTGCGACCGACCTGCGCAATCCGGATTTCGTGGCCTACGCATTGGCATTCGGCGGCTACGGCGCGGTGGTAGAGAAGAGCGCGGACTTCCCGGCGGCCTTTGCCGCCGCGCGCGCCTCCGGCAAGCCGTCGATCATTCATCTCAAGATCGACCCCGAGGCGATCACCCCGGCGACGACGCTCTCTGCAATTCGGGAAAAATCGCTCACCGCAGGCGGTGGGAAAAGAAGTTGAGTCTTTTCGCCGCACTTGCCACGCCGCCCTGAATCTGCGTTCACTTGGTCCATGGTCTATCGCCGGACCGAAAACGTCGTCCGCCGGCTTGCCGAGCGCGAGCAGACGATCCTCGATGCGGCACAATCGATTGCATCGGAAAGCGGAATGGGTGCGGTGCAGATTGCGCCGGTCGCGCACCGGGCCGATATCGCTGCCGGCACGGTTTATCGCTATTTCCCGTCAAAAAATAACCTGATCGCCGAAGTGATCGCGTCCGCCGCCGGGCGCGAGCTCGCCGCCATGCGGGAGGCTGCCGATGCGGCGCCGGGCCCGCTTTCGGCGCTTGCCGCGTGCATCGCAACGTTCGCGGCGCGTGCCCTGAACGACCGGCGGTTGACTTGGGCCGTGCTGGCGGAGCCGGTCGACGCCAATATTGATGCGCTGCGTGTGGAATTCCGCCGCGCGATCGCAAGCGAATTGGCATGGCGGATCAATGTCGCAATCACCGGCCAGCATTTGCCCGATCAGGACGCGCGTGCGGCCGCGCCCGCCATCGTTGGTGCACTGCTTGAGGGCTTGATCGGCCCCCTGGCGTCGCCCGGCAGCAATGCGCGCGAGGCCGTGCAGACCATCACGCTACTGTCGCTCCGCGCGCTTGGTGTGGTTGACGCCCGTGCCAGAGGGCTCGTCGCACAGTGCCCGCTGCCGCAAAACCCTAGTGCGACATCAGCACCGGCACCGTCATTGACTCAAGCAGCCCGCGCGTAGCGCCGCCGAGCACGAATTCGCGCAGGCGTGAATGGCCATAGCCGCCCATTACGATCATGTCGGCCGAGGAGTCGGCGGCGTGAGACAAGATTGTTGAGGGCACGTCGGTGTCGGGCGAGGTGATGCGCTTGATGTCGACCTTAATTCCGTGCCGCGCAAGGTGCTGGCCGAGATCGGCGCCGGGCATCTCGTTGTCCTTGGGTGGTTTGTTCGAAATGATCACGATCTCGACCTGCTTCGCCTTTTTCAGGAACGGCATGGCATCGGCAACCGCCCGGCTGGCGGTCCGGCTGCCGTCCCAGCACACCATGATGCGATCTGCTTTCATGCCGCCTTTCTGGATGTAAGGTACGAAGATCACCGGCCGGCCGGATTCGAACAGCACACCTTCGTCGACCACCTCATCCGGTAAAGAGTCCTTGCGTTGCGGCTGACCGACAACGACGAGATCGAAGCGCCTTCCGATGCGCCCGATCTCGTCGGCAGCGCCGGAAACACTCGTATTAAGGACGCGGGTCTCCATCGAAATTCCGGCGCGTTTGGCCGCCTGCTCGAAACGGGCGATCGCGGCCCGCGCCTTCTTATTTGATTCAACGCGCTGACTTTCGATCAGCTCCGGAGGAATTCCGCCCATCACGTTGCCCGGAATGACGGGTTCATAGGAAACCGCGACACCAAGCAAATGCGCCCCGAAGGCTTCGGCGATTGAAACGGCGTAATCGCCGGCGGGGTCGCTCGTTCCAAGACCCAGGTTGACGACAATATCTTTGATCATGATGCAAAATCTCCTAACGTTCATCATCATACCAAGCAACCTTCGCCCCATATTGACGAAGGTCAATCGGCGGTCATCGGTGTCCCGAACCTATTTCTTCTTGCCGCCGGCGTCGAATTGCTTGAGGTAGGCCCAAAGGTCGCCGGCTTCCTTTTCATTCTTGATGCCGGGGAAGATCATCTTGGTGTTCGGGATCTTGGCGCGCGGATCCTTGATGTAGTCCTTAAAAGTTGCCTCATTCCAGGCGATGCCGGAATTCTTGTTGGAGTCGGAGTAGTTGTAGTTGGGCGCGCTGCCGGAATGGCGCCCGTCGAGGCCATTGAGCTCGGGCCCGACTTTATTCTTTGCGCCTTCGCCGACCGCGTGGCACGGCAGGCACTTCTTGAACGACTGCTCGCCGGCGGCCACATCCTGTGCGTGCGCAACCTGAATCATCGCGGTCACGAGAATGGCCGCAGCAAATACCGACTTCATTGCTCTTGCTCCCGTTGTGAGGTTGGCAGCCGCCCCACGAGGAAAATGCCCGTGCCGCCACCCGGTTTCCATTGGTTTTTGCCAGCCCTATGTGTAAGCCGTCAAATGGCTGATATCGTTGTTTGGACATAACGGAGTTGCATGGAATGTCGGTGCGTATGCCCGAACTCGATGCCGAAATCCTGGGCCGCCGGGACCGCATCGTGGCGGCCTTGCGCAGCATCGTTCCTGGAGAGGGGGTCATCGCGGGCGAGCGCGAGATGCGGCCCTATGAAACCGACGGCCTGACCGCCTACCGGCAGCTTCCCATGGTTGTCGTGCTCCCGGAGACCACCCAGCAAGTCGCCGAGGTGCTTCGGTATTGTCACGACGAGGGCATCAAGGTGGTCCCGCGCGGGGCCGGCACGTCACTGTCCGGTGGCGCGCTTCCGCTTGGCGACGGCGTGCTACTCGGCATGGCCAAGTTCAACCGGATCCGCGAGATCGACTTTGAAAACCGTGTGGCAGTGGTTGAGCCGGGCGTCACCAATCTTGCCGTTACCAACGCCGTTGCTCATGCCGGCTTCTATTACGCGCCGGATCCATCTTCGCAGATCGCCTGCACGATCGGCGGCAACGTGGCGGAGAATGCCGGCGGCGTGCATTGCCTCAAATACGGCATGACGACAAACAACCTGCTGGGATGCGAGATCGTGCTCATAACCGGCGAAGTGCTGCGCATCGGCGGCAAGCATCTCGACGCATCGGGATACGATCTCCTTGGGTTGATCACCGGCTCTGAGGGGTTGCTGGGCGTCGTGACGGAAGTGACGGTGCGCATCCTGAAGAAGCCGGAAACGGCGCGCGCGCTGCTCGTGGGTTTTCCGTCGTCGGAAGATGCCGGCGAATGCGTGTCACGCATCATCGGCGCGGGAATAATTCCGGGCGGCATGGAAATTATGGACGGGCCCGCTATTGCGGCGGTCGAGGAATATGTGCACGCCGGTTACCCGCTCGATGTCGAAGCGCTCCTGATCGTGGAGCTCGACGGGCCTCCCGCTGAGGTCGATCATCTGATCGAGCGCGTCGAGATAATCGCGCGCGATTGCCGCGCGGCCTCCTGCAAGGCGTCGCGCTCGGAGGAAGAGCGCCTGCTGTTCTGGGCTGGCCGCAAGGCCGCATTCCCGGCGGTCGGGCGTATCTCCCCCGACTACTATTGCATGGACGGCACAATTCCGCGCGCGCAGCTGCCGCTGGTGCTCAAGCGCATGAAGGAGATGTCGGCGAAATATGGCCTGCGCGTCGCCAATGTTTTTCATGCCGGCGACGGCAATTTGCATCCGCTCATTCTCTATGACGCCAATGTTCCTGGCGAACTGGAGAAGACGGAGGAATTCGGCGCCGAGATCCTCAAGCTATGCGTCGAGGTCGGCGGCGTGCTCACCGGCGAGCATGGCGTCGGCGTGGAAAAGCGCGACCTGATGCCGACAATGTTCTCGGAGATCGACCTCAATCAGCAGCAGCGGGTCAAATGTGCGTTCGACGCCAAAGGCCTGCTCAATCCCGGAAAAGTTTTCCCGCAATTGCACCGCTGCGCCGAGCTCGGCCGCTTGCATGTTCACGCCGGGCGGCTGCCGTTTCCCGATATCCCGAGGTTCTAGTGATGCGTTTCGGCCTGTTCTGCTCGCCAAAAGCCGATGCCCCGGGATTTCGTCCCGAGACCGGGCGCGGATTCTTCGACTATCTCGAGTTCAACGTCGAGGCCGAAGCGCTGGGCTTTCATTCGAGCTTCTCGGTCGAGCATCATTTCAGCGGCTGGAACCAGGTGTCCTCGACCCTGATGCTGCTCAGCGCGCTTGCCATGCGCACCAGAACATTGCGCCTGGGCACCGCGGTGATCGTGCCGCCATGGCACAACCCGGTGCTGCTTGCCGAAGAAGCAGCCACGCTCGATCTTCTCTCGCATGGCCGTCTCGATCTCGGCATCGGCAAGGGTTACCGGCACAGCGAGTTCAAGGGCTTTCAGATTTCGCCGGACGAGGCCGAGGCGCGCTTCGACGAGGCGGTCGAGGTCATGATGCGCGCGTGGACGACGCGCGAGCGTTTTTCGCACAAGGGCCGGTTCTGGCATTTCGAGGACATCATCGTCGAACCGCCGCCGGCGCAACGCCCGCATCCGCCGCTGTGGGTCGCCGCCGGAAATCCGCACTCGATCCGCCGCGCTGCCGCGCGCGGCTTCAATCTCATCCTCGATCAATATGCATCAGCTGCAGCGCTTGGCGAACGCATTGCAATCTACAAGGCCGAGCGCGAGGCCAACGGTCTGCCGTTCGATCCGATGCAGGTGACGGCCGCCCGCCAGCTCTACGTGGCGAAGGACAAGGCCGACAAGGAAGCCGCGCTGATACGGCAGGCCGAGTATACGCGCCGGACGATCAACGTGGCGCGCATGCCCGACGGCAAGACCGGCTCGCACGTGCTCGCCTATGCCGACAGGGCGGGCGCGACGGAAGAAAACGCCCTCTTTGGCACGCCCGAAGAAATCGCGGGCATGATCGAAGCGCTGCGCGACGCCGGGGTAACCTATGTGTTGCTCACGATCGCCGGTGGTGCCGATCAGTTGCGCCGCTTCGCGCGCGAAATCATGCCTGCATTCGCCCGTGAGCCCGCCGCCCGCGCGGCGGAATGAATTGTCGCGCGATGACTGACACACTCAAACCCCGCGATGCCAAGGAGGTCGAGGACGCCGTGCGCTGGGCGCTCGGCAACGAGAAGCCGCTTGAAATCGCCGGGCAGGGGACCAAGCGCACGATCGGCCGGCCGAGCCAGACCGATCTTACGCTCGATCTGTCGGGGCTTGCCGGCGTCACATTATATGAGCCGGCCGAGCTGGTGCTTTCGGCGCGCGCGGGCACGCCATTGTCCGAGATCGAAACCCTGCTCGAGAAAAACAATCAGGAGCTGGCCTTCGAGCCGATCGACTACGGCCCCGTGCTGGGCGGAGAGGTAAATCGCGGCACGCTGGGCGGCGCGATTGCAGCCAATCTTTCGGGCCCGCGCCGCATCAAGGCCGGTGCCGCACGCGATCATTTTCTCGGAGTTACCGCGGTCACGGGTCGCGGTGAAACCATCAAATCCGGCGGCCGTGTGGTGAAGAACGTCACCGGTTACGACCTCTGCAAGCTTCTTGCCGGGTCCTGGGGCACGCTTGCGGCAATGACGGACATCACGATCAAGGTCCTGCCGAAGGCAGAGACCGAGGCAACGGTGCTGGTCACGGGTCTCGACGATGCGCGCGCCTGCGCTGCGATGGCGGCCGCGATGGGCTCATCGTGCGATGTGTCCGGCGCCGCGCATTTGCCCGATCACGTGGCATCCTGGTTTGATGGATTGCCCAGGCCCGAGGCTTCGACCGTCTTGCGGCTGGAGGGCTTCGCACCGTCCGTCGCGCACCGCAAAGAAACACTGTCTGCGTTGCTCAAGGAGTTTGGCGCGGTGTCATTACTCGATGAAAGTCAGTCGCGCGCGCTGTGGCGGAGCGTCCGCTATGTGATGCCTTTCACCACCGAAACGGCGCGCACGCGTCCGCTGTGGCGCATTTCCGTCCCGCCCAGCCGCGGTCATGAAATCGCTCGTGTAATCACGCCTGCCGCGCAGATGTTCTACGACTGGGCCGGCGGGCTCGTCTGGGTGGCGATGCCGTTTGCAGGCGAGCCCGATGCCGCCGCGATCCGCGGCGCGGTTGCGGCGGTCGGAGGCCACGCGACGCTCGTGCGCGCCCCGGCCGCGGTGCGCGCGTCGGTCGATGTCTTCGCGCCGGAGGAGCCGGCGGTCCGCGCCTTGGGCAAACGGGTGAAAGAGAGCTTCGATCCGAAGGGCGTTCTCAATCCAGGACGCATGTGGGCGGGAGCTTAGCCGTGCAGACATCGTTCACGCTCACGCAGCTGCTCGACCCGCAGGTCGCATCGTCGGAGAAAATCCTGCGCGCTTGCGTGCATTGCGGATTCTGCACGGCCACGTGCCCGACCTATGTGCTTCTTGGCGATGAGCTCGATTCGCCACGCGGGCGCATCTACCTGATCAAGGAGATGCTCGAACAGGACAAGCCGCCGACCCGCGACGTGGTGAAACATATCGACCGCTGCCTGTCGTGCCTCGCGTGCATGACGACCTGCCCGTCGGGCGTGCATTACATGCATCTGGTGGATCATGCCCGCGAGCGGATCGAGAAATCCTACAAGCGTCCTTTGACCGAGCGCGCGTTGCGCGCATTGCTCGCGCGCGTGCTGACCGATCCCGTCACTGTTCCGGCTTGCCGTTGTGGCCGGGCTGGTGGCGCGGCCGCTGGCGCCGGTTCTCGAACTGGTTGGCCTACGCAGAATGGCGGCCATGCTGAAGCTGACGCCGCACCGCAAGCCGGCGCCGCCGGTCGAGCGGACAGGCAAGGTCTACCCGGCTGAAGGCAAGCGCCGCGGCCGCGTGGCGCTGTTGTCCGGCTGCATCAACCCGGTGCTTTCACCGTCGACCGATGAAGCCGCCATTCGCCTGCTCAATCGCCATGGCATCGAGGTCGTGGTTGCGGCGGGCGAGGGTTGCTGCGGCTCGCTGGTGCATCACATGGGACGTGAGGACCAGGCGCTGGCGCAGGCGCGTAACAATATCGACGCCTGGACGCGCGAAATCGAGGGCGATGGGCTCGATGCCATTCTGGTGACCGTGTCCGGTTGCGGGACCACCGTGAAGGACTACGGCTTCATGCTGCGCAACGATCCGGCCTATGCCGAGAAAGCCGCCCGCGTCAGCGCGCGGGCGCGCGATGTCACGGAATACGTCGCAACGCTTTCCTTTCAGTCAGGCAAGCTTCCCGCACCGATGACGGTTGCGTATCACGCGGCGTGCTCGCTGCAGCACGGCCAGAAGGTCATGCGCGAGCCGGTCGATCTGCTTCGCAAGTCGGGCTTCGTGGTGAAGGACATTCCGGAAGGTCATTTGTGCTGCGGCTCGGCCGGCACCTACAATATTCTTCAGCCTGCCTTGGCCAATCAGCTGCGCGCGCGCAAGCTCGCCAATATCGAACCGCTGAAGCCGGATGTCATTGCAGCCGGCAATATCGGTTGCATCACGCAGATCGCCGCCGGCACAACGACGCCCGTCGTGCATACCATCGAGTTGCTCGATTGGGCCAGCGGTGGTCCGGTGCCCGAGCCGCTTGCTGCTGTCGCCAAAGCGCCGGCAAGTTAGCCGCAGCGGGCCCGATTGCATCGACACCACGGGCCGCATAGCATGCGCGATGAGATGGCCTTAACGGCCGGAACTCTTTATGGTTTTTGCGAATAAGCAATAAGGGAGGCCGCAATGCCGGCAACTTACAAAATTCTGATCATGGGCGCGTCCTACGGCTCGCTGCTCGCATCCAAAATCTTGTACGGCGGCCATTCCGTGCACCTGGTCTGCCTGCCGGCGGAAGCAGATCTCATCAACGCGGAAGGATTTCGCGTTCGCTTGCCGGTGAAAGGCCGCAAGGATCAGGTCGAGATCGACTCGCGCAAGCTTCCGGGCAAGGTCACGGCCGGCGGTGCGGCGGGCGTCAATCCGAAGGACTACGACCTCGTCGGCCTCGCCATGCAGGAGCCGCAATACCGCTCGCCCGGCGTCCGTGAGCTGCTCGATGCGGTGGCGAAGTCGAAAGTGCCCTGCATGTCGATCATGAACATGCCGCCGCTTCCATACGTCAAGCGCATTCCCGGCCTGAACTACGATGCGCTCAAGCCCGCCTACACCGACCCCAGTGTGTGGGACAATTTCGAGCCGGGCCTGCTGACTTTGTGCAGCCCCGATCCGCAGGCGATCCGTCCGCCGGAAGAGAAAGTCAACGTCCTCCAGGTGACGCTGCCGACGAATTTCAAGGTCGCCAAGTTCGACAACGACATGCATACCTCGATATTGCGGCAGCTCGAGAAAGACATCGACGCGGTCCGTTTCGATGCGCCGGAAGGAAAAATCGAATTGCCGGTGAAGCTGCGCGTGCACGATTCGATCTTTGTGCCGCTTGCAAAGTGGTCGATGCTGCTTGCCGGCAATTACCGGTGCATCACCAAGGACGGTATGCGAACCGCGCAGGAAGCGGTGCATTCGAACATCGAAGAAGCGCGCTCCGTCTACAATTTTGTGTTCGACCTGTGCGTCAAGCTCGGTGCGGCGCCGAGCGATCTGGTTCCGTTCGAAAAATACGCGGCTGCCGCGCAAAGCCTCACACGTCCGGCCTCGGCCGCGCGTGCCCTGCAAAATGGCGTGCCAAACATCGAACGCGCCGACAAGCTCGTGCAGCTGATCGCCAAGCAGAAGGGGCTCAGCCACCCCGTGATCGACGGCATCGTGGCGCTGGTCGACTCAAGGCTCGAAGCCAACCGGAAAAAGGCGGCGGCGGCATAGGCCGCGCCGAGTTGCACTGGCCGCAGCCTGACCGAAACGGCGTCGGACGGGTGTGGACAACCCCCCGCCGAGGGGCGTTCGCTTTGCCCGGACTCCCACTTCAGCGCCGCGATTTGTGACTTTAGCGCAACAGCTGTCATCTTTTTGTAGACAGAAGGGCAAAAAGCCTAAAAAGGCAGCATTTGCTCCTGTTTTCGGCTTCCGCGACCTGAAGTGATGAGTTTAAATTGCGAAATAGGCACGTTAAACGCGTGAAGAGCCATTCGTAGCTGAGATTTACGGCGTTCCGCGAGTGACGTGCAGGGGACCGGCGCGAGAGCGCGCCGATCGAATTAAAGGGGCAGACTTAATGAAAAAAGTTGTGTTGTCGGTTGCCGCGGCATTCGCAGTTTTTGCTGCGCCCGCATTCGCGGCGGATATGCCGAAGAAGGCGCCGAAAGTGGTGGCTCCGGCCGCCGCGCCCAGCCCGTGGGATATCGCCTTCGGCGCTGCTATCACGAGCGACTATAACTTCCGCGGCATTTCGCAGTCCGATCGTGGGCCCGCCGGGTTCGCCTATTTCGAGCCGCGGTATAACATCACGCCGGATTTGCAGCTCTATGGCGGTATCGCCGCCGCGAGCGTGAAGCTTGCGACTGATCCGACCGCCGAGATCGATTTGTACGGCGGTATCCGCCCGACCTTTGGTCCTTTGGCCTTCGACTTCGGCGGCATCTACTACTGGTATCCGCGCGAGACGCAGTTTTGCGGCACTCCAGGCATATGCGGCGGCAGCCCGGGCTTCGCGAACTTAAACACGACACTGTCCGATACCGACTTCTGGGAAGTTTACGGCAAGGTCTTGTGGACCGTGAACCCGATGATCGCCCTCGGCGCCAACGTCTATTACTCGCCGAGCTGGCTGAACACCGGCGCCTCCGGCACTTATGCCTCCGGCACGGTGAAGTTTACCGCTCCGGAGAACTTCATACCGAACGGCATCACGATGTATGTGTCCGGTGAGCTTGGCTATTACTGGCTCGGCACCACGGACGCTGTTCCGGGCGTATTCATCGCCAACGACCTCGGCTCGGGCGGCTGGGATCTTCCGGACTACGCCTACTGGAACGTCGGCATCGGGTTCAGCTGGAAGGTCTTTACCCTCGACTTTCGCTATCACGACACCAATCTGTCGAAGGCGGAGTGCAATTCTCTGACCGCTGATCCTGGTGCCGCTGGACCGCTCCTCACCGTCGTGAATAACTTCACGACCACCGCCGTCTCCAATTGGTGCGGCGCGGCGTTCATCGCCAAGCTGTCGGCCGATCTGACGCTCGGCAGCCTGAAGTAAACCGAACAATCTGCCCTCATAAGGCGGCGGCCCTTCATGGCCGCCGCCTTTTTCTTTTGCGGAGCTGTTGTCCCGATCAGGACGCCGGCGAGAGCGCAGTCTCCTGCACGACATGGCGGTCGCCCGCGCGGGTGAATGCGAGCCGGCGGCGATGGAACGCCGCAAGCGTTGCGCGGTGACCGATCGAGACGATCGTCGCTTGCGGAAGTCGCTGATCGAGGAGCTGATAGAGCGCCGTTTCGCTTGGTTCGTCCAGCGAAGCTGTCGCTTCATCGAGAAACAGGAAATCGGGGCGGTAAAGAAGTGCGCGCGCGATGCCGAGCCGCTGCTGCTCGCCCCGTGACAGCATCCGGTTCCAGTGCGCTTCCTCCTCGATGCGCGGCACCAAGGCAGGCAGGCCGACGGCGCTGATGAGCTCGGCGACCTTCGCGGCATCGAACTGTCCGGACTGGGCCGGATACGCCACCGCGGCAGCGAGAGGTGCGATTGGAAAATAAGGCCGCTGCGGCAGGATCATCATCCGCGCATTCTTCGGGATGGCGATGGTGCCTTCGCCGAAGGGCCAGACGCCGGCGAGGGCGCGGAACAAGGTCGATTTGCCAGCGCCTGACGGGCCGCTGACCAGCACCCGCTCGCCGAGCTTGATCGTAACGTCGGTTGCGTTGATCAGCGGCACGCCATTGGGCAGCCGGACCGACAGGTCCTTGAAGCTGACGGCGTTCGCATCGGCCGGCGCAACCGCGATGACGGGCGGCGTCACGGCGGCGTCACGTGCCACCTCGACCGAGCGATCGAAGCCCGACAGTCGATCGACCACCGCCCGCCATTCCGCGAGTTGCCGATAGACGTTGACGAAAACAGACAGTGCGCCTTGAACCTGGCCGAAGGCATTTGCTGTCTGCATGAGTCCGCCGAGCTGCACTTTTCCGGCGAAATAGGCCGGGCTGACCATGATGTAGGGAAAAACGACGGCGGCCTGCGAGTACCCCGCTGTCAGAAAAGTAAGTTTTTTCTGGCGCGACATGATCGCCATCCAGTTGGACACGACATTCGCAAAGCGCAAAAGCAGGCGATCACGCTCGGCCCGCTCACCATTGAGCAGGGCGATCTGCTCGGAGTTTTCGCGCACACGCACCAGATTGAAGCGAAAGTCGGCTTCATACCGTTGCTGCTGGAAATTCAGCGCGATCAAGGCGCGGCCCACGAGATGCGTGAACGCCGTTCCAAGGATTGCGTAGATCAATGCCGCCCACAGCAGATATCCGGGGATATCGAGTGATATTCCGAACACATGCAGCGGCGCGGCAGCCGACAAATCCCAGAGAATGACCGCGAAGGATGCGAGCGTGACGGTGGCATTCAATAAACTCAATCCGATCGGAAGTATGCCGATCCCGGTCGCTCCCGCGTCGATGAATTGCTTGACGTCTTCGGCGATGCGCTGGTCGGGGTTATCGGCCGCATCACCGAGCAATTGCATCCGGTAGTGATTAGAGCCGGCGAGCCATTTCTCGAGATAGGCCCGCGTCAGCCAGCGGCGCCAGCGGATCTGAAGCCACTGATTGAGATAGAGCTGATAGACCGCGAGAAAAATGTACGCCGTTGCGAGGACGCAGAAGTATCCGAGCTGATAGACGAACGCGTCCCAGTTCTTGTCTTGCAGAGCATTGTAGAAACTGTTGTTCCACGAATTGAGCAGCACGTTGATTCCGACGATCGACAGCTCGATGGCGATCACCGCTGCCAGCAGAATGCGGCCGGGCCACTTGTCCTCGGAGCGGAAATAGGGGCTGGCAAGTCGCCAGATGATGGCGAGCGTCGAGAATATGCCTTTCACGGACGGTCTCCTGTTGGGACTGCAAAACCTTTGGGCTATGTGGCCGGCTTACCGGCCAATGGCTAGTGCCGGGACAAAAAGCCCAACTTCTCCCGGATTCGCATATAAAATGGGGTTTATGATGGGGGCCTGAACGGAGCCGCGGCCGCCGTCCCTAGAGCTGCCCAATGTTGCGTCCGGTCGCTCCACCCCGTACGATTATGCTGCAAGGGTTTGCCTGATCTGGACGAATGTCGGGCCATGGAATAAGACCCGGCGATAATTGTTCAAAGAATAAATCAATCTAAGGGAGGGTAAGAAATGACCAAGAAGAAGCAGGATACAGCTGCGACTCGCCGCAAGTTCCTCGGCGGAGCCGCTGTCGCCGGAGTGGCGACTATCGCCATGCCGCAGGTCTCGCGCGCACAAACCGTAACCCTGAAGATGCAGGGCGGCGTGGGGCGCCACGGACATCTTCAATGAGTATGGCGATAGACTATGTCGCCAACGCGTCAACGACCATGGGCGGCGGCCGGCTGAAGATCGACTATCTTGTCGCCGGCGCCGTCGTGCATCCGTTCCCGGTGATGGACGCGCGTGCACACGGCGTGCTCGACGGCGCCCACAGCGTGACGGTCTATTGGTACGGCAAGCACAAGGCCGCGTCGCTGTTCGGCACCGGTCCCGTGTTCGGCTTCAACGCCAGTCAGTGCCTGGGCTGGTTCCACTATGGCGGCGGCGAGGAGCTGTATCGACGAACTCGACCCAGACATCCTCAAGCTCAATATCGTCGGCTTCTTCTCGTTCGCCGATGCCGACCCAGCCGCTCGGCTGGTTTAAGAAACCGATCAACGGTCCGGAGGACTTCAAGGGCCTGAAGTACCGCACCGTCGGTCTCGCCGCCAACGTCATGCAGGCGATGGGCGCGAGCGTCGCGCAGCTGCCTGGGCCGGAAATCCTGCCGGCGATGGAAAGGGGCGTGATCGACGCGTTCGAGTTCAACAACCCGACCTCGGACAGCCGCTTCGGCGCTCAGGACGTCGCCAAGTATCTACTATCTGGGCTCCTACCATCAGGCGACCGAAGCCATCGAAGTCGTCTTCAACAAGACGAAGTTCGACGCTCTGGCCAAGGAACAGCAGGAGATCCTGCAAGATGCCGCCCAGGCGGCCTCGGCTCCGACGACGGTTGGAAGGCCTGGGACATCTACTCGAAGGACCTCGAAAAGCTGATGACCAAGCATGGCGTGCAGGTCAAGCGCACGCCGGTGTCGTCTTCAAAGCGCAGCTCGCGGCGTGGGACAAGGTCGTTACCGAGTCAGCTGCCGATCCGAGCCAGGGTCCGTTCATCAAGAAGGTCCTCGACAGCCAGAAGGCCTGGGGCAAGCGGGTCGGCTTCTACGCGATCAACAACGAAGCCGACTTCAAGTCCGCCTACGAGCACTACTTCGGCGCGATGAAGGTCTGATCGAAGTCACGAACAATCGCCGGGGCGGCAACGCCGCCCCGGCGAATTTGCGTTCCGCACAATACGACGAGAACCTCCCGTGGAAAACTTTCTTCTTTTCATCGACCGACTGAGCGCGGGCGTCGGCAAGGCGTTCGGCTGGTGCATCATCATCATGACGCTTGGCACCTGCTACGAGGTGTTCGTGCGCTATGTGTTGCGCGCGCCGACCAACTGGGCGTTCGACTCAGCTATTTCATGTATGGCGCGCTGTTCATGATGGCCGGCGCCTACACGCTGTCGCGCAACGGCCATGTGCGCGGCGACTTCATCTATCGGATGTTGCCGACCGCGGTGCAGGCCCGATCGATCTCGTGCTCTTCATCATCTTCTTCCTGCCGGCATTCGGCGCGCTGTTCTTATTACGGCATTCCCTACGCCGAAATGTCCTGGCACATCCACGAGGTGAGCATCTACAGCCCGACCGGCGCGCCGGTCTATCCGCACAAGACGCTGATCCCGATCGCGGCGTTTCTCCTGCTGTTGCAGTGCTTCGCCGAAATCGTCCGCTGCATCATCTGCATTCGCGACGGCGTCTGGCCGCAGCGGCTGCATGACGTCGAGGAAATGGAATCGGCGATTCTGGCCGAAGCGGCGGATCGCCGGCGTATCGAAGAAGAGATGCATGTGGGGGCTGCGCGATGATGTTCACCAATCCCGAAATCGGGATGATCCAGCTGGCCTCGTTCATCGTCATCATCCTGCTGGGCTTTCCGATCGCCTTCACGCTGATGGCGATGGGCGTGTTCTTCGGCTACTACGCGATGGGTCTCGCGTATCTTCGACCTGCTCGTCACCAATACCTATGACGTGATGTCGAACGACGTGCTGACCGCGGTGCCGCTGTTCCTGTTCATGGGCTACGTGGTCGAGCGCGCGAACATCCTCGACCGGCTGTTCTATTCGCTGCAGATGGCGATGCGGCAGCGTCCCCGGCTCGCTCGCTGTGGCGACGCTGATCACCTGCGCGCTGTTTGCGACCGCCACCGGCATCGTCGGCGCGGTGGTGACGCTGATGGGCCTGCTGGCGTTTCCGGCCATGCTGCAGGCCGGCTACGACACCGAACTCGCGGCCGGCGTGGTCTGCGCCGGCGGCTGCCTTGGCATCCTGATTCCGCCGAGCGTGCTGCTGATCCTTTACGGCGCCACGACGTCGGTATCGGTCGTCAAGCTTTACGCCGCCGCCTTCATTCCGGGCTTCATGCTGGCGGGATTTTACATCCTCTACGTGATCGTTCGCGCGATGATCAATCCGAAGCTGGCGCCCAAGCTGCCGGAACTCGAACGTCACATCCCGTTCGGCGAGGTATTCTGGGCGTTGCTGACGTCGTTCTTCCCGCTCGCGTCCTGATCCTTTCGGTGCTCGGCGCGATCCTGTTCGGCCTGGCGACGCCGTCGGAAGCGGCCGCCGTCGGCGCCGCTCGGCTCGTTGCTGCTTGCCGCAGGCTATCGGGCGCTGACGTTCCAGCGGCTGAAGGAAGCCGTGTTTCTCACCGCCCGCACCTCGGCGATGGTCTGCTACCTGTTCATCGGCTCGTGGACCTTCTCGTCGGTGTTCGCCTATCTCGGCGGCCACGAGGTCATCGAGCACTGGGTGCTTGCCGCCAATCTGAATGCGACCGGCTTCCTGATCCTCGCTCAGTTCATCATCTTCCTGCTCGGCTGGCCGCTGGAATGGACCGAGATCATCATCATTTTCGTGCCGATCTTCCTGCCGCTGCTCAAGACCTTCAATATCGACCCGACCTTGTTCGGCATTCTGGTGGCGCTCAACATCCAGACCTCGTTCAATACACCGCCGATGGCCATGGCAGCGTATTACCTAAAGGGCGTGGCGCCGCCGCACGTGAGGCTGAACCAGATTTTCGCCGGTGCGCTGCCATTCGTGTTCATGGTCTTCCTGACCATGACTCTCGTCTACATCTTCCCAGACATTGCCCTCTGGCTGCCTGGTAAGCTCTACGCGAACTGATGCTGGCGCGATGGCAATCTGACGGCGCTGACGGCGATCGAAGCCG
The DNA here is from genome assembly GCA_963718035.1 of uncultured Alphaproteobacteria bacterium. Lineage (GTDB taxonomy): Bacteria > Pseudomonadota > Alphaproteobacteria > Rhizobiales > Xanthobacteraceae > Pseudolabrys. The sequence continues at coordinate 106,872 of CAVQYD010000004.1, read as the reverse complement.
CCGAACAGATCGCCGGCGGCGAAATTTCCGCGGAGGAGTATACCGGCGCTTGCCTCGATCGCATTGCTGCGATCGAAGACAAAGTGCGCGCCTTTGCCCACCTCGATCCGAACGATGCGCTGGCGCAGGCCAGCGCGCTCGACGAGCGCCGCCGCAACGGCCAGCGCGATTGGCCCGCTGCACGGCGTTCCGGTCGGCATCAAGGACATTTTCGATACCGCCGATTACAAGACCGAATGCGGCTCGCCGCTGCTCAAGGGCCGCCAGCCGATGCGCGACTGCACGGCGGTAGCGCGCCTTGCGCGCAGCGGGCGCCGTGATCATCGGCAAGACGGTTACGACCGAGTTCGCCTATTTCCACCCGGGCCCGACGCGTAATCCGCACGACCCTGAACGCACGCCCGGCGGCTCATCGTCGGGCTCGGCGGCGGCGGTGGCGGCCGGAATGGTGCCGCTGGCGATCGGCTCGCAGACCAACGGCTCGGTGATCCGACCGGCCGCTTTTTGCGGCGTGTATGGCTTCAAGCCGACGCACGGCACGATCTCGCGCCACGGGGCCTTGCAGCTGTCGCGAGCGCTCGATCATGTCGGCGTGTTCGCCCGCTCGCTCGCCGATACGGCGCTGATCCTCGACGTACTTGCGGGCTACGACCCGAACGATCCGCGATACGCGCCCGGTTGCCGCTCCGGCCTTTCTCGAAACAGTTGCCGAGGATCCGCCGATGCCGCCGCGCATTTGCCTTCGTGCGCACGCCGGTCTGGGACAAGGCCGAGCCAGAGACGCGCGCCGCCTTCGAAGGTCTGGTCGGCCGGCTCGGCGATCGGGCCCAGAGCGTTCGACCTCCCGGAGGCTTATGCTGCCGCCTGGGATGACCAGCGTGCCGTCATGGCCGCCGATATGGCGCACAATCTCGATGCCGTGGTCGCGCGCGGAGGTGCGATACTTCGAGCCAGCAGCTGCGCGACTGTCTCGCCGAAGGCGGCAAGGTGAGTGCGGTCCGTTATCTGGCGGCGCGTGACAACGCCAGGCGTTACGAAGCTGGCATTGCCGAAATTTTCAAAGAGTACGACGCCATTATCACGCCGGCGGCCACCGGCGTCGCGCCGAAGGGCGAGGCTACCGGGAGCCCAATATTCTGCACGTTATGGACACTGACCGGGCTGCCAGCGCTGTCATTGCCGCTACTGACGGGGGAGGGCGGCCTGCCGCTTGGCGTGCAGTTGATTGGCGAACGCGGCGACGATGCACGACTTCTGCGCACGGCCAATTGGCTGGTTAATAAATTTGAGAATTGATCCGGAGTTGAGCGCCCGGCGCGTCACGGGATTATTGCTTTTTACGCTGGAACAGCGGCTCCCAGTCGTCGCCCCAGAAGCCCCAGAGCATCAATGCAAGGCCAACCAGGACGCAAATCCATAGCGGCGGTGCGGCCAGCTTGACGGCAATCAGAAGCATGTAACCGATCATGATGATTGCGCCAATCAGTGCAGTTACTGCATCCGCCATCTTGTCCTCCCGCCGCAGAAATTGTCGCGGCTCCAATTCGCAATTCTAGCGCGGCAAATATACTCGAGCAACAAAAACTAATTGCAAGGCCCCTGGTGATGCTTTTTTCTACCGTGCTGATACGCATGAGAGCGCTTCTGAATGAGCCTGGCAATTGACGCCATTTCATTGTGTCGGCCCTGCTTGCGCACCGCTATCGTTATGGTTCTTCTGCTGGTGTGCAGTACGGCTAAAGCTGCCGAGTTGTTCCCGTTTACTCAGGAACTCCTGCTGGATGCCGAGCCGATGCGCCCGGGCAAGCGCATGCCGATCCTGACCGTCGAGGCGAACGGCGACGCGCGGATCGATTTGTGGTGCAGGACGGTTCCGGCCCGCGTGGAAATTACCGATATGGCGATGAAAATCGAGGCGGCCCGCCTTGCCCGAAGAGTTGCCGGCCATGCAGGGCGCCGGGCAATGCACGCCCGAGCGCATCAAGGCCGATGAGGAGATGCTTGCATCGATCGTTCAGGTGACGGAGTGGCGCCGGGACGGCGATGCGATCCTGCTGATAGGGCCGGCAACGATGAAATTCCGCCCGGCGGCCAACTAGGCGCCGCGGGCGCAGCCGGGCGGAAGAATTCTCGACCGCACCCCGAACTTCCGATTGCCCATCCGTCAGAGCCCGGCCTAGGATATTGGTCAAGTGCTGCGGCCTTGGCGCGGTACTTGCATAAACTGTCGCGCAGATTGACCTGTATCGGGGGAGGGGTGTCATGCGTCGTCGTGATTTCAGCAAATTGGCGCTTGCCAGTGCGGTCGGCACGGTAGCCGCGCCGGCCGTGGTTCGCGCTCAGACCACATTCAATTGGAAGATGACCAGTTTTTACGGCCCGAATGCTGCGTTCTATTCGACCGGGCCCGGCAGCGCGAAAGACCTATGCAAGCGCATCGAGGACATGTCGGGCGGGCGCCTGAAGATCCAGTTCTACGGCGCCGGCGAGCTGATCCCCGCCGCCGAAGGTTTCGACGCGGTGTCCACGGGCACGGTCGAGATGAACTACGCCAATTCCTATTTCTGGACCGGCAAGAGCTTCGCCGCGCAATACTTCACGGCCGTTCCTTTCGGCCTCAATTTCCAGGGCTTCAACGGCTGGATCTACGACGGCGGCGGCCTCGAGCTCTGGCGCGAGGTTTACGACCGCTTCAATCTCGTGCCGTTCCTGTGCGGCAACACCGGCGTGCAGATGACCGGCTGGTTCAAGAAGCCGATCGAGAAAGTCGCGGATCTCAACGGCCTCAAGATGCGCATTCCCGGCCTCGCCGGCCGCGTCTACAAGGAGCTCGGCGTCGATTCCCGCCTCCTGCCGCCCGGCGAAATCTTTCCGGCGCTGGAACGCGGCGTGATTGATGCCGCCGAGTTCGTCGGACCCTATCTCGACCGCCAGCTCGGGCTGCAGCGCGCCGCCAAATACTACTACACGACCGGATGGCACGAGACCGCGACCGCGAGCGAGCTCATCGTCAACAAGGCAAAATGGGCGAGCCTCCCGCCCGATCTCAAGGCCATTGTCGAGAACGCCTGCGCCGCCTGCAACGTTTCCGGCGAGGCCTGGTGCCAGAAGAACAACGCCGAGGCGATGGAAGACCTGATCAAGAACCAGGGCGTCATCGCGCAGCCGCTGCCCGATGCCGATCGTCGCCGCGCTGCGCACGGCCAACGAGAAGATTCTCGCCGAGGCCGTGGCGAAGGATCCGGTCACCAAGAAGGTGCACGACTTCTACATGAGCTACATGGCCAAGTACAAACAGTGGGCGGGCTACAGCGAAGCTGTCTACCACGACAAGATTCTCAAGAGCTGATGTGACCTCCGGCAGAAAAGCTGGCCGACGGCATCGATACCTTCATCGATGCCGTCGGCCGCATCACCGCCTGGTCGTCGTTTGCATTGGCGCTCGTCATGGGCGGCAATGTGCTGCTGCGCTACGGCTTCAATACCGGATCGGTCTGGTCGCAGGAGCTCGAGTGGCACCTGATGTCACCGATCTGCCTGTTCGGCATGTCCTACGCGCTCAGACACGGCGAGCATGTGCGCGTTGACGTTCTGTTTGCCTCATATTCTCAGCGCAACAAGTACCTGGTTGAATTCATTACAGCGCTGCTCTCGATGGCGATCTCCCTGATCATCATCAAGCTGTCGTGGGCCTACGTCCTGCAATCCTGGAGCATCGGCGAGGGCACAGCCAATCCGGGCGGCATTTCCGGCCGATACATTCTCAAAGGCCTGATTCCCCTCGGATTCGCTTTGCTGTTTTTGCAATCGCTGGCGCAGGCGATCCAGTATTTCCTGGCGTGGCGAGGAGAGCGCACGAATGCCGTTTAATGAAATCCTCGCCATCCTGATGCTGGTCGGCGTTCTTCGTCCTGCTGCTGGCGGGCATCCCGGTTGCTCTGACGCTGGCGACGACCGGTCTGGTGTTTGGCTACATCGGCTTCGGCCCGCTGCTGTTCAATCTGCTTCCCAGCCGCATCTTCGGCGTGGTGACGAACTACACGCTGATCGCCATGCCGCTGTTCGTCTTCATGGGCGTGATGCTGGAGAAATCCAAGCTCGCCGAAGACCTGATGGACGTGATCGCGCACGCGGCCGGAAACCTGCGCGGCGGGCTCGGCATCGGCATCATCGTCGTCGGCGTGTTCATGGGCGCCACCACCGGCATCGTCGGCGCCACGGTCGTGACGCTCGGCCTGCTCACGCTGCCGACGCTGCTGCGGCGCGGTTACGACAAGGGGCTGGCCTGCGGCACGATTTGCGCCTCCGGCACGCTCGGGCAGATCATCCCGCCCAGCCTGATCCTGATCTTGTTGGCCGACATCCTGAATGAATTGGTCGGCACCTTGTTCGCCGCCGCCATGATCCCCGGCCTGATGCTGGCGGGCATCTACGTCGTCTACATTCTGGGCTCGGCATTTTCCGGCCCGACATGGTGCCGGCGGTGCCGAAGGACGAGCGCGACCTGGTTTCACGCGGCGAGCTGTGGGCAAGACTCTTGCGCGTCGTGTTGCCGCCGCTCGCGCTGGTCGGGGCGGTGCTGGGCTCGATTATCGCCGGCATCGCGGCGCCAACCGAGGCCGCCTCCATGGGCGCGCTCGGCGCCATCGTGGTGACCGCTATTGGCGGGCGGATGTCCTGGTCGGTGCTGCGCGAAACGACCTATGCGACCACCCGCATCACCGCCATGATGATGTTCATCCTGATGTGCGCGCAGGCCTTCTCGCTTTCCTTCCGCGGGCTTCAGGGCGAAAGACTGGTGCAGGATTTCTTCGAATTCCTGCCCGGCGGCATCAATGCCGACATCTGGTTTTTGATGTTCATCATCTTCGTCCTGGGCTTCTTCATCGAGTGGATTGAGATCTCCTACATCGCGGTGCCGCTGTTTCTGCCGATTTTCATCGCCGCCAAAGTGGACATGGTCTGGCTCGCGACGCTGATTTGCGTGAACTTGCAGACCTCGTTCCTCACCCCGCCGTTTGGCTGGGCGCTGTTCTTCCTGCGCGGCGTCGCGCCGCCCGAGATCACCACCGGCGACATCTATCGCGGCATCGTGCCGTTCGTGGCGATGCAGCTCCTTGCGCTGGTGATTTGTTTCTTCTTTCCGCAGCTCGCGCTCTGGCTGCCGCGGACGATCGGCTGGTAGAAAATCGCGATAACGTCGGGCTGCCCTTTATTCCGGCGCCGCAATTGAAAAGGGCGCGGCCTTGGCCGCGCCCTTCGCAATTCTCAATTCGGTCGCGGGCTAGAAGCCCATGCCGCCGCCCATGCCGCCGCCGGGCGGCATCGCCGGCGCCGGATCCTTCGGCAGCTCGGCGACCATCGCCTCGGTGGTGACGAGCAGGCCGGCAACCGAGCCGGCGTCCTGCAGAGCCGTGCGCACGACCTTGGCCGGATCGACGATACCGGCATCGATCATGTCGACATATTTTTCTTCCTGTGCGTCGAAGCCGTAGGTCTCCGACTTGTTGTCCATGATCTTGCCGACCACGATCGAGCCTTCCACACCGGAATTCTCCGCGATCTGGCGGATTGGCAATTCCAGCGCCTTGAGCACGATGTTGATGCCGGCCTGGACGTCCGGATTCTCGTTATGGATGCGGCCGACCGCCTTCTTGGCGCGCAGCAGCGCAACGCCGCCGCCGGGCACGATGCCTTCCTCGACCGCGGCGCGGGTGGCGTTGAGCGCGTCCTCGACGCGGTCCTTCTTTTCCTTGACTTCGACCTCGGTCGCACCGCCGACCTTGATCACCGCGACGCCGCCGGCAAGCTTCGCCAGCCGTTCCTGCAGCTTCTCGCGGTCATAGTCGGAGGTCGTCTCCTCGATCTGTGCCTTGATCTGGCCGACGCGGGCCTCGATGTCGGGCTTCTTGCCGGCGCCGTGCACGATCGTGGTCTTTTCCTTCTCGATGATCACCTTCTTGGCGCGGCCCAGCATGGCCGTGGTGACGTTCTCGAGCTTGATGCCGAGGTCTTCGGAGATCAGCTGGCCGCCGGTGAGGATCGCAATGTCCTCGAGCATCGCCTTGCGGCGATCGCCAAAGCCCGGGGCCTTTACCGCCGCGACCTTGAGGCCGCCGCGCAGCTTGTTGACCACCAAAGTCGCAATCGCTTCGCCTTCCACGTCCTCCGCAATGATGACGAGGGGCTTGCCCGACTGCACGACAGCTTCCAGGACGGGAAGCATCGACTGCAGGCCGGAGAGCTTCTTTTCGTGCAGGAGAATGTAAGCATCCTCGAGCTCGGCGAGCATCTTCTCGGCATTGGTGATGAAATAAGGCGAGATGTAGCCGCGGTCGAACTGCATGCCTTCGACGATTTCGACCTCGGTCTCGAGCGACTTGGCCTCCTCGACCGTGATGACACCTTCGTTGCCGACCTTCTGCATCGCCTTCGCAATCATCTGGCCGATATTGGCGTCGCCATTCGACGAGATGGTGCCGACTTGAGCGACTTCCGCAGAAGAGCCGACTTTTTTCGCCCGCTTTTCGATGTCCTTGACGACCGCGTGCACAGCAATGTCGATGCCGCGCTTGAGATCCATCGGGTTCATGCCGGCTGCGACTGACTTGGCGCCTTCCCTGATGATCGCCTGAGCCAGCACGGTTGCGGTTGTAGTGCCGTCACCGGCGAGATCATTGGTCTTCTGAGCGACTTCACGCACCATCTGTGCGCCCATGTTCTCGAACTTGTCGTCGAGCTCGATCTCCTTGGCGACGGTCACGCCATCCTTGGTGATGCGCGGGGCGCCGAACGATTTGTCGAGGACGACGTTGCGGCCTTTCGGACCGAGCGTGACCTTGACGGCGTTGGCGAGAATATCGACGCCGCGCAGCATCCGTTCGCGGGCATCGCCGGAAAATTTGACGTCCTTGGCAGCCATTTCAAATCACTCCTTGAAAAAAAGGTACGGTGTCAGGCGATCACGCCCATGATGTCGGACTCCTTCATGATCAGGAGCTCCTCGCCGTCGAGCTTGACCTCGGTGCCCGACCACTTGCCGAACAGCACGCGGTTGCCAGGTTTCAGGTCGATCGGAATGAGCTTGCCGTTCTCATCGCGGCCGCCGGGGCCGACAGCAATGACTTCGCCTTCCTGCGGCTTCTCCTTGGCGGTATCCGGGATGATGATTCCGCCTTTGGTTTTCTCTTCGGCGGTCGATCCGGCGTACGACGACGCGATCGTGAAGGGGACGAAACTTGGTTTTGGCCATGGGCTTCCTCGTGGCGCTAATGCGCGTCTCATGAACAGAAAGTGTCGGTATATCAGTGGTTTAGCACTCACAATCGGGGAGTGCCAAACGCTGCCTGGGAAATATTGCCTTCGCGCCGGGGTGTCAAGCTGCGAGGCTCGGAGCGGGCGCAAATCATGATCTGCGAATGCGTGCTTGCGCTGGCCGCTCAGGCCATCCAAAGTTGAGATCTGTTTCTGGGGAGCCGGAATGCATCAGCCCGCCCGCCTCACGATTCTCGAGCGCCGCAGCACTTGTTTTGCTAGCCCTCGGGCTTTCCGGCTGTGCCACCGGGCCGCAGCCCGAAGTGCCGGCCGCTCCCGCCGTCGGTCCGACGCTGCCGCCGGCCTTCCCGCCGCAGGACATCGTCGGTCGATGGGGACTTGCCGCCTATCACAAGGACGAAGACCGCACGCGCACTGAGGCGGCAGCCGCTCGCGGCTGCAATCAACCCTACGTCATTACGCTCGGCCCGACGGGTGGCGTCATGATGCACCTCGCCGACCAGGCGACACCGACCGAGCTGGCCCTGAAAGGCGCGCAGGGCGGCAAGACCTACATCGGGCCTGCGGAAGATCCGCCAGGCAGCGCGCAGGACCGCGAAGTCGTCTTGTTCAATGGACGCATCCTGATTTTGCGCTGGATGGATACCGAAGTGCAGGGCCGCTACGGCACGATGGTCTATGTCCGCTGCGGCGGAGAGGGCGCCAGGAAGCCGGCGGCCGCGCGCGCCCGCCAAGCCCAAAGCGGCGCCGCCGCCGCCGCCACCGGCACGATAAAATCGTCATTTGTTAGCGCTCATCGTAGCGGCGTGGCAAAGTTGCGCATGGCTGCTTTGGTGCGCCTCTCATGATCTCTCCCCGTGAATTCATCGACGGACCCTGGCGTGCCGTGCCGGTGCTCGGCATCACGCAAATTCTGACGTGGGGGACAATCTTCTACACGCCGGTGCTGATCGTGCCGCTGATTGCGGCCGAGCGCGGCTGGTCGATCTCTTTCGCCATGGGCGGATTTTCAATCGGCCTGCTCGTCGCCGGCCTGGTCGCTCCTTATGTCGGCAGATCGATCGACCGCTTCGGCGGCCATGTCGTCATGGCACTCGGTTCGCTCACCGGGGCGCTTGGCTTGTTCCTTATCGCCTCCGCCGCGCACCCGATCGCCTATTACGTGGTCTGGATGGTGCTCGGCGTCGCCATGGCGGCAAACCTGTACGACGCGGCGTTCTCAACGCTTGGCCGCATATTCGGCGTTGGCGCGCGCCGGCCGATCACCGCGCTGACGCTTGCCGGCGGGTTCGCCTCTACGGTCAGCTGGCCGATGACGCACTTCTTGCTCGAGCGCGTGGACTGGCGCGGCACCTACCTGATCTATGCGGCGCTGCTCGCTTTCGTCGCGGCGCCGCTGCACGCTCTGGCGCTGCCGCGGACGCGCTACGAATCCGACATCGCTGCGTCAGATTCGGAAAGCGCGCCCGTTAAGGTGCTGCCGGCCTACGGGCTGCCGTTCATTCTTGTGGCGTCGGCCTTTGCGTCTTACGCCTTCGTCCCGTCCGGATTATCGGCGCACTTGCTGGCCATTTTTGCGCGCGAGGGTATCGGCGCGGCCACGGTGGTGTGGATCGGCGCGTTGTTCGGCCCCGCCCAAGTGGGCGCTCGCCTTGATCGAGTTCGCCTTTGGCCGCAATTTGCATCCGCTGTGGATCGCGCGCTTTGCGCTCACCACTTTTCTCTGCGCCTTCCTGATGCTGGTGTTGCTGGGGGTCTCGACGGCCACGGCGGCGGCGTTCGCATTGATGTTTGGCGGCGCCAACGGCCTGATCACGATCACCCGCGGTGCCGTGCCGTTGGCGCTGTTCGGCGCGTCCGGTTATGGGCGGCTGATGGGACGGCTGGCCGGCCCGTTCCTGCTGGTGCAGGCGGCGGCGCCTTTCATCATGGCGTTCATGATCGAGCGCACGTCGGATCTGGGAGCGCTTACTCTTGCGGCGGGTTTCGCGACGGTCGCGCTGATCTGCTTTATTCTGATCCGCCGTCCGGCTTAGGCGAACATCAAGTCGATGTCCCGCTGGCTGGCGTGGCCGCCGTCCCCGTCGAGCCTCGGGCCGTTCAGGACATCGCCGCTCGGATGCGAGCCGGCCGCCTTGTCCGGCCGTGCCGCGCCGGTGACATTGTTGCAATTCTCGATCATGGCGGTGAGCTGCTCCTCCACCATCACGAGGGTCGTGATGACTTTCCCGATGCGCTGGCCGGCGAGATCCTGGAAATTGCACGCTTCATAAACCCGCACGACATGATCCTGAATGTCCTGCGCGAGACCATGGTGGTAATCATCGCTTAGCGCAGAAACGAGAACGCGCGCGCAATCATCGATGGCTTCGACCGATGCCAGGACCTTCTGCGTCGCGGTCTCCATGCTCTCGACCGCTGACCGCGAGCTCACCGGCCGCGCGTGCCATCCGGCGGTCCTTGCCGTCATTGATCAGGGCCATCAGCGTGCGCGTGTTGCGGGCAACGAGTCCGCGAGCGCCGAAAGCTCGTGCCGTGCCGCGACCTGGGCTTCGGGCGCAGGCGTCGTTTCGTTGACCGCCACTTGCGCGACCTGAGGCGGCTGTACGACGTCGCGCACACGCCGCGCTCCGATCATCTGCTCAACACGAAATACTTTGCGCTGCACGCCGTGGTTCCCAGCCGGTGATGTTGCGGTTCATAGAGAACTCGCATTAATACCGCGTTGCGCGATCGCGGCGTGGCAGGCGAGACGGAAACCGCTCGTTTACCATAGGGAATCGTGGTTGACGGCAATTTACCAATCGGTGGGCGTTTGCCGTTTTACTGCCCTGACACAGTGAAGTGCAGGGTGGGTCGATGTCGCGTTGGGGTTTTGTCGGGTTTACAGCGGTCCTGCTATCGAATTTGGCGTCGGCGGAGCCGATGTCGCTCGCGCCCCTCGATCCTGACGACGATCAGACACCGCCGACGGTCGTCACCGCGCAGCTGCAGCAGCAAGCGTCGCCCGATCGCGGGTTTTTCGAACAGCTATTCGGCAACGGTGCACCGCCGTCGCGCCGCGGCTCACAGCAGTGGTACGGGCCGCCGCCCGAGCAGAACGACTACAGAGGTTATGGCAACGCGGCTGTCGATCCACGCATGGATCAGGAGCGGTACGACGGCCGCATGGATCCGCGCTTCCTCCGGCAGGAGGTGGCGTACAGTGGAAGGGAAGCGCCCGGCACGATCGTCATCGATACGCCGAACCATTTTCTTTATCTCGTCGAGGGTGAGGGCAGGGCGATCCGCTACGGCATCGGCGTCGGCCGCCCCGGCTTCACCTGGTCAGGCACGCACGCGATTTCGGCAAAAAGGGAATGGCCTGACTGGACGCCGCCCGATGAAATGCTCAGGCGCCAGCCGTACCTGCCGCATTTCGTGCCGGGCGGCCCGAATAACCCCTTGGGCGCGCGCGCACTCTATCTCGGCTCGACGCTCTATCGTATCCACGGATCGAACGAGCCCTGGACCATCGGCACAAACGTATCGTCCGGCTGTATCCGCATGCGCAATGCGGACGTCGTTGATCTCTACGAGCGCGTGAAGGTCGGCACCAAGGTCGTGGTGCTGTAGCAGCCTCAGGCGCTGTCGCCGCCGCCACCGAAGTCGCCGCCGAAATCGCCACCGGCGTCGCCGTCAAGATCGCTCACGATCTCGGCATCATCGTCATTGCCGAAAAGCGCCGCAGGCTGCGCGCCGCCGCGTCCGTCGCCGCCGATATCGTTGATCCCGGCGTCGCGTGCGAGGTCGCTGCCGGATGCATTGCTGTCCCTGTTGTCCCATGGCGAGCCGCCTTGCTGCGGCACGGCCGCGAATGCGCTTCCGCCATGATGACCGAACATCGAGCTGATCGAGTTGAGCAGCAAAGCGCCGCCGATCACTCCCGCCGCGGACGCCGCCGCGGTGCCGAGAAACGATCCGCCGCCGTAGCCGCCACCTTGCGCCGGCGCCGCATTGGCGTTCGGAAACGCACCGCCGCTGTTCCATCGCGGATCGGGTGCGCCGGGGCGCACGCTGGGCACGGACGTCGAGCGCCCGGTCAGCGCTTGCCGCATGCTGTCGAGAAAGCCGCCGCCCGTTGTCGGCTCGGCATCTTCTCCGGTGAGCTCGCGGATGCGGGCATCGGCGCGCTTGAGCGCCTCGTCCTGCACCAGCACGGTTTGCACCAGCGGATAGATGGCGTTCGGCGCACGGCGAAGGCCTTCCGCGATCACACGTTCGGCTTCGGCATCGCGCGGCGCCGATTTCGAGCCGCGCGAGCCGGTCAAAAAGGTCCTCAACCAGCTGGCGTTCCTGTGGGGTCATTGTGCCCTCCCTTGACCTTGCGCGGCGTTAGGTAGGCGCTGGCGCCGGTTTCGCTAGTGGGGGCGCGCAAGCGCGACATTATGCTCGGCAAGGACCTGCAAAAAAGCATCGGAACCAAAGTAGGCAAATTCTTGCTCGCGCAGGGTTGTCAGCGAATCGAGGCCTTTTAGCTCGGTATCGACGACGCCCGGGTGACACATGATCAGGCCGCCATCCGGCAGGCCGGACAGAAAGCGCGGGAACAGCCTGGCGTAATTCGCCCGCGACTTGAAGGCGTAGGAGCCGGCAAAGGCCGGATTGACCGCAATCCCGAGCTTTCCTGCCTTGCGCCGGAAGCCAAGACTTAAAATGTCGAGCACCAGCGCCTTGTGATCCCGCAGCCGCCGCCCGCGCCGCGCCCGTCCGCATTGCCTGACCCATGCCGCCGGCGCGCGCTCGGCGACGACCTTCAGAAAAGCGTCGCGCACCTGCGGAAACAGCTGGATGTGCTGGTGTCCATCGAGAAAATCGGGCGGCCCTCCGAACACATCGATGAACTTCCGGAGTTGCGCCGCAATTTCGTTGGCGAGCGGCTCCGGCTGCAGTCGCCGCGCGGTCGCCAGCCGCAGCATCGCGTTGAGCGACAGGAAACGGCCGTGACGCAGCGGCGCAAAATTTGCGCTCAGCGGCCGCAGCGGCCCGGTCAGCGTGACATGCAACCCCAGGGCCGCGCGCTTTTCGCCCGAATTGAGCTTGGCGAGCGCCGCGGCTTCTTCGTTGTCGAAGTGCGGCGCTGCCACCATGACCGATGTCGCATTAATGCGTCGGCGGGAAATCAGCTCGCGGATCGCGGCGCTCACTCCGGGAGCCGCGCCATAGTCGTCCGCGCACAGCCAGATGCGCCGTGGGTGCGAGCTCATGCCGCGGCTGTTATTCGGCTGCGCGGGACGCGATCGGCCGCGCTTTGGCCGATTCGCTCGCCCGCTTCACGCTGTGCTCGGCGACGAAATAGACCGGCCGGCCCTTGATCTCCGACAGCAGCTTGCCGATGTACTCGCCCAGCACGCCGATCAGGATCAGCTGCACGCCGCCGATGACCATCACGCTGACCACCAGCGAGGGATAACCGGGCACGTCCTTGCCGTAGAGCAAGGTTTCGAGAACGATCCAGCTACCAAAAAACAGCGCGGTGACGGCGAGCAGCAGGCCCAGCAGACTCGCAACGCGCAGCGGCGCCACCGAAAACGACGTCAGGCCCTCGATCGACAGGCCGATCAGCGTCCAGGCATTCCACGTCGTCGAGCCGTGCTCGCGCACTGCGGGCTCGTAGTCCACACGGACCTGGCGGAAGCCGATCCAGCTCGACAAGCCTTTGAAGAAACGGTTGCGCTCGGGCATTTGCCGAAGCGCCTGCGCGGCGCGCGGCGACAGCAGACGGAAATCGCCGGCATCCTCCGGGATTTTATGGCGCGCGCCCCAATTGAGCAGCGTGTAGAACGTGCGCACGCCCGTCCGCCGCGCCCAAGACTCGTTCTCGCGGTGGGCCTTCGCCGTGTAGACGACGTCGTATCCGTCATCGAGCCAGCGCGAGACAAGCGTCTCGATCATGCTCGGCGGATGCTGGCCATCGCCGTCCATGAACAGGATCGCACCCGGACGCGCGTGGTCGAGGCCCGCGAGCAGCGCCGCCTCCTTGCCGAAATTCCGCGACAGCGTGACGATCTGGATATCCAGCGGCATGGCCGGCAACGATCGCGCGACGTCGCTGGTGCCGTCGGAACTGCCGTCGTCGACATAAATAAGCTCCAGGCTCAATCCGCGCTTGGCCTGCAGATAGCGCGCGACTTCGGCGATGCGCTCATGCAGGGCGGCGAGGCCGCGCGCCTCGTTGAACAAGGGCACGACGATCGACAGCGTCGGCGCGGACGAGGATGTCCGTGCGCGTGCGCCTGGTTTGGTCGGCTTCACGGCCATTGGTGGTTAACCTGTCCTCCCCGTTTTATCCGCGATCTATACCGCACCGGGCGGGTGCTGTCGCGCCCGCCCTACCGGGCCATGTTTTGTCGTGCTAAGCGGGCGCGGCGATGATTCCGGCGCCCCTCCAAAATCTCTTTGATCGTCTCGCGGTGGCCTGGCACGAGCGCGCCATCGCGCTCAAGGCGGCGAGTTTCGCGGTCGTGGGCGTCGTCAATTCGGTCATCGATTTCGGCGTGTTTTCCTTTTGCTATTACTATCTGGGCCTGCCGATCGTCGTCGCCAATACGATCGCCTGGGTCGTCGCCGTGAGCGGCTCCTACGTGATGAACTCGACCATCACGTTTGCGGCCGAGTCCGGCCGCCGCCTGCATCTCAAGGGCTATCTCGGTTTCGCGCTGTCGCAGATCATGGGCTTCTTCGCCAACACCGGAACCGTGTGGTGCCTCGTCGAGCTTCTTTCTGTTCCGGCCTGGGCCGCGAAAGTGGCCGCGATCGCGGTCAGCTTCGTCGTCAACTTTTCGCTCTCGCATTTTCTGGTGTTTCGCGCCGCAGCCACGCCAGAATGCCGACTGACAACCGGCAGACGTTTCCATGCAGCACGACGACAATCTGACGGCGAAGCTTCCCAGTTTTGTCACCCACCTCGAATGTGCATTCACCGGCGAGCGCCACGACGCCGATCAGGTCCATAACCTGTCGCGCGCCGGCAAGCCGCTGCTCGTGCGCTATGACCTTGCGGGCGTGCGCAAGGCGCTGAGCAAGGACAAGCTCGCGGCGCGCGCACCAGATTTGTGGCGCTATCGCGAGCTGCTGCCGGTCCGCAAGCCTGAAGATATTGTCAGCCTCGGCGAAGCGATGACGCCGATCGTGCGCATGCCGCGCCTTGCCGCGAAACTGGGCGGCGGAGAGATCCTGGTCAAGGACGAAGGCCGTCTGCCGACCGGCTCGTTCAAGGCGCGCGGCCTGGTCATGGCGGTGTCGATGGCGAAAGCGCTCGGCATCAAGCACATGGCGATGCCGACCAACGGCAATGCGGGTGCGGCGCTCGCCGCCTATGCGACGCGTGCCGGGATCAAGACGACGATCTTCTGCCCGGAAGACACGCCGGAAGTGAACGTGAGCGAAATCGAGTTGCAGGGCGCGACTGTCTATCGCGTCAACGGCCTGATCGACGACTGCGGCAAGATCGTCGGCGAGGGAAAGGCCAAGGTCGGCTGGTTCGACACATCGACCTTGAAGGAGCCCTACCGGATCGAAGGCAAGAAGACGATGGGCCTCGAGCTTGCCGAGCAACTCGGCTGGCAGGTTCCCGACGTCATCTTCTATCCGACCGGCGGCGGCACCGGGCTTATCGGCATGTGGAAGGCGTTCGCGGAGCTCGAAGCCATCGGCTTCATCGGCAAAAAGCGTCCGCGCATGATCGCGGTGCAGGCATCCGGCTGCGCGCCGATGGTGAAAGCCTTCGAGGCCGGCGAGGAGCACGCGCCGCGCTGGGAAAACGCGCACACGATTGCTTCCGGCATTCGCGTGCCGCAGGCGATCGGCGATTTTCTCATCCTGCGCGCGGTGCGCGAGAGCGGCGGCTTCGCGATCGCGGTGCCGGACGAGGCGATCAGCGCCGCGCTCGACGAAATGGCGCGCGAGGAAGGACTGCTCCTGTGCCCGGAGGGCGCTGCGACCTATGCGGCATACAAGCAAAGCCTTGCCGACGGCCGCGTGAAGCGAACGGACCAGGTGGTGCTGTTCAATTGCGCGAGCGGGCTGAAATATCCGCTGCCGCCGGTGCACCGCACCCTCGACCGGCACAAGCCGATCGATTTTGCGAAGCTCTAGAGGCCGGCCTCGAACTTGGCGAACAGCGGATTGTCCCGCGAAAACACATAGTCGAGCTCGGCGACCGCAACCGCTTCCGCACCATTCTCGCGCAGGAAATTCGTGAGCGCGTAGACCTGATCGGGCGGGCAGTGCAGCGTGAGCAGGCCCGTGACGGTCGGCCCGCCGAACGGCGTTTCAATGCCGAACTTCCGCTTGGCGTTCTCGACCAGCATGTCCGTGCCTGCGGCAAAGCGAGCCCGCACCTCGCGGTAGGCGCGCGCCCGTGCCTGCGCGGCAAGCCGATCGAGGATGACGCGGGCAAGATCGCGCTCGGCCTTTCCCCAGGTTGCGCCGCGCGCCGCCACCAGGTTCGCCTGCGAGCGCAGGATTGTGCCGTCCTCGACGACCTTGAGGCCGTTGGCGGCAAGGGTCGTTCCGGTCGTGGTGATGTCGACGATCATCTCGGCGGTGCCGGCCGCGGGCGCGCCCTCGGTCGCACCCGAGCTTTCGACGATCCGGTAGTCGATGATGCCGTGCGCCGAGAAGAAATCGCGCGTCAGATTGATGTACTTGGTCGCAACCCGCATCTTGCGGCCGTGGTGTTGACGGAACGCCGTTGCGACGTCGTCGATGTCGGCCATGTCGCGGACATCGATCCAGGCCTGCGGCACGGCGACAACGACGTTTGCAAAGCCAAATCCCAGGCCGTCGATGAGGACCACCTTTTTGTCGGCGTCGGGAATCATCTCGCGCACGAGGTCCTCGCCGGTCACGCCGAGGTGCACGGCGCCGGCCGCAAGCTGGCTGGTGATTTCCGATGCAGAAAGGTAGGCGACTTCGACGCCGTCGAGACCGGCGATCGTGCCGCGATAGTCACGCGCGCCGCGCGGCTTGACCAAAGTCAGCCCGGCGCGCGCGAAGAACGCCTCGGCATTCTCCTGCAGCCGGCCTTTGGCCGGAACGGCGAGAACGAGAGGCCCGCTCATCGCGCGCCCCCGTAGACACCGAGCCGTTCGATCCAGACCGCGAAGCCGACCGCGGGAATGGCGTCAGCGGCGCCGAGCCGCGCCAGCAGCCCGTCATAGCGGCCGCCGGCGACGAGCGGGTCGCCGGTGCGTTTCGGATCGGTCAGCTCGAAGACCAGCCCCGTGTAGTAGTCGAAGCCGCGGCCGAAGGCGGTCGAGAACTGCAGCCGTTTGACGTCGACGCCGCGTGCCTCGAGGAAGCCGGTGCGGCTTTCAAACTGGTCAAGCGCCGGCGCGAGCGTGGATGTTATCTTGGCGTCATTCGCCAGCGCCCGCAAAGCGGCAGCCGCCTCGTCAGGGTTGCCCGCAATCGCCAGGAAGCGCTCGATCAATGCGCGGACATCGCGCGGCAGCTTGGCGCTCGCACCGAGCGCCGACTGTTCGAGGAAGCGATCGGCGATCTCGCCGATCGAGCGGCCGCCGACTGCGTTGATGCCGGCAATCGACAGGAGATCGGTCACCAGCGCGTGCGCGCCTTTCGGGTCGGAGCCGGCAAGCGCCGCGAGCACGCCCTGATATTCGGGACGCGCATTGTTGCCGCCGAGCACGAGACGGTCGAGGTCCTGCGCCAGGTTGGTCTTGCGATTGAAATCCTTGATCAGCCGCCGCTTCCACGCCGGTGGGAGGTCGAGGCCGGCGATCAGTCCGGAGAAAAGCGCAACGTCGCCGATCACGATGTCGGGCGACGCAAGTCCGTAGCGTGCCGTTGCCTCGAGCCCGAGCGACAGCATTTCAGCGTCGGCCGCGGCTTTGTCGGAGCGGCCGAACGATTCGATGCCGGCCTGCAGAAATTCGGCAGGCGCATCGCTGCGGTGACGGAAGACCGGGCCGAGGTAACAAAAGCCCGCGGGCTTTCCGGCGGAGGGCGAGGCGAGATAGTCGCGCGACACCGGGATGGTGAGATCGGGGCGCAGGCACAGCTCGCGGCCGTCCGGCGCCGTGGTCAGATACATGCGCCGCCGGATGTCCTCTCCGGACAAGTCGAGAAATGGCTCCGCCGGCTGCAGCATGGCAGGCGCAACGCGCACGTATCCCGCGCGCTCGTAGGAGGCGACCAGCGCCTCCGCCCGCGCGTCCGGTGAATGCGTTTGCGTGGTAACGCTCGCCTTCATTCGTGTTCCAAAACCAGCTGCAAATCCGGGGTTTAGGGGCCGCCCTGTAGCACGGCGCCCTTAAGGATTCGACGATGTTTGCCCGCTGGCCTTAACGGTCGGGCAGGTCAAATGTTTGTCGTCGTTAATAAATTTTGCCGCCCTCCGCCGGGACCAAAACGCCCGTTTGCCTGCCGCCAAACGACCTATCGCAAAACGGGTAAGGGAATTTCAATACAACCGGGGTTCACTGGCTGTTAATGCAGGCAAAAACAAAAAACAGTCCGGTTCCCCGCGCGGTCGTCGAGGCGTTTTACCGTGCCTTGGCCGATCGGGACGTGGGCACGCTCGCGACGCTACCTCGACGATGACGTGGTGTGGACCATCAGCGGGCCCGTCGACATCCTTCCGTTCTGCGGCCAGCGCGTCGGCAAGGACGGCGTGATGAAGCTGCTGATGCAGGACAGTCCCGCGTTTCTGTCGGACCGGCGTTTCGTGCCGAACACAATGCTCGTTGATGGCAATAACGCCGCTGTGCTTGCAAGGCTCACGGCAACCAAGCGCGAGGACGGCCACGCCATCAGCTATCGCATCGCGCACTTCATCAAGTTCCATGAAGAGAAGGTCGTCGAATACGTGTCGATCATTGACAGCTTCGACGCGGTCGAGCAGATGCTCGGTTACAATCTCGATGCCCATGACGGGTATCGGGTTGAAGGTGACATCGTCACCGTCTGAATAGCCGGAATTGTTCAGCCCAATTTGTGCTTTGCGAGCAGGCTGCGCACGGCCTCGACCAGTGCCGTTTCCTTGACGGCGAATTGCGCCTCGGCCTGCTTCTTCAGGTATTCGTCGCGGTCCTTGGTCGCGGCGAGCGTTGCGCCCAGGATCAGGTCCTTGATCTGGACTTCGCCGCGCGCTTTCTCGTCGCCGCCCTGAATGACGGCGCAAGGCGAGCCGCGCTTGTCGGCATATTTGAGCTGCGCCCCGATATTGTTCTTCGGGTTACCGAGATAGAGCTCGGCGCGGATATTCGCGCCGCGCAGCGCGGCGACCATGCGCTGATAATCGGCGATGCGGTCGCGGTCGAACACCGTGACCACGACAGGACCGGCGGCGGTCTTTTCTCCGAGCTTGCCGAGAGCGGCGAGAGCGGCCTGCAGGCGTGAGACACCGATCGAGAAGCCGGTCGCGGGAACGGGCTCGCCACGGAAGCGCGACACCAGCCCGTCATAGCGTCCGCCGCCGCCGACCGAGCCGAAGCGCACCGGGCGGCCTTTTTCGTCCTTGATCTCGAAGGTCAGCTCAACCTCGTAGACCGGGCCGGTGTAATATTCGAGGCCGCGGACGACGGTTTTGTCGATGCGAACGCGATCGCCATAGCCCGCTGCGTTCACCAGCGACGCGATCTCCGCGAGCTCCTGATCTCCCGCGGTCGCACCTCCCGTCGCTTTTGGCGCACCGCTGATCGCGTCGACAATGCCTGCGATCTGCGTATCGGTCAGCTCGGCGCCTTTGGTGAAGTCGCCGCTTTCGTCCTTGCGGCCCTTGCCCAAGAGCATCCTGACGCCGTCGATCCCGAGCCGGTCGAGCTTGTCGACGGCACGCATGGTGATGAGACGCTTTTCCGCTGGAATTTGGAGGGCATCCATCACGCCGTCCAAAATCTTGCGGTTGTTCACTTTGACCACATAGCTGCCGCGCGGAATGCCAAGCGCTTCCATGGTGTCGGCCGCGAGCATGCACATCTCGGCATCGGCGGCCATCGACGGCGCGCCGACGGTGTCGGCATCAAACTGCATGAACTGGCGAAAACGTCCCGGGCCCGGCTTTTCATTCCTGAACACCCAGCCATAGCGGTACGAGCGGTAGGGCAGCGCGAGGTTCTGGAAATTCTCGGCAACGTAGCGCGCGAGCGGCGCGGTCAAGTCATACCGCAGCGAGAGCCATTGCTCGTCATCGTCCTGGAAAGAGAACACGCCTTCGTTCGGCCGGTCCTGGTCGGGCAGGAACTTGCCGAGCGCGTCGGTATATTCGATAGCCGGTGTCTCAACCGGCTCGAAGCCGTAGCGCTCGAAGACCACGCGGATCGCTTCCACCATGTGACGGGTGGCGGCGATCTCGGCCGGTCCGCGGTCGGCGAGGCCGCGGGGCAGGCGGGCTTTGAGCTTGGTCGGCTTGTTGGATTTATCGGCCATTCGGGGTCTACATAGCAGACAGGCCCATTACAGCAACGCCGTCTACCGTCATTGCCGGGTTGTCACCGGAAGCCGGGTTTACCCGACTTCCGGCTCTTGTTCTTGCGCAACTCGGGTAAGCCCGAGTTGCAATGCCATCCACGTCTTTATGAGTAGGATACAGAAGGCGTGGATGCCCGGCACATAGGCGTGCGAAAGTACGCCGTTCTTCGAACGGCTATGGCCGGGCATGACGTCGTGAGTGGTGGCAGGTCATGACACAGGCAAAAATCGCGATTCCCAATGACCTCGAACCCTATTGGATGCCGTTCACGGCCAACCGGGCTTTCAAGAAGCGCCCGCGCCTGATCGTGGGCGCCAAGGACATGCACTACATCGCCAGCGACGGGCGCAAGGTGATCGACGGCGCCGCAGGCCTCTGGTGCACCAATGCCGGCCACAATCGCGAGCCGATCGTGGCGGCCATCCAGCGGGAAGCTGCAACGCTCGACTACGCGCCGGCCTTCCAGTTCGGCCACCCGAAAGCCTTCGAGCTCGCAAGCCGGGTGGCCGCGCTTGCGCCTGGCGATCTCGACCACGTGTTCTTCTGCAATTCAGGCTCGGAGGCCGTCGACACCGCGCTCAAGATCGCGCTCGCCTATCATAATGTGCGCGGCAACGCCTCGCGCGTGCGCCTGATCGGGCGCGAGCGCGGCTATCACGGCGTCGGGTTCGGCGGCATCGCGGTCGGCGGCATCGTCAACAACCGCAAGCAATTCGGCGCGCTGGTCGCCGGCGTCGACCACCTGCCGATGACCTATGATCGCGAAAAGCAGGCCTTCACCGTCGGCGAGCCGGAATGGGGCGCGCATTTGGCCGATGCGCTCGATCGCCTCGTCGCATTACATGATGCATCGACAATCGCAGCCGTGATCGTCGAGCCGGTTGCGGCATCGACCGGCGTGCTGCCGCCGCCGAAGGGCTATCTCGAGCGCCTGCGCGCGATCTGCGACAAGCACGGCATTCTTCTGATCTTCGACGAGGTGATCACCGGCTACGGCCGTCTCGGTCATGCCTTTGCGGCCGAACGCTACGGCGTTGTCCCCGACATGATCACGTTCGCCAAGGGCGTCACCTCGGGCGCCGTGCCGATGGGCGGCGTTGTCGTGCGCAAGGGAATCTATGACGCGTTCATGAAGGGGCCGGAGCACGTCATCGAATTATTCCACGGCTACACCTATTCGGCGCACCCGCTCGCCTGCGCCGCCGGGCTCGCAACGCTCGACGTCTATCGCGACGAGGGCCTGTTCGAGCGCGCCCGCAAGCTCGAAAAGCCCTGGGCGCAGGCGGCGATGGGGCTCAAGGGCCTGCCGAACGTGCTCGACATTCGCCCGGTCGGCCTCACTGTCGGCATCGATCTAGCCAGCAGGCCCGATGCCGTCGGCAAGCGCGGCATGGACGCGCTCGATCTCGGCTTCTTCGAGCACGAGGTTATGTTCCGCGCGGTCGGCGATACGCTCGCGCTCAGCCCGCCATTGATCGTAAGCGAAAGCCAGATCGGCGAGATGTTCGACAAGCTCGGCCACATCATCAAAGCCGTGGCCTGAATTGCCGGACGGGATTGCGGTACATCAATATCAAGCCTTCATTGATCATTAATTTGTCGGCGTGAAACGACATCAACTCCTGACCGCTCTGCTGATCGTCTTGCTGGCTGCCGGCGCCGGTTGGTGGGTGCTTGCGCGGTCACCGCAGGTTACGGCAATTCCCGTGACGCGAGGGACGGCTGTCGAAATCGTCTACGCGACCGGTGGCGTCGAGCCTGTGCGCTGGGCGAAGGTCGCGAGCGTCATCCGTGACCGCATCGTCGAGATCTGCGATTGCGAGGGTAAAGCCGTAGCTAAAGGTGATGTCCTGGCGCGGCTCGACAGCCGGGAAGCCGAAGCCGGACTGAAAGAACTCAAGGCCCGCGAAGACTTCCTCAAGCGCGAGATGTCGCGGGTCAGCGACCTGATCGTGCGCGGTTCGGCCACGACACAGGCGTACGAGCGTGCCGGTATGGATCTCCAGACCGTGCAGGGGTTGATCTCCGTGCAAACCGAGAAAATTTCAGATTACACGATCGTGGCTCCGATGGATGGCATCGTGCTGCGCCGCGATGGCGAGATCGGCGAGATCGCCGAAGCGGGGCAGATTTTGTTCCGCATCGGCGTGCCGAAACCACTGCAGGTGGTGGCGGAGGTCAATGAAGAGGACATTCCGCGTGTCGCGCTGGGACAGATAGTGCTGTTCCGCACCGATGCGTTTCCCGACCGGCGTCTCGAAGGCAAGGTGAACGAAATCACTCCAATGGGCGACGTAGCCGCGAAGACATTTCGCGTGAAAATAGCGCTTCCAGACGATACCCCGCTCAAGCCGGGAATGAGCGTGGAAGCCAACATTGTCACCCGCGAAAAGCCGAACGCATTGCTCGTTCCCGCGGATGCGCTGCAAGGCAACGCTGTTTTTGTCGTTGACGGCACGCGTGTCCGCAAGCGCGAAGTTACGGTCGGCATCCGCGGCACCCGGACTGTTGAAGTCGTTTCCGGTCTTGGTGATGGCGAGCAGGTGGCCTCGCGGGCCTCGGGCGATCTCAAGGACGGCGCGCGCGTGCGCGTTTCGCCATGAATCTCATTCTCGATATCGCGTGGACGCATGTGCGAAGCCGGGTGCGGCAGACGGGTTTTGCCGTTGCCGGTGTTGCGACCGGTGTCGGGTTTTCGATCATGATGGCGTCGTTGATGCACGGCTCGCAGAATGATTTTACCGAGCGCCTCATCAATACACTGCCGCACATCACGGTGACGGACGAGCGGCGCAAGCCTCCGCCCCAGCCCGCCGAGCAATTGTTCGCGAGCGCCGAGATTCACGGCCTGACGCCTGAGGCGCGCCGGCCCGGCATCAAAAATCCGCTTGCCACGATGGCGGCGCTTGAATCCTGGCTCCCCGGCGGCATCGCGCCATCCGTGAAAGTGCAGGCGATCATCCGCTATGCCAATCACGATGTGTCCACGACGGTGACGGGCATCGATCCGCGGCGCGAGGCGAGCGTGTCGGAGTTGCCCAAGCAGATGCGCGGTGCCACGCTCAACGCGCTCTATCGCGCCACCAACGCCATCGTTCTCGGTGACCGGCTGTCGGAGAAGATAGGCGCCCGCATTGGAGCCAATATCACGCTGCAGACCAGTCAAGGCGCCCGCATCACCGCACAGGTGGTGGGCTTTTTCCATACCGGCGTGCGCCAGCAAGACGAGAGCACGGCCTATGTGCTCACCAAGACGGGCCAAATCCTTGCCCAGCAGACAGGCCTGATCAACGAATTGCGTATTCGGCTGCCCAATGCCCTTAATTCGCGAGAAGTCGCCACCCGCGTTGAACGCGATACCGGTTACAAATCGGTCTCATGGGAAGAGGCCTATGAGGATCTCCTTTCGACGTTCATCATTCGCAACATCATCATGTATGCGGTGGTCGGCGCGATTTTGCTCGTCGCCAGTTTCGGGACCTACAACATCATTTCCACCATCACCCATGAAAAGGCGCGCGACATCGCGATCATGAAATCGCTCGGGCTCTCGGAGTTCACCGTGCGCTCGATCTTCGTCGTCGAAGCATTGATCATCGGGTTCGCCGGCGCGCTTGTCGGATTTGTCCTCGGTTATCTGCTTTGCCGCGCGCTCGGCACTGTCAGGATCACTAATCCTTTCCTCGATTCCGACCGGCTGCCACTGACATATACGTACGTTCACTATGCATTGGCGGGGTTGGTAGCTCTCGTTTCATCGATTGCCGCGGGATATCAGCCGGCGCGTAAGGCTGCCCGCGTCCACCCGGTCGAAATCATCCGGGGCGCGACGTGAGCGCGGCCCCGCAGCGACAAGGGCCTGCGGCCACGATGCCGCTCATCGAGGCGCGCAAGGTTACGCGCATTCTGCCCGGCATCGTGCCCACGACACTTGTGCAAGGCGTCGATTTGACCGTAGGCGAAAACGAGTTTGTTGCGATTACCGGGCCGTCCGGCTCGGGTAAATCATCGCTGCTCTATTTGCTCGGGCTGCTCGACCTGCCGACGACCGGAGAAGTGCTGATCCGTGGCCGGGCCACCGCGCATATGGACGAAGAAGAGCGCGCATTCACCCGGCTTTCGATGCTCGGCTTTGTGTTCCAGTTCCATTTCCTGCTGCCGGAATTCACCGTCCTCGACAACGTCACGTTGCCGATGCGCGCACTGGGCCGCTATTCCGCGGATGCTATGAGAACGCGTGCGGGCGACCTGCTTGGCTTGCTCGGGCTCGGCGATCACATGAACAAACGACCGGATCAGCTTTCGGGTGGGCAGCGCCAGCGCGTTGCGGTGGCGCGCGCGCTTGCCAACGAACCTGCCATCATTCTTGCGGATGAGCCGACCGGGTCGCTCGACTCCAAGGCCAGCGAACAAGTCTTCGAGGTTCTGCGCGATATTGTCGACAAGCAGGGCAAGACCGTGGTTGCGGTGACGCACGATCTCGGTCTCGCCGAGCGCATGGACCGTCACATCGAACTTCTCGACGGTCGCATCGTCGGCGACGAACAGCACCAGATCAATGCGGTGACCTGACCGCGAATGATGGCCGGGGATAAAGAATGGCCCAGCCGACATTGATGCTGGAATCCCGGCGCCGATCGCGCAGCACGAAAGGCGGCTGCACGGCCGCATCCACCGCGACGCTTCGCAATCCGGGCGGCACGGCGTTGAGATCACCGTCCGTCCACAGCACCACGGCGCCTTTCGACCTGAGATCGGCAAGGTCGATCCAGGGCGCGCGTTCCGGCTTGCCGTCGATCAGCACGCGCGGGTGATCGGGCGCATAATGGGCGACATTGCCGCCATCCCACATGCTGCCAATCACGTAGATGATCGGGCGGCCGGTAGCCGCGCGATAGCGTTGCGACAGCTCACGCGCGAGATCTGCGCCCGGGAAAAACACCGCGCGGTAGCGGTGATCGTAGTTCGGAAGCACTGCGTAGTTGGCAATGAACGCGACGACGAGGCACCCGAAGACGGCCGCCCAGGCGGACAGCACGCGCCTGAGCCGTATGCGCTTCGAATTTTTGCGGCGCGTTCAGCACGAGCCACAGCCCAAGAAAGAGAAAGAGCGGGTAACCCCACATCGCCACGGTTCCGCGCCCGCTGAGTGCCGCCATCGCCATCACGGTTACAATCGGGCCGAAGGCCAACCAGGTGACGATGCGGCGGTCGAAAGCATCTCCGCCGCGACTTTCCGCGCGCCGGCGCGGGAAAAACAACGGCATGGCAATGAGCACCGAGGGCACAAGGAAGAATGCCTGGCCGAGCGCGAACTGGAGCGGATGCCAGACATGGTCGATCAGCCCGCGCGACGGCAGCGCGCGGTGCTCGGCGTAGGTAAATGGCAGAAAATCGTTCTGCACCAGCCAGACGAGATGCGGCGCCATGGTCACGAGCGCGACCGCTGCGGCAATGTAAGGGCCGGGCGTTGCGAGCGTCTTGCGTGCGTCTTCGTCGAACACGAGGAAGGCCGCGAGTGGAACCGCGAGCACCACGACGAAATATTTCGCCCACAGCGACATCCCGATCGCCAGGCCGAGCAGAAGCCAATGCCCGAGCCAGCCGCCGCGCAGCGCGCGGTGAAAGGCAAAGCCGGCCAGCGCCCAGAACGGCAGCTGGATGACGTCGTGATTGAATTTTGTGGCCGTGTAATTGAAGTAGTGCAGGCCGTCGACGATGAGGACGGCGATCAGCGCGCCGATGGGACCGGCGATCGGCCTCGCGGTCAGGAAAACCAGCCACAGCGCCGTCACCACGGCGGCTTGCGCCAGCAAATAGTAAGCGAAGTCGTGGCCGGCGAGCCGGTACACGATCTCGACCAGCCACCAGGGCAAAGGCGGCAGCTTGTCGTAACCGAGTTGCCATTCGCGGCCATATGTCAGCGCCTCGATGAGATCGAGCGGCAGATTGGCGTAAAGCAGGGCCGGAAGGGCCGTCCAGACGACGGCGTGGAGGACCAGGATGGCGGCCAACGCCCGCCCGGGCGCCGCGACGATCCGATCTAGAACGGCAACATTGTCAGGCGCCGGCATCGGCTGAGCGGTCCACTTGGGCGATAAGCTCTTGGGCGATAAGTTCTTGCGAATAACGGGCGAATTCGCGCTACCATAGCAGGACTTCGAGTTGCGCGGAGGCGTGCCGTCATGAACATTAGTCGCGAGCGGCGCGAATCGGCAGCCGGAAACTGCGTTGCGCCCGTGGCCGGACCTGGCCCAGGATAAACAGCATGCGTCGCATCGGTGCCATTTTCATCGCGGTCTGCATGATGTTGATCGCCGCCTCGATTGGCGCGGTGCTCTATCTCGGGTTCAAGATCGACGCCAGCACCTCGGCGATCGTGGCGCTCGCAGCGCTGACCGCCATGGCGCTCTTCAACAGCATCAGTAATCGTCTGCGCGATCGCGGCGATCTCGGCGACCAGATCGGCGATCTGTCGCGCGGCACCGCCGACCTTGCGCGCCAGGTCGCCGAGATCTCGCGCCGCCTGAATGCGGTCGAGCTCAAGGTCGCGTCGCCGGCCAATCGTGCGCGTGGCGCCTCCGATCCGCTCGCCACCGAAATCGGCGAGCTTGGCGGGCTGGTGAAGCAGATCGCCGAAACCGTCGCCGGCCATGCCGCTGTGCTGCAGAAGCACGGCGCGTTGGCCGGGCGTCTGGCTGCCAGCGCGCCGACGCCCCAGCCCGCCCGCCCGGCCGAAGGCGCTCCCGCGCTTGGCGAGAAAGACCCGCTCGTCGAGCGGTTCCGCGGATTGTCGCGAGAGAGTCTCGCGGACCTGCTTTCGAAGGCGGCCACCGACAACCGTGTCGACCTGTACCTGCAGCCCATCGTGACTTTGCCGCAGCGCAAGGTGCGGTACTACGAGGCGGTGTCGCGCCTGCGCACCGATACCGGCGACGTCATTCCGGCCGCCGATTTTGTCGATGTCGCCGAAAGCGTCGGCCTGATGCCGAAGATCGACAATCTTGCGGTGTTCCGCTGCGTGCAGGTGGTGCGCCGCCTGCTGCTGAAGAGCCGCGACGTCGGGTTGTTCTGCAATCTCAGTGCCGCCACGCTCAATGACCCGGTGATGTTCCAGCAGCTCCTCGACTTCATGGATGCCAACCGCGTTCTTGCCGGCTCGCTGGTGTTCGAATTCAAGCAGGAGGCGTACCGCAATTTCGGCCCGATCGAGCATGAGTGCCTGGCCGCGTTGGCCGAGCGCGGCTTCCGCTTCTCGATGGACCACGTGACCGACCTCCACATATCGCCGAACGAGCTCGCCGACCGCTCGTTCCGCTTTCTGAAAGTGCCTGCCAAGTTGCTGCTCAACAAGGTTGCAGGCGTCCACACCGACATCGATCCGGAAGACCTCGCCGATCTGCTGGCGCGCTCGGGCATCGACCTGATTGCGGAGCGGATCGAGACCGAAACGACGGTCGTCGACATTCTCGACTACGACGTCCGTTTCGGGCAGGGCTTCCTGTTCTCGCCGCCGCGCCCGGTGCGTGCGGAGGCGCTGCATGGTGTGGCGTCCGACCTTGCCAAACCGGGCGTTGACGAGAGCCCGGGCGCCTTGCTGGCGGCCAGCTGATTTCCTTTCCTTGCGCTTCATGCGATACGCCCGTGTCGCCGCTGCGGCCATGCCGATCGCCGCAGTAGTGAAGAAGGTCTTAGATGAAAGCCGCATCGCCCCAGCTGATCTCGAAATTCTCCACGCTCGCACCCGGCTATGACGTGCTGCTGTGCGATATCTGGGGCGTCGTGCACAACGGCCTTGCGGTCCATCCGCACGCCTGCGACGCGCTGATGCGGGCGCGGGCGCTGGGCGCCACCGTTATCCTCGTCACCAATGCGCCCCGCCCGAGTGAGCAGGTGGCGCGCCAGCTCGACCGGCTGCATTGCCCGCGCGAAGTCTATGACGCGATCGTTTCGTCGGGCGACGTGACTCGCAGCGTGATGCAGGAGCGGCGCGGGCAGACCGTCTATCATCTGGGACCCGAGCGCGACCGCTCGATCTTCAGCGGCTTCGAAGCGCACTATGCGCCGCTGGAGACCGCGGACTACGTCGTCTGCACCGGACTCGAGGACGACGACATCGAAACGCCGGAAGACTATCGCGCGCGTCTTGAAATCATGCTCAAGCGCAAGCTCTTCATGGTGTGCGGCAACCCCGACGTCGTCGTCGAGCGCGGCTCGACTTTGGTCTACTGCGCCGGTGCGATCGCCGATCTCTACGCGACGATGGGCGGCAAGGTGCTCTACGCCGGCAAGCCCTACCGTCCGATCTACGACATGGCGCTGGCGAAAGCGGAAAGCATGGCCGGCCACAAGGTTGCGCATGATCGCGTGATGGCGATCGGGGATTCCGTGCGCACCGATCTTAAAGGCGCCCACACGGTCGGCATCGATTTTCTGTTCGTGACGTCAGGGATTCACGCCGAAGAGCTCGGCAGCCGCGAGAATCCGGACGCCGATGCGTTGACGGCGACGTTCACCGCCGCCGGCGGAATGCCGAAGGCGGTCATGCGCGAATTGAGATGGTAACGGTCAGGCCGCGGGCGCGGACGCTTCGGCTTCGCCGAAGACGGCATCGATCTTGTTCTTGAGCGTCTGCGCGTTGAACGGCTTGACGATGTAATTCGACACGCCGGCTTTCTTCGCGGCGATCACGTTGTCGGTCTTGGATTCCGCCGTCACCATGATGAACGGGATCTCGGAGAGCGAAGGATCGGCGCGCATCTCCTGCAAAAGGGCGAAGCCGGTCATCGGCTCCATGTTCCAGTCGGAGATGACCAGCCCGTAGTCGCGCTTGCGCAACTTGGCGAGTGCGCTCGACCCATCATTCGCATCATCGACCTGCTCGAAACCAAGCTGCTTGAGCAGGTTGTGCATGATGCGGATCATCGTGTTGTAGTCGTCCACGACCAGAACGGGCTTGGTCAGATCGACTGCCATGGCGCATCGGGCTCCCCAAAAGGTGGCCATAAATAACAGCGCGCTCTTGAATAACCCGTTAATTTGAAGGTTTGTTAACGGCGCGCTAACCGTACGGGCTGACGCAATGTTCCGATTATGGGATATGTGCCCGGCACTGGCCTCGACCCCTGCAAATTTTCCGGTTCCTGATGAACAAGCCTGACGCGGCGTCCAAAGGATTTCATGTCGTGCGCGGCGGCGCGGATGGCGTCGACGGCGGGCCCCTCGCCGGCGCGGTCGTGGCGATCGGTAATTTCGACGGCGTCCATCGCGGCCATCGTGCGGTGATCGGCACGGCGCTCAAGCGCGCGCGCAAGCTCAAGCGCAAGGTGGCCGCGCTGACGTTCACGCCGCACCCGCGATTGTTCCTGCGGCCGAAGGAACCGCTGTTTCAGCTGTCGAGCGAGCAGGACAAGCTGCGTCTCCTGGCTGCCAGCGGGCTCGACGGAGCGATCATCATGAGGTTCGACGCGGCGCTTGCGTCGACATCGGCCGAGGATTTCATCGAGAAGATCCTTGCCGGCGCGCTCGGCATCGGCGGCGCGGCAATCGGCTTCGATTTTCATTTCGGCAAGAACCGCACCGGCTCACCGGAATTCCTGACCGAGCAGGGCCGGCGTCTCGGCTTTGCCGTCGACGTCGTTCCGCCGCTTGAAGACGAGGGCCGGCCGGTGTCGTCGGGCGCCGTGCGCGCAGCGCTC
The DNA here is from genome assembly GCA_963718035.1 of uncultured Alphaproteobacteria bacterium. GTDB lineage: Bacteria > Pseudomonadota > Alphaproteobacteria > Rhizobiales > Xanthobacteraceae > Pseudolabrys. The sequence goes on along the minus strand of CAVQYD010000004.1, from coordinate 77,424 downwards.
GCGGCGGGCAGGGTGGTGGAGGCGACCGAGCTCCTTGGCGCCCCGTGGTTCGTCTCGGGCGAGGTCATTCACGGCGGCAAGCGCGGCCGCGAACTCGGCTTTCCGACCGCCAATCTGAAGCTCGATCCGGCGTGCGGCCTCAAGCACGGCATTTATGCGGTGCGCGTCGATATCGCCGGCGTGCGTCACGATGGCGTCGCCAGTTTCGGTCGCCGGCCGATGTTCGACGACGGCGCGCCGCTGCTCGAGGTGTATCTCTTCGACTTCGACGACGACCTCTACGGGCAGAACATCGATGTCGCCTTCATCGGATGGATCCGGCAGGAGCAGAAGTTCGAATCGATCGAGACGCTCAAGCGCCACATGACCGCGGACGCCGCCCAGGCCCGCGACGCGCTCAGGCGCGCGGGCAAGGCCTTCCCGCGGCTGGGTGACATTTAGCCGAGCAGCTAAACATACGCACGCGGCTTACCGCGATTTCCATTGCGACGGATACATCGCCAGCAACGAGCTCTTTTCGACCCCGCTCAGCGGAAACATGCGCGGTTGATCGGAACGAAACAGGGCGGGCCGGCACGGCGACGGGCGGCCGCACATCAATGTCGTGGGGTCGCTGTTGTGCCGCAGGCCGATTGCATGACCAAGCTCGTGCGCTACTACATTTCGCGCGACGTTCGGGAGGTTCATGGGCGGGACGCTGGCCCCGCGGATGCCGACAATCCGTTTGCCATTCTCGTTGAACGGGCTGGCGAACGACACGAACTCGGACTCGGCGAGGAAAATCGTGATGTCGCCTGGCAAGTCACGCAGGGCGGCCGAAAAGTTGGCGGTCCGGCCACGGCTGCCGAGAACCGAGCCGCTGAGCTGCTGTAGCGCCTCTTCCGGTATCGGCCGCACCATGCGCATCACGGGGCCGAGCCTGAAGCCCGAGCCCATCTGCTGCAAGGTGCTGTTCCAGAATGCCACCGCCTCGTCGACGGCCCGCAAGCGAGAGTTGCCGGCCGGGCTGACGACGACGACCTTCGGCACGTGCCGCCACGCTTGCGCCTGAGCCGCGTCGGCCGTGAGGGCGGTGACGATCAGGATCAGGATGCCAAGCATCACGCGCTTCATGACTGACCTCTCTGCGTTCCGTTTTCCCTATGAATCTGGCGACCACCTTAGCAAGGCACCAAACACGCCTCGTCCACCAAACGGCGGGGATCCGGACTTTCCGCCACAGAATCAGCCTGCTAAACAGCGCCCCATGTCGAAGCCCGAGCGCGACTATTCCGAGACGCTATTCCTGCCGAAGACCGATTTCCCGATGCGCGCCGGGTTGCCGCAGCGCGAGCCGGAAATCCTTGCCCGCTGGGAGAAGAGCGACCTCTACAAGCAGCTGCGCGCGGAGGCGAAGGGGCGCGAGAAGTTCATCCTGCACGACGGCCCGCCTTACGCGAACGGCAACATCCATATCGGGCACGCGCTCAACAAGATCCTGAAGGACGTGGTGACGCGCAGCCAGCAGATGCTCGGCTTTGACTCGAATTATGTGCCGGGCTGGGACTGCCACGGCCTGCCGATCGAGTGGAAGATCGAGGAAGAGAACTATCGCTCGAAGAACAAGAAGAAGCCGGACCTCTCCGACCCCGCCGCGATGGTGGCCTTCCGGCAGGAATGCCGCGCCTATGCCGAGCACTGGCTCAATGTGCAGCGCGAGGAGTTCAAGCGCCTCGGCGTCGAAGGCGACTGGGCCAATCCCTATACGACGATGAGCTTTCCGGCCGAGGCGCAGATCGCGCGCGAACTGATGAAGTTCGCCGTCAACGGCACGCTCTATCGCGGCTCGAAGCCGGTGATGTGGAGCGTGGTGGAGAAGACGGCGCTCGCCGAAGCTGAGGTCGAGTACGAGGACTACACCAGCGATCAGGTCTGGGTGAAGTTTCCGGTCACGGTCGACTCAATGGCGGGCGACCGCGATGCGACGGCTTTGGCCGTCAATCTCACCGACTGGCGTGCCAGCGTCGTCATCTGGACCACGACGCCCTGGACGCTTCCCAGGCAATCGCGCGATCAGTTTTTCGCCGCAAAATCGACTATGGCGCTTTACCGAGTCACAGACGCGCCGGCCGACAATTGGACGAAGACCGGCGACGATTCTATTTGCTCGCGAACAAGCTCGCTGACGAGGTCTTCAAGCAGGCTCGCGTCGCCGCTTACGAAAAAGCTCCGAGGATGTGCCGACCAAGGTGCTTGCCGGCGATGGCTTGCGCCCATCCGCTTCGCGGTCAGGGCTACGATTTCACCGTTCCGTTGCTTGCCGGCGATCATGTGACCGACGACGCAGGCACCGGCTTCGTGCATACCGCGCCGGGACACGGCCGCGAGGACTTCGACATCTGGATCGCGAATGCCGCACGGCTCGCTGGAAGCGCGGCATCAACACCGGCAATTCCCTACACCGTCGATGAAAACGGCGCTTTCACCGAGGCCGCGCCGGGATTCACCGGCAAGCGCGTCATCAACGACAAGGGCGAGAAGGGCGACGCCAACGAGGCGGTGATCAAGGCGCTGATCGAGGCGCACATGCTGATCGCGCGCGGGCGTCTCAAGCACCAGTATCCGCATTCGTGGCGCTCGAAGAAGCCGATCATCTTCCGCAACACGCCGCAATGGTTCATCGCGATGGACAAGGACATCGCGAAAAAGGGCGACACGCTGCGGCATCGCGCGCTCTCGGCGATCAAGGTCACGCGCTGGGTGCCGCCGCAGGGCGAGAACCGCATCACCGGCATGATCGAGAGCCGGCCCGACTGGGTGATCTCGCGCCAGCGCGCCTGGGGCGTGCCGATCGCCGTGTTCGTGAAGGAAAAGCCGGACGGATCGGTCGAGATCCTGCAGGATCCGGAGGTCGAACTGCGCATCATCGAGGCCTTCGAGAAAGAGGGCGCCGACGCCTGGTACAAGGCGGGCGCGCGCGAGCGCTTCCTCGGCAAGCTCGCCAACGACAGCTGGAAAAAGGTCGACGACATTCTCGACGTCTGGTTCGACTCGGGCTCGACGCACGCCTTCGTGCTCGAGGATCCGAAGCATTTCCCGACGCTTGCCGGCATCAAGCGCAAGATGGACGGCGGCAAGGATACGGTGATGTATCTGGAGGGCTCGGACCAGCACCGCGGCTGGTTCCATTCCTCGCTGCTGGAAAGCTGCGGCACGCGCGGGCGGGCGCCCTTTGACGTCGTGCTCACCCACGGCTTCGTGCTCGACGAGCAGGGCCGCAAGATGTCGAAATCGCTCGGCAACGTCACCGCGCCGCAGGACGTGATCAAGCAGTCGGGCGCCGACATTTTGCGCATGTGGGTCTGCGCGTCGGACTATGCCGATGACCTGCGCATCGGCCCGGAAATCCTCAAGACCACGGTCGAGACCTACCGCAAGCTGCGCAACACCATCCGCTGGATGCTCGGCAGTCTCGCCCATTTCCACGAGGAAGACCGTGTAAAGCTCGACAAGATGCCGGAGCTCGAGCGGCTGATGTTGCAGCGGCTGCATGAGCTCGATGCGCTGGTGCGCAAGGCTTACGCCGACTTCGACTACAAGCGGATCTTCGCGGCGCTCTCGAGCTTCATGACCTCGGACCTGTCGGCGTTCTATTTCGACATCCGCAAGGACACGCTCTATTGCGATCCGCTCTCCTCGGTGAAGCGCAAGGCCTGCCTCACCGTGCTCGATCATCTGTTCCGCTGCACGGTCACGTGGCTTGCGCCGATGCTCTGCTTCACCGCCGAGGAGGCCTGGCTGTCGCGCTATGGCGAGGCCGCGAAATCCGTGCACCTCGAAACTTTCCCCGAGGTGCCGTCGGCGTGGCGCGACGACAAGCTTGCGGAGAAGTGGCGAAAGATCCGCACCGTGCGCCGCGTCGTGACCGGCGCGCTGGAGATCGAGCGCGCGCAGAAGCGCATCGGCTCATCGCTCGAAGCGCATCCGATCGTGCATGTGTCGAACGAAGAGCTGTACGAGGCCGTGGTCGATTGCGATCTCGCCGAGGTGTGCATCACCTCGGCGGCGACGCTCGTCCGCGACGACGGGCCGGCGAGCGCATTCCGGTTGCCGGATGTTTCCGGCGTTGCGGTCGTTCCCAATCTCGCCGAAGGAAAGAAATGCGCGCGATCGTGGAAAATTCTCACCAACATCGGCGCCGACCCTCAATATCCCGACGTCTCGCCGCGTGACGCGCAGGCCTTGCGCGAATGGGAAGCCACGCGCAAGGCGGCGGAGTAAACCCATATAAATAGGTGGTCCTGCTAAAGCGGGGACTCATAACCACCGGCCTATCGAGAGGCTGCGGCGTACCGATAACCACTTTCGCAGTGATGACGGATGACAGGCTGCCGTATGTATTACGTTTATATGCTTGGCAAGCAGGCGGCACGGGACACTTGTACATCGGTATAACGAATGACCTGCGCCGGCGAATGGAGGAGCATCGCCTCGGACTGGGTTCGGAATTCGTCAAGCAATACCAGGTGACACGATTGGTGTACGTCGAGACATTTGAGGATCCAGAATCTGCTATTACGCGTGAGAAACGATTGAAGAAATGGAATCGCGATTGGAAAATTCGGCTGATCGAGCAGGACAATCTCGATTGGCAGGACCTGAGCCATCTGGTTGGTTGAATGTTGAGTCGACAGGATACGGCGTATGGGTCCCCGCCTTCGCGGGGACGACAAAGGGATGAGCGCTCATTTGAAGTCCTACTTCAACGGCCCACAAACGCGCTTCGGGTTCGTCGTCGCGGCGATCGCTTGTGTCATTGATCAAGCGAGCAAGCTGTATCTTCTGTTTGTTCACGATCTTGCCGCCCATCCCATCCGGCTGGGACCGTTTTTCGATTTCGTCCTCACACGCAACACGGGCATCAGTTACGGATTGTTCCAGACGCAGGGACCGGTGGGGCAATGGGTGCTGCTGGCGTTCAAGGCCGGTGCCGTGATTCTGCTATGGCTGTGGCTTGCGCATGCGAAGAATCGGCTCACCGCCCTGGCCCTTGGCCTGATCATCGGCGGCGCCTTCGGCAATGCCATCGACCGTCTGGCTTATGGCTGGGTTGCCGATTTCGTGTTTTTTCACATTTCCACCGACAATTGGCGGTTCAATTGGTATGTATTTAACCTAGCCGACGTGGCCATCGTTGCCGGGGTTATTGGCCTGTTGTATGAATCTCTTGTAATGGACCGCGCCGCAAAAGCGCCCTGATCCGCCGCAAGAGTTCGCGACAATTCAACGGTTTCAAAGGTCCGGTTCCGGATGAGCACCATGCGTTTGAGCAAGATCTTCAAAGGTTGCGCTGCCAGCCTGCTGGTCTTTGGCGCCGCTGCCGTCCTGGGCTCAGCGCCCGTACGCGCCGCCGATGATGAACCGACGTTCGACCAGAAAATCATGAACAGCATCATGGACGGACTTGGCTTCAAGCGCGACGGCGAGGCGGGCATTAATTATCAGGAACGGGCGCCGCTCGTGATCCCGCCCGGCCGCGACCTTGCGCCGCCCGAGCGAAGCGATCCGGCAGCCGCCAATCCTGCCTGGCCCAAGGATCCCGACGTGGAACGCCGCAAGGCCCAAGCGGCCATGGAGAAGAACCGCAATGTCAGCGACGAGCGAGAGCGCGAGCAAAATCCTTTGCGTCCCGATCAGCTGACGCCGGGCGCCCGCGGCAAACAGAAAGCGGCAGCAGGCGGCGCGACCCGACGACGGCTATCAGGCGCCTGCATCCGGCTTCAGCAGCCAGCTGCCCCCATCGGAGCTCGGGTACAAGGGAAGTCTTTATGACGCGATGTTCGGCAAGAAAAAAGACGAGCAGGACGAAATTTACCGGCGAGCCGCCGCGCACTTCGTTGACTGAACCACCGCCGGGCTACCAGACCCCGTCGCCGGATCAGCCCTACGGCCTTGCCAAGGGTGTAGCTCCGGCGAAGGCCTACAATGACTATAGGGATCGTGCCGACCCGAGTATAAATCGCTGAAGTTGCAAGGGTCGCGAACTCCGCGATTGATCCACGTCCTCGTAGCGGCGTAGCGCCATCTCCAGCGCCAGCAAAGGCAACAAAGGCCAATCCGTGCCGAATTGATTGATCACCGCAGCAGCCATGGCTGCGTTACTGGCGGTCGCGAGCAGTGCGCAATCCGCCCCCAATGGTCCGCAGATTTCGGATTTCATATTGGGCAATGGATTGGAGCTGGTCGTGATCCCCGACCATCGAGCGCCCGTCGTCACGCACATGATCTGGTACAAGGTCGGTGCAGCCGACGAGACGCCGGGCAAATCGGGTCTTGCGCATTTTCTCGAGCACCTGATGTTCAAGGGCACGGCGAAAAACCCGGCCGGAAAATTCTCGCAGGTCGTCGCCCGCATCGGCGGTCAGGAGAACGCCTTCACGTCGCAGGACTACACCGGGTACTTCCAGCGCGTGCCGAGCGAGCAGCTTCGGACAGTGATGGAGTTCGAAGCCGACCGCATGACGGGGCTCCAGCTCACCGACGACGTCGTCTTGCCCGAGCGCAACGTCATTCTCGAGGAGCAGAACCAGCGCGTCGGAAACAATCCGCGCGCGCGTCTCTCCGAACAAATCGATGCCGCGCTCTATCTCAATCATCCCTATGGCAAGCCGGTGATCGGCTGGCGACACGAGATGGAGCAGCTGTCGCGCGACGACGCCATCGGCTTCTATCGGCGATTTTATGCGCCGAACAACGCGATCGTGGTGATCGCCGGTGACGTCGATCCGCTCAAGGTGCGGACGATGGTGGAAGAAACCTACGGGAAAATTCCACGTCACGGCACGGTGGCTCCGCGTGTGCGGCCGGAAGAGCCGCCGCCGGTCGCGGTGCGCTCGCTCACGCTCGCCGACCCGCGGGTCGAGATGCCGACTTTGCAGCGCGAATATCTGGTGCCTTCCTTCCGGACAGCAAAGCGCGGCGAATCGGAAGCACTCGAGGTGCTCTCGCACATTCTCGGCAGCGGCTCGAACAGCCGCCTTTATCGTGCGCTTGTCGTCGACAAGCAGATGGCCGTCATGGCGAGCGCCTGGTACGACGCCAACGCGCTCGATTTGTCGAAATTCGGGGTCGTAGGCGGACCGCGCCCCGGTGTCGCGCTGCAGCAGCTTGAATCGGAAATCGACGCTGTCATCGCGCAGATCATCGACAAAGGCGTGACGCCGGAAGAACTGGAACGGACCAAAACGCGTTTGATTGCCGATGCCGTCTATGCGCAGGACAACCAGGCGACCATGGCGCGCTGGTACGGCGCCGCGCTCACGACCGGCGCGACCGTCAACGACGTGCGGAGCTGGACGGACCGGATCCGCGCCGTGACAGCCGAGCAGGTGCAAGCCGCGGCAAAGCAATGGCTCGAAAAGCAGCGGTCGGTCACCGGTTATCTGATCAAGGACAAGAGCCCGCAGGTGGAGAAGCGGTCATGATCCGGCGCGCATGCATGTTTTTCGCCGCGGTGGTGCTGATCGCCCTACCGGATGTCGCGTCGGCGATGACGATCGAAAAGATCGTGAGTCCGTCAGGAATCGAAGCCTGGCTTGTGCGCGAGAAGTCGGTGCCGCTGATCACGTTGAATTACGCTTTCCATGGCGGAGCCAGCCAGGATGACGCCGACAAGTCCGGGGCAGCGCATTTCGCCGCCGATCTGCTCGACGAAGGCGCGGGCGAGCTGGACAGCAAGACCTTTCATGAGCGGCTGGAAAACCACGCAATCGAGCTTGGCTTTCAGGTTGGCCGCGACACCTTTCACGGCTCGCTGCGCGCGCTGAACGAGCATCGCGACGAGGCCGTCGACCTGCTGCGGCTTGCGTTGACCAAGCCGCGTTTCGATGCCGAGGCCGTCGAGCGGGTTCGCGAGCAGGAATTGTCTGTTCTGCGGCGCGACATCACGAATCCCAACGATCTCGCCAGCCGCCGCTGGTGGCAAACGTCGTTTCCCGGCCATCCTTACGGGCGTGAGACGAAGGGCACGCTGGAGACGATGGCGCGGGTTACGGTCGATGATCTACGCGACTATGTGCGTCGCGTCTTCGCCCGTAACGAGTTGAAAGTCTCTATCGTCGGCGACGTCGACGAGAAAACGGCGGGCGAGCTCATCGATCGCGCCTTCGGCGGCCTGCCGGCAAAGAACGATCTCAAGCCAGTCCCGGATGCCACGCCGAGCGGGCTCGGGCGGCGGATCGTGATCGACGTCGATGTCCCGCAGGCCGTGGTGACGTTCGGTGGGCCAGGGATCGCGCGTAGCGATCCTCAATTCATGGCCGCCTATATCGTGAACCATATCCTGGGCGGCGGCAGCTTTTCCTCGCGACTTTACAGAGAGGTGCGCGAGAAACGCGGGCTTGCTTACGGCGTGTCCAACAGTCTCGTCTGGTTCCGGCGCGCCGCCGTCGTTCTCGGCGGCACTGCCACGCGCGCCGACCGGACGGCCGACGCGCTTGCCGTCATCGAGCAGGAAACCAAGCGCATGGCTGAAAACGGCCCCACGGCCGAAGAGCTTGCCGCGGCAAAGTCCTTCCTCAAGGGCTCATATGCGCTCACGCTGGATACGTCAGGCAAGATTGCCGCGCAGCTCACGCAGATCCAGATCGACAATCTCGGCATAGACTACATCCAGCGCCGCAGCAGCCTCATCGATGCCGTCACGATCGAGGACGCAAAGAAAGCGGCGCGCCGCCTTTACGGCAGCGGCATGCTGGTAACGGTCGCCGGGAGGCCGAAGGGCCTGTCCTCAAGCGGCACCACCGAATAGCCGCCGCGTTGTTTTCGTTGCGCCCAGCGCGCAACTCTAGGCAAATAACGGCATGGGCGTCCTTCAATCCATCGATAATGCGCGCGAGGAAAACGTCGGCTCGCACGGCGTCAAAGCGGATGCGCTGAAGGCTGCGCTGACGCGCGCGGAGGGCGCGCTCGAATGGCTGCGTGCCCGTCACGCTGACAACCGTCTGCCGTTGTTGCGGCTGCCAGAAACCCGTGGCGATCTGGAAACGATCCGCGACGCGGCGCGCCAACTCGCCGATCGCGCGACCGATATCGTCATTCTCGGCACCGGCGGCTCCAGCCTCGGCGGCCAGACTCTGGCGCAGCTGGCGGGCTTCGCGGTGCCGGGGGTCGGATCGCTGCGGCCGCCGCCGCGCCTGCATTTCATCGACAACCTGGATGCGCACACTTATGCGGAGCTGCTTGCGCGGCTGCCGCATGCGACGACACGGTTCGTTGCGATCTCGAAGTCCGGCGGCACGGCCGAGACCTTGATGCAGACGATCGCGGCGCTGTCGGCGCTGAAGGAGGCGGGCCTGCAGACCCGTATCCCGGATCTCTTCCTGGGAATCAGCGAGCCGGCAAAATCCGGCAAGAAGAACGGACTGCGCGATCTGCTCGGCAAATTCCGCGTGCCCATGCTCGACCACGATCCGGGCGTCGGCGGCCGCTATTCGGCGCTGACCAATGTCGGCCTGCTGCCTGCAGCGATGCTCGGTCTCGATGTTGGTGCGATCCGAGAAGGCGCCGGCCTTGCGCTTGCGCCGGTGCTTTCGAAAAAACCGGCGGCGCAGGTGCCGGCAGCGCTCGGCGCCGCATTGTCGATTGCGCTCGCGGAAAGCAAAGGCAAATCGATCAGCGTCTTGCTCGCCTATTGCGACCGCTTGCAGCGCCTGACGCACTGGTACGTGCAGCTGTGGGCGGAGAGCCTGGGTAAGAACGGCAAAGGCACCACGCCGCTCGCGGCGCTCGGGCCGGTCGATCAGCACAGCCAGCTGCAGCTGTTCATTGCCGGCCCGCGCGACAAGCTTTTCACCGTCGTCACGGTCGGTGCGGCGGGACAAGGCCCGCGCATCGACGGCGAGCTCGCCAAGCTCGCGGGTGAGCCTGGTTTCTCCGGCAAGACGATCGGCGATCTGGTCGCGGCCGAAGGCCGCGCGACCGCCGAGACGCTCGCCAAGAACGGCTGTCCGGTGCGGACGATCCACATCGACAGGCTCGACGAGGAAAGTCTGGGCGAGCTGATGATGCATTTCATGCTGGAGACGATCATCGCCGCGCATCTGCTCGGCATCGATGCGTTCGACCAGCCTGCGGTGGAAGAAGGTAAGGTACTGGCGAAGAAGTATCTGACGTCCTGACGTGGCCGCTGGCGATGATCCGCATCACCGATACGATCTCCATCGATGAAGCCGAACTCACGGAATCCTTCGTTCGCGCGTCGGGGCCGGGCGGACAGAACGTCAACAAGGTGTCATCAGCCGTTCAGCTTCGCTTCGATGCACGCCACTCGCCGTCGCTGCCCAATGACGTGGCGGTTCGCCTGATGCGCCTCGCCGGCAAGCGAGTCACCAAGGAAGGCGTCATTGTCATTATTGCGCAGCAGTACCGGACGCAGGAGCGCAATCGCGAGGACGCGCGCGAGCGGCTGTTCGACCTCATCCGGCAGGCTGCGGTGAAGCCGACGCCGCGCCGGCCGACAAAAGTGCCGAAAGCCCAGCGCAAGGAGCGGCTCGAGGCCAAGAAGCATCGCTCCGGCATCAAGAGCCTGCGCCGCGCGAGAAACTGGGACTAATTTGTGCCGTCGTCCCGGCCGAGCCAACGGGTCCGCGCGAAGCGCGGCCGATGATAAACTCCGCGAGGGCCGGGACCCATACTCCGCAGCTCATTGAAAGGACACGGACTATGGGTCCCCGCATTCGCGGGGACGACGTAACGAGAATAGCGGGCAAAGCTTTGAGCCGACCTCCCGGTGGCCGCCATGCGCCGGTAAAGTCTGGGCGATTCGCGCAGGCACCCGCAAAATGCCCGTCCGTCAACTGTCCGAGGCCATCGTTAACCGCATCGCCGCCGGCGAGGTGGTGGAACGGCCGGCGAGCGTGGTGAAGGAGCTCGTCGAGAACGCACTCGACGCCGGCGCGCGCCGCATCGACGTGCTTACCGATGGCGGCGGCCGCCGGCTGATCCGCGTCAGCGATGACGGCGAAGGCATGCCTCGCTCCGATCTCGCGCTTTCGGTCGAGCGGCACGCAACGTCGAAACTAAAAGATGACGATCTCATGTCGATCCGCACGCTCGGCTTTCGCGGCGAGGCCCTGCCGTCGATCGGCGCGGCGGCGCGTCTGACCATCACGACGCGCCACGCCGATGAACCGCATGCCTGGAGCATCACTGTTGATGCCGGCGAAAAATCGGACGTGAAGCCGGCAGCCCTGGGGAAGGGAACGACGGTCGAAGTCCGCGATCTTTTCTATGCCACCCCTGCGCGGCTGAAGTTTCTGAAGACCGACCGCAGCGAGGCCGAGGCCGTGCGCGAGGTCGTTCGCCGGCTCGCGATGAGCCGGGCGGACGTTTCCTTCACGCTCGCCGGCGAGGAGCGGGCGCCGATGACCTGGGCCGCGGCTGCGGACGGTGACGAGCTTGCGCGGCTTGGCGATGTGCTCGGTACCGACTTCCGCGCCAATGCCGTCGCCATCAATGCCGAGCGCGAAGGCGTTCGGGTCACGGGCTTTGCCGGGCTTCCGACGCTGTCGCGGGCCAACTCGCTTGGACAGTACCTTTTCGTCAACGGGCGGCCGGTGCGCGACAAGCTTCTGTTCGGTGCCGTGCGCGCGGCCTATGCCGACTATCTGCCGCGCGACCGTCATCCTGTGCTGGCGCTTTTCGTGTCGCTCGATCCGCGCGAGGTGGACGTGAACGTGCACCCGGCCAAGACGGAAGTTCGCTTCCGTGACGGCGCGCTGGTGCGCGGGCTGATTGTCCGCGCGCTGAAGGACGCGCTCATGCGCGAAGGCCAACGCGCGGCAACGACCGGCGGCAGCGCAACCATTGCCACATTCCGTCCGGCCGCCGTGGCGCGGCGGGGCAGTTATGACTGGCGGCGCTCGCCGGCTCGGCCATCCGGTCTTGCACCGATGCGCGGCGCTGCTGCCGGGCTGGCGGAAGCCGCGCAGGCTGCTTTCGATGTCGGCGAGCCGGCCGCGGACGCGGCGATTGCGAGCTTCGAACCCGCCGCCGACCAGATCGATCGGCCGCTCGGGGCGGCCCGCGCTCAGCTGCACGAAACCTACATTGTCGCGCAGACCCGCGACGGGCTTGTGATTGTCGACCAACACGCCGCGCACGAACGCATCGTCTATGAGCGCATGAAAGCCGCGTTGGAAAAATCCGGCGTGGCACGGCAGATCCTCCTCATTCCGGAAATCGTCGAGCTCGATGAAGCCGATGCCGCGCGGCTTTCCGCGCGTGCCGAAGAGCTTGCCCGTTTCGGCCTGGTGATCGAATTGTTCGGCCCCGGCGCCGTCGCGGTGCGCGAGACCCCGTCGATGCTCGGCGAGGTCGATGTCAGGGGATTGATCGGCGACCTTGCCGAGCACATGGCGGAATGGGACGATTCACTGCCGCTGGAGCGGCGTCTCATGCATGTTTCGTCGACCATGGCGTGCCATGGCTCGGTGCGCGCGGGACGCAGGCTCAAGCCGGCCGAAATGAACGCCCTGCTGCGCGAGATGGAGTCGGTGCCCAATTCCGGCCAGTGCAATCACGGCCGGCCGACTTACGTCGAGCTGAAGCTGAACGATATCGAGCGGCTGTTCGGCAGAAGATAGTGGTCGTCCCCGCGAAGGCGGGGACCCTTACTCCGCAGTTCATCGAGAGGCTGCGGAGTATGGATCCCGGCTCTCGCGGAGTTTATCATCGGGCCGCGCTTCGCGCGGACCCGTTGGCTCGGCCGGGACGACTGCATTTAATTGTTCCGCAAAAACGCAAATTCGGTATCGTCATAGCTGCGCCGCTCAAGCTCCGTGAAGCTTTCCGGCGGCTTAAAGCCTGCATCGGCTGCCTCCTCCACGACGATCAAGGCGTCCGGCTTGAGCCATCCGCCCTCGCGCGCCGACAGCAGCGCCTTCTCCCCCAGGCCTTTGCCGTAGGGCGGGTCGAGGAACACCAGCGAAAACGCTTCGATCGGATGCACCGGACCGAGCCTGGTCGCGTCGCGCCGGAAGATGCGGGTGACGCCGCCGAGACCGAGTGTCTCGACATTGTCGCGCAGCAGCGCGCGCGCCTCTACGCCCTCGTCGACGAAGAGCGCATAGGCCGCGCCGCGCGAGATGGCCTCGATGCCGAGCGCGCCGGTGCCGGCGAACAGGTCCAGCACGCGCGCGCCGGTCACCGGATCGCCGTAGGAATGCATCAGGACGTTGAACAAGGCCTCGCGCAGCCGGTCGGATGTCGGCCGCACCGCGTTGGACTTCGGACCGGCGAGCGGGCGCGAGCGCAGTTTTCCGCCGACGACGCGCATCAGCGGGGTCTCGGAAATTTCGGTCGCGGACCGCCCGAGCGGTCGCGAGCGTCTGGATTTCTTCTTGTCATTCCGGGACCCGCGTAGCGGTTCCGACCGGAGCCTTCCATCGGGCCGCGCTTTGCGCGGACCCGTTGGGTCGGCCCCGGAATGACGAGACGATGACGGACGCGGTTCTTCCACCGCGAGCGGTGCATCAAAGTCGGCGCCGGAGTCGGCGACGATCTGCTCACCGAGCTTCGCGCGCAGCTCCGACGTTTCGATTTCCCGCACCGCGCCGTCGTCGAGGTCGCCGAGATCGAAAGGACCGAATGCGACGCGGATCAGCCGGTTCACCTTCAGGCCGAGCGATTCAAGCACCTTGCGCACCTCGCGGTTCTTGCCCTCGCGGATGCCGAAGGTCATCCAGACATTGGCGCCCTGTTCGCGGTCGAGCGTCGCTTCGATCGGCCCGTAACGGATGCCGTCGAGGGTGATGCCGCCGCGCAGCCGGTCCAGCGCCTCCTGCCGCACGCGGCCGAGCGCGCGCACGCGGTAGCGACGCAGCCAGCCCGTTGCCGGCAATTCCAGCACGCGCGCGAGCCCGCCGTCATTCGTGAGCAGCAGGAGTCCTTCGGTGTTGATGTCGAGCCTGCCGACGCTGATCAGCCGCGGCAGGCTTCTCGGCAGCGCGCGGAAAATCGTGTCGCGGCCTTCCGGGTCGGAGTGGGTCGTCACCAGCCCGCGCGGCTTGTGGTAGAGGAACAGCCGCGTGCGCTCGCGCGCCCGCAGCGGCGCGCCGTCGACCACGATCCGGTCCGCAGCGGTGACGTTGAGCGCGGGCGATGAAATCACAGCGCCGTTGACCGCCACGCGGCCAGCCGCGATCCAGGCTTCGGCCTCGCGGCGCGAGGCGAGGCCGGCGCGGGCGATCACCTTGGCGATGCGCTCGCCGGCTGCGTGTATTTCGACTTTTTCGGCCATTTAGAGTGCTCGTCATGGGCGGGCAAAAGGCGCGAAGCGCCGTCTTTACGCCACTTGTCCCGGCCATCCACGTCTTCTATGTCGCTCCGTGTATAAAGACGTGGGCCCGGCATACAAGGCTTGTGCCCGGGCCGGCCGGAGGCCGGTCCCGGGTGCCGGGCATGACATCATCAATGGCTATGCCATCTTTCATGCAGATTGCCCTCGAGGAAGCCCGCGCCGCCAGCGCGCGCGGTGAAGTGCCGGTCGGCTGCGTCATCGTGCGCGACAACAAGGTGATTGCCCGCGCCGGCAACCGTACACTTGCCGACCGTGACCCGACTGCGCATGCCGAGCTCATCGCTATTCGTGCGGCGGCGACGGCGCTGGGCAGCGAGCGCCTTACCGACTGCGATCTCTATGTGACGCTGGAGCCGTGCACCATGTGCGCGGCGGCGATGTCCTTCGCGCGCATCCGCCGGCTCTACTTCGGCGCTGCCGACCCCAAAGGCGGCGCGGTGGAGCACGGCGTGCGGTTTTTCGCGGCGGCGACGTGTCACCATCGCCCCGAGATCTACGGCGGCATTAGCGAAAGCGAATGCGCGGCGCTGCTGAAAGAGTTCTTCCAGGCGCGGCGATAAATTTTTGAAGCTGGATTGCCGGCTACGCGACCTTGTCGACGATCTTGCCCATTCCGGGAGGCGGCGGCGCCTTCACGACCGGCTGCGTGGCGGCCTCGCGCTCGCTGGCCTGCTGCTCCGGCGTGGCCTTCGGTGATGTTCCGGTCTTCGGCATAATGAGCTGAATGCCTATGGTACTGCCCGACATGAACGTCACTTCCAATTCCGGCGGCAAAATAAGCCCGCAGCTCTCAACGATGTCCGTCCGGCCGGCGCCAAATCCGACGCTGCCGCGAAAGGTTTTATTGACCGTGCCGGTGCCGTTCAGGCCTGGAGCGCGAAATTCCAAGCTTTATCCGCCAAAGGCTGGATCATTTCGGCCTTGCCGGGCGCGAATTCGCTGGTCGCAGTGCCATCACGAACGCGCCCGATGATGCCCTGAAGAATGGCGGCGATCCGGAAGAAATTATAGGCGAGATAGACGGGAAGGTGAGGGCGTGGGTCCAGGCCCGTGCGCGCGACGTAGGCATCGACGTAATCGTTCATCGAAGGAATGCCGAGCGCACTGAGATCGTGGCCGGCGAGCGTCGCCGTTCCGGCGGCGCTATCCGAGTGCGGCATGTGCCATGTCATCAGGTGATAGCTGAAGTCGGCGAGCGGATCGCCAAGCGTCGATAATTCCCAGTCGAGCACGGCAATGACCTTCGGCTCTCCGCGCGCGACGATCAGGTTGTCGAGCCGGTAGTCGCCATGGACCAGCCGCACCGGCCCGCCCGCCGGAATGTGCTTGGGCAGCCAATCGATCAGGCGCTCCATGGCGTCGATCTTTTCGGTTTCGGACGCGCGATACTGCTTGGACCAGCGCTCGACCTGCCGCGCAACATAGTTTTCGCCCTTGCCGAAGTCGCCCAAGCCGATCTTGGCGGGATCGAAGCCGTGAAGCTGCGCGATGGTGGAATTCATCGAGTCATAGACGGCTGCACGCTCGGCCGGATCGATCCCGGGCATTTGCGGCTCCCAGAACACGCGGCCATCGACAAAGTTCATGACGTAGAACGGCGTTCCGGCCACACTATCGTCGGCGCAATAGACGAGCGGCTCCGCGACCGGAAAGCCTTGCGCGTGCAGCGCGCGGATGACGCGGTATTCGCGGTCGACCGCATGCGCGGAGGGGAGCAGTTTGCCGGGTGGCTTCCGCCGCAGCACGTAGCGGCGTCGCGGCGTCTCCAGCAGGTAAGTCGGGTTCGATTGCCCGCCCTTGAATTGGCGGACCGTAAGCGGCCCCGCGAAGCCTGCGACATTCGTGGCGAGATAGCGTTCGAGGCTTGCGACATCGATCCGCAGCGCGGCCGCCACATCCTTGGTGCCGGAGAACACCTGCTGGCGGTCGACCGTCGCCATCGCGCTACACCGTCACTTCCTTACCCCGAACGAGATCGGGGCGTCGGCATAGATCTTGTACTGTTGGGACTTCGGCTTCGCCTTGTCCTCCTCGTTGACGTACTGAATCGAGCTTTTGCCGACGAGCTCGCGCGGCAGGATCATCACGCGGATGAAGCGGCTGGGCTTGTCGGATGACGCCTGCGCAAACACGGCGTCGGGCCCGGATTCATACCAGGCGCCGCCGGGCCCGAAGGACGTCGAGCGGCCGTGCGTGTCGATGCGGATGCCGCCCTCGATCAGGCAGCGGATTCCAGGCCCCTGATGGCGATGCTGATAGGCGCAACCGCCGGGCGGAAAGGCGACGCTGTCGCCGCGCATCAACAGCTCGCCCTTCGGCAGCGACTCGAGAAACGCGGTGAGTTTCTCGTGCGTGGCCATGCCGGGCGCATTGGCGGTGGTGCAGCCCTGGTCCCCGCGCGCGAGCTCCCAGCGCCAGCAGGTGACGCCGCCAGAGCCCGGTTTCACCGTGACTGCCGCCTCGCCCTGCCAGGCTTCGCCTTCGTTGAGCAGCGTGCCGGCGACCTTGGCCGACCCGTGCACGATGAAAATAAAGCGGGCCAACGGTGGCAGCCGGAACTCGACGTTCTCGGCACTGGACAACACGTCTTCATACAGCCGCATCGTTGGATGCATTCATCGCTCCTGAATCACGCGGCAAGGAATTCGAGCATCGCCGCCGCCGTCGCCTCCGGATTTTCCTCGGTGAGGAAGTGGCCTGAGTCAATCGGCTTGCCGGTCGCTGCGGTTGCCCATTTTTTCCAGATTTCGAGCGGCCCGCCGGTCTCATTGGCAATGCCGACGCCGCCCCAGAGGGCGAAAAGCGGGCAGCCGATTGTCTTGCCGGCCTTGCGGTCGGCTTCGTCATTGGCGAGATCGGCGTAGCGCCCGGCCCGATAATCCTCGCAATGCGCATGGATGCGCAGCGGGTCCGAAAAGGCCGCCCGGTAATGATCCATCGCGCGCTGGTCGAACGCCGACAGGTTCTTCGCCTTGGTCCAGCTCGCCATCTTCCATTCAAGGTACTCGACCGGCGCCTTCGTGATCAGCATTTCCGGCAATGGTTCCGGCTGCGCGAGGAACGGCCAGTGCCACACCTTCATCGCCATGTTGCGATCCATTCCCTGCCACATGTCGTAGGTCGGCACGATGTCGAGCGTCACCATGCGCTCGACGCGCCCCGGATGATCGAGCGCGAGGCGGTAGGCGACACGGCCGCCGCGGTCATGGCCGGCCAGCCGGAAACGCGCATGGCCGAGTCTCTCCATCGCCTCCACCATGACCTTCGCCATCGAGCGCTTGTCGTAGGGCGCGTGCTTTTCGTCGGCGCGCGGCACATCCGACCAGCCGTAGCCCGGCAGGTCCGGGATCACCAATGACCAGCGCTGCGCGAACTGCGGCGCCACGCGGTGCCACATCACGTTGGTCTGCGTGTAGCCGTGCAGGAGCAGGAGCGGCGGCCCGCTGCCGCCGGTGCGCGCGAAGATTTTCCCGACCGACGTGTCGATCCACTGCGAGGCGAAACCGGGAAAGAGATCGGCGAGATCAGGCATGGCGCCTTCCGTGGCGAAATGGGCGCTTCGATTGTTACTTATTGGCGATGTGTTTGTCTTCCTTAGTCGTCCCCGCGAAGGCGGGGACCCATACTCTGCGGCATATCGAAGGGGCACGGCGTATGGGTCCCGGGCCTCGCTCACTTTGTTCGCTCGCCCGGGACGACGGTTGAGTGTTCTACTTCTCACGTTCGATCGCGCGCCAGCCGATGTCCCTCCGGCAGAAGCCGTCCGGCCATTTGATGCGATCGACGGCTTGATAGGCCCGCGTCTGCGCCTCGCGCACGGTCTTGCTGCGCGCGCAGATATTGAGCACGCGGCCGCCATTGGCGAGGATTTTTCCGCCGTCGGCCTTCGTGCCGGCGTGGAAGATCTCGACCCCCTCGACCTGCGCGGCGGCATCAAGGCCTTCGATGACCGAGCCCTTATTGTAGTTCCCGGGGTAGCCCTTCGCCGCCATCACCACGGTGAGCGCCGCGTCCGGATACCAACGCAGGTCGAAATTCTTCAGTTGCCCGTCGCGAGCGGCCATCAGCGCCGGCACCAGGTCCGACATCATGCGCAGCATCAGCACCTGGCATTCCGGATCGCCGAAGCGGACGTTGTATTCGATCAGCTTCGGGCCATCCTTCGTGATCATGAGCCCGGCGAAGAGCGCGCCCTTGTACGGCGCGCCTGCGCGCGAGAGGGCGCGCACGGTCGGATGGATGATCTCGTCCATCACGCGCTTGTTCATCGCCTCGGTCATGATCGGTGCCGGAGAGTAGGCGCCCATGCCGCCGGTATTCGGCCCTTTGTCGCCGTCGCCGACGCGCTTGTGATCCTGCGCGGAGGCGAGCTGGATCGCGGTCTCGCCGTCGCAGAGCGCGAAGAACGAGGCCTCTTCGCCGACGAGACATTCCTCGATCACGATTTCCCAGGCCGGCGTGCCGAGGCCGCCGCCGAACATCATGTCGATCGCGGCTTCCGCCTCTTGCACGGTTTCGGCGACGACGACGCCCTTGCCGGCCGCGAGCCCGTCCGCTTTCACGACGATCGGCGCGCCGGTCTTGCGCACATAATCCTTCGCGGGGCCTGCGCTTTTGAAGCGCTCATAGGCGGCGGTCGGAATGTTGTTGGCCTTGCAGAGGTCCTTGGTGAAGCCTTTCGAGCCTTCGAGCCGCGCCGCCCATTTCGTCGGGCCGAACGCCTTGATGCCGGCGGCCTTCGAGATCGTCGACGATGCCGGCGCAGAGCGGCACTTCCGGGCCGACGACGACGAAGTCGACTTTCTTCTCCTTGCAAAAAGCGATCACCGCCGCATGGTCGCCGATGTCGAGCGGCACGCATTCGGCCTCCTGCGCGATCCCGGCGTTGCCGGGGGCGCAATAGAGCTTGTCGGTGAGCGGGCTGGCCGCCATTTTCCAGGCCAGCGCATGCTCGCGTCCGCCGGAACCAATAATAAGGATGTTCATGGGACGCGCAGGCGGCCTTTAGAGGATGGTCGCCGTTTGGTGTAGCATGGTGTCTCACCCTCGCAAGAGATTCGACCCGAATGGCAGAGCCCGCCCTCAATAACGTTGTGGAATGGACCGTGTCGGAGCTGTCCTCGGCGCTCAGGCGCACGGTCGAGGACGCCTATGGCTATGTCCGCGTGCGCGGCGAGGTGTCTGGATTCAAAGGAGCGTCGCCCTCCGGCCATGTCTATTTCCGCCTCAAGGACGACAAGGCTGTGCTGGAGGCGGTGATCTGGAAGGGCACGTTCGGGCGGATGCGCGTCAGGCCCGAGGAAGGCCTCGACGTCATCGTATCCGGCAAGCTGACGACCTTTGCCGGCTCGTCCAAATACCAGATCGTGATCGACAGTCTCGAGCCTGCCGGCATCGGCGCGCTGATGAAGCTGCTCGAGGAGCGCAAGAAGAAGCTCGCCGCCGAAGGCCTGTTCGACGAGGCGCGCAAGCAGCTGCTGCCGTTCCTGCCGGAAGTCATCGGCGTCGTCACCTCGCCGACCGGCGCGGTGATCCGCGACATTCTCCACCGCCTCGAAGACCGATTTCCCGCGCCGCGTCCTGGTGTGGCCGGTCCGTGTGCAGGGCGAGACGTCGGCAGCCGAGGTCGCCGCGGCCATTCATGGTTTCAACGCGATGCGCGAAGGTGGCCCTATGCCGCGGCCCGACCTGATCATTGTCGCGCGCGGCGGCGGCTCGCTCGAGGATCTCTGGTCGTTCAACGAAGAGATCGTGGTGCGCGCGGCGGCGGCAAGCATGATCCCGCTCATCTCGGCTGTCGGCCACGAAACCGATGTCACGCTGATCGATTTTGCTGCCGACCGGCGCGCGCCGACACCGACCGCAGCCGCCGAAATAGCCGTTCCCGTTCGCGCCGAGCTGATGACGACGCTGTCAAATCTCGGCTCACGCAAGCTCGCCTGCTGGCGGCGCAACGTCGACCGCTCTCGCAAGGAGCTGCGCCTGCTCGTTCGCGCTCTGCCGGCGCTCGACGATCTGCTCGCGGTGCCGCGCCAGCGCCTCGATGCCTGCGCCGGACGGCTGCCGCGTGCACTGCGCGCCAATGCGCAGATCCACCACACGCAATTGACGCGCGCCGCTTCGCGGCTATCGCCGCGATTGCTGTCGCATCGCATCGAGCGGTGCCGGGAGCAGACCACCGCGTTCGGCGACCGGGCGCGCCGCGCCTTTCGGATTTTCCGTGATCGCCGCGTCGAGCGTCTGCGCAGCGCAGGACAACTGCTGGCCGCCTATTCCTATCGCGGCGTGCTCGCGCGCGGCTTTGCGCTGGTGCGCGACGGCGACGGCTACCCGCTGCGGACGGCGGCTGCGGTGGGGCCGGGGACGCGTCTGGACATCGAATTTTCCGATGGCCGCATCGGCGCAACGGCGGACGGCGAACGCGCCGCGCCGCCGCCCGCGAAATCCAAGCCGCGCACGCGTGGGGGCGAGGGTTCCGGCGGGCAGGGCAGCCTGTTTGGCGCGTAATACAAGGGTTTCGCAGGCGCGGGCGAACGACTATGTTGATCTGCGCCGAAATGGTCCGGGCTTAGACGGAGGCCGGTTTTGCTCAATCGCTACGATCGATCCTCGCCAATGAACGGTGAGGCGGAGGTGAAATACCTCGACGGCGATTTCCGCGTGGTGCGGCCGGGCGGGTTCGTGCGGTGTGCGGTCACCGGCGTGCCAATCCCGCTTGAGGAGCTCAAGTACTGGAGCGTCGAATTGCAGGAGGCCTACGCCACGCCGGAGGCTGTCCTGCAGCGCTACCAGGAACAGCGCGCGCCAAAGCAATAGGCGCTAGTGCGGCAGCTTGGACTTTATCAGCCGACGCAACTCACCGGCTTCCTGAACGACCATCGTGACCGGCAACGTCTGCACGCTGGTGGCGAGCGCCGCCAGGCGCGGATCGCCATCCATGCGCGCGCGGTCCTTTTCCGTGGTGAGCAATGTGAGTCCCGAATGCTCGGCGCGCAGGATGAGCTCGCTGGCGTCTTGCGGCGTGTACCGGTGGTGGTCCGGAAAAGTGCGGCGCCTTGATACAACGATGCCGGCCGCGCGGGCGGTTGCAAAAAACTTGTCCGGATCGCCAATGCCCGCGAAGGCCAGGACGTTGTGCCCGCTGAGTGTGGAGACCGCGGCTTTGTCCGGCACAAGGCGCGCATGAAAGACCGGACGCGCCTGCGCGCGCAGCCGCGCGGCGACGCCATCTGCAGCGTTGCCCTCGCCCACGACGAGCAATGCATCCGTTCGTGCGAGTTGCGCATCCAGTGGCGCGCGCAAGGGGCCGGCCGGGAACACGCGGGCATTGCCGATCCCGCGGCGTGCATCGATGACGGCGAGCGTGAAATCCTTGGCCAGCGAGGGATTTTGCAGGCCATCATCGAGAATGATCACGCTTGCGCCTTGCGCGTGCGCAAATTCGGCGCCGCCGACACGATCACGCGCGACGACTGTCGGCGCCGCGCGCGCAAGCAACAAAGCTTCGTCACCAACCTGCGCCGCACTGTCGGAGCTGCCATCCACCAGTTTAGGCCCCGCCTCGGTTGCCGCCGTAACCGCGGCTCAGGCAAAACGGGCGCCCGCCGCCGTCGGTGAGCATCTTTGCAAGCATGATGACGGCAGGCGTCTTTCCGGCGCCGCCGAGCGTGAAGTTGCCCACGCACAGCACGGGCAGGCCGGCTTGCGCGCCCGTCTTCGCCATGCGCCGCGCGGCGATCACTCCATAGATGAGCCCCAGGGGCGCGAGGAGCTGGGCCTGCGGGCCTGCACCGCACCACCAGAAGGCCGGTTCACGCATGGCGAGCTCTTTGATGAAGTTGCAATTGCATCAGATAGGGGTCGAGCGACGCCAACGTCCGATCGAGCGCGCCACCGAGGGTCTCGACTACTGTATGTCCGGTATCGGCGACCCGTGCACAGGCATCGGGGTCGCTGAGCCACGCGGCGAGATGCGCGACAAGGCGATCGGGGCCGGCAACCGGTTCCGCGCCGTGCGCGTCGTCGAGCGCAGCGTAGATTTCCGCAAAGTTCCAGACGTGAGGACCGTGCAGAATTGCGGAGCCGAGCTTGGCGGCCTCGATCGGATTTTGTCCGCCATGCTTGACGAGCGAGCCGCCGATGAAGACGGCGGGTGCCACGCGGTAAAGGAGGCCGAGCTCACCGACGGTGTCCGCGACATAGATATCGGTATTGCGGTTTGGCAATTCCCCGCGCGAGCGCATCGCCGCGGACAGGCCGGCGGCGGCGGCGACCGCGACGATGCTCGCGCCGCGCTCGGGGTGGCGCGGGGCGATCAGAGTAAGCAGGCCGGGAAAATTGGCGCGCAGCCGGATGTGGGCTTCAAGGAGGGGATCCTCTTCGCCGGCATGGGTCGAGGCGGCAGCAATCACGGGCCGGTCGCCGATGGCATCCTGCAAGGCGGCGAGCGCCGCCGGATCGGCCGGCGGTGCGGGCACGTCGAGCTTGAGATTGCCGGTCGTGAAAACTTGCGGCGCCCCAAGCTCGCCAAAGCGCGTTGCGTCGGGGGCTGTGCCGGTAAGGCAGAGATCGAGCCGCTGCAAAAGATACGCGATGGACTTTGGAAGGCGCCGCCAGCGCCGGAACGAATCTTCCGAGAGCCGTCCGTTGACCAGGACCATGGGCACGCCGCGATCCGAGGCTTCGATGATCATGTTCGGCCAGAGGTCGGATTCTACGAACAAAGCGAGGTCGGGCCGCCAATGGTCGAGGAAGCGGCCGACGAAGCGCGGAACGTCGACCGGCATGAACTGATGCACGACGCCGCGCGGCAGGCGCTGCTCTGCGAGATCGCCCGATGTAACGGTGCCGGTCGTGACCAGGATGGGAATGCCCCGCGCGCGAATCCGCTCGATCAGCGGCAGGACGCTGGCAAGCTCTCCCACGCTTGCGCCGTGCAGCCAGATCAGTGGTCCGTCCGGCCGCGCGATGCGGCTTTCGCCACGCCGTTCGGGAAGACGTTGACGATGTTCTTTTCCGCGCTTGGCCCTGCGCGCAAGCAGCATGGGGGCGAATGGTGCCGCCGCCCGCGACACCAGGCGGTAGATCATCAAGCCGGCGGGCAATCTGCTCACGACGCGTTGCCCCCGGATTTATCCGCGAGGTCGTAAGCGCGCGTCGTCAGCCGGTTGAGTTCTTCTTCCAGCTGTTTGCGGGCGTCTTCAAGGGCGCCGACGTCGGCTTCGCGCGAAACAAAGATAGGGCCAGTCGCGGCGATGCCGATCCGGCTGAAGGGCAGGTTGATCGCGGTGCGGTCCCAGTTGTCGAGTTCGATTCGATGGCTCGATGCCATCGCCACCAGGTAGATGGGGCGGCCGGAATGCTGGGCAAGCTTCACCACGCCAAGACCGGCGACACGTGCGACTTTCGGGACATCGGCGGTCATTGCGACATTGTAACCATCCTTGAGCGCTTCGAGCATCTCATGGAAGGCGATCGTGCCGCCTTTTCGATGGAATTCGCCGTTGTGCGCGCCGGACCCACGGATCGTGCCAATGCCCAGCTTTTCCGCGGTGCGCGCATTGATCTCGCCGTCACGATGACGCGATATCAGCACCTTGGCGCGATGCCGCTTGGCGTCCTTGATGAACGGCATCAGGAAATGCTGGCCGTGCCATGCCGCAATAATCGCCGGCGTCTCGGCCATCTCGTACATGGTCATGGCCCCTGGCTCCACGACAGGGCGGCTGGTGAACCAGACGAAGCGAAGATACCAGGCGCCGAGCGTGCCCATGATCTCCTGGAACACGGACGAGGCGGTGAAGCGCTTGAGTGACACCATCAAGCCTGCCCTACCGTGCCGTGCGACCAGTAGTCTCGGGATCGAGCAGTCGGTGCAGGTGAACGATGAAATAGCGCATGTGCGCGTTGTCGACGGTCTGCTGCGCTTTCGCCTTCCATGCGACGTAGGCGCTCGCATAGTTCGGGTAGACGCCGACGATGTCGACCTTGTTGAGGTCCTTGAACTCTGTGCCTCCGAGCTCGGTGAGCTCGCCGCCGAGGACGAGATGGAGCAATTGCGGTTTCGTTGCGGGCAAGTCTGCAGGACATGGGTCGATCTCAGGAGAGGTTCGGTCAACTCTATGCGAATTCCGCTTTTCGGTCGCGCACCAGTCCGATCAAGGCGTCATGGCGGGCCTGACCGGCTGCGATGAGCGCGCCGTGAACGGCCTGCGAACCGTTGTATTTCAGCGGCCTTCCTGTGAAATCGGTCAGCGCGCCGCCGGCTTCGTGCACCAAAAGGTCGGCGGCTGCAAGGTCCCAGTCATGGCTGCCCCGCGAGGCGAAAGCAGCGTCGAAGGCCCCTTGCGCCACGCGCGCGAGCCGCAGGGCGAGCGAGTGGACTTTCGGCTGGGCGAGCGTGCCCTCCGCGAGGTTTGAAAACCGGTCCAGGTAGCGCTTGGGTCCGGCGATCTTTGCTCCGCGCAATCCATCGCCGTCGTTCGCCTTGATTGGCGTACCGTTGAGCGTCGCACCGGCGCCGCGCGCTGCAAGAAAGATCTCTTCGCTCACCGGCGCGTAGAGCGCGGCGACAAGCGGGCGTCCGTCTTCGACCAGTGCGGCCGAGATGGACCAATCGGCCCGTCCGGAGATGAAAGCGCGCGTGCCGTCGATCGGATCGACGATCCATATCAGCGCGTGCGTTGTGTCCGGCTGAGCCTTCGCGTCTCTTCCGACAGCCAGCCGGCGCCTGGCGCGAGCGCGGTCAGCCGCTGGTGCAGCAGATCGTTGACCGCGATGTCGGCTTCGCTGACGGGAGACCGGTCCTCGCCTTTGGTCCAGTGCCTGAACGCGCCTTGCGCTGTTTTACGGGCAAGCGCGCCGGCCTCGCGCATCACGGCCTCGAGCGGCGCGCGCAGCGCGCTTGTCTCACTGGCCGGCAACGGTCAGACCCTCAACCCGCAAGGTGGGTGCGTTGGTGCCGTACCGGAATTCCAGATCGTTGGCCGGCGTCAGCGTCCGGAACATCTCAAGCAGGGTGCCCGCGATGGTAACCTCGCTCACCGCATAAGTGCGTTTTCCGTTTTCGATCCAGAAGCCGGAGGCGCCGCGGCTGTAGTCGCCGGTGACCATGTTGGCGCCGCATGCCGATCAGGTCGGTGACGTAGAAGCCGTCCGCGATATCCGCGATCAGCGCATCCGGCGTCAGCGCGGCCGGGTTCGAGATGCAGGTTGCTCGGGCTGGGGGAGGGCACCGACGATGCATTGCGCTGCGCGTGCCCGGTGGTGGCAAGGCCGAGCTCGCGTGCGGTCGCGCTGTCGAGCAGCCACGAACGCAGAATGCCGTCCTCGACCAATGCGAGTTTTTTCCCGGCGACGCCTTCGCCGTCGAACGGATGCGAGCGCAGCCCGCGTTTGCGCAGCGGGTCGTCGATAATGCGAATCCCGTCGGCGAACAGTTTCGCGCCCATCTTGTCTCGCAGGAAGCTGATCTTGCGCGCGATCGACGAACCATTGACGGCGCTGGCAAGATGCGAAACCAGCGAGCCGGCGGAGCGCGGGTCGAACACGACCGGCACCTTGCGCGTGCTGACTTTGCGCGGGTTGAGGCGCGCAATCGCCCGCTCTGCCGCATTGCGGCCGATTTTTTCCGGCGATTCCAGATCGCCGGCGTGCCGCACGGCGCTGTAGTCGTAGTCGCGCTCCATGCCGGTGCCTTCACCGGCGATCGCGGTCATCGACACGTGGTGGTTGGACCCGAGATAAGCGCCATGGAAACCGTGACTGGTGACCAGCACCACCCCGCCGATTCCGGCCGAGGCGGACGCGCCGCCGGATTTGCTGACGCCCTTGACCGTAAGCCCTGCCTCCTCGGCCGCCCGGGCCATGGCTTCGAGCTCCTGCACGCTGGGCAGGTCGGGATCGATCAGGTCGAGATCGGGAAACTTGTGGGCCAGTAGTTTGTCGTCGGCGAGGCCGGCGAACTTGTCCTCGGGCGTCGCCCGCGCCATCGCGACGGCGCGTTCCGCAAGCGCCGCAGCGCCGTTGGCCGTGACTTCATTGGTTGACACCACGGCCTGACGCCGGCCGATGAAGACGCGCAGGCCGAGGTCGTCGCCTTCGGCGCGCTCGGATTCTTCCGTGTTCCCGTCTCGCACCTCGATGGCGAGCGACATCGAACGCACCGCAACCGCATCCGCCGCGTCGGCACCGGCCGCGTGTGCGGCCCTAACGAGCCGGTCGGCGCGATCGGTCAGCGCGCTCAGGTCCAGAAGGGAATCGACAGACGAAAGCATTGTTGAGTTCCAAATGGGCGCAGGAGCGCGCGGTTCAACGGCCGGATCGCACAATTTGCCGCGTGCCGGCAACACCTCGTCAATCATGGTTCGCAACGCGGCGTCAATCATGTGCCGCAGCTACGACCGGTTAACCCATAACTTTAAGCGGATTTGGACGCGTTTCTGCCACGAATGACGCGCGACCCGGCGACTAGATCGGGCGCGGGAGAGTTTCGAGGCGTCAAATGCGAAGTGGCGGATGCGCCGGGTCGGGCCGCGCCCTGCGGCTCGACCCCTTCGGCCTGCCCGTGCGGTTTTGCGCGAGCGATGCCGCCGCCGATGGGCGGGTACGGGACATCGAGCTTCATCGCGAACGTGTGGTGTTGAGGCGCTCGCTGTCCGGCATGCGCATGGCGCTCAACATGCCGGTGAAGGCGTTCGACGGCATTTCATTGCATCTGGTGCCGGGCGAGGGCGGTGAAGCAGACCTGCTCGCAATTGTCCTGGAACACAGCGATCCATCACTGACGCTGCCGCTCTACCTGACGCCGCGGCCCGATGAGGCGCTCGCCGAATGGCGGGCCTGGAGCGAGGTGCTCGGCGTGCCACTGTTGCTCGCCAATTCCCTCGCCAGCTCCGCGAGTGCACAGCTTCGGCACTTGCGCATCGAGCGGCCCCGGCCACGCCGGCGCCGCAGAAGCACTTTGAAAAAGCGCCGTCCGTCGATTCTGATGCGGCGCGGCTCCGGCAAAATCACAAGAGCGACGCCGGTGCATCGCGGCGAGCGCGAAATCATCGCGCGCAACTGATCCGAACTGTGTGGAAACGGCGCTGGCGTTACTTGCAGCGCTGCAGGTTCAACGCGGTGCCGGACTGATTCATCACGATACGATCGGAATCGATCTTGCGCAGCGTGTATTCGCTCTGGCCGGCGCTGACCTGTGCGTTGCTGAACTCATCGACGATGCGATAGTCCGACTGGCCGACCCTCTGCACTGACTTGTTCCGGTATTCCGGCACGCCGCCGTTGCTGTCGGTTCGCTGATCGCCGTTAAAGTCGATCACGCGGCTGTTGTCGGTGCAGTCGATCGGGCCTTTTTCAGAGCTATTGCTCTCGCCCCACTTGCCGGACACGGGATAGCTCTGCGCCAGCGCCGGCGTAGCGAGCGCGGTCACGAGCAGGGCGGTCAGAATCGTTGTGCGCATACCCGAAAGAGTCGGCGTCGGAGGGGTCAAAATCAAGTGCGGCCGAAGCGAATGCTTAACGGCCGGCGCAGCCGGTCGATTCAATTAGCGGTTTTCGGGGGTACCGTAGCCGCCGGCGGTCGGCGTTTGAATGATAATGGCCTCGTTTTCATCGATTACGGTAGCGTCGCACCCCTGCAGCTTCTCCATGCGCGCCGTCCTTCCGCCGCGCCCAGTTTTCGCCGACCTGGCCTGCTTCGCCGCCGGCCAGGCCGAACGGCGGCACCCGCCGGTGTCCTGACAGGATCGTGCATTCCATTTTTTCGAGGAACCGAATGGTGCGGCGAATGCCGTCGCCGGCGTGCCACTTGCCGCGCCCGCCGGAGCCGGGACGAATGTGGAAGTCCTCGAGCACGACGGGATAGCGAAACTCCAGCACCTCCGGATCGGTGAGGCGCGTATTCGTCATATGCGTGTGCACGGCGTCGGTGCCGTTGAAGCCCGGGCCCGCCGGCGAGCCGGAGCAGATCGTCTCGTAGTATTGATGGCGGGCATTGCCGAAGTTGAGATTGTTCATGGTGCCCTGCGCGGCTGCGAGGGCGCCGAGCGCGCCGAACAGGCAATTGGTGACGGCTTGCGAGGTTTCCACGTTGCCGGCCACGACGGCGGCCGGATATTCCGGCGACAGCATGGACCGTTTTGGGATCACGATGTTGATCGGACGCAGGCAGCCCGCATTCATCGGGATCTCGTCGTCGACCATCACGCGGAATACGTAGAGCACGGCCGCGCGTGTCACCGGCTCCGGCGCATTGAAATTTGTCGGCTGCTGCTCGCTTGTGCCGGTGAAATCGACTGTCGCCTCGCGTTTTTTCTTGTCGACCGTGATCTTGACCTTGATGAAGGTGCCCTGGTCCATCTCGTAGCTGAATTCCGCATCGTGCAATCGGTCGATCACGCGCCGAACGCTCTCGGCCGCGTTGTCTTGCACGTGCTGCATGTAGGCCTTCACGACCGGCAGCGTGAAGTGCTGCACCATCTTGCGCAGCTCGGCCACGCCTTTCTCGTTGGCGGCGATCTGTGCCTTGATGTCGTTGATGTTCTGGACCGGGTTGCGCGCCGGATATTTTGCCCCGGTGAGCGCTGCCAGCAATTCCTTTTCACGAAAGCGGCCGCGATCGACCAGCTTGAAATTGTCGAAGAGCACGCCTTCCTGCTCGATCGTCGTGGCATTCGGCGACATCGAACCTGGGGAAATGCCGCCGACATCGGCGTGGTGTCCGCGCGACGCCACCCAGAACAGGATCGACTTCTTTTTGTCGTCGAAAACCGGCGTGCAGACCGTGATATCGGGCAGGTGAGTACCCCCGTTGTAGGGGGCGTTGATGGCATAGACGTCGCCGGGCCGGATGTGGCCCTGGTTTTCGCGGATGATCGTTTCGACTGCGCGGTCCATCGAGCCGAGATGAACCGGCATGTGCGGCGCGTTGGCAACAAGCGTGCCGTCATGCGCGAAAACGGCGCACGAAAAATCAAGCCGCTCCTTGATATTCACGGAGTAAGCGGTGTTTTGCAGCGAAACACCCATCTGTTCGGCAATCGACATGAAGAGATTGTTGAACACTTCCAGCATCACGGGATCGGCGTGCGTTCCGATGGCGTGAACGCGCTTGAGCTTTTTGGCGCGGGTGAGCACGAGATGATTTCTGGCCGTCAGTTCGGCCTGCCAGCCTGGCTCGACCACGATGGTCTGGTGCGGCTCGATGATGATGGCGGCTCCTTTGACGCGGGATCCGGGCTTGAGCTGGTCGCGCGTGTAGACGTTGGCGTTGTGCCAGTCGCCGCCGGAGAAGAATTGCGTGCGCAGGGCTGGTTTTGGCAGCGCGGCGCGCGACCGCCGGGCGGCCTTCTCGGTGAATTTGGCGCCGCCGCCGACGGCCTCGACCGATACGGCCTCGATGACGATCTGCTTTGTGCGATCGATGAAGCCGAACCGCGCCTTGTGAGCCTTCTCGAACGCGCGCTTCATCGCCGCGGCGCTGCCTGCCGGAACCACGAGCGGGGTATCGGTGCCGGCGTAACGAATATGCGCGCGCACGAAGACTTTGATCTTGCCGGGCGGCACACCCTGACCTTCGACCTCTTCTTTGGTCGCTTTTCCGAGCAATGCCCCGACCCGCGCGATCGCCTTGAAGGCCTTGCCGCCGAACGGCAGCTCGATGGCCTGCTCGCGCGAGGCGCGGATGTCGGCGAGGCCCATGCCGTAGGCTGAGAGCAGCGACGAGAAGGGATGAATGAGCACGCGCGTCATGCCGAGCGCGTCGGCGACCAGGCAGGCATGCTGGCCGCCCGCGCCTCCGAAGCAATTCAGCGCGTAATGCGTGATGTCATAGCCGCGCTGCACGGAAATCTTCTTGATCGCATTGGCCATATTCTCGACCGCGATCTTGATGAAGCCGTCGGCGACGTCTTCGGGCTTTCTGCCGCCGACCTGCTGGGCGAGATCGGTGAAGGCCATGCGCACGGCATGCGCATCGAGCGGCAGGCTTTGCGACGGTCCGAAAATCTTCGGAAAGAAATCGGGGATGAGCTTGCCGACCATCACATTGGCGTCGGTGACGGCGAGCGGTCCATTGCGCCGGTAACATTTCGGGCCGGGATTGGCGCCCGCCGAATCCGGGCCGACCCGGAAACGGGCGCCGTCAAAATGCAGGATCGAACCGCCGCCGGCGGCGACGGTGTGGATCAGCATCATCGGCGCGCGCATGCGCACGCCGGCGACTTCCGTCTCGAAGGCGCGCTCGTACTCGCCGTCGAAATGCGAGACGTCGGTCGAGGTGCCGCCCATGTCGAAGCCGATGAGGCGGTTCAGCCCGGCCTGCTTTCCGGTCTCCGCCATCCCGACCACGCCGCCGGCCGGACCGGACAAGATCGCATCCTTGCCCTGGAATAATTCCGCGGCCGTCAGACCGCCGGACGACATCATGAACATCAGGCGTGCGGCGGACCGCTTTGCGTCAAGGTCCCTGTCGACCTGCGCCACGTAACGCCGCAGGATGGGCGAGAGATAGGCATCGACCACTGTCGTGTCGCCGCGGCCGACCAGCTTGATCAGCGGCGAGACCTCGTGGCTGACCGAGACCTGCGAAAAACCCATCTCGCGCGCCAGCGCCGCCACCTTTCTTTCGTGATCGGCATGGCGGTAGGCGTGCATGAAAACGATCGCGACCGCCTTGATTCCGTCGGTCTTGACGGCGTTCAGCTCCGTACGCACAGCCGCGAGATCGGGTTCACGCTCCACCGTGCCGTCGGCACGGACGCGCTCGTCGACTTCAACAACACGCTCGTAGAGCATGTCCGGCTTGATGATGTGGCGGGCAAAGATCTTCGGCCGCGCCTGGTAGCCGATCTTCAGTGCGTCGCGGAAGCCTTTGGTGACGAGCAGCGCGGTGCGCTCGCCCTTGCGCTCGAGCAGCGCATTGGTGGCGACCGTCGTGCCCATTTTCACCGCGCCGACGTGCCCGGCCGGGATTGCTTCTCCCGGCTTCAGGCCAAGCAGGTTGCGGATGCCCTGCACGGCGGCGTCGGCATAGGCTTCGGGATTTTCCGACAGGAGCTTGTGCGCGACCAGCGATCCGTCGGGGCGGCGCCCGACCACGTCGGTGAAGGTGCCGCCGCGGTCGATCCAGAAGTCCCAAAGCTGCGGTGAAGTTTTTCTCGCCATGGATATCGAATTGGGTATCAAATTCAAAAATGGAGATACCACTATGTCCGGCCTGTCAGGGGTGAAACAAGCCTGTTAGGCTGAACGCCGCGAAAAAACTGGTGAGACCATGCGAGGACTGCTCGTATTTATCGCGGCGCTGTTTGTCGCAGGTTCGGCTGCGCAGGCCGCCGAGCTTCGGGTTTTGAGCGGCAATGGCGCCAAGGCGGCGGTGCGGGAATTGTGCACGCAGTTCGAACGCGCCACCGGCAACACGATCAAGTTGCATTTCGAGGTCAATGCCGACCTGAAAAAGAAGATCGAAGCCGGCGAGGCCTTTGACGTCGCGGTGCTCAATCCGCCGGTCATCGATGCGCTGATCAAGGACGGCAAGCTGGTCGCGGGCAGCCGTGCCGATATCGGCCGCTCCGGCCTGGGGCTTGCCGTCCGAAAGGGGGCGCCGAAGCCCGACATCTCATCGGCGGAAGCCTTCAAGCGCACGCTGCTGGCGGCGAAAGCCATTGCCTATCCGGGCAAGGGCGCGAGCGGACTCTATTTCGTCAGCCTGCTCGACCGGCTCGGCATCAAGGCCGAGATGCAAGGCAAGCTCAAGCCGATGGCGGCCGAAGACACGGTCGAAGTTGTCGCGCGCGGGGAAGCCGACATGGTTGTGGTGGTGGCGACGCGCATCACCGGCGTGCCCGGCGTCGATTTGGTTGGGCCGATTCCGGAGGACCTGCAGACCAAGATCGGTTTTGCGGCAGGCTTGAGCGCTTCCGCGAAGGAACGCGACGCGGCGCAGGCGCTGATCCGTTTTCTCACCGCGCCCGCGGCCGCGCCGACGCTTCGGGCAAACGGCGTTGAACCGATCTGAGCAGAATTTTTCGGCATGGCCTTGCCAGCGCGCTGGACTTGGCTCCATGCTTGTACCGAACGTCGAAGAAATGGTGGAGGGACCTATGAAAAATTTCGCCCGAGTGTGCGCGGGCTTGATGCTTGCCGGCGGCATTACGACTGCTGCTTCCGCGCAAACCAAATGGGATATGCCGACGCCGTATCCTGACGGCAATTTCCACACCCGCAACATCATGCAGTTCGCGGCCGACGTCGACAAGGCGACCAACGGCTCCCTCAAAATTGCGATCCACTCGGCTGGCTCGCTGATCAAGCATGCCGAAATCAAACGCAGCGTCCGCCAAGGGACCACGCCGATCGGTGAAATGCTCGAATCTCTGTCGTCGAACGAGGCGGCGGTCTACGGGCTCGAACTCGGTGCCGTTTCTTGCCACCGGCTACGATGCTTCGCGGAAACTCTACGCGGCGCAAAAGCCGTATCTGGAAAAGCAGCTCGCATCCGAAGGCCTGATGCTCTTGTACTCGGTGCCGTGGCCGCCGCAGGGTCTTTACGCCAAGCGCGAGATCAAGTCCGTCGACGATCTCAAGGGTCTCAAATTCCGCACCTACAACGCAATGATCGGCCGCATCGCCGCGCTGGCCGGTGCGATCCCGACGCAGATCGAGGTGCCGGACCTTCCCACGGCTTTTGCCACCGGCCGTGTCGACGTGATGATCACCTCGGCCTCCACCGGCGTCGACACCAAGTCGCAGGATTACCTGACGCACTACATCGACACGCAGGCTTGGTTGCCGCGCAACATCGTGATCGTGAACAAGGCCGCTTTCGACAAACTCTCTGCTGCCGAAAAGAAAGCAGTCACCGACGCCGCCAAAGCCGCGGAAGATCGGGGCTGGAAATTGTCGATCGAGGAAATGACGATCAAGACCAAGGCGCTGAAAGACGCCGGCATCAAGGTTATGCCGCCGAGTCCGGAGTTGAAGGACGGCCTCGCCAAAATCGGCTCGACCATTGCGTCCGAGTGGGAGAAGTCGGCCGGGCCTGACGGTGCGGCAATGCTGGCGACATACAGGAAATAAGTGCGGCGCGCGCTCGATACGCTTTATCGCGCCGCGCTGTGGGGTTCAGCCCTGTGTCTGGTCGCGATCGCGCTGTTGGTCGGCCTGCAGCTCGCTGGACGCCTGCTTGATGGCGCGCTCGCGCTTCTGCACCTGCCGCGCACCGACTTCGTTATCCTCTCGCTCAATGAAATCTGCGGTTATCTGCTCGCCGCAGCGAGCTTCCTTGCGCTCGCGGGCACGCTGAAAGCCGGTGCGCATATCCGCGTCACGATGGTGCTTGGGGCGCTCAGCGAACGCACCCGTTATTTCGTCGAGCTTTGGGCGTTTGGCTTTGCGGCAGCATGCGCCGCTTATATGACGGGCCATCTCGGCAATTTCGCGTGGGTGTCATTCCTATTCCATGAAGTGTCCGCGGGCGTCATCCGTGTGCCGCTGGTCTACCCGCAGGCGGCAATGGCGGTTGGTTCGCTGATCTTGACCGCAGCATTGGTCGACGAGTTTTTCATAGTCCTAAGCCGGGGCCGCCCCACGTTTCGCAGTCGCGGAAGATGCAATCACGCTCGGGAAAGAAGGCTAGCGATGTCCGTCGTCGAGCTTTCACTCGTGCTGATGCTGCTTCTGTTTCTCATTCTGGGCTCCGGCGTCTGGATCGCGATTGCGCTGGCGGTGTGCGGCTTTGCTGCAGTTCTTACGAAAGTTGCGACGCCGGCGGGACAGGTGCTCGCGACCTCGATGTGGACGGCATCGAACTCGTGGGATCTCACGGCGCTGCCGATGTTCATCTGGATGGGCGAGATTCTCTATCGCACCAAATTGTCCGACGACATGTTCGAAGGATTGGCGCCGTGGCTGCAGAAACTGCCTGGACGTCTGCTGCACGTGAACGTGATTGGCTGCGCGATTTTCGCCGCCGTGTCCGGTTCGTCGGCCGCTACCTGCGCCACCATCGGCCGCATCGCGCTGCCGGAATTGCTCAAGCGCGGCTACGACGAACGCATGGCAATCGGAACGCTCGCCGGCTCCGGGACGCTTGGTCTGCTCATTCCGCCCTCGATCATCATGATTGTCTATGCCACCGCGACCGACCAGTCGATCGCGCGACTGTTCATTGCCGGCGTCATTCCGGGAATCGTGCTCGCCGGTCTGTTCATGGGTTTCATCGTGGCATGGGCATTGTTCAATCATACGCGCATGCCGCCGCCCGAACCGCCGGTCCCGTTTCGCGAACGTGTTTATGCGTCGCGGCGGCTTATTCCGGTGGCGCTGCTGATCCTCGGCGTGATCGGCTCGATCTATGGCGGGCTGGCGTCGGCGACGGAAGCCGCTGTCGTCGGCGTATTTCTGGCGCTGGGACTAAGTTGGTGGTCCGGAACGCTGACAAAGCAAGGCTTCGTCGACTCGCTGATGGGCGCGACACGTACCAGCTGCATGATCGCCTTCATCCTGGCGGGTGCCGCATATCTCACAGCCGCAATGGGTTTTACCGGCATCCCGAGCGCGCTTGCCGAGTGGATCAGC
This sequence comes from uncultured Alphaproteobacteria bacterium, assembly GCA_963718035.1. GTDB lineage: Bacteria > Pseudomonadota > Alphaproteobacteria > Rhizobiales > Xanthobacteraceae > Pseudolabrys. The sequence continues at coordinate 42,506 of CAVQYD010000004.1, read as the reverse complement.
GGGTTCAACATGCCGCCGTGGGCGCTGCTGACCGTGCTCACGGCATTCTACATCGTGCTTGGCTGTTTCCTGGACGGCATTTCGATGGTCGTGCTCACGACCTCGATCATCATCCCTCTGGTGACGAAGGCCGGCTTCGACCTGATCTGGTTCGGAATTTATATCGTGCTGGTCGTCGAGATGGCGCAGATCACACCGCCGGTCGGCTTCAACCTCTATGTCCTGCAGGGCATGACGGGGCGCAATATCTTCACCATTGGAGCCTATGCGCTGCCGCTGTTCTTTCTCATGTGCGTGGCCGTGGTTCTTGTTGCCGCATTTCCCGGTCTGGCGCTCTGGCTGCCGTCGACGATGCTTGACGCGCGCTAGCGGCGGGTGACCTGCATGCGCTGGCCGATCACGACCACCGCGACGACGGCGGCCGCGTAAAGCAGCGTCGACAATTCGAAACGTTCGCCGTTCACCGGGATCGACAGGGCGACGATCACGAACGGCTGCAGCAGCATCAATTGGCCTGCGCGCGCCACGCCGGCCATCGCCATCGCGGCGTTGAAGACGAAAAACGCGAAGAACTGGCTGACGAAGCTGACATAGGTGAGGCCGGCCCAGGCCGATGCCGGCACGCCGGCAAGCGACGCCGGCCATAGAATGTAGGCGGCAATGATCGACAGCGGCAGGAATGACGCCACCTGCCACGAAATCACCTCCCAGCCCGGCCGCGTGCGGCTCAGCCGGCCCGATAACGTATAGCCGAACGCGCCCGAGAGCACCGTGCCGAGCAGATAAATGTCGCCGAGCTGGATTGTGTTGGCGCCGCTTTGCCGCACCATGAAGACGACGACGATCGCAGCGCCAACGATGCTCGCCAGCCAGAAGCCGGCGCTCGGCCGCTCATGCGCAACGAGCGCGGCGGCCGCCGCGGTTGCGAGCGGAATGATGCCGAGCACGACACCGCCGTGCGACGCCGGAACATCCGCCATCGCCAGCGCCATGAACACCGGAAAACCGATGATCGTGCAGATGCCGGTCAAAACGAATTCAAGCCACGTTGCGCGCGGCGGGATCGGCCGCCGCAAGACGAGCAGCAGCGCAAGGCCGGTGCATCCGGCGATTGTCGCGCGCGCGGCGGAGAGAAAAAACGGATCGAAGGCGACGACAGCAAGGCGCGTTGCCGGAAGCGTGCCGCCGAACAACAGCACGCCGGCAATTCCGAGCGCTATTCCGAATCGTTCGCGGGAGGTCGTCATGCGGGAGGCGGACGCTAGCCGGTAGCGCACTGCTCCACCAGCCAAGTGCGATGATTGGTCGATATGCGAAAGTGATGACCGCATAAATTGGCGGGGGCCCGGCGGTTTTGCCGCCGAGCCCCCTTACAACGTATCAGCCGGCCTGTAAGCCGGGTTCTGTATGGCCTGCGGCGCGAGCCGCAAACATGACGGCCATTCCTCTTGCACGCCGGTTGCCCGGCGCATCAAGCAACCTACCCGAACGGCTGATCCGGACAGATCCGGGACCTGTCCCCGCGAAAGCGGGGATCAATCCCGCGCCGTTCCTATTCGGTCTTGCTCCCGGTGGGGTTTGCCGTGCCGCTTCCGTCGCCGGAAACGCGGTGCGCTCTTACCGCACCGTTTCACCCTTGCCGCGGCTAAACGCAACGCGCCGAGGCGGTCTGTTCTCTGTGGCACTGTCCCTGGGCCGGCCCCGAAGGGCTCATCCCGCCGGACGTTATCCGGCACCGTTTGTCCGTGGAGCCCGGACTTTCCTCCCCGGCCGCCTTTCGGCATTGGCGCGGGGCGGCCGTCCGGCCGACTGACGGGATAGGAATGGTGATACGCGCCGGTCAGGTCAAGGCCGGTCGTGCCACAGCCTTAAAGGCCCCTAAAAGCCAGCATTTTGCTTGGGCTGACCGAGCGGCGCCGGCCGCGTTTCGATCAGCGCGCGCAACGTCAGCCGCGTCGAAGGGTCGGCAATGCCGTCGACGCGGGCCTGCCGGAAATGCCGCTGGAATGCTGTCACCACCTCGCGTGTCGCATCGTCGTAGGTCGCGGTTTCCGCCAACCCGTAGCCATAGGACCGAAACGCGCGCTGCAGCCGCGTCACCGCGTCGCCACGGTCGCCAGGCCTGAGGCCGGATCCTTCAAGGTCGAGAGGCGCGGCGCGCACCCAGTGACCGACACCGGATTCACTGAGCAGGCCCCAGGGAAATTTCTCGCCCGGATCCTGCTTGCGGGCGGGCGCGACGTCGGAATGCGCGAGGATGCGATCGGCACTGATCGGCCCGCGCCGGGTGATGATCGACCTGCACAGCGCGATGACGGCCGCAGTCTGACGCAGCGGAAAATCCGAATAACCGAACTCATGACCGGGATTGACGATCTCGATGCCGATCGAGCAGGAATTGATGTCGGTCTCGCCCGCCCAGGACGATTCACCTGCGTGCCACGCGCGCCACTCTTCGAGCACGCACTGTACAATTCTGCCGTTTTCGAACACCACGTAGTGTGCGGATACCTTGCTCTGCGCCGCGGTGAGACGCTGCAATGCCGCCTCGCCGGTCTGCATTCCGGTGTAGTGCAGCAAAATCATATCCGGCGCGCGATTGTCCTTGCGCGCGTCGAAATTCGGCGTCGGCGCGACATCGGCGACAATGAACGAATCCGGCTGAAAAACAGACTTCAAGAGAGACATGGGCCGGAACACACCGGTGCGTGGAGACGGAAGCCGGGCATCATTCACCGCGGCCAGTCGAAAAAGCAAGCTTGGAGAAAAGCGGCTGGCATTGCGATTACATGCCCTCAAGAAGACGAAGCCCCAGAATTGGAGGCAGGCCAGCGTGTTGAATTTTGCGGGCGGCCGTTTCCGCATCGTAAGGAACGCGCACATAGACCAGAACATTGCGTTCGGTCTCGATCGCGCCGTAGCAGGCCGCCGGATTTCCGTCGCGCGGTTGGCCCACCGAACCGATCACCGCGATCCATCTTTCTTTCACGTGCAGCGGAATTTCGATCGCCGGCGCCGGAATTATCCCCGAGAGTTGCCGATTGGGCAGTAAGCGGTAGAGCTGCGGCACATGCACATGACCGCAGAACGTCGCTTGTGCGCGCGTCGCGGCGAAGCTGGCCGATGCATCTTCAATGCTCGTGATGTATTCCCAACCGGCGGGGTCGTGCGCGCTTGCGTGCACGAATAGCCTGTCACTGTCGTCAAAGGTCAGCGGCAACCGCGCAAGAAAGTCACGCTGTGCGGCGGTGAGCTGGGATCTCGTCCAATCAATGGCCGCGGCCGCAACCGCATTCATGCCGTCGGTGCCCGATGCGATGGCATCGTCATGGTTGCCGAGCAGCGCAGTCGCGCCGTTCTCGACCTCGCGCAGCACGGTGTCGACCGCAAAGCCGGGATCCGCGCCGTAGCCCACGTAGTCGCCGAGGAAGATGAAACGGGTGATGCCATTGCCGCGGGCATGGCTGAGACACGCCTCCAGCGCCTCGCGGTTGGCGTGAATGTCGCTGAACAACCCGATCCACATGGGCGTCTCACGAAGCTGGAATTCGGCAACGTTTCTTTAAGTTTAACCGCCGTTAATGGGACCGATCTGCGACAACGCCGTGCTTCGCGTTGGATTGGGGCCGATTTGTTGACGGTCACGTAATCCCATGATATCCCACCGATTTCCCAGTATGGGACGCCTTCCGTGCGAGCCGGGTTCATCCGGCAACACGGTGAGCTTGAGGGCCTGTCTTAATACATCCATTGGTTGTGTCCAGTCGGTATGGGGTGCGGGGTATGGACCGCTTCGTGGCGAATTTCACGCTGCGGCTCGACTCCAAGGGGCGCGTGTCGATCCCCGGTGCATTTCGCGCAGTGCTCGTCCGGGACGGCTTCGAGGGTCTTTATTGTTATCCGGCGCTGGACTGTCCCGCGATCGATGCGGGGGGTCGCGCGTTGATAGCGGAGATCGAGGCGTTGATCGGACGCTTCGGGTCGTTTTCGGAAGAGCGCGAGCGGCTCGCTCTGGCGCTGTACGGAACGAGCGAGACACTGAAAGTCGATGGAGAGGGGCGGGTGGTGTTGAGCGAGAACCTGAAGCGCCACGCAGGAATTACCGACACGGTGTCATTCGTCGGTCTCGGTCAGAAGTTTCAGATCTGGGAGCCCGGGCGTTTCCAGAAAGAGCTCGCGGAGGCCACCCAAAAGGTGCGCGCGCTCAAAGGGCAGCTGAGTTCCCAGGTGGCGGCGCGCAACGCGCCTGGAGCACGGGAATGATGGCGGGCGGCGGCGGCTCGGCTGTCGCTGGCGGACCGGCCCCCCACATTCCCGTGCTCGGCCGCCATGCGGTCGGTTTCCTCAATGTCCGCAACGGCGGCGTCTATATCGACGGCACCTTCGGTGCCGGCGGCTATACGCGCGCCATTCTCGCGGCCGCCGACTGCAAGGTGATCGGCATCGACCGCGATCAGACCGCGATCGCGCTGGGCGCGGATCTGGTCGAGCAGGCGGGCGGCCGCCTCACGCTGATCGAAGAACGCTTTTCCAATCTCGACGCCATCGCGCGCGATGCCGGGCACGAGACGGTCGACGGCATCGTGCTCGACCTTGGCGTCTCCTCGATGCAACTTGATAGCGGCGAGCGCGGCTTCTCGTTCCGCCACGACGGGCCGCTCGACATGCGCATGAGCAGCGAAGGCGCGAGCGCGGCCGACGTGGTCAACGCGGCAAGCGAGCGGGATCTCGCCGGTATCATTTTCACCTTGGGCGAAGAGCGGCATTCGCGCGCGATCGCTCGCGCCATCGTCAATGCGCGCATCATTGCGCCAATTGCGACGACGCATGAGCTTGCCCAGATCGTGGCAACCATCGTTCGCCCGCGTGCCGGCGATATCCATCCGGCGACGCGCACGTTCCAGGCCCTGCGCATTTTTTTGAACGATGAGCTCGGCGAGTTGGTTGCCGCACTGCAGGCGGCTGAGCGGATTCTCAAGCCCGGCGGGCGGCTGGTGGTGGTGTCATTTCATTCACTCGAGGACCGGATCGTCAAAACCTTCCTTGCGGACCGTGGCGATACCCGCGGCGGCTCCCGCCATGCGCCGGAAGTGAGGCGCCACGCGCCGACCTTCCAGGTTCTCACCAAGCGTCCGCTGACGCCGGAAGACGATGAAGTTGCCGGTAACCCGCGCGCGCGCTCGGCCAAGCTGCGCGCCGCCGAGCGAACCGATACGGCGGCGCGGCGCGGCGTGCCGGCGGGCCTGCTGCCGCATTTGCCCGCGCTGTCCTCCGTGCTGAAGGGGCGATAGACCATGCGCCTCCTCAACATTCTCGTCATTGGCGCCCTGATCGTGGCGGCGTCCTACGTCTACAAGATCAAGTTCGACTCGACGCTGCAGGCCGAACGCGTTGCCAAGGTGCGCAGTGAGTTGCGCAATGAGCGCAACGCCATTGCCGTTCTGCGCGCGGAATGGGCGAAACTCGATGCGCCCAGCCGTATTCAGGGCCTCGCAGACCGGCATCTGACGCTGCGACGGATCGAGCCGACGCAGTTCGACTCCCTCGACCGGTTGCCCGAACGTCCGGCCCCGTCCGCGCCGAATGCCGATCCAATCGGGGTCATGCTCGCGCCTTCTGAAATGACCGGCAGCATTCCGCCGCCGGCCCGCGCCCGGTGACCCGATGCACGCAAGGGCAAAAATCCCGGAAAGCGGATGGCAGCGCGTGCTTCGTTCCGTGCTCTACGGCCGTGACGTCAATCGCAACGTAAAGTCAAAAGCACGGCTCGGGCTGGCGATCGTCACTTTCATCGGCATATTTTCCGTCATCACGTTTCGCCTGGTGATGTTTGCGACGGTCAGCGAGGGCCACGGTGGCCGCCGCAGCGTCTCGCAGGATGCGGTTGCGACGGCGCGCCCCGACATTCTCGACCGTAACGGCCAGATCATCGCCACCGACGTGAAGACACCGTCGCTGTTCGCCGAGCCGCGCAAGATCATCGACGTTGACGAGGCGGTTGAATTGCTGACCGCCGTCCTCCCGGATCTTGACGTCAATGAGGTGCGCGAGCGCCTGTCGTCGAAGCGCGGTTTCGTCTGGCTCAAGCGCGAGATCACTCCCAGCCAGCAGCGCGAAATTCATCGGCTCGGGATTCCGGGTGTCGGCTTCCTGACCGAGAACAAGCGCGTCTATCCAAACGGGCCGATCGTTTCGCACGAGATCGGCTACGTGAACATCGACAATCAGGGCATCGCCGGCATCGAGAAGTGGCTCGATGGGCAGGGGCTCGCCGCGCTGCACATGGCGGGGCTTGCAACCGACCAGCTGCAGCGTCCGGTCAATCTGGCCGTCGATTTGCGCGCGCAATACGCGCTGCGCGAGGAGCTGGCCGCCGCGCGCGATAAATTCAAGGCGAAGGCCGCAGCCGGTATCATCGCCGACGTGAATACCGGCGAGGTCATCGCGATGGTGTCGGAGCCGGATTTCGACCCAAACAATCCGCGCATCGCGAATGACCCCGATCATCTCAACCGGCTGACCACCGGCGTCTACGAGATGGGTTCGACGTTCAAGTTGCTCACGTTGGCAATGGCGCTCGACAGTGGCCGGATATCTCTGTCGTCATCGTTCGATGCACGGGTGCCGTTGCGTTACGGCAAGTTCGAGATCAACGACTTCCATGCGCAGCGGCGCGTCCTGACCGTTCCGGAAATTTTCACCTATTCGTCGAACATCGGCACGGCGCGGATGGCGCTCTCGCTCGGAGTCGAATACCACAAGGCCTTCCTGAGGAAACTCGGCCAACTGGACCGGCTGCGCACGGAGCTGCCGGAAAGTGCCGAGCCGCTGGTTCCCAAACACTGGGGCGAGCTCAACACGGTCACGATTGCCTTCGGACACGGCCTTTCCGTTGCGCCGTTGCAGGCGGTCATGGGCATTTCTGCCCTGATGAATGGCGGCAAATTAATTCCGCCGACCTTCCTCAAGCGCGACCAGGCGGAAGCGGACCGGCTGGCCAAACGGGTCATAAAGCCCGAAACCGCCGACAAAATGCGCTACCTGATGCGGTTGAACGTGGAAAAAGGCACGGCGACCCGTGCCAATGTTATGGGCTACTATGTCGGGGGAAAGACCGGCACGTCGGAGAAAGTGGTCGGCGGGCGGTATTCGAAGACCAAAGTCTTGACCAGTTTCACCGCCATCCTGCCGGCCGATAAGCCCCGTTATCTGCTGCTCATCATGCTCGACGAACCGCAAGGACTGCCCGAAACCCACGGCTTCAGCACGTCAGGCTGGAATGCTGTCCCCGTCGGCGCAAAGGTCATCGAGCGCGTCGCGCCGCTTCTCGACATCCGGCCGCGCTTCGATCTGCCGAAGGCCGATCAGCTGCTTTTGGTGAGCGCGAAGGAGGCGCGGTGAAGCTGCGCGATCTTCTGCCGGAGGCGGCGATCGATGCGCGGCAGGCTGCGATCGACATCGCGGGGCTCGCCGCCGACAGCCGCAAGGTCAAATCCGGGTTTCTCTTTATCGCGATCGCAGGCGCCAAGGCCGACGGCGCGCATTTCGCAAAGCAGGCCGCCGCGGCCGGCGCGGCGGCGGTCGTTGCCGAGCAGCGGCCGGAGGGTTTGCCGCCCGCCGTCGCTTTTATTCAGGTCGACAACGCACGCCGTGCACTCGCACTGGCCGCCGCGAAATTCTATCCGCGTCAGCCGCAGACGATTGCCGCCGTCACCGGCACCAGCGGCAAAACGTCGGTCGCCGCGTTCACGCGCCAGATCTGGAACACGTTGGGATTTCAGTCGGCGAGCATCGGAACGGTCGGCATCGTGTCGCCGAAAGGCGAACGGTACGGCTCGCTGACGACGCCCGACCCGGTCGACCTTCACCACACGCTCGACCAGCTGACAGGCGAGGGGGTCACGCATCTTGCGCTCGAAGCCTCCTCTCACGGGCTCGACCAGCACCGGCTCGACGGCGTGCGCATTGCGGCCGGCGGGTTCACGAATCTTTCGCGCGATCATCTCGATTATCATCCGACCATCGAAGCTTATCTCGCTGCCAAGCTTCGCCTGTTCGAGGAGTCTGATCGTGACCGGCGGCACGGCGGTCGTCGGAATTGACGATTGTTATGCCGGGCAGGTTGTCGATGCTGCGCGCAAGCGTGGGCTGAGGGTCATGACCGTCGGCGAGCACGGCGAGGACATCAAGCTGGCCGGCGGCGCCATCGAGGGCTTCGCGCAGGTCATCGACATCGCTCACGGCGGCCGCAGATATAAAGTGAAGCTGCCGCTGGTCGGTGCCTTCCAGGTGCAGAACGCCGCCCTTGCGGCGGGTCTCGCCATCGCAACCGGTGCAGAGCCGGCACGCACTTTCGCAGCGCTCGAGCATCTCACCGGCGCGAAGGGGCGGCTCGAGCTCGTCGGCAACCGCAACGGCGCGCCGATCTTTATCGACTATGCGCACAAGCCGGATGCGCTCAAGAAAGCGCTGGTAAGCCTGCGTCCTTATGCGAAGGGAAAGCTGACCGTGGTGTTCGGTGCCGGCGGCGACCGCGACAGCGGCAAGCGGCCGATCATGGGCCGCGTCGCCGTCGAAGGCGCGGATAAGGTCATCGTCACCGACGACAATCCGCGCAGCGAGAGCCCTGCAGCGATCCGGGCCGCCATTCTCGCCGATGCGCCGGGCGCGGCCGAAATCGGCGACCGCGCCGAAGCGATCCGCAAGGCAATCGCAGATCTCAAGAGCGGCGACGTCCTGCTCATCGCCGGCAAAGGGCATGAGACGGGGCAGATCGTCGGTGATCGCATTTTGCCCTTTTCGGATCATGAGGCGGTTGCGGCTGCGTTGCAGGGACGGGTCGCATGAGCGCGCTTTGGTCAATCGACGCGATGTCGGACACGATGCAAGCCGAGCGCGCCGGAGCTTTGCCGGCCGAGACATCCGGCATCTCCATCGACAGCCGCACGCTGAGCAAGGGCGACGCATTCTTTGCGATCCAGGGCGACAATCGTGACGGTCACGACTTCGTCGAGGCCGCGCTGAAAGCCGGCGCCGGTCTGGCCGTGGTGGCGAAAGGTCAGCGCCGGCGGTTTGCCGACGCGCCGCTGCTGGTCGTTGACGATGCGCTCGAGGGCTTGCGGGCGCTGGCGCGCGCCGGGCGCGAGCGCCTGCGCGGCAAGGTCATCGCGGTCACCGGCTCGGTCGGCAAGACCACGACCAAGGAGGCGCTGCGGCTCGCGCTGTCGGCCAACGGCGAAACGCACGCATCCGTTGCCTCGTACAACAATCACTGGGGCGTCCCGCTCTCGCTGGCGCGCTGTCCGGCGTCGGCGAAGTACGCAGTGTTCGAGATCGGCATGAATCATGCTGGCGAAATAACGCCGCTGACGAAGCTCGCCCGGCCGCACGTCGCCGTCATCACCGCGATCGAGCCGGTGCATCTGGAGTATTTCGGCACGCTCGAAAAGATTGCCGATGCCAAGGCTGAGATTTTCGCCGGCGTCGAGGCGGGCGGCGCGGCTGTGCTCAACCGCGACAATGCGCAGTTCGCGCAGCTTGCGGCCGCGGCCCGCGCGGCCGGCATCAAGCGCATCGTTTCGTTCGGCGAACATGCGCAAGCCGATGCGCGGCTGTTGCGCATTTCACTGCAGGCTGACTTATCGACCGTGGAAGCCAGCATCCTGCGGCAGCCGGTGACCTACAAGGTCGGGATGCCGGGCCGCCATATTGCACTTAACTCGCTTGCCGTGCTCGCGGCAGCGTCGTTCGCCGGAGCCGACCTCGCGCTCGCCGCGCTTGCGCTGGGCAATCTCAAGCCGCCGAGCGGCCGCGGCACGCGCAGCACGCTGACGGTTCCGGGAGGAACCGCTCTGCTGATCGACGAAAGCTATAACGCCAATCCTGCATCCATGCGGGCGGCGATCGCGCTGCTGGCTGAGGCCCCGATCGGGCAGCAAGGCCGCCGCATTGCCGTTCTCGGCGACATGCTGGAGCTCGGCCCGCAAGGCGGCGAATTGCACCGTTCACTCGCAAATGTGATTGCGGAAACGGGCATCGACCTCGTTTTTTGCTCGGGACCGCTTATGCACCATTTGTGGGAGGCTCTTCCCTCGCGTGCCCGGGGCGGCTATGCCGAGACCTCGGCAGCGCTGGAGCCGGCCGTGCTCGAGGCCATTGGTGCCGGCGACGCCGTGATGGTGAAGGGGTCCCTCGGTTCGAAAATGGGTCCGATCGTCAAGGCGTTGGAGAAGCAATTCCCCAAGCAGACCGCGCTCGAGAGGGCGCCAGGCTGAAAGTCAGGGTTTGACCCGATGTTCTATTGGCTGACCGAGCTGTCCGACAAAATCTCGTTTTTCAACGTCTTTCGCTACATCACCTTCCGCACCGGCGGCGCGATCGTCACCGCGCTCGTCTTTGTCTTCTTGTTCGCTGGCCCGATCATTGACGTGCTGCGCCTCAAGCAAGGCAAAGGACAACCGATCCGCAGCGACGGCCCTCCGTCCCACCTCGTCACCAAGAAGGGCACGCCGACCATGGGCGGGCTGATGATCCTGTCCGGCCTGCTGGTGTCGACATTGCTCTGGGCCAATCCGCGGAGCCCCTATGTGTGGGTCGTGCTCGGCGTCACGCTGTCGTTCGGAATCATCGGCTTCTACGACGACTATCTCAAAATCACGAAGCAGACCGATGCTGGGGTTTCGGCCCGTAACCGATTGATAATCGAGACGGTGATCGCAGTGCTCGCCTGCACGGCGATGATGCATCTCGGCCGCGGAGCGATTTCAACGTCGCTGGTGTTCCCGTTCTTCAAGGATCTGGCGATCAATCTCGGCTGGGCATTCGTGTTGCTTGGCGCTTTCGTGATCGTGGCTGCGGGTAACGCCGTCAATCTCACCGACGGTCTGGACGGTCTCGCGATCGTGCCGGTCATGATCGCGGCGGCGACCTTTGGCTTGATTTCATACCTCGCCGGCAATGCCGTGTTCGCCGAGTACCTGCAGATTCGCTATGTGGCCGGCACCGGCGAGCTGGCCGTGCTTTGCGGGGCGGTGATCGGCGCCAGTCTCGGTTTTCTCTGGTTCAACGCGCCGCCGGCATCGATCTTCATGGGCGACACGGGCTCGCTCGCGCTCGGCGGGTTGCTCGGCGCGGTTGCCGTCGCCATCAAGCACGAGATCGTGCTGGCGATCGTCGGAGGACTGTTTGTGCTCGAAGCCGTGTCGGTGATCGTCCAGGTGGTGTCGTTCAAGTTGACGGGCAAGCGCGTATTCAAGATGGCCCCTATCCACCACCACTACGAGCAGCTTGGCTGGACCGAGCCACAGATCGTCATCCGCTTCTGGATCGTCGCGGTCGTGCTGGCCCTGGCAGGGCTCGCGACATTGAAGTTGAGATGACCATTGATTCCCGTCACGACGTTCGCCGGACAACAGGTCGCGCTCTTCGGCCTCGGTAGCTCCGGTCTTTTGGCAGCGCGCGCGCTGAAAGACGGCGGCGCCGACGTGATCGCCTTTGACGATGACGCTCAAAAAATCGCCGAAGCGCGGACTGCAGGGATAAAGACGCAGGATCTGCGCAATCTCGACTGGACGAAAACCGCTGCTCTGGTGCTGGCGCCCGGCGTGCCGCTGACGCACCCGCAACCGCACTGGACGGTCGACCTGGCACGCAAGGCCAATGTCGAGGTGATCGGAGACATCGAGCTGTTCTGCCGGGAGCGCGCCAAGTCCGGAGCAAAATGCCCGCTCGTGGCGATCACTGGCACCAACGGCAAATCAACGACCACGGCGCTGACGACACATCTATTGCAGAGCGCCGGCGTTGACGCGCAGATGGGCGGCAATATCGGCGTGCCCGTTCTGGCGCTCGCGCCGTTCAAGGCGGGCCGCGCCTACGTTCTGGAGGTTTCGTCCTATCAGATCGATCTTGCGCCTTCGCTGAAAGCGACCGTCGGCATCCTGCTGAATGTCACGGAAGATCATCTCGATCGTCACGGCACGATGGAGCGCTACGCCGCAATCAAGGAACGGCTTGCCGCCGATGTCGAGAAGAATGGCACGGCCATCATTGATATTGACGACGCCTACACCCGCGCGGCGGCCGACCGGATTCAACGCGCGGGCAAGAATGTCGTCCGTGTTTCCGTCGAGTCGTCGTTACGCGACGGATATTTCGCGCAAGGGAGCCGCATCATGCGCGCCGCCGGCGGCAAGGCCGAGGCTGTGGCGGATCTGGCGGGAATTGGCTCGCTGCGTGGCTCGCACAACGCGCAGAACGCCGCCTGCGCGGTAGCGGCCTGTGTTGCGCTCGGCGTTGATCTGCCCGCGATTCAAAAAGGTCTCGCCAGTTTCCCCGGCCTTGCGCACCGCATGCAGCAGGTCGGCCGCAAGGGGAACGTGCTGTTCGTCAACGACTCGAAGGCGACCAATGCCGAATTCAGCGGCCAAGGCGCTGGCAAGTTTCAACGACATCTATTGGATTGCCGGCGGAAAGCCGAAAACGGGCGGGATCGTAAGTCTTGCCGAATTTTTCCCGCGCATCCGCAAAGCCTATCTGATCGGCGAGGCGGCGAAGGAATTCGCGCAGACGCTGGAAGGCCGGGTGCCTTACGAGATCAGCGGGGTGCTTTCCGCCGCGGTCGATGCGGCGGCCCGCGATGCCGGCGCCGCGAAGGTGAAAGAGCCGGTCGTGCTCCTGTCTCCGGCCTGCGCTTCCTTCGACCAGTACCGGAATTTTGAAGTCCGCGGCACAGCCTTTACCGACGTCGTGCTGGCAATACCCGGCGTGACTGCGACTGTTAATGCTTCCTAAACCGCGAAGCGTCAGCTTGAGCCGGACGGGGACTCAAGGATGCATTCGCGCGCGCAACGCACTCTCTTCGGCGAATGGTGGTGGACGGTCGACCGGCTGACGCTTGCCGCCATCGGCGCGTTGATGCTGGCCGGCGTCGTGCTTTCGCTTGCGGCAAGCCCGCCCGTGGCAGGCCGGCTCGGTCTCGACCCGTTCTATTTCGTCAACCGCCACATTCTCTTTCTTCTGCCGTCCATCGCCGTGATGCTCGGCGTGTCCTTCCTCAATCCCCAACAGGTCCGCCGGCTGTCACTGCTCATCTTTGCCGTGAGCCTGGTCCTGGCCGCGGCGACACCCTTCTTCGGCCCCGAGATCAAGGGCGCGCGGCGCTGGCTGGTCCTGTTCGGCGTCAGCATTCAACCGTCTGAGTTCCTCAAGCCCGCCTTCGTCATCATTGTCGCCTGGCTGTTCGGCGAATCGGCAAAGCGCCCCGACATGCCGGCGAACACGTTCTCCCTGATGTTGCTGTTGACGGTCGTCGCGCTGCTGGTGCTGCAGCCGGACTTCGGCCAGACCATGCTGATCGCCCTGGTGTGGAGCGCGCTCTTCTTCATGGCCGGCATGCGTGTGGTCTGGGTCTTCGGCATTGCCGGTTTAGCCGGTGCGGGCCTGCTCAGCGCGTACTACACGGTGCCGCACGTCGCGCGCCGGATTCGGCGTTTCCTCGACCCGGCGTCAGGCGACACCTTTAACATCGACATCGCAACCGAAAGCTTCATGCGCGGCGGCTGGTTCGGCAAGGGACCGGGCGAGGGGACGGTGAAGCGACTTCTGCCGGAGAGCCATACGGACTTCGTGTTTGCGGTGGCGGCGGAGGAATTCGGCATCGCGCTCTGCCTTGTGATCGTCGCATTGTTCGCCTTCATCGTCATTCGGATGCTGCTGCGGGCCATGCGCAACGACGACCCGTTCACGCGGTTTGCGGCAGCCGGCCTTACCATTCTTTTCGCCACGCAATCGGCGATCAACATGGCGGTGAACTTGCATCTGATCCCGGCCAAAGGCATGACGTTGCCGTTCATTTCCTATGGCGGCTCCTCGATGATTTCGCTCGGCTATGCGATGGGCATGCTGCTGGCGCTGACGCGGGAGCAGCCGCGCGCGGCGATGATCGCGCCCGATCTTGCGGTGGCCGGGAGCCGGGTCTGATGCCTGCGAGCGGCGCGCCGCTCGTCCTGCTCGCGGCCGGCGGCACCGGCGGCCATCTGTTTCCGGCGGAAGCGCTCGCAATCGCGCTCGACAAGCGTGGCGTCGCGGTCGAGCTCGCGACCGACCACCGCGCGGCGCACTACAAATTTCCGGCGCGGGCCATGCACATCATCCCGAGCGCGACATTGCGCGGGCGGGATCCGATATCGCTGGCGCGCACGGCGACGCTGCTTGGTTTCGGCAGCGCCAGGGCGTGGATGCTGCTGGGCCGGATCGCGCCCAGGGCCGTGGTCGGCTTTGGCGGCTATCCGACCGTCCCGCCGCTGCTTGCGGCAAGCTGGCGCAAAATACCGACGGTGCTGCACGAGCAGAACGGCGTCATGGGCCGTGCGAATGCGTTTCTCGCGCCCCGGGTGACGGCCATCGCGACCGGGTTTCGTTCGCTCAAGAATTTCAATCGGCACTGGCAGAGCAAGATAACGTTCACCGGCAACCCGCTGCGGCCTCAGGTCATCGCAGCCGGCCAGATTCCCTATGCCGTGCCGGCGGACGGAAAACTCAACCTGCTGGTGTTCGGCGGCAGCCAGGGCGCGCGCGTGATGTCGGACATCGTGCCGGCGGCTGTCGGGCAGCTCGACGCAAGTCTTGGGATGCGGCTTAACATTGTCCAGCAATGCCGGGCCGAGGATCTCGACGCAGTGCGCGCGACCTACGCCCGGCTCGGGGTCGCGGCCGAAGTCGCTTCCTTTTTTGTCGATCTCCCCGCGCGCATCGCCGCTTCACACCTGGTGGTTTCGCGCTCGGGTGCATCGACCGTGGCCGAACTTTCGGCGATCGGCCGTCCCGCCATTCTGGTCCCGCTGCCGCACGCGCTGGATCAGGACCAGTTCGCCAATGCCGGGGTACATCGAGGCCGCCGGCGGGGCGATCCGCATCGAGCAGCGGGACTTCACGGCCGAGCGCCTGGCCGGAGAAATCACGGCGCTGTCGAATGACCCCGCGCGGCTTGCAAAGATGGCGCAGGCGGCCAAAAGCTGCGGCACGACCGATGCCGCCGAAAGGCTGGCCGACCTGGTAATAAAGGTGGCGGGAATTTGAGTATTGGCCCTTGGCCGGTCTTGTTTCAGCCTTTCATGTCCTGCATGAGATAGCGGCAAATACGGGAAGCGCGGGGTTGGGCGCACCCGATGCAAGGCTGAGGGCGATTTACATGAAACTGCCGCGCGACATTGGCCCGGTGCACTTCGTCGGCATCGGCGGCATTGGCATGAGCGGCATTGCCGAAGTCCTGGCCAATCTCGGCTACAGCGTGACCGGTTCCGACGTCGCCGATAGCGCCAACGTCAAGCGATTGCGCGACAAGGGCGTGAAAGTCGCGATCGGGCACAAAGCTGAAAATATCGACGGCGCCGACGTGGTGGTCGTTTCCTCCGCGATCAAGCGCGACAATCCCGAGCTCGTCGCCGCGCGCGCCAAGCGCCTGCCGGTCGTGCGGCGCGCCGAAATGCTCGCGGAACTCATGCGGCTGAAAAGCTGCGTCGCTGTTGCCGGAACGCACGGAAAGACGACGACGACCTCGCTCGTTGCCTCTCTGCTCGACGCCGGCGGCCTCGACCCCACCGTGATCAACGGCGGCATCATCAATGCCTACGGCACCAATGCGCGGCTCGGCGCCGGCGACTGGATGGTGGTCGAGGCGGATGAATTGGACGGCACGTTTCTCAAGCTGCCCGCCGACATCGCCATCGTCACCAACATCGACCCCGAGCATCTCGACCACTTCCGCACATTCGACGCCGTGCAGGACGCATTCCGCGGCTTCGTCGAGAACGTACCCTTCTACGGCTTTGCGGTGATGTGCACCGATCACCCCGTGGTTCAGACAATGGTCGGGAAACTCGAAGATTGCCGCGTTCTGACATATGGCGAAAATCCGCAAGCCGACGTTCGCCTCGTTGATCTCGATCATCTCAACGGCGAGTTGCGATTCTCCGTCCTCTTCCGTGACCGCGATGGAAAAAGCGCACACAAGATCGACAAGCTCACCTTGCCGATGCCGGGCCGCCACAATGCGTTGAACGCGACGGCGGCCATCGCGGTGGCGCATGCGCTCGGGGTCAAGGCCGAGGTTATCCGCAAGGCGCTTGCCGGATTCGGCGGTGTGAAGCGGCGCTTCACGCGTGTCGGCGAATGGAACGGCGCCGTCATCATCGACGATTACGCGCATCATCCGGTCGAGATCGCCGCCGTGCTGCGCGCGGCCCGCGAAAGCGCCAAGGGTCAGGTGATCGCGGTGATGCAGCCGCACCGTTATACGCGGCTGCACGATCTGTTCGAGCAGTTCTGCACATGCTTCAACGACGCCGACCTTGTCATCATCGCGCCGGTCTATCCGGCCGGCGAGCAGCCCATCCCCGGCGCCGACCGCGATGCGCTGGTGACCGGCTTGCGCTCGCACGGGCACAAGCAGGCAATGCCGTTGGACGGACCTGAAAAACTGGCGCCGTTGATAAAAAATCTGGCGAAGCCGGGCGACTATGTGATTTGCCTCGGCGCCGGCTCGATCACGCAATGGGCCTATGCCCTTCCGGCGGAATTGAAGGCGCTATGAGCTTCCCCGACATCGTTCCCGAGCTGAAGGCGAAAATGCCCGAGTTGCGGGGCCGGCTGCTCGCCAATCAGTCGCTGGGAGAATTCACCTGGTTCCGGGTCGGCGGTCCTGCGCAAGCCTTTTTCATGCCGGAGGATGAAAACGACCTTGCATATTTCCTGCGCAACCTGCCGCCGGAAATTCCGATGGTCGTCATCGGCGCCGGTTCGAATCTCATCGTGCGCGACGGTGGCGTGCCGGGCGTCGTGATCAGGTTGGGGCGCGGCTTCAACGACGTGAAGATCGAGGGCGATCGCGTCACCGCGGGAACGGCGATGCTCGACGTGATGGTGGCGCGCGCTGCGCAGACGGCCGGTATTGCCGGATTGGCATTTCTCAGCGGCATTCCTGGAACGATCGGCGGTGCGCTGCGCATGAACGGCGGCGCCTATGGCGGCGAGACCAAGGACGTTTTTGTCGAAGCGCGCGGCGTCGACCGGCAGGGAAACATACGCACCTTCAGCAACGGCGACATGGGCTTTTCCTACCGCCATTGCGCGGTACCCGATGACGTGACGTTCACCTCGGCCGTTTTCCAGGGTCGTGCCGGAGCGCCTGAAGAGATCGCCGCGGAGATGGCGCAGATCAAAAAGAAGCGCGAAGCAAGCCAGCCGCGCAATCGGACCGGCGGCTCGACCTTCAAAAATCCACCGGGCCACAGCGCCTGGAAGCTGGTTGACGATGCCGGCTGCCGTGGTTTGACCATCGGCGGCGCGCAGGTGTCGGAGCTGCACAGCAATTTTCTCATCAATCTCGGCGGTGCCAGCGCGGCCGATATCGAGACTCTGGGCGAGACGGTCCGCGAGCGCGTGAAGGCCCATTCCGGCGTCGAGCTGGAATGGGAAATCAAGCGGGTCGGGGTGAAGGCTTGAGACGATGAAGCACGTCGCGGTCCTGATGGGCGGCTGGTCGGCCGAGCGCGAGATTTCGCTGCGCTCGGGCAAGGCGTGTGCCGATGCGCTTGAACGGTCGGGCTATCAGGTGAGCCGGATCGATGTCGATCGCGACGTCGCCGCGACTCTGCGCGCGCGCAAACCGGACGTCGCGCTCAATGTTCTTCACGGCCGTCCGGGCGAAGACGGCACATTGCAGGGGCTGCTCGAGGTTCTCGGCATTCCTTACAGCCATTCCGGGGTGCTCGCCTCGGCGCTGGCGATGAAGAAAGACATCGCAAAGAGCGTGCTCAAGTCCGCGGGCGTGCCGGTGCCGGGTGGAATGGTGGCCGCGCGCAAGGAAGCGGCGAAGCGGCACCTGCTGCCGCCACCCTATGTGATCAAGCCGGTGGCCGAAGGGTCCAGCGTCGGCGTTTTCATCGTGCGCGAGGATCACAAGCACCCGCCGCAGGAACTGACGCGTGCCGACTGGGCCTTCGGCGACCAAATTCTCGTCGAGCCTTATATTCCCGGAAAGGAGCTCACCTGCGCGGTGATGGGCGACCGGGCGCTCGGCGTGATCGAAATCGTCCCGACCGTGAAGTTTTACGA
Source organism: uncultured Alphaproteobacteria bacterium (assembly GCA_963718035.1). GTDB lineage: Bacteria > Pseudomonadota > Alphaproteobacteria > Rhizobiales > Xanthobacteraceae > Pseudolabrys. The sequence continues at coordinate 24,392 of CAVQYD010000004.1, read as the reverse complement.
CTACGAAGCCAAATACGCGCCGGGCGGCTCGAAGCACCTGTTGCCCGCACCGATCGCGGCCGATGTCTATCGCGAGGTGCAACGTCTCTCACTGGCCGCGCACCGTGCGCTCGGCTGCCGTGGCGTGACACGTTCGGACTTCCGCTTTGACGACAGCCTTGACGCAGCGAAGGGACTGTTCTGCCTCGAGGTGAACACCCAGCCGGGCATGACCGAAACCTCGCTGGTTCCCGAGCTTGCGGCGCATGCCGGGACCAGCTTCGAGGATCTGGTCAGGTGGATGGTCGAGGACGCTTCGCTGGACCGCTAAAGTTAGCGGCTACCGTCTGAAACCGTTCAAATTTTACTAATCATTTACCAATAAAGCCGAAGACTAGGGGCTGGCGGCGCACCGCGCGCTTGGCTGCCGTGAAGTCATGCGCGCGGACGGCGGCGGCGCTCGCGTGCCCCTCCCGGGCACAACGTTTGGATAGTAGGTCGCGATGGAAGGCCGGGGACGCCTCGCTCAATCGCTCACGCTGAAACGACGTGCATCGTTCGCTTTGTGGACGCGCTCCTATGAGCCACGTTGGTGGCGTGGTGCGCGGCGTTGGAGCATCTGGCTCGTCAACCTGAAAATTCCTCAGGGAGCGGGCGCTTCGGCCGCCGCAATGCTGCTGCTCGCAAGCGTCAGCTATGGCGCCATCAAGGGCGGCCACGGGGAGCAGATCCTCGAGAACCTGCAAGACCTGTGCGACGCAGCCGCCAACAAAGCTGGCTTCCGCATCGCCGAAGTCGCGCTGACGGGTGAGCACGAAATCGGCCGCGACGAAATCCTGACGCTGGCCGGCATCAGTGACCACTCGTCGCTTTTGTTCCTCGACGCGGCGCGCGCCCGCGCGCGCCTGATGAATAATCCGTGGATCTCGGATGCAACCGTTCTTAAACTGTATCCCGATCGGCTGCGCATCGAGATCAAGGAGCGCAAACCGTTTGCGCTCTGGCAAAAGGACGGCCGCATTGCCCTGATCGCAGGCGAGGGCACCGTTCTTGAAACGACGGCACCGCCGCGCTTTGCAAGCCTTCCCATGGTCGTCGGCAAGGGCGCCGAATACGGCGCACATGCTTTCCTCGATCTGGTCCGAAGCTTTCCTGAGATCGCGCAAGCCACCGAATCCTCCGTGCTGGTCGCCGAAAGGCGGTGGAATCTGCACCTGAAAAGCGGTGTCGAAGTTCTTCTGCCTGAAATCGAGCCGGAACGGGCGCTGCGGACTCTTGTCGAGCTCGACCGCAGCAAGAAGTTGCTGTCGCGCGACATCGTCCTTGTCGATCTGCGACTGTCCGACCGTGTGACCGTCCGTCAGTCCGATGGCACGGCGGCCGCGCGCGAGCAGGCGCTCAAGGATCTGGAGAAGGCAAAGAAGAAGCCGGGCAAGGGAGGCGAAGCATGACCGTGCTCCGCTTCGGGCTGACCCCCAAGATGAGGCCGGTTTCGCTCAAGCGCGCGGCGGTCGTCGCGGGTCTCGATATCGGCACCAGCAAGGTCGTGTGCCTGATCGCGCGGCTCGAGCCGCAGGCGCCCCAGGATGTTCTGCGCCGGCGCAGTCACGGGGTCAGCCTGCTGGCCTTCGCCCACACCGCGGCCAGCGGCATGAAAGGCGGCTCCGTCGTCGACCTGGTCGAGGCCGAGGACACGGTGCGCCAGGCGCTCGACATCGCCGAAAGCATGGCCGGCGTTCAGCTGCAGTCGGTCGTCGTCTCCATGTCCGGCGGCCGTCTCGGAAGCGAGCGCTTTGTCGCAAACATCGATCTTGCCGGTGGCTCGGTCACCGAAGGCGATATCGGCCGTGTGCTGGCAGCCGCCAGCCGTCATTCGGTGCGCGACGGGCGCGCCGTCCTGCATTCCCTGCCGATCGGCTTTGCCGTCGATGCCGCCACCGGCATCCGCGAGCCGCGCGGCATGCTTGGCCGCCAGCTGGGTGTCGATATGCACATGGTCACCGCGGACGTGGCGACGGTGCAAAACCTGATGCTGACGGTGGAGCGCTGTCACCTGTCTGTGGAAGCCATGGTGTCGTCCCCCTATGTCGCAGGCCTTGCCGCGCTTGCCGATGACGAGGCCGATTTGGGCGTCGCGACTGTCGATATGGGCGCCGGAACCACGACTTTGGCGGTGTTTTCGGGCGGCAAGTTCGTCCATGCCGACGGCTTTGCCCTCGGCGGTAATCACGTGACCATGGATCTTGCCCGAGGTCTCAACACCCGGGTTGCCGACGCTGAGCGAATCAAAGCGATTTATGGCAGTGTTTTAGCGGGTGGATCGGATGAAAGGGACATGATCACCGTACCTCCGGTCGAAGATGACGAGCGTGAGCCGCCGCAGTTCGTTTCGCGCGCATCGCTCGTCAGAATCATTCGTCCAAGGGTCGAGGAGATCCTGGAAATGGTGCGCGACCGTCTCGCAGCTTCGCCGTTCGCGGCTGAGCCGCGCGGACGCGTGGTGCTGACCGGGGGCGCGAGTCAGTTGACGGGCCTCGCCGATCTTGCCGCGCGCATCTTGCGGCGCCCCGTACGAATTGGCCGTCCACTTGGCCTGGCCGGTTTGCCGGAAGCGGCAAAAGGGCCTGCCTTTGCGGTTGCGGCCGGACTGCTTGTCTATCCTCAGGCAGCCCATCTCGAACACTTCGAACCGCGGCGAACGCGGCAATTGATGACAGGAACGGGCGGTTACATGGCACGGGTCGGACGATGGCTACGCGAAAGCTTCTGACCCTTCATCAACAGAACCACGAATGGCCGGTGGCGGACCGGCTCAGTTCGGCGGCTTGCAATTGCATTGGCGCCTTCGGCGCGGCGCAAGGCCTGCTGCCCGTGCAATCATGAGGCAAACATGACCATCAACCTGACGATCCCCGATATTCGCGAGATGAAACCTCGCATCACCGTCTTTGGCGTCGGTGGCGCCGGCGGCAATGCGGTCAACAACATGATTGCGGCGGGCCTGCAGGGCGTCGACTTCGTCGTCGCCAACACGGACGCGCAGGCGCTTACGATGTCCAAGGCCGAACGCATCATTCAGATGGGCACCCAGGTGACCGAAGGTCTCGGCGCGGGTTCTCAGCCCGAGGTCGGGCGCGCCGCGGCAGAAGAAGTGATCGACGAAATCCGCGATCACCTCACGGGCGCCCATATGGTGTTCGTCACGGCGGGCATGGGCGGCGGCACCGGAACGGGCGCTGCGCCGATCATTGCAAAGACCGCGCGCGAGCTCGGTATTCTCACCGTCGGCGTCATCACCAAGCCCTTCCACTTCGAAGGCCAGCGCCGCATGCGCTTTGCCGAAGCCGGCATCGTCGAGCTGCAGAAGGTGGTCGACACGCTGCTGATCATCCCGAACCAGAACCTGTTCCGGGTGGCCAACGAAAAGACCACGTTTGCCGATGCCTTCGCGATGGCCGACCAGGTCCTTTATTCGGGCGTGGCCTGCATCACCGATCTGATGGTCAAGGAAGGCCTCATCAATCTCGACTTTGCCGACGTGCGCGCCGTGATGCGCGAGATGGGCAAGGCCATGATGGGCACCGGCGAAGCCTCCGGCGAGAAGCGCGCGCTGACCGCGGCCGAAGCCGCGATCTCCAATCCGCTGATCGACGACGCCTCGATGAAGGGCGCCAGGGGCCTGCTCATCTCGATCACCGGCGGCAAGGACCTCACGCTCTACGAAGTCGACGAGGCGGCCACGCGCATCCGCGAGGAGGTCGATCAGGACGCCAACATCATCGTCGGCGCGACCTTCGACGAGACGCTCGAAGGCATCATCCGTGTCTCCGTGGTGGCGACCGGCATCGACAACACGGGTCGCGATGCGCCAGTCGCAGCCTGCGGAAAGTGCGCTCAAGGAGCTCGCAGGCAAGATTCGCAACGACAGCCGGCGCATCGCCGACCGCATCGAGCGGACCGCGGTGACGGCGCACGCGGCGCCGTCCGTTGAATCCGCCGCGCATGCCGCGGTTGCGGCCGCCATCCTGCCGCCAACCGCGATCGAAGACGTGTCGATCCGGCCCATGCCGATGAAGCCGTCTCTGTTCGAGCCGGCACAGGGGGAAGCGCCGGCGCCCGAGCCGCATATGCCGGCGGCGTTCATTCCGCCGGCCCCGGAGCGCATGACGCGCACGCCGCGCATGCCGCGCATCGATGAGCTGCCGCTGCCCGCGCAAAACGAGATCCGGGCGCAGCGCGGCGAGATCGCCGACGATCATCCCGAGAAGCGCCGCATGTCGCTGATGCAGCGCCTGGCCTCGGTCGGCCTCGGCCGCCGCGCGGACAACGAAGCACCGCCTGCGGCGCCAATGCCGCGGCCGGCGCGGCCAGTGCCGCAATATGAGCGTCCGCCGCAGCGCCCCAGCGCTCGCCATCCCGAAGGCCGCCCGCCCGAGCCGGTCTCGGAATATGCGCGCCGCAGCGGGCCGCACGGCCTCGACCCGCATGGCCGCAACGCGCCTGTGCATAATTCCGGCGAGGACGACCAGCTCGATATCCCGGCCTTCCTCCGCCGCCAGGCCAACTGACGCCAAGACTTACTCCAGCGGCCCCGCTCTGGTTTCCAGGGCGGGGCCGCTGGCTCGTTAGGGGGTCACGCTAACAGCTTGAGCAGACATATGTTTTCGACGGCCCTGACCGGCGAAAGAGCCAGGAAAGACAATGACCGCGGCCTTGGCCGCTCTATGGAACGGAAATTCAGGGCTGGCCACCGCCCCGCGGAGCCCGAAATTGCGGCAAAAAAGAGTAACAGACGGTAAGAAAGCGTGAGTTGGAGGCCCCCCACCGATAGCCTAAGTTTCAGCGGCGAAAGGGACTTTTCGAGTCTCTGGGGGATGCCGCCTAAGCTTAACGGCGGCTGCGACGACGGCAGAAATATGGCCCCGAGAGGGCCTTGGGGATGGGGCCGCAGGCTACGATGAGCCGGCGGAAGTTGGGTAGATGAAGGGCGCTAAGCAGACAACGCTACGCCACCCGGTTGCCGTTTCAGGCATCGGTGTCCATTCCGGACTCCCGGTTACTCTTACGCTTCATCCGGCCGACGACGATGCCGGCATCGTTTTCCAGCGCATTGCAGCTGACGGCTCGATCGAGCGCGAGGTTCGCGCCGACGTGCGCGCCGTGACCGCCACTGAATTCGCTACGGTGCTTGGCGATGCCGAAGGCCCGCTTTGCTCGACAGCGGAGCATCTGCTGGCGGCGTTGCGCGGCCTCTACGTCGACAACGTCGTTGTCGAAATTGACGGGCCGGAAGTTCCGATCATGGACGGCAGTGCGGCCGCCTTCGTTGACGCGATTGACCAGGCGGGCCTGACAGCGCGGGCGCTGCCGCGCCGCTACATCGAAGTCATCAAGCCGGTCTCGGTGTCCAAGGACGGCGCCTACGGCGAATTGCGCCCGTATCAGCACGGCTTCCGCGTCGAGGCCGAGATCGATTTCGATCACCCGTTGATCGGCCAGCAGGCGCTTTCGCTCGACATCGAGCCCGACACCTTCCGCCGCGAGATCGCGCGCGCAAGAACATTCGGCTTCATGCGCGACGTCTCAAAACTGTGGAGCGCAGGCTACGCGCTTGGCGCATCGTTCGAGAATACGCTGGTGGTCAGCGAAGACCGCGTGCTCAATCCGGAAGGCCTGCGGTTTGCCGACGAGTTCGTGCGGCACAAGGTGCTGGACGCGATCGGTGATCTGGCGCTCGCAGGCCAGCCGCTCCTTGCGGCCTACAAGACCGTTTGTGGCGGCCACAAGCTCAATCACGCGGTGCTGTCCGCGCTGATGTCCGATCGGAGCGCCTGGCGGGTGGTGGAAGCTGCGGAACCGGTCCGCCGCGTTCGCGGCAGCGCCAGCCTGGTGACCGGTCTTGTGGCACCGGCCTATGGGCCAGAAGTGTCCTGAAAATCAGGCGTTTTAGCCTTAACCTTCGCCTTAATCCGGGCCGAATGTCGGCTTAGTCGCATGGCGAGAGCCCGCAGTTTCGTATAAACCGGCGCAACCGCCGCCGTTGGAAACCGGGCGAGCGGGGGAAGCGACACGTTCGCGTAGAGGGTCCGTGTTCGAAACTTTTGCAGCCAAGGACGCAGTGCCCCAGGGCACCGCAGACATGACCACGCAGCCAGAATGTTCGGGCTGGTCACGCCTCGCGCGCGTGCTGGCTGTCGCGGTGGTGGCCGCGAGCCTTGGCGCGTGCAGCAGCTTCGACATGTTCACCAAAAAGGACGATACGCCGCCCGACGAGCCTGCCGACCGGCTCTACAACGAGGGCCTCTATCTTCTCAACGCGAAGAAGGACGCCAGAGACGCCGTCAAGAAGTTCGAGGAAGTCGACCGACAGCACCCTTACTCCGAGTGGGCGCGCAAATCGCTGCTCATGTCAGCCTACGCCTACTATCAGGCCGGCGAATATGATGACTGCGTGAACGCGGCGAAGCGGTACGTCACTCTGCATCCCGGCAGTCCGGATGCTGCCTATGCACAATATTTGATCGCCTCGTCCTACTTCGAAGAAATTCCGGACGTCACCCGCGACCAGGCGCGCACCGAAAGAGCGCTTGCCTCGCTCGAAGAGGTCATCCGGAAATATCCGACGACCGAGTATGCGAACAGCTCGAAACAGAAGATTGAAGTCGTGCGTGACCAGCTGGCCGGCAAGGAAATGGACGATCGGCCGCTATTATTTGAAGAAGAAGGATTACACCGGCGCCATCAATCGCTTCAAAGTGGTTGTCACGAAGTACCAGACCACCCGTCACGTCGAAGAAGCGCTCATGCGTTTGACCGAAAGTTACATGGCGCTTGGTGTCGTCGAGGAGGCGCAGACCGCGGCCGCCGTGCTCGGGCACAATTTCCCGGACAGCCAGTGGTACAAGCACGCTTATGCCGTGGTGAAGACCGGCGGGGTGGAGCCGAAGGAAAACCAGGGCTCCTGGATCAGCAAGGCCTTCAAGGGCATCGTGGGTTAGCGCCCCGGCAGACTGGATTCACAGCGTAAGGGCCGGCCCAAGGACAAGCCTTGTGCCGGCCTTCCGCGTCTTTAATGATGGCGAATCTGCAGGGCCGAGTTCCTATGCTCTCCCGACTGTCCATTCGCGACATCGTTCTGATCGAGCGGCTCGACATCGATTTTGCCGACGGCCTCGCCGCGCTCACCGGCGAGACCGGCGCCGGAAAATCGATCCTGCTCGATGCTTTCGCGCTGGCCCTGGGCGGCCGCGGCGACCAGACGCTGGTTCGGCAAGGGCTCGAGCAGGGGCAGGTGACGGCCGTCTTCGACGTCGCGCGAGGCCATCCGGCGCGCGCACTGCTGGCGGCCAATGACATTTCGTCGGAAGACGAGTTGATCCTCCGCCGCGTGCAGCTGTCCGATGGGCGAACGCGCGCATTCGTCAACGACCAGCCGGTCAGCGTGCAGGTGCTCAAGCAGCTCGGCAGCGCGCTGGTCGAGATCCATGGCCAGCACGACGAGCGTGCGCTGACCGATGCGGCCACGCACCGGCGATTGCTCGATGCGTTCGGCGGGCTGGAAAGTCAGGCTTCAGAGGTCGAAACGCTCTGGCAGGCGCGGCGCGACGCGCGCGAGGCGGCCGATGCGCATCGCGCCGAGGTCGAGCGCGCCAAGCGCGAGGGCGACTGGCTGCGCCATGCCGTCGACGAGCTCAACAAGCTTGCGCCGCAAGGCGGCGAGGAGACCGCGCTGGCCGAGCGGCGAACCTCCATGATGCAGGCCGAGAAGGTCGCGGAGGATCTGCGCGACGCCCATGAGGTTATTGCCGGCACGAATTCCAGCGTGCCCGCGCTGTCGGGCGTCATCCGGCGCCTTGAACGGCGCGCGGCGCAGGCGCCCGGCTTGATCGAACCCACCGTGAAGGCGCTCGATACCGCGCTCACCGCGCTGGACGAGACGCGCGCCCAGCTTGAAACTGCCTTGCGCGCCGCCGATTTCGACCCGGCCGAGCTCGAGCGCATCGAGGAGCGGCTGTTCGCGCTGCGCGCAGCGGCGCGCAAATACAATGTCCCGGTCGACGATCTCGCGGAGCTCGCGCGCAAATACAATGCCGACATCGCCTTGATCGATGCGGGCGAGGACAGGCTCAAGGCGCTGGAGGCAGCGGCCGGCGAGGCCGACGCCGCCTATCGCAAGGCCGCCGATGCCCTGTCCAAAGCGCGCGGCAAGGCCGCGTCCGCGCTCGACAAGGCGGTCAATGCCGAGCTCAAGCCGCTCAAGCTCGATCGCGCGAAGTTCTCGACCCAGCTCGACACGGATCCGGCGGCCGCGGGGCCGAACGGCATCGACCGCGTGGAATTCTGGGTGCAGACCAACCCCGGGACGCGGCCCGGGCCGCTGATGAAAGTCGCCTCCGGCGGCGAGCTTGCGCGATTCCTGCTCGCGCTGAAGGTCGTGCTGGCCGACCGCGGCTCGGCGCCGACTCTGGTGTTCGATGAAATCGACACCGGCGTGGGCGGTGCGGTCGCCGATGCCATCGGCATGCGGCTGGCCAAGCTCGCACGCGGGGTGCAGGTGCTGGCGGTCACCCATGCGCCACAGGTGGCGGCGCGCGCCGACCATCATTATCTCATCACCAAGGATGCGCTGGAGAAGGGCAAACGCGTTGCAACCCGCGTCACCGAGCTCGCGGCGGAACGCCGGCGCGAGGAGGTCGCCCGCATGCTGGCGGGTGCGGAGATCACCAACGAAGCGCGCGCCGCGGCGGAACGGCTGATCAAGGCGGCGAGCTAGCCACAATCGTCATGCCCGGCCTTGTGCCGGGCATCCATGTCTTTAGATTTCAGCCGGGAAGACGTGGATGGCAGTGGAAGTCGAGTTACTCGACTTCCACAGCTTATTATTCGGGCCGCAAGTCGGGTAAAGCCGACTTGCGGTGACAAGCCCGGCATGACGGAAAAATGGCCGGTAAAAACCCGACGCAATTCCGATTTCTGACTCACCGCAAAGCAGGCGAAGGCCGAGCACGCGCGCCTGACCGCTGAAATCGCGCAGCACGACAGGCGCTATTACCAGGAGGACCGGCCGAGCATCACCGACGCCGAATATGATGAGTTACGTGCGCGCTACAAAGCCATCGAAGAGCGCTTCCCCGACCTCCGCACGCTTGAATCGCTTTCGCTCAAGGTCGGCGCCGCGCCCAGCGGCAAGTTCAAGAAGGTCCGCCACGCATTGCCGATGCTGTCGCTCGACAACGCGTTCTCGGACGAGGACGTTGTCGACTTCGTCGCCCGTATCCGCCGCTTCCTGAAGCTCGACGAGAGCGAGAAGATTGCGTTCAGCGCCGAACCGAAGATCGACGGCCTGTCGATGTCGCTGCGCTACGAGGGCGGCGAGCTGGTGACGGCGGCCACGCGCGGCGACGGCGCCGAGGGTGAAGACGTCACCGCCAACATCCGCACGCTCAAGGACGTGCCGCAGAAGCTCAAGGGCAGGCAACGTGCCGAAAGTCTGCGAGGTGCGCGGCGAAGTCTATATGACCAAGCATGCCTTTCTCGAGCTGAACGAGCGGCAGAAAGCCGCCGGCGGACAGATTTTCGCCAATCCGCGCAACTCCGCGGCGGGCTCGCTGCGCCAGAAGGATCCCAACATCACGGCGTCGCGGCCGCTCGGCTTCTTCGCTTATGGCTGGGGCGAAATGAGCGACATGCCGGCAGACACCCAGACCGGCATGATCAAATGGTTCGAGGCCTGCGGCTTCAAGACCAATCCGCTGACCAGGCTCTGCCGCTCGACCGACGAGCTGATCGCCTTCCATCGCAAGATCGAGGAAGGCCGCGCCAAGCTCGATTACGACATCGACGGTGTCGTCTACAAAATCGACCGCATCGACTGGCAGGAGCGGCTCGGCTTTGTGTCGCGGACGCCGCGCTGGGCGGTCGCGCACAAATTTCCGGCCGAGCGCGCGATGACCGTGATGCGCGACGTCGCTGATCACGGTCGGCCGAACCGGGGCGCTCACCCCGACCGCGAAGCTTGAGCCCGTCGGCGTCGGCGGCGTCATCGTCTCGATGGCGACGCTGCACAACGAGGACTACATCAAAGGCGTCGGCGGCAAGGGCGAGACGTCTCCGCGAAGGCCGCGACATCCGCATCGGCGACACCGTGATCGTCCAGCGCGCCGGCGACGTCATCCCGCAGATCGTCGACGTGGTGATCGACAAGCGGCCGAAAGACGCAAAACCCTATAAATTTCCCAAGAAATGCCCGTGCTATCTGCACACCGACGTGGTGCGCGAAGAGACCGCGACCGGCGAGGAGGGCGCCCGCGCCCGCTGCACCGGCGAGTTTGCCTGTCCGTTCCAGAAGATCGAGCACCTGAAGCTGTTCTGCTCGCGGCGGGCCTTCGACATCGAGGGCCTGGGCGAGAAGCAGATCGAGCTGTTCTTCGAGAAAGGATGGGTGAAGGAGCCGGCGGACATCTTCACCTTGGAGAAAAAGCACAAGAAAGATCTGCTTGAGGAGGAAGGCTTCGGCGAAACGTCCGTGCGCAACCTGTTCGACGCCATCGACGCGCGCCGTACGATTGCGCTCGACCGGTTCATCTATGCGCTCGGCATCCGCCATGTCGGCGAGACGACGGCGCTGGCGCTCGCCCGCGGCTACGGGTCCTGGCAGGCTTTCCATGACGCCTGCCTGAAGATCGCCAAAGGCGACGCGGAGACCGCCGCCGACATGGATGCGCTCGATCAGATCGGCGACACGGTCATCGAGGCGGTGAAGGCCTATTTCGGGGAAAGCCACAATCGCGGCATCGTCGAGCGGCTGAAGAAGCAGGTCGAGGTGCTCGACGCCGAGAAGCCGAAGACCGACAGCGCGATTGCCGGCAAGACCGTGGTCTTTACGGGCTCGCTGGAAAAAATGACGCGCGAGGAAGCCAAGGCGCAGGCCGAGCGCCTGGGCGCCAAGGCCGCCGGCTCCGTCTCGAAGAAAACCGACTATGTCGTGGCCGGCCCGGGTGCTGGATCGAAGCTCGCCGAGGCCAAGAAGCACGGCGTGAAGGTGCTCACCGAGGACGAGTGGCTGAAGCTGATCTCCCGGTAAGCAGTTTTTCCGGCATGTCCGCTTTCGGAGGCAAAGCGGACATACTCTTTTGCACTGCAAATGTCCGCTTTTGACCCAAAGCGGACATGCCGACACGGCGGTCGTCCGGGCACGAGGCGGCCCTGACGTTCGCAGGACTGTCGTTTCTGTCTTAGGCGCTGCTTCGCGGTTTGTTCATCGCTCGATCGCGCGATTTAGTTGACCGATCGCGCCTTACAAATTCGCCGTCTCTGTGAACCTCCTTACACGCGGAACGCCGACAAAATCTTAGATTGTCACCATGAGACACTGAAACTCCAAGCGATTGGATGTGCCCATGGCAAACGTTTTTACCGACTGGACGAGCCGGACCGCTATCGCAGCGCGTATCGCGGAAGAACGGCAGGTTGAAAGCTGGAACGAGTTGGCGGCTCCGGATGATTACGACCTGTCCTTTGACAAGGTCGAGTACCAGATAAGGCCCGCGAAGTGGCCTTGGCTCGTCTACATCATCTGATCGAAAGTAGGAGCGCGCCAGGAATGTACCGCTTGCCGAGGCGCTGCGCGCTTCGCGGTGTGTACATACCAATCGCAAATCTTGTGACGACGATCACAGCCCAAATCCGACAGGTGACTAAATTAACAGTAAGAACTCCAAGGATTGGAGGGGACCATGTGGAAGATAAGAGAATACGGGCAAGAGATTTTCGCGCTCACACTCGCCGCCGGGACACTGCTTGCACTGGCGAGCGTATTTCCAGCTTAGCGGGGCATGAAATCCGCTGCTGGTTATTTACGACCGGATGAATGACGCCCTAAAACTGTCCGCCATCGCTGCATCAGCAAAACACCACGTCACATAATCGCGGTTGCTCTTGTCCCGCCGGCTACGGCCACGCATCGCCTGAATACTGCGCGCACGGTGCCATTCGTACATTGCCTCCAGGCGTTTGCCGAAGCCGCCCTTCGGCACGATCATTTCGACGCGGTGCGGAAAGTCGCCCTCTATCAGATTGGTTTTCGTGCGGCCTTTGTAGCGGGTCATCGGCGAACGCCGTGTGCACCGACTGAGGCGATGGTGACGGGCTTCATAATCCGAACCCAATCGCAAACAAGGTCCGCTTTCAGCGGTAAAGCGGACATCCCGTTTTGCACTGCAAATGTCCGCGAATAACCCAAAGCGGACATTCGACGACCCCATCAGTTGATCATGGAGACGTCACTTTGGCGGGCTCACTGTGCGTGGCTGATCGGCCAGAAGTACACCCAACAAAGAATTATGAACTTCGAGATGTCCGTTGTAATCAATGAAACCCAATTCACGGAACTTGTTCATGAAGTGGCTCACGCGCGACCGGGTTGTACCGATCATCTCAGCGAGTGTTTCCTGACTGATCTTTGCGAGAATTGGCTCCGGTCGGCCTTCCTTTCCAAAATTGGCCAACAGCAGTAACAGCCGCGCAAGCCGTTTTTCGGTTGAGTTGAAGAGCTGATCGACCAAGTCTTCTTCGACCCGGGCATTCCTTGCCAGAATATGCGAGACAAACATTTGCGAAAATGCGGGCTCGTCATGAATGACCCGCTGGATTTCCGTCTTTTCCACCCGCATCATCTCGCATTCCGTCATTGCAGACGCGGTCGCCAAACGCTTCGGCTGTCCGATCAAGCATCCTTCGCCGACAAATTCGTCCGGCCCCAGCAGTGCGACGATGGCTTCCTTTCCTTGCTTGGATATGACGGCGACTTTGACCTTGCCCTTCTTGATATAGAAAACCGCATCCGCATCGTCGCCCTGAGCAAAAATGATCTCTTTCTTTGAATGCTTGGAAATGTCGCGACCGATGGCCGCCGTCGCTAAAAATACCGCAGGATCAAACAGCGGAGCGCCCGCTGTTTTGCGATTTGTGCTTCGCTTGACGGGCCTTGGTCTAGGTGTACGAGACATCACGGATTTCCCTCCATTCAGGCGAGAGCACAATTGTCTCTCAGCCACCGACGCCTGGGCACAGAACTGCTGTAGGTGATGCGCTAGTGTACGCTTCCAGACATAGGGGTCCAAGAAAATTCGGACGCCGTTAAATTGAGGCGGATTGTCGCGTGAAATCCACGTGAATTCCCCTGTCAATTAGGCAGTTACTAAGGGCGGAGTGGTCTGTATGGAACAGTCCTCATCCCTTCCGGGGGTAGCTTGTTCCATCATCGAAACGGGCTTCGAGCCTTCGGCGACTGAGAGACGCTTCCGCGCTCCCGCTCGTACGTTTTCGGGAGGTCCCTATGAGTAGTCATTCCGATTAAAAACGTTGCGTTCGACGACACCGCGACCTCGGCTATGGGCGAAGCTTTCGACAATACTTGCAAATCGCTTCGAAATTTCGGGTCTGCTTGTACGTGCCTGCGATCATCGCAAAGCGGATCATTGCCGTCGCCACAAATGGCGAGCGCGATCCCGCCCGCCTCTATCAGCAAGCATTAATAGCCTTAGGCATCGACGAGACGTCGATGCTGGTTGTTAGCGTAGGCCGCGATCACCCCCTCCCCGCCTTCGCTTCGGTCGCGCACGCAGCGTGATCTTAGAGAGCCCGGCTTTTCCCCCGCCGGGCTCTCTTAGCTTTTTCTGCGTAATCAAACTGCCAGGCCCCTCGGCATTTTAGATGCCAGTACCCGGCAGACGAAGCCGGGTTTTTTATTTCCGAGGGCAAGTGAACAGTGCTTTGGAGGTGGCGATGATAGTATGGAAATATATCCTTCTATTTACTTGTCTTGGCATTGGTGTGGCGCTTTGTGTTGGGACAATTAGCATCTTGAGGAGTCCTCCCGACCACGGGCCACCTGCTTGGTTCGCGGCGGTGCTTGGCGCGATGTTCTTTTGGGGAGCTTTTGCGCTGGCGCGCTGGAGGCACCAATAACATCTATAAAGAGGGGCCGCCATTTGCCCCGAAACGCACCGCGCGATAGCTGACCAATGTCCGCTATTGGCACTTAGCGGACACCAAACTACTCAAACTACTGCGATGACGGGTTTTACGACCTTCGCGGATTGACTCCCTGAATAGTCTGAACCCCAATTATCCAGATGACATCCAAACTCGAAGGAATTGAGCGCCTACAGGTCGCCATCCCCCTGGGCGAACTGAAGGCCATTGAGGAATTCAGATTTCGGCATCGAATGCCGAGCCGGTCGGCGGCTGTTCGCGAACTCCTCAGGCGGGGCTTGGCAGCCTCCGAAAGTGAGCGCGCAAATGAAAGTGGCTAAAAAGAATACGAAAATGAGATGATCTTTGACGGCCGCCTCATAGGCGGAGCTAACATCAATGATGCGGTCAACCCCCAGTTTAAAACGCGATACAGCATTCGCTGTACTTGCTCTCGGTGTGGTGGCTGCGACCTCAATTCTCGGTCAAATCGCGACCTATCCAAATCTTGCGCCTTGGTACGCCGGTCTTGTTAAGCCGTCTTTCAATCCGCCGAATTGGATTTTTGCTCCGGTTTGGACGACGCTCTATGCGCTGATGGCGTTTTCGCTGTGGCGTATTTTGCGTGTGCGGATGCCATCGGGCATGCACCGGCGTTACATGGTGGGCTTGTTTTTCCTATTGCTCGCGCTCAATGCCGCGTGGTCGTGGATGTTTTTTTGGGCCCACAGTCCGTTGCTTGGCCTGATAAATATTGTGCCGCAGCTTGGCGTAGTCATAGCGACCGTCGTCAGTTTTGCTCGCGTCGATCGTCTGGCGGCCTTTTGTCTGCTGCCACTGGCTGCGTGGGTAGCTTTCGCGGGGGTGCTTAACACTGCGATCTGGCTGCTAAACAACTAACTAATCGATGAGTGGGGGGAATGTCGCCGCGCGCAGCGCATGGAGGCAGAGCTCGGTATGCCCGAATTGCTCTGGTTAAGTCGGCGCCGCTGCCTATTTGTAAATTACAACCCAAGGCATCCCCGGTGTCCCCAACTTGTGACCTTGGGCGTTCTGCGGCTTCCAGTTCCCTTGAGCTGGGAGCCGCGCAATTCACAAAACATAGAGAGGTGACCAAATGTCTCAGCACAGCGCTATTCATTTCTATCTTAATTGGGCGAAAGAACGGATCGATGAAATGGACGCCACACTGGCCTCATTTGAGGCCAAGGTCAGCGAACTCCAAGCTGACGCCCGCACCAAAGCCAACCAAGCTCTCGCTGACATGCGCAAAAAGCGTGATGACTTCCGTGATACGCTGAAAAAGCAGGCGGATGCCAACGAGGCCGTATGGGTTAAAGAGAAAGCACGGCTCCAATCTGAATGGAACGCGTTCGAGGCCGACGTCGGGAAGTATATCGAAAGCTCCAGCCAAAAAATCGAGCAGCAGCAGGCGATTTTTAAAGGCCAAGCTGAAGCTCAAGTGAAGGCGTGGCGCGACGCAGCTGAAAATCTTCGCACCGTTGGCAAAGAGTTCGCAGCTGGACGTCGGAGCGAAATAGAAGTCGCCCTGAAGCGAATGGAAGCCGACGCCGCCGTGGCTGAGAAAAAGCTTCAAAAGATCAACGAGGCGGGCAAACAGTCATGGTCTGCATTGGTGACTGCATTGACGGAAACTCGCGGTGCGTTCGATCGCGCCAATCAAGCGGCACAGGAGGCATTCAAGCAGGCCGTTTGATCGGTCCGAGATAGTCCTTTGAAGGAGAGACCGCCGCGAGGCGGTCTTTCTTTTTTTGGGGCAATGTCCACTATTGGCACTTAGCGGACATGCGCTAGTGCGCTGCACATGGCCGCGTTCGGGGGTAAAGCGGACATGGGCTATTGCACTGCAAATGTCTGCTTATGACCCAAAGCGGACATGGAGCGAATTTGCGGAGCCGCCGCAAACTTTCAAACGTGCAGACCCAGGTAGCCTGCAATGAAAAGTACGACGACCACTACGCCAATGATGTAGAAAATATTCATTGTGCACTCCGATTGAGACTTGTGCGACTTCATTTTCAATATGAAGCAACGGCGCTCAAATCGAATATTATGGCGGGCAAATAAGTTCCATTTTATTTATTCCTTTAGACCGTGCGCGGGCCGAAACCACCCTTGCAGGGATGGACGTTGCCCAGCCTATGGAAGATTTAGAGAAATCGGCACCGCATCGGGAAGCTCTCCGGTTTAGTGGGCGCAGTCGCTCCCCGACATAAGGACCCAGAAAATTCGGACGCTGTTGACTTGAAGCGTATGGGGTTCACGGTCGCGTTAATGCCTGCGGAATGCGTACATTTAGACGGGTAAAAGGACGAAAAGCGGTCTGTATGGAACAGTCCTCATCCCTTCCGGGGGATAGCCTGCTTCATCACCGAAACGGCTTCGAGCCTCGGTGACTGAGAGCCACTTCTGCGCTCCCGCTCGTACGTTTTCGGGAGGTCCCTATGAATATCATTCCGAACCAAAATTTTGAGTTCGACGACGCCGCGACCTTGGCGATGGGCGAGGCTTTCGACAATGCCTGCGCGTCCCTCTGCCGTTTCAGAACATTAATCACAGCACGTGAACTGATCGCAAAGCGAATTATCGCAGCCGCCAAAAATGGCGTGCGTGATCCCGCCCGGCTCTGTGAGCAAGCATTAATACCTTTTGGCATCGAAGATATGTCGGTGCTGGTTGTTAGCGTAGGCCGCGATCTCTCCGTCCCAGCCTACGCTCCGGTCGCGCACGCAGCGTGATCTCAAAAGACCCCGGCTTGTCCCCGCCGGGTTCTCTTAGTTTTTTTGCGTAATCAAACCGCCCGACTCCTCGGCTATCATTACGGAGGCTACCATGGCACAGGCGATTTCGACTTCTATCACACGACGAACTGCGGTCGCGGGGTTGGCGTTGCGGCAGCACCAGTGACCGTTTCGCGGCTGCGGATAATGCGAATGCGCAGGCCAAGCAAGTCATGCCGGAAAAAAGTCTGTACGAAGGTTAGGTGGGGTTTTCGCCATTGCGGCGGTGGTAGACCACTTCAGCGACGCTGTCGTGAAGAACCCTATCGTCGGCCAGACGTCAATGAACCCGCAGTTAAGGGAATGGCACACCAACAACCTGAGCAGGTTGCCCGGCCTCAAGTTCATGCGAACGCTGTGGGTGTGCAACGTTTCGGGTGGGCCCTTCCAGTATACGCCCACCAAGCCCGGGACGACTCCGCTTGGTCTTGAGGAAGCCCATCGAGACCTTTGCATCTCTCCCGCAGAATTCGATGAGGTCGCAGCAGAACTCGGACGGACCCTGGACTTCGCTCAGGTTCCTCAGCGCGAGAAGGCCGAAGTCCTGACAGCTTTCGCCGCCCACAAGGATGAGGTCACCGCTGGCTATGTCGCCAAGCACGGCTGAAGCTTGTGGTGTTCCCAAAGCCGGGCGGGGATTGTAGCGCGCGTGATCCGAGAAAGCCTGGCTAGTCCCGCCGGGCTTTCTTTTTGGTACTAGGCCGAATTCCAACAAGACGACTTCAAGACGCCGAAGCAGGAACAGTTGTGGTTATTTGGGGCACTGTCGGGGTAGTTCGTGCTTGTGAATGCGAGGGCTGCAATGACGATAGCGAGCACAATGCCGCCGCGGACGATCTGCGAGATGTAGAATTTGTCGTCTCGTTTGTCCCTTCGGATGTCACTCTGATCGGTCATGGTTGTCAACTCGACCGGGGCGACCGAGGTTCCAACCAGGAACGCCACGGAGGCGGACTTTCTTTTGCGCGTAGCTGATGTCCGCTTATGGCACAAAGTGGACTTCGGCCGGTTTTTTCAAAGTGCTGTCCCGCAATTTTACACCGTGCCAAGCGATGCGTCCTTCCGATTGATCTCGATCAAAGACGGGGCAGACGTGGTGGCTTAATTTTAACTCGTTAAAAGGAGACATCACAATGTTGGTTGCGGACGACGAGGGCCCTCCGGGGTCGAACAAGCAAAACGCGAAATCCGCGACCGGCCGCGTTGGCGACGATGTGCAGCGGGCGAAGGAGAATATCTTTGAAGCTGGCGCCTCCGCGCGCGACGACATCGCCGCTGATCTGCGCCGGCTGAGCGCCGATGTCACCAGTCTGAAGGATACCGTCGCCGCGCTCGCCAAGACCGTGACAGCGGAGGTCGGCGAAGCGGCGACCGGCATCGGCGAGGACATCACGTCGGCCGCAAAGGACCAAGCAAACACCCTGCTTTCCGAAATCGAGGCCGGCGCACGGCGCCACCCGTTGGGCGTCGTCATAGGCTCATTCGGAATTGGCATGCTCATCGGCTTGATGAAAGGTCGCCATTGATGGTCGCGACGCTGCTGCGGCTTGTCGGCATTGACGTCAAACGCTTGGCGCGGGAAGCCACCATTACCATCGTGCTCGCCATGCTCGGCGTGTTCGTGGCGATGTTGGCACTCACCTTCGGCGTTGTTGCCCTCTATCTTTGGCTTGAACTCAAGCTCGGCATCTTCGCGGCGCTCGGCATTCTCGGCGGGACATCGGCATTGCTGGCCGGTGCCCTTTTCGCTATTGCGTTCCTGCGCGGATCGCGCAAGCCGCGTACCCGCACCGATGATGCGTTGCGTGCGGCGGCCGGTCCAGTGCAAGCATCGGCCGGGGCCATCGCGCAGGCCGCCGACGAGGCTGTGAACGGAGCAGCCGATATCGTGCGCTACGGCTCGCGTCAGCAGATCGCCGGCACCATTGCTACGGCCGCGCTAATCGGCTGGGCGCTTGGGCGTCGTGCAGTACGTTAAGGACAAAAACGGCTGTCTAAAAAGACCGAGCCATTGAAGGCGGCTGGCATTCAACCCTCAAGGAAGTGGCCAAATGCAGCCAGCGGCTGAAGACGGTCGCAAATGATTTTAGTAATCGCCAACATGGGCATAGAGAGGATCACGCCCGGAATACCCCACATCCAGAACCAGAAGACGAGCGAGATGATGACGAGGACGGGATTTAGGGTGAACCGTCTGGCTAGAAGCAATGGCGTTACAGTCTCGCCCTCGATCAGATGAAGTCCAAAATAAAGCCCCGCAGGAAGTAGCGCTTGCCAGAGGGTGTCGTGGGTCAACAGGCCAGCGAGCAGAAAGATCAAAACGCCCAAAGCAGTGCCGAGGATCGGCACATAGTTCAGCAAAAAGGCCACCGTCCCCCAGAGTATCGGGTCGCCCACTCCCGTGAACCACATCGCCAATGCCGTAGCGATCCCTACCGCCGCGTTCATGATCGTTATCGTGACCAGATATGCGGAGACGTCGCTTTCGATTTGCTGTGAGATTTCTACGACCTGACGCTTGCTCTTAAAGCGCGGCAGTATCTCGACCAGGCGGTGCAGGAAGATATCGCCAGATACGAGAAGGAAAAAAAGAAACAGCACCGTCGTGAAGAACCCGCTGGCAAAGTTTCGGGTCCCGGTGAATAGCTTCGACAGAAGAGTTGGGCCTTGCGCCGGCGCTGCGACAGTTGGTGATGGTCCCGTTTCTCCAAAATCTTCTACCTGTCGCAAAAACCGTTGCAGTGTATCGACGGGCTCTCGCATGAAACTCAGCCGCTCCTGAAGCCGAGGAATGCCCTCTGGAAGCTTGGCTGCCCACGTGCGAGCGGGGCTAGAAATGGCCGTACCCAAGCCGACGACCGTTCCGAATAGCGCAAGGATCAGCAGCAGCGCCGCGATTATCCGCGGTACGTGCAATCGCTCCAATATGCGGAAGGCTGGCTGTAGTAGGAGCTTGAGAACGATAGCAAAGACAAATGGCAATATAATTTCGCGCGCCGTATAGGCTGCCGCCAGCAGCGCAAGGACGAATAGACCACCAAGGAATATGACTTTCGGGTCTGACGGCAGAGGCAAGTCCTCCGGCACTTCTGCCGGCGACACGACCTCGGTCTTCTGGTCGGTAGGTGCCATGTCCGAAGCAGGACTGGGTCAAGACCCAAACTTGTTGTCAGTTCAAAGCCTACCCATGAGAAGCAGTACGACGAGGACGATCAAGATGATGCCGATGACGCCAATGCCACCATGACCGAAGCCGTAGCCGTAGCCGCCGAACCGGCCGCTGAAGCCGCCAAGCAAGAAGATGACGAGAATGATGATAAGTATGAATTCCTAACGACATGACATTCCTTTCGTTAGAGGGGTGTAGGAAAGTATCTGCCGGATCTTCGCGTCACTCGCATCACCACTTTAGTGAATTTGCCTGATCAAAATAAAGATAAATGTTCGGTATCTGACATTGTTGATCTGTATCAAGCGGACAGCCAGTTTCTATTACTCACGCCACATTCCAAACCGCTCAAGGCGGCCTGGACTGTGAACGCAGCAGACCGACGGCGTGCAAGATCACCTGACCTTGAAGAACAAGCGCGTGGCAAAGATAATAAAGGTCGCAACAATCAACCCTGCGAACACGAGAATTGTGCGCTGCTCTGCGCTTGGGATGGTCAATTGGAGCGCCATCGCGAGCAGCACACCAGGAAAAATATGAGCAGGTGCCCACGCAAGTGCCGATAAGACATTGGCGGTATAAAAATGTAGCGGCGACATTCGGAGGATGCCAGATACCAAAGGCACAAAGGCACGTACGACGGCCACGAAGCGCGCTAGAAAGACGCTTGCCGCGCCGTATTGGGTTACGAGTTTTTCACTCCGGGCGATGAGGTGCGGATACTTATTCAGCGGCCAGGAGTTCAGAATTTCCCGATGATATCGCTGGCCTAACCAGAACGATAATCCGTCTCCAATAATCGCTCCTGCAGTTGCAGCAATAAGAAGTAGCCACGGGTTCGCATTGGCGCTTGTCGCTAGAGCGCTTATGCCGATGATGAGCGTGGAGCCGGGAACAACGGTTCCGACCACAGGAATGGCTTCCGACAATGCCAGCAGAAAAATCGCGATATGCGTGTATTGTGAATGCGCGTGAACGAAGTCGACCAGGGTGGAAAAGGACGATGTCATGCACCAATCCTAAGAGCCGCGTTTTCACACAGCGAAGATCCCTGCAGCGCAGGATGGTGTCATCACCGGACGACGCTGGGATTGCTCGGTGAGTTCGGCGCTAGCGGTCCGACATGTGATGCCGGTGGCGGAGCAGACCGAGCAGAACTCCGATCACCGACAGGATAGCGATCAGAACTATCAGACCCTGACAGACCCGCTTCATGTTCGCGGGCATTGTAACATTTCGATGACATAGAACAGGATGATCGCGGCTAAAGCCAACTCCGCAGCGTAGATGATGACGGAGATCACGTTCATAAGCGCCTCCAGATAGCGACACGACATTCACGCCACCCTGTGCCGGACATCGTCGTACCACCAAACAATCGCTTGCGCGCTAGCGTCGATGGTTTGCCGAGGTGCAAATTTTAACACGAGACGATTACCGAACGTCACAACCACCATTATCAGCGAAATCGCAACGTAAATGCAGTCGTCATCGCCCATGATTTGAATTGATGCACGAGGCCGGTGATCTACGCGGCCAACACGGCCCAGATAACTCTTTTGCCAAATTCTTCAAGTGAACTCCTTTCACGCAGCTCGGGCTTTCTTCGCCGCGAAG
Source organism: uncultured Alphaproteobacteria bacterium (assembly GCA_963718035.1). GTDB lineage: Bacteria > Pseudomonadota > Alphaproteobacteria > Rhizobiales > Xanthobacteraceae > Pseudolabrys. The sequence continues at coordinate 2,852 of CAVQYD010000004.1, read as the reverse complement.
GTGGTTTGAGTGACCGACACGGATGTTCCCGCGGGCCGCTCACTGTTTCAACCTTGGTGTCGAGTTGTTTAGCGAGGGCGTTGACGATGCCGGTGCCAAGCCCGGTTTTTGATTGGGCAAAGACGCCGTCCGGCGTGCCAGTTCCGTTGTCGGTGACCGAGAGCTTCCAATCCGTTCCGGACACATCGAATGCGACGGTGATCTGCCCATCTTTGGTCCTGCCATTGAATGCATGTTTTATCGCATTGATGACCAGTTCGGTGACGATCAAACCGAGGCTCTCGGCATCGCGGGACGTCGCTGTTTTTTCGTCGCCGCGCACCTTCAGCGCGATTGCCCGATTGTCGCCGATCATCGACTGTCCCAAAGCCTCGCAAGCTTCGAAAGATAAGGCTCGAGTTCGACAGACGCGCCGGGCGCAGCGGCATGAAGTTGCTGCTGCACGGTTGCAACCGACATGACCCGCTGATGAGTATCCTGCAGATGACGGCGCGCTTCTTCCGATTCCACGGCCCTCAATTTCATCATAATGATGCTTGCGATAATCTGAAGGCTATTGGCGACCCGGTGCTGAAGCTCTTCAAGCAGTATGTCCTTCTGCCGCAGGAGATCGTCCTTTTCGCCCTCCAGGATTAGGCGTTGGGTGATATCCTCGATGCCGAGCAGAATATTGGCGCGTGAGCCTGTCTCGTAGAGTACTTTGCGGGCGTTCAGGCACATCGTGCGGCATCCGATGCCGGGAAAATCACGCTCGATTTCATAGGCCTCGATCGCACCGGCTTCGATCGCGCCGTCCGCCGGCAAGATTTTTTCCAGCAGCGACCGAAGCTTTGGAATATCCCACACGCCGTCGCCCAACTCGAAAAGCAGTTTGCCTTCGGTAGCCTCGGATCGACCTTGAACGTCCGATAGAATGAGCGGCTCGCGGCGACGACGCGCAGGTCTTGGTCGAGCACGACGAGCGGCTCCCGCACGGTGTTCACAATCGCTTCCGCAAATGCACAGGCGTTTTGCAGTTTGTTAAACTGTTTTCTGAACATGGCCAGCCTCGTAACAATTGCCGCCCCGCCCACACATGAAAGGAAACAGGACCGCGGACGTTAGAACCGCTAGGGCCCACCGGACGCTTTTAATTTGAAGGGGAACCCCGCGGATGTGGGGAAGCCGCGAAGCGTCCAGCCGATTAGGCTAGGCTCACGCCTTGTGTGCGTCTGTATAATATTGACCACTATTTGGGTGAGTGAGAACGCTGTAACAGCGGACATCGCTCGGACTTGTGCTGTTTGCCAATGACTTACCGAAAATAGGATTGGACGGCTGCACGGGCGTCTTTGGTCTATTGATTTCAAAACGTGATTGATTTTGAACTTTTTGCCGCTTGGCGCGTTGGTTATCAACTCAGCAAGCAATTGAACCTGAAGCGACGCGTACCAAATTGCGGACGCTATCGTGATGCGATTCCGCCGCGCCTTATTCTAAACGGAGGAATCCAATGGACATGCTCTTGATTATCATTGTGCTCTTGCTGCTGTTCGGCGGCGGAGGCTACTGGGCTCGCGGTCGCTACTGGTAAACCAACCAGAGCTCGGCTCGTCCCGCCGGGCTTTCTTTTTGCACTTTGCACTAGGCCGAAAAAGATTCTTTTTGATCGAGAGGATGGAGAATGTTCCCATCATGAAAAAACTTTTACAATTGACAGCAATTCTGATTTTGGCTGCAGCGATACTGCCATTGAGTGCCAATGCGCAGGAACAGAAGCAGCAAGCGCCGGCAAAAGCAGCGCCGGCAGCGCGTGGCGCCAGCGGCACGTCCGGCCCCAGCAGCGCACGTCGCGCCGCAACATCAGGCTCCGCAAAGGGCAGCCGCGCCGCAACGCTCCCCGCAAAAGCCACAGCTCCCACGCGTCAGGCCACGCCACGCACGCTGCAACATCAGGCTCCGCAAAGGGCAGCCGCGCCGCAACGCGCCCCGCAAAGAGCCGCAGCGCCAACGCGCCAGGCCACGCCACGCACGCTACAACATCAGGCTCCGCAAAGGTCAGCCGCGCCGCAACGACCGCAAACAGCTCCAACGCGTCAGGCCACACCACGCACCGTTAATACACCGGCCCGGACAGCGACGCCGGCGTCCCGCAACGCTCGTGCCGTCCGCTGCAACCGCAACATCAACGCGCGCGCAGCTGCGCAACCAGCAACGCCAGGAGCGCACACTACGCGCGCAAGAAACCGTCAGCTGCGAGCCCTTCCGGCTGCGCAGCGCGCTCAGAAACAGCAGGACATCAATCAGCAGCGTCAGCAGCGCGCGCAACAGCGGCTACAGCCTAACATCCAGGCGCAGCCGAACGCTTGATTCAGCCCAATGCTCAAGTGCAGCGCAGCATGCGCCGTAACGGCGTCGCGCGTGTAACACCGCAAGCGGCGCAGCAAGGCCGCTTCGCGGCCCAATATTCCGGGCGCGCGCAACGCGTGAGCATGGCTGCGGTCGCTCCCCGCCGGGCTTGGAGCCGCGGCTTGCGCGCTGCCTTCGTGCCTTGGTACGGGCCCGTGTTCTGGCCATATGCCTATTCGGACGTTTTCGACTACGCATTCTGGCCCTCTGGCTATGACGACGGTTACTGGGCCTATGCCTATGACGGTTTCTTCGACGGCGTGTTCTGGGGCGAGGCTGGTCCGCCGCCTGACTATGGCTATGCGTCGGCACTGCCAAGTACGTCCGCGGGACGCGCGAGTAGTGCCGCTACACCCGCGGCACGCGCGAACAATGCCGCCGTGCAGGAACTGTGCACGCAACCCGGCACCGGCATCACGGCTTGGCCGTTAGCGGAAATCAACAGCAAGGTTGGCCTGAACCCC
>CAVQYD010000003.1:0-14761 GCA_963718035.1 uncultured Alphaproteobacteria bacterium | reverse complement strand
TCGTTTCCCGACCGGCAAGTGCGCGTCCCGAAGGGCGTGAGCGTCCTCGAAGCTTGCCTGCGTTACAGCATCCCGCATGCCAGTGTGTGTGGTGGCCGGGCGCGCTGCTCGACCTGCCGCATTCGCGTCCTCGGCGATGTCAGCGTCCTGCCGCCGCCGTCCGGGCGCGAAGCCTTTGTGCTCGATCGCGTCGGCGTCACCGCCAATCCGTCGATCCGTCTCGCTTGCCAGCTGCGGCCGGACACGGACATCGGCGTGATCCCGATCCTGCCGTCGTCGATGAACGCCAATCTGCTGCGCAAGGGCCGCCGCATGAATATCGGCAAGGAGCACTACATCGTCAGCATGTTCGTCGACATGCGCGGTTCGACCAAGCTCGCCGAAGCGCGGCTGCCCTTCGATGTCGTGTTCCTGATCAACCGTTTCCTCGCCGCCGTCTCACAGGCCGCGCTCGATGCGGGCGGCCAGCCCAACCAGTTCGTCGGCGACGGGACGCTGGCGCTGTTCGGCCTCGAGACAAGCCCCAGACGGCGTGCCGTCAGGCGCTGCGTGCGGCCGCCAGGGTCGCGGCCAATGTCGAGAGCATGAACAGGCAGATGAAGGCCGACCTGCGCGAGCCGATCCAGTACGGCATCGGCATCCATGGCGGCGACGTGATTGTCGGCGACATCGGCTTCAAGGAACACACCGTGTTCACGGCGCTCGGCGACCCGGTGAACGTCGCGGCGCGGCTGCAGGACCTGACCAAATCAATGAACTGCAGGGCCGTCATTTCCGAAGAGGTCTGCGCCACCGCCGGCATTGCGGCCGATGCGCTGCCGCGCTCGGAAGTCGCGATCCGCGGGCGCGACGAGCCGATGATCGTGCGCAGTGTCGATGATCCGGCGGTGCTGACTGCGCTGGTCGATGCTGCGGCGCAGGCTCCGGCGGACAGAAAGCACGCGGCCCACGCCGGCTATATTATTTCCGGTCGTCGAACGGCGACTTGATCGAGAGGCCGATCGACGGCGTCGTCGGGTCTCTGGAGAACGGCGTCGTATTGTAAATACGGTCGGAGGAATCCGGCGTCCGCCCAGGACGCAGGTCGAGCGATGAGCCCGGCGGAATGATCGGCACGATTGGGACCTTAAAGTCCTCGAGCGGCACCTTGCGAACGTAATCGTCTTCGCGAATGTTTTTGTTGTCTTGCGCATGGGCGGCCGGATTGCCACAGCCGCGAGCACAGCCGCCAGAGACAAAGTCACGACGTGAGATGCCTTCATTGCCGCCTCCCGTAGGCCGGCTTCGAGCCGACCGCTGAGAAGTCTAGCACTGGGTACTTCCGCCGTACATGCACGTGGAAGACGAACGCAGGCTAAACCCGCTCCACAAAGCTATCCACCACGCGCTTTTCGCCGGCCCTGTCGAAGGCAATGGTGAGCTTGTTGCCGTCCACGGCCACCACGTTGCCGTTGCCGAATTTCTGGTGAAACACGCGCTCGCCGACAGTGAACGTTGAGACGGTACCGGTGGATTTGGCGATCAACTCGCCTTCGATGGTGAGAGGGGCTTTGCGTTGGGCCTCCCGGCGCGCTCCGCGTGCCGCCTTTCCCTTAAGGGGAGGGATGTTCTCCGCATCAGCATCGTCATACACGCCATCCGGCACGTAACGCGGCTGGCCGTTGTCATAGAAACCGCCGCGGCCCTTGCGCGCCTGCGCGCGTTGCCAGCCCGGCGTGGTGTAGCCCGAGCCGAAGGCATTCATCTCGTCGAAGCGCGAGGCGCCGTAGCCCGACATGCCGAAGCCGCCGCCCGCGGCCTCCTTCACCTCGACATGCGCCTCGGGCAGTTCGTCGAGGAAGCGCGACGGAACGGTCGAGGTCCACAGGCCGTGGATGCGACGGTTGGTGGCGAAATAGATTTTCGCGAGCTTGCGCGCGCGCGTGAGGCCGACATGGGCGAGGCGGCGCTCTTCCTCGAGGCCTGCGCGGCCGCTTTCGTCGAGCGAGCGCTGATGCGGGAACAGACCTTCCTCCCAGCCGGGCAGGAAAACGCAGTCGAACTCCAGCCCCTTGGCCGAGTGCAGGGTCATGATGTTGACGGCCTGCTCGGCCTCGTTGCCCTCACGGTCCATCACCAGCGAGATGTGCTCGAGGAAGCCCTGCAGGTTCTCGAACTCCTCCATCGAGCGCACCAGCTCCTTCAGGTTTTCCAGGCGGCCGGCGGCGTCGGCGGAGCGGTCCTTCTGCCACATTTCGGTGTAGCCGCTCTCGTCGAGCACGATTTCCGCAAGCTCGGTGTGCGGCATTGAATCCTTGCGCAGCGCGCCAGCTCTCGAAAGCTCGTCATCAAGTCGCGCAGCGCCTGGCGCGGCTTCGGCTTCATCTCGTCGGTGGCGGACAGCGCGCTGGCGGCTTCGGTGAGCGGGATGCGCTTCTTGCGCGCGTAATCGTGCAGCATCTGCACCGTGGCGTCGCCGAGGCCGCGCTTGGGCACGTTGACGATGCGCTCGAAGGCGAGATCGTCGGCCGGCTGCGCGATCACGCGCAAATAGGCGAGGGCGTCGCGGATTTCGGCACGCTCGTAAAAGCGCGGGCCGCCGATCACGCGATAGGGCAGGCCGAGCTGGATGAAGCGGTCTTCGAATTCGCGCATCTGGAACGAGGCCCGCACCAGGATGGCGATCTCGTCGAGCGGATGGTCCTCGCCACGCTCGCGTGCCTCGCGCTGCAGCTCCTCGATCTCCTCGCCGATGGCGCGGGCTTCTTCTTCGCTGTCCCAGGCTCCGGTGACCTGCACCTTCTCGCCGAGCACGTCTTCCGTGCGCAGCGTCTTGCCGAGCCGGCCTTCGTTGTGCGCGATGAGGTGGGAGGCGGCCGCGAGGATATGGCCGGTGCTGCGATAGTTCCGTTCGAGACGGATGACCTTCGCGCCGGGAAGTCGTGCTCGAAGCGCAGGATGTTGTCGACTTCCGCGCCGCGCCAGCCATAGATCGACTGGTCGTCATCGCCGACGCAGCAGATGTTTTTGGGCTGTCGTTCGTTAGGTCATTCTGGGGCGCGACGGCATGTCAGCGTGACTCCCTCACCCGCAGGAGAGGGTTGGTCGAGGGGCGGTGTCACTTCGCTCGCTCGATTGCCGGCCATCACCCGGCTCGCTTCGCTCGCCACCGCTCTCCCCATTGGGGAGAGGGTGCAGGCTGCACGGCCGTGGTCGACTGTGAAGCCGACGTCGTCTGCGCCAGCAGCTTCAGCCACAGATACTGCGCGACGTTTGTGTCCTGGTATTCGTCGACCAGGATGAACCTGAACCGCTCCTGAAACGAGCGAAGGACATCGGCGTTCTGCCGGAACAGCCGGATGTTCTCGAGCAGCAGATCGCCGAAGTCGGCGGCGTTGAGCGTCTTCAGTCGCTCCTGATAGGCGATATAGAGCTTCTTGCCCTTGCCGTTGGCGAAGCTCGCGGCCTCGCCCGACGGCACCTGCTCGGGCGTGAGTCCGCGGTTCTTCCAGCCGTCGATCAGCATCGCGAGTACGCGCGCCGGCCAACGCTTCTCGTCGAGCTTCTCGGCCTCGAGGATCTGCTTGATCACGCGGATCTGGTCGTCGACGTCGAGGATGGTGAAGTTGTTCTTCAGCCCGACCAGCTCGGCGTGCCGGCGCAGGATCTTCACGCCGATCGAGTGGAAGGTGCCGAGCCAGGGCATGCCTTCCACGATCTGCCCGACCATCTGGCCGACCCGTTCCTTCATCTCGCGCGCCGCCTTGTTGGTGAAGGTGACGGCGAGGATCTGGCTCGGGTGCGCGCGCCGAGATTCAAGATGTGCGCGATGCGGGTGGTCAGCACGCGCGTCTTGCCGGTTCCGGCGCCGGCGAGCACCAGCACCGGGCCGTCGAGCGTCTCGACCGCCTGTCGCTGCTCCGGGATTGAGGTCGGCGAGATAGGGCGTAGCGCGGGCGCCGAGCGCACGCGCGGCGATACCGCCCGCGGCGGGCTGCGGGCTCACAGGAGCGGGGTCGTTACGCTTCGGCTCGGCCATGTTGTCCGGAGTAGGCGGCTTTAGCCGCCGGAATGATTCTCAATAGCAAAGATGGCACTCGCGGGCGCCATTTTCGAGGCCGGAAGTGGCCTTGTGCGCCCTGAGGCGCGGATTTAGCGTGATTTTTCCGCGTTATTTTCAGTATTGGGGGAACTCCGTGCGACTGAAGGACAAAGTGGCGCTCGTTACCGGCGCAGGCCGCGGCATCGGCCGCGACATTGCTCTCGCCTATGCGCGCGAGGGCGCGCATGTCGTGATCAATGACGTCGACCCGGCGACCGCGGAGGCGACCGCAAAGGATGCCGCGGCGCTCGGCAGCAAGAGCCTTGCGGTGGTGGCGGACGTCGCGAAGTCCGCCGACATCAACCGGCTCGTCGATACCATTATCAAAGAGCGCGGGCGCATCGACATCCTGGTCAACAACGCGATGAAGATCGTGCCGGGCAAGCTCGAAGCGCTGCCGGAAGCTGCGTGGGACACGACGATGAACATCGGGCTCAAGGGCGCATTTCTGGTGAGCCAGGCGGCGGCGAAACACATGATCACGCAGAAGTCCGGCGTGATCGTCAACATCGCTTCGATCGCGGGGCTCTTCCCCTATAACTGGGCCGGCGCCTACAGCGTCGTGAAGGCCGGGCTCATCATGCTCACCAAGCTGCAGGCGATGGAGTGGGCGCCCTACGGCATCCGCGCCAATGCGATCACGCCTGGCTACATCCGCACGCCCGGCACGGAAGCAATGTATGCCGACCCGGAAATCTACGAGGGCCGCCGCAAGGGCGTTCCGATGGGCCGCGTCGGCTCGGGCGAGGATATCGCCGGGCCCGCGGTGTTCCTTGCCTGCGATGAGTTGCGCTACACGACCGGCAGCGTGGTCGGCTCCGACGGTGGCCAGGCGGTCGGCTATTTTCTCGGCGTACCGGGGCGGAGGTTCTCAGGTGGCAGGATTGATTGAGTCCTTCTGTCATTCCGGGGCGCGCGCATCACGCGCGAACCCCGGTAAGTCCCCGATCTCGATGCCGGCCCAGCTCTCGAGACCGTCCCCGAATGCCGCCTAGTTCGGCCTATACTCCTCGCGCTTGGCGTTCGCGATTTTGATCAGGCTCTCGGCCGCTGCGCGATCCTCTTTCAGAAAAGCAGCAAAACCGGCCGGAGTGGTTGGTGCGGAAACCACCGCGTGCTGCTCAAGGAATTCAACGAACTTCGGCTCGCTGAACAACTTCGCGAATTCCGCGCTCACTTTGTCAATAACGGGCTGCGGTGTGCCGCGCGGCGCGGCAAGGCCCCACCAGCCCTGGCCCGGATAGCCGCCGAGCCCGGCCTCGGCGAAGGTCGGCACGTTGGGGAGCAACGGTGAGCGCTTATCGGCGGACACTGCGAGCGCCTTCACTTTGCCGGCTTCGATCAGTCCGAGGAAGTTGCCGACGCCGAAGCGTGTGACTTGCACCTCGTTGGCGGCGAGTGCTTGCGCCGCGGGTCCGCCGCCCTTGTACGGCACGCCGACGATTTTAGTAACCCACTGGTTATTCAGCCAGCGCATGAACAGGTCAGGGAAGGAGCCTTCGCCAAGCGTTGCATAGTTGAGCCCGCCCGGCTTGCTCTGCGCCAGCGCTTTCAGCTCGTTGACGGAGTTGGCGCCCAACGCCGTGGAAACGAACAGACCCTCGGTGAGAAAGAACAAGCGCGTCACCGGGGCAAAGTCGGTGTCGGGATTGTACGGCAGCTTGTCGAACAGCAGTGGATTGTAGGACATCGTACTGTGGTAGATCACGCACAGGGTGTACCCGTCCGGCGGTGATTGCGCGCAGGTCTGCGCGCCGAGGATGCCGCTTGCGCCGCCACGGTTCTCGATCACAAGTTGCTGGCCGAAGCGGGGCGACAGCTCGGCCGCGGCCTTGCGCATGATCACGTCGGTAACGCTACCCGCCGCGATCGACACTATGAGGCGGATCGGACGGTCAGGATAAGTTTGCGCCCGCGCCGTGACGGCACAGCAGCAGAGACACAGGCTCAAAAGCAGGCGACAGATTGTTCGCATGACATTTCCTTCCCCTCGTTAGTGCGTCTACAGTTTTCCTTCGAAAGCGGCTGTCAAGAAATCGTCGACCATTGAATAACTTTGCCGGGCCGCACCGGCGTCGTAGCGTGCAATGCCCGGCACATCGGATTCGATTTCAGCAAAAGAGTGCAGCAGGCCGCCGAAGACCAGCATCTGCCATTTCGCGCCCGACGCCTCCATTTCAGCCTCGAAAGCATCGCGATCCTTTTTCGGCACAACCGGATCGGCAGAGCCGTGCAGGACGCAGACCGCCGCCTTGATCTCTCCGGCTCTCGCCGGATTCGGCGTCAGAAGATCACCATGCAAGCAGACTACGGCCTTTACATCGGCACCAGTGCGCGCGAGTTCGAGCACATTGCCGCCGCCAAAACAGAATCCCACTGCCGCCTGTCGGCTAAAGTCGCCAACCCCGCGTTTTTTGCTTTCGACGCGCAAAGTTTCGAGGGCGGCGACGATGCGTCGTCGCCGTTCGGTTGCGTCGGCGCGCAATGCATTCGCCAGCGGGGCGGCTTCCGGTGGTCCGGCCGGTATCTTGCCGCCACCGTACATATCGGCGACGAACGCAATGTATTTACTGCCAGCCATTTCGGCCGCGCGCTTGGTCGACGCTTCGGAGACACCGAGCCAGTTCGGCGCGATCAGCAGTAACGGCCGGGGAACGCTGACTTTCGCGTCGTACACGAGTGCGCCGCGGCCTGTCACGGTGCCGGCTTGATATTCGATATGTTCAATCGCCACGGTGTCCTCTCAATCCAGAATGATTTCACCGATCGCGCCGGCGTCATATTGTGTGAAATAGAGCCTACCGTTCGAAAAGCTTGCAATGCAGCGCGCTCCGCTGTCGGGAGTTGGAATGGCGTACTCGCCGAGTAGCATTCCGTTTGGCGCCATGTGGCCGATCTTGTTCGCGAAGTTTTCGGTACACCAGAGATTTCCGTCCGGTCCCACCGTCACTCCGCGCAGTGAGGCGTTCGGCGTCGGGAATTTGTACTCATTGAAAGTGCACCCTCGCGTGAAACGGCCGAGCGCGTTTGCGCCGGTCTCCACGAACCAGATCGCGCCGTCCGGATGGGTCACCATGGCGCGCGGTTGCGGCTCGGCACCGGGAATGGGGTATTCAGTCACCTCGCCGTCGACAGTGATGCGGGCGATGCGGTTGCCCGCGGCCTCGCTAAACCACAGGTCTCCGTCACGTACGACGATCGACAGCGGCTTGCTGCCTGGTGTGATGCCGTTCTTGAACTCGGTGATTTTGCCGTTGGGCGTAATGCGTCCGATCTGTCCGGCATCGGTTTCGGAAAACCACACATTTCCGTCAGGGCCGAGTGCGATGCCGTCTGGGCCGGCATTCGGTGTCGGGATGTCGAATTCGGCAAAGACGCCGTCCACGGAAAGACGGCCGATTTTGTTGGCCTTTTTCTGAGCGAACCAGAGATTGCCGTCGCCGCCCAACACGATGCCGATCGGCGTCGCGCCGGGCGTCGGCAATGCAAATTCGCGGAAGCGTGCGGTGCGCGGGTCAAAGCAACCGATTTTGGCCGTACCGCTTTCGCAGAACCAGAGATTGCCGTCAGGTCCTTCGACGCAAATGTAAGGTGCGCTGTTGGCGCTCGGAATTTTGTGCTCACGGATACGGACGACCTTGACGCCGTGCACCGACACCGCCGTCCTCCCGGCACTCACGAAAGTCGCTCGCTTTGTCTTACAATGTAGTACAGCCGACAAGCTTCAATAAAATGCTATAGGCGGCGATCGAACAGTCAATAGTGCCATGATGGATGCGCGCGTCAAATACGCGCATTTCGCTAAGGGACGCTTTTTGGACACAGAAGTCATCATTGTCGGCGCTGGACCCGTGGGCTTGACGCTCGCGATCGATCTTGGCCGCCGCGGCGTGCGCTGCATTCTGCTGGAGCAGAAAGATGCGCCGCAGTTCCTGCCCAAGATGGAGCGGTGCAATGCCCGCACGATGGAAATCTACCGCCGGCTCGGCATCGCGCAGAAAGTCCGTGACGCCGGCTTCCGCGCGACGCGCCGATGGATGTCTTTATTGTCACGTCGCTGATCGAGCCGCCGCTGCTTCATTTGCCGTATCCGTCGGTGGCGCAGGCGCAGGCCGAAATCGCTGCATGCACCGACGGCTCGATGCCGCTTGAGCCCTACCAATTGATCTCGCAATACACGCTGGAGCCGCTGCTCAAGTCGGTCGCGGAGACTCTGCCGATGGTCGACGTGCGCTATGGCTGCGAGTTTCTCGCCTTCGAGCAGGACGCCGCCGGCGTGCGCGCGAAGGTGAAGACACGTAGTGCGATGTCGGAGCTCACCGCGCAGTACCTTGTCGGCTGCGACGGCGGCAGCAGCAGCGTGCGCCGCCAGCTCGGCATCAAGCTGAGCGGCGACGCCAACCTGCTGCAATTGCGGCAGGCGCTTTACCGCTGCGATGACCTGTTCGAGCGCATTCCGATTGGGAAAGGCCGGCACTATCACGTGGCCGATGCGCACAATTCGTTCCTGATCGTGCAGGATTCGACCAGGCATTTCACGCTGCATGCGACGGTGGATAGCGACGATGCGATGAAGGCGATGTTCGAGCAGGTCGTCGCAATGCCGGTGACATATGAGATGCTGTCCTGTGCGCCGTGGCGGCAAAATCTGCTGCTGGCGGATAGCTACGGGCAGGGCCGCGTCTTTCTCGCCGGCGATGCCGTGCATCTGGTGATCCCGACCGGCGGGCTCGGCATGAACAGCGGCGTCGGCGACGCCATCGACTTATCGTGGAAGCTCGCGGCAATCTTGCGAGGCTGGGGCGGGCCGAAGCTGCTCGCGTCCTACGAAATCGAGCGCCGGCAGATCGGCGCGCGCAATGTGGAAGCCTCGCGACACGCCTCGCGTGGCCGGCGCGCCTGGCGCGCGGCTTTCAAGCCGAATATTCGCGACAAGACGCCCGAGGGTGCTGAGACCCGCGCCAATTTGGCGGCGATCGCCGACGTCGAGCAGCGCAAGAGCAACGAGATGATCGGCGCCGAGCTCGGTTACCGCTACCGGGAGTCCCCGGTCATCTGGCCGGAAGCGGGCGAGGGGCCGCCGGACGATTTCATGAAATATGTGCCGACGTCGTGGCCGGGTGCGCGGCTGCCGCACGTCTGGCTTGCCGACCGTACGGCGCTGCATGATCGGATCGGTGACGGCTACACGCTCCTTCGCCTTGCCGGCGCCCCGGCCGATAGTACGTTGCTGGCACGGGCTTTTGCGCGTTACCGCGCGCCGTTCACTGTCCTCGATATTGCCGATGCGGGCCCGCGCGATGTCTATGGCTACGACCTCCTGTTACTGCGCCCCGATCTGCACGTAGTCTGGCGCGGCAATTATTTGCCGGACGCCGCAAAGCTGGCGGCGATTGCGACGGGGCATTGAGTTCTCTGGGCTGATTTGCTTTATCCGGGAAATGCCGAAAAAACCCGCTCTCACACTCGCCTGCGGTGACTACGAAATCATCCGGCCCTTGCTGAGGGGAAAAGTCGAGGTCGACGGCGTCGACCTCACGATCCTCACCGACATGGACTCGGCGACGCGGCATTGGCGCTTCCTCAACAAGGGAGAGTTCGACATCGCGGAGGTCTCGGCCTCGTCCTATCTCGCGGCGCGCGACAATGACCTGCCGTTTCGTGCCATCCCGGTGTTTCTGCATCGTCGTTTCCGCCACGGCTTCATGTTCATCAACACGTCGAAGGGCATCAAGAAGCCGGCCGACCTGAAAGGTCGGCGGATCGGCGTCAAGACGATGATGACAACGGCGGTGCTGTGGATGCGCGGCATCCTGCAGAGCGAATACGGCGTGCCGCTCAACAGCATCGAGTGGGTCGCGGAGATCGAGGACGACGTCAAAGTCAGCCTGCCGCCGGACATCAAATATTCCTGCCTGCCGAACGACAAATCGGTCGAGACGATGCTGGCCGAGGGCGAGCTCGACGCGGTGTTTCATTCCGATTTCGTCAAGCCGTTCCTCGCCAAGGATCCGCGCGTGGCGCGTCTCTTCCCCGACCACAAGGCGGAAGAGATGGCCTATTTCAAGCGCACCGGAATTTTCCCGATCATGCACGTGGTCGGCCTGCGCAAGTCGCTCGCGGACGAGCATCCATGGCTCGCCGTCAACCTGTTCAGGGCCTTTAACGAAGCAAAGGCGATCGCGATGAAGCGCATGGCGAACCCGCGCATCGTGCCGCTCGCCTGGTACCGCGACGCCTGGGAAGAGCAGGAGCGCGTGCTCGGTGCCGATCCGTGGGAGTACGGACTCTCGGAGAAGAACCGCAAGGTGCTCGAGATACTGGTGGGCTATTCGCACGAGCAAGGGCTGATCAAGAAGAGGCCGAAGCTGGAGGACCTGTTCCTGAACGTCGATCAGGGCCGCAAGCGCGGCGGCGAGTACAGAATTTAGCGCGTATTGCACACCAATGCCGGAGGACGTAGCCTCCGGCCAAACCAAGCCGTCAAATCGGGAGGATTCATCCGTGCACAAGACATTTGCATTGGCCGCCATTGCCCTCGCCGTCGGTCTCACCGCCGCGCAAGCGCAAGAGAAGGTCTGGAAACACGGCATCCTTGAAGCCAAGAGCGACGCCGGCTTCATCGCCATGGTCGACAAAGGCGGCTTTGCCGCCAAGCGCGGGCTGAAAGTCGAGCTTCTGCAGATCAAGGCCGGCGCCACGCTGATGAAGGCGCTGCTCTCGGGTGAGATCGACAGCGTCGATATGGGCGCGGCGGAATCGATCGTCGCCGGCGCGCGCGGCACCGGCGTGAAGATCGTCGGCTGTGGCTGGCCCGGCGTGCCGCAGGTCGTCCTGGCCAAGGCCGAGATCAAGTCGCTGGCCGATCTCAAGGGCAAGACCGTCGCGATTTCCTCGCCCGGCTCGCTGCCTGACCTGCTGTTCCGCGGCATGCTCAACGAAGCAAACGTGCCGTTCGCCGACGTGAATCTGGCCACGCAGGGCGCCGACCTCGACCGCTACAAGTCGCTGATCGCAGGCGTCACCGACGCCGCCATCGTTTCGAATGAGTTCGAAGCCGTCATGCCGCCGAACATCAAGGTATTGGCAAAGGGCAGCACGGCGGTGCCGAATTTCCTCCGCCTTTGCGTCGCGACCAGCAGCAAGGTGCTGAGCGAACGCCGGGACGATCTGGTGAAATTCGTCGCCGCCGAGATGGATGCCTACCGGTTCGCGCTGGCGAACCGCGCCGAAACCATCAAGGTTTCGCATGAGATGACGCATGCCAAGCCGGACGACAAGCGTGCGGAGTTCATCACCGACGAGGCCATCAAGAACAAGCAGATCGACCCGACGCTGTCGATTCCGCTCGACCGCCTCGACTGGATGCAGAACCTGTTCGTGAAGGCCGGCGTGATCAAGCAGACGGTGCCGATCGAGTTGATCGTCGACAAGAGCGTGAACGCAGACGCCGCCAAGATTGCGGGGAAATACGAAGCTTATACCGCTCGTCCCCGCGAAAGCGGGACCTAGGGCGCCAGCTTTTGAGTTCGCAATTGCCTCTGGATTCCCGCTTACGCGGGAATGAGCGGAGATTTGCTCCCGCGTCAATCCTTCCCGGGCATCGCGATGCGGCGGCCGGCGGCCTCCGGGCGCGGCAATTGCGCGTGGGCTGCCTTCATCCGCGCAAGCGCGCGCATGACCGAGTTGGGGAACGGGGCGACCTTCTTGGTCGCCATATCGACGTGCAACGTCATGTTCTCCGAGGTCGCGGATACCCAGCCCTCGGTCGCGTGAAACAGCTGCTCAAAATAGTGGAAACGCTTTGAATCGAAGTCGAGCAGCTGGAACGTTACGCGCACGGGATCGTTCGCGTGCAACTCGCGCACGTAGCGCACGTGGACCTCGGCCGTGAAGGTCGAATGATTGGCGCGCTTGAGGTAATCGGCCCCGATGCCGATGAGCTCGTACACCTCATCGACCGCGCGATCGAAAAGCACGTTGTAGTAGGCCATGTTGAGATGGCCGTTATAGTCGATCCATTGCGGTTCGACATGCATCAGCGACGAGACGAACGGCGCGAAGAAAACCGGATCGAGGTCGGTGCGGTCGAGCATAATTCAAGCCGAGATCGGATAAACCGCCTTTTCGCCGCTGAGGACCCGCGCGACGTCGCTGGCGCACTTGGTTTGCAATTCCTCAAGCGCTTCGATCGAGTAAAACGCCGTGTGCGGGGAGATGATAACGTTGTCGCGGCCGAGCAGCGGTGAATCCTTGGCCAGCGGCTCGGCCGTCACCACGTCGAGGCCGGCGCCACCGACCTGTCCGGAATTGAGCGCTGCGATCAAAGCGGGCTCGTCGATCAGCGGACCGCGCGCCGTGTTCACGATGTAGGCGCCTTTCTTCATCTTGGCGAAGACGGCGGCGTTCATCATGCCGCGCGTTTGCGGCGTGAGCGGCGCGTGCACGGATACGTAGTCGGACTTATTGAGGAGGGTGTCGAAGTCCACGCTTTCGACACGCGCAGCCTTGAACACGTCCGCCTTTGCGAACGGATCGAAGGCAATCACTTTGATGCCGAAGGCCTGCGCCTTGGGCGCGACCAGGCGCGGGATGTGACCGAAGCCGACAAGGCCGAGCACCGTGCCCTCGATGCGGCGGATCGGCACCACCGCTGGCATTTCCCAACGGCCGCCCTGGACGAGCTTGTTCGACAAGGGGATCTTGCGGATGAGGGCAAGCAACAATGCCATCGCATGGTCGGAGACCTCGCGGATGCAGTAGTCCGGCACGTAGTTGACGGCGATGCCCTTTTCCTTCGCGGCGGCCAGGTCGATGTTGTCGACGCCGAGACCGAAGCGGCCGATCGCCCGGCACCGAGTGAGCTGCGTGAGAATCTCGCGGGTCAATTTCGCGTAGGTGACGAGGATAGCGTCGGCATCCTTCGCGACCGCCAGGATGTCGTCGGCATTGGCGCTCTTCGCCATGCGGTAGGTCGGGTTGAGCCTGGATAGCGCGGCTTTGGCCGGGTCGAGGGACGGAAACACGCTGTCGGTCACTGCAATCACGGGGCCGGCCATCAAAAGCTCCACATGCAAAAACAATCGGAACGGGCGCGAAAACTACGACAGCGGCATGCAGGCGTCCACCCGAGCAGGCGAGGGCTGCCCGCGATTTCAACGGCTTAGCGCGATTAACCAAAAATTAACGACGGCCACGCCGGACGGGCCCAGTGGACTATCCTCACAAAAAAATACGGGAGCGCGGCAATGGTTGGAAAGATCGCCCGAGGAGCCTACGTATTTATCGTCGGCACGATGGTCGTCGCCTGGGTCATCTCGTTCAACAAGGAAGCACCTGCCAAGCCGCAACCCGGCCCGCAGGTCTGGTACATCTATTCGTAGGTGTATTGTCGGGCGACGGCGAGCATTGCTCACGGTCGGACGCACATGAATAGTGCCTTGGCGCAGGTCGTAATCCCCTACGGCAACTTCGACGACGGTTTCGAAAAATATCTGGTCGCCGCGATCACGTTCCTGCTTCTTTGCTTTGCAGTCTGGCAATATTTCCGGGATCGCAAGTAGCGGCTGTCATGTCGCCAGGAACGCCATTATCTCGCTGGCGAATTTCTCCCAGGCGGGCTCGCTTTCCAGAACCAGGTGATTGCGGCTTTCAAGCGTGACAAATTTCGCGCCGGGAATACCCGCGGCAAGTCTGCGTCCTTCATCAAACGTCACCGCACGCATCGTTGCGGCAATGAAGGACAAGCGTCGGCACTTTCACCTGCGACAGCAGATCCGAAATATCGAGCTCGCCGGTCGCACGCATGATGCGCAAGGCATTTTCGGTCGAGGTCGTCATCCGCTGCAAATCGTTGAACCATTGCATCTGCTCGGGCGTTCCGTCGGGAAAAAACAGCGATGTGAAGAACTGCCGGTGCGCCGGGTTTTCCTTGCCCCAGCCCTGCTCGACGATCGAGAATAATGTCCGCGCGTGCTCCGGATCGCGCCTGGTCCTGCCCCGTGCAAAGCCGCCATACAGCACCAGGTGGGTGACACGCTCGGGATGGCGGATGGCATAGACGATCGACACCGCGCAGCCCTGCGAGATACCCAGCAGCGCGAAGCGCTTTAGCCTGGCGGCGTCAACGACGCTTTCCAGGTCACGAATGAAAGCTTCGAAGGAAATATCCGGCACATCCCAATCGGACAGTCCGTTGCCGCGCTCGTCGTAGCGGATGAGCTGATGGCGGGCCGCAAACTCGTGCAGCAGGTGGCTCCAGATTGGGCTCTGCCAATCATATTCGAGATGGTTGAGCCAGTTGGCCGCCTTCACCAACGGCGGCCCTTGGCCCGCCAGCGCGTAGGCGATGCGAACGCCGTCGGATGCCGTGCAGAAACGCACTTCCTGGTTCAGCGTCGGCTGGGACGGCACGGCGGCCGGCCGAGGTGCCGACGCGTTCTTGACGTCGCCTACAAAACGAAAGCCTTTGCGTGCGATTGTGCGGACGAACTGCTGACGCTCGCCGCTGTCGCCGAGGGCCTTGCGCACGGCATTGATGCGGCTGTCGAGTGTCGAATCCGACACTATGCGTCCACTCCACACCGATGCAATGAGATCGTCTTTGCTGACGACGCGATCGCGGTTCTCGATCAGATAAACCAGCAGGTCAAAGACTTGCGGCTCGACCGGAATGTTCGC
>CAVQYD010000002.1:0-250829 GCA_963718035.1 uncultured Alphaproteobacteria bacterium | reverse complement strand
GACGCACCTGCGCCTTGGCTCACTCGGCGCGATCAATGCCGCGAGCAGGCCACCGCGTCAAATGCGGATAGGCGTTATCAGGTATGCCTCAGTGTCCGACAATCCCGGTGTTGCCACTCCCTAAAATAGGAGATCTCGCATAAGCACATCGAGATGGCGGACTGCGCCGAGCGATTCACGCAAACGCGTGCGCTGTTCGCGCGACAGCCGCTTGACCGCAACTTTGTTGCTAGGCGGAAGGCCGCCGTGCATGTCGGCAACCTGCTGCCAAGAATGAGGTCGATGAATACCTCATGCGCGCGCGACGAGCGCATCGAGATCGGTATCACCACCATGTCCGAGCGAAGCGACGGCCGAGAGTCGCGCTTGCGTCGAGCGCTCGAGCAGATGATGACGGATCGCGAGCACGCGCGCAGTCGTAACGATACCGAACAAGCCCGCTTTCTTCAGGTCGATGCGGCCATTCTCGGTGCGGAAACTACCCGAACAATGTGATGCCGGGCTCAACCTCGCCGGCCGCTTCCACCAACAACTTGGCAAAGGCGACATTGCCCTGGGCGGCGTCAAAGGCGGAACGCCAAAGGTCGTTGGCCAGCGCCGCATCGCCGTGCACACCGACGAGATCGAAGAAGATATCGACCGAAACAGGTCGGCTGGGCTTGGAATTTGCGATCCAGTCGGCGATGCGCGCATCGCCATGTCTCGCGCGAGCCGCGCCACGCTGCATTCTGGCCATGACGCCGCCCTTGCAATAGGGCACGCCAGCCTCATGCAAAATGTCGGCGACAATTCCGCCCAGCCGGGCAAACCATTGATCGGCGGCGGACCCCGGCTCTCCCTCGGCAAATACGATGGCATTGTCCTGATCCATGGCGAGCAGGCTTTCGCCGCGGCCCGCGGAACCGAGAACGCACAAGGCATAGGCGCAGGGCGGATCGCCCTGGCCGTCCGCTTTCATCCGCCGTTCCGCGAGTACGCCGGCGCGGCCGGTGAGCGCGCCAAGCTCGCGCGAAATCACCGCGGCGATGTCGCGCGCGCTCACGTCTTCGGCGAGCAATCCTTCGGCCGCCTGCGGCAGCCGGGCCCAGGCCGCGGCCAAGGCCGGCACATCGTCGGCCTGATCGATTTCGTCACCCAGCATGACGGCCTCCTGCGCGCGCAGCCGCAGCAGGTCGCGCGAGGTGATGATGCCGCAAATCTCGCCGTTCTCGTTCTCCACTCCGAGATGGCGCAGCTTCAGCCGGCTCATGCAGGCCAAGCGCCCGATAGACAAACGCAGCGGCTGGCACCGTCGCCAGGGGCTTGCTGGCGAATCGGGCGACCGGTTGCGATGAGCGCCTGTGCGCCGTTCTCATTAATGGCACGCAATACGTCACGCTCAGTTATGATGGCCGTATCTGTCGCTCGCGCCCGCGCATCGGAGATGCAGCGGCAACAACCAGCAATGAAGAAATCTTGCCGCGCGCCATGCGCTGCACGGCATCGCCGAGCGAAATGTCGGCTCCGACAGTTACCGGTGGCGCAGTCATCACGTCGGCGACGCGATGACGATAGGGATATGGATCAATGCGTGCGAACGTGCGCTCTCCGCGCGCAACGAGGCAACCTGACCGCCGGTTCCCAGCCGGCGCGATGCTGATCCTCGAGCACGCCGGTAAGCGCCAGGCAGGCCTGCTCGGCCTCGGCAAGCGTGCGTATATTGCCCTCGCGCAACTTGGGCAGCAGTGCGAGAAATATTTTGCCCGTGATAATGGCGTCGGCGAGCGCGGAGTGGCGATTTTCGATGTCTACGCCAAGCCAGCTCGCCAGATGCTCCAGCGTGTAGCCCCCAAGATTGGGCTCGGCCACCTGCGCCAGAAGCCGGGTATCAAGCGTGCGCGGCGGAACCCAGGCCAAGGCGGCGCGCTCGCATTCACGCTTGAGCACGGCAAGATCGAACCCGAACGTGTGCCCGATCAGGACTCGCGTCGGAGGTCGCGGCGGAGACGTCCGGCCAGACGGCGGCGAATTTTGGCGCCGAGGCCACCATGCTGTCATCAATGGCGTGGATGCGCGTCGCGTCAGCAGGGATCGCCTCGCCGGGATTGACCAATCGCCTCAGCGCGGCAGTTTCGTCGAGTTTGCCTCTCCTCAGCGGTACCGCACCGATCTCGACGATCCTCGCCTTCGCCGGATCGAGGCCAGTCGTCTCGGTATCGAGGACGAAGGCGTCGAGAGCGATCAGCGGTGTTGCATTGCTAAATCTCGCCATTGGCCCCCTGGGCTTCGCGCGCCGCATCATCAATCCTGGTTTGTCAGAACCTTGACGAGCGCCGGAACATCGGCACGTTGCACAAATAGGTCGTGCACGTTGCACAAATTCGTCCTCAGGTAATTGTGAATGGTCGGCGCGTCCTTCGCACGCAGCTTTTCGTGGATCGGCATCGACGCTACATAGCGATCAACATAGCGGATTGGGATATCCATGACGCGCTTGATACCGTGCAGGCCGATAAGCGTAAGATCGTGCTCCAATTGGCGACGGGCCTCCATCCATACTTCGGCATTCAGCGTTGCGGGAGTTGGATAGCGATCAAAAATCGCGAGCGCGGCAGCGCTTGCTCCGCGCAGGACTTCGTCCCGGTGGTCGCCAGCCGCCGGCCGCAACGCACCTTCCAGCGCCTCGCTGATCATGGCCAGCATGACCGGAAACGCTACCCAACGGGACTTCTCAAGTTCTTCGAGGAACACCGCGTCACTAAACAGAACATTCCCGTAAGGCCCGGCGCGCGCGCGAGAATATTCGAACATTCCCTTTTGCGCCAGGAAAGCCGCCTGGGTATCGAGAAAATCCATAAATGCTTTACGATCCGCGATCGGTTCGGCTCGGCGGAACAAGTCGAAAAAACCCATGGCCTCACTTCCAGCCGTTCGCACTCAAGAGCGGATTACTTGCCCTTTTACCGCCGATTCCAACTTGGTTCAGCCGATTAACCGGTGTAGGCGACTTTTCCGCGTGCCGACATAGCACGGCCAGAATGGACCTCGCAGGCATTCTATGATGACCTATCCGGGTAAATCCTTCCCTTGCCGGGGTTTTAGCCCCGATCTGGAGTATGCATGCTGCAAGGTTGGGTCGTAATTGCGGTTGCGCTTGCGTATATCGGGTTGCTGTTCCTGATTGCGAGCTACGGCGACCGCACGCGCGGCCTCGGCCGCAGCGGCCGCACCGGGGCTGCTCATCTATCCGCTGTCGCTGGCGATCTATTGCACGTCGTGGACGTTCTTCGGATCGGTCGGTCTCGCCTCACGCACCGGCTTCGACTTCCTCACCATCTATGTCGGCCCGGCGCTCATGATCGGGCTGTTCAGCCCCTTGCTGATCCGGATCGTGCGCCTCGCGAAAGCGCACAACATCACCTCGATCGCCGACTTCATCGCCGCCCGCTACGGAAAGGGCCAGGCCGTTGCCGCGACCGTCGCGCTGATCGCGATCGTCGGCACCATTCCGTACATCGCTCTGCAGCTCAAGGCGGTTTCATCCTCGCTCGAAACGATCCTTGCCCATGTCGCTGCCGGCCATGACGCCAGCCGTCCCTTGTTTGGCGACATTGCGCTCTTTGTCGCGCTGTCGATGGCCACATTCGCCGTTCTTTTCGGCACCCGACACATCGATGCCACCGAGCATCAGGACGGCCTGATGCTCGCGGTCGCCGCGGAATTGATCGTGAAGCTCGTGGCGTTCCTTGCGGTCGGCATCTTCGTGACGTTCTGGATGTTCGACGGCCCGCTCGCGCTCGTCAGCGAAGCGATGCAGCGTCCGTCGACAGCCACCATCTTCAGCCGGGAGCCGCGTATCGACACGCTGATTGCGATGACGCTGCTGTCGTTCGTGGCTTTCATCATGCTGCCGCGGCAGTTCCACGTGGCCGTGGTCGAGAACAACAACGAAGATGAGATCAAGCGCGCGGTCTGGCTCTATCCGGTCTATCTGGTGCTGATCAATCTTTTCGTCGTGCC
The DNA here is from genome assembly GCA_963718035.1 of uncultured Alphaproteobacteria bacterium. Lineage (GTDB taxonomy): Bacteria > Pseudomonadota > Alphaproteobacteria > Rhizobiales > Xanthobacteraceae > Pseudolabrys. The sequence goes on along the minus strand of CAVQYD010000002.1, from coordinate 246,830 downwards.
GATCGCGCTTGCAGGGTTGCTGACATTCCCGGCGGGCAAGGTCGACAGCGATATGTTCGTGCTCGCGCTGCCCCTGCAAAGCGGCTCAAATCTTTTCACCATCATTGCCTTCGTCGGCGGCCTCTCGGCAGCAACCGCAATGGTGATCGTCGAATTGGTTGCGCTTTCGATCATGGTCTCGAACGACCTGGTCATTCCGTTCGTCCTGCAGCGCCGCGAACGGCTGCTCAGCGGGCGGGAAAACATCGGCTCGCTGCTGCTGACCGTGCGACGGATCGCGATCTTCTCCATCTTGCTGCTGGCCTATGTGTATTACCGGTCGGCCGGCGAGGCACAGCTCGCCTCAATCGGCCTGCTCTCTTTCGCCGCCATTGCGCAGCTCGCGCCTGCCTTTTTCGGCGGACTGCTGTGGCGGCGCGCGACCGCCGCGGGCGCGATCGCCGGAATGACGGCCGGTTTTCTGGTCTGGGCCTATACGCTGCTGCTGCCGACGCTCTCCGACATCGGGATCGTCGGTGAACGCATCCTGACCGAAGGGCCGTGGGGCCTGAGCATGTTGCGGCCGCAGCATCTCTTCGGCCTCGACGTGCCGCCGCTGGTTCACGGCGTGATCTGGAGCCTGCTGTTCAATGTCCTCGGCTATATCGGCTTTTCCCTGCACCGCGAGCCGTCGCCGATCGAGCGGCTGCAGGCCAACACTTTCGTTCCGTCCGACCTGACGCCGATTGCGCCGAGCTTCCGGCTCTGGCGCTCTTCCGTGACGGTCGAGGAGCTGACAACGACGATCGCGCGCTACCTCGGTGAGGAGCGGACACGTTCTGCCTTCGAGACCTTCGCCGGGGCACAACGCATCAGCCTCGAACCCAAGGACGATGCCGATTTCCGCCTTGTGCGTTACGCCGAGCACATCCTCGCTTCGGCAATCGGCGGCGCCTCGTCGCGACTGGTGCTTTCGCTGCTGCTGCGCAAGCGCACGGTCTCCACCAAAGCGGCGTTGAAGCTGCTCGACGACGCCAATGCGGCGATCCAGTACAACCGCGAAATCCTGCAGACCGCGCTCGATCACGTGCGGCAAGGCATCGCCGTCTTCGACAAGGACCTGCAGCTGATCTGCTGGAACCGGCAATTCGGCGAAATCCTCGATCTGCCGCCGAGCCTGGTTCGCGCCGGCGTCGGCCTTGCCGACATCCTGCGCTTCAATGGCCGCCGCGGACCGCGGGCCGACGACCACACCGAAGAGTTCGTAAGCGCGCAGATCGAACGCTACGTTTCGGGCAACGAGCCGTTCCTCGAGCGCTTTGCCGAAGGCATGGTCATAGAGGTGCGCGCAAACCGCATGCCGGACGGCGGCGTCGTCACCACCTTCACGGACATCACGTCAAGCGTCGAAGCCGCCGAAGCCCTGGAGCGATCGAACGAAACGCTCGAGCGCCGCGTGCGCGAGCGCACCGAGGAGTTGACCCGTCTCAATGCCGCGCTGGCGCGCGCAAAAGGCGAAGCCGACGCCGCCAATATTTCCAAGACCAAATTTCTGGCAGCAGCAAGCCACGACATCCTGCAGCCTCTCAACGCCGCACGCCTTTACGTCACGAGCCTTATCGAGCGGGGCGGCCGCGAAGACCGCCGGCTGATCGACAATATCGATGCATCGCTCGAGGCCGTGGAGGAAATCTTCGGCGCGCTCCTCGATATGTCGCGCCTTGACACCGGCGCGCTGCGCCCGGAATTCGCAAGCTTCCGGATCGACGAGCTGATGCGCCAGATCGAGCTCGAATTTGCCCCCCTTGCCGCGACAAAGGGGCTCGATCTCACGTTTCGTACCCTGCTCTCTTGTGGTGCGATCCGACCGCCGCCTGCTGCGCCGGCTGCTGCAAAACCTCGTATCGAACGCCATTAAATACACGCCCGCAGGTAGGGTGCTGGTCGGCTGCCGGCGCCAAAACGACGTCGTCCGCATCGACGTTTACGATACCGGCGTCGGCATTCCGCAATCAAAATGGCGCGACATCTTTGTCGAGTTTCACCGCCTCGATCAGGGCGCCAAGATCGCCCGCGGGCTCGGATTGGGGCTGTCGATCGTGGAACGCGTTGCGCGCGTGCTGGGGTCCAGAATCGAACTCGAATCCGAAAGCGGCCGCGGTTCGCATTTTGCCATCACCGTTCCCCGCTCGACCGACGCCCCGATGGAATTGCCGGCGCGCGAGAGCGCCCGGGTCGATTCCGGCCAACTCGCCGGCATTACCGCGCTGTGTATCGATAACGAGCCTTCGGTGCTCGACGGAATGGAAACGCTGCTTCGCGGCTGGGGTTGTGATGTGATCAAGGCGCCGGGTCTTGCGCTCGCGCTGGACGCTGTATCCGACAAGCGCGATCGTTCCGAACGGCCTGCTGGTCGACTATCACCTCGACCAAGGCAACGGCATCGAAGCGATCATTGCGTTGCGACGCCGGTTCGGCGACTTGCCCGCCATTCTCATTACGGCAGACCGCTCGCCGGATGTTCGCGAGCTGGCCCGCAACGAAGGCGTTCAGGTATTGCACAAGCCGCTCAAGCCGGCGGCGCTGCGCGCGCTGTTGGCGCAATGGCGCGTGCTGCGTGTTGCAGCGGCCGAGTAAGAGACGATCAGCCTTCGATTGCCACGCTCTGCGGCCACTGGCCGGCTTCGATCTTCGCTGCCGCAATCACAGCCTGGGTCCGGCTTTCGACGCCGAGCTTCTGAAGAATTGCAGAGACGTGGGCTTTCACCGTCGCCTCCGACACGCCGAGCTGATAGGCAATTTGCTTGTTGAGAAGACCTTCCGACAGCATCATCAGCACGCGCACCTGCTGCGGCGTCAGCGTCGCCATACGCGCCATCAGTTCTGCGGCCTCGGCGTCCGATCCGGTCGACAGGTCGACATCGGGCGGCGTCCACACGCCGCCGCCGAGGATGCGCGAGATCGCCGCACGCATGGCTTCGACGCCGAGCGTTTTGGGGATGAATCCGGAAGCCCCGAATTCCATGCAACGGCGAATGGCCGCGGGATCATCATTTGCCGAAACCACAATTACCGGTACGCTCGGGTATTGCGCGCGCATATACATCAGGCCGGAAAAACCGCGAGCGCCCGGCATGGTGAGATCAAGCAGCACCAGATCGACCTCGCCGCCTCGCTCAAGTAATTCGACGAGTTCGTCGAAGGTTCCGGCTTCGGCGACATCCACCCGCTCCAGCAAACCTCCTACCGCTTCGCGCAACGCGCCGCGGAACAGCGGATGGTCGTCGGCAATTACCAGCCGGTAGGACTCGAGTGGCTCCACGTCTTCCAACTCCCCTTGGGTCGCCAAGGTCGCAAAGCGCAAAACTGCGCACCGCTTATTGTTCCGCCGCCGCTATTCCTGCGCAAGTGCTCACACCAGGCCACAGGCATCTGACAGCTTACAACTACGCCGCTGAAAAGGCTCGCAAAATCCGAGGCAGCGAGCGCCCTTAGAATTCGCCGGTACGCAGCGCGACGGCAACCCCCGGCGCATCCATGCGCTTGGCCAATTCGTCTCGAATATTTGTCAAGGTCAGCCGAAGGTAACTGCGGGTCGTAGGGAGATCATTGGTCAGAAGTTCCTTGTCGAACGGCATCAGATTGAAATAGCGCTCGGCGTAGGGCTCGGGAATATCGATGACGAGTTTCGGCGGATGTAAGCCAAGTTGATCGAGCTTGTGGGAAAGCTCATTGCGCAATTGCCGCCAAACGTCGCTGCCAATCTGCGCGGGGGTGTCATAGCGATCAAAAATGTCAAGCACGAGCGCGCTGAGCGGATCGATAATTGCGCGCCGCTCTTCCCCGGCATGAGGCCGCAGGACCCCCTCGACCATTTCGCCGACCATTGCAAGGCCAAGCGGATAGGCCCGCCAACGGGACCGTTCGACGGCCTGCAAAAAATCGGGCCTCACCAGCAGGCTTTTGCTGTACGGACCCGCGCGAGCGTGAGTGTAATCGTAGATATATCTCTGGATGAGATAAGCGGACTGCTCGTCGATAAAGTCGGCTAGCTCCGCGACCTTGCGGATCGGTGGCCGACGCCGGAAGAAACCCAAGATTGCCATGCGTCCTACTAGCTCGTTTGCCGAACCGGAAACGGCCTATCGATTTATTTCGCAACTGCGAAGTGTCTCCCAAAATCGTTTGTTACAACAAGGATCAGTCAATTCCATACTTAAGCACCGCGTCATTCGCCTAAAGTCTTATAAAGGAATGATTTGTGGCAGTGGTACATTTTTCAATAGTTTCCTGACCCTGCGTCAAGACAGGGCGGGACCAGCGGCAATCAGGGGGAGCCGCACCACCCGGTTATCGGCACCCCTGGCATGATATCGGTTCCACGCTTGCGGGAGCCGATGCATTTCAGGGAGGCGACCGATCATGGCTCCATCCGACTCTCGGGCTAATCAAGAAGATCATTGGGCGAAAACCACCAGACTGATGTTCATGCATCTCGGGGTCTGGGTCTTCTTTGGCTACATCGTTCACATGTTCGTCTTTCCGCTCAACAAGATCATTATTCCAATTCTCGGCTTTCCGCTCGGCTTCTACATGGCCGCACAAGGTTCGCTGATCGTGTTCGTCGTCATGCTGTTCATGTTCGCGAAACAGCAGGACAAGATCGACCGCGACCACGGCTACGCCGAAGACGACTGAGGGGGGAATTAGATCATGGCTACTCAAACAACTCACGACGCCGATGCCTTTTATAAACAGCTCGGCCGTATGTACGGGACCTATACCGGGGGTTTCATCGCGTTCATCATCCTGGTCGCACTTCTCGAATGGGTCGGCACGCCGAACAGGATTCTCGGCTATCTGTTCGTGGGCTTTACAATCGCGGTTTACGCCGTCATCGGCGTGATGACGCGCACGGCGCAGGTTTCCGAGTATTACGTCGCTGGCCGGCGTGTGCCGGCGTTCTATAACGGCATGGCGACCGGCGCCGACTGGATGTCGGCGGCCTCCTTCGTCGGCATGGCCGGTTCACTGTTCCTGCACGGCTACGACGGCATCGCCTGGGTGCTGGGCTGGACCGGCGGCTTCGTGCTGGTGTCGATCCTGATCGGACCGTATCTGCGCAAGTTCGGCGCCTATACCGTGCCGGACTTCCTGGCATTCCGGTACGGCGGCAACTTCGCCCGTTTCCTTGGCGTCGTCGTGCTGGTGTGCTGCTCGTTCACCTACGTGACGGCGCAGGTCTACGGCACCGGCATCATCGCCTCGCGCTTCCTCGGCATGCCGTTCGAGATCGCGGTGTTCGCTGGGTTGGCCGGCATCCTGCTCTGCTCGATGCTCGGCGGCATGCGAGCGGTGACCTGGACGCAGATCGCTCAGTACATCGTGCTGATCATCGCCTACCTCACGCCGATCGTGATCCTGTCCACCAAGCACTACGGCTTCCCGATCCCCGAACTGACCTATGGGCTCGCGATCGCGGAAATCACGGCGCGCGAAGGGCAGATGCTCAAGGATGGGCTTGCGACTTTGTGCACGGCCGCGAGTTGTCCAGTCGGATCGCTCAAGCCGCACATCGAGCCGTTCACCACCTGGAGCCCGCTGAACTTCTTCGGCATCATCTTCTGCATGATGGTCGGCACCGCTTCGCTGCCGCACATCCTGATGCGTTATTTCACCACCCCGTCGGTGCGTGAAGCCCGCCAGTCGGTGGCGTGGTCGTTGTTCTTCATCTTCCTGCTCTACTTCTCGGCGCCGGCCTATGCGGCGTTCTCGAAGCTGGAGGTCTACACCAACATCATCGGCAGAGACGTCGCCAACCTGCGCCCGTGGCTGTTCACGTGGGGCGAGTTGGGCCTGATCCAGGTCTGCGGCAAGAATGCCGTGAATCTCCAGGCTGCTATCGACGCCTGTAAGGCGATCGCCGGTCATGCTGGCGTGGTCCGGTTCCAGGACTTCGTGATCAATACGGACGTGATCGTGCTCTCCACGCCGGAGATCGCGGGACTTCCGTATGTGATTTCGGGCCTGGTCGCGGCCGGCGGCCTCGCGGCGGCGCTATCCACCGCCGACGGCCTGCTGCTCGCCATCGCCAACGCGCTCAGCCACGATATCTACTACAAGATGCTCGACCCGAATGCGCCGACCATCCGCCGGCTTACGGTGGCGCGCGTCCTGTTGTTCATCGTGGCCATCATCGCGGCCTACCTCGCCTCGACCAAACCGTCGGATATCCTCGCCATGGTCGGCTGGGCGTTCTCGCTTGCCATGGCCGGCAACTTCCCGGCGCTCGTCATGGGCATCTGGTATAAGCGGACCACGACAGCGGCTGCCATCTGCGGCATCATTGCCGGGTTCGGCCTCTGCCTGTTCTACCTGGTGGTGAGCCGGTACTTCCCGGGCTTCGGTGTCAAGTATGCGGGCATGACCTCGCTGCTCAACCCGGTCACGGGTGGGCCGATCATCCCGGATCTGGCCAAAGCCATGACGGCGCCAAACGCCATGGAGATGATGCCAACGCTGGCGCATCCGCTCGCCAACAAGGTCGGCTGGTTCAACCTCAACAACATCAACTGTGGTCTGTTGGGAGTGCCCGTCGGTTTCGCGGTCATCTACATCGTCAGCCAGTTCACCAAGCAGCCGTCGAGGGAGTTGCAAGCCCTCGTCGACGAGATCCGCAAGCCGCGCGGCAAGATGATCCTCGAAGAAAAGACCTGATCGCCGCCAGGCGATTGATCGGGAACGGGGCCCCACCGGGCCCCGTTCTTTTTTCGCGACCGGTGCGCCGCTTTACGCTAAGAGTGTCGCGCCGAGAATAACGCGGCTGGAGCCGGCGATTCGTGAGCGCATCAAATCCGCTTCTGACGTATTGGTATTTTCATCTGCCAAACTTCGTTTTGGCAGCGCTGATGTATACCCTGTTCGGTCGAATCATCCTCGGCCTGGTCGTCGACCACGCTTCAAAAAACTACATCTGGCGTTTCTTCTGCCAGACGACCGATCCGTTCATCAACACAGTCGCGCTTGTCACACCCAAGGCCGCGGCGCCGGTCATTCTCTGGGGCTTCGCCTTTGTCTGGCTGTTCTGGCTCCGGATCGCCTTCTTTGCCCTGTTTGCCGTGCTTGATCTGTTGCCGAAGTTCTAGGATCGCGCCGCAAATGGAACGAAATTTTTACTATATCGGGATCGCCTTCTTCGGCATGATCAACGGGATTTTCAACCCGCTGATAGTGTTCGCCTATGTCTGGGCCAAGGTCTTCATGGAATACCCGCTCTTTGGCTACGAGCCTCTGATCTTCTATTTCGCTTCGCTGATGCTTTCGACCGCAACAGTTATCCTGGGCGGAATTCCCGCGGCGATCTATGAGCGTTTCGCCGGCATCAAGGGCGATTCGACCGTCCCATCGTTGTGGATATGGCTTGCGGGCACGGCTATTCTGACCATCCCGGCGATCGGCGAATTTCTGAAAATCGGTCTCTGACCGAAAATGCCGCCGCCGGGCAGCAAGGCTGCCGTCGGTTCGAGCGAAACGATCTCCGGCGGGAGCCTAACGGTTGTCCGCGACCATCGGAGCGTCGGCATGGAACAGATGCGCCGGATCGCATATGAGATCGTGCAACGCGCGTGCCTGTTCGGCTCGCTCGCGATCTTCTGCGTCATGGTAGGCATGTCATTCGAACCGCGGCTGGCTTTCCAGGCCGGCGGCACGTTGACCACGTTCATGGTGTTGGTCCTGCTCTATAAAGCGAGTGAAGCGCGCACCAAGGATTATCGCAGGACCGAATTGTGGCTGTATTTGCCGAAGGATCTCCGTCCGCCAGAAGCCCATGCGCAATGGGCAAGTGCGACAATCCTGCGCGAAGTCTATCTCGCCTTCGCGCTCTGGACTTCGGCAATCGCGATCGCCATGTGGGTAATAGCGCTTGTGCTTGCGCTTGCGGGCATTTGATCGTCAGCCGCAGCTGTTGCGTCGACAAAGTCACTTCCGGCTGCCGATGAACTGGAAAATAATCTCGCGGTTGTGCGGCCTGCGCCGGTGCTCCACGAAACCCATCTCACTTTCGCACGGTGGACCGCATTGCGATTGTGATGTGGGTGCTGGCGCTCCTCTTCTCGTTCGTCGGCAGTAGTTAGCGGCAAGTTTGCCCCTTCTCGACGCTCTCATTATACTTTAGTTTAATATTGTTCGGGTACGGCGCGGTGACGCCCCCGATCAAGGTTGGCGGTGGCGAATGTTGAAGCCGTGCCCGACCGCCAAAGACAATTAAAAGCAGGGAACTAGTGGGGGACGTGCCGTGGCGAAAATCGAAGACACTCCGCGCAAGCTCGTCTTGAAGGAGGGTTCGATGATCCTGACCCTCGATAAGGAATCCGGCAAAGCGACGCTCCAGCAAAAAGTGCTGTTGTGGAACAAAAAGCCGGTCGAGTTTGCTCTCTCCGATATCGACGATATCGCGGTGAAATCGGACAAGGACGGGCTTTCAGGTGCGTTGATCCATCACAGCGTCCTGCACAGGCGCTCCGGCGAGATCACCGTTCTAACCACCGAGGAAGCCAAGGACGCCGCTGCAACGGTGAAAAAGCTGCGTGACTTTGTTGGCCTCTAGTTTTTGGACGACAGACCAACTTTTGCAGATCTTTTGAGCCTTTGCGCGACGAATTCGGTTGCGCTGCGTAAGCAGGGTCAAAACTAGAGTTTGCGGCTGCCGATGAACTGGAAAATCACTTCGCGGCTGTGCGGCCTGCGCCGATGCTCGACAAGGTAGATGCCCTGCCAGGTCCCGAGCGCGAGCTTGCCGGCGACGACAGGCACCTGCAGCGAGACACCATTGAGCATCGCCTTGACGTGGGCCGGCATGTCGTCGGGCCCTTCGACATCGTGGATCCACGGTGCGTCCTCGGGCGCAAGCCGGTCGAGCGCAGCAACAAGATCGGCCTGCACGTCAGGATCGGCGTTTTCCTGGATCGTCAACGAAGCCGAGGTGTGACGCAGATAGACCAACAGAACGCCGTCGCCGGCTCCCGCCTGGGCGACGAAGCTCACCGCGTTCTCGGTAATGTCGGTGAACCCCGCGCCCGGCGTATCGACGTGCAAGGTCGCGCTGGCGATCAGCTGCGGCGCGGCTTCGACGATGGTGGACATGCGGCGCGGCATGGATCGCGTTGCGCAGAGAGCTCAGCCCTTCTGCATCATGTCCTTTTGCACCGCGGTGATCATCTCGACCAGACGGTGCCATGTCTTCTCAATGAACGCGCGGGCGCGCGCAACATCGTCATGCGTGGGCAACCTGATGGTCACGTCCGGACCTTTGTCCGGCGGCGTCAGATCTGCCGGCGGCCGCGGCGGTGGAGGCTCTTTCAGCGCCGCGACCTCCCGCCTCAGCGCGGCGATTTCGTCCTGCAACCGCGCGATGTCCGATTTCAGGGTCTTCAGGGCCGTCATATCCGATTGAAGGCGTGCGACATCGGCTTCCAGTTCGGACCGGTTCTCGGGCACAGCCTGGCATGACCAGCCGGCCGTCTGCGCGCGGCAATAGGCAACCTGGCCGTTTTGCGTGTCGAGCCGCAGGTACCCGTTGTCGATGCGATTGAACGTGAACCGGCCACCGCTTGCCGGCGCCGCAGGGTCGTCATCTTTCGGCTGGACCGGGCTCTCGACCTTCGGCGTTGGCTGCGGCGCGACTTGGGGCACGACCTGGGGCACGACCTGGGGCTGCGGTTGCGCCGCCGGCTGATCCTGCGCCGGCGGCTGGGCGGCGCGTCGGCCTTCGACATCGATCACCGCCTGCGCGGATGCGGCTGAGGCGGAGCAAACGAGAATCCCGGCAAAAGCGAGCATCGAGGCGCGCATGTTTTCTTCCTTTAGTTCGACGCTGGGAATTTGCAAGCGTAGCATCGGCGCCATGCACGCCAAACCCGAACGCCATTGGTCCGTGAAACGCCCGGGAAATGGACAGCAACTATGTCGGTTCCGTGCGTCGAGAATCCGAGGTTTGCTTCCTGTTATCAAACACTTATGTCGCGGAGCCGTTTCCTTGACTCGCATAAATGCCATAAGTATGGTCCGCGCGGCTTTTAGGGCGGCGGAACACGCGAAACCTGAAATCCACGCGAGTCGAAAGCATGGCTGACGGTCCGCGCGGCACTGGTGATCGCAACGAACCGCCGGACGACGAGGCCGCTCTCTCCGCGAGGCTCAAGCGTCTCGGCAACCGGCTCGCAAAGACGAACCGGCCATCCGAAAACGGTTCCGGTCCTCGTCAGACCGCCGATGTTTCGGGGTTCGCCCGCGGGTTCCGGCTGTCGACCGAGTTGGTGGCAGGCGTGCTTGTGGGCGCGATGATTGGCTGGTTGCTCGATCGCTGGCTGGGCATTTCGCCGTGGGGGCTCATCGTGTTTCTTCTGCTCGGCTTCGCGGCCGGCGTTCTCAACGTGATGCGGGCGGCTGGGGTCGTTCGCGACAGGCAACTGAACGACGACTAGTGCTCATGGCCATCGATCCAATCCACCAATTTCAGATTATCGATCTCTTTCCGGTCGCGAAGATCGGCAATGTCGAGATCGCCTTCACAAATTCTGCGGCCTTCATGATGCTGGCAGTCGTCGGACTCACCGCGTTCCTGGTCGTTGCAACGGCCGGGCGCGGCCTGGTGCCGTCCCGCTTGCAATCGGCGGCAGAACTTTCTTACGAGTTCGTGGCTGCAACCGTCCGCTCGACTGCCGGCGCGGAAGGGATGAAATTTTTCCCCTTCGTCTTCACGCTTTTCATGTTCGTGCTGACGCTGAACATGATCGGGTTGATTCCGTACGCCTTCACCGTCACCAGCCACATCATCATCACCGTCGCGCTGGCCATCACCGTGTTTCTGATCGTGCTGATATACGGCCTGTGGCGCCACGGACTGCACTTCTTCAACCTGTTCGTGCCTAAGGGCGTGCCCATCTACATTTTGCCCCTGATCGTCGCGATCGAGATCCTGTCATTCCTGTCCCGGCCGGTCTCCCACAGCGTGCGTCTGTTCGCCAACATGCTTGCCGGCCACATCACGCTGAAAGTCTTTGCCAGCTTCATTATCATGATGGGTGGAGGCCTTGGCGCGATCGGCTGGCTCGGTGGCATATTGCCCCTCGCAATGATCGTCGCTCTTACGGCGCTGGAGACGCTGGTCGCCTTCCTGCAGGCCTACGTCTTCGCCATCCTCACCTGCATCTACCTCAACGATGCGATTCACCCGGGCCACTAAAGGCTCGACCGGAAAACTAAAAGGAGTTTGTTATGGATCCAGTGGCAGCAAAATACATCGGCGCGGGCATCGCTTGCATCGGCATGGGCGGCGCCGGCGTCGGCGTGGGCATCATTTTCGGCAACTACCTCGCAGCCGCGCTGCGCAATCCGTCGGCGGCGCAAGGCCAGTTCGGCAACCTGATCTTCGGCTTCGCCATCACCGAAGCGCTCGGCATCTTCTCGCTGCTCATCGCACTTTTGCTGCTGTTCGCGCTCTAAGAAACGTCCTGAACCGGGCTGACGATGGCCGAGCCGACGCACACCGCGAGCACCGAACAGCCTGCAAAGGGCGGGCACGGCGGATTTCCGCCGTTCCAGTCGGAAACTTTTGCTTCGCAGCTCGTGTGGCTGACGATTGCTTTCGTCCTGCTCTACGTGCTCATGGCCAAGCTGGCGCTGCCGCGCGTTGCCTCGATCATCGAGAGCCGGCAAAAGCACATCGAAGACGATCTCGCCGATGCGTCGCGTCTGAAGGGCGAGTCGGATGCCGCCGTCGCGGCCTACGAAAAGGCCCTGGCCGATGCCCGTAACCGCGCGCAGGCGATCGCGACCGAGACGCGTGAACGGCAGGCCGCGGAAGCGGAGGCGCGCAGGAAGACCCTCGAGAGCGAGCTCAATACGAAGCTGGCTGAGGCTGAAAAAACCATCGCAGCTACCAAGCAGGCCGCCATGGGCAATGTGCGCAGCATCGCCGAGGACGCGACGCGCGCGATTGTCGAGCGCCTGATCGGCGAGGCGCCCAACGAAAAGACCGTCGCGGCCGCGGTCGCCGACGCGCTGAAAGGCTCGTAGCCATGCTGATGGAGGCGGAAACCTGGGTTGCCCTTGCCTTCGTCCTGTTCGTCGGCCTACTGGGCTATCTCGGCGTGCATCGGATGATCACAAAGTCGCTCGATGACCGCGCGGGGCGCATCAAGGCCGAACTTGACGAGGCTCGCAAGCTCAAGGACGAAGCGGCGGAGCTGCTGGCCGAATATCAGCGCAAGCGCCAGGCCGCCGAAGGCGAGGCGCAGGACATCATCTCCGGCGCGAAAGCCGAAGCTGAGCGCATGGCCGCCGAGGCCAAGGCCCGGATCGAGGACTTTGTCGCGCGGCGCACAAAGATGGCCGAAACCAAGATCGCACAGGCCGAAGCGCAGGCCGCCGCCGACGTCCGCAGCGCGGCTGCCGAAGCCGCCATCGCCGCCGCGGAGAAAATTCTCAGCGCCGAGACGAAGGGCAAGCTCGCGGGCGATCTGATTGCCAAGGGCATCGACGACGTCCGCAAGAAGCTGAACTAGCCGCACATTTCCCGGTCGGCAAAGCGTCAATCGCCTGATACGGCCCAGGACACGGTTATCCCCGCTATCCAACATTAGGATGTGCACAACTACCGGCTCAGCGCGCGCCGGCAATTGCGCGCGAAAGTTCCGTCCCTATTCTCGCCAACTGATTCGTCTGGACAGTGCGTTAGGCGGCCGAATTTTCCGGCCGAGGCGTCGGAGGACCCAGTGGTCATCTTCGATTGCAACGGCGTGCTGGTTGATAGCGAGCCGTTGGCGACCGCAATCGTGTCACAGGAGTTTATGCGCGCCGGCTTTCCGCTGACGCCGGACATGATCGCGCGCTATTTCACCGGACGCCGCCCCGCGGACATGTTTGCCGATGTGGAGTTTGCGACGGGGCGTAAGTTACCGGCCGGCTTCGCTGCGAGCGTCGCCGAGTCGATCCTGCGCCGTTTCCGCAGCGAGCTGCGCCCGACACATCATGCCGCCTATGCGTTGTCGTGGCTGCGCGGGCCGAAATGCGTCGCATCGTCATCGTCGCTTGAGCGAATTCGCGTCAGCCTCGAAAGCACCGGGCTGATCCGCTTTTTCGAGCCAAACCTGTTTTCGGCAAGCGACGTCCGCAACGGCAAACCGGCGCCGGACCTTTTGCTGCACGCCGCCGGCAAAATGGGCGTCGAGCCCGGGGCCTGCATCGTCGTGGAAGATTCACCAGTCGGCGTGACCGCCGGTGTGGCCGCCGGAATGACGGTGATTGGTTTCGCAGGCGCAAGTCACGCCGGCAGCGACACCGCCGATCAGCTGCGCGCCGCCGGCGCCTGCGACGTGATTACGGACCTGCGAGCGCTCAAACGCGCCATCATCGACCTGCGCGGCTGGTAGCGGCTGGTTCAGCTTTGACGCGGCTTCGGGGCAACGCGAGGTTTCGGTTTCGCCGCCGGTTTTTTCTTTTCCTGCTGCGCCCCCAGAGGATCAAATCCGACATACACGACATAGGCGTCGATATTCGCGGCGGGCTGCGGCATCGGAAATGAAATCTCCGGGTCGATGTGCGTAAAGGTGACGCGATCAACCGCGTTCGCAATCGTTACCTGCTCGCGCGCAAACTTCGACAAGATGGTCTTGGGATTGACACCTTCCTGCACGACGGCAAGCCGAAGCGGCACGTCGACCGTGCCAGGTCCACCCGCCGGACCGGTGATGACGCGTCCCTCGATGCCGACCTTCATGGTCATGACGCCGGCTGTGACCCGGCATTCGCGTGCCGTGCGTATGATCGTGACCTGATAACGCAGGTCTAGCGCAGACGGCTCGCCCTCACCCGGCTTGCTGCCGATCATCAATGTCGCAGCGCCGGTCCTTACTTCAATGCCGGGGCATTCAACATCGGCGTTCGGATCGGCGGCGGCGCCGGCATCGCCGGACGTCGCCTTGGATGAGGTACTGAACAGATCCAGGGCAGATGTGCTGAACACGTTGGTCGAGCCGCAGCCCGCCAGGCCTAGCGCCAAGCATATAAACGCCGTCGCCCCCGTCGGAACAGCTGCTGCCCGTCTGATTCCCTTCACCACGATCCCTCGTTCCACATGTGAAGCAGTGCCCCCGTCCCGTTATAGCAAGTGAAGATCGGCAATCCCAAGGCACCGGTTCAGTCGGTGTCGTCCTTAAGCCGCGCATACAACAGGTGATCCTGCCAGACCCCGTTGATGCAAAGATAGCCGCGCGCATAGCCTTCGCGCTTGAACCCGGTCTTCTCAAGCAGGCGAACCGATGCGGTGTTGTTCGGGATGCAGGCCGCCTCCAGCCTGTGCAGCCGCAACGTGGTGAAGCTGTACGGGATCAGCGCGCGCACCGCGGCGGTCATGTAGCCTTTGCGCGCGAAGCGCTCGCCAACCCAGTAGCCGATGCTGCCTGCCTGTGCGACGCCGCGGCGAATATTGGCGACCGTCAGGCCTCCCACCATAGCGTTATCTTCGTTTCGGAAGATCAGAAAGGCATAGGCAAGGTCGCTGCGCTGGTCCTCGGCATAGCGCTTGAGCCGCCGCCGAAAGGCGCCGCGCGTAAGATCATCTGAAGGCCAGGTCGGCTCCCACGGCACGAGGAAATTGCGGCTGGCTGCGCGCAAAGCAGCCCATTCGGCAAAGTCGCCGCTGTGCGGCGAGCGCAAAGTAACACCGGCGCCGGTGATGCCCGGGATGATCTCGTTGAAGCTGACGGTTCGGAAGAGTGCCATGGACGTAACGACGGTCGCGCGGTTCAGGCTGCGCGGCGAAACAGACTTTCAGCGATCGCGGCAGTGCTGGCAAGGCCGTTGCCGGGTCCGAGCGCCGCGATCGCAGGCTTTGCGCGGCTGATCAACGCAGCACCGGCGGCACGCGCGCTTGCGATCGTGACGGCGTCGACCTTCGCCACGATCTCGTCGAGCGGAATCGGCCTGCCATAGGCAAGCATCTGCCGCGCCAGTTGCCCGACACGCGCCTCGGAGCTTTCCAGCGCCATCAGCAGCCCGGCTTTCATCTGCGCCTTGGCACGATTGATCTCGGTGTCGTTGAGGGTCTCGGTGGCGTTGCCGATCTGATCAATCACCACGCGCATCAGCTCAGGCGCATCGGCTTCGTCCGTGCCGGCATAGAGCGCAAACAGGCCGGTGTCCGCATAAGGCATATGAAAGGCATGGATCGAATAGCAAAGACCCCGGATTTCGCGTACTTCCTGGAACAGGCGTGACGACATCCCACCGCCCAATACGCTGGTGAACACCTGCAGGCTGTAAAGCTGGTCGTCGCGCACCGGCAGTCCTTCCAGCGCCATGGCGATATGGACCTGCTCGAGATCGCGCGCCTCCACGCGCGTGCCGCCGCGGAAGTTCGCCTGTTCGGGCGTCGGCGCCGCGGGTCCCGTGAAGCCCGCAAAACGCTTTTCGACGTCGGCAACGATGGCGACGTGGTCGACAGCGCCGGCCGCAGCGACGACCATGCCCGGAGCCTTGTAGTTCCGCGACAGATAGGCGCGCAAACGCATCGGATTGAATGAGCGCACCGTATCCGGCGTGCCCAGGATGGAGCGGCCGACCGACTGAGACGGAAACGCCGTCTCCTGCAGCCGGTCGAACACCAGATCGTCCGGCGCATCTTCGGTCGCGCCGATCTCCTGCACGATGACGTTCTGCTCGCGCTTGAGCTCTTCCGCATCGAATGTCGGGTCCGAGAGAATGTCAGACAGCACGTCGATCGCGAGCGGCACGTCCGCCTTGAGCACACGCGCGAAGTAGCCCGTCGATTCAACGCTCGTTGCTGCGTTGAGATCACCGCCGACGGCCTCGATTGCTTCGGCAATCTGGCGCGCGGTCCGCCGTTTCGTACCCTTAAACGCCATATGCTCGAGCAGATGCGAAATTCCGTGTTCGTCGGGCTTCTCGTTGCGGCTGCCGGACGCGATCCATATGCCAAGCGACGCAGTTTCGAGATGCGCCATCCGGTCGGTGACTACCGACAGGCCGGACGGAAGACGAGTCACTTCCACAGTCATGCCGCTGCTCCTTCACGCGCGGCACGCGAGGCCGACGCCACAAACCGTTCAACTGCTACCTGATCGGCCGGTAGCACCGTGACCCGCTCCTTCCGCTTCGGCAGATCGGCCAGCCAGTCGGGCAGCGGCGGCTCGACGCCGCAAGCGGCCTTCACTGCAGCCGGAAATTTCGCCGGATGCGCGGTCGACAACACCACCATCGGGACGGACGCATCGCGGGTCTCCTTTTCGGCCACCGCCAGGGCGATCGCCGTATGCGGATCGACGCAATAATTGGCCTCTTTCATCCAGGCGCGAATTTCAGCGGCGCACTCCTGCTCGTCCGCGCGATTGGCGCTGAACAACGCGCGCAACTCCTTGAGTGCTTGCGCTGACACCACAAACCGGCGCGACTGTGCGAGCGAGCCCATCAGCGTGCGCACCGAAGCTGCGTCGCGGCCGGTCGCATCGAACAGCAGACGCTCGAAGTTTGACGAAACCTGAATGTCCATCGACGGCGACATGGTCGCAACAACGTCGCGGATTTCGTAAGTGCCGGTGGCAAAGGTCCGCGCAAGGATGTCGTTGGTGTTTGTCGCGACCACAAGGCGGTCGACCGGCAGCCCCATGCGCGCGGCCACATAACCGGCATAGACGTCGCCAAAGTTCCCGGTCGGCACCGTGAAGGCGATTTTCCGATGCGGCGCCCCGAGCGCCACTGCGGCCGTGAAATAGTAGACGGCCTGCGCCATGATGCGCGCCCAGTTGATTGAGTTGACGCCCGACAGGCGTACGCGGTCGCGGAAGGCGTGATGATTGAACATGGCCTTCACCAACGCCTGGCAGTCGTCGAAGGTGCCTTCGATCGCGACGGCGTGCACGTTACTATCCGGAACGGTGGTCATCATGCGCTGCTGCACATCGGAGATGCGTCCGCGCGGGAACAGCACCACCACGTCGACCTGCCCGCTCCCCTTGAACGCCTCCGCGGCAGCGCCACCCGTGTCGCCGGACGTGGCCACGACGATGGTCGTGCGTTCGCCGCGCTGATGCAGCGCGTGATCCATGAGGCGCGCGACCAGCTGCATCGCCAGATCTTTGAACGCGAGGGTCGGACCGTGAAAGAGCTCAAGCACGAACAGGCTGGAATCGAGTTGAACAAGCGGCGCGGTCGCCGGATGACGGAACCCGCCATAGGCTTCGCGGACCATGCGCGCGAGATCGCCATCGGCAATGCTCCCGCCGACAAAGGGACGGATCACGTCGACCGCGACTTCGGCGTAAGGCTTGCCGGCGAAACCCGCGATCGTCTCGCGGTCGAGCGCCGGCCAGGATTCCGGGACATAGAGTCCGCCATCGCGGGCGAGACCCGCGAGCATCACCTCGACAAAATCAAGCGGGGCGGCCTCGCCCCGTGTTGAGACGTAACGCATTGATTTCGCTTTATTTTAGGGGCCGACCGCGCCCCTGCGCTCGACCGCACAGTACCCGCGGGCAGCCTTTTTCACAAGAAATGCTCAATAGCGCCCAAAGAGCCGGCGCGCGAGCCACGCCACGTAGACACCGGCAAGCGCAAGCGCGAGGCCGAACCAGGTAATTGCATATTCAAGATGGTTGTCGGGCAGATGAACTTCGAGCTTGCCCGGCTTCGGCGTCCCACCCCGCGGAACAGGTGACTCCTGATCGATATAGAACGGCGCCGCAGTCAGCCATTTTTTCGATGCGGCGATCGCATCGGAATCGCGCAGGTACCAGACATTGTCCTTGGGATCGTCAGGCGGCGTGAACGATGTGCGTTTTTCCGGCCAACGAATGACTCCGACGATATCCACACTGCCGTGCGGCGCGCCTTCCAGCCGCGTTGCCGGATCCTTACGGTCGATCGGCAATGAACCCGCGATTGACCAGAACGATGCTGCCCCCGGCAAGCTGCGCCGGGGTAAAGACCCAATAGCCTGGCCCCTTCACATCACGACGCAGCGGCGAGCCGGCGGTGTAAACCAGCGCCTCTTCGCCGTCGAGAAATTCGGCGGGAAACGTGACGCGGCGAAATTCCGCTTCGCTCTCCTTCAGCATCCGCCAGCTGTCGCGCGGCGGCAGATCGCCCGGAGCCGCCGCAAGCCGCGAGTTCAATGTTGCGATCAGGTTCTCCTTCCAGACCTTGCGATCGAGTTGCCACATGCCGAGCCCGCACAGGATCGCGACACCGGCGAGCGCGAACATGGTTGCGTCGAGCACGGTAGCCCGGCGCTTGCGCTTAAGCTCTTTCCTCACGCATCACCTCGTGGCTCGAGACGCCCCTCGGCGGCCTTGTGATGATACTGCAGCGCGATCAACAGACCTTTGAGCAGACGCAGCGGCGCAAGCGTCACGATCAGAATCAACGGAAGCCATAGCAGTGCGTGCAGCCAATACGGCGGCTGAAAGAGCACTTCGGTGATCAGCGCGGCGAAAACGACGATGCCGCCGCCGATCAGGATGACGAACACTGCGGGCCCGTCGCCGGCGTCTGCGAAGCTGTAGTCAAGCCCGCAGCGCTCACAGGCCGGACGCAGCGCCAGGAAGCCCTGAAACAAATGCCCCTCGCCGCAACGCGGGCAACGCCCGCGCAGGCCGCGGCCGATCGGCAAATTCCCCGGCGATGCTTGATCGGTCATGGCGCTATAAAGCCATCAAAACAAAAGGGCGGCGTGATGACGCCGCCCTTTTAAGGAAATATCCGCTTTGCTCACTCCGGATGCGGCGCACCGGCGCCCCACACATATATGCAGGCGAACAGGAACAGCCATACCACGTCGACGAAGTGCCAGTACCAGGCCGCGAATTCGAAGCCGAGGTGCTGTTTCGGAGTGAAGTGGCCGGCCAAGGCGCGCAGCAGGCAGACGATCAGGAAGATCGAGCCGATGATCACGTGCGCGCCATGGAAACCCGTCGCCATGAAGAATGTGGCGCCGTAGATGTTGCCGCTGAAGTGGAAGTGCGCGTGCGAATACTCGTAGGCCTGCACGCAGGTGAAGGTGAGGCCGAGCAGGATGGTGAGGATCAGGCCCCATTTCAGGCCCTGCCGGTCGTCCTCAAGGAGCGCGTGGTGCGCCCAGGTCACCGTCGTACCGGACGTGAGCAGGATCAGGGTATTGAGCAGCGGCAGGTGCCAGGGATCGAAGGTCTCGATTCCCTTCGGCGGCCACACGCCGCCGGTGACCGCCAGCCGGCCGATCTCATGCGCCTCGCCGGGAAACAGTGCGGTGTTGAAGTAGGCCCAGAACCAGGCAACGAAGAACATCACCTCCGAAGCAATGAACAGGATCATGCCGTAGCGGTGGGAGATCTGCACGACGCGCGTGTGGAAGCCGTCGTACTGCGCCTCGCGGATCACGTCGCGCCACCAGGCCACGAAAGTGTAGAGTACGCCGATGACGCCTACGCCGAACACCAGCGGCGCAGCCGCGTACATGTGGTGCATCCAGCTGATCGCGCCGACGGCGAGAATAAAAACAGATACCGAACCGACCGCCGGCCATGGGCTCGGATCGACCAGATGGTAGTCGTGATGGGGCTTGGCGTGGGCGTCGGCCATCGTCCTCGTCTCCGTTTATAGTTGGCGCATGATCTTATCCGAAAACCGGTCTCCACTTTTCGGGATCATGCGCTATAACTTGCTCGATTTCGTAGCGGGCGTTTCAGCGACCGGGCGCTCCTGGTCGCGCAGCCGGTAGAACGTATATGACAGCGTGATGGTATTGAGGCTGTCCTGGTCTCGGTCTTTGACGATCGCAGGATCGACGTAGAAAACGACCGTCATCTCACGCGTTTCGCCCGCCTTCAGGCGCTGCTCGGTAAAGCAGAAGCAGTTGATCTTGCTGAAATAGGCGCCAACCGTCGGCGGCGACACATTGTACGAAGCCTGCCCGACGATTTCGCGCGCCGCCTCGTTGACAACCTTGTAGTTGACGGTCGCCACCTCGCCGATCCGCACCTTGATCTCGTTCTGCTCAGGCTGGAATTTCCAGGGCAATCCGGGGGTGACGTTGGAGTCGAACCGGATCGTGATGGTCCGCCCAAGAACGTGGTCGGGCGCTTTCTCGGAAACCTGCGTTGTGCCACCAAATCCGGTCGTCTTGCAGAACCAGTTGTAGAACGGCACCGCGGCATAGGCGGCGCCCACCATGCTCACCACAACCGCGCCACAGCAGGCCGCGACCAGCGTATCGCGCCGCAGCGGCTTTCGGTCGGATTGATGCGCGGGTCCAGCCATAGTTTCGCTCAGATCGGACGCATCAGGACGCCGGGCCCTTTCACCAGCGTCATGGCGTAGAACAATATGACCAGCGCTGCGAGCGCCAGCGCAATCGCGATCGAGCGCGAGCGCCGCGCGCGTTTTTGCGCTTCGGTCAGCACGATGCCGTCGTCGTCGTGCGGCTCGCTCATGGCAACTCCCGTGCTCACGTGGCCAACCGGGCAATCAGCCCGCCCCATCCGCGATCGACCAGCAGCACTGCAAAGAGCAGAAACAGGTACAGGATCGAGAAGGCAAACAGGTTCCGGCTGGCGCGCTCCGCGGGCCGCCGCTCACGCAGCACCTGCCAGCCGAGCATTAGCATGATTGCGCCGCTGATGGCTGCGGTCACTCCATAGATCGCGCCTGTGTAGCCGAGTGGCCAGGGCACGATGCCGAGCGGCACGAGGATCAGTGTGTAGAGCAGGATCTGCCGCCGCGTGCTGGCGTCGCCGCTCACAACCGGCAGCATCGGAATGCCGGCGCGGGCATAGTCGTCGGTCCGATAGAGCGCGAGCGCCCAGAAATGCGGGGGCGTCCAGAAGAAGATGATTAGAAACAGCAGAACCGGCTCAATCGACAGGGAGCCCGTTGTCGCCGCCCAGCCGATCATCGGCGGAAAGGCGCCGGCGGCGCCGCCGATCACAATGTTCTGCGGCGTGGAGCGCTTGAGCCATGCCGTGTAGACGGCGACATAGAAGAAGATCGTGAATGCAAGCAGGCCGGCGGCGAGCCAATTCACCAGCAGGCCGAGGGTTACGACTGAAAAACCGGCGAGCGTGAGGCCGAAGGCGAGGGCTTCGCCCGGCTGCACGCGGCCCATCGGCACCGGACGGCGTGATGTGCGCGTCATCACCGCATCGACATCCGCGTCGTACCACATGTTGAGCGCGCCTGCGGCCCCCGCCCCGACCGCGATGCAGAGTAAAGCCGTAAAGGCGGTCACCGGATGCAGTGAGCCGGGCGCAACCGCCAGGCCCACCAACGCCGTGAACACCACGAGCGACATCACACGCGGCTTCATCAGGGTGAAATAGTCGCCGACCGTCGCCAGGCTCGGCTCGGCAAGGCCTGTGCCTGCCGAGAGCGACCCGCGGTAGTCTGCGCCTTCGCTGACGAGCGACATGAGCTGTGCCGATTGGCCCTACTTGATGCGCGGCAACGTTTCGAACTGATGGAACGGCGGCGGCGACGACAGCGTCCACTCGAGCGTGGTTGCGCCGACGCCCCACGGATTGTTGCCCGCGACCCGCTTCTTCGCGAAGGCCTCGACCATTCCGAAGAAGAAGATGAGCACGCCAAAGCCGGAAATGTACGACCCGTAGGACGAAACCAGATTCCAGCCGTGGAACGCATCCGGATAGTCGACGTAGCGGCGCGGCATGCCGGCAAGCCCGAGGAAGTGCTGCGGGAAGAACACCAGGTTCACGCCGATGAAGGTGACCCAGAAGTGCAGTTTGCCGATCGTCTCGTTGTACATGTAACCGGTGATCTTCGGGAACCAGTAGTACCAGCCGCCGAAGATCGCGAACACGGCGCCGAGCGAAAGCACGTAGTGGAAATGCGCCACCACGTAGTAAGTGTCCTGCAGCACGCGATCGACGCCCGCATTGGCAAGCACGACGCCGGTCACGCCGCCGACCGTGAACAGAAAGATGAAGCCGAGCGCCCACAACATGGGCGTTCGGAAATCGATCGAGCCGCCCCACATCGTCGCGATCCACGAGAAGATTTTCACGCCGGTGGGCACTGCGATCACCATGGTCGCGGCGATGAAATAGGCCTGCGCGCCGGTCGACATGCCGACCGTGTACATGTGATGCGCCCAGACCACGAAACCGATGCCGCCGATCGCGACCATCGCGTAAGCCATGCCGAGATAGCCGAACACCGGCTTGCGGCTGAAGGTGGCCACGATCTGGCTGATCATGCCGAAGCCCGGAAGAATGAGGATGTACACTTCCGGATGGCCGAAGAACCAGAACAGGTGCTGGTAGAGGATCGGGTCGCCGCCGCCGTCATTTGCGAAGAACGTCGTGCCGAAATTGCGGTCGGTGAGCAGCATTGTGATCGCGCCGGCCAGCACCGGAAGCGACAGCAGCAGCAGGAACACCGTCACCAGGATCGACCATACAAACAACGGCATCTTGTGCAGCGTCATGCCGGGCGCGCGCATGTTGAAGATCGTCGTGATGAAGTTGATGGCGCCGAGAATCGAGGAGGCGCCGGCAAGGTGGATCGACAGAATGCCGAAATCCACCGCCGGGCCTGGATGACCGCTGGTCGAGAGCGGCGCGTATAATGTCCAGCCGGCGCCGACGCCGTTGGAGCCTGGCTCACCCTCGACGAAGGCCGAGGTGAGCAGCAGCGCGAAGGAAGCCGGCAACAGCCAGAACGAAATGTTGTTCATGCGCGGGAAGGCCATGTCCGGCGCGCCGATCATCAGCGGAACGAACCAGTTGCCGAAGCCGCCGATCATCGCCGGCATGACCATGAAGAAGATCATGATCAGGCCGTGCGCGGTGACGAACACGTTGTATTCATGCGGCGTTGGGAAGATCGTGACGCCGGGATTCTGCAATTCCATGCGGATCGCGACCGACATCAGAGCACCGATCACGCCAGCGACGAGCGCGAACACAAGGTACATCGTGCCGATGTCCTTGTGGTTCGTCGAATACACGAAACGCCGCCAACCAGTCGGATGATGCTCGTGGGCATCGTGTGCGCCGTGTGCCGCAGCCGTATTGCTCGCCATCTTAATTGTCCTTCGACTCGTCGTTGTCGCCCGCGTATTCGCTATTTCGTGCCGTCGGCCGCGGCCACCGCGGTCGGACGGCTGCCGTCAGTCGCATATTTCTTCTTCGCCTGCTCGACCCATGCCGTATAGTCCTTGTCGTTCACGACCCGGACGACGATCGGCATGAAGGCGTGATCCTTGCCGCAAAGCTCCGAGCACTGGCCGTAATATGTGCCTTCGCGCTCGGCTTTGAACCAGGTCTCGTTGATGCGGCCGGGGATGGCATCGATCTTGATGCCGAATGACGGAACCGCAAATGCGTGGATCACGTCGGCGCCGATGGTAAGCACGCGCACCACCTTGTTCACCGGCACGACCATTTCATTGTCGACTGCGAGCAAGCGTAACTGGCCCTGCTTGAGATCCTTATCCTGCACCATCAGCGAGTCGAATTCGAACTTGTCGTCCGGATAGCTGTAGGTCCAGAACCACTGCTTGCCGGTGGCCTTCACCGTCACATCCGCCTTCGGAATGTTGAGCTGGAAGAACAGCAGGCGGAACGACGGGATCGCGATTGTCACCAGGATGAGCACCGGCACGACTGTCCAGAGCACCTCGATCGCCGTGTTGTGCGTGGTGCGCGACGGCGTCGGGTTGGCGCGCGCGTTGAACTTCACCACCACGATGACGAGCAGAACGAGCACGAACAGCGTGATCGCCGTAATCACCCACAGAAGGAAGTCGTGGAACCAGATGATGTCGTCCATCACCGGCGTCGCGCCCTTCTGCAACCCGAGCTGCCATGGTTCCGGTTGGCCGGCCGTCGCGGCGACCGCCGCGCCTGCCGCAAGTGCAGTCACGCCCATGAAGATGAATGCAACCAACCGCTTGAGCACCAGCATTGTTCAATGCGCTCCTTCGACGAGAAAAACGGCCTTGCTCAGGCCCCTTTTTTGCCGCCCACCACTGGCATGATGTCCGGCGCGGTCCCGCTGAGCACGGCATTTGCCACGGGCGTGGCAGCTTGGGCGGTGCGGCGGGACGGGGGAAAATCCCGGCCTCTCAAACCATAATTCCTGCCCTGCCGCAATGCACCTCATTATCTCCCGTCTGCGACAAACGGCGTACCCGAAACCTGCTTTCTGCATCATATTTCCGGGCCTTCCGGGTCTCCACCGCAGCACCCTCGCCGGCTCGCCTTGCTTGACAGGATCGGCCGGGCATGACCCAACCAGAACAAAATACGTGCCGACCGGGCGACGATTCGCTTAGTCTGCGCCCCCGAAAGGGCTGATAGCCGGATGCCGCAGGACCTTACGATGCGATTTTCCAAGCATGACAGGCATGCACGTTTCGGCACGCGCTGGCTTGGATCCATACTTGGACCGCTGGCGCTGACCGCGCTGCTGGCGCTCACGTGCGCGGACTGCGCCCTTGCCCAAGGCGCCGTGAAGTCTGTGCACAAAGATTGGCAGATCCGCTGCGATACGCCGCCGGGCGCCAAAGCCGAGCAGTGCGCCCTGATCCAGAGCGTCACCGCAGAGGACCGAGCCAATGTCGGCCTCACCGTGATCGTGCTCAAGACCGCCGATCAGAAAAGCCGGCTGATGCGCGTAGTTGCACCGCTCGGCGTGCTGCTGCCGTCGGGACTCGGGCTTAAGATCGATCAGGCCGATATCGGCCGCGCCGGCTTTGTCCGCTGCCTCCCCAACGGCTGCATCGCCGAAGTGATCATGGACGACGAGCTGATCAAGAAGCTGCGCTCGGGCAAAACGGCGACATTCATCATCTTCCAGACGCCGGAAGAAGGAATCGGTTTCCCGATGAGCCTTGCCGGCTTTGGCGAAGGTTATGACAAGCTGCCGTAAGTCTCTACGCTGCCCACTTCTCCGAAACTTACTTTCATGGCCGGCCTTGTGCCGGCCATCCATGTCTTTAGTGTTGAGTGTTAAACTAAGTGAAAGATCTGACGAAGGGAGCCACGTTTCGTGCAGCTGGGTTTTGTAGGGCTTGGCGCAATGGGGCAGCTGATCGTGCCGCGCCTCATGGCGGCGGGGCATGAGGTCACCGGCTGGAACAGATCTCGAGACAGAGCTGAAGCGCTGATCAAGTCCGGCATGCGCTGGGCGGACACACCGCGTGCGGTGGCTGAGCGATCCGAAATCGTATTTTCCATCGTGACTGATTCAAAGGCAGTGCGCGCTGTGGCCCTCGGCAAAGACGGTATCGTCGCCGGATTGCGCATGGGCGGCATCTACGTCGACATGAGCACAATTGAGCCGGACGAAAGCCGCGCGGTTGCAGCCGAATTCAGCAAGGCCGGTTCGATTATGCTTGATGGGCCTATCTCAGGTTCACCCGTCACAGTCACTCAAGGCAATGCGTCGGTGATGATCGGTGGCGACGAGCAGGCTTTCGAACACATCAAGCCAGTGCTGCTCGCGATCGGGCCGAAGGTGACGCGCATTGGTGGCAATGGGCTCGCGTGCCAGATGAAGATTGCAGTCAATCTTTTGCTGATGGTCGAGGTCATCGCCTTCGGTGAAGCGGTCGCACTGGCCGAAAAGGGCGGTGTCGCCCGTGATGTGGCGCTCGATGCCATTCTCAAGAGCGTGGCGGCGTCACCGGTACTCGGTTATCGCGGACCATTTATCCTGGAAGGAAAAATGCCCGCTGTACCGCTTGCCGACGTCACCTTGCAGCAAAAAGATATGATGCTGGCGCTCAATCTTGGCCGCATGACCGGAAGCCCGGTGCCACTCGCAGCCGCGGCTAACGAGATGATGAACGCCTGCCGTGGACTAGGGATCGACGGGAACGATTTCGTCGTGGCGCATCAAGTGTATCGGCGCTTGGGAGGACAAAAATGACATCATCCGCTGAGAAGATCGGGAGCGCTCTTGGAAAAGCCCTGAAAAGCACGGTGACCAAATGGAAAGAGGGCGAACCTGCACCAGTGATGTATCGCACCAATCTGCGCGACGTCCCGAAGGTCGAGGGCCTCAAGCGCGATGACGGCTGGGTCGATATGCAGGTGCAATTTCTAATCGACAAGAAAACCGCGGGTGCCGATCATGTTGTCGGCTGGACCGTGCTCAAGCCCGGCGCCCGGCACGAAAACCACCGCCATCATAACTGCGACGAGTTCTTCATCGTGCTCAAGGGCCACGGGATGATCTACACGGAGCATGGAGACAAGCCGTCGGTCGAAGGCGACGTCGTTTATTCGCCGCGAGGCTGCTGGCATGGCTTCAACAACACCTCGAACGAGGACGTAGTGCTGGTCTGGGGCTGGATGGGCGCGGGCTCGATCGAGGCCTCCGGCTATGAAGTGCATCCCGAGAGCCACAAGTGAACCCCTGGGACGCCCCGCTCATCAAGAAAGGCATGAGTGCACAGCTTGCGAAGCGGCGCGCACGCATTGCCGCCGGTGAGAAACCCCTTGGCTGGAAAGTCGGATTGGGTGCGCCGGCGACAATGCAAAAAATGGGTCTCACGGCGCCGGTCGTCGGTTACTTGATGCAACGCGCCCTCCTCCTGTCGGGGAGCACAGCGTCGCTCAAAGGCTACACCAAACCAGTCGCGGAGCCGGAAATCTGCGTGCGGATGGCGCATGATCTTCGCGTCCGCAGCTTCGCCTGGTGAAGCGGCGGCCGCGGTAAAGGAGATTTTTCCGGCTATTGAATTGGCCGACCTTGATCCGGTACCCGCGCCCGACAATCTCGATGCCGTATTGGAAGGTGATATCTTCCAGCGCCACGTCATTTTGTGCGGCAACACCCGTTTGGGCGCAAGCACCTCCGGACTGACGTCACGTGTGTTCCGGCGGGGCGTCGAGGCCAACGTCTCAACCGATCCGGAAGCCCTCACCGGCAAGCTGCCGGAAATCGTCGCCCATGTCGCAAATACCCTTTCCGCATTCGGCGAAAAGCTTTCCGCAGGCGACGTGATCATCACCGGCTCGATCACACCGCCGCTCATGATAGAGCCGGATGAGAATGATTTGACGCATGTATTGGAGCCGATCGGCGAAGTTTCGGTGCATTTCAGCCGCGATTAGCCCGCATTTGGGTTCTCGCAGAATTGCCACGGTCCCCTTATTTACTGCGATAACGATCCTACCCTGGAGCAGCCAATGGACCCCGCCATGTCATCACTGATCGACCGAGCCGGCCTCGATCGCGGCAAGGTGCGCCAGTTGATCGGCCGTGGGCTGGAAGGCGCCGACGATGGCGAACTGTTCCTCGAATACCGCCAGGCCGAGGCGCTCACTTTCGACAACGGGCGGCTCAAGCAGGCGACATATGACACCGCGCAGGGTTTTGGCCTGCGTGCGGTGAAAGACGAAGCGGTCGGCTATGCGCACGCATCCGACCTGTCGGAAGGCGCGATTGCGCGCGCAGTCGAGGCGGTTCGCGCAGTCAAAGGCGGACATAGCGGCACCTATGCCGAGGCACCGAGCCGCACCAACCGCAAACTCTATACCGACGACAATCCGCTCGGCGCGCCAGCGTTCGACGCAAAAGTGAAGTTGCTCGAGTTGATCGACGCTTATGCGCGCGGCAAGGATGCGCGCGTACGTCAGGTGACGGCGAGCGTTGCGGCGACCTGGCAGGTGGTCGAGATTCTGCGCGCCGATGGCGAGATCTACCGCGATATCCGTCCGCTCGTACGGCTGAACGTATCGGTTGTCGCAGGCGACGGCGACCGTCAGGAATCCGGCAGCTACGGCTTCGGCGGCCGTGAAGGTTTTCAACGGTTCATCGCGCCCGACGCCTGGCAAGGCGCCGTCGACGAAGCCGTCCGGCAGGCGCTGATCAATCTCGATGCGGTCCCCGCTCCTGCCGGTGAAATGGACGTCGTGCTTGGCTCAGGCTGGCCGGGCGTGATGCTGCACGAAGCCGTCGGCCACGGGCTCGAGGGCGACTTCAATCGCAAGAAGACATCTGCATTCGCCGGCTTGATGGGCCAGCAGGTCGCGGCAAAAGGCGTCACCGTCGTCGACGATGGCACGATGCAGGCGTGCCGCGGCTCGCTCTCGATCGACGACGAAGGCACGCCGACCAACCGCACGGTGTTGATCGAGGACGGTATCCTCGTCGGCTACATGCAGGATCGGCAGAATGCGCGGCTGATGGGCATGAAGCCGACCGGCAACGGACGGCGCGAGTTGCACGCGCACGTGCCGATGCCGCGGATGACCAACACCTACATGCTCGCCGGGAAACACGATCCGAAGGAGATCATCGCCTCGGTGAAAAACGGGCTTTTCGCTGTCAGCTTCGGCGGCGGACAGGTCGACATCACCTCGGGGAAATATGTGTTCCAATGCACCGAGGCCTACAGGATCGAGAACGGCAAGATCGGCGCGCCGGTCAAAGGCGCCATGCTGATCGGCAACGGGCCGACCGACCTCCATCGCATCACAATGATTGGCAACGATTTCGCCCTCGATCCGGGCATCGGCACCTGCGGCAAGAACGGCCAGGGCGTGCCGGTCGGTGTCGGGCAACCGACGCTGCGCATGGACAAGATCACCGTCGGCGGAACGGCCTAAATCCAGGAGTTAGGAAATGCAGAAGAAACAGTCCGGCTTGCGCGGCTGGATCAGGACTATTGCCGATATAGCGGTCATCGTGCTGATCGTGCTCGCGGCGAAAACCGCGATCGCCGAACCGTTCTACGTTCCCTCCGGCTCGATGGAACCGACGTTGCTGATCGGCGATGAGCTGCTGGCGATGAAATATCCGTACGGTTACAGCAGCGCATCCCTTCCCGCTTTCTTTGTTTTCCCGAACACGCAGCGCGTCTTTGCGGCTCTTCCCAAGCGCGGCGACGTCGTCGTGTTCCGCTGGCCCGGCGATCGCTCGCAGATCTGGGTCAAGCGCGTGATCGGATTGCCGGGTGACCGCATCGGTGTCAGCCGCGGCCAGGTCCGCATCGACGGCAAGCCTGTCGCTATCGAGCCCGCGGGCGCGGGCGCGATGGAGACCGAGGATGGCAGCACGATCGCCGCCGCGCGCTTCATCGAGACACTGCCCGGCGGACATGAGCATCCGATCTTCAAGATGACCGCACACGGCGAGTTCGACGACATGCCGGACGTCGTCGTGCCGCCCGGCCATCTCTTCGTCATGGGCGACAATCGCGACAATTCCGCCGACAGCCGCGTGCCGGTCCGCGCTGGCGGTGTCGGATTGCTGCCGGTCGAGGATCTGGTTGGCCGCGTCGACGCGATCGTTGGTTCATGGGATCTCGCCGTCAAAAGCCGGCCAATTCAGGATTGGCCGGCGGGCCTTCGGTTGTCGCGCTTTTTCACGTCGGTGCACTGAGTGCATTTTTGCGGCGCATGATCTTTTCCGAAAACCGGTACCACTTTTCGGGATCATGCGCAGCTAGCGCACGACACCCGAAATGCAGCACGGCTTGTGCCGCGGCCGCGTGATCCTGTCCTTGAGATAGCAGCGCGGAGTGGGACTGATGTAGCCCTGCCGCACATAGGTCCAGGCACGGCATCGGTTGTCCGCCTCGCACGCCGCCTTGCATGTG
Source organism: uncultured Alphaproteobacteria bacterium (assembly GCA_963718035.1). GTDB lineage: Bacteria > Pseudomonadota > Alphaproteobacteria > Rhizobiales > Xanthobacteraceae > Pseudolabrys. The sequence continues at coordinate 217,228 of CAVQYD010000002.1, read as the reverse complement.
GCGCCGACTGAATCGGCCGCGACATCCAGATTGCGATAGTCGCCACCGAGCCGGTCGATGGAATATTCCACCGGCCCCTTGCGCGGCTCGATCACACCCGAGCCGCGGACACCGGAGACGCAGCATTTGTCCTCGACGCGCGGCGGCACCTGGCTTTTCAGCCAGCAGGTTGCGGCCGTGTTAGCGGTGCGCGGATAGGAGAAGCTCCAGGCGCGGCAGCGCGCGTCGCGTTCGCAGCGTGCGGCGCAGATGGCCGGGTCCCCGTTGCGGACCTGGAAGCTCAGGTAGTCGCCGCCGATGCGGTCAAATCCGCTTTGGGCTTGCGCTTGACCGGCAAGCGCGAGCACGGCGAGTGCGAGCGCGGCCCCTAGCTTGATCGGTGTTCGCATTGGGCGTGCGATCAACCCTGAAATGAGTTGTTATGAAACTCTGCCCCTCGCGCATGGTAACCCAGCCCTCCGCCATTGTGCAGACACAACAACGTCAGCGAAGACTTTTCGCGCAGTAAATTAAATTCAAATAAAGCGCCCGCCGGAGGGGCCGGCGGGCGCGGATCCGGCCGCGAGAGGGGATGATCGCGGGTGTCGGATCGAGCGGCCGATGAGAGGGCTCGGCCGTTTGCTTGATCTCAGACCGCCTGGCGCGCGGGACGGTCAGTAGGCGGACGCCGGAAGGCGGGATTTGCGCCGGCATCAAGTGCGACGCGTCGGACCGAGGCGCTCAGTCGCCTTTCCAGCGCGCGCTCGCGCAGGAGCGCAGTCGGGTCGTCCCAGAACGGCTCCGAAAAGGCATCGCGAACGTCGGCACGCGTGACGCCGATATCGGCAAGCATGCGGCGGTCGAGGCCGGCCGAGAACATTGGCCTCGCGGCGGTGCCGTCTCGCCCGCGCCAGCTCCTTGAGCCAAGCGGTAACCAGCGCCACCACGGAGGCGAACGCCCGCAAAAGCGCGCCGCCGGCGACTGGTAAAACGGGGTATTGGGCACTCATGGCAGTCTCCAATTCAGTCCAGTGGTTACGGCGCCAAAATCGCTATTGGCGCTGCCCAGAACCACCCGAAATCCCCACCCGATTCCTCTGGAAGCCTGAATATATTGCACTGCGGGGATTGATTAGTGAAACGAATGTTTTTAATCTGATCGATCAGAAACGATGATATGGTCACCCCGGCCCGGAAATGGGCCATTTCAGGATCCGCCGCCATGACCGCAATGCTCGATATCGACCAGTTGCGCACCTTCATTGCCATCTCGGAGACCGGCAGCTTCACGAAGGCGGCCGAAGTCGTGAACAAGACCCAGTCCGCCGTCTCGATGCAGATGAAGCGGCTGGAGGAGCGTCTCGAGCGGCCGATTTTCTCGCGCGACGGGCGCGCATCAAAGCTCACCGAAGACGGACAACGCCTGCTCGATTACGCGCGGCGAATCGTGAAGCTCAACGTCGAAACGCTGGCCGCGTTTTCCGACGCCGAACTGTCCGGTCGCGTGCGCTTGGGCGTGCCTGACGATTATGCCGACCGTTACCTGCCCGAGATCATGGCGCGCTTCTCGCGCGGCTATCCGGCGGTCGAGCTTTCGGTGATCTGCGAACCGTCCGTCGGTCTGCTCGAGCGCATCGACGCCAACGAGATCGATCTCGCCATCATCACCAATTGCGAAAGCAAGCGCGCCTCGGAAACGTTTCGCCGCGAGCGGCTGCTCTGGGTAACTTCAAATCGCCACTCAACCCATCTTGAGGAACGCATGCCGCTGGCGCTCGGGCGGCCGAGCTGCACGTGGCGCCGCATCGCCATCGAACGGCTTGAAGCGATCGGCCGTCCGTTCCGCGTGCTCTACTCGAGCTCGAACGCCGGCGCGGTCGCCGCCGCCGTGCTCGCCGGACTCGCGGTCTCGGTGCTCCCTGAGTCGGGTCTGCGCCCGGGCATGCGGGTTCTGTCCGCGTCGGATGGTTTCCCCGACCTGCCCAGCTGCCGCATCGGGCTGGTGCGCAACGCGCACGAGAGCTCGGCGCTCGCCGACGCGCTCGCCGAGCACATCATCTCGTCGCTCGACAACCTGTCGGATGCAGCGCAGGCGGCTGAATAGCTCGCGGCGATCAATACGCGTATTCCTCGAAGATCGGATCGACCGAGCCGCCCCATTCGCCATGGAAGCGCTCGAGCAGTTCCTCGGCCGGCGTGATGCCGCGCGCAATCGATTCTTCGAGCGGGCGCAGGTAGCGCGTCTCGTCGCGGCCGTTGCGATCGAGCCGCTTGCGCCGCCCAAGCCCTTGCGAACACAGCCGCACCAATTCATCCGCCAGCGAGAGCACGTCGCGATTGCGGACCTGCGCCTTGAAGCCGAGCTTCGGCACGTCGTCGCGCAGCCTCTGTCGTTCCTCGGCGGTCCATGATTTGACCAGATCCCAGCAGGCCTCGAGCACATCATCGTCATAAAGCAGGCCGACCCAGAAGGCCGACAGCGACGGCAGACGCCGCCACGGCCCGCCATCGGCGCCACGCATCTCAAGATACCGCTTGAGCCGCACCTCCGGGAAAATCGTGCTCAGGTGATTGGCCCAGTCGGAAATCGTCGGCCGCTCGCCCGGCAGTCCCGCCAGCTTCCCCGCGAAAAAATCCCGGAACGACTTGCCCGCCACATCGATGTATTTGTCGCCGCGCTTGACGAAGTACATCGGAACATCGAGCGCGTAATCGACCCAGCGTTCAAAGCCCATGCCGTTCTCAAACGCCCAGGGCAGCATGCCGGCGCGCTGGTTGTCGGTGTCTGTCCAGATCTGCGAGCGCATCGACAGGAAACCGTTGGGCTTGCCCTCGGTGAAAGGCGAATTGGCGAACAACGCAGTCGCCACCGGCTGCAGCGCGAGCGACACGCGCAGCTTCTTGACCATGTCGGCTTCACTGGCGAAATCGAGGTTCGCCTGCACCGTGCACGTCCGGTACATCATGTCGAGGCCGAGCTTGCCGACCTTCGGCATGTAGGCGGTCATGATTTTGTAGCGGCCCTTCGGCATCTTCGGCATGTCGCCGCGCGTCCAGTTCGGCGTCATGCCGATACCGAGAAAACCGATGCCCAGCGGCTTTGCCACCTCGCGCACCTGCGCGAGGTGCGCCATCAGTTCGGCGGCGGTCTGATGCACGTTGTCGTAGGGCGCGCCCGACAGCTCGAACTGGCCGCCCGGCTCCAGCGAGATGGCGCCGCCTCCGGTCACGTCGAACATGCCGATGATGTTGTCGCCCTCCATGATCGGCTCCCAGCCGAGCAGCTCATGCATGCCATCAAGCAGGGAGTGGATGCTGCGCTTGCCGGAATAAGGTACCGGCCGATGATCGGCGACCGTGAAGGCGAACTTCTCGTGCTCGGTGCCGACGCGGAATTGTGCCTTCGGCTTGCAGCCTGCTTCGAGCCAGGCGACGAGTTCGTCGCGCGTCTCGATGGGCGTCATGTCGACTTGGTCACGAGCCATGCAGGGTCCGGGCAAAAAAGGTCGCGACCTTAAACATGGGAACCAGCAAAGGGCAATGTGAGGATCGGCAATGCGAATGTGCGCAAGACGCTGATCAGACAGACCTCAGTAAGGACGGTAGCGACGCTAGGAATATATACCTACAGCCCTTTAGTCCACAGAAATGTTCATATTTTGTTCTTTGTCTTCCGGCATGATTGCTCTATTGATTTTCGCCGATGCCCCAGTTCACCCCCCACCAGCAGCAAGCGCTGACCGTTGTCGCCGAATGGCTGAAGTCCAAGCCCGGCTCGAACGGCACGCCACAGGTCTTCCGCCTGTTCGGCTATGCCGGCACCGGCAAGACCACGCTTGCCCGCCACATCGCCGACGAGGCCGACGGCGAGGTGAAATTCGCCGCCTTCACCGGCAAGGCGGCGAGCGTGATGCGCGGCAAAGGCTGCCGGGACGCCTCGACAATCCACAGCCTCATCTACCGCGCGCGCGAGAGCGGCGAGGAAATCCCGAACTTCGATCTCTGGGACGAGGCGCCGGCCTCGAAGGCCGAGCTGATCATCATCGACGAGTGCTCGATGGTCGATGCCGAGCTCGGCCGCGACCTGCTCTCCTTCGGCGTGCCTGTGCTGGTGCTCGGCGACCCCGCGCAGCTGCCGCCGATCCAGGGCGGCGGTTTCTTCACCGAGGCCGAGCCGGACGCGATGCTCACCGAGGTGCACCGGCAGGCGCAGGACGATCCGATCGTGCGGCTGTCGATGGACGTCCGCGCCGGCGAATACATCGAGCCGGGCCGCTACGGTGAAACCAATGTGCTGCGCAAAGCCGATCTCGATCCGCAGCGCGTGCTCGAGGCCGATCAGGTCCTGGTCGGGCGCAACGTCACCCGACGATCCTACAACAAGCGCATGCGCGAACGGCGCGGCTTCAAGGACGACATGCCGTCGGCCGGGGACAAGCTTGTGTGCCTGCGCAACAACCGCAAGAAAGGTCTGTTCAACGGCGGGCTCTGGACGGTGAAGGAGCGCGGCGCACGCAAGGGCGGCACAAAACCGGAATCATGACGATGCGTCTGTTGCCCGACGATGACACCGCAACGCGCGGCGTAAAGGTCTCCGTGCGGCCGGAATGTTTCACTGGCGGCATCGAGCATGTCGATTGGCAAAGCCGCAAGCCCTACGACGAGTTCGATTACGGTTACGTGCTCACCGTGCACAAGGCGCAAGGCTCGCAATGGGACGACGTCGTGCTATTCGACGAGTCGTTTGCGTTCCCCGAGAGCCGCGAGCGCTGGCTCTACACGGGCATCACGCGCGCGGCGAAGAAGCTCACGGTGGTGGTCTAGATACGGCTGAGCTTCGCCTGATCCTGATGGCGCGCCATCGCACGAAGGGAAGCGCCGCCAGTGCAATCGCGGTGAATGCCGCGCCGGCGAGAAACGTACCGGCCGGGCCGGCAATGTCCCAGAGTGCGCCGGCGACCACACTTGCTACCAGCATTGCGATGCCGCTCACCAGATTGAACATCCCAAAGGCGGTGCCGCGCAATTCGTCGGGGGCGGAGTCGGCAACAAGCGCGGAGAGCAATCCCTGCGTCAGGCCCATGTGCAGGCCCCACAAAACCACACCGACCATCACCACGGTAATGGTGCCGCCGATGGCAAGCGCAAGATCGGCCAGCACCAGCAGCGCAAATCCCACGGTGACGACACCATATCGTCCGATGCGATCGGACAGAGCGCCGGCCGGCCAGGCCGTGAGCGTATAGACGATGTTCATCACCACCAGCACCATCGGCACGATCGCTACCGGAAGCCCGACCGACTGGGCGCGCAGCAACAGGAAGGCCTCGCTGAAACGCGCCAGAGTGAAGATCGCGGCCACGCCGACAATCATCCAGTAGATCCGGCTGAGACGCATCAAGTTCGCGGCGGGACAACGGCGCCCGCACCTCGCGCAACCCGCGCCGGCGCTCCGGCTCATGCACGCCGAAAACGATAAAGGCGACCGATATGAAGGCCGGGATCACCGCGATCCAGAACACGGCGGTGAAATTGTTCGCAAGCGCCGCCATGAACACGATCGCCAGCAGCGGCCCCAGCACCGCGCCGATGGTGTCGAGCGATTGACGCAGGCCATAGGCGCTGCCGCGCAGATCGGCCGGCGTGAGATCGGCAATCAGCGCATCGCGCGGCGCGCCGCGGATGCCCTTGCCGACGCGGTCGACGAAGCGTGCCGCGGTCAGCCAGCCGATGCCGGAGGCGAGCGGAAACACCGGCTTGGTCACCGCGGCAAGACCGTAGCCGAATGCGGCGAGCCACTTGCGCCTGCCGAGATAGTCACTCAGCGCGCCGGAAAAGATCTTGGTAATCGAGGCGGTCGCCTCGGCAATGCCTTCGATGATGCCGACGGTCAGCGTCGAGGCGCCGAGCACCGTGACAAGATAAAGCGGCAGCAGCGCATGGATCATCTCGGACGAGACGTCCATGAACATCGACACGAGGCCGAGGATCCAGACGCTGCCGGGAATTTCACGCCAGCGGAACAGGGAGCGGGGTTGCGAGGCTACTGATTGCGCAACCTCGGCGTCTCCGCGAGCTTGACCCGTGCATCCAAGCGATCGAGAGGCTGCGGAGTTGGTCCGGGCGTCCCTCGCTTTGCTCGGTCGCCCGGGACGACCTCAAGAAGGTTAGGCCGCCTCTTTCTTCTTCGCGGGCGCGAAGCGGTCATAGAAGCCCTCGCCTTTCGCGGCGAGATCAAGCAGCAGCTTGTTCGGCGCAAATCGTGCGCCGTACTTCTTCTCGAGCTTGCGGCACGCGGCGACGAAGTTCTTCGTGCCCATCATGTCGATCCACGACAGCGTGCCGCCCGAGAACGGCGCAAAGCCGAAGCCCAGGATCGAACCGACGTCCGCCTCGCGCACGTCGGTGAGCACTTTCTCCTCGAAGCAGCGCGCGGTTTCCAGCGCCTGGATGCCGAGCAGGCGCAATTTCAGCTCCTCGATGTCGATCTTGTCCGGATCAAGCTTCTTCGGCTGCAAATCGGCGAGGTCGGGCCACAGTTTCTTCGGCCCGTTCGCCGGATAGTCGTAGAACCCTTTTCCGTTCTTGCGGCCGAAGCGGCCGCGTTTCTCGACCATCTCCTGCAGAAGCTTCTTCTGCCGCGGATCGATCGCCTTGGCGCCGAGATCGGCCTCGGTCGCTTTCAGGATTTTCCAGGCGAGATCGACCGCCACCTCGTCGTTGAGAGCGAGCGGGCCGACCGGCATGCCGGCCATGCGGCCGACATTCTCGATCATGGCCGGCGGCATGCCCTCGGTGAGCATCAGATGGCCTTCGCGGATATAGGTGCCGACCACGCGCGAGGTGTAGAAGCCGCGCGAGTTATTCACGACGATCGGCGTCTTGCGGATGGCGCGCACATAGTCGAGCGCAACCGCGAGCGCCTTGTCGCCGGTCTGCTTGCCGAGGATGATCTCGACCAGCATCATGCGGTCGACCGGCGAGAAGAAATGGATGCCGATGAAGCGCGCCGGGTCCTTGAACTCGGACGCGAGCGAGGTGATCGGCAGCGTCGACGTGTTGGACGCGAAGGTGGCCTTGTCGCCGATCACGGCCTGAATCTTCGCGATCACATCGGATTTGACCTTGCGATCCTCATACACCGCCTCAATGACGAGATCGCAGTCCTTCAGCGCCGCGTAGTCGGCCGTCGGCGTAATGCGCGCAAGCAGCTCGTCCCGCTCGGCGCCTTTCATGCGGCCTTTCATGACGCGGTCGCTGAGCGCCTTGTGCAGGCCGGCCTTGCCCTTGTCGGCCGTCTCCTGGTCGCGGTCGATCAGCGCCACCTGCAGGCCCGCCGCCGCGGTCACCTGGGCGATACCGGCCCCCATGAAACCGGCGCCGACAACGCCGATCTTCTTCAGGCTTGTCGGCGGCTCGTTCGCCGGCCGGCGCGCGCCCTTGTTGAGATCCTGCATCGACACGAACAAAGTGCGGATCATCGCCGCCGCTTCCGGCGAGCGCAGGATTTTCGCGAACCAGCGCGACTCGACGCGCAGCGCCGTGTCGATGGGCAGCTGCAAACCTTCGTACACAACCTGCAGAATTGCCCGTGCAGCGGGATAATTGTCGTAGGTCTCGCGCCGGTAGATCGCGTTCGCCGCCGGGAACGTCATCATCCCGGCCTTGGAATAGACCGGGCCGCCGGGCAGGCGGAAACCCTCGGTGTCCCAGGGCGCCTTGGCCTTGCCGCCGGCCTTGATCCAGTCCTTTGCGGCCTTGATCAGGTCGGCTTCCGGCACCACGGCATCGATCAGCTTCATCGCCTTGGCGCGGTCGACTTTCAGCTGATCGCCCTTGAGGAGGAACTGCAGCGCGTCGGCGGGCTGCAGCATGCGCGCGACGCGCTGCGTGCCGCCGGCGCCGGGAAAGAGGCCGATCTTGATTTCGGGCAGGCCGAGCCGCGTCTTGGCGTCGTCGGACGCGACCCGGTAGTGGCAGGCGAGCGCGAGCTCGAAGCCACCGCCCATCGCCGTGCCGTTGAGCGCGCAGACCCAGGGCTTGCCGCAGGTCTCGATGCGCCGATAGAGCTGCGAGAGCTTGCGGCTCTCGTCGAACACCATCTTGGCCGCCGCTTCCTCGCCCTGCTTGCTGACCATGTCGGTGTAGAGGCCGCGCATGCTTTCGAGCATCGTCAGGTCGGCGCCGCCGCAGAACGCCGGCTTGCCGGATGTGATCACCACGCCCTTGATCGCGGCATCGTTCGCCACCTTGTCGACGATCGTGCCGAGCTCCGCGATGACGTCCATGGTGATGACGTTCATCGAGCGATCGCCCATGTCCCAGGTGACGAGCGCAATGCCGTCGCTGTCGACGTCAAGTTTGAAGCTGGCCATCGCTGGTTCCCTCGTTTCGCTGCGCTAGTACGGCTCGCCGTTCTTTTTCGTGTAGCGCGCGCCCTTGTCGTCGCGCGTCACCATCATGTCGATGTCCGAATAAAATGCACGCTCTGCAGCCGCGCGCGTGCCGACTTCGATGAAGACTGCATCACGACTTGATTTGTTGATCAGGCAATGGCCGTTTTCAACGCCGGCCTTCCACGCCGCCGCATCGCCCGGCTTGAGCACGATCTCGCCGCTATCCTCGCACAGAACGACCTCGCCCTGGAGCACATAGACGAGTTCGTCCTCCTTCTCGTGCCAATGACGTTGCGAGGAGGCCGCGCCGGGCTTCAGCGTGCAGATATTGACGCCGAAATGCGTAAGCCCGGCGGCGCGGGCGAGCCGCTTGCGCGAACGCCCTTCCACCACCTTATTGAATGGCGGCGGGTAGCCGGTCGCGGTATCGATCGGGATCTTGTCGATGTCGATCTTCGGCATCAGACGCGCTCGATAATGGTCGCAGTGCCCATGCCGACGCCGATGCAGAGCGTGACGAGCGCCGTTTCCTTGTTACGCCGCTCGAGTTCATCGAGCACGGTGCCAAGAATCATGGCGCCGGTCGCGCCGAGCGGATGGCCCATCGCGATCGCGCCGCCATTCACGTTGATCTTGTCGTGTGAAATATTGAGCGCCTGCATGTAGCGCAGAACGACCGAAGCGAAGGCTTCATTGAGCTCCCACAGGTCGATGTCCTTCTTGGTCATGCCGGCTTTCTTGAGCACCTTTTCGGTGACCGGAATCGGACCGGTGAGCATGATGGACGGCTCGGAGCCGATGTTCGCGAACTGGCGGATGCGTGCGCGCGGTTTCAACCCGGCCGCCTTGCCTGCCGCCTTGCTGCCGATCAGCACAGCGGCCGCGCCATCAACAATGCCGGACGAATTGCCCGGCGTGTGAACGTGGTTCACAGCCTCGACTTCCGGATAGCGTTGCACCGCGACCGCATCGAAGCCGGCCATCTCGCCCATCTGCACGAAAGACGGTTGCAGGCTGGCAAGCGTCTGCATGGTCGTGCCTGGACGCATATGCTCATCCTTGGCGAGGATAGTGAGGCCGTTGACGTCCTTCACCGGGATGACCGAATTCTTGAAGCGGCCCTCGTCCCAGGCTTTCGCCGCGCGCTTCTGGCTCTCGACGGCGTAGGCATCGACGTCGTCACGCGAAAATCCGTATTTTGTCGCGATCAGGTCGGCGGAAATGCCCTGCGGCAGAAAATAGGTTGTAACGGCAATCGATGGATCGACCGGCCAGGCGCCGCCGGAGGCGCCGATGCCGACGCGACTCATCGATTCAGCGCCGCCGCCGATCGTCATCTCGTGCTGGCCCGACATCACCTCGGCGGCCGCGAAATTCACCGCATCGAGGCCGGAGGCGCAAAAGCGGTTGATCTGCACGCCGGGCACGTCGTCGCCGAGCCCGGCGACAAGCGCAGCCGCCCGCGCGATGTCGCCGCCCGCCTCGCCGACCGGATCGACGCAACCGAGCACGACGTCGTCGACCAGCGCGGGATCGAGCTCGTTGCGATCCTTGACGGCCGCAAGCGTCTGCGCGGCGAGATTGAGCGCCGTCACCTCGTGCAGCGAGCCGTCCGCTTTCCCTCGCCCGCGCGGCGTGCGGATGGCGTCGTAAATGAATGCGTCGGCCATGGGGCCCTCCAATATCTGACGCGCGTCAAAGGCTTCGCGCGATCAGCAATTTCATGATCTCGTTGGTGCCCGCGTAGATGCGCAAAACGCGCGCATCCCGGTACATCCGGGAGATCGGATATTCGTCCATATAGCCATAGCCGCCGAACAATTGCAGGCACCGGTCGATCACTTTGCCTTGCGTATCGGTGAGGCGGTATTTGGCCATCGAGGCCGTCACGGTGTCGAGATCGCCCTTGACGTGCCTTTCGATGCAATGATCGAGGAAGACCTTGGCAATGGTCGCATCGGTCTTGCACTCGGCAAGCTCGAACTGGGTGTTCTGGAATTCGATGATCGCCTGGCCGAATGCCTTGCGTTGCTTGACGTAGTCGACGGTGAGCGCAATAGCCCGTTCCATCATCGCGACCGCATGGATGGCGACGATCAGACGTTCCTGCGGCAGCTCCTTCATCAGCTGATAGAAGCCTTGCCCTTCCTCGGTGCCGAGCAGACTCGATGCCGGCAATTGCACGTCCTCGAAAAACAGCTCGGAGGTGTCGGCCGAATCCATGCCGAGCTTTTTCAGCTTGCGCCCGCGGCGGAAGCCTTGCGCGTCATCGGTCTCGACCACGAAAAGCGAGGTGCCTTTCGCGCCGGCTTTCGGATCGGTTTTTGCAACGACGATGATCAGGTTGGCGTGCTGGCCATTGGTGATGAATGTCTTCGAGCCGTTGAGCACATAGCCGTTGCCCGATTTCTTGGCGGACGTGCGCACTCCTTGCAGGTCGGAGCCGGTGCCCGGCTCGGTCATCGCGATCGCGCCGACGAACTCGCCGGTGGCGAGTTTCGGCAGCCACCGCTTCTTCTGCTCTTCGGTGCCGTAGTGCAAAATGTAAGGCGCGACGATGCCCGAGTGGAGCGGCGCGCCGAATGTGTCGAACCCCGCGAGTGCGAACTCGCGGTTGATCACCGCCTCATGGGCGAACGTTCCGCCGGCACCGCCATATTCCTCCGGCATGGAGGCGCAAAGAAGTCCGGCCTCGCCGGCTTTGGTCCACACGTCGCGATCGTAAATGCCGGCTTCGTGCCAGCGGTCAAGGTGGGGGACAAACTCGTCGGCGATGTAGCGTCGCGCCTGCTCCTCGAGCAGCACGAGATCTTCGGTCATCCAGTCCGGCCGCGGCAGGTTGAGAGCGTTCATCGGGCGACTCGCCTTTCATGCACAATAAGGCCGGCCGCCCACGCGCGCGAGGGGTCAGCCGCCCGGCGGCGGCTGACTTCGCGGCACAATTTATGGCTACTTTGCCGGATCCTTGACGTTCTCGATCTTGTCGAATTCCACGTTCTGGCTGGCGCCGCCGACTTTCTCCACCCGGCGGATGTAGACGTTCTGCACGATATCGCGGGTATTCGGGTCAATCGAAATGGGGCCACGCGGGCTTTCCCAGCTCATCCCCTTGGCTGCGGCGATCAATGAGTCCCCGTCAGCCTTGCCGCCGGTTTTCTTCAAGGTCTCGTAGATCAGGTGCATGCCGTCCCAGCCTCCGATCGAGAACACGTCGGGATTTCGTTTGTATTCGTCCCGGAAGGCCTTCACGAAAGCTTCGTTCATCGGCGATTTGTGCTCCCAGCCGTAGTGAAAAACCGTGCGGATGCCGATGGCAGAGTCGCCCATGCTCTTGAGCGCGTTGTCATCCATCGTGATCTCACCCTGGCCGAGGATTTTGCTCGGCGGGATGCCACGCTCCTGCATCGCCTTGGCGATGGCCGGAGGCTGCGCTCCGCCCGGAATGAAAATGAAAATCGCCTCGGGGTCGACGTCCTTCGCGCGTTGCACGAAGGCCGAGAAGTCGGGACTGGCGATCGGCATGCGGACCGATCCGACGATCTGCCCTCCCGCATCCTTGAAGCTTTTGACGAACCACGTCTCCGCGTCGATCCCCGGACCGTAGTCCGAGACCATCGTGTACACCCTGCGCACGCCGCTCTTGTACACCCAGGCGCCGAATGCATTCTCGAGCTGCGGAATAGTCAGCGATGTACGCGCGATATACGGGGACTTGGCGGTGATGATGGAGGTTGCCGCATTCATCACCACCATGAGCTTCTTGGCTTCGGCGGAAATGTCGGCCGCTCCGAGCGCTTCCGGCGTAAGCGTGAAGCCTGCGAGGATATCAACCTTGTCACGCACCACGAGCTCCTGAGCCAGCCGCTTGGCGACATCCGGATTTGGTCCGTTCGTGTCCTTGCGGATGAGCTCAATCTTCTTTCCGGCAACGGTGTCGCCGTGCTGCTTGACGTAAAGCTTGATGGCATTGTCCATCTGCGTCGCAGGGTCGGCGAACTGACCCGAATAGGCCATGATCAGGCCGATCTTGACGGTCTGCTGCGCGTTCGCTGAAGTGACCGCCAGCATTGTCGCCGCCGCAAAAAGCAAAGTCTTTCGCATGCAAGTTCTCCCAAGGGCCGTTCTCAAACGCGACGGCTCGTCCTACAGGCTAGCGGGCTTTTAGGCTGGCGTCACGGAGCCCCTGGCATGCTGAAGTTTTCCATCTTCGATCACCTCGACAGCGATGGTGGGCCGTTGGGCCAATTCTTCGAAAATCGACTGCGCCTGCTCGAGCTGATCGAGCAATCGGGCTTTCACGCCTATCACATGGCAGAGCACCATTCGACGCCGCTCGGCATGGCGGGGAGCCCGAGCGTCTTCCTGGCGGCAGCGATCCAGCGCACCAGCAAAATCAGGATCGGCCCACTTGTCTACGTCCTTCCGCTTCATCATCCCCTGCGCCTCTACGAAGAAATATGCATGCTCGATCATCTCAGCGGCGGCCGCCTTACGGTGGGCGTTGGCCGCGGCGGCGCATTGATCGAGCATCAGCGTCTTGGCGTCGATCCCGCGCTCGCCCCGGCGATGTATCACGAGGCGTTCAGCGTGCTCATGCGCGCTTTCGAGGCCGACGTGGTCGACTTCGAGGGGCGCTTCTACAACTACAAGGATTATGTCGTGCAGATGAAACCGGTGCAGCGCCCGCATCCGCCGCTTTGGTACGGCGCGCCGAACGCGGACGCGATTGCATGGGCAGCCCCACGCGGCGTGAACGTGGTGTCGCTGGGACCGGGCGCCCGCGCGCGGGCAATCAGCGATCGCTATCGCGAGGAATGGAAAAAGCTCGGACGCGACAGTGCCGCGCTGCCGGGGATCGGAATTACCCGGCATATCGTCGTCGCCGACACCGACGACCAAGCGCAATCGATTGCCCGCGCCGCCTATCCGCGCTGGCGCGAAGCGATCGAACACCTTTGGCGGCGCGCGGGCGTGGATTTTGTGTTGAAGGAGATCTACCCGACCGATTTCAGCGCGCTGGAGCGGATTGGTCACGGCATTGCTGGCTCGCCGGCGACCGTGCGGGACTACCTGGCTCGCCTGCAATCGGAGACCGGCGTGAACACCGTTCTATGCCAGATGGTGTTCGGCGGCATGCATTTCGAGCATGCCGCGCACTCAATCCGGCTGTTCGGCCGCGACGTCATTCCGGCATTTGCATAGCGGACCCCGGCCGTCTGGAATACTTCTTCGCGCGATGTTACCAGCGAAGCGAAATGCCGGGTTTCCAATCATGAATGTACCGACGGATGAAGCGTACGGCGTCGTTGATTCGCCGGCCGCATGGTTGCGCCTGCTGGTGGCGATGGTGCTCTCCACCATCGGCGGAGTCGGCATGTGGTCGATTATGGTGGCGCTGCCGACGATCCAGGCCGACTTTGGCGTCGGCCGCGCCAACGCATCCCTGCCCTTCACTATGGTCATGTTCGGCTTTGCCGGCGGCGGCGTGCTGATGGGACGGCTGGCCGATCGCTTCGGCATCGCCGTACCGCTCGCCCTTGGAACGCTTGCGGTATCTGCCGGCTATCTCGCGACCGGGTGGTCATTCAGCCTGTGGCAAGTTGCGCTTGCGCACCTGCTGATCGGCATTGGCTGCTCGGCCAGCTTCGGCCCGCTGATGGCGGATATCTCGCATTGGTTTGTCCGCCGGCGCGGCATTGCGGTTTCGCTGGCCGCCGTTGGAAATTACGTCGCGGGCACAATCTGGCCACCAGTATTGCAGCATTTCATCGCCACGTCCGGCTGGCGCGCGACCCACATCGCGGTCGGCTTGTTCTGTCTGGTAACGATGATGCCGCTGGTGCTCTTCATGCGCCAGCGCATCGAAGATCATCACGCCGACGAGGCGGGAGAGGCCGCGGCGGAACGGCAGGCCAGCATGCCGGTTTCACCGATGACCTTGCAGATTCTCCTTTGCATCGCGGGAGTTAGCTGCTGCGTAGCGATGTCGATGCCACAGGTGCACATTGTCGCCTATTGCGGCGACCTCGGTTATGGCGTCGCCCGTGGCGCCGAGATGCTGTCCATGATGCTCGGCTTCGGCATCATCAGTCGCGTTGGCTCCGGCTTGATCGCCGATCGTATTGGCGGCGTGGCGACCCTGCTGCTCGGCTCGGTGCTGCAGGGAACCGCACTCTTCCTCTATCTTTGGTTCGACGGGCTCATTTCTCTTTATGTCATTTCGGCGCTGTTCGGGCTGTTCCAGGGTGGCATTGTGCCGAGCTATGCCATCATCGTGCGCGAATATTTTTCGCCGCGCGAAGCCGGCACACGCCTCGGCATTGTGCTGATGGCAACGCTGCTCGGGATGGCGCTCGGCGGCTGGCTGTCTGGCCTGATCTTCGACCTCACCGGCTCCTACCGCGCGGCGTTCTTCAACGGCCTCGCGTGGAATCTGGTGAACGTGTCGATCATGGCCTGGCTATTGCAGCGGTCGCGCCGGCGCGGTCAACTCGCCGCAGCATAGCGTTCAAAACGCGTCGTCCGGCAATTCCATCGTCGAGTTGGCGCCTGCCTTGATGCGTGCAAGCCGCGTGGCGGTTTCAGGCAGCAGGCGGTCCATGAAGAAACGTGCTGTGACGAGCTTGGCATCCATGCCCGGCGTCGCACCATTTCCCTTCCTGGCGAGCGCTGCCTCGGCGATCAGGCACCACATGTAGCCGAGCGCGACCAGTCCGAAGAGATGCATGTAGTCGTATGAGCCCGCGCCGGCATTGTCGGGCTTGGCCATGGCGTTCTGCATAAACCACATCGAGGCTTCCTGCAGGTGCGCCAGCGATTGCCCGAGCGGCTTGAGGTAGACGTTCATCGCATCGTTGTTCGTGCGCTCCTTCAGATAGGTCTGCACCTCGTTGAAGAATGCCATGATGGCGCGGCCACCGTCCTTGCCGAGCTTGCGGCCGACGAGGTCGAGCGCCTGGATACCGTTGGCACCTTCGTAGATCTGCGCGATGCGCGCGTCGCGTACGAACTGTTCCATGCCATGCTCGGCAATGTAACCATGGCCGCCGTACACCTGCTGCGCCATCACCGCATTGCCAAATCCGCCATCGGTGAGCACGCCCTTGATCACGGGCGTGAGCAGGCCCATGTGGTCGTCGGCGCTCTTGCGGTCCTTTTCATTGTCCGAGCGATGGGCGATGTCACTCTTAAGCGCAGTCCACATCACCAACGCGCGCGCTGCCTCGTTGAAGGCGCGGATGGTCATCAGCGTCCGCCGCACGTCCGGATGCACGATGATCGGATCGGCCGGCTTGTCGGGATATTTCGTGCCGGAAATCGCGCGGCCCTGCAGGCGCTCCCTCGCGTAGATCGCCGCGTTCTGGTAGGCGACTTCCGACAGCGCGAGCCCCTGCACGCCGACGCCGAGGCGCGCCTCGTTCATCATCGTGAACATGGCGTTGAGCCCGCGGTTCTCCTCACCGATCAGCCAACCAGTGGCGCCGTCGTAGTTCATCACGCAGGTCGAATTGCCGTGGATGCCCATTTTCTCTTCGATCGAGCCGCAGGTGACCGCGTTGCGCGCGCCGATCGAGCCGTCGTCCTTTACGAGAAACTTCGGCACCACGAACAGCGATATGCCTTTCGTACCCGCCGGCGCGCCTTCGATGCGGGCGAGCACGAGATGGATGATGTTCTGCGAAAGGTCGTGCTCGCCGGCGGAGATGAAAATCTTGGTACCGGTGATCTTGTAGCTGCCGTCGCTTTGCTTCACCGCTTTCGTGCGCAGCAGGCCGAGATCGGTGCCACAATGCGGCTCGGTGAGATTCATCGTGCCGGTCCAGACACCTTCCACCATCTTCGGCACGTATTTTTTCTTCAGCGCATCGGATGCGTGCACCAGCAGCGCGGCAATGGCGCCTTGCGTGAGGCCTGGGTACATGGCGAAAGCCATGTTGGCCGAGCACAGAAACTCGTTGACCATGACGGTCATTGTGGCCGGAAGCCCCTGCCCGCCGTATTCGGCCGGCACTGAAATGCCGATCCAGCCGCCGTCGATGATTTGCTTGTAGGCGTCCTTGAAACCTGTCGGCGTCGTCACGCTGCCGTCGGCTGCGCGTTTACATCCTTCCTTGTCGCCAACGCGGTTGAGGGGGGTGAGCACCTCCTCGCTGAACTTGGCGGCCTCGCGCAGGACCGCCTCGACCACATCGGGCGAGGCATCGGAGAAACCGGGCAGATTGCCGTAACGATCGATATGGAAGACGTCGTTGAGCAGAAACAACGCATCGTCCACTGGAGCCTTGTAGGTCGGCATGATCCTCTCCCCGGCAACACGCCGCGAGATGTTAACAGAATATGAAGCGCGCGGTTTCCCCGGGCGATGACACCAGGATTATGTAGGTAGGCGATTTACACCCGCGTTAAGGGCGCCGGAAGTGGCGCAAACACGGGCATTCAGCCCTCGCCGCCTGTGGTCGCGTCAGCCTCACGCGGCGCTTCCGCGATGCCGAACATGTCGACGTAGATCTGGCGCAGCTCCGCCAGCGCGCGGTCGATGTCGTTGCGCTGGTGCTCAAGCAGCTTGATCTGCTCGCTGCATTTCTTGCGGGTGACCGGCAACGGTCCGACAACGCCGCGTGCGCGCGCGTCGAGCATTTCCCGAATTTCCGCAAGCGTGAAGCCGAGCCGCTTTCCTCGCAAAATAAATTCGACGCTGTTTCTATCGTCCTGGCTGAAAAGCGCGGCCTGCCCTTCGCGCCGCGGAAGCAAGCCCTTGCTCTGATAGAATCGCAACGCGCGTACCGTGACACCGGCCTCTTGCGCCAGCTCAGCGATGGTAAACCCGGCGGATACCGCCGGCCCTCGCGCATCGTCCCCGGTACTCCCAATACCGCCGCGCTTGTGGCTGCGGCTTTCGTTCTCCATCCACGCCCCGCTGCAAACTTGGAATTCGTCCCGACTCAGGCAAATCCTAGTCCTGCAACTTCCGGCGTCGGTAGCATCGGGGTGTTCCGCCCCGAAAATCTTACTTCCGTTCCTGCCCAAATTTGCGCCACCGCGCGCTCCAGCGAAGTTGCGCGGGGCGATCTAAATACGCGCCGGACGCCGAACGTTAACCGCTTGTTTACCGCAACCGGCAAAAAGTCGGGGCGTGGACGAAGAACCGGGCCCCGTCTCAACCCGTCATTAACGTGCCCCGGTTCCACGAGAGTTGATCCGGACTCTCAGCGACTCCACCTCGGATGCGGGTGTGAGCATGAGATTTGGCCTTCCGTGGCGCGTCGAAGGTATTCGATATGAAGCCCGCGAAACCGCCGAGGCTGCGGCGCGCCGGGCCGGGCTGCCTTTGAACGAATGGCTCAACACCGTCATCCTGCAGCAGGCCGGCCGTCAGGAATCGAGACCACAGCCACACTCCGCCGCGCACAGCGACGATCGCGCCGATCATTTCTCCGGGGTGCAGCTGCGCCTCGACGACCTCACCCGACGTATCGAACATCTCGCGCGCACGGGTCCGGCCGCTTACGCACCGAAGCGAAACCTGTACGACACCGACCAGATTGCAGACCAGGTCGAGCGGCTCGAGCAACGCATCCGCGAGGTCGCATCTCATCGGCCGGAGCTCGCACCGCAGGGCGCGCAATTGCCGCCGACCCTCGACCGCGCCATGGACGAGCTCACCTCGCACAGACGTGCACTGAGCGGCGAAGAGATGTCCCTGCGCACGCCGGGTGCGCCGTTCAGACTCGATGGATTGGAAGAGCAGCTGCGCCACATTACCGAGCAGATTGAAACCCTCAAGCGCCCGGCCCTCGAAGAAGCAATACGAACCCTGCGCGCCGAGCTCGGCGACATCGGCCGCGCGCTGAACGAGGCGCTGCCGCGCCACGCGATTGAAACGCTCGAGATGCAAGTTCAGGTTCTGGCACAGCGCATCGCGGAAGGCCGCGAAGCCGGCGTCGACAGCGGCGCGCTCATCGGAATTGAAAACGGACTGGCCGAAGTGCGCGATGCCCTGCGCGACCTTATGCCGGCTGAAAATTTGGTCGGCTACAACGAGGCCATCAAGACGCTCACGCAAAAGATCGATCTGATCGTCGCCGACAGGAATCCGGCGACGATGCAGCAGCTCGAGCGCTCGCTCGCCACGTTGCGTGAAATGTCGGCGCACGTCGCATCCAACGATACGGTGAGCAGGCTGTCGGCGCAGGTGCAGACGCTCGCCGAAAAGATCGATCGCCTCGCAGTCGGGCCGCGCTCCGAGGTCAAGCTCGATAATCTCGTAAGCCGCATCGATGCGCTCACTGACGCGCTCGCGCAGCGCACTCAGGCCGAGGCCGCCGCGCCGCAGCGCCTGGAAGCACTGATCCAGACGCTGTCAAAAAAGATCGAGCAGCTGCAACAATCCGACAGCAGCCACATCGCCGCCAACCATCTTGAAAACCGTATCGTCAAGCTGATGGAACGGATGGACGCGTCGGATTCGCGTCTTGACAAGCTCGACGCAATCGAGCGCGGCCTCGCCGATCTCCTGGTACACATCGAAGAACTGCGCGCAAACAGAAAATCGGCGGCCATCCGCGCGGAAGGGCTCGGTATCGATTCGCTCACGCAGGATATTGTCTACACCCGGAAATCATTGGACGCCGTTCACAGACGGCTGGGCGATCTTTTCGATCGCTTTGCGATCATCGAAAAGGGAATTCACGGCGGCGAGGCGGAAAAACCTGCAACGCCAAAGCCCGAAACGGCGCAAGGCGACAACTTCCAATTTGCCCCACCCGCACAACCTGGGATCGGCTGAACTTCCGATCGCTGGAGAATCACCGATTGAAACGTCCATCGTGCCGGAAACGCCGGCTCCGGCGAATCCTCTTCTGCCGGACGCCGCACCGCTGCCAATTCCCGCCGCGCTTCCTGTCTCAAATCGTATCGAGACGCCGGCATGCGTCGCCATCGAATTGCCCCCGGATCAACCGCTCGAGCCCGGGTCAGGGCCGCCGCGCCGCGCTCCGCCGAGTTTGCGGATTGCGGCCTCGGAGGCCGCACTAGGAGGAGCGCGACCGGCCGCGGGGGCTTCCGCCAGCAAGGCGAGTTTCATTGCGGCGGCTCGCCGGGCGGCCCAGGCCGCGGGCCAGGAGCAAGGCGGCCGCATTTCGCGCGCCGATATGCGCAATCCTCCCGATGATGTGATACCGCCCATGCGGAGCAGGGTCGCAACGCGGGTCAAGTCGGCGCTGCTGGCGGCGAGCATCGTCGCGATCATCGCCGGTTCGTTCCAGCTGCTGGGCAACATCTTCGATTTCAGCATCTTCGACACGATCGAAAGCAAGCTCGCCGCAAATATCGATTCCGACGCCGTCGGCACTGACGCCGAGGAGGGCGACGCCGCGAGCGTCGCCGCCATTCCGAACGATGAACCGGCCTCGCCGGGCACCGTGGACGCTGCAACGCCGGCCGCACCGCGCTCCGCCGATGTCACCGCCAGCCTGCTGTCGCCGCAGTTGCCAAGCCTGACGCCTGCGCCGCCGGTCGGGATCCAACCGGCTCCTCAGCAGGCAGCGCCGTCTCTCCTTGCGCCGGCGTTGAGCGTGCCCGGCCCGGTGGCCGCCGCGCCGGGCGGCGACGTCACTGGCTCGGTGGTACACGCGCCCGCCAAACAGGCGGTACCGGCGCAACAGCCGGCAGCCGACCGCCTTCCAGCGAACATCGGCAGCCCGCGGCTGCGAAACGCCGCGCTCGGCGGCGATGCCGGGGCAGCCTATGAAGTGGCGATGCGCTTCATCGAAGGCCGCGGTGTTCCAGCCAATCTGGAAGAGGGCGCCCGCTGGTTCGAGCGGGCCGCAAGCAAAGGCCTGACGCCTGCGCAGTTCCGCTACGCGAGCATGCTCGAAAAGGGCCAGGGCGTGAAAAAGGACCTGGCGGCGGCACAGAGGCTCTACATCGCCGCAGCCAGCAAGGGCCACGCGAAGGCCATGCACAACCTCGCGGTCCTTTATGCGGAAGGCGCAGAGGGCAAGCCCGACTACGCCAGCGCCGCCCAATGGTTCCGCAAGGCCGCCGAGCACGGCGTCGCCGACAGCCAGTACAATTTCGGCGTCCTGGCCGCCCGCGGCCTCGGCACCGAGCGAAATATTGCGGAATCCTACAAATGGTTCGCCTTGGCCGCCGCCCAGGGGGACAAAGAGGCCGCCCGCAAGCGTGACGACGTCGCCGCCCATCTGGATGCGCAGACGCTCGCATCCGTCCAGCAAGCCGTGAAGAGTTTCACACCGACGCCGCAGCCCGCCGAGGCCATCCAGATCACCGCGCCGCCGGGCGGATGGGACCGCGTAACCCAGCCGGCGCAGGAAAAGCAGCGCGCGGCAGGTTCGGTTTCGATCGGCGCCTTCGAGTCAGGAAAGCTGTGAACCGGCACGTCCAATCGTGAGAGGACGTAAACTTCGGCGGTTTCATCGGTTAAATTCAGTTGCGCCGGACCGGGCCGGTGCTCAATCCAGCCGTGCCGGTTAGGGCCGCTGACGTTTGCGCGCATTCCGGTGTTAGTTGTCGTATGAAGCATTGGGGCGCGGTGCCAACAGGCCGCGTATCGACTTAACCGCTGGACGAAGCGCTTGCAGATCTATCTTCCGATCGCCGACCTGCCCGTCAATGTCTTCCTTGTGCTGGGGATGGGTCTTGCGGTCGGCTACATCTCCGGCATGTTTGGAATCGGCGGCGGCTTTCTCATGACGCCGCTTCTGATCTTCATCGGTATTTCACCCGCAGTCGCGGTGGCGACCGTCTCAAGCCACATCGCCGCATCTTCTTTCACCGGCGCTATCAGCTACTGGCGCAGGCGCGCGCTCGATGTCGCGCTGGCGATGATGCTGCTGAGCGCCGGCATCGTCGGCACGGCGACCGGCGTCTGGCTATTTACCGAGTTGCGCGCACTCGATCAGCTCGACCTCGTGATTGGGCTCGCCTACGTCACGCTGCTCACCGTCGTCGGCGGCATGATGATCTATGAAAGCGTGCAGGCGGTGTTGCGCACGCGGCACGGTGGCCCGGCGACATTGCGGCGGCCCGGCAGCCACACCTGGATCCACGGCCTGCCGTTCAAGCTGCGGTTCAAGCGCTCCAAAATCTACGTATCGGCAATTCCGGTCTGGGCGATCGGATTTTCGATCGGGTTCGTCGGCGCGATCATGGGCATCGGCGGCGGCTTCCTGCTGGTGCCCATGCTCATTTATTTCCTGCGCGTTCCCACCGCGACCGTGATCGGCACCTCCATGGTGCTGACGCTGATCACGATGGCCTCCGCGACGGTCATGCATGCGGCCACCAACCACCTGGTCGACGCGGTGCTCGCGCTGATCCTCATGGTCGGGGGCGTCATCGGCGCGCAATTCGGTGCGCGCACCGGTCAGAATATGCGGGGCGAACGACTGCGGCTGCTGCTTGGTTTGCTGGTCTTTGCCGTCGGCCTGCGCTTCGCATACGAGCTCGTCGTGCAGCCGGAGGATCTCTACTCGCTCCGCTATGTAGGGAGCGGATGATGCGACGGCTTGCAACCGCTCTCGCTCTCCTGCTCATCGCCTGCAGCGCAGGACCGGCCGCCGCGGAACGGCTGGTCGTGTCGTTGTCGAACCACCGCGTCGCGGTGACATCCAACTTCGTCGGCGAGGAGCTGGTGCTGTTCGGCACCATCGAGCCCGACCCGGCGGCGGGTCAGTTGCGCCCGCCCTATGACCTGGTGATCACGGTCACCGGACCGCAGCAGACCTTGCGCACGCGCCGCAAGCAGCGCGTGCTCGGCATCTGGGTCAACGTCGACTCGCGCGAGTTCGTCAGCGTGCCGTCCTATCTCGCGGTGCTCAGCAACCGCCCTGTCGCCGAGATCGCCGACCAGGAAACGCTGCGGAAGCTACAGATCGGACTCAACTATTTCCTGTTGCCGCAGCGGATCGGTCCTGACGTCGCCGACACGGTGACCGACGACCCGTTCCGCCGCGCCTTCGTGCGATTGCAGAGGCAGCAAGGCCTTTATCGTGAATCAAGCACAGCAGTGACATTCCTCACGCCGACGGTATTCCGCACCGCCATCGCGATGCCCGCGGCCGTTCCCACCGGTACCTACGCCGTCGAGGTCGAACTGTTCTCGCAAGGCAAGCTCGTCGCACGCACGAACTCGGCGCTGGAGGTGATCAAGGCCGGTTTTGAGCAATATGTCGCCGACGCCGCGCGCGATTACGGCCTGCTCTACGGTATGGCCACGGCATTGATGGCACTGCTGATCGGCTGGTTCGCGAGCGTCGTATTCCGCCGCGACTAGCGCGCCGGACCGACCGTTGAGGGATTCTGCTCGAACTTCGATCCGCGCGACGGCGGCGGATTTCAGTCGGGCAAGCAGCGCTTGGCGGCGAACGCATAAAGCCGGCCATCGCCGAGCAAGTGCGCCTTGAAGGCGAGCGTGCCGAACACATCGGCAAACATCGCGTCGCGTATGTTGAGCCCGCCGGTAAATGCACCGAAGGCAGGCATGATCATGCGGGTGGCATCCGCCGCGAAACAGCGCCGGCTCACCGCGCGGCCGCGGTGGGCCACGCGTGCGACCGGATGCAGATGGCCGCTGATCTCGCCCGGAGCACCCGTGGGCAAATGACGGAAAGTCAGCGCGCCTGAGGTTATCGTTGCGGTGAAAGTACCGCCGATGCCGGTTGCCGGCTCGGGATCATGATTGCCGGTGATCCAGATCCATTCGCGGCCGCGCTGCATGATGCTCAAGGCTTTACGGTCAGTGTCGGCGAGCCGCGCCGGTCCGCCACCGTCATGGAAGCTGTCGCCTAAAGCGACGACGCAGCGCGGCGCGTAATGCGTGACAAGACGCGCAAGCCGCGCCAGCGTTGCGGCAGTGTCATAGGGCGGCAGCAGCACGCCGCGCGCGGCAAAGCTCGAACCTTTCTCCAGATGCAGGTCGGCGACGACGAGCACACCCTGCTCCGGCCAGTACAGCGCGCCCTCCGGATCGGCGAGCAGCGAAGCGGAACTGACCGCTATGGCATGGTCCGCGTGTCTCCGCGGGGAGCGGTCGGCGCTAGAATGGACGGGGAAAGCGGTCACCTCATCGCCTCTTTGATCAATTCATCGGCGGCCTCGGCCAACAGCGTATCCGACGCTTCGCCGTAGACCGTCTCGCGCCCGATCTCCAGCAGCACCGGAACCGACAGAGGCGAGACGTGGTCGAGTGCTTTATGGACGATTCGGCCCTTGATGCGCGAGAGCATTTCGCCGAGCCGCTTGATGTCGAGCAGGCCCGTGGCGGCATCGGCCCGCGCGGCGCGCAGAAGGATGTGATCCGGCTGGTGCTTGCGCAGCACGTCGTAGACGAGGTCGGTGGAGATCGTGAGCTGGCGCCGCGACTTTTCCTCGCCGGGAAACCGCTTCTCGATCAATCCGGCGATGATCGCGCAGCTGCGGAAGGTGCGCTTCATCAGCGCCGATTCCGCGAGCCAGGCCTCCAGATCGTCTCCCAGCATGTCCTCGTCGAACAGTTGCGCCAGCGAGAAATCGCCATTGGCGATCCGCCAGGCGACATCGCCCAGCCCCCACACCGCCAGCGCATATTCGTTGGCGACAAAACCAAGCGGCCGCAGCCGCGCGCGCTCGAGACGGCGCGTGAGCAGCATGCCGAGCGTCTGGTGCGCGAGGCGGCCCTCGAACGGATAGCAGACCAGGTAATATTTGGCGGCGCGCGGGAAGGTTTCGACCAACAGATCGCCGGCCTTCGGCAGCATCGAGCGCCATTGCTGGATCTCGAGCCACTCGCGCACCTGTTCCGGCAAGGCGCGCCAGGCGTCCGGCTTCGCCAGCAGTGCGCGTACGCGTGCGGCAAGATAGGTCGAGAGTGGAAATTTCCCGCCTTCATAGGCAGGCACCTTCGGATCGGTCGCGTCGGTGCGCGAGACATACACCTCGTCCTCGACCAGCGCCTCGTATCTGAGGATTTCGCCCGCAAACACGAAGGTGTCTCCGACCGTCAGTGTCTCGATGAAATATTCCTCGACCTCGCCGAGAATCCGTCCGCCGCGCGGAACGACCGCGCCGCTGCGGCGCGAGCGCACCAGCCGCACCTTGATCATGTCGGCTTCGACGATGGTGCCGACGTTCATGCGGTAGCGCTGCGCCACGCGCGGATGCGTGATGCGCCAGCGGCCGTCCTTGCCCTGCCTGATCTTGGCGAATCGTTCGTAGGCCTTCAGCGCGTAGCCGCCCGTCG
The DNA here is from genome assembly GCA_963718035.1 of uncultured Alphaproteobacteria bacterium. Taxonomy (GTDB): domain Bacteria; phylum Pseudomonadota; class Alphaproteobacteria; order Rhizobiales; family Xanthobacteraceae; genus Pseudolabrys. Next base: position 192,613 of record CAVQYD010000002.1, on the reverse strand, counting down.
CAACGAAATCGACGGCGGCGTCGAAATCCGCGCGCGCGAGCGCGGCATAAGGCGCGGCCGCGCGCACTTCCGCAAATAGCTCGTCGGCAAGAAACGGCGCGCCCACCGCGCGGCCGAGAATGTGCTGCGCCAGGACGTCGAGCGCGCCGGTGCGCAGCGGCGGCGTGTCCTGCGCGTTCTCGGCGACCGCGTCGATCGCCGCCCGACATTCGAGAACCTCGAAGCGGTTCGCAGGCACCAGCACGGCTTCGGAGGGCTCGTCGAGCCGGTGGTTGGAGCGTCCGATCCGCTGCAGCAGCCGCGAACAGCCTTTCGGCGCACCGACATTGATCACCAGATCGACGTCGCCCCAGTCGACGCCGAGATCGAGCGAGGATGTGCACACGACGGCGCGCAACTTGCCCTCGACCATCGCGCCTTCGACGCGGCGGCGTTGCGCGACGTCGAGCGAGCCGTGATGGAGCGCAATCGCAAGGTTGTCGTCGTTAACGCGCCACAGCTCCTGGAACAGAAATTCCGCCTGGCTGCGCGTGTTCACGAAGATCAGCGTGGTCTTGTGCGTCTTGACGAGCCCGTAGATTTCACCGAGCGCGTGACGCGCCGAGTGGCCGGCCCAGGGCAGGTGCTCCTCGGTGTCGAGCATCGCGACATTCGGCTGCGCACCGGCCTGCGCGATCACGAGATCCGCACGCGCCTCGCCCTGCGGCGGTTGTGGCACCAGAAAACGGCGCAGGTCGTCGGGTTCGGCAACCGTCGCGGACAGTCCGACCGTTGTGAGCTGCGGCGTCAGCGCAAACAACCGCGCCAGGCCGAGCGACAGCAGGTCGCCCCGCTTGGAGGTGACGAGCGAATGCAATTCGTCGAGCACAACGCGCCGGAGCGTGCCGAACATGTAAGGCGCATCGGCGCTCGCAAGCAGCAGCGCAAGCTGCTCAGGCGTGGTGAGCAGGATGTCGGGCGGATCCCGGCGCTGGCGTTGGCGTTTGGATGTGGGCGTGTCGCCGGTGCGCGTTTCGAGCCGGATAGTCAGGCCCATCTCTTGCACCGGAATTTCCAGGTTGCGCGCAATGTCGACCGCAAGCGCCTTCAACGGCGAAATGTACAAAGTGTGCAGGCCCTGCGAGCGCACCAGCGCGCGTCCGGTCGATCTCAAGTTGCGCGGCCGCACATCGCGCTCGCCCAGCTCGACGAGCGTCGGCAGGAAGCCTGCGAGCGTCTTGCCGCCGCCGGTCGGCGCGATCAGCAGCGTTGACCGCCCCGCCCTCGCTTTCGCCAGCAAGTCGAGCTGATGCGCACGCGGCTGCCAGCCCCGGCTTGCGAACCAGCGCGCAAAGACGTCCGGCAGCAGGTGCGTTGTGTCGAAGAGATCGCGCGCGGGTTCCATCGTTTCAGTGTGTTGCCAACACGATCAGCCCGGGAACGGGAACGCCCTTTTCCATGCGGGTCGAGGCGGAAGCGAGACTGACCGGCTTTAGGCCGGCTGCTGCCACCGCCCGCTGCACGTGAGCCTCGCCATGCGCGTAGCGCAACGTCTCGCGCAGCAGAACGCCATCGCCATCGTGCGTCTCCACACTGAAGGCAAGCTGTCCCACTGGAGCAAGGACCTGCGCGGCGGTCTTTGAGCACCGGCCCGAGATCGTCGAAATACATGAAAACGTCCGCAGCAAGCACGAGATGGTAGCGAGCGCCGATCTTCGCTTCCTCGGTGAGATAGCGCTGCACTTCGGTTTCGATAAGCCGGTCGTAGAGCCCTTTCCCGCGCGCCTGTGCCAACATCGCAGCCGACAGGTCGACACCGACCATCCAGTCGCTGAACGGCCTGAATGGGAGCGCGGCCAGTCCGGTGCCGCAGCCGAGATCGAGCACCGAGCCGAATTTCATGCGCGCCCCGGCATGCGCTGCCTGCACCGCGCCGAAAAGCAGCTCGGGCGCGCGATAGCCCAGACCTTCGGTCAGAGCCTTGTCGAACCCTGGCGCATAACCGTCGAACAGCGCGCGGACATATCCTTCCGGCATTGCTGCGGTGGCGCGCGCGCCGAGCCGCATGAGATGGACCGTAGCGCCATGATGGTCAGAAGGATCTGCTGCCTTCGCGTGCTCGAAAGCCGCAATGGCCCCCGCGCGGTCGCCGAGCTTTTCACGCAACTCGCCGAGGACGAACCAGGCCGAGGCATAGTCGGGCGCCAGCTCAAGCGCCTGCATCAGCAGATCGGCGGCGCCGGCAAGATCGCCCTTCGCCTCACAATCCCGCGCCCATTCGAAGCGGCGGTCGGCGATCAAATTTCCGGACGACAGGTGAAACGGCTGCAGCTGCAATGCCTAACCTCGGTTGCTGGCGCCGGCGATTTTAGGGCATATCTCCATGCCGCGCGCGTGGTAACATCCGGCGTGGAGTGAAAGGACTGGCGCATGAGCGACGGAACGATGTCCAAGGTTTTAGGGGGCTCGCCGCTTGGCGTGCTGGCCCGGCTTGCTCTGGTATCGATCCTGGTGGGCGTCATTCTGTCTGCGTTCGGACTCGATCCTTTCGACATCGTGCACAGCATCCAGCGCATGATCCGCACATTGTGGGACCTGGGCTTCGATGCCTTCCGCTGGCTGTGGCGGTACTTCCTGCTCGGCGCCGTGATCGTGATCCCGGTCTGGATCCTGATGCGAATGGTCAACGCGCCGCGCGGCCGCTAGCTCGGCCAGCTTTCCGCGGTGATTGTCGCCGCGTCGTTGCCGATCATCGAGGCAAGGGAATTGCGGTAGCCACGCTTGATCGCGGCGGCGAGATCCGCCTTGATCTCGTTCACCACTCCGATTCCGCGGTAGACCATGCCGGTATAGAGCTGCAGCAGCGTCGCGCCGGCCTTGATCTTGGCAATCGCAGTCGCGCCGGAGTCGATGCCGCCGACGCCGATCAGCGGGAACGCGCCTTCCGCGCGCACGAAAGTTTCCGCCAACATACGCGTTGACAGCTTGAATAATGGCCGCCCCGACAAACCGCCCTGCTCGCGCGCACGCTCGCGCTCGCGCAGTGCTGTGGGCCGCATGACCGTCGTGTTGCCGACAATCATGCCGTCGACGCGACGCTTGCGCGCAACGCCGACTATGTCGTCTAGATCAGAGAGCGTGACGTCAGGCGCGATCTTGAGCAGAACCGGCGTCACGCCCGCGCGGAAGCGATTTCGCTCACGTGCATCGAGCACCCGCGCAAGCAAATCGTCGAGCGCCTTTGCCTGCTGCAGATCGCGCAGGCCCGGCGTGTTTGGCGACGAAACATTGACGGTGAAGTAGTTTGCAACCGCGGCGAAGGTCTCGACCAGCCGCACGTAATCCTCGGCTCGGTCAACGGAGTCGCGATTGGCTCCGATGTTGACGCCAAGAATACCTTCCGCGTTCTGTCGCGCGGCGAGCCGCGCGTGGACGGCGGCGGCGCCGTCGTTGTTGAAGCCGAGCCGGTTGATGACCCCCTGATCCGCGTCCAGGCGGAAAAGCCGCGGTTTCGGATTGCCGGATTGGGCGCGCGGCGTGACCGTCCCAACCTCGACGAAGCCAAAGCCCAGCCGCAGCAGCGCGTCCGGCACTTGCCCATTCTTGTCGAAACCCGCGGCCAATCCCACCGGGTTGGGAAAATTGAGGCCGAAAGCCTGCACGCGAAGCTCGGCGGCGTCGGGCGGCGATTTGGCCAGCGGCACGTAACGCAGCGCTTTGACCGTCAGCGCATGTGCATCCTCGGGATCGAGCGCCCGCAGGAACGGACGCGACAGGCGGTCGAAAAGGCCGATCACAAAATTCCACTCCAGGCTTGTAAGCGAGCCAACCCTATCGGCAGGGCGCAAGGCTTATTCAAGGCAGCAGCAGGAGGAAACGGTTGCGCACCAGGGCCGACTCAAGGTTATAATTCCTAGCTGATCGTATCACAGTCACGGTGGTGCCCGCGCCCATGGCCATGCTCACCCACAACCAGATCTGGACGGCGATCGACCGGCTCGCCGCGCGCGCCAAGCTGTCGCCGTCAGGGCTTGCCAAGAAAGCCGGCCTCGACCCGACGACGTTCAACAAATCCAAGCGCGTCACGCCGGAAGGACGGCAACGGTGGCCGTCGACCGAGTCGGTCGCCAAGGCGCTGCAGGCGACGGGCACCAAGTTCGACACCTTCGTGACGCTGATCACCGACGGCGGCAAGCCGGCCATGCAGAACGTGCCACTGATCGGTTTTGCGCAGGCCGGCGCCGGTGGATTTTTCGACGACGGCGGCTTTCCGGTGGGCAAGGGCTGGGACGAGATCGCCTTCCCCGCGGTCACCGACGAGCATGCCTATGCGTTGGAGATTTCGGGCGACTCGATGAAGCCGGCGTACCGCGCCGGTGACGTCATCATCGTGTCGCCGGGCGCAACGGTGCGTAAGGGCGATCGCGTTGTCGTGAAAACGAAAGACGGCGAGGTCATGGTGAAAGAGCTCAAGCGCAAGACCGCGAAAGCGATCGAGCTCAAGTCGCTCAACGCCGAGCACCGTGACCGCACGCTCCCGATGTCGGACGTCGTCTGGGTCGCGCGCATCGTCTGGGCAAGTCAGTAAGCTAGGCCGAGCGCGCCAGCGCGCCGTCGATCATGTCGATGGTGTTCTGCAATCCGTAGACCGCGACAAACGAGCCGAAGCGCGGCCCTTTTTCCTGCCCGAGCAGCACCTGGTAGAGCAGATTGAACCAGTCGAGTGAAACGCCGGGCTTGCCGTCCTTCGCCTTCTTTTTCTGGTCGAGAAACGGCTCGCGGCGGCCGACTTCGTAGACGACGTTCTGAATGTCCTCCGCGGTGGCGCCCGACTTCAACTGCGAGAGCGCATCGCGCAGGTCGATCAGTGCCGCACGCTCCGCGCCGCTCGGCTCGCGGAATTTCTTTTCCGGCAGAACAAAGTCGCGGAAATAATGAATGGCGTACTCGACCAACTCATTGAGCTTGGGATGCGTCTTCGGCGTGACCCCCGGACGGTAGCGGCCGATGAAACCCCACAGCGTACCGGCGTTCTCGGCATTCGACGACGACACCAGCGTGAGCAGCATTGCAAACGAGATCGGCATATCGATCTTCGGCGGCTCGCCGGAATGGATGTGCCAGACTGGATTCGACAGCCGCTGCCGCGTGTCCTGCCGCCCATAGCCGTCGAGAAACTGATAGTACTCGTCGACGTTGCGCGGAATCACATCGAAGTAGAGCCGCTTGGCGGCCTTCGGCTCGCGGTACATGAATAACGATAGGCTCTCGGGACTGGCATAGCGCAGCCATTCCTCGATAGTCAGGCCGTTGCCTTTCGACTTCGAGATCTTCTGACCCTTCTCGTCGAGGAAGAGCTCGTAGTTGAAGCCTTCCGGAGCGACGCCGCCGAGCGCGCGGCAGATTTCGCCGGACAATTTGACAGAATCGATCAGGTCCTTGCCCGCCATTTCGTAGTCGACGCCGAGCGCGACCCACCGCATTGCCCAATCCGGCTTCCATTGCAGCTTGCAGCCGCCGCCGGTGACCGGTGTCGTCACCGGCTTTTTGGTGTCGGGATCCTCGTATGTAATGGTGCCGGCCTTTGCATCATGCCCGGTCACCGGCACCTGCAAAACGATGCCGGTCTTCGCATCGATCGGCAGGAACGGCGAATAGGTCGCCGCACGCTCCTCGCGCAGCGACGGCAGCATGATCGCCATCACTTCATCGAAGCGCGCAAGCACTTTCAGCAAGGCCTGATCGAAGCGTCCCGACTTGTAGCATTCGGTGGACGACATGAATTCGTAGTCGAAGCCGAAGTGATCGAGAAAAGCGCGCAGCCGCGCATTGTTATGCTCGCCGAAGCTCGGATGCGTGCCGAACGGATCCGGCACCTGCGTCAGCGGCTTGCCGAGATGCTGCTCGAGCATCTCCTTGTTCGGCACGTTGTCCGGCACCTTGCGCAGGCCGTCCATGTCGTCGGAAAACGCAATCAGTCTCGTCTTGATCTTGTCGTCGGTCAGCACCCGGAAGGCATGACGCACCATCGTCGTGCGCGCGACTTCGCCGAATGTGCCGATGTGCGGCAGGCCGGAGGGTCCGTAGCCGGTCTCGAAGATCACCTCGTTCTTTGGATGCTTCTTGAGCCGGGTGACGATCTTGCGCGCCTCCTCGAACGGCCAGGCATTCGATTGCTCGGCGGCCTGGCGCAAGATTGCAGCGTTTTCGGCGACTGCCATCATGATCTCCGGGGCGCGGACACTAGAAATGCCGCGCGGAAACGTCAAATTCGAAGGCTCAGAACGGGCTGACCGGGAAATAGCGCAGCCACAAATCCGTGAAGCGGCCCTTCTCCCAGATGCGGAACAGCGCCCAGTTGAACGCCTGCCGCAAAAGATCGTTGCCGCGTCTTACAGCAATGCCGACACCTTCGCCGAAGAAACGGCTCTCGAGGTAGGGACCGCCGCGAAATTCGCAGCAGTTCGCCGAGTTGGTGCCGTTGAGCCAGAATGCAAGTGAAATCCCGTCGCCGAACAACAGATCCACCTCACCCCGCTTCAAAGCAAAGCGTGCGGCGTCGGCATCGGGATACGGCCGCAGCTCGGCCTCGGTGAACAGCGTCTTGAGGTAGGCCTCATGGGCAGTGCCGGTGACGACCGCGATCTTTTTTCCTTCCAATGCCTCCGGGCGCACATCGTCGATCGGACTGTTACGGAGTGCAACGAAGCGCGCCGGCGTGCGGTAGTAGGGATCGCTGAAATCGACGCGTGCGCGCATCTCCGGCGTTTGCGCGATCGACGCAATAATCGCATCGCCGTTGTTACTGTTGAGCGCACTGATCAGCGTGTCAAACCGGCGCATCTGCACGGTGCACTGAACCTTGATCTCTTCGCAGATCATCCGCGCGAGATCGACGTTGAAGCCGGCCGGGTTGCCATCGGGCCCGGCGTAATTGAACGGTGGATAGTCGGTCTCCGTGAGGAAGCGAATGATGGTGATGCGGGAAAGGTCGGGCCGCTCGGGCCGGCGCCGCGGATCCCAGAAGCCCGGGACAGCCATCGGGTCGGACGTCACGGCCGGCGTGTTCGGCACTCCCGGGCCGACGGTCGGAGGCGGCGGACCCAGCTGCCGCGGCGTCTGCGCATGCGCACTTGTGGCCGCAACGAGCAGCACAACGATGGCGCATGCGGGGCCGCCACGTGGCCACGTGCCGAATTTCGACGTCATCCGATGGTCCTTCCCCGGAATCGCGCGGACCATATCATCGCCGTGGCGGCGGGCTAGTCACATTCGGGGACTGCGGCTTTTGTTGGTCAGGCGCCGGTCAGATGCTTCTCGATCTCGTGCACCGGCATTTTGACGAAATCCTTGTCGACCTCCGCGCGCACAGCGCCTTTCAATGTCTGGGAATAGGCCGGGCGGATCATGCCTAGCGCACGCGGTGGCGCCACCACAATGAGGGACTTGGTCTTCCCGGCTGCAACAGCGCTGTCCAGCTGCTGCGCCAGATGAACGAGAAACGTCCGCTCCGACTGATCGTGCCAATCGGTTTGCTCGACCGCACTTCGCGCACTGCCGACGGAATTGTTGGTGCGGCCCGGCGCGTCGGTGCCGAGCGCGTGGGTCGGCAAATCCTTCTGTTCCAGCACTTTGATGGTCTTCAGATTGGGAAACTTGGCGTCGCCGGCATTCTCCAGGATCAGCGCCTTGGCGCCATCGCAGACAACGACCCACTCGCCATGACGTATGAGCAATTCAGGCATCGACCGACCTCCGAATATAAATAAAATATGTAGGCCACGGGAAAGGCCGGCACCTTGCTCTAAATCAAACGTCCCAAAATCGGATTTGTTGCCAAAGGCGTGTCAGTTCGTGCCGTCGAGCAGCCGCCGGGCAATGACCTGCGCCTGGATTTCGGCGGCGCCTTCGAAGATATTGAGGATGCGCGCATCGCAGAGGATGCGCGAGACCGGAAATTCGAGGGCAAAGCCGTTGCCGCCATGCACCTGCACGGCATTGTCGGCAGCCGCCCAGGCGACCCGCGCCGCAAGCAATTTGGCCATGCCGGCCTCGAGATCGCAGCGGCGTCCGGAATCTTTCTCGCGCGCCGCATAGTACGTAAGCTGCCGCGCGATCATGATTTCCACTGCCATCATCACGATCTTGTCGGCCACGCGCGGGAAGCCGACGATCGGCCCGCCGAACTGCGCGCGGTTCTGCGCGTAGTCGAGCGCTTGCTCCATCGCCGCCTGTGCGACGCCGATAGCGCGCGCCGCCGTCTGAATGCGGGCGGACTCGAACGTCTGCATCAGTTGCTTGAACCCGAGGCCTTCGGTCCCGCCGAGCAGATTTTCCGCCTTCACCTCGAAGCCGTCGAAGGCAATCTCGTATTCCTTCATGCCGCGATAGCCGAGCACCTCGATCTCGGTTCCGCTCATGCCTTTCGCCGGAAAGGGATTCTTGTCGTCGCCGCGCGGCTTTTCGGCAAGCAGCATCGACAGCCCGCGATGGCCGCTCTCCTTGGAATTGGTACGCACCAGAAGCGTCATCAGATCGGCGCGGACCGGATGCGTGATCCAGGTCTTGTTGCCGTAGATCTTGTAGATGTCGCCCTCACGCACGGCGCGCGTCTTGATCGAGGCAAGGTCGGATCCGGTGTTTGGTTCGGTGAACACCGCGGTCGGCAGCACCTCACCGGATGCGATCTTCGGCAGCCACTTCTGCTTCTGCGCATCGGTGCCGCTGCCAAGGATCAGCTCAGCAGCGATTTCCGAGCGCGTGCCGAGCGAGCCGACGCCAATGTAGCCGCGCGCCAGCTCTTCCGAGACGACGCACATGGACTCCTTGCCGAGTCCCATGCCGCCGAAGTCTTCAGGAATGGTAAGGCCGAACACGCCAAGCGCGGACATCTGCGCGATAACGTCGAGCGGGATGTAGCTGTTAGTGAGGTGCCATTTCTGCGCGTTCCCGATCACTTCGGTATCGGCGAACTTGCGCATCTCCTCACGGATCGATTCGAGGGTATCGTCGAGTCCGCAGGCGCCGACCGTCGCGGCATGATGCGTGCGCATCAATGCGATCAGGCGGGCGCGCCGCTCAGCACTGTTGCCGCTGACCATGAGGCCCTCGACTACTGGGGTCATGCGCGCCGCGACCTGCGCGGATGTCACGCCGAGATCGGTCAAACGGACGACTTCGCCCTGGCTCATCGGAATGCCGCCGAACACCTGTGCGAGATATTCGCCGAGGCCGATGCGGACCAGGAGGTCTTCGGTTTCGCCGAGCTTGCCAGCCCTGCTCATACGCTCGGCGTAGGCGGCAAGTTGCCGGACGGCCTCGACATAGGTTGCGAGCCAAGCGAGCCCGTGGGTTGCCCTTTGCTCGCGATCGAAACTCGCGCCGTCCACCTGCCCTTTTGACGAGACGCGCTCGCGCACTTTCACCGTCGCATCCGCCAGCAAGGCGTCCAGAACGGCCGTTGCCTCGCGGATTAGCCCAATCAGTTCGGGGTCTTTGGTGGAACGGTTGGCGACAGTGGACATGCAAATTATTGAGCGATGGCGATCTTGGAGACACTACGCGTGCAGTGCACAAAAGCAAAGCCGTAGAGATTCCCAGCAGTTACCAGCGCCCCGGACCCGCCGTTTACGGAGAATTGCTATAAAAATTAACCATTGCGGCTTTACATATTTACCTCTGCGCAGCGCCACACTTCCAATTGGCGAGACCAGATCCAAGCCGCATGCAGCTCACCCAATTTTTGCTTCCTTTCAATTGGTTGACGCGGATGCTCGCATCGTTCTCGGTGCGCACGCGTATCGTCGCTGCTTGGCGCTAATTCCCGTCGCGGGCTTCGTGGCGAACGGCTTCACCTACACCTCTGGCGAAGGCGACGTCGGCCGCACCTTTGAAACGTTCACCCGACTCGGCCTCGCTCGCCGACGCGAGCCGCGACTTCAAAAGCGCGGTCGCATCCATGCGTATCGTCGTCAAGGACTTCAACGTGAAACCGAGCGACAATCTGGTGGCGAGCTTCGAGTACGCATATGCCGTCGCGCTGAGGAATCTTGACACTATCGAAGCCGTCGATCGACAAGGTCGCGCCGAAAGCATCAATGGCATGAGCCAGGACCTGAACGCCCTACGCGAAGCGTTCAATAATCTCGTGAGCGAGCAGAATACGCTGGGCTTCGACGAGTCATCCGGTCTACGCCGCCAGCTGCAAGTGGCGGGGAACGGCGTCGAGCGCATCATCAATGACAACATGTCCTGGCTGCCGGAAGCCGACGCCAACAAACTGATGGTGACCCTTCTGTACATGCGGCACCACGAGGCCGATTTCCGCGTCACCGAGAGCGAGGTAGCACGCCTGCAATTTCAGCAAGCGTATAAGGCCTTCACCGATATCGTCAGGCCGATCAACGCTACACCGGAAATGAAGGCTTCGCTCGAGCAAGTGGTGAAGACCTATGCCGAAACATTCGGCAAATGGGTCGAGGGCTACGACAAAGTGCGGCCGTTGCATGCGGTTATCGACATCGACAGCCAGAACATGCTGCCGCGCGCCGACGATATCATTGCCTACGCACGCAAGACCGCCGAAAACGCCGGGCAACAGCTCACCAAATCGCAGAGCCGCACGCGGAACGGCATTATCAATGTCGGCATCGCCATGGTTGCGCTGGGGCTCGGCTTCAGCTGGCTGATCGGGCGCAGCATCACACGGCCGTTGAATGGGCTCGCCCGCGTCATGGCGCGCCTTGCCGACGGCGATACCACGGCGCGCATACCGGCGACCAGCGCTCGCGACGAGATCGGCGATATGGCGCGCACCGTCATCGTATTCCGCGACAACATGATCGAGCGGGAACGGCTGGCGCAGACGCAGAGTGAGGCAGGCCGCGCGCGCGAGCAGCGCAGCGAAGTGATCGCGTCGACGATTTCACAGTTCAAGCATTCCGTCGAAAGCGCGCTCGGCAAGCTTCGCGCCGCGTCGATGAAGCTGGAAATGAGCTCGTCCGATCTCAACAAGGCTGCGGATACCGTCTCTTCTGAGGCTGACACTGCGACGAGCCGCGTGACCGCCGCTTCCGAGAACGTCACGGCAGCCGCCAGCTCGGTCGAAGAGCTTGCGGCTTCGATCGGCGAAATTGCCGCGCAGGCCGCGAAATCGACCGACGTCGCAGGCCGCGCCGTCTCCGAAGCGCAACGCACTGTCACGACGATGTCGCAGCTCGGCACTGCGGCCACCCGCATCGGAGAGGTGGTCGGGCTCATTCAGGCAATCGCCGGGCAAACCAATCTGCTCGCGCTGAACGCAACGATCGAGGCGGCGCGCGCCGGCGAGTCCGGCAAAGGCTTTGCCGTCGTTGCCGCCGAAGTGAAGTCGCTTGCGGGGCAGACCGCCCGGGCGACAGAGGAAATCGCGGAGCAGATCGGCTCAATTCAGTCGGCGGCAGCCGATGCCTCGGAAGCCATCGGGCAAGTCGATGCCATCATCCGCGAAATGTCGTCGATCGCCACGATGGTGGCAGCCACCGTGGATCAGCAAAATTCCGCTGTGGCTTCGATTGCCGAAGGCGTCAATCGCGCTTCGGGTGAGGCTCGCGTCGGTGCGGAGGCAATGAGCCGGGTAGCGGGCGTCACGACAGACGCACGGTCTACGGCCTCCGACGTCAAGGATCTCGCCGACGCGGTCGCCATCGAAGCCGAAGGTCTCGAGGCCCAGGTCCGGCAATTCCTGACCAACGTGCAGGCTGCCTAGATTCCGCCCCACGCTGCGAGGCCGATACCGGCCTTGCAAAGCCAGCGCCGATGGATGATCTGAAAGGCGCAAGGCCTGTAGGGAGCAATCCTTTGAGCGCATTGAGACGGACAGTGCGAATTGCGGGCGACGCCTTTCAGCACTTTATCGACGACGACGGCTGGGCGATCGCGAGCCATATCGCATTGTCGACGTTGATGGCGCTGTTCCCGTTCCTGATCGTGGTCACCGCGCTCGCGGGGTTTTTTCTGGGTTCCAAAGAGCTCGCCGACGAAGCCGCGCGTCTTTTGCTCGAAGCGTGGCCCAGGGAAGTCGCTGCGCCGATCGCGCTTGATATCACCGGCGTCCTCACCTCGACCCGCGGCGATATCCTTACCCTCGGTGTTCTTTTTGCACTCTACTTCGCATCGAGCGGCGTCGAGAGCCTGCGGATTGGGCTCAACCGCGCCTACGGCGTGAAAGAGCCACGCGCGTGGTGGCTGCTGCGCATCGAATCCGTCATTTACGTTCTGATCGGCGCAGTCGCGATCCTGGCGTTTTCATTCCTCGTCGTGCTGGCGCCGTTGATCCTCGCAAAACTGATTCAATATGTGCCGGCGCTCGAGCCCTTTGCCGACCGGATCACGTTCGCGCGCTATTCGACGGCGGCGGCGGTGCTCGTGATGGCCCTGATGATCGTGCATCTATGGCTGCCGGCAGGCCGGCGATCGCTCGGTGAGATTGCACCAGGAATTATTGCCACGATGATGTTGTGGCTTATCACTGGCGCCGCCTTTGGCCGCTATCTCGCCAATTACGCCTTTGCCTACGTATCGATGTACGCTGGGCTTGCTTCGGCAATGATCGCGCTGGTCTTCCTTTACGCCTGCGCGTCGATCTTTATCTACGGCGGAGAATTGAACTCGACGATTTCCCAGGCGCGGAAAAAGGCCGACTAGCGCCCGGCCTCCTGCGCGTCCTCGAAAGTTCTCAAGCCGGTGCGCGGCGCGTTCACCATCACCGCCATGTTGCCGGGCGGATGCTGGTTCTTCCACATCTTCACGTGAGCGAGCGGAATGTTCTCCCACGGGAAGACTTCGCTCATGCAGGGGTCAATGCGCTGCTCGAGCACGAACTGGTTTGCCTGCGAGGCCTGCTTGAGGTGCGCGAAATGCGATCCCTGGATGCGCTTCTGTCTCATCCACACATAGCGTGCATCGAACGTGAGATTGTAGCCCGTCGTTCCTGCACAGAAGACAACCATGCCGCCGCGCTTGACGACAAGACATGACACCGGAAATGTCTGTTCGCCCGGATGCTCGAAGACGATATCGACATCGCGTTTTCCGGTAATTTCCCAGATCGCCTTGCCGAAGCGGCGCGCTTCTTTTGTCCACTCGCCGAATTCCGGCGAGTTAACGGCTGGCATCTGTCCCCAGCACTTGAAATCTTTGCGGTTGATGACGCCCTTGGCGCCGAGGTTGAGAACGTATTCAGTCTTCGACTCGTCCGAGACGACCCCGATGGCGTTGGCGCCGGACGCAGCAACAAGCTGGACACCGAACACGCCGAGCCCGCCGGAGGCGCCCCACACCAGAACGTTGTCGCCGGGCTTGAGCGTGTGCGGAGGATGCCCGAACAGCATCCGATACGCGGTCGCAAGCGTAAGCGTGTAGCAAGCCGACTCTTCCCACGAGAGATGGTTCGGCTTCAGCATCAGCTGGCGTGACTGCACGCGGCAGAACTGCGCGAACGATCCGTCCGGAGTTCTCGTAGCCCCAGATGCGCTGCGATGGCGAGAGCAAGGGATCGCCGCCGTTGCAGTCCTCGTCGTCACCATCATCCTGATTGCAATGGACGATGACTTCGTCGCCGACCTTCCAGCGCTTGACCTTGGTGCCGACGGCCCACACCACGCCGGAGGCATCGGAGCCGGCGATGTGGAATGGATGCTTGTGGCCGTCGAGCGGTGAGATCGGAATGCCGAGGCCGGCCCAGACGCCGTTGTAGTTCACGCCGCCCGCCATCACGTAAACGAGCACTTCATCGTCGCCGATCGGCCAGGTCGGCACCACCTCAAGCTGGAACGACTTGTCGGGTGGGCCGTGCCGCTCTTTGCGGATGACCCATGCGTGCATCTTCTCCGGCACGTGCCCGAGCGGCGGAATCTCGCCGATATCGTAGAGATCTTTGAGCGGAGCCACCCCCCGCGCTTTGGCGACTGCCGGCATCGACTGATCCTCCCTGCCTATAACAATCTGGCGTAAATTATGTTGCGTCGCAATAATACCTTTTGCATCCGCAAAACCGCTGCGACGGCAATTGGTTACGAAGTGGCTGGCTATTTCCGGACCCGACATAGGGCGAATTGGGGCGCCCCTATAACGAGCTCGAGGCCGTCTGGCATCGGGTTCGGGATCGATGGCCGGATCAGATAGAGCTGTTTTGGCTCAAAAGGTTATATCGATCGTTCTGCAGCCAAGCGCTTTAAGGCTTTTGCAATTCGACACCCGTAGCGTGGCCGGATCACTCAGAGCGCGGGAATGTCTGAGCAGACCATTCGCCGAACCGAACGGATCGAGGGTCTTCGGGCCGCGATGCCGTGGCTTGTCGCCGCGGGCATCTACGTTCTGGTGATCGCAGTAGCGCCACAGTTGCTTGGCGACCCCGACACCTACTCACACCTCGCCCTTGGCCGCTGGATCCTCGATCACGGCGCCGTGCCGACGGTCGACCCGTTTTCCGCCAACTTCCGCGGAACGCACTGGCTCGCCTTCGAGTGGCTCTCCGAAGTTGTGTTCGCACTGGCCTATGCCGCCGGCGGTTGGATGGGCATGGTGGCAGTCGCATCGGCTGCCGCCGCAACGGCATTCGGTCTGCTGACACGCTTCCTGCTGCGCGAGTTGCGGCCGACCGCCGCGCTGTTCGGCGTCCTGGTCGCTTTGCCTCTCACGGCTCCGCATATTCTGGCGCGGCCGCACATGCTCGCACTTCCATTGCTCGTCGCATGGATTGCGGCGTTGATCCGCTCGGTCGACACGCGCACGGCGCCGTCGTGGCTCCTGCTGCCGTTGATGACGCTGTGGGCGAACCTGCACGGCAGCTTCACCTTCGGCCTCGCCATGATCGGTGCAGCGGGCGCCGAAGCGCTGTTCCGCGCCAAACCCGCCGAGCGAATGAAAGTTGTCCGCCAGTGGGGATCGTTCGGTGTGCTCGCTTTGGCCGCAGCCTGCCTCAATCCGTACGGCCCCGAGATGATCCTGGTGACTTTCCGCACCGTGGCGCTCGGCTCGGCGCTCGGAACGATCACCGAATGGCGGCCGCAGGACTTCAGCCATATCGGCAGCTTCGAGATCATTATGCTGGGCGGGTTGGGCCTGGCGCTTTATCGCGGCGTCAAGCTGCCGCTCTTCAGAATTCTCATGCTGCTTGGCGTCCTACACCTAAGCCTGTCGCATGTCCGCCACGCGGATCTGCTGGGGATGCTGGCGCCGATATTCCTGGCGCGGCCGCTGGCAAAGCAGTTCACGGATCTTTCCGCGGGACGCGCCGCAGCGGCGCTGCGGCCCGGTCCTCTGATCCCGGCCGTACTCGCGTCAGTGATGCTTGTTGTCACCGCACTGTCGGTATTCCGTAATGATGTGGCTCCACCGGCAAAGATTACACCGGCCAACGCGGTGCATGCGCTTGGCAGCGTTAAGCACGGCGCAATTCTCAACGACTACAATTTCGGCGGCTATCTCGACTTCGTCGGCGTCGCTCCTTTCATCGACGGCCGCGGGGAGCTATACGGCGACGCCTATATGCTTCGCTACGACCAGGCGCTGAACCTGCGCAATATTCCCGACTTCTTCCGTCTGCTTGACGAGTACCGCATCGGCGCGACCCTGTTGGCGCCGACTGCGCCGGCGGCCGCCCTGCTCGACCGGTCGCCCGGCTGGCAACGTTTCTATTCCGACGACGTTGCCGTCGTGCACGTCCGCCGCCGATAGCGGCCGCGGCCGCTAGCGCGAGCCTGAAAAGATTTATATTGCGATGCAGCAAAAAAGGCGGCACTTTGCCGCCTGAAGCCTGACGGCGGCCATGACACGCGAGCGCCCAACACGCGACAAGCCTTGGATTTTCCGCACCTATGCCGGTCATTCGACGGCAGCGGATTCCAACGCGCTTTACCGGAAAAATCTGGCGAAAGGCCAGACCGGCCTGTCGGTCGCTTTCGATCTGCCGACCCAGACCGGCTACGACTTCGACCACGTGCTCGCCAAAGGCGAGGTCGGCAAGGTCGGCGTGCCCATCTGCCATCTCGGCGACATGCGCGCGCTGTTCGACGGCATCCCTCTCGACACAATGAACACCTCGATGACCATCAACGCCACCGCCGCGTGGCTGATGGCGCTGTACATCGCGGTTGCTGACGAACAGGGCGCGCCGCGCGCAAGCCTGCAGGGCACGCTACAAAACGACATCATCAAGGAATACCTGTCGCGTGGCACCTACGTCTTTCCGCCAGCGCCGTCGATGCGGTTGATCAAGGACGTGATCCTGTTCACGACTAAGGAAATTCCGAAATGGAATCCGATCAACGTCTGCTCGTATCACCTGCAGGAAGCCGGCGCGACACCGGTGCAGGAACTGGCATTTGCACTCGCCACCGCGATCGCAGTGCTCGACACCGTGAAGGCCTCGGGCGAGGTGCCGCCGGACAAGTTCGGTGAGGTCGTCGGACGCATCTCGTTCTTTGTCAACGCCGGCCTGCGCTTTATCACCGAGCTTTGCAAGATGCGCGCCTTTACCGAGTTGTGGGACGAGATCACGCGCGAGCGCTACGGCATCACCGACGCCAAGCAACGGCTATTCCGTTACGGCGTCCAGGTGAACTCGCTCGGGTTGACCGAGCCGCAGCCGGAAAACAACGTCGCGCGCATCCTGATCGAAATGCTGGCAGTGACGCTGTCGAAAAGCGCACGCGCGCGTGCAGTCCAGCTGCCGGCATGGAACGAAGCGCTTGGGCTGCCGCGTCCGTGGGACCAGCAGTGGTCGCTGCGCATGCAGCAGATTCTCGCCTATGAGACCGATCTGCTCGACTACGGTGATATCTTCGACGGCTCGAGCGAAATCACGCGCAAAGTCGAAGAACTGAAACAGCAGGCACGCGAGGAACTCAAGCGGATCGCGGAGATGGGCGGCGCAGTCGCCGCCGTCGACACCGGCTACATGAAGCAGCAGCTTGTCGAGTTCGAACACGGCGCGGCTCGAAGCCATCGAGCGCGGCGACCAGGTTGTCGTCGGCGTGAATAAATATCTTGAAAGCGAACCATCGCCGCTGGCCGCAGCAGCGGACGCCATTCTCACCGTATCCGAGGAAGCCGAGCTCGGGCAGACCGAGCGGCTAAAAGCCTGGCGCGAAGCACGCGACAATGCTGCAGTCGTCGCTGCGCTGAAGGACCTCAAACGCGCCGCCATCAGCGGCAGCAACATCATGCCGGCCTCGATCGCATGCGCAAAAGCAGGCATCACAACCGGCGAATGGGGATGGACGCTGCGCGAGGCTTTCGGAGAATATCGCGCGCCGACCGGGGTTGGCCGCGCGATGCGTAACGACGTCACCGGGCTAGACGATATCCGCGCCGCCGTCGACCGCGTTTCCCGCAAGCTCGGTCGCCGGCTCACGTTCCTCGTCGGCAAGCCGGGACTGGACGGCCATTCCAATGGCGCCGAGCAGATCGCAGTGCGCGCGCGCGATGCGGGCATGCAGGTCGTTTATGAGGGCATCCGGCTGACGCCGGAGGAAATCGTCGAGGCCGCGCGCAAGCAAAAGGCGCATGTTGTCGGGCTTTCAGTGCTGTCTGGAAGCCATCTGCCGCTGGTCGAGGACGTCGTCGGACGCATGAAAAAGGCCGGCCTCGACGTGCCGGTGATCGTCGGCGGCATCATTCCGCCAGAGGACGCGGCGGAGCTGGAAAAAGCCGGCGTCGCAGCGGTCTACACGCCGAAAGATTTCGAACTGAACCGCATCATGTCTGACGTGGTGCGAATTGTCGAACGCGCCAAGGGCGCCAGCAACGTCTGATCAAACTGAACTGCATTCCGCCAGCGCCTGCGCAAGCTTTCGCGGACTCACTGGTTTCACAAAATAGAAATTCATCCCTGCATCACGTGCGGCTGCTTCGTCACCGCTTTCGCCACGGCCGGAGATTCCAATGATCGGTGTAAGGCCAGCCTGTCCCGGCAGTGCGCGAATGCGACGTGCCGCGTCAATGCCGTTCAGACCGGTGAGCGTGACGTCCATCAACACCACGTCGTAACCACCGCGTTCGACCGCCGCCACGACGGCTTCGCCGGTCTCGGCGAAATCAACTCTGTGCCCCAGTTCGCCAAGAATCGTGTGCATCACCACGCGGCCGTAGGGATTGTCTTCCGCGCAAAGGATCGACAGCGGCCGAACAGGTGCCGGCCTGCGGTCCTGTCGCTGTGCCGTTGCTCGCGCTTCAAACGATTCAACGAGCACACTTAAACGGAATGTGGAGCCGCTGTCTTTTTTGCTGGTCACACTGAGGTCGCCGCCCATCGCCTGTGCAAGACGTTTGACCAGCGAGAGCCCAAGCCCCGCGCCGCCGTAAAGTTTCGAGATCTTGACGCTGGCCTGCGCGAACGGACGAAACAGCTGCTTGAGCTCACCGGCGCTGACGCCGATGCCGTCGTCCACAAAACTGAAGACCAGGCGCACGCGGCCTTGCTTGGCCTGTTCAGCCGTTGCCGCAAACGTCACCTTTCCCTGGTGCGTAAATTTTACGGCATTGTCTGCCAGGTTCTCCAGCGCTGCGCGCAAGCGTAAACCATCGCCCGACGCCATGGCCGGCAGATTGTCGGCGATTTTGATGTTGGTCTTGAGATCCTTATTGTGGGCACGCGCCGCGAGCGCCGCGCCGACAGCCTCGGCGAGCGCACGGGGTGCAAAAGGTTCGTTGCGAAGAACGAGGCCATGGGCCTTTGCCTTTGCCGCATCAACAATGACAGTGGTCAGGGCCGAAAGGTGATCGGCGCCGCTTTTGATCGCGCTTGCCCACTCGCGCTCGCGCGTACCCAGATCCGACGACACCAGCAATTCGGCAAGCGCCACGATTCCGGTCAGTGGCGTGCGGATATCGTGTGCGATCCCGGCAAGCGCAGCCTCGATCGCGCGCTCTGACGGCGCCTTTTCCGCGGGCCGTCTGGGCGTGCGGCGTGGACGGCGCCGCCGCGGCGCTTTTTTCCGGACCTTTGGCATAAGTCCCTTACCCGAGGTGCGACATTGACATGGAAGACCGGCTCAATCGAGCCCGGTCAAGCGGCGAATATCGGCGGGCGTTACTCCGCGCGCGCGAAGCTCGCGCAGGCCGGTGGATTGCGTCGATTTCGACAGCTTGCTGCCGGTCTCATCGAGAACAAGCCGGTGATGATAGTAGCGTGGCGCGCGCAGACCGAGCAGCACCTGGAGCAAGCGGTGGACCGCGGTTGCGTGAAACAGGTCGCGGCCGCGCACCACGTGGGTCACGCCTTGCGCGGCGTCGTCGACGACGACCGCAAGGTGATAGCTGGTGGGGATTTCTTTGCGCGCCAGAATCACATCGCCCCATACTGAAGGATCGACCGCAACCGTACCGGTTGTGCCGCCCGGTCCAGCACCAGTCTCGACCCAGTTCACCGTGCCGGCGCATAGCATCGCCGCGCGCATGTCGAGTCGCAGCGCATATGGCTCGCCGGCTTCGATACGCCGGTTTCGTTCAGCCACGCTCATGTTTTTCGCATCACCCGGATAAAGCGGCGTGCCGTCGGGATCGCGCGGCCAGGGTCCCTGCGCCTCGCGATCGGTCACGAGGCGCGCAATCTCAGCGCGGCTCTCGAAACTCGGATAGATCAGACCGATGGCCTCAAGCTGCGCGAGCGCGCCACGGTAGTTGTCCCAGTGTTCGGATTGCCGGCGGATTGGGGATTCCCAATGCAAGCCGAGCCATGCCAGGTCTTCGTAGATCGCCGTCTCGTATTCCGGCCGGCAGCGCGCGGTGTCGATATCCTCGATGCGCAGCAGCAGTCGGCCACTATTCGCGCGCGCCATGTCAGCATTGAGCAAAGCCGACAATGCATGGCCGAGATGCAAATAGCCGTTCGGCGATGGCGCAAAGCGGAAAACGGGTGGCATGGCTTTTCTATCTACCGTCTTGCTTGCTAGACGGATAGCGCATGACTCATTTCCTCCATACTGAAGCCGATCTCCAAGCTGGCCTCGCAAAGCTCGTCATCGCCGACCCGCGGCTCAAACCGGTCGCCGAAAAAGCCGGTGCGTTCAACCTGCGCCGGCGCGAGCCGGGATTCCCCGGCCTGTGCGCGATCGTTTGCGGGCAGCAGCTTTCCACCGCAAGCGCCGCCGCGATCCGTGCCCGACTCTTCGCCGCGTTCGATCCATTTCACCATGACACTGTGCGCCGCGCGCGCGCCGACAAGCTCAGGCGACTTGGGCTGTCCGCACCGAAGATCAAATCGATCCGCGAAATCGGCAAAGCGGTCGCCAATGGCCGGATCGATCTTACTGCCGTGGGCAACATGGATGCCGATGAGGCGCACGCCGCGCTCATCGCCCTGCATGGGGTCGGGCCATGGACCGCTGACATCTATCTTCTCTTTTGCCTCGGGCACGCGGATGCCTTTCCGTCCGGCGACCTCGCCGTGCAGGAATCCGCACGCCTTGCCCTTGGTCTGCGCAAACGTCCGGACGCCAAGGCGCTCGCCAAGATCGCCGAAGCCTGGCGGCCGTGGCGCGGCGTGGCAGCCCATCTGCTTTGGGCCTATTATCATGTCGTGAAGAAGCGTGACGTGGTGCCGGTTCAGCCGAATGGCCGGCCGAAAGAAGCGGCCGGCAGAAAGACACCGAAAAGGAAAAAGAAGAATGGCTGAACTTGATGGACCGCGCCTTGAGCCGCGCTCGGGACGTGCGCGGAAGCTTGTGGTCTTCCTGCACGGCTATGGCGCCGACGGCAACGACCTGATCGAGATCGGCCGTGCCTGGCAAGGCCTGTTGCCCGACGCCGCATTCGTGTCGCCGCATGCACCGCGGCCCTGCGGACAGGCACCTATGGGCCGCGAATGGTTTCCGCTGACATTCCGCAATCCGGATGAGCGCTGGACCGGCGTGAACGAGGCCGCACCGATTCTCGAGCGCTTCCTCGATGCCGAGCTGAAGCGTCGCGATCTTCCGCCGTCGGCGCTGGCACTTGTCGGCTTCAGCCAGGGCACCATGATGTCGCTCCATGTCGGCCTGCGCCGCACGGTCGCGCCGGTGGGAATTGTCGGCTATTCCGGGATGCTCGTGATGCCGGAAAATGTCGACGTCGAATTGTTCGCCGCGGAGATCCGCAGCAAGCCGCTTGTGCTTTTGATCCATGGCGACGCCGACCAGCTCATTCCGGTGCAAGCGCTGTTCCACGCCGCCCAAAGCCTCGCAGCGCTGGGAATTCCAGCGCAGTGGCACATTTCATCCGGGGTCGGCCACGGCATCGACCAGGAGGGTTTACGCCAGGGCGGCGAATTTTTGGCCAAGTGCTTTGCCGCAGGCAAATAGCAGCCTTGCGGGTAACCCCCCGTCCCCGCTTCACAATCCTGTCACGCTGCCCTATTACTAGCCCATTAGCTGCGTGGCGGCAGCCTTAAGGAGGTCGAGGAGCGTCGCTTGAACGTTCACTTTTCGCCTAGCGGTTTTCCGGCTCTGGTGCTCAACGCGGATTTTCGGCCGTTGAGCTATTACCCGCTTTCGCTGTGGTCCTGGCAGGATGCGATCAAAGCGGTCTTTCTCGAGCGCGTGAACATCGTCGCCAATTACGACCGCGCGGTGCACAGCCCGTCCTTCGAGATGAAGCTGCCGAGTGTCGTTTCGCTCAAGACCTTCGTGAAGCCCTCGACCCACCCGGCCTTCACCCGGTTCAATGTCTTCCTGCGCGACCGTTTCTCCTGTCAGTACTGCGGCGAGCGGGACGACCTCACCTTCGACCATCTGCTGCCCCGCTCGCGCGGCGGCCATACGACTTGGGACAATGTCGTTGCGGCCTGCTCTCCATGCAACCTTCGCAAGGGCAATCTCACGCCGAATGAAGCGAGGATGTGGCCATCGCAGATGCCGTTCCAGCCGACGGTGCACCACCTGCACCGCAACGGCCGGCTCTTCCCACCGAACTATCTGCACGAAAGCTGGCTCGATTACCTCTACTGGGACACCGAACTCGAGCCGTAAGCTTCACACCGTTGGAGTTTGTCATGACGAGCAGGCTGCAACATTTCCGCAGCTCGCTCGTCGTGGTCGCGCTCGTCAGCCTTTGGATTTCAGGTGCTGCCGCACAACTGGCGCCGACATCGGCCGGGCCACCTGACCCGAAGCTGGTCGAAGACCTGGTCGCCGCCGGCCGTATCCTTGCGGATCACGGCCTGCTCGACGGGTGGGGTCACGTTTCGGTCAGGCACAATCGCGATCCCAACCGATTTCTGATGTCGCGCGGCCTGTCGGCCGACCTTGTCACAGAAAAAGACATCCTGGAATTTGACCTCGACAGCCGGCCCGTTGACACGCATGGCCTGCCGATGTCGGCGCTGTTCACCGAACGTTATATCCACGGCGAGATCTACAAGATGCGGCCGGACGTGGTCGCCGTCGTGCACACGCACGCGCCGTCGCTCATTCCGTTCGGCGTCACCAAGGTGCCGCTCAAGCCGATGTACCACCGCTCGGCCTTCATCAGTTTCGGCATTCCAGTTTTCGAAATCCGCGACCGCGCGGGAATGACCGACATGCTCATCCGCAATCCGACACTTGGGCACGATCTTGCGGAAGTGCTCGGCAGTCATCCGGCCGCGTTGATGCGCGGGCACGGCGCGGTCGTCACCGGGCCATCGCTGCCGCGCGTCGTCGGCCGCACAATATTCCTCGCCCTTAACGCTACTCTGCAGATGCAAGCAATGAGCATGGGCGCGCCAATCACTTACATGGACGATGAGGAAGCCCGCAAAATCGAGGCGCGCGAGGGCCATGGGCTTGCGCGCACCTGGGAAGGCTGGAAGCGCAAGGTAATGGGAAAGCCGTGAACTAACCGCCCGGCAGCATTCGCTGCAGCACCCGGTCGCGGCGAATTAAATAATGATAGAGGCCAGAAAGCACGTGCAGGCCGACGAGCGTTAGCATCAGGTAGTTTGCCAGGAGCGTATGCACGTCGCCGGTCCAGCCCCAGCCGGGGACGCGCGTGCCGATCAGTTTCGGCAACTCCATCCCGAACATCACGATCGGCATGCCGCGCCATGACGCATTGATCCAACCGAGAATCGGCACGACAAACAGCAAGACATAAAGAAGCCAATGCACGACGCGCGCGCTCAGCACCTGCCAGGCCGGTACGCCATCGAGCGGCGCCGGCTCACTGTACGTCGCGCGCCATGCTAGCCGTACAGCGGCAACAATGAGCAGGATGATGCCGAAGGTGAAATGCAGGCTGATAAGGGTTGTCACCGGCGTGTTGCGGCCGATGTGCGGCATCGTCCAGGCGAAGATAAATTGGGCGATCAGGAGCACAACAATAAGCCAATGCAAAAACTTCGCGGTCGATGTGTAACCCTGCGCGTTTGCCATTGTTGTCCGTCGCCCTTGAATTGGAACAAACAGCGCCTATATGTTTTTCAACGATGACGTCGAGCCTTCAGGCTCCGTCATCGAGCGGCCACGAAGTTGCAGCGGGTGACGCCGGATGTACGCGCACCCAAGCATTTCGTGGTCGTCAGCTTTTTTGGTGCCCGTCAAATCCGAGATTTCAGCCGTTCCTTGTCGTAGCCGGCGATGCGCTTGTAGCTCTCGGATAGCGCGATTAGCTCCTCGCGGCTGATGACATCGTCGATATTCTTGAACGGCTTGTCGCCGGTGCGGCGATAGACTTCGTGCAGGATGGCGTCGGGTGGCGCCTTGCGGTTGGCCAGCACCACTTCGCTCGTCGCCGGCAGACGCTTGGCTTCGTAAGCCTTAAGTGCCGCGACCGGATCGGCGTTGGCGACAAGAGCATCCGTCAGCGCGCGGCAGTCGAGTATGGCCTGCGCCGCTCCGTTGGCACCGCGCGGGTACATCGGGTGCGCTGCATCTCCCAACAGCGTCAGGCGGCCAAAGCTCCAGCGCGGCAACGGATCCTGATCGACCATGGGATATTCCAGTATCGTGTCCGAGCTGCTGATGAACTGCGGCACGTCGAGCCAGTCGAAATGCCAGTCGGCCATGGCGGGCAGGAAGTCGTCCAGCCGGCCTCGCCTGTTCCAGTCGCGCGCCTGGTATTGCGGCGTCTCGATATCGCAGACCCAGTTCACCAGTTGGCGACCCTCGGCGTCGACATTATTGCGGATCGGATAGATCAGCAGCTTTGCGGGGTGGTGCCAGCCGATACGGATCATGCTGGCGCCGGACAGAAACGGCTTCCAGCGAGTGACGCCGCGCCACATGTTGATGCCCGAATACTTTGGCGGCCCCTCGTTCGGATAAAGCTGCTTGCGCAATACCGAGTGGATGCCTTCCGCACTGATGACGACGCTGCCGCGCTGCGAGGGCAACGGCTTGCCGTTGACGTCCTCAAAATGCGCGATTGCCTCCGGCCCGTCCTGCTCGACGCGGATGCAGCGCCAACCGGTGATCACCTTGTCCGCACCGGCGCGCTGAATGAACGCATCCAGCAGGACCATCTGCAGATCGCCGCGATGGATCGAGAACTGCGGCACGTCGTAACCCGCAAACTTGCCGGCCGGCTCGCTGTATATGTACTGGCCGAAGCGGTTGTAGAAGCAATATTCGCGCGTCGTGACGGAGACCTTTGCGAGCGCATCCTCGAGCCCGAGGGCGCACAGCTCGCGCGACGCGTGCGGAAGAATGTTGATGCCGACACCGACGGCCTTGAGTTCCGGCGCCGCTTCAAAGATACGGCAGGCGATGCCGGCACGGTGCAGCATCAGACCCAGCGTCAATCCGCCAATGCCCGCGCCGATAATCAGAACCTCCATGATGTTGAACCTCTGCTGCGCATTCTAGGCCCGGCTCCGTCCCGCGAGCGAGGCCTTCAGGCCCCAGCCGGCAACAGCCGCGAGGAACAGGGATACCAGAACATCGTAGCCGGCGAGCGAGATGCCGAGGAAACGCCACGCCGCTTCGTCGCAGCGAACGATACGGATGTTTTCAAGCTGCTTGAGCAAATTTCCGGCCG
Source organism: uncultured Alphaproteobacteria bacterium (assembly GCA_963718035.1). Lineage (GTDB taxonomy): Bacteria > Pseudomonadota > Alphaproteobacteria > Rhizobiales > Xanthobacteraceae > Pseudolabrys. Next base: position 167,662 of record CAVQYD010000002.1, on the reverse strand, counting down.
ATCCAAAACTGTTGATCGGCCCCGAGCAATCATTCGGGCCCGGCCAGAATTTCCACTCGACACCGGCGTGATAGGCGGACAGTCCTGTATTCCAGAGCATGACGGCGGTGATAACGGCAAAGCCGGCGATCATCACCTTGCGCGAAGCACCATAGCTGGCGCCGAGGCAGAGCAGCGCCGCAAGCGGCACGCTGACGTAGTAAGCTTTGCGCTGATCGAGACAGAGTGGGCACGGTGGATAGCCGAGCACGTACTCGAAGAACAAGAATCCGCAGATCGCGAGCAGCCCAACCCCGGCAACAATCGACGCTGCGGCAAGAGCCGGATCCCGCCTGGCAATAGCCAAATAGCTGTTCATGTGCGCAGCGATATCGTGGGTCATGGCCATCGATAACCTGGGTGGTGCCGGTGGTCGGGGTCGAACCGACACTCCTTTTGGGAACACGATTTTGAGTCGTGCGCGTCTGCCAATTCCGCCACACCGGCTTTTGGGGGCATAGCTATAGCGTCAAGTCGCAGCACAGCCAAACAAAAACGCGTGTCCCACATTTGACGGCGGCCGGGTTGGTAAGTGTGCCCTGCGCGCCGTAAGATTGATCCCGAATCCGGCTTTTCAAGGAGTGCCTGAGATGAACGAAGAAGCTCTCAACATGTCCCTTCGCAAATTTCTCAAGGTTGTGGGTGTGACGTCACAACAAGAGATCGAAAAAGCAATCCGCGCGGCAGTGGCCGATGGCCGATTGAAGGGCAACGAAACAATCAATGCGCAGATGGTGCTCACCATCGGCAAGATCAATCTCACTCATAAAGTGGACGGCACTATCGAACTCAGCTGAAGGGCGGTCTTAATGCGCAAGCAGCGCCGTCAAGGCGATCATGAATGCTGCCGAGAGGCCCATAGCAACAATCTTGATGTGGGTGTTGCGATCGGCAGTGAGCAAGGTCGCGTTCATGGCGGTCCTCCTGTCAATGGTGGAAGGATCACCCGCTCCGGCTGCTACAGTTTGATGTTGATCAATTCCTCGCTTAGGGGATTCTACGTAGGCGCTAGGCGACAGGCTCGACGCCGACATTGCGCCGGCCGAACGCGGCTTCCATTTCACGCCGGATTTTCACCGCCGGATCGTTCGGATCGTAGGCAACGTCCGACCACCGGAGCGCCTGGCCCTCGGCGATGTCGCGCTTGAGCTTCACGTCGTGCGCTAGTCCGAGCGGTAGCAATTCGCGCTCAAGCGACACGTCGGCCGGCGTCTGCCTGCCCCAGACGCAGAAGCCGCCCTCACCGTCGAGCATCTCGCCCGCCTTCAAGGCACGTTTGGCGGTCGCTACCACGTCCGAACGGAATCCGTTCGGCGCGCCGGTCGCCTCATTGCGTAACGCAGCGCTTGCGACGGAAATGCCGAGCTCAAGCCCGATCATGTGGATCGGCCGGTAAAGGGCCGCGTATTTGCCGGTCCTGTCCGGCAGCATCGCGTATTCCTTGAAGCAGCGCCGCGCGTACTCGGTGTCGCCTTCAAAGACAACATACGTACCGAGCGCAAGATGATGCGGCACGTCGCGACCATCGCGATAGACCGACGACGTCACTTCGGTGACACCGGCTTTTTCCAGGGTGCCGCCGTCGCTCTTGGGTTTGCAGATTTCGGCGAGCTCGAAACGCGTCGCCGGAGGAAAGCCAAGCCCGTTCGACTGCGGCACCAGTCCGGTGGCGTTGCAGACCGCCGTCATTTCGATGCCCGATTTGGTTCCGTCCACGAATGAATTGAACATCTTTGGATTGATCGACTTGCGGTCCGAGATGTTCAGATATTTGTCAAGGATGTCCCAGACGTTGTCGGGGTTAGACTTGTGATAATGCGGCTCGTAGCGCGTGCCCTTGCCCGCGCAGATGACCTTGAAGCCGGCAGCACGCGCCCAATCGACGTGCTCGCAGATTAGCGCCGGCTGATCGCCCCACGCGAGCGAATAAACAACGCCGGCAGCTTTCGCGCGGCGCGCGAGCAAGGGGCCAGCAACCGCATCGGCCTCGACGTTGACCATGACGATGTGCTTGCCGTTGGCGATCGCCTTGAGCGCATGCCGGATGCCGGCGCCGGGCACGCCGGTTGCTTCGATGATGACTTCGATCTGCGGATCGGCGATGAGCGCTTCGGCGTCGTCAGTAACGAACGTCGTACGCTTCTTATGTGCATCTGCCAGGGAAGAAGCGGCAAAGGTTTCGTCCGGCCAGCCTGCGGTTTTCAACTGACTCCGTGCTCGACCGACGTCGAGATCGGCAACTGCGACAACGTGCATGCCCGGTGTGAGGCGCGCCTGCGAGAGAAACATCGTTCCGAATTTTCCGGCGCCGATTATGGCGACGGTCACCGGTCGGCCGGCCGCCTCGCGCTCAAGAAGTTTCGCATGGAGATTCAAGGGACGCCCCGTCGCTAACACGCGACGGAAACATAAACACGATCGCGGCACAAGCAGCCACCGATCAAAAGGGCGACGCTCACTGACAAACTGCCCGCGAGACAAAAGTTTCCGTCCGGCATTCGGGACCGGTCGATCGTCCTGCCATCCAGACTTTGGGGGGACAGATCTCGGCTGTTGTCATGTCGAGGCTACGGCCTGAATCAAAACCTTTCCTCTTTGCAGATGGCGTTTGCCGCAGCAATACAGTCGGGCGCTCCGTTCGGCGCGACCTGACACTTCTCGTGGCCGCTCACGGTACGCACGTTCGGAATGCGCGCAACCGCTCCGGCCGCGTCCTTGGCGCCTTCGACGGTCGACTTCGCGGCGGCACCGGCCTCCTGGCTAAGGCCCTCGACCTTGTCCCGCGCGTCCTTGAAAGACGAGTTTACGTTGGCGGATTGCTGCGAGAACCAACGGCCGACTGCGGCAAAAAAACCGTCCTCGCGCTTCTCAACCGGAGGGGTCAGCATCCTGTGCAAACGCCAGATGCGGACGTCAGCACGAGGACACCCGCGAGCATCCAGCCAGGCGCCGCCCGAAGCGCGAGACTATTCCGACGAAAAGTCAAATCCCGCTCCGGTGCCCATGATTGGCCAAATGGCATCTCGCCCGACGGCATCCAAATACCCAATTTGAGTGGCGAAAATGAGGAACCTGATTCCGTCAGAACAAATATAGCGCGGCGACCAGGCCGATGACGATAATTATGGCGCCGAGCAGCACCCATAGACCGAGTCGCTTTTCAATGATGTGACGCGCGCTCTCGCCGTAGCGGTGCAGGAGAAACGCCAGGACGAAGAACCGCGCGCCGCGCGTAATGACGGAAAAAAGGATGAATAGCCCGAGATTGTATGCGGCAAAACCCGACGTGATGGTGACAATCTTGTAGGGGATCGGGGTCAGGCCTTTCAAAAGAATAATCCAGGCACCCCACTCCGCGTAGGCTTCGCGAAACGCTTCGACCTTGTCGCCATAGCCATAGAGCTGGATCAGCCAAAGTCCGACGGAATCATAGAGAAGCGCGCCGATGGTGTAGCCGAGAATGCCGCCGGCCACCGATGTCACAGTGCACCAGAACGCCATCACGTAGGCGCGCTCCGGCCGCGCCAAGGCCATCGGGATAAGCATCACATCGGGCGGGACCGGAAAGAACGAGCTTTCGGCGAAGGAAACAGCCCCCATAAGCCACATTGCATGTGGTTTATGGGCGGCGGCCAGGCACCAGTCATAAAGACGGCGCAGCAAGGATCGCGGCTCGGCGGCCTCAACGGTCATCAGACTACTCGTCGGGAGAATTGTGACGGATCAACGGCGCTTGCGGACGCGCCTGCTCTCCAACGTCACAACTTTACGCCGTGATGCCGCCCGGACCAAATCTTTTGGCACTTTCTCGGCAATGCCGAACATCAGCTCGCGGCGGCGCATTTCGGCCCAGACGTCCTCCGGACGCACGCCGGCATGGACCCAGAGCACCACGAGATTGTAGATCAGATCGGCGCTTTCCATGACTACGGCTTCGGGCTGTCCGTGCATGGCATCGATCACGACCTCGACCGCCTCTTCGGCAAGCTTCTTCGCCATCTTGGCGCGGCCGGCACGCAACAGTCTGGCGGTTCGAGATTTCTCCGGATCCCCACCGCGCGCCGCGATCACGGCGTCATAAAGCCTGGCAATCGAATCAGTCATACGCGCCAGAATACCCGAACCGCACGCGAAACCGGTTAACGTATGTGACAGGCGCCGCTGGCTGCGGCCTAGCATTCCGTCACGGTAATCGAAGGATTAAGCGGGGAAATGGGTCCAAAGGGAGGCAATTTCACCTTGAACGGGTCATTCACGCGACCCGGCACGCCTGGCCTTACAACTATTCTTCCTCCGACAGGAGCGTCGCATTGCCCCCTGACGCCGCGGTGTTCACCGTAACGACCTGTTCCAGAGCAAACCGCCGCAAATAGTTCGGGCCCCCGGCTTTCGGCCCGGTCCCGGACAAATGAGTCCCGCCGAAGGGCTGGGTGCCGACCACCGCCCCGATCATGTTTCGATTCACATAGACGTTGCCATGCGGCATGCGCGCAGCAACGTGCGTGACGACCGTCTCGATGCGAGAGTGGATGCCGAGGGTCAACGCGGTGTTGTTGGCGGCAATATCGTCGAGCAGCCGGTCGAGTTCGCTTGACCGCCAGCGCACGAGATGAAGAACCGGTCCGAATACTTCTTCCTTGAGCTCGCGCGCGCTGTCGAGCTCGATGATCGTCGGGGCAACATAGGTGCCGCCGGCCGGAGGGTTTGCCTCCAGACGAAACAGAACCGCGCCGCGCGAGTCCATCATGGCAATCCAGCGGTCGAGCTTGCTCTTGGCCTCGCTGTCGATGACAGGGCCAACATGCGTCGCAAGATCGCGCGGGTCTCCGAGGCTGAGCTCGCGCGCGCCCCCGACGACCATATCGAGCACGCGATCGGCGACGTCCTCCTGCACGCACAGCAAGCGCAATGCAGAGCAGCGCTGGCCGGCCGAGCGGAATGCCGACGCGATCACGTCGTCCGTGACTTGTTCGGGCAGTGCCGTCGCATCAACGATCATGGCGTTGACGCCCCCAGTTTCGGCGATCAGTGGCACAATCGGCCCATCCTTGGCCGCCAACGTGCGGTTGATGCTACGGGCCACCTCGGTCGAACCCGTAAAGGCAACGCCCGCCACGCGGCGATCGGCAACGATAAGCGCACCGGTTTTTCCGTCGCCCGGAACGAGGTTGAGCGCGCCAGCTGGGATACCGGCGCGATGCAACAGCCTGATGATCTCGAAGGCCACAAGCGGCGTCTGCTCGGCCGGCTTCGCCACGACGGCGTTGCCGGCAGCGAGCGCTGCGGCGACCTGCCCGGTGAAAATTGCCAGCGGAAAATTCCACGGGCTGATGCAGACGAACACCCCGCGGCCTCGCATTCGCAGCTCGTTGGATTCGCCTGTCGGACCCGGCAGAGCCTGCGGCGCAAGCATACGGCGCGCGTCTTGCGCATAGAACCGGCAATAGTCGACCGCCTCGCGCACCTCGGAAACACAATCGTCGATCGTCTTGCCCGCCTCGCTTTGCAGCAGCGCGATCAAGCGGCCACGATTCTGCTCAAGCAGGTCGCCGGCGCGTTCGAGCGCCGCGGCGCGCTCGGCGACGGGAGTTGAACTCCACGCCGGGAAAGCAGCCTGTGCAGATGCCATCGCAGCGGCAACCAGAACCTCATCGCCTTCCTGCACGGCGCCGATGACAGCACCATCAATGGGAGAGTTGACCGCACGTTCACGTCCGGTCACCGCCGAACCGTCGATCAATGGTTTTGCGTCGGCAATTTTCGGGGCCGAACGGACTTCGGCAACCAGCGCCTCAAGCGCAGCGCTGTCGCCAAATTCGACACCGGATGAATTCCGCCGCGACGCGCCGAACAGATCGCGTGGCAACGGAATATGCGAATGCCGCGCATGCGACGCGTCACCGATCCAGCTTTGCGGCCGCCGCAGGATGGTTTCAACCGGTACTGAAGGATCGGCCGCGACGGACACAAACGAAGAATTGGCTCCGTTTTCCAGTAGCCGGCGCACCAGATAGGCGAGCAGATCGGCGTGGCCGCCCACGGGGGCATAGACACGACAGCTCAGATCCGGCAATTCCGCGAGGAGGGCTTCGTAGAGCGCTTCACCCATGCCATGCAGCCGCTGGAATTCATAGCCGCCGGTGCCGCCGGCATCCTCGATCACGCACGCAACGGTCAACGCATTGTGGGTCGCAAATTGCGGATAAAGCCGTGGCCGCGCTACAAGCAACTTACGCACGCAGTCGAGGTAGCAAAGGTCGGTCATCGCCTTGCGCGTAAACACCGGGTAGTCGGGAAGGCCGCGCTCCTGCGCGCGCTTCACCTCGGTGTCCCAATAGGCGCCCTTGACGAGACGGATCATCAGCCGCCGGTTCAAGCTTTCCGCGGCGGCGCCAATCCAGTCGATCAGAGGCCCAGAGCGCTTCTGATAGGCCTGCACCGCAAGTCCGAAACCATCCCATCCGGCCAGCGAGGCATCGCGCAATGTTGCGGCGATGACATCGAGCGACAGCTCCAGCCGATCCGCCTCTTCGGCATCGATCGTGAAATTGAGCTCGTGGCGTTTTGCGAGCTGCGCCAGATCGAGCAAATTCGGCACGAGTTCGGCAAGCACGCGATCGCGCGACAACGCCTCGAAGCGCGGATGCAGCGCCGAAAGCTTGACCGAAATTCCGGGACGACGCGGGAGCGTGTCGTTGCCTGCGGTCTTGCCGATGGCTTCGATCGCACGGGCATATGAATCGAGGTAGTGCCTGGCGTCGGTGCTTGTGCGGGCCCCCTCACCCAGCATGTCGAAAGAATAAAGAAATTCGCGATGCGAGCCGGCGCGCCCAAGCGCCTCTTCGATCGTCTGCCCCAGCACGAAATGCGAACCAAGCAGACGCATGGCCTGGCGCGTCGCCGCCCGCACCGCCGGCAATCCAAGTCGCTTGATCAGGGCATTGACGATGCCCTCAGGGGTCTCGCCCGGGTGAATGACCTTGACCGTGAGACCAAGCGTCCAGGCTGAGGCCGATACCAGGAGAGGCGCCGAACGTGAGCCATGACGCGCCCAGTCGCCCGCCTGTAACTTGTCCTCGATCAGGCGGTCGGCGGTTTCCGCGTCGGGCACACGCAGCAGCGCTTCGGCCAACACCATCAGCGCCAAGCCTTCCTTAGTGGACAGCGCATAGGCGTGGAGAAAGTCCTCGACCCCGCCGAGACCGCCGGTACGGGCTCGGATTGCCTTGACGAGACGCGTGGCGCGCGCGTCGATGCGCGCTTCTGCATCGCTCCCGCGGCTGGCCGACGCCAATAATTCGGCCGCAATAGCCTCATCGGGCGGAGCGTAAGGCGCCCGAAGCGGCGGAATGTCGCGCGCAAGCTTTTTGGCGGCTGCTGGCGCCATTGCCCGAACCTCCGAAGCGTCTCGCAATTCTATCTCAAAGCCGCCTTTATCGTGCTCAAGATTTACGTCTCCGGCGGACCGTAACTGTCGGCGTTAGTCATAACGTCGCAAATTGGCTGCCAACCATGTTTATGCGTATTGCCCTTTGCAGCGACGTGTCCTTTGCTGTGCGGCGGGAACAAGCGCGACGGGCGCCGCCCGCTGAAGAAGGATGCGCACGATGAAAGCTCACCACACCGGCTGGTGGGCATGGATGCCACTGCTGATTGCCGCGACGTTGATGACCAGCGCCGCAGCCGGGGAAACAATCGTTAAATTCTCGCTCGACTACAGTTTTGAAGGGCCGGCCGCGCTCTTCCTGCACCCGCTCGACAAAGGCTATTACAAGTCGGAAGGCCTCAATGTCACGATCAATCCCGCCTCCAACTCGATCGAGCCGATCGAGCGCGTAGCATCGGGCGATTACGACATCGGCTTCGGCGACATTAATACCCTGATCAAGCAACGCGATGCCAAACCGGGCGCGCCGGTGAAGGCTGTGTTCATGCTCTACAACCGGCCTCCGTTCGCGGTGATCGGCAGAAAGAGCCGCGGCATCGGCGCGCCGAAAGACCTGGAAGGAAAGACGCTCGGCGCACCGGCATCCGACGGCTCTTTCGCGCAATGGCCGATTTTCGTGCAGGTGAACGGCATCGATCCGTCAAAAGTAAAGATTGAGAACGTAAGCTTCCCAGTGCGCGAGCCCATGCTGGCGGCGGGGCAGATCGACGCAATAACTGGCTATTCATTTACGACCTTCGTCGATCTCAAGGACAAGGGCGTGCCGGTCGGCGACATCTCCGTGCTGCTGATGGCGGACTACGGCGTCGAGCTTTACGGCAACGCCATCATTGTGAACTCGAAATTCGCCGCTGAGCATCCGGACGCCGTGAGGGGCTTTCTCAATGCGTTCATGCGCGGCCTCAGGGAGACCGTAAGGAACCCGGCGACGGCCATTGATTCCGTTTTGTGGCGCAACCCTGACGCCAGGAAGAACGTCGAGCTCGAGCGCCTGACGATGGCTATTCGCGAGAATATCGTCACGCCCGAGGTCAAGGCGAATGGTTATGGGACCATCGACGAGCAACGCTTCGCACGCGTCCGTCGACCAGATTGCGATGGCCTACAAGTTCAAGACGGCGAAACCGAAACTGGACGACGTTTTCGATTCGTCGTTTCTGCCGACGCTGAAAGAGCGCAAGTTCAACTAGCCAGCTGCGGGAAAAGCTATTTTATCCGCTCGAGAACGCTCACGTAGTTCGCGACCGACGTCCCGCCCATATTGAAGATGCCACCGAGCTTGGCATTCTTCACCTGCAGGTCGCCGGCGGTACCGGTCAGTTGCATTGCTGTAAGCGCGTGCATGGAAACACCCGTCGCTCCGATTGGGTGGCCTTTCGCCTTTAGCCCACCGGACGGATTCACCGGCAGCTTACCGTCTTTTTGAGTCCAGCCTTCCTTGATCGCGCGCGCCCCCTGCCCTTCGGCGGTCAAACCCATCGCTTCATATTCGATCAGTTCGGCGATGGTGAAGCAGTCATGGGTTTCGACAAACGACAAATCGCTCAGTTGAAGTCCGGACTGCGCAAGCGCGCGCTGCCAGGCCTGTGAACAACCTTCGAACTTCAGAATGTCGCGCTTCGACATCGGCAGAAAATCCTGCACGTGCTCGGCGGCACGGAACGCGACTGCCTTCTTGAGCTTGAGCGCAGTCTCCACATCGGCAAGCACGACCGCCGCGGCGCCATCCGAAACCAGCGAGCAGTCGGTACGCTTCAACGGGCCGGCCACGAACGGATTCTTCTCGCTTTCGGTGCGGCAGAAGTCGTAGCCCAGATCCTTGCGCATCTGCGCGTAGGGATTGCCGACGCCGTTCTTGTGATTCTTGGCGGCGATCATTGCCAGCGCGTCGGACTGGTCACCCCATTTCTGAAAATAGAGACCCGCGATTTTGCCGAAAATCCCGGCGAAGCCTCCATCGATGTCGGCCTCCTCGCGCACGTACGACGCCTTCAGCAGGTTGCGTCCGATCTCCGGCGCAGGCGTTGTCGTCATCTGCTCAGCGCCGACGACGAGCACGATACGCGCAGCGCGCGCCTCGATCGTCTTGATTCCCTGATGCACGGCAGCGGAACCCGTGGCGCATGCGTTCTCCACACGCGTTGCGCGTTTGAAGCGCAGGTCGTTAGAGGCCTGCAGGACCAGAGAAGCGGTAAAATCCTGGGCGGAAAACCCGGCGTTGAAATGCCCGAGCACGATCTCGTCGACGTCTTTTGCGGCGATCCCGGCGTCAGCCAGCGCCTCGCCCGCAACTTTCACGATCAGGCTTTCGAGCGTTTCACCGGCAAGCTTGCCGAACGGACTGTGTGCCCAACCGACGATACAGGCCGTCATTAACGCCTCCTTTGCCGAACTTTGGTCGTTTTCATCAGGCTCTGCTGGTTCTCACTATATATTCAGCTGTGGTTCACGCGCTTTGCCTAGCATTCGAAGCTTAGATAGCCTAGCACGGCCGTCTATGGAACTTTCCCGTTTCTGAGGCCTTAGAACCCTGAACCGCGAACGATGACTGCCCGCACAAGCCACCGCCGTCGCGTCGTGATCCTCGGCCTCGCCGTGGGTATGCTTGCGCTTGCCGCGGTTGATCGCGCCCGCGCAGAAGCGCAACTTTTGATCGAGGCGTCTACGGGCAAGGTGCTTCACGCCGAGAACGCCACCTATCCGTGGTATCCCGCTTCGGTCACGAAACTGATGACCGCCTACACCACCCTGCGCGCAGTGAAGGAGGGTCGCCTATCGCTCAATACCCTGCTCCCGATATCGCGCAATGCCGCCGCACAACAGCCGACGAAGATGGGCTTCAAGGTTGGCGCCACTGTTACCGTCGACAACGCGCTGAAGATGCTGATGGTGAAATCCGCAAACGACATTGCGGTGGCGATTGCGGAAGGCGCCGGCGGTTCAATTGCAGGCTTTGCCGATCTCATGAATGCCAACGCACGCCGGCTCGGCATGTCGCAAAGCAATTTCGTCAATCCGAATGGCTTGCCCGCAGAAAACCACATCTCCTCGGCCCGCGACCTCGGCATCCTGGCGCGCGCGCTGATCCGCGAATTTCCCGAGTACGACAGCTACTGGCACATTTCGTCGATCCGCTACGGCAACCGCGTGATGCGGAACTACAATTCGCTCATCGATCGTTATCCGGGCGCCGACGGCATGAAGACCGGATTCATCTGCGCGTCGGGCTACAACGTCGTCGCCTCCGCCACGCGCAATGGCCGCCGGCTGATCGCGGTGATCCTCGGATCCTGGTCCGGCGCCGTGCGCGCACAAAAGGCGGCGCAGCTCCTCGAGCGCGGCTTTAACAGCGGCGGTCTGTCCTGGCTGACGCCCTCGCTCGGCACGGTCGATGCCTTGGCGCCGATCGACGCACAGCCGCCCAACCTGCGCGAGGAAATGTGTGGCGGGCATCGCCGCAAACCGCCTTCCGAGGAGAACGAGGAGGAGCCGGAAAAGTCGACGACCGCCGCAACCGGCGAGTCTGAAAGCGGACAGGCGTTCATGCTCTCCAGCCTGAAGCCGGCCAACGGCAAATTCGTGCTCGGCCCGCCGGTCGAGACCACGCCACCGGTGGTGGTGTTCACCGGCCCGGCCGATCATCCGGATCCGGTCGTCGCGCAGACCGCCAGCGCCGCGCCCAAGAAGAAACAGAAGACCGCCGCCAAGACCGAAGGCGGCGAAAAGCCCGCCAAGGGTGCAGCGGCCGAAAAGCCCAAAAAGACGGATAACGCAAAGCCAGCCAAGGCTGCAAAGCCCGCGAAACAGACGAAACCGAAAGTCACCTCGTCGACGCAATGAGCGAGCCCGCGCCGCGCGCTGAGCGAAAGACACCGCCCACGCCCATTCCGTTCACTGTCCTCACCGGTTTCCTGGGCGGCGGCAAAACCACATTGCTCAACCGGCTGCTGAAAGATCCGGCGCTCGCGGAGACCGCGGTCGTCATCAACGAATTCGGCGAGGTCGGGCTCGACCATCTGCTGGTGGAGTATGTCAGCGACAACATGGTGCTGCTGCAGTCGGGCTGCCTGTGCTGCACGATGCGCGGCGACCTCGTCGACGCGCTGGAGACGCTGCTGCGCGACCTCGACAACCGGCGCTGCACATTCAAACGGCTGCTGCTCGAAACCACGGGCCTCGCCGATCCGGCCCCGGTGCTGCATACCGCAATGTCGCACCCCTATCTCGTCTTACGCTACCGGCTGGACGGCGTCATAACCGTCGTGGATGCCGCCGCCGGTGAGTCGACGCTCGATGCGCATGTCGAGGCGGTGAAGCAGGCCGCCGTTGCCGACCGAATCGTGCTGACCAAGACCGACCTTGTCGACGAAGCCAAACGACAGCGAATTGTTGCCAGGCTTCGCGGGCTCAACCCGGCCGCGCCTATCCTCGATGCTGCCAAAGGCGAAGCGATAACCGACAGGCTGCTCGGAAGCGGGCTATATGATCCCGACCGGAAAATCCCTGACGTGAAGAAATGGCTTGCCGCCGAAGCCTATGCCGGTGGCCATCACCACCATCATCACGACGTCAATCGGCATGACGAGCACATCAGCTCATTTGTTCTCACAGCCGACGATGCCATCCCATCGGGAACTCTGGAGATGTTTCTCGAACTGTTGCGTGCCACGCACGGAGAGAAGCTTCTGCGCGTCAAAGGCATTGTGAAACTTGCGGAAATGCCGGACACACCGGTCGTCGTCCACGGCGTGCAGCACATATTCCACCCGACCGCGCGGCTTGAACGCTGGCCCGACGACGATCATCGAACCCGGCTGGTTTTCATCACCCGTGATTTGCCCCAGCGCACAGTGCGTGAGCTTTTCGAGGCTTTTCTCGGGGTCGCGGCCCCCGATCGGCCCGACCGGGCCGCGCTGGTCGACAATCCGCTCGTTCCGTTTGGAGGCCGCTAGCGATCGCCGGTCTTGCATGCGGGACCGGTTGGACTCATGCTGACGCGGAATTGACCGTCGTCGCGCTGGCGAAATGGCGGTCGCGGGGGAAGCATCATGGACCGGCTCTGGTTGCGGCATTACCCGCCGGGCGTACCCAGCGAGATCGACGCGGTGCGCTATCCGTCGCTGGTCGCGATGTTCGAGGAAAGCTTCACAAAATATGCCGACCGTGAAGCCTGCGCCTGCATGGGCAAATCCCTGACCTATGCCGACCTGGAAAAGACATCACGTGCCCTTGCCGCGTGGCTGCAAAACCTGGGGCTGAAACGCGGCGCGCGCGTCGCCATCATGATGCCGAACGTGCTGCAATATCCGATCGCCATCGCCGCCATTCTGCGAGCCGGTTGCACCGTCGTGAACGTCAATCCGCTCTACAAGCCCCGCGAATTGGAATTCCAGCTCGCCGATGCAGGCGCGGAAGCCATCATCGTGCTCGAAAATTTCGCGGGCGTCCTGGAACAGGCGCTGCCGAATCTGCAAGTTAAGCACGTCGTGATCGCGAGCCTGGGCGACATGCTTGGCATGGTGAAGGGCACGATCGTCAACGCGGTTGTTCGCTACATCAAAAAGATGGTGCCGGCTTACACGATTCCGGGCGCAACCAAATTCAACGACGCCGTTGCAGCCGGACGCACGATGGCGCTCGAAGCATCAACGTCGACGCCCGACGACATTGCTTTCCTCCAGTACACGGGCGGCACCACGGGAGTTGCGAAAGGTGCGATGCTTCTTCATCGCAACCTGGTCGCCAATATGTTGCAGGTCGACGCCTGGAACAAGCCGATGGTCGATATCCCGCCGAGAGTCGACCACATGATTATCGTCACGGCGTTGCCGCTGTATCACATCTTCGCCTTGACCGCGTGTTTCATGCTCGGCATGCGCATCGGCGGAATGTGCCTCTTGATTCCGAACCCGCGTGACATTCCTGGACTTGTCAAAGAGCTCTCCCATTACAAGGTGAACATCTTTCCGGCGGTGAACACGCTGTACAATGCGCTGCTCCACCATCCCAATTTCGGCAAGATCGACTGGAGCATGCTGAAGTGCACGATCGGCGGTGGCATGGCCGTGCAAAAACCGGTCGCCGACGCCTGGGTGAAGGCGACCGGCAGGCCGATCATCGAGGGTTATGGCCTGTCCGAGACCTCGCCGGTGCTTACGTGCAACCGCGGCGACATCAGTGAATGGACCGGAACCATCGGTCTTCCGCTGCCCTCGACCGAAATCTCCATCCGCGATGACGACGGTCGTGAATTGCCGATCGGCGAGCAGGGCGAGATCTGCGCGCGCGGTCCGCAGGTCATGGCAGGCTACTGGAAGCGGCCCGATGAGACCGCAAAAGCAATGACGAAAGACGGATTTTTCCGCACCGGCGACGTCGGCGTGATGGACGAGCAGGGCCGTGTGCGCATTGTCGACCGCAAGAAGGACATGATCTCCGTGTCGGGCTTCAAGGTATTCCCGAACGAGGTCGAGGAAGTGGCCATGAGCCACGGTGGCTTGCTCGAATGCGCCGTCATTGGCGTGCCCGACGAGCATTCCGGGGAGGCCGGCAAGCTGTTCGCGGTCAAGAAAAATCCCGATGTCACCGCCGCGGACCTGCGGAGGTATCTGGCCTCACGCCTTGCCAGCTACAAGGTGCCGAAGCAGATCGAGTTCCGGGACGAGCTGCCTAAGACGAACGTCGGCAAGATCCTGCGGCGCGCTTTGCGCGATGAAGGCGAACACCGACCGACCAATTGATGCGGGATGCAATGGTCGTAAGTGCAGCCGACGTCGTGTCGTTTTGGCAAAACGCAGGGCCTGACCGCTGGTTCAAGAAAGACACGGCCTTCGACGACGAGATCCGCGAAAGATTTCTTACAACGCACGAGACGGCCACCGCCGGGCAATTATCCGGCTGGGAGCAGAGCGCCGAAGGAGCACTGGCGCTGCTTATCTTGCTGGACCAGTTCCCACGCAACATGTTTCGCGGAGATGCGCGAGCCTTTGCGACTGATCCTTTGGCGCGCGCCATCGCCGCCGGAGCAATTGTTCGCGGCTTTGACAGCCAGGTACCGAAAGAACTGCGGAATTTCTTTTATCTCCCCTTCGAGCATTCCGAGGATCTCGCGGACCAGGAACGCTGCATTTCCTTCAACAAGGCCGCTGGCAATGCGGAAAATCTGAAATGGGCGGAAATCCACGCCGAGATCATCCGTCGGTTCGGACGGTTTCCCCATCGCAATGCCGTCCTCGGCCGTACCACCACACCAGAAGAGCAAGCCTTTCTCGACAGCGGCGGTTTCGCCGGCTGAAAAATTTCCCGCGCAAAATTTTGGGACGATGCCCATTGCCTCTGTTAGGCTTCGGTCAATTATAACCGGCGGCCCGCCGGCTTTGTGCACGGGCTGCCGCCTTGATGCTCGGGAGGCGACCCCATGTCTTGCTTGGCTGAAGCGCTTCGGCGCTTGCTGACGACAATCTGTCTTTCGATCCTGACAATCTGCCTTGCCACGAGCCTGCGCGCGCAGCAGGTCGACGTCGGCGCGAATGAAATCGGCGGCGTTGTCACCGGCACGAATGGCGCCGAGGCAGGAGTTTGGGTGATCGCGGAGACGACAGATCTCCCGACGAAGTTCGCGCGCATTGTCGTCACCGACGACCAAGGACGCTATCTCATTCCCGACCTTCCGGCCGCCGGTTACAGCGTATGGGTGCGCGGCTATGGCCTGGTGGACTTCGCCCAAGGTGAGCGGGAGGCCGGGCACGACGCTCAACCACAATGCGATTGTCGCGCCCAACGAGGCAGCCGCTGCGCAATATTATCCGGCGGCGTACTGGTATGCGATGATGAAAATTCCGCCAGCGAAGGACTTCGGGGGCTCGACGGACATTCCGAAGAACATCACGCAGGATAACTGGCTGCGCCAGATGAACAATGTCGACTGCATCGGCTGCCATCAGCTGGGCCAACTATCGACGCGCACCATTCCGCCATCGTTGGGACAATTCGCTTCCGGTGCGGACGCCTGGATACGCCGCGTCGCGTCCGGCCAGACCGGCGAAGCCATGACCAACCGGCTCGCCGGCCAATTTGGCGGCGTTCCCTACAAGTATTTCGGAGACTGGACGGACCGGATCGCCAAGGGCGAACTGCCCAAGACAAAACCGCCGCGGCCGAGCGGCGTCGAGCGCAACATCGTCGTCACGTCATGGGAGTGGTCCACCGACAAACACTATCTGCATGATTTGATCTCGTCGGACCGGCGTAATCCGACGGTCAATGCTTACGGCCCATTATTCGGCTCGCCGGAATATTCAACCGACAACATGCCGATTCTGGACCCGAAGACGAATAAGGTGACGTTCTTCAAGCTGCCGGTGCGCGACCCCAACATGGCGCCTTCGCTCGGACCACCGTTCCATGCCAGCGCCATGCCGAAGCCGAATGCCCCGTCGCCGTACTGGGGCGACGAGACGATCTGGGATTTGCGTGCCAACAATCACAATTCGATGTTCGACAAGGAAGGACGCCTGTGGCTCGCAGCAAATGTGCGTGGCCCTGACAATCCGGACCACTGCAAGAAAGGATCAGATCACCCTTCTGCGAAAGCGTTCCCACTCGAAAAGAACGGACGCCAGGTCGCGATGCTTGATCCCAAGACGATGAAGTACACCTTCATCGACACCTGCTTCGGCACGCACCATCCGCAGTTCGGATATGACGAAAACAACACGCTGTGGTTCAGCGGCACAGGGCCCGTCGCCGGTTGGATCAGCACCAAGGCCTTTCTCGAGTCGGGTGATGCGGCAAAGTCGCAAGGCTGGTCGCCGTTCGTGCTCGATACTAACGGCAACGGCAAGCGTGATGAGTACACCGAACCGGGTCAGCCGGCCGACCCTGCCAAGGACGTGCGTATCACCGGCGGCTCAGGTCCCTATGCGGTGATGCCGCAATCCGAAGGATGGATCGATCTGGTACGCGGTCGGCGTATTTGCCGGTCAGGCCGGCTTCTTGCGATTCGATCCGAAGACGGAACTTTCAGAGTTCTACGCGGTGCCGAAACCCGGCGTTGGGATTCGCGGCGGCGATATCGACTCGAATGGCGTCGCCTGGGGCTCGGAATCAAGTGGGCACCTCGTCAGCTTTGACCGGCGCCTGTGCAAAGGGCCTCTCAATGGGCCGGGCGCAACCGGAAATCACTGTCCGGAGGGGTGGAAATTTCACAGATACCCGGGGCCCGGCTTTGAGGGCTTTGAGGATCGCAGCGTCGAGGCGAGCTATTACACCTGGGTCGACCAGCACAATACCGTGGGCCTCGGCGAAAACGTTCCAATCTCGACCGCCAATCTCAATGACGGGTTCGTGGCGTTCAAGGACGGCCAGATGGTCCTGCTGCGCATCCCGTACCCGATGGGCTTCTACGCCAAAGGTCTCGACGGGCGCATCGACGATCCGAACGCCGGCTGGAAAGGCCGTGGCCTATGGAGCACCAACGGCGATCGCACACCGTGGCTGATGGAAGGCGGCAAGGGCTCGAAGCCACGCGCCGTCCACATTCAGGTGCGGCCCGAATCCGCTGGCGCACTGATCGCTGGCACCGCTCGCGCGAACGGCCTCCGCCACCTGTGGCGGAGGCTTTCGCTTTTGTAGGCCTAGGCGCGTGCCGAAGCCGTGGAGTAGCATCGCTCCCGAACGGCCGCCGCGGGGGCAGGCGCCGAAAAACGCCAAGGGAGCTGCCATGCGTCACGTCATATCCGCCGTTTTCACCGCGACCGTATTTGCGCTCAGCGGCGCCGCGCACGCGCAGGCACCGCAAGGCTATCCGGCGGACTACGACAAGATCGTCGACGCCGCCAAGAAGGAAGGCAAGGTCGTCATCTCCTCGACCACCGACGCAGTCGCCGCCAATCCATTGATCAAGGATTTCGAGACGCTCTACCCCGGCATCAAGGTCGAATACTCCGACCTCAATTCAACCGAGCTCTATAACCGCTTCATCGCCGAGGCTGCGGCCAACAACGGCACAGC
Organism: uncultured Alphaproteobacteria bacterium; assembly: GCA_963718035.1. Classification (GTDB taxonomy): domain Bacteria; phylum Pseudomonadota; class Alphaproteobacteria; order Rhizobiales; family Xanthobacteraceae; genus Pseudolabrys. The sequence continues at coordinate 150,165 of CAVQYD010000002.1, read as the reverse complement.
GGATGTCATTTGGTCGTCGGCGATGGATCTGCAGGTGAAGCTTGTCGCCGACGGTCATGCCGCGGCCTACGCCTCGCCAGAAATCAAGGCGCTGCCGAAATGGGCGGTGTGGAAGGATTCGGCCTACGGCACGACCTACGAGCCGATCACCTTCGTCTACAACAAGCGCCTCGTTCCCGAAGGTGACGTGCCGAAAGACCACACCGACCTTTTGAAGCTGCTCAATGCCAAGACGGATTTCTACAAAGGCAAGATCACCGCTTACGATCCCGAGCGCTCCGGCGTCGGCTATCTGTTCTGCAACGCGGATATCAAGGATTTCCCGCAGGCATGGGACCTGTTCAAGGCGATGGGCAAGGCGCAGGCCAAGCTCTACACCAGCGCCGGCGCCATGATGGAACGCGTGACATCCGGCGAACACCTGATCGCCTATGGGGTTTTCGGCTCCTACGCACTCGGCCGGTCGAAGAAGGATCCCAACCTCGGCATCATTCTGCCGAAGGACTACACAATGGTGACCTCGCGCGTCGCCTTTATTTCCAAGCACGCCAAGAATCCGAACGCCGGAAAGCTCTTCCTCGATTACATCCTGTCGAAGCGCGGACAGGAAATTATCGCAAACAAAGCCGATCTTTATTCGCTTCGTTCAGACGTTGATGGCGAGGCGACGATCAAGAGCGTGACGCAGTTGATCGGCGACAAGGCGCGGCCTGTTCCGATCGACCAGACGCTCTTGGAAAATCTCGACCAGACCAAACGCCTTGCCTTCCTGTCGAAGTGGCAGCAGGCGAAGAAGGGACAATAGGCATAGCGCGCGCCGCCCTTCGGGCGCGCCGGATTAAGGGCAGCCATGCCCATTGTCGTGTATCGCCTGCTCGTGCTCGGCGTCACCACACTCGTCGTGGTGGCGCCGCTTTCGCTTGTGGTCTACCAGAGCTTCCTCACCGCTCCGTTTTTCGATCCTTCGGCGAAAGTCGGTCTCCTCGCGTATTCGTTCGTCTTCGCGGATTCCGATTTCTGGCAAGCGTTCTGGACCACAATCGCGATCGCGGCAGGCATGGCTGCCATCGCGGTGCCGCTCGGCGCCCTGCTCGCCTTCCTGATGGTCCGCACCGACGTTCCCGGCCGGCGATATCTCGAACCGCTGATCCTGATCCCGATCTTCGTGTCGGCCGTGGTGATTGCATTCGGTTATGTCGTGGCGATTGGCCCGGTCGGGATTTTCTCGACACTGGCGAAGGACATTCTCGGTTTCGTACCGTGGAATCTCTATTCGCTGCTGGCACTGATCATGATCGCGGGGCTCACGCACGTCCCGCACGTCTATCTCTACAGCGCGGCCGCACTGCGCGGCCTGAGCACCGATCTCGAGGAGGCCGCGCGCGTTTCAGGCGCAAACCCGTTCCGCGTCGCCGTCAGCGTCAGCCTGCCGATGATCCTGCCGGCGATTCTGTTTGCCGGCGTGCTCGTGTTCTTTCTGGGCTTCGAGCTGTTCGGCCTGCCGCTGGTGCTGGGCGATCCGCAGGATCTACTGGTGCTATCGACCTATCTGTTCAAGCTCACCAACAAACTGGGTGTGCCGTCATATCAGCTGATGGCCGTGGTTGTGGTTGCGATCATTGCGATCACCGCACCGCTGGTGTTCATGCAGCGCCTGCTGCTGCGCCAGGCCCAACGCTATGTGTCGGTGCGGGGCAAGGGCCTGAAAACACAGCCGCTTCCGTTGCATCGCTGGCGCTGGGTTGCCTTTGCCGGAATTATTCTATGGCTGTTCGTGACCGTGGTCGTGCCGATCTTCGGCATCACGTTGCGTTCTTTCGTCGTGACCTGGGGCGAAGGCGTGAAGCTGCTCGACGTGCTGACGCTCGATCATTATCGCGAGCTCGCCGATTATCCGAACGTGGTGCGCGGCATCTTCAACACGCTCGGCATCGGCGTCATCGGCGGCGCTGCAGCCGTTGCCTGCTACACCGCGATCGCGCTTGCGGTGCACCGCTGGAACTCCGGCTGGACGCGGCTTGTCGACTATCTGGTGATGGTGCCGCGTGCCATGCCGGGCCTCGTCGCCGGCCTTGCCCTGTTGTGGGTATTCCTGTTCGTGCCTTTCTTGTCGCCGCTCAAGTCGACAATGGCCTCGATCTGGCTCGCCTACTCCATTGTCTGGCTCGCTTACGGCATGCGGCTCGTCTCCGGCACTTTGCTGCAGGTCGCCCCGGAGCTCGAAGAAGCCGCGCGCACGGCCGGCGCAGGCGATCTGCGCGTCAAGCGCGACGTCACCGTGCCGCTGATCAAATACGGCATGCTGGCGAGTTGGCTGCTGGTTTTCCTGATTTTCGTGCGCGAATACTCAACCGGCATTTACCTGCTTGGCCCCGGCACCGAGGTGATCGGTTCGCTTTTGGTGTCGCTCTGGGGTACCGGCGCGGTCGATCTGGTGTCGGCGCTGTCAGTCGTTAATGTGGTCATGATCGGCGTCGGCCTTGCCGTCGCTGTCCGCCTCGGAGTGCGCCTGCATGGCTGAGCTCATCGTCAAGGACGTCGCCCTTCGCCTCGGCGACAATGAGATCCTCAAGGGCGTTTCCATTTCCGTCCCTGCGGGCGAAGTGGTCGCCCTGCTCGGTCCGTCGGGCAGCGGCAAGACGACGCTGCTGCGCGCCATTGCGGGCCTGGAGACGCCGCATCAGGGCTCCATCGCGATCGGAAACACGATGTTTTTCGACGCGGCCCGCGGCATCGAATTGCCGGCCGAACAGCGGGGACTGGGGCTGGTGTTCCAATCCTATGCCCTGTGGCCGCACCGCACGGTGTTCGACAACGTCGCCTATGGCCTCAAGTTGCGTGGTGTTTCGGCCGAGGAAATCAAGACACGCGTTGAGAAGACGCTGTCGCAGATCGGGCTGGCGCAGCTTGCTTCGCGCTACCCACACCAGCTCTCAGGCGGCCAGCAGCAGCGCGTCGCCATCGCGCGCGCACTCGTTTATGAGCCCCCGGTAATCCTGCTCGACGAGCCGCTGTCCAATCTCGACGCCAAACTGCGCGAGGAAGCGCGCGCCTGGCTGCGCACGCTGATCGTCACGCTGGGATTGTCCGCAATCCATGTCACACATGACCAGGTCGAGGCCATGGCGATCGCCGATCGCGTCGTACTGCTCGATGCCGGGGTCGTCGCGCAGCAAGGCACGCCGACAGCGCTTTACAACGATCCGGCGACGCTGTTCACCGCCGAATTTATGGGTGCCAACAACAGGCTCACCGGCACGCTGGCCGACAATTCCAGCAGCCGCGCAACAATAGAGCTGTTCGGCGAGCGATTGAGTGGCATGTCCCGGACGAAAGCGGCTGCCGGAGCAAAGGCGACCGGCATCATCCGCATTGAGCGCGTGCGCTGCGCATCGAGCCCCGGCCCCAACCGTCTAAAAATGCAGCTCAAGGCGCCGATGTACCTCGGCGAGCGATGGGAGCTTGTGTTCGCGCGCGAAAATTTTACGGTTCGCGCTTATGCGCCTGCCCCGCTCAATCCGGGCGACCACTATGTCGAATTCCCACCCGATGCGCTGTGGGTGTTCTAGGCTCTCCGTATGACCGACTTCCACGGCGTCTTCCCATATCTCGTTTCGCCGATCGACGCGAGCGGCCGGATTCTCACCGACGTGTTGGGCAAGTTGGCCTCCGACCTGATCAAGGCGGGCGTGCACGGGCTCACACCATTGGGCTCGACCGGCGAGTTTGCCTATCTCAACCGCACGCAACGCGAAGCGGTGGTGAAGGCGACGATCGAGGCTTCGGCGAAAAAGGTGCCGGTGATCGCCGGCGTCGCATCGACGGTGACCGCGGACGCGGTCGAACAGGCGAAGACCTACCAAAAGCTCGGTGCCGACGGCATCCTGGCGATTCTCGAAGCCTACTTTCCTCTCAAGGACGCGCAGGTCGAATCCTATTTTCGTGCGATAGCCGACGCAGTCGATATTCCTGTCGTGCTCTACACCAATCCGCAATTCCAGCGCAGCGACCTTTCGCTCGACATAATCGCGCGTCTTTCGGAGCATCCGCGCATCCGCTACATCAAGGATGCGTCGACCAACACCGGGCGCCTGCTCTCGATCATGAATCGGGCGCCGCGGATGAAGGTATTCTCTGCGTCGGCGCACATTCCGGCAGCGGTCATGCTGATTGGTGGGGTCGGATGGATGGCTGGGCCGGCCTGCATCGTGCCGCGCCAGAGCGTTCGTCTGTACGAGCTCTGCAGGGCGGGACAATGGCCCGAAGCGATGAAGCTCCAACGCGATCTTTGGCGCATCAACGAGGCTTTCGCGCGCTTCAATCTCGCCGCCTGCATCAAGGCTGGGCTGCAAATCCAGGGTTATCCCGTGGGAGACCCGGTGCCGCCGCAGGCCGCGCTCGGATCCGCCGATCGCGAAGCGGTTGAAGCAATTCTTGCCGACGTCGCAAAGTTGGAAATGGCCTGACCTGACGTCACGCCCGCTGCCGCAACAGGCGGCGGATCACTTTGCCCGTCGTCGTCATCGGCATGCTGTCGATAAATGTAACCTCGCGCGGATATTCGTGCGCGGACAGACGCGTCTTCACAAAGCCCTGAATTTCCGACGCCAGCGAATCTGACGCAGTGTAGCCGCTTTTGAGCACGATGAAGGCCTTCACGATTTCCGTGCGCAGAGCGTCCGGCTTGCCGACGGCGGCTGCAAGCGCCACAGCCGGATGGCGGATCAGGCAATCCTCGATCTCGCCCGGTCCGATCCGGAAACCCGCCGAGGTGATGACGTCGTCATCCCGCCCGACAAAACTGACATAGCCTTCATCGTCCATCACACCCTGGTCGCCGGTCGTCATCCAGTCGCCGATGAACTTGTCACGCGTGGCCTCGGGATTGCCCCAGTATTCGAGGAACATCACCGGATCGGGACGTTTGACTGCAATCTGCCCGGTTTCGCCTGCTTTCAGCGGATTCCCGGCGGCATCGATAATCGCAACCGTGTGGCCGGCGACCGGCCTGCCGATGGCGCCCGGCTTCGAGACACCGATCGCGCTGCACGCCGAAAGGACGATGTTGCATTCCGTTTGGCCGTAAAACTCGTTGATGACGAGCCCAAACGCGGACTTTCCCCACTCGTAGGTTTCCGCACCGAGCAATTCACCGCCGGAGCCGATCGAGCGCATGTTGATGGCGTGGCGGCCTTTCGGGTTTGGCGCGGCGCGCAGCATGCGGAGCGCCGTTGGAGGAATAAAGGCGTTGCGGATTTGCGTGCGCGCCATCAGCGCAAAGGCCTCTTCCGGATCGAATTTCTCGAACCGTCGCGCCACCACCGGGACGCCATAATGAAGTCCGGGCAGAAGAACATTGAGCAGTCCACCGGCCCAGGCCCAGTCGGCCGGCGTCCAGATGCGATCGCCCGGCTGCGGGAGAAAATTATGATGGGTTTCGACACCCGGGAAATGGCCGATCAGTACGCGGTGACCATGCAAGGCGCCTTTCGGCTGGCCGGTCGTACCGGACGTGTAGACCATCATCGCGGGATCGTCGGCTGACGTGTCGACCGGGGAAAAATCCGTCGAGGCCTTTGCAAGCACATCGGCAAATGCAAGCGCACCATCACCTGCGCCATCGAGCGACAACACCAGCCTGAGCGCGGGCAAGTCCTTCCTGATTTCAGCAATGCGCTCGGCGCCACGCGCGTTTGTGATCAGCGCCGCAGCGCCGGAATTTTCAAGACGATAGGAAAGTGCGTCGGTCCCGAACAGCACGGCGAGCGGCAGGGCGACGCCGCCGAGCTTGTAGATCGCGATGTGGATTGCGGCCACCTGAGGCAGCTGCGGCAGCAATATTGCAACGCGGTCGCCACGCTTGATGCCATTCGCCCGTAATGCATTGGCAAGCCTGTTGGACGTCTCGCGCAGCCAGCCATAGGTGATCTGTTCGTCACGCCCGTCAGGCCTGGCATGCAGGATGGCAAGACGGTCGGGTTCTTTCTCGGCCCAGCGGTCGCAAACATCGATGCCGATGTTGTAACGGGCCGGCACCGGCCAGCGGAACTGGCGGATTAGCAAGTCATAGTCAGTGACGCGGGGGAGAACTGGCATAGGGCGCAAAACTAGTCAGCGAGGGAGGTGAGGTCCAGCCCGCCTTTCAATTCAACCTCACCCGCAGAAAATTCCAGTACGGCGTGGTTGGGGACACGGCATCGATCGGCTGCTTTTCTCCACCCTGACCCGACACGAACGAAAACGTGCTCGAACCCGCCGCCAACGGCTCGAAGCGTAACATCATGATGTCGCCCGCAGCGTAGTCGCGGCGTTCGGGGCACGCCGTTATATTGTCCCCGCCGAGATAACGATAGTTGCGCCCGGCGGCGAGAAGATAGGGGCTGTTCGGACCGCTCGCAGCGAAACAGACTTTCGTCAGTGCCGCTTGCGCCTGCAAATGAATTTCGGTGTGTTCGGCCGGACGCTTGATCTCGACGATCGCGACCGGCACCTGATTTTCGGCGCGATGAGGCAGTATCTCCGCCGCTGCCGGCAATGCCGCCAACAATGACGGCGCAACCCGGATGCCACCCAAAAACGCTTGCCAGAAGCCGCTTGCCATGACGCTTTACCCAGCCGTGCCGCTAAATTATCGCGCCTGAAGCCCGCTCGCCAAGTGGCCTTGGCGAAGGGCTTCTACTCTTTTTTGTCGTCCGGCTCCGCGATGATCATCGACCAGTAGACCTTGTACTTCGATGCGGGTGTGTAGACCGCAGCGATGCCCAGGCGGGTAGCACCGGCGAGCAGCATATTGGCGCGGTGCGGATTCGAATCGCGCCAGCCGGAAAATGCCTCGGCCAGCGTGTGATACCCCGCGCTGATGTTCTCGGCCGCCCTCTTGGCATCGTAACCGGAGGCTTTCAGCCTTTGCACGAACGGCTTGCCGGCGCCGTGGTCGAGCTTGTCGCGCTTGGCCATCACTTCCGCTTGAGCTTGCGCGAGCCGCATCAGGTCTGAATCAAGCGCCACTACAGGCAAACCGTTGTTTGCGCGATACCCCGAGATCATCGAGGCGGCCGCCGCGGCATCAAGCTGGGCGCCAGGCTGCGCTAGATTGCGATAGAAGCTCGGCTCCGACTTCGGAACGTAGTTGTCGGCGCAACTTCCGATCACGCAGAGCGCGGGCAGCAATAGCAGCAAACGATAGAGCGGCATCACCGGGAATTTCTCCAAATCGACAGCTCGACCTCGCCCTATGACAATGGCCGAACGGTGAACACCGCGTTACACCTGTGAGGAACGCAAAACCTGCCAGATACGCTCGGAGTTCGCCGGCATGTCGAGCCTTGCGCCCTTCGGCAGGGCATCGATGATCGCGTTCATTACGGCCGGCGGCGCCGCCGTCGTGCCGGCTTCACCGGTTCCTTTCACGCCCAGCGGATTGGTACGGCAGGCAACAGTGTGGTGCTCGACCTTCATCTCCGGCATCAGGTCGGCGCGTGGCATCGCATAATCCATGAACGAACCGGACACGAGCTGCCCCCCGGCATCGTAGATGGTGTTCTCCGTGAGCGCCTGACCGAGGCCCTGGGCGACACCGCCATGAATTTGCGCCTCGACGATGGTGTGGTCGAGCACGTTGCCGCAGTCGTCGACCGCGACATAAGAAACAATATCGACAGCGCCTGTCGAAGGATCAATCTCGACTTCGGCGATATGGCAGCCGTTGGGAAACGACGGCGGCACTTTGATGCCGGCCTGCGTATCGAGACTCTCCGGGATCACGCCTTGGCGCTTGAGCTCCGCGGCACGCTCCGCCACATCGAACAGCGAAACCTCGCGTCCGGAATTTTTCACACTGAACTTGCCGTCTGCGAAGTCGATCTCACTCTCGCTTGCCTGCAACAGCATGGCGGCGACACGCTTGCCCTTCTCAAGCACCGCATCGGATGCGCGCGCGACAGCGCCGCCGGTCATCATGGCCGAGCGCGACGCCACCGCGCCAAACCCGGGAACATCGCGGGCGGAATCGCCGGAGGTGAGCGTGACGGCTTCCGCCGCTATGCCCAATCGCCGCGCGGCGACACCGCCAAACACGGTCTTGTGCCCCTGCCCGCTCGCGCCGGCGCCGACACTGACCTGCACGGATTTTCCCCCCGGGAATGAAACGCGCGCCGCTTCTTCCGGAAAAGCTCCGGAGATTTCCAGGTAGCAACCAATACCAATGCCGCGCAGCTTGCCGCGCTTTTTCGCCGCCTTCCTGCGGTCGCGGAACCCCTCGTAGTCGGCAGCCTTGAGCGCCCGCTCGAAGACGGCCGGAAACTCGCCGCTGTCGTAAGTGTTTCCGAACGCCGTTGTGTACGGAATCTTCTCGGGCTTGATCAAATTGCGCCGGCGCAGCTCGGCGGCATCGATCCCGGTGGCATCGGCGGCCGCATCGATGACGCGCTCGATCAGATAGCTCGCCTCCGGCCGTCCGGCGCCGCGATAAGGGCCCGTGGGCAAAGTGTTGGTGAATACGCAGCGCGTGTTCACCTGTGCGAGGGGAATGTCATAGACAGTCGGCAGGCAGCCAGAGACGTGGGTCGTGAACACAAAATGCGCCACTCCGGTGAAATATGCCCCGAGATTTCCGATGCAGTCGACGCGCAACGCCTGGAAACGGCCGCGGGAATTGAGCGCAAGCTCCACCGTCCAGAATGAGTCGCGCCCCTGGTTGTCGGTGACGAATGCCTCGGAGCGCGTCGAAGCCCAGTGGATGGGTTTGCCTACGGCACGCGCGGCATGCAGCATGGGCACGTATTCCGGATAGCACCAGCCCTTCATGCCGAACGCGCCGCCGACGTCTTCCGTCAGAAGGCGTAACTCCTCCGGCTTGATGTTCATAGCACCAGCGATCTGCCCGCGAACGCTGGCGACGCCTTGCGTACCGACGCGCAATGTGAACTGCTTCGCCCCGGCATCGTAACTCGCCGTCGCTGAACGTGCTTCAAGCGAAGCCACGACCAGGCGCTGATTGACGAGCTCGACGCGCACAACATGGGCCGCTTCCTTGAAGGCACGCTCGAGCGCCGCCTGCTTCTTGCCTTCCGGATCGGGCGGAGCCGTCCAGTCGAAACCGATATTGCCAGGCGCTTCCGGCCAGAGCTGCGGGGCGCCTTGCTTCACCGCCTCGCGCGCATCAGTGACCGGCGTCAGCTCCTCATAATCGACGACAACCTTGTCGGCAGCGTCCTGCGCGGCGACTGCCGTTTTCGCGACAACCATGGCCAACGGTTCACCCACATGCATCACCCGCGTTTCGGCAAGTGACGGACGATGCGGCGAGACGGCGGTTTTTCCGCCGCGCCCCGGAATTGGATGGCCGTGTGAGATGGAATGGTAATGGGCGTCGCTGAGATCGGCGGCAGTGAGCACTGCAACGACCCCGGGCGCGCTTTTTGCAGCCGAGACGTCGATCCGCGCGATCTTGGCGAAGGCATGCGGTGAGCGCACGAAATAGGCAGCGAGCGTATCGTCCGGCTTGACGTCGTCGCCGAAGCGGCCGCTGGCCGCGCAGCAGGGCGTCATCTTCCACTCGCCCTTTCCAGTGTCGTCGTCGTGCTCGAGCGGCGGTCGCTTGCGTCATGCGATGCTCCAAAAAAATTCAAAGCTTGCGGTCGGTGATGCCGGCCTTGGCATAAAGCGCGTTGATATGCGCTTTCACCTCGGGGTCGGTCGTGTCGTGTTCGGGAGCCGCTGCCCAGCCGGTTTTTGCGCGCGCGTAGATCGCCATCTCCTCGTCCTGCTGCGACGTGCCGCCGGAGATTCCATAAGCGCCGACCATCTCGTCTCCTTTGAAGACAGGCGCAGAACCGCCGCTGGCCGCAATGCGGCCATTGGTCATGGCCGCAAGGCTGACGAGCAACTGGGGATTACGCTCCTTGAACCACTGCTGAATCACCAGGCCGTCGGGAAAGCGCGGGCTCATCGAACGGAAAGCGGCGACCGTGAAAGCCTTTGCGATGGCGGTTTCCGGCGTAATGAAGCCCGCCTCGTCCATCCGCTCCACGGCGATCAGGTGCCCTTCCGGCCCTACAACGGCAATCGAGACCGGCACGCCCATAGCGCCGGCTTTTTCGACCACGGCATCGATGAATTCACGGCACTCGGCCGCCCGCAACTTGGCCATCCCCCACCCCTCCAGCCTGGCCTATTAAGCTTCGTTTAACCTGTTATGTCCGGCAATTAACTGCAAAAAAACGGGTTGGGGAATACCGTCCGGGGCCTACCTGGACGCGAACATGGTCGAGCATACCTCCGCAAACGCTCCCGCGCGCGATTGGCGTTTGGTCATGCTGGCCGGCGGAGCAAGCTTCGCCGTCAGCTATGCTCTGTTTCACTACGTCTTTCCCGTCGGCAGATGGGTCGCCACCGCCTCGGCGCCGGTTGCGTCACTATTTCTCTCCGCAATCGTTGCGTTCCTTGCCATGGCGCTGACTTTGGCCGTGCTCTCCCGAATGCTGCGTACGGATAACCTGCGCATGCGGGTTGCGATCAACAACATGTCGCAGGGCCTGTGCATGTTCGACGGCAACGAACGTCTCGTCGTCTGCAATCAACGCTACATGGATATGTATAAGGTGTCGGGCGACGTCGTTAAGCCGGGCATCACGCTGCAGAACCTGCTCAAGTACAGAATCAGCAACGGCAGCTTCACGGGCGATCCCGTCGAATACCGGCGCGACCTGGTGGGCGCCATGTCCGCGGGCAAGACGACCAGCACCGAAGTAAAGTCGGCGAATGGACGGTCGATAACGGTCATCAATCGCCCCATGGCCGATGGCGGCTGGGTTGCGACGCACGAGGATATCACCGAACGGCGCGATGCAGAGCGCGAACGCGTGTCGATGCAGGAGCAGCAGCAACGCCGCGCCGTCATCGAGCAGGCGATCGCCATTTTCCGGCAACGCGTCGAGGACCACCTTAAGACGGTCGGCGAAGGCGCAAGGACGATGCATGCGACCGCCACGACCTTGTTCAGCAACTCGGCTCAGACGTCTCAGAGCGCCGATGGCGCAGTGTCCGCTTCGAATGAGGCGTCGACGAACGTCGAGACGGCAGCGGTCGCAGCCGACGAGCTAAGCGGGTCGATCAATGAGATCGGCCGTCAGCTCGCCAAGACAACCGAGATCGTCCGTGTCGCCGTGACCGAGGCGCACGGGACCAACAGCCAGATCACAGCGCTTGCGAATGCTGCACAAAAGATTGGCGACGTCATCAAACTCATCCACGCCATCGCCGGACAAACCAACCTGCTGGCTCTCAACGCCACAATCGAAGCAGCACGCGCCGGCGAGGCCGGCAAGGGCTTCGCGGTCGTGGCTTCCGAAGTCAAATCGCTCGCGGTGCAGACCGCCAAAGCAACCGAAGATATCTCCAGGCTGATCATGTCCGTGCAGGCGGCGACCACAAGCGCCGTCTCGGCGATCGGCAGAATTTCCGGACGTATGCAGGAGATCGACAGTTGCGCGACCGCGGTTTCCGCCGCCGTCGAAGAGCAAAGTGCGGCCACTGGAGAAATTTCGCAGAACGTTGCGAGTGCGTCGGATGGCGCAAAGGTCGTGGTACAAGTGCTGGGCGACGTGTCCGGCGCGGCCGCGCAGACGCGGGAATCGGCCGAGAATGTGCTTTCTGCCTCGCAGACAGTGGAGGCCGCCGCCGCCGAGCTGCGCAGGGAAGTCGAGGGCTTCCTGGCGCGCGTCGCGGCCTGATCAGCCGAAGAGTCCACTCAGCCAGTAGAAGAAAGCAGACAGCAGTCCTGCCGCCGGAATCGTGATGATCCAGGCCGTGACGATTTCGCGCGCCACGACCCATCGCACGGCGCGCACCTTCTTCGCCGCGCCAACCCCGATAATGGAGCCTGTGATGGTGTGCGTGGTCGATACCGGCACGCCCAGCCAGGTGGCGGCGAAGAGCGTGATCGAACCGCCGGTTTCAGCGCAAAATCCCTGCATCGGAGTAAGCCGCGTGATCTTTGAGCCCATCGTACGCACGATGCGCCATCCGCCGGCCAAGGTCCCCAAAGCCATGGCGATCTGACAGGTGAGCACCACCCAGAACGGAACGTAGAAATTACCTCCGAGGTGGCCCTGCGAGTAAAGCAGCACGGCGATGATGCCCATCGTCTTTTGCGCGTCGTTACCGCCGTGACCGAGGGCGTAGAGGGACGCCGACACGAACTGCGCGCGCCGGAAAATATGATCGACGCCGTGCGGCGTGAAGCGCACGAACAGCCACGAGACCAGTAACATGAGCAGGAGAGCCAGCAGACAGCCTACGCCTGGCGACATGAAAATCGCCACGGCGGTTTTCCATACACCGGCCCACACCACGGCACTGAATCCGGCCTTGGCGATGCCGGATCCGACCAGCCCGCCGATCAGCGCGTGCGAGCTCGACGACGGAATTCCAAGCCGCTGAGTAACGATCTGCCATACGATTGCGCCCGCGAGCGCGCCAAAAATCACATGCTCGTTGACAATATCAGCTTCCACGATTCCTCGGCCAACTGTCTCAGCGACATGCAGGCCGAAGAACAGGAAGGCGACGAAATTGAAGAACGCGGCCCAAGCGACCGCCAATTGCGGGCGTAACACACGAGTCGACACGATCGTCGCAATCGCATTCGCGGCATCATTCATGCCGTTGAGGAAATCAAACGCCAGCGCGACAAGAATCAAGCCAACAAGAAACGGCAAGGTCAGCGCTGCGGCGTCCATCGTCTTTCGGCCTTGAAGTAATTACACGTGCTCGATAACGATGCCGTGCATGACGTTGGCGACGTCATCAAATCGGTCAACGACCTTTTCCAGATGGTCATAGACTTCGTTGCCGATAAAGAACGCCATCGGATCCGATTTCGCGTAATCCCTGTAAAGTGCGCGCAAGCCCTCGTCATGAAGCTCGTCCGCACGCCCCTCAAGCTGCGAGATCTGCTCTGTCAGAGCGCTGAGGCGCGTTGCTTCCTTCGTCAGCGATCCGAGTAACGGCACGGCTTCCTGCACGAGTTCTGCGGATTTCACAATCGCGTCGCCCATCTGTTTCATCTTCGGCGTGAACGTTTTCACGTCAAAAAGCGCAACCGTCTTGGCCGTCTTTTGCATCTGGTCGATCGAATTATCCATTGCGGTGATCAGATCGCGGATGCTGCCGCGATCGAACGGAGTGATGAATGTACGCCGTACCGCAATAAGTACTTCGCGCGTGGCGTCGTCGGCGTCATGCTCGCGATCCATTACAGTCTGACAGTTGGACGCAACGGCCTCGCCGCCTTCCATCATCGCCCGCAAGGCCTGGGCTCCCCCCAGGACGGCCTGAGAATGGCGGGCGAACAGATCGAAGAAGCGCTCCTCCTTCGGCATCAAGGCATGGAACCAGCGCAGCATGAGAATCCCCGTAACCGTGTGAGGGCAACCTAGTCGCTCGGCTTGAGGTTGCGAAATCTCGCGAAAGTACGCCTGTGGGAAACACCGTTGGCCACGCCGGAAGGCAACACAATGCCTGCACGACGATCAAGTTTAACATCGTGAAAACAATAACTTGCGTCAGGGTCACCTGCTTTCGATCACCGAAGATTTGCTGCATCGGCGCGCGCGGTCGGTTAGTTTGCGGTCCACAGGAATTGGTCGGAGACGTAGATGCGGTTGGGTTACTTCACCATGCCCGTGCACCCGTTGGGCCGGGACTGGTCACAGACGCTGCGCGAGGATCGCGAGGCGGTCATCCTCGCCGACAAGCTCGGCTTCTACGATGCCTTCGTCGGCGAACACCTGACCGATGCCTGCGAGAACATCACCAACAGCATGATGTTCCAGGCGACACTGATCCACGACACCAAGACGATCAAGCTTGCGACCGGCACTACCAATCTCGCGCAAATGCATCCGGTGCTGATCGCCGTGAATGCGGCCATGTTCGATCATCTATCCCAGGGGCGCTTCGTGATGGGTGTGAGCGCGGGCGCCCTCACCTCCGATTCCGAAGCGATCGGAATCCTCGACCTCGACCGCAACAAGATTTTCGCAGAGGCGATCGACGTCATCCTCGCTGTGTGGGAGCGCAATCCGCCTTACGACATCGAGTTCCCGGATAACCGTTTCAAAGTCACCTTCGCGCGCACTGCGGCGCTCGAGCTCGGCGTCGGAATCCTCGCCAAGCCATTTCAGAAGCCGCGCCCGGAAATCGTCGGCACAGTCGTCGCGCCATTTTCTCCTGGTGTCGTGCTGATGGGCAAGCGCGACTTCCACCCGCTATCGGCAAACTTCCTGTTGCCGAGACACCTCAAATCGCACTGGTCGAATTACGCCAAGGGCAAGGCCGAGGCCGGCGCAAAAGCCAACATCGCCGACTGGCGTGTGGCGCGAACGATCTTCGTCGCGGATGATGACAAGGTGGCGAAGCGATACGGCTTTGAGGACGCGAAGAGCCCGTACCGATTTTACTTCGAGCAAATGCGCGCCAAGATGAAGCGCGGCAACCGGCTTTATGTCTTCAAGAGTCACAAGGAACAGCCGGACGAAGAAATAACACTCGACTATGTCATGCAGCACTGCATAACCTTCGGCAGCGTCAACAAGGTCGTCGATGCAGTTCTCAGGCTCCACGAGGAAACCGGCGACTTTGGTGAGCTGGTCTATGCCGGAATGGATTGGGTCGACCCGACCCTAGCCAAGCGATCAATGCAGCTCATGGCCGAAGAAGTGATGCCGCGCGTGAATGCCGCTATCGGCAAAGCGGCGAAGACAGCGGCGGAGTAGCCTCAATCAGACGGACAGCGGATCCGTTCCGAGCGCGGCGTAAAGACCGTGCTTGGCGCCCTGCGTAAACGACACGCCCTTCCCGAGTTCGATCGATGCCGAGCGAACGCGCTGCGCCTCGGGCTCAGTCGCCGGCACCGCGCCGCCTTCGGCCGCTGCCTTCGCCGCCCGCAGCAAAATCTTCCGTGTCATGATGATGCCGCTGTCGGTCGCGCACAGGTGCTCCTTGGTGCGGTCCTGGATCGGCCCCATGCTTTCCTGGATTGATGCATCCTGCATGGCGATGCCGTCGACCCCCGTTGAGGAATGGCCGTGCCGCTGCGATTCACGATCGAGCAAATAATTATTGGATTTGTTGGCGAGCGGAATGAACGTGCCGGGCACATATTTGACGTGGATGCCCTCACCATCCTGCATCGCCGAAATTTCCGCCTTCGTCAGCGCGCGCTTGGGATGGTAGTTGATGCTCCAGGCCCAACAGTTTTCGTCGTCGATCGGCACCCACGCATGTGCACCCAGCGGGTGGCCGGCGCGCGGCGGAATTATCGAATACCAGGGTATGATCCACGGTGTGATGCGCCAGTAATATTTGCCGGCATCGGCATTGCGCCGTGCCCCGATCAGCAACCCACCGGGGAATTCCTCCACCTCGAACAACGGCATGCGATCCTGCTCGTTGTAGACATTCCCCTTCGAACCTTTGAACAACGGGTCCTTGTTGAGCTCGCTGCCGTGCAGCCACGATACGTGGCTTGAATCGATGCCGCCCTCCATCGCCTGCAGATAATTGCACTCCTGCAGGCGCTTGGAGACGAAGCGTTGCGGCGGCTCGACATCCGTCCATTCCAACGCAGGCGGCGGTGGCTGCAAAGCAGGCGGCCCCAGATAAGCCCACACGATCCCCGCTTTCTCGATGCAGGGATAGGATTTCAACTTGATGTTTTTGCGGAAGCCCGATTCCTCCGGCTCCGAGGGCAGATCAACGCATTGCCCGGTCACATCGTATTTCCAGCCGTGATACGGACAACGCAGGCCGCACTCCTCGTTCTGCCCGAACCAGAGCGAGACGCCGCGATGCGCGCAGAATTCGTCGATTAACCCGATTTGTCCCTTGCTGTCGCGAAAACACACCAGACTCTCGCCCATGAGCTTCGCGCGTACCGGAGGGCAATCGGGTTCGGGAATTTCAGAGGAGAGCAGAAACGGCGCCCAGTATCGTCGCAGCAATTTGCCCATCAATGTTCCCGGGCCGACGCGGCTTAGCTGCTCGTTTTGTTCACGCGACATCATGGCGACGCTTCCTCACGGCTTTGCTATGTTCTTGCAGTTATTGGCGCCATTATAGGCAGCCGCGTCGACGACGGAAGTCAGCCGCCATGCCCCTGCCGCGCATCGCCATTGCAACAGGAGATCCTGCCGGGATCGGGCCGGAGATCGCGCTCAAGGCCGCGCTCGATGCGCGCGTGCGCAGCCTCTGCCGGCCCCTGCTGGTGGGCGATCCGGCTGCGGTTGAAATGCATGCCCGCACGTCCGGCCTATCGCCTAGCCTTCACGTCCTCAAAAAACCTTCGGAAGCACAATGGTCCGATGGCACCGTCAATCTGCTGGACGCCCGCGACGGCAGCAACGTGCCGGTCAAAATCGGCACGGTTGACGCCGCCTATGGCCGCGCTTCATTGGCGAGCGCAGGCCGCGCCATCAAGGCGGCGCTTGCCGAAGATGTCGAAGCGGTCGTGGCTGCACCGCAAACCGAGCGCTCCATTGCCGCCGCAGGCATCGCATTCGACGGCTATCCATCTTTCGTCGCGCGCGAGACCGGCACACCGGTCAACGACGTCTATCTGATGATTTGCTTCGATGACTCGCGCATCGTCCATGCAACTTTGCACGTGAGCGTGCGCGAAGCGGTGGCGCTGATCACGCCCGAACGCATCCAGCGTGTTATCCGCGTCACCGACGCATCGCTGAAGAAACTCGGCGTCCCAAATCCGAAGATATTTGTGAGCGGCCTCAATCCGCACGCCGGCGAGGACGGTCTCTTCGGCTCGGAGGAGATCGACATCATCATTCCGTCGATCGCGCGCGCGAGCAAGGATGGCATTGACGTGTCAGGCCCCTTCGGCGCCGATACCATGTTTCGGAAAAAAGGATGCGACGCCTACATCGTGATGTTGCACGACCAAGGTCACATCACCGCCAAGCTGCAGGCGTTCAACCGTACCGCCGGACTTTCAATCGGGTCGCCGATCTTGTTCTCATCGGTCGCGCACGGCAGCGCACACGACATCGCGGGAAAGGGTCAAGCCGACCCCGGCGCCATGATCGAGGCGATCACACGGCTCGCGAAAGTCAGTGCGTAAGCAGCCGACCGCTAGGGATTGAGCAGCGGGATCGTCTTTGCGTCGGGCGGCTTCGGTATCGACTGCAAATAAGCGTAGATGTCCTCAAGATCGCCTTCAGTCAGGATCTTGTCGCTATAGGTGGCATGGCGCGGTTGGTCGAGCGCACGAACGACGAAAAAGCTTCCCATGGCAGCGGATCCGGCGCGAGGGGCTTGCCACCGCTGGTCGCGATCGAACCCTGGCCTACTGTCCCGTGACATTGCCAGCAACCGTGCTGCATGAATGCCACTTTGCCATGCTCGGCCGATGCGGCGGCTGCCGGATCCTGCGCAAAAATCATTGTCACCGGCAGAACGATCAACGCGCGGACTATCATTGCACAACTCCCTCAGCGCGGCTGAGTGACAACGTCAACCAATGCAGGTTCGCCAGCTTTGACGACTTGCACCGCCTTTTTCAGCGCGGGCGCAAGATCGTTCGGGTCGGTAATCGGCCCGGCGGACCACATGCCGAGTGAGCCCGCAAGCTTGCCGTAATCGATGACAGGATTCTCGATCCTGGTGCCGATGGGCCCGAGATCCTTGCCCGCATATGCGATGCGGTCGCGCCGGTTCGCCACGCGCTGAACATGCATCACCTCTTGATGATAACCGCGGTTGTTATGCATCACCGTCAGCAGCGGAATCCTGTGGTGCACAGCAGTCCACAACACACCTGGCGAATACATCATGTCGCCATCGGGCTGGAAGTTGATCGAGAATCGTCCCGCATCGCGGTTAGCCAGCGCCGCCCCTACCGCAGCCGGTGCCCCATACCCAATTCCGTAGCCGCCCGGGCCACCGATGTGGTGATAGTGCTTTTCCATCGGCCATAACCGGCTCGGCCAACTCGACAGCTGACGGTCGCCGCCGACCGAGGACCAGTCGAGATCCTTGATCTGCGCGTAGACTTCCATCGCCATGCGTGCCGTACCGATCGGACTGGCGTCCCAGGCGTAGGCGGCCGCCTGTCGCGTCCGATCGCGTGCCTCGCTCCAGGCCTTTTTCATCCCAACGCCTCGCGCCTCGATTGCCGCCTTGCGGCTCGATGGCAGCGCCTGTTTGACGGCCTCAATCAGTGCGGGAAGCGTCGTCTCGGCATCGGCCGCCATTTCGATATCAACGACCTGCAATCGCTGAAAGTCCTGGTAGTTAGACTTCGTGTTGAGCAGGACCGAACTGATGCTGATCAATTTGGCGGTGGGCCTGATGTGCGATTCTTGAAGGCCGGCGCCATCCACTTCACCATTGTCGATAAAGGCATTGACCGTGCCCCAATAGTCCGACAGCTCAAGGCCGAGGATCACGTCGGCCTCGCCAATCAATGTGCGGCCGCGCGCATTCTGGGACAGATAGTGAGTATTAGGAAAGTTCATCCTGCCTTTCTGGTCGATGACCGGAGCCTGTAGCGCCTCGGCAAGCTCGACCAGCAGTTTGACCCCATTAGGTGTCCGCGCACATTTATCCGCGACGATTACCGGGTGTTCGGCATTCGCAAGTAGACGCGCGGCTTCGCGCACTGCGTTGAGGTCGCCCTGTGGGGGCGTGGTTGGAACGTAACGCGGAATAGTCAGCCTGGCACGGTCGTTCGCGGTCATTTCCTGCAGCTCGGCATTGAGCGCCAGAGCGACCGGTTCGTATGGCGGTGTCATCGCGAGCTTGTAGGCGCGCACGAACGATTGCGCGAAATGTTGCAGCGACACCGGCTGGTCGTCCCATTTGGTGAAGTCGCGTATGAGCGCACAAACATCCTGTGCGGAGTGAAAAGTCGGCACGCCTGGCGGACGCTTGGAAGCGTCAAGATCGGTGCCGCCCATGACGATGACGGGAACGCGGTCACACCAGGCATTGTAGATCGCCATGGCTGCATGCTGGAGGCCGACGGTGCCGTGGCACAGAACGAGCAGTGGCTTGCCCGCAATCTTGAAATAGCCGTGTGCCATCGCAACGGACGTTTCCTCATGCGTGCAGGTGAGGAATTCCGGTTTCTTATTGCCGCCATAGTCGATCAGCGATTTATGCAGCCCGCGAAAACTCTGTGCCGGATTGCTCGGCAAGTAAGGGATATCGAGCGACTTGATAACATCGACCATGAAGTCGGAGCCCGGCATGCCGGCGGGCTTCGCTGAAATGTGGGGTGTCCCAGTCTCCGCGGCGGCGATCGCCGCGGACGGACGCAATGCCGACGGGCGCGGCGCTTTTTCCACGATGGGCGGGGTTGCGGCTTTGGTGCCTTCAGGTGATGCACTCGCCGCGCCAGCTAACGCTACACCTGCAAGAAATTTGCGCCGGTCGATCTTGGATCGCGCCATCGCCGCCTCCCATTGCATGTCCGCACTGCTGTTAAGAGCAGCAGTGTCACGGCAATGTTAGTGCAGGGGCTGTTGGGGCGCTACCTGGCCAGGCGTTTAGCGTACCGGTGGCGGCAAAGGCGACGATGTGACCGCGGCAGCGCTATTGCTCTGCGCACCGACCGGCCGGGTGGCACGATATTGGTCGGAGCGGCAGGCGGCGCCGCACCTGCCGGAGCCGGTTGCGCGCCGGTATTGGCGATATGCTCCGGCGCCTTGCCCGGCCATACGACGACGCGCGTGCCAACCTGAACGCGGCTGTAGAGATCCTCGATGTCTTCGTTGAGAAGACGGATGCAACCGGACGATACGAACGAACCAATCGTCGAAGGTTGGTTGGTGCCGTGGATTCGATAGAGCGTACTGCCGAGATAGAGAGCGCGCGCTCCAAGCGGGTTGCCGGGGCCGCCCGCCATCATGCGCGGCAAATACGGTTGACGTTCGATCATCTCCGACGGCGGGAACCAGTCCGGCCATTCCTTCATGCGTGAGATGCGTTCCGTGCCGGTCCAGGTGAATCCCTCGCGGCCGACACCGATGCCATAGCGCATCGCCTTGCCGCTGCCGAGGACGAGATAGAGATAGGTATTGGCGGTATCGATGATGATCGTGCCGGCCGGCTCCTTGGTCGTGAAGTCGACCAGCTGCTTCTTGAGGTTCGCCGGCAGTTCCTTCGGCTGCCCCGTTTCCGGCTGATCCTCCGGCGGCAGGGACATGACGTTGTTAGACGGTTGGGTCGGCTGCAGTGCTGCATTCGGCACCACGCCAACGGTCCCAGGCGGACGAAGGACGGGCTCGGCATTCGCAGCGGGCGCTTGCATGGCCGGTGCCTGCGTGACGGCTGGGGGCTGTTGCCGCGGATCAATCTGAGGCGGCTGCCGCGCGTCAAGCTGATGACCGCGTGATGACTCGAAAAGTCCGGGTGGCGGCGGTTGCGCAGGTTCATCGTCCGGATAGGGAAGAGTCCGATTGGACCCGCGCCGTCCGTTACGGGGAGCCACCGGCGTTGCCGGGTAGAGATCATTGTCGTCGTAGCGACCCATGACCGGGGGGAGACGCTCTTCATAGACGCCGGGCGGGGGCAATGGCCGCTGAGCCAGTGCGGGCGTAGCCAAAAAAGCCGCTGCAACCGGCAAAGTCAGCATAAAAGCAGCAGAGAATCGCGCCATTTTCCACCTAAGGCCGGGAAAGGGAGTCGCCAGCAAGCCGCGCCCTCATTGCTCCGGGATGAAGGCACATTCAAGACCACAATACGACTATCTCGTTAACGGGATTCTGCCGCTTTGGTATCAGCGTATCAGATTTTCTTGGACTCCGCGGCGAGGACCTGTTTGGCAACCCGGTGACAGTCCACCGCCGCCGGGAACCCGCAATAAACGGCGACCTGCCGCAAGATGGCCGAAAGCTCGTTTGGCGTGAGGCCGTTGCGAAGGGCCCCGCGGAAATGCGCCTCGAATTCATGCATTCGACCGAGGCACGCGATCATCCCGAGATTGAGGATGCTGCGCTCGCGCGGCTTGAGAGCGTCGTCACCCCAGACGGCGCCCCAGCAATAGGTTGTGAGCAATTCCTGAAATTGCCGATTGAAATCGTCGGTATTGGCGACCGCGCGATCGACGTATTCATCGCCCAATACCTTGCGGCGCATCGTCATTCCGCGATCGTAAAGTGCCTTGTCCATGGGATTTCTCCTCCGTTTCAGCGGCGGGCGCCGCAGTATCGCCCCATGTTGACAGACGAAAACCGATTTCGTCCATTCCTCAGCACTATGGAAATCGCCATCATCGGCGGCGGCATCTGCGGACTGTCGCTCGCACTCAACCTGAAGGAACGTGGCATCGCCTGCCGCGTCTACGAGCGTGCGCCCGAACTGAGGGAGCTCGGGGTAGGCATTACCCTACTGCCGCATGCCATGCGCGAATTCACTGCGCTCGGCTTGGCCGATGAACTGCTCAAGGCCGGCATCGAGAACCGCGAGAGCCGTTTCTACAACCGCTTCGGCCAGCTCATTTACAAGGAATCGCGCGGGAAACTGGCGGGTTACGAATATCCGGAAGTCTGCATCCATCGCGGCCGCCTTCACATGATCCTGTATAGGGCGGCGCTGGCGCGTCTGGGCGCCGACTCCGTCCGCACCGATTACGAATGCACCGGCGCTGAGCAGGACGAACGCGGTGTAACCGTGCACTTCAAGACCAGCACCGGCGGCAAACGCGACAGCGTGCGCTCCGATATCGTGGTCGACTGCGAGGGCATTAATTCAACGCTTCGCAGACAATTCTACCCCACCGATAAGGTCGCATTTGCCGGCATCAACACCTGGCGCGGGGTGACGCGGCGCAAGCCAATCTTCGACGGCCGCACGTATATGCGTGTGGGTTCAATTTTGACGGGCAAAATCGTCATCTATCCCATTATCGACGACATCGACGGTGACGGGCGCCAGTTGATCAATTGGATGGCCGAGATCAAGCGCGACACGTTCGAGCAGAACGACTGGAACAAGCCCGGCAATATTGCCGATTTCTTTCCGCTCTATGAGAGCTGGCGCTTCGACTGGCTTGACATTGCGCAGATGATCCGCGACGCCGACCAAATCCTCGAATATCCGATGGTCGACAAGGATCCGATCGACAAGTGGACATTCGGCAGGATCACGCTCGCAGGGGACGCGGCGCACCCGATGTATCCACGTGGGTCAAACGGTGCGGCGCAAGCGGCGATCGACGCGCGTACTCTGGCCGATCTGCTTCGCACCAACGCGGACCCGCGTGATGCGCTCAAGGCCTATGAAGCCGCGCGGGCCGGGCCCGCTGCACGGGTGGTGCGCACCAACCGCGAGCACCCGCCCGATTTCATCAACATCAAGGTCGAGGAACTCGTCGGCGACCGGCCGTTCGATGATCTCGACAAATATATCACCCAGGACGAACTGCGCGCGCTGTCGGAAAACTACAAGCGTGTCGCCGGCTTCGCGCTTACCGACGTGAGTGGGCGGTGAGCGGCGCGACGGTTCGCCCGCGCACGATCGCGGCATGAGCAAGCAAATCCTCATCGTCGGCTGCGGCGCCATTGGCGGACTCTTTGCCGCCGCGCTTTCGTCGGCGGCCAGGGTGACCGCGCTCGACACGAACGCAGAACACGTCGACGCCATCAACGCGCGCGGCATCCGCATCATTGGCAGGAGCGCGCGCACCGCCAAAATTCGGGCAACCGCCGACCCGACTTCGCTGAAAGGTGCGGCGTTCGATGCCGTTATCTTCCTTATCAAGTCCAAGATGACCGCCGACGCTCTCGCCCAATTGCGGCCGATGCTCGCCGGAAATCCGATGCTGGTTACGCTCCAGAACGGGATGGGCAATGCGGAGGTTCTGCTCTCTGATCCCCGAGCATGCGTCATCCGCGGAGTGACGATGAATGCCGGCCGTTACGTCGAACCAGGCTGCATCGAATGCCTGATCGAGGGGAAAAGCTGGCTCGGTCCGGTGCGCGGCAGTATCGAGGATGTGCGCCCGCTCGCCGATCTTCTGAACGAAGCTGGCATGGAGACAGAAGTCGTCGCCGATCCGATGGGCGCCGTTTGGTCGAAATTTGTCTTCAATTGCGTGATGAACCCGCTGGGCGCGCTGATGATGGGGGACAATGCCGCCAGATATGACTCCGACCGAGATGCGCGCCTTGATCGACGACATGGCCGCCGAATGCACAGCCGTCGTACGGGCGCTGGGCGGCAGCTTCGCCTTTCCACCGATGGATTTCGTCGACAAGGTCCGCTCCGGCCAAATTCCGATGTCGAGACATGCCGGTTCGATGGCCCTCGATATTGCGCGTGGCGCGCCGACCGAAATTGACGAACTGACCGGATTTATCGTGCGTGAAGGGAAGCGGCTGAATGTGCCGGTGCCGAACTGCACGGTAGTCTATCGGCTGGTGAAGGGGCTCGAGCTTGCGGCCCAGAGACGAGTTACGAATCCCCGATAATTCAATAAGTTAGGCATGATCAACCGGCCGTTTTCCCGGTATACTGCCGCCACAGGATTCGGACGCGCCGCCCGTTAAACAGACAGGCCAAGTCTACAATGAACGGGCATCCGCTATGGCAACCGCCGCATCGCGATGGATGACAGCGACGAAGCGCTCATGGCCCGGGTCGCGCGCGGCGACGAACGGGCGTTCCAGTTGCTTGCGCGCCGTCACTTGCCGGCCATGCTCGGTCTTGCCCGCCGCATCCTCGGAAATGCTGCGGAGGCCGAGGACGTCGCACAGGAAGCGCTCATGCGCGTGTGGACGCATGCGCCGCGTTGGCGACCGCTTGCGTTGTTCCGCACCTGGCTCACCCGCGTGGTGGTCAATCTCTGTCTCGACCGCAAACGGCGCGCGCCGTGGGTCGAGCTGGAGGCGGCCGGCGATATTGTCGACCCATCGCCGGGTGCAACCGAGAAAGCTGAAACCGACGAGCGCGAGCGCATGGTCGGGGCGCGATCGACAAGCTGCCCCGCGCGCCAGCGCAGCGCGATCATGCTCACCTACGGCGAAGGCATGAGCAATGCGGAAGTCGCCGAAATTCTCGACACGTCGGTATCGGCGGTCGAGACCTTGCTGGTGCGCGGCAAGCAGAATTTGCGCCGCGCACTCGGAAATATGATCGATGGGGACGAGTGAAAATGAACAACGAGCAGTTCGACAAGCTTATTGAAGCGGCGGTCAAGCGTCGGGGATGGAACCTGTCGACGAGGCTGCAGTCAATCGCGTGCTCAGCCGCATTAGCGCCCCGTTGCCCCGGCAAAAGCAGCCGCTGTGGCGTCTGCCCGGTGTGCTGCTCGACTGGCAGTTCGCCCCGGCCTGGCCGCGCATGGCGGCACTGGCCTGCAGCGCTGCGCTCGGGTTCTACGTCGGCATCGCCGGGCTCGACCGCCGTTTTGACGACCCGGCAGCCGCGCCTGCCTTTGTCGGCGGCGGCGGCATAGGTTCCATTACCTTCGAACCCGAAGCATTCACGGGAGCGCGTCCATGAGCATTGCCCATGCCCTGCCGGCCCCGGCTCGCGGCTCATCGCGCTGGCTGCTGCTCGGCTCGCTCGCGCTCAACCTGTTCTTTGTCGGCATTGCTCTTGCGATGATCATCCGCGCGCCGGCACCGTCCTATTGGGATCCCAACGTATTCGTGCGCGTCGAACGTCTGGCGGCGACATTGCCCCCGGCGGATGCAGAGATTTTGCGCAGGCAAATCAACGCCAATCATGCGGCTATCGAGGACACGCAGGCGAAATTTCATTCAGCACGGCAGTATGTCCACGAGGTCCTGCGGCAGGAGCCATTCGATGTCGAGGCTATGCGCGCCGCCACGGCCCAAACCCGCGCCGCCCGTCTCAACTTCGATCAGACGGTCCAGGGCATTTTTGCCGATATAGCTGCAAAAATCACACCCGCCGGACGGCAAGCGCTAGCCAACTGGCCCCCCGGGCGGCGAAAGACCGTGAGCGACAAACGGTAGTAATATTGTTGCTCAACCGAGTCGCTCTTTGGCCGGGGTTTGAAAGCGCTTTGGATGCATTGGGGTGGGAAGACAAAGGAGGCGGGAACGATAGCTTGGGGGCGCCCGTTCTGGACAATGCTGCAGAGTATATGCGTATCACTGCCGCTCGGCGGCTGCCTGCTCGCCGGCGACAAACCGGAGCCTGGGCTCAATATCCCGCCTGCCTACAGCGCAGGTCCGCGCAATCCCGCGGCGGCGGAAGCGGCAGTGCCCCCGCTCGACTGGTGGCGCGGTTTCCGCTCGCGCGAACTGACCGAGATCATTGAAGAGGCCCGCGCCGCCAATCTCGATATCGCAGCGGCGGTCGCGCGCATCGTACAGGCGGACGCGAATTCCCGCATTGTCGGCGCCGCGTTGCTGCCGATCATCGATTTCAATGGCAATGCCACACACTCGCAGCAGTCAAAGACCACCGGCAGTTCGAGTGTCGTCAACGTTTCGCGGTCGGGCGCAAACATTCAAATCATCAACAACAACCTCTCAGCCACGCTCAGCGCAAGTTACGAGATCGATTTCTGGGGCAAGAACCGCTCTGCTCTGCGCGCCGCTGAACAGACAGCGGTCGCCAGCCGGTTCGATCGCGAGGTCGTCGCCCTCACCACCGTGGTTGCCGCCGCCAACGCTTATTTCCAGGTATTGGCCACGCAGGATCGTCTGCGCGTCGCGCGCGAAAACCTTGCCAGCGCGACGCGCGTGCTCAACCTGATTCAGCAGCGGCTTGCAGGCGGGCACCGCATCCGCGCTCGACACTGCCCAGCAGGAAAGCCTCGTCAACACGCAGCGTGCTGCCATCCCGCCGCTCGAGCAGACGCTGCGCCAAAACCGGGTCGCGCTTGCCGTGCTGATGGCCCGCTCGCCCGAAAGCATGACAATCCGCGGCGGCAGCCTGCGCAGTATCGCCTATCCGCGCGTGACACCCGGCCTGCCGTCCGAGCTTCTCACTCAACGTCCTGACATCCGCGAAGCCGAAGCCAATCTCGCGGCCGCCAACGCCAACGTGGAAAACGCGCGCGCCCAATTCCTGCCCAGCATCGTGCTCACGGGCGAAGGCGGTTATCAAAGCGCCTTTCTCAAGCTGCTGTTGCGGCCGGAGTCGGTCATCTATACGGCCGCGGCCGGACTGACGCAGCCGATCTTCCATGGCGGCCAGCTGCTCGGCAATCTGGACCTGCAAAAGGGCCGGCAAGACGAACTGCTGCAGATCTATCGCAAGGCCGTGATTTCAGGATTTGCCGACGTCGAAAATGCGCTCGATGCCATCCGTCAGACCGCACAGCGCGAACGCCTGCAGCGCGACGTTGTCGCAAGCTCGCGCCGTGCTTTCGACATTTCCGAGCAGCGTCTGCGGGAAGGCACGGTCGATCTCGTCACCGTGCTGCAGACGCAGCAAACGCTCTTCCAGGCGGAAGACGCGCTTGTGCAGGCGCGCCTTGCGCATGTGCAGGCGATCGTGAGTCTCTACCAGGCCCTTGGCGGCGGCTGGTCGCCCAAACCAGTGGAAGCCGCCAATGCACGGTGAGTTTCCCAAACAGATCCTGGCGAAGGCGCGCAGCGGCACTCGTCGCACGTTTGCGATCGCTTTCATTTTGATCGCGCTTGCAGCGGCGCTCTACTACGTCTTCAGCCCATCGGCACCGCAACAGCGGCGCGGCGGACGCTTCGCCGCCGGCGAGGGACCCGTCCCCGTGCTCGTCGCCCTCGCGGCCCGTGCGGATGTGCCGGTCTATCTGGATGCGGTTGGAACCATCAAAGCTCTCAATACGGTGACGGTACGCCCGCAAGTCGACGGCAAGCTCCTCAGCGTCAACTTCAAGGAAGGCGACGACATCAAGAAGGGCGACGTGCTGGCCAAGATCGACCCTGTTATTTATCAAGCGCAACTCAATCAGGCGATCGCCAAAAAGGCGCAGGACGAAGCGCAGCTCGCAAACTCGAAGATCGATCTCGAGCGCTACGAAAGACTTGCCGCCACCGCCGCGATCAACAAACAGCAAGCTGATACCCAGCGTGCGCTGGTGGCGCAGTACACCGCGCTGGTCCAGGCCGATCAGGCAGCGATCGACAATGCCCAAGCGATGCTTGGCTACACGACAATTACCGCGCCGATCGACGGCCGCACCGGCATTCGCATGGTGGACGAAGGCAACTACGTGCGCTCGGCCGACACCAATTCATCAATTGTGGTCATCACACAGCTGCAGCCGATCTCGGTGCTGTTCAATCTGCCGCAGCAGGATCTTTCCCAGGTGAACACCGCCTTCAACAAAGGTCCGCTCAACGTCGAAGCGCAGCGCTCGGATAACGACGCGGTGATCGACCGCGGCGCGCTCAGGGTCGTCGACAATCAGGTCGACCAGACCACCGGCACCGTGAAGCTCAAGGCCGAATTTCCCAACGCCAACCTGCAGCTCTGGCCTGGGCAGTTCGTCAATATCCGGCTGCTGGTCGACACGCTGAAGCAGGTCGTGGTGATCCCGACAGGCGCGGTGCAACGAGGTCCAAACGGCACCTTCGTGTACGTCGTCAAGGATGACGATTCCGTCTCGGTCCGGCCGATTACGGTGCAGAAACAGGACGAGACGCAGACGGTGATCAGCAAGGGTCTTGAGGCGCCCGAGCGCGTCGTGACGACCGGTTTTGTCCGCCTCACCGATGGCACCAAAGTCGCGATCGGCAGCGGCGAAGCACCGGCAGCTCAGCCCGCCGGTCAGCGTCCGCAGGGGCAAGGCGGAGCACGGCGGCAACGGGGCGGCGGCACGGCAAGACCAAACACACAGCAATGAGCGTATCGTCGCCATTCATTCACCGGCCGATCGCGACCTCGCTGCTCGGTGTCGCGGTGATGTTGGGCGGCTGTCTCGGTTACTGGTGGCTGCCGGTCTCGGCGCTGCCGCAGGTCGACTTCCCGACTATCCAGGTGACGACACAATTGCCGGGCGCCAATCCCGACACCATCGCCTCGTTGGTGACCGCTCCGCTTGAGCGGCAGTTCGGCCAGATCCCGGCACTGCAGACGATGACTTCATCCAGCTCCTTCGGTATCAGCCAGGTGACGCTGCAGTTTGACCTCAACCGCGACATCGACGGCGCCGCACAAGATGTGCAATCGGCAATCAATGCGGCCGCCTCGACGCTGCCCCGCAACTTGCCCTACCCGCCGCTCTACTCGAAGGTGAACCCGGCCGATGCGCCGATCATCACGCTCGCTTTGACGTCGCAGACGATCAGTCAGCGCACGCTGAGCGACATGGCCGACACCATCATGGCGCCGCGGTTGTCCGAAGTGACAGGCGTCGGGCGCGTTTCGGTGCAGGGCGGTATCCGGCCGGCAATACGCATTCAGGCCGATCTCTCGCGGATTGCCGCCTACGGCATCGCGCTCGATGACCTGCGCACGGCCGTCGTCGGCGCCAATGTTGCCGGACCGAAAGGCGCGCTCGACGGCGCGCACCAGTCCTACACCATCGCCGCCAATGATCAGATCACCGCCGCCGATACCTACAAGGACATCGTCGTGGCGTTCCGCAACGGCGCGCCGGTGAAGATCAGCGACGTCGCCGACGTCGTGGATGGGCTGGAGAACACCAAAGTCGGTGCCTGGTACCGGGGCCAGCCATCGATCGTTATCGACGTGCAGCGCCAGCCCGGCGCCAATGTGATCGAGACCGTGCAGCGCGTGCGCGCGGAGCTCCCGCGCCTGCGGCGCGCAATGCCGGCGGGCGCCGACCTGACCATCGTCAACGACCGGACCACCACTATTCGCGCGTCGATTAACGACGTGCAGTTCACGCTGGTACTCAGCATCGCGCTGGTTGTGCTCGTGGTTCTGATATTCCTGCGCACGATCCGCGCCACCATCATCGCAGGCGTCGCGCTGCCGCTGTCGCTGATCGCAACCTTCGGCGTGATGTGGTTCTGCGGATTTTCGCTCGACAACCTGTCGCTGATGGCACTGACCATCGGCACGGGCTTTGTGGTCGACGATGCGATCGTGATGATCGAAAACATCGTCCGCCACATGGAAGATGGCGAAGGCCCGCTGGACGCAGCGCTTAAAGGCGCGCGCCAAATCGGTTTCACCGTGATTTCGCTGACCTTGTCGCTGATCGCGGTCTTTATCCCGCTTCTGTTTATGACCGGCCTGGTCGGCCGCATGTTTCGCGAATTCGCACTCACCCTTACCATTGCGGTGGTGACGTCAGCCGTCGTGTCGCTGACGCTGACGCCAATGATGTGCGCCCGCCTGCTCCGGCACGTTGGCGAACGCGAGCCCAGCGCGCTGACACGACGCTTTAATGCCCTGATCGATCGCAGTGTAGAGTTTTACCGTTCGAGCCTTTTGTGGGTGCTGCGCCGCCAGCCTGAAACGCTCGCTGTCACTCTGGCGACGCTGGCTGCCACCATTCTGCTCTATGTAGCAGTGCCGAAAGGCTTCCTGCCATTGCAGGACACCGGCCTGATCACGGCGGTGACCGAGGCCGGCACCGACGTCTCTTTCACCGAGATGCAGCGCCGCCAGCGCCTCGTCGAGGATGCGATCCGGGCCGATCCCGACGTCACGGGCGTGGTTTCGGTGATCGGCGTCAGCCCGATCAACGCAACCCCGAATGCCGGCCGGTTGGCGATTTCGCTTAAACCACGCGATGAGCGGCGCGCGCATATTGACGAGATCGTTGCCCGCCTCAAGCGCGCCGTCGCCGGCGTGGCCGGCATGACGGTCTATTTCCAGGCCACGCAGGATATCCAGATATCCACGCGCGTGAGCCGGGCGCAGTACCAATACACGCTCGTCTCCACCGACCGCGACGAAGTCATCGAGTGGGCGGACAAACTGGTGCGCGGCTTGCGGGGCAACCCGGCCCTGCGCGAGGTCGCATCGGAAGCGCAGGAAGGCGGGCCGCGCGTGCGGGTCGACGTCGATCGCGAACAGGCCGGACGGCTGGGTGTCTCCATGCAAAGCGTCACCGATACGCTCAATGACGCTTTCGGCCAGCGGCAGATTTCGACGATCTACGGGCAGGCTAACCAATACCGCGTCATTCTTGAGGCGCAGCCGCGTTACCAGCAGGATCCCAACGCGCTCACCAAGCTCTATGTGACCGGCGCCAGCACCTCGACCGGCACAGCGGCAACCGTCGGCAACACCGCGACCGGCACCACCAATACCAACACGACCGCGACACCGAACGCGGTCACCGGCAGCAACCAGGTGCCGCTGTCGTCGTTTGCCCGTTTCGTCCCGACGTCAGCTCCTCTTGCTATCGCGCATCAGGAGCAGTTTCCTTCCGTCACGATCAGCTTCGATCTCAATGACGGTTACGCGCTATCCGACGCGGTTGCCGCGATCCGCACGGTGCAGCGCGAAATCGGGATGCCCTCCTCCGTAACCGGAAGCTATTCCGGCGATACTGCCGAATTCGATAAATCGCTTGCAGGCGAACCCTGGCTGATTCTGGCCGCCGTCATTGCGATCTACATCGTGCTGGGCGTCCTCTACGAAAGCTTCATCCACCCGCTCACGATTCTTTCCACCCTGCCCTCCGCCGGCGTCGGCGCACTGCTCGCGCTGATGCTGTTCGGCTATGACCTCTCGGTGATCGCGCTGATCGGCATCGTGCTGCTGATGGGCATCGTGAAGAAGAACGCAATCCTGATGATCGACTTCGCCATCGAGGCCGAGCGCACCCAGGGCCTCTCGCCCGAGCAGTCGATCGTACAGGCTGCGATGCTGCGCTTCCGTCCGATCATGATGACCACGCTTGCGGCACTGTTCGGCGCGCTGCCGCTCGCACTGGAGGGCGGCACCGGATCGGAACTGCGCAACCCGCTTGGCATCACCATCGTCGGCGGCCTGCTGCTGTCGCAGTTGCTGACGCTCTACACCACGCCCGTGATCTACCTCTACATGGAGCGCCTGCGCGCGCGCCTTGCGCCTGCATCGCCGCCGGTCGCGCCACGCGCGCGGACGGGCCGCACGGGGCCGGCCGTGAATTTCTCATACCCGTTCGTCCGGCGTCCGATCGGCACCACGTTGCTCGCGATCGGCTTGTTCCTCGTCGGCGCGGTCGCCTACCTGTTTCTCCCGGTTGCCAGCCTTCCAACCGTGGAATTCCCGACGATTTATGTCAGCGCCAGCCGTCCGGGGGCCGAACCCAACGTGATGGCGGCGACGGTGGCGGCGCCACTCGAACGGCGTCTCGGCGAAATCTCCGGCGTGACCGAGATGACATCGGTCTCCTCGCTCGGCCTTTCCCGCATCACCATCCAGTTCGACCTCAACCGCAGTATCGATGGCGCCGCGCGCGACGTGCAGGCTGCACTTAACGCCGCACTCGCCGACCTGCCTGGCGACCTGCCGACGTTGCCGACGTTCCGCAAGGCCAACCCGTCCGCGGCCCCGATCCTGATTCTTGCGCTCACATCGAAGACCCTGCAGCCGAGCGCCATTTACGACGCCGCCGACAGCGTGATCGCGCAGCGCCTGTCGCAGGTCGATGGTGTGGCTGACGTGACCGTCGCAGGGTCAGAGCAGCCGGCCATCCGCGTAAGCGTCGACCCGGCGCGATTGTCGGCAATGGGCCTTTCGCTGGAAGACGTCCGCACTGCCATCTCCAATTCAAATGCGGCCGGCCCTCTTGGATCCTTCGATGGCAGCAAGCGGGCCGTCACGATCGGCATCAACGACCAGCTGCGCGATGCCGGCGAGTACGATCCGGTTGTCGTCAAGACGATCAACGGCACCGTCATTCGTCTGTCGAGCGTTGCCACCATCCGCCCGAGCGTGCGGAACACGCGTTCGGCGGGATGGTTCAACAGAGACCCTTCGGTTCTGCTCATCATTACCAAACAAGGAAACGCCAACGTCATCGACACTGTTGACCGGATCTACGAATTGCTGCCCGAGCTTCGGCAATGGGTGCCCGAAGGTCTCGACATTTCGGTGCTGAGCGATCGCACGCAGACCATCCGGGCCAGCGTGCACGATATGCAACTTACGCTCGCCGCGACCATCGGGCTCGTGATGCTCGTCGTGTTTCTGTTTCTGCGGCGGGCGGCACCGACCGCGGCAGCCGGCGTGACTGTTCCGCTCGCCCTCTCCGGCACCTGCGCCGCGATGTGGGCCGCGGGCTTTTCCATCGACAACCTGTCGCTGATGGCACTCGCAGTCAGCGTGGGCTTTGTGGTCGACGACGCCATCGTCATGATCGAGAACGCTTTCCGCCACCTTGAAAAAGGCGCCTCGCCGCTGCGCGCGACGCTGCAGGGCGCAAGGCAGATCGGCTTTACGGTGGTATCGATTTCGGTATCCCTGGTCGCAGCTTTCATCCCGCTGCTGTTCATGGGTGGCGTAGTAGGCCGCTCTGTTCCGCGAGTTTTCCGTGACGCTTGCGTTTGCGATCGCGATTTCTACGGTGGTGTCATTGTCGGTGACGCCGATGATCTGCGCCTACTTCGTGCGGCAGCCGCCGAGCCGCGACGCACCTGGCTCGATCGCCAGGTCGAGGGCCTGCTGGCGCGGCTGGTCCGGTTTCTACGACCGCACGCTCACGCTCGCGCTCGCGTCACCGGCCGTTCATGCTGATCGTATTCGTCGCAACGATCGTGCTCACGGTCGGCCTCTACATCAAGACGCCGAAAGGCTACTTCCCGCAGGACGACACCGGCCTGATCTTCGGCGGCACGATCGCATCGCCGGATATTTCGTTCGACGCCATGAAGGCCTTGCAGCTCAAGGCGATGGATGTGGTGCTCGCCGACCCTGCTGTCGCCGGCCTCGGCTCGTCGGTCGGCGCATCGCCTTTCAATGCCGCGGTCAATTTCGGCCGTCTGTTTATCAGCCTGAAGCCGCTCAGCGAACGCGGCGGACTGAGCACCCAGCGTGTCATCGCGCGCATACGGCCGAAGCTCGCCGAAATTCCGGGTCTCCGCGTGTTTATGTTTCCGGCACAAGACGTTCGGGTGGGCGGCCGGCAATCCGATTCGCAATACCAGTTCACGCTGTGGAGCTCCGACATCGAGGAATTGCAGAAGCGCGTGTCGGGCGTTCTCGACCGCGTGAAGCAGGTGCCGGGCGTCGTCGACGTCACGACCGACCGTGACCAGGGAGGGTTGCAGGTCAATATCAGTATCGACCGCCAAGCCGCGGCGCGGCTGGGCGTGCGTGTGCAGGATATCGACAACGCGCTCAACAACTCCTTTTCGCAGCGGCAGATCTCGACGATTTACGGCACCCGCAATCAGTATCGCGTCATCCTGGAAGTCGACCGCCAGTACAAGCGTGACCCGAGCGATCTCACGCGAGTCTACGTTCCGGGCAACGGCGCCGCACAGGTTCCGCTTTCAGCGGTAACGCGCATGGAGCGCGGCAATATTCCGCTGGCCGTCAACCATCAGGGTCAATTCCCCTCGATAACGATCTCGTACAATCTGACGCCCGATGCCTTCATCGAGGAAACCACCGCGGCAATCGAAAAAGCGGTCATCGACCTGCATTTGCCCGACATCATCCATGCGGACTTTGCCGGCGATATTCGAGCCTTCAGACAGTCCGCCGGCGCGCAACCGCTTGCTGCTGCATCGCAGCGCTTATCGCTGTCTACATCGTTCTCGGCATTCTCTATGAAAGTCTTGCACACCCGCTGACGATCATTTCCACGCTGCCGTCGGCCGGTCTCGGTGCGCTGCTTGCCCTGCAACTGTTTGGCGCGGAACTCTCGATCATCGCCTTCATCGGCATCATTCTTCTGATCGGCATCGTAAAGAAGAACGGCATCATGATGGTGGACTTCGCGCTCGACGGCGAACGGCGGCTCGGCCTCTCGCCCGAACGGGCAATTCACGACGCGTGTCTCGCACGTTTCCGCCCGATCTTGATGACCACGATGGCCGCCATGCTCGGTGCGTTGCCGTTGGTGATCGCCATCGGCCCTGGGTCCGAGTTGCGGCGCCCGCTCGGCATTACCATCATTGGCGGGCTGCTGGTGTCGCAGGTGCTCACGCTCTACACGACGCCGGTGATCTATCTGCTGCTCGACAAATTGCACCGCAGGCTCGGCGGAGCGACCTTTACGTTCATCCGACGTCGCGGTCCGCCGCTGCCGGCCGAATAGATCAGACGCCCAAATAGCGGTGCTGCACGTCGGGCGCCGCGGCAAGCTCCGGCGAGGTGCCCTTCCACACCACGCGCCCGCGTTCGATCAGGAAATGGCGGTCGGCCACGCGCAACAGTGCGCCGACGTTCTTGTCGATGACCAGGATCGACAGGCCCAACTCTTTGAGGCTGGCAAGACAGCGCCAGATCTCCGCGCGAATAAGCGGCGCGAGGCCCTCGGTCGCCTCGTCGAGTATCAGCAGCCGCGGATTGGTCATGAGCGCACGCCCGATCGCGAGCATCTGCTGCTCGCCGCCGGACAATTGATTGCCCATGCTGCCTTCGCGTTCGGCAAGCCGCGGAAACAACGCGTAGACCTTGTCGAGCGTCCATTCCGCACCGTCGCGCTGGACCGCCGTCGCGAGCAGATTCTCGCGCACGGAAAGGTTCGGGAAGATCTGCCGGCCTTCCGGCACCAGGCCGATCCCGCACTGGGCCACTCTGTACGAAGGCAGCCCCCGAATATCGTCGCCCATGAAGCGGATAGCACCGGCCCGCGCCGGCGTAAGCCCCATGATCGATCGCACGGTCGTCGTCTTGCCCATGCCGTTGCGGCCCATCAGCGTCACCATCTCGCCCGGCGCGATCGCCAGCGACACCCCGAACAGCACCTGGCTCAGCCCGTAGCAGGTTTCAATTCCATCGAGCGCGAGCACCGGTTCAGCCATGAACGGCCTCCTGCTCGCCGAGATAGGCGTCGCGCACCTGCGCGTTGTTGCGGATTTCCTCCGGCTTTCCCGAAGCGATCACGCGGCCGTAAACCAGGACCGTGATGCGATCGGCGAGCGCGAAGACAGCCTCCATGTCGTGCTCGACCAGAAGGATGGTCAGCTCCTTCTTGAGCTCGCGCAGCATCGCCACCATGCGCGCCAATTCCTCCGGCCCGAGCCCTGCCATCGGCTCGTCGAGCAAAAGCATGCGCGGCTTCGAAGCCAAGCGCCATCGCGAGCTCAAGCTGGCGATGTTCGCCATGGCTGAGCGCCGACGCCGGCAGATTTTCGCGCGCTGTTGAGCCCGACGCGGGCCAGTGCCGCGCGGGCGGGATCGCGCAATTCCGGCTCTCGGCGTGCGTCGCGCCAGAAGTGAAATGAATGCCCGGCATGCGCCTGAACGGCCAGCGCCACATTGTCGAGAACCGAAAGATCGAGAAAAAGCGACGTGATCTGGAACGAACGCGCGAGCCCGAGCGCGCTGCGCGCGGGCATCGGCAGCGCCGTAATATCGCTGCCGGCAAAATGGATGCGGCCGGAATCCGGCGTGAGTTGCCCGCTAAGTTGCGCGATCAGCGTGGTCTTGCCTGCGCCGTTCGGGCCGATCACCGCATGCAATTCCCCTTCGGGGATAGTGATGCTGAGGTCGTCGGTGGCGACGATGCCGCCGAAGCGCTTGGCAAGACTTCTCGACCTGCAGCAGCTCAGGCATGGCGCACCTTGCCGAGCAAGCCGTCGATGCCGCCGCGCGCGAACAGCACGACCAGCAGCAGCAGCGGCCCAAGGATGATCTGCCAATATTCGGTAATGCCCGAGAGCGCTTCCTCCAGCACCAGAAGCGCTACTGCGCCGAACACCGGGCCGACCACCGATCCCATGCCGCCAAGCACGACCATGATGATGAGGTCACCCGAGCGCGTCCAATACATCATTGCAGGACTGACGAAATCGGTGTGATTGGCGAGCAGCGCGCCGGCAAGCCCGCACAGCGTGCCGGCAATGACGAAGCAGGTCAGCTTGTAACGATAGGTCGGGAAGCCGATCGCGCGCATGCGCGTGTCGTTCGAGCGCGCGCCCTGGATCACCATCCCGAAGCGCGAATTGACGATGCGCCAGACCAGATAGATCGACGCATAAAGCAGCGCGAGACAGATGTAGTAAAATTGCATCTTGTTCGACAGATTGATCGGCTCGAAGAACTGGCTGCGCTTCTAGATAGTGAGACCGTCATCGCCGCCGTAGCGCGCGAGGCCCGCGACGATGTAATAGGCCATCTGCGCGAAGGCCAAAGTGATCATGATGAAATAGACGCCGCGCGTACGCAGGCTGAGCGCGCCGATGACCAGAGCAAAAAGCGCGGATGCCGCAAGCGCCACCGGCCACTGCACGAAACCGCTGTAAATCCCCTCGTGCGCCAGCATGCCGACGGCATAGCCGCCGATGCCGAGATAGGCGGCATGGCCGAAGCTCATCATGCCGCCATAACCGAGGATCAGATTGAGGCTGACCGCCGCCATCGCCAGAATGATGATGC
This sequence comes from uncultured Alphaproteobacteria bacterium, assembly GCA_963718035.1. GTDB lineage: Bacteria > Pseudomonadota > Alphaproteobacteria > Rhizobiales > Xanthobacteraceae > Pseudolabrys. The sequence continues at coordinate 113,727 of CAVQYD010000002.1, read as the reverse complement.
GGGTGAATAGCGTGAGCAGGAAACGGTTGCCGGTGAGTTCGACGTAGACCGGCAACAGCGCCAGGCAGCGAGCAGCACGACGACCGCGACGGTTGCGCGTGGATTGAGCGCAGCCGCTCATTTGTTGCCCGCCGAGAACAGGCCCTCCGGCTTGACGCACCAGCACGATCGCCATCAGCAGATAGATCAGCATCGACGACAGTGCGGGCGCGGCGGTCGATGCCGCGGCCGGGCTGAGCACCATCCGCAACAGATCCGGAAAGAAGGCGCGGCCCAGCGTGTCGACCAACCCGATGAAAATCGCGGCGACAAATGCGCCGCGGATCGAGCCGATGCCGCCGATGACCGTGATGACGAAGGCGAGAATGAGGATGATCTCGCCCATCCCGATCTGCACGGTGAGGATCGGCGCCTGCATCAGCCCGGCAAGTCCGGCGAGCGCCGCCCAAGCCCGAACACCAGTGTATAGAGCAGCTTGATATTGACGCCGAGCGCGCCGACCATTTCGCGGTTAGAGGCGCCGGCGCGGATCAGCATGCCGATGCGCGTGCGCATCACCAGAAAATAAAGGCGACGGCAACCGCAAGCGAAACGATGATGATCGAGAGCTTGTAGGCCGAGTAATAGACGCCGGGCAGAATCTGCACCGGCGCGTTGAGCCACGACGGCAGCGGCAAACTCAAGCCTGCCGGTCCCCAGATCAGCCGCACCGTCTCATCGAAAAACAAGATGAGGCCGAACGTGCCAGCACGTGATCGAGATGGTCGCGGCCGTAGAGCCGCCGCATCGCGATCGACTTCCACAGCCATGCCGACGAGAAGCGTTGCGGCAAGCGCCATCGCGACGCCAAGCAGGAAGCTGCCGGTCCACGCCGCGAAGGTCGCGGCAAAATAGGCGCCGATCATGTACAGCGAGCCGTGCGCCAGATTGACCAGGTCCATGATGCCGAACACCAGCGTCAATCCCGCCGCCAGCATGAACAGCAGCAGGCCGAACTGCAGACCGTTGAGGCATTGCTCGATGAACAGCGTCATGACGTGCAGACGCTTCACCACATCCGGCAAGCAAAACGGCGGCAGCGCGCATGCGCCGCCGCCGCCATTTACGCGCGCCCGACATTATTTCATCGGGCATCTTGCACTTCGTGTGATGGACGTCCTGGATAGTCCTTGACGATCGTGGCGGTCGTCTTCAGCACGTAGTCGCCTTCGCCGTCCTTCACCACATCCTGCAGATAGAAGTTCTGGATCGGAACGTGGTTGTTGCCGAACTTGAAGTCGCCGCGCACCGACTTGAAGTCCGCCTTCTCCAGTGCCTTCTGCACCGCGTTCTTGTCGGACAGGTTGCCCTTGGTCGCGACCACCGCCGAGTCGATCAGCATCGCCGCATCGTAGGACTGCGCGCCATAGAACGACGGACGCGACCGTGTACTTCTTGCGATAGTCCGCGACGAACTTCTTGTTGGCGTCGTTCGGCAGGTCGTTCACCCATTCCTGCGCGCCGGGCACGCCGAGTGCGAGGTCCTTCTGCAGCGGCAGCGACAGCTCGTCGATCGTGAAGGCGGTGTAGAGCGGGATCTGTGCCCTTAAGCCCGGCCTGCGCATATTGAGTCAGAAACTGCACGCCCGCACTGCCCGGATAGAACACGAAGACCGCATCCGGATTGGCGTCTTTCGCCTTCGCAAGCTCGGCCGAGAAATCGAGTTGGTCGGGCCATTTGGTCAGCTCCTGGCCAACAACCTTGCCTTTGAAGGTCGAGGCAACGCCCGCCAGCATGTCCTTGCCCGCCGCGTAGTTCGGGCCAATCAGGAACACCGACTTGACGCCCTTCTGATTCATGTACATGCCCATCGCTTGCGGCGTCTGGTCGTTGTTCCACGAACTCGAGAACACGTACGGCGAGCACAGTTCACCCGCGAGCTGCGAGGGCCCGGCGTTGGCCGTGATCAGAAACGTCTTGGAGTCGACCGCCGACTTCAGCGAGGCGAGCAGGACGTTCGACCAGATATAGCCGGTCAGAAAGTCGACCTTGTCGGATTCGATGAGCTTGTCGGTCTTCTGCTTGCCGACTTCCGGCTTGAAGCCGTCATCTTCATAGATGACTTCGACCGGAATGCCGCCCATCTTGCGGCCGAGATGGTCGAGCGCAAGCTCGAAAGAATTGCGCATGTCGTTGCCGATCACGGCGACCGGACCGCTGAATGTGCTGATGAAGCCGATCTTGATTGTTTTCTGTTGGGCCGCCGCTGGGCCCGCTGCGAGCAGCAGAGCGGCGCTCGCGGCCAAAAGAGTTTTACGCATTGTGTTCCTCCCCGTGGCCATTTCGGCCCGTGTTTTGGATGGCCTAATGTACCGAAATCCGCGGGTATTGGTCCACCCGGAGAAAGTGCGGTCGGACGTCTCGTTGGCGTCCCACGGCCATGCGATTTGTGCCCGTTGACCCGGGAGCCGGCGGCCTTGCAGTCTAGCCCGCCCGGCCCTGCTCCAGACCGCAGGAAATATAGTTCGAGGAATTCGACCTTTGTCCAAGGCGCTCGATAAGACCTATGACGGCATCATTATCGGTGCCGGACACCATGGCCTGATCCTGGGCACCTATCTCGCCCGAGCCGGTCTGAGCATTCTATTGGTGGATCGCCGCCTGACGTATGGCGGCGGCTTGTGCACGCGCGAAGTAACGCTGCCCGGCTTCTATCACAACCTGCATTCCATCAATCATTTCCATATCAGCGAGACGCCGTGGTTCAAGGATTTGAACCTGGACGAGCGCGTCACCTACATCACGCCGCGCTACGAGTTTGGCCAGGCGCATCACGACGGCAGCGCCCTCGTGCTCGGGCGCGATCTCGAAGAATCGATCGCCAACGTCGCACGCTTCTCGAAAAAGGACGCGCAAACTTTCCGCGATTGGAATCGTAAGGCGGAAAAGATCACGGCGCAGATCTTTTTGCCGGAGCGCTATGCCGAACCGTTGCCGAAGCAGGAACGCGAAGCGTTACTGTCGCGCACGGCTTTGGGGCGCGAATTTCTGGACGTGTCCAACCGGCAGCCGCTCGATGTCGTACGCGAGTTGTTCGAGAACGAGCATGTGCGGTTGCTGTTCCTGTTCAAGGTATCTCTGTTCGGCACCTGGCTCGTGGACACCCTCTCGAAGACCTCGCCGATGGGCTCGGTGATCCGCGCCTTCGATCTGGAAAGCGGCTACCAGCTTTGCCAGGGCGGCTCATTCAATCTGGCGCGCGGCCTGATGGAGGCATTCATCGCCGCCGGTGGCACGTTCCAGCCGCAGGTGAACATCGATCGCATCGTCATCGAGAATGGACGCGCCACCGGTATCGAACTGCTCGGCGGCCAGACGGTCCGCGCCAGGCAATTCGTCGCTTCAACGCTCGACGTGCACCAGACTTTCGAGAGCCTGATCGGCCGTGAGCAGCTGCCCGCTGCTTTCCTCAAGAAACTCGACGGCTTCCAGTACACCGCGTGGAGTCTGTTCGGCCTGCATCTCGCGCTCAACGAAAGTCCGCGTTTCGCCGCCGAGAAATTCGACCCGAACATCAACCGCTCGCTGAAGTGGAGCATCGGCGCCGAGACCATGGAGGACCTGTTCTCGGCACATCAGGACGTGCAGGCCGGCCGCGTGCCGAAGCTCGTGCAGTTCGGATCGGGCCCGCTCAGCCTGCTCGACCCGACACAGGCCCCGCCGGGCAAGCACACGACCTATTGCTGGCACGTCATGCCGCTCAATCCCGATCTCGGCGGACAAAGTTACGAGGCCTTCAAGGAGGAGTTCTCCGACAAGATCGTCGAATGCTTCGCGCGTTACTGCCCGAACATGACAAGCAAGAACATTCTCGGACGCTACGTCTACACCGGCCGCGAATATGTGCAGGAGATGATCAACATGCGCGGCGGCGACATCTTCATGGGCGCATTCAACGCCGAGCAGGTGATGTACAACCACTTCGGCTATCGTTCGCCGATCCCGAATCTGTACAGCGCGGGCTCGGCCGGCCATCCGGGTGGCGCGATTTCCGGTGGCGCCGGCTACATCACGGCAGGCATCATCGCGAACGATCTTGGGCTCAAGCCCTGGTGGACACCGTGGGATGCGCGCGCCGCGCTGGAGCAATTGCCGCAGCTGGAGCGGGGCGCGGCATGAGCGCCGAATTGCAGAATGTCGTGTTTCCCGGCCTGAAGGACCGCGTCGTCATCATCACCGGCGCAGGCCAGGGCATCGGGCGCGTGTTCGCGAAATCGTTCGCAAAGGCCGGTGCACGTGCCGTCATCGCGGAGCTGAACGAAAAGAAGGCGGCCGCGGTTTCCGAGGAGATCCTGAAGGCCGGAGGCCAGGCTCTCGCCGTCACAACGGACGTCGCCGACGAAAGCTCGATCGCGGAAATGATCGAGGTGGTGGAGGACGAATACGGCCGCATCGACGTGCTGATCAACAATGCCGGGATCTTCTCGACACTGGAGATGCGGCCATTCGACCAGATTCCGCTGAAGGAATGGGAACGCGTGCTGCGCGTCAATCTCACCGGGCCGTTTCTTTGCGCGCGCGCCGTGCTGCCCGCGATGCGGCGCGCCAAGTGGGGCCGCATCATCAATGTAGCCTCCGGCGCCGTACGCCTCGGGCGGCCGAACTACCTGCATTATATCGCGACTAAAGCCGCGCTCGCGGGCATGAGCCTGTCGATGGCGCGCGAACTCGGCCCCGACAACATCACGGTGAATGCTATTCTGCCGGGCGCAACCTTCACCGAGATCGAGCGCAAGACGGTCACGCCGGCCCAGAAGGAGCGCATTATCGCCATGCAATGCGTGCCGCGCGCGGAAGTGCCCGAAGATCTGGTCGGAGCGGTGCTGTTTTTGGCGTCGGAGGCCTCCGCCTTCGTCACAGGCCAGAGCATCAATCTCGACGGCGGGGTCACCGGGTCATGAGCACGCCCCCTACTGTTGCCGTTATCGCGCCGGGCAATATGGGCGCCGGGGTCGGCCGCCGTCTGACGGAGAACAAAGTCACCGTGCTGACGTCGCTTGCAGGCCGCAGCGAGGAAAGCGTCAAACGCGCCCGCGAGGCCGGCATGCAGCCGGTGGAAGAGCGCGCGCTCGCGGAAGCCGATTTTTTTCTCTCGATTGTTCCACCCGGCGACGCGCTTGGCCTCGCAACCCGCCTCGTGCCTGTCCTGACCGCGGCCAACAGAAAGCCGATCTATGTCGAATGCAATGCGGTCAGCCCGCCGACGATGCAGAAGATCGCCGATGTGATCGCCAAGACCGGCTGTCCTTTTGTCGGTGCCGGTATCATCGGGCCGCCGCCGAAGCCCGGCAGCACCAACACGAAAATTTACGTGTCCGGTCCGGCCGCAAAAGACGTTGCAAGGCTCAATGACTACGGACTGATTGTGCGCGTTCTCGACGGCGCCGCTGACAGCCGCATCGGCGCTCAAGATGTCCTATGCCGGCATCACCAAGGGATTTACCGCGCTCGGCACGGCCATGATGCTGGCTGCAAGCCGCGGCGGCTCGGCCGAGGCGCTGAAGGCGGAGCTCGCCGAAAGCCGACCCGACCTTCTTCGTTATCTCTCGAACCAGGTGCCCAGCATGTATTCGAAAGCCTACCGCTGGGTCGCCGAGCTGGATGAAATTGCGGCGTTCGTCGGCGAAGAATTTCCCGAGCGCGATATGCTGCAGGCTGCTGCCCGGCTTTACGAACGTATCGCGGAAGACTTCGAGGACAGGAAGGACGAAATCGGCAAACTCGACCGGTTTCTCGAAAAGTCATGACGCCCGAGACACCTGTTATCGTCGACGTCCGCAGTGGATATCGCGCCATCACGCTCAACCGGCCCGACAAGCTCAACGCCTTCAACGAGGCGATGCATCAGGCATTGCGCAGGGCCATCGACGAGGCGGAGGCCGACGAAAGCTGCCGCGCGCTGCTGATCACCGGCGCCGGACGCGGCTTCTGCACGGGACAGGATCTCAGCGACCGGCTCGCCAAACCAGGCGAAACGGTCGTGCTCGGCGGCGCGCTGGAGGCACACTACAATCCGCTGGTCCGCAAGCTGCGCGCCCTACCCTTTCCCGTTGTTGCCGCGGTGAATGGCGTCGCCGCCGGTGCCGGCTGCAATATCGCGCTTGCCTGCGACATCGTGCTGGCCGCCCGGTCGGCCAGTTTTATTCAGTCATTTGCGCGTGTCGGACTTGTGCCGGATTTGGGCGGCACATGGTTTCTTCCACGGCTTGTCGGCGATGCACGGGCACGCGGGCTTGCGCTTCTGGCCGAGCCATTGCCGGCGGAGAAGGCCGAACAATGGGGCCTGATCTGGAAATGCGTTGACGACGCGGCGCTCGCCAGCGAGGCGCAGAAGCTTTGCGAGCATTTTGCCGCCGCACCGACACAAGGGCTGGCTTTGATCAAGCGCGCGCTCAATGCGTCTGCGACGAATACGCTCGATGCCCAACTCGATCTCGAGCGCGATTCTGCAGCGAGAGGCGAGCCTGACGCCGGATTATGCCGAGGGCGTCCGCGCCTTCATGGAAAAACGCAAACCGAACTTCATCGGCCGGAAGAAATGACACAAACGAACAACAAAAAGACGCTGCGCGTCGGCCTCGCCGGTCTCGGCGCGGTCGGGCTCGAGGTGGCAAAACGCCTGATCGCGGGCGTCCCGGGTCTCACCCTTGCAGCCGTGGCCGTGCGCGACGTGGAAAAGGCGCAACGGGCACTGCCGCAGGTCGGCAGTGACATTCCCGTCCGCAAGGCCACCGAACTCGCAAACGACTGTGACATCGTCGTCGAATGCCTGCCGCCCGCCTTGTTCCGCGACGTCGCGCTCAGCGCCATCGACAAAGGCCGCATTTTCATGCCGCTTTCGGTTGCGCAATTGCTGGAAAACGGCGACCTCGTCGAGCGCGCGCGCCAGAAAGGCGCGCGTATTCTTGTGCCGACCGGAGCGCTCATCGGCCTCGATGCGGTTCGCGCCGCGGCCGAAGGCACGATCCATTCGGTCAAGATGGTGACGCGCAAGCCGCCCGCGGGACTCGACGGCGCACCCTATCTGCGCGAGCGGGGAATTTCGGTGACCGGGTTGAAGGAGCCATTGAAGGTGTTCGACGGCAGCGCGCGCGAAGGCGCCCGCGGATTCCCCACCAATGTCAATGTCGCAGCGGCACTCAGCCTTGCGGGAATCGGGCCGGACCGTACTCAGCTTGAAATTTGGGCCGATCCAGGCGTCACACGCAACACCCACACGATAACGGTCGACGCCGACACCGCCCGATTTACGATGACAATCGAAAATATCCCGTCGGAAAACCCGCGCACGGGAAAGAGTGTCGCCCCTTCAACGGTCGCCGCTCTGCGCGCGCTCGTGTCCGAGCTCAAGGTCGGGACCTGAACTCTACACGCGCAAGAAAATCCTGCGATGGTAGAGAAACCCGGCGAGCGCGACTGCGAACGCAAGCCCGAGAATGTGCCCCAGAAATGCGCCTGTTCCCGACGTTGTTACACTGCTGATCCAGAGCGCGACGTCGCCGCCGATCAGTCGAAACGCCAACGGCGCAAAACCGACAATCCCGTTGAGGAAATACAGCAAGATCGCGTTCGCTCCGATCCACACGAAGGGCGTGGCCCAGGATTTCCATTCCCAGACATCGATGACCTGGTGCGAAACGGCGAGCAGTATCATGCTGTAACCGCCGACAATCAGCACAAATGAAGACGTCCAGATCGCCTTGATGATCGGAAATTGCAGACCCCACAGATAGCCGGCGGCAATCATCGCGATGCCGCCCGCGATGAGCCATGATGTTCTTTGCGCGGGCGGGATTCGCTCGTCCTTGAGCAATAGCCCGGCCAGCACGCCGAGCACACACGTGCCGATCGCCGGCAGCGTGCTCAGCAATCCTTCCGGATCGCGCGTCTCGTCCCACAACCGTCCCGGCAGGTAGTGAAGATCGATCCAGTTGGCGAGGTTGGTTTCGGGCTGGTACGAGGCGGCACCGAGCCCGGGCACCGGCACGAATGTCAGCAGCGCCCAATAGCCCACCAGCAACGCGATAACCGCGCCAACCAGACCACGCCAGTCGAGATTGAGAAAAAGAATCGACGCAAACAAATAGCAGACGGCTATACGCTGCAGGATGCCGACGAAGCGTATGTCGCTCAGCTGCTGGCCGACACCGCCATAATAGATGATGCCCAGCACATACAAGAGAAGCGCACGCCGCAGCACGTGCAGGTGGGCTTTCGCCCTTCCCTCGCGCTCGACCAGCCGCGGCAATGCGAGCACAATCGAAACACCCGTGATGAAAATGAACAGGGGGAAGATGAAGTCGTAGAAGCGGAAGCCCTCCCAATCGGCATGCGTCATTTGTGTGCCGAGAAATTCGCCCACGGGGCTGAGCACCGGGCCTTTGCCGCGCAGCATTCGTTCAAGCGCGATCACCGCACCGTCGGCGCCGATGATCCAGAAGATGCTGAACCCGCGCACCGCATCGACGGAAAGGACACGGCGCGTCTGCAATGCGAGAGGAACATCTGCGTAACGCATCGGGCGCCGCCAATCGATTGCCGCGATAAGCGGTGACCAGACGAGAACGGGTCAAGGTGGAATTGGTTGCGAAACAAATACCCGCCGCTCAGTTTAGCGCAATCGACCGAAGTCACCAGGACAAAAACAGCGCAACGATCACCCCATCGTGAAGTCGCGGGGCGTAGCGGACTCGATAAGGAAGAGCGTCTACTGCGGGGCTGTCGCAAACGCCGTGTGCCGTGAATCGCATCGACCCGTCGGCGCCTGGACGCGGAAATAGTTCCGTCCGACGAACGATCCGTCATAGTGGTGCCATGACGTGCTGTGGTCGAAAGCCTGGACGCCTGCAAGCGTTACGGCCAGCACCGAGCTTTCCATATCCCGTTTCTGCACATCGAGATTCTGTGGCAGCTGCGAGCTGGCATAGTCGATGTAATAGACCCGCCGGACGCAACTCGAGTCCTTGACGGCGTCGAGCGCGGCTTTCGCCGTCATGAGATGATCGGAGTGATCCTGCGGATTGATCCGCGCATTGGTCTCGGCGACATTGACCTGAATAAGTGCCGCCTTCCCGCGTTCATAGGCGACGATCTCGCGCAATGTAGCGACCAGATCGTTCCAGCCGTGATAGATCGCCGATCCATCCACTGCGTGCAGAGTCTCGTTTTCGCCGCTGGCCAGCCGCTTGAGCGATTCAAATCCGGTTTCGTAGTAGCCGTCGCCGGACCAATGGCCATCCGGAACGCGCAGAAAATATCCAACGGTATTGCGATAACTCACGCGATAGATCGAATGTCCGTTGAACGTCATGGGCGCAACAAGACGCTCGGCGGGCGCGGAATTGGCGTTGGCCATGAAACGGATCGCGGCTTCGGCGCCGTTTTCACGCGCCAGATAAAACGGATGCTTGCGGCCGCCGATGCCGATGCCGAGGCCGGCATCGCCGGCCGTGAGGTGCACGAACACGGTTTTCGCCGCGCCGCTGACCACGTCCTCGAAGGCGGACGGATTTATGAACAGCTGCCAGTCGTCCTCGTGAGCGGCGAAATAGAATGAGACCTTGTCGGGCCGCTTGCTGTCCTGCGCCAACGCCGGCCCCACCGCCGGGATGATGCCCGCCAGGCAAATAGCAATAATAGATCTCGGCACCGGCATCCCCGGCCCCCCTTGTTGTGTCGCCCCACGAGATAGGATACGAATTTGGCGGCTTCAAAGAAACAACGACGCCCTGGCACCTGCTGTCGCACCTCGGCCCAGCGGCGCCAGTTTGACAACTACACACTTTATCGTTTGCATACAAATAATTAGCTCCGGCCACGCTTGAAAGTTTATTAATGAAGCCTGCGCCGTTTATCCGCCATGCGCCGAAGACCCTCGACGAGGCGCTGAAGATCCTGGCCGAAGTAGCGCCGCAGGACGGCCGCGTGCTGGCCGGCGGGCAAAGTCTCGTTCCGATCATGGCCTTCCGGCTCGCGAAAGCCGGCGCATCTCGTGGACATCAACGAGGTCGCGGGCCTCGACAAAATCGCGAGCGACGGAAAGGTCCTGTCGATCGGCGCATGCGTGCGGCATGCGGCGTTTCATAAATCGGTCACCGAGCAATCCGCTGGGCAAATTGCTGAGCGTCGTCGCGCGCCATATCGCGCATTATCCGATACGCATGCGCGGCACGTTCTGCGGCAGCCTGGCGCATGCCGACCCGGCGTCGGAATGGTGCCTCGTCGCGGCCGCACTTGATGCCACGCTCGTTGCCAGAAGCACGCGGGGCGAACGCGCGATCGCGGCAAAGCAATTTTTTCACCGGCATCATGTCGACGGCGTTGGCCGAAGACGAACTGCTCGTCGAAGCGCGCCTGCCGTTGCTGGCGAATGACGCCAGGTTCGGCTTCAACGAATTCAGCCGCCGCGCGGGCGATTTCGCCATGGCGGCATCGCTTGTCACCTATCGCTTGCACGGCGGAAAAATCACTGACGCACATGTCGGGCTTGGCGGCGCAGAGCCCTCGCCGCGCCGGATAGCGGAAGCGGAAGCCGTCCTCAACGGCCAGGCACCCGCCGACACAGCCTTCCGTGCAGCCGCTGAAGCCGCAGCCAAGGCCATCGATCCTTTGGAAGACCATCAGACCAATGCGGAATATCGGCGCGATCTCGTGCGCGCCGTCGTTCGCCGCGCACTGGAGAGCAGCACATCGTGAGCGCGCACGGCACCCGAGGCTCCGGCATGACCTGGGTCGGCCGCGCCATCCGGCGGCTTGAGGATCCCGCATTGATTACAGGGCAAGGCCGCTTTACCGCGGATCTGCCCGCCGTCCATTGGGTTCGCTTCGTGCGCAGCCCAGTTGCCGCCGGAAAGTTGCGAAAGTCGCGCGCACCGGACGGCGCGATGGTCATCACGGCGGCCGATCTCAAAGGCGTGAAGAAGATCACGCCGATGCTGCACAAGTTCAACTACAAGCCGGTCGGGCAGCCGGTGCTCGCAGACGGCATTGTGCGCTTCATCGGCGAACCGGTAGCGGCCGTCGTTGCGCAAGTGAGGAAGAAGCCGAAGACATTGTCGATCGGGTCGAACTCTCGATCGATGAAATGCCTCCGTAGCCGACGCGCGCGACGCGCTCGAGGCCGGCGCACCCCAGGTGCACGCCGAAGCGGCGGGCAACGTCATTCTTGAAGGCAAAGTCAAGACACCCGACTTCGACGCGGCATGGAACAACGCGCACAAGATCGTCAAGATCGACGCGCGATCGCGGCGGCAAAACGCAACGCCGATGGAGCCGCGTGGCGGCCACGCGGCCTACGACGCCGCGACCGGACGTGTGACGCTGACCTGCAGACCCAAATGCCGCACCTGACCCGCACCGCGCATTTGTGACGTGCTCGGCATTCCGGAATCCGATCTGCGCGTGATCGCGCCGGACGTCGGCGGCGGTTTCGGGCAGAAAATGTCGCTCGCGCCGGCGAATATGTCGTTTTGGTCTGGCTGGCGCGCAAGCTCAAAAGCTCCGTCGCCTGGACGGAAGACCGCCGCGAGAACCTGATCGCAGGCATTCCATTCGCGCGACCAGTACGTCACGCTTGAAGGCGCCTTCGACAAGAACGCAAAGCTGGTCGCGCTGAAAGCCGACATCATCTCCAATGTCGGCGCCTATTCGTGTTTTCCGACGACGTGCGGGGTCGAGCCGTTGATGGCCATGGCGGAAATGCCCGGCCCATATGACGTGCAGCAGTATCAATGCCTCGCGCGCGGCGTAATCACGAACACCTGCACCATGGCGCCATACCGCGGCGTGTCGCGGCCGGTCATCACCTTCACGCTGGAACGGTTGATGGACAAGGCAGCGCGTGCTTTCGCTCTCGACCCGATCGACATCCGCCGGCGCAACCTCATCGACAAATTTCCCTACAAGTCCGCGATGGGCCTCGAATATGACGAGGCCACATACAAAGAGACGTTGGAAATGGCGGTGAAAGCGATCGATGTGCCGGCTTTCCGCAAGCGTCAGGCAGAGGCGCGCGCCAAGGGCCGCTATCTCGGCATCGGCTTTGCGACTTTTTCCGAGCGAACTGGCTACGGCAGTCCGGCGTTCGCGGCGCGCGGCATGGAGATCACGCCGGGCTGGGAAACGGTCATCATCACCGTCGATCCATCCGGTTTCGTCGAGGCGCGCATCGGCTCATCGCCGCACGGTCAGGGTCTGCGCACCACGCTGGCGCAGATCATTGCCGACGAACTTGGCATCACGCCCGAAATGATAAAGGTCGTGCATGGCGACACTGATCGGGCGCCCTATGGATGGGGAACCTTCGCCAGCCGCTCGCTGGTGATTTCGGGCGGCGCGACCCTGATTGCCGCACAGAAAATCCGGACCAAGCTCATTAAAATGGCCAGCCACCTGCTCGAGGCGGCAACCGACGACATCGTGCTCGCGGAAGGAATGGCGAAGGTCGCTGGCACCGACAAGGCTATCGCGATCGCAAAACTCGCCCGCGAAGCCTATACGCAGACGCATCGGTTCAAAGGCGACATCGAGCCCGGCCTCACCGAAACCGGTCATTACGACCCGCCGGGCACATTCTCCAATGCGTGCCATGTCGCGATCGTCGATGTCGACGTCGAGACCGGCCATGTGAAGGTCGAAAAATTCCTTGTGGCCGAGGATGCCGGGCGCATCATCAACCCGATGATCGCCGAGGGGCAGGTGCACGGCGGCATCGCGCAGGGCATTGGCAACGCGCTGCTTGAGGAAATCATCTACGACGACAGCGGTGCAATTCTCACAGCTACGCTCGCCGACTATCTGCCTCCAACCGCGCATGAAATTCCCCCGATCGAACTGCATCACATCGAGACCCCGAGCGACGAACTCGATCACCAAGGCCAAGGGGCTGGGCGAAGGCGGCACCATCGGCGCGCCCGCCGCGGTCATCAATGCGGTCAACGATGCGCTGTCCCCATTCGGAGTGGAGATCGACGAGATACCGGCGACGCCGCAGCGCATTCGCGCCGCCATCCGCAATGCGGAGAAAGCCGCATGAGCCAGAAAGCCGCGATCACGCTCAATATCAACGGCCGCGGCTATCCGATCAAAGTCGAGCCGCGGCGCACCCTCGCTGATGCGATCCGCGAGGACTGCGGCCAGACGGGGACCCATATCGGCTGCGAGCACGGCATCTGCGGCGCCTGCACCGTGATCGTGAACGGCGAACCGGTGCGATCCTGCCTGATGTTTGCCGTGCAGGCCGACGGCAAAAAGATCAGAACCGTGGAGGGTCTGGCGCAGGGCGACAAGCTGCACCCGATGCAGCAGGCCTTCATGGACCACCACGGCCTTCAGTGCGGTTTTTGCACGCCGGGTTTTCTGATGCTGGCGGTCGGCGTGCTCGAGCGCGAACCCGACATCAGCGATGAAAACCTCATCGACGTGCTTTCATCGAATCTTTGCCGTTGCACCGGCTATCAGAACATCATCAAGGCGGTCCGAGCCGCGGCAAAAGAGATGCGAAAAGGATGAGCGGTTTCGCTCATGTCGGCTAAAGGAAAATTCATCGGCCGTTCAGTCCCGCGCCTGGAGGATCGCCCGCTCCTCACCGGCCAGGGCCGCTTTGCAGGCGATATCTCGTTTCCCGGCCAGTGGCATATGCGCGTCGTGCGCTCGCCGGTCGCGCATGGGCGATTGAAAACAATCGATGCAAAAGCCGCTCTTGCCTTGCCAGGCGTTCATGCCGTCTGGACGCATGCCGACATCGCCGACATTCCGCCGATCGGATTTCGGCTGACGGGGCTGGTGGAACTTGAAGCCTACCGGCAGACGGCGCTGGCGCAGCGTTATGTGCGTTATGTCGGCGAACCGGTAGCGGCTGTCTTCGCTGCCGATCCCTATGTCGCCGAGGACGCGGCCGACCTGGTGAGCCTCGATATCGAGGCGCTGCCGGTCGTTCTCGATGCCGCCGGACCGCCAGGCGCGTTTGACGAGCACCACGACACCGAAACGTCGCGTCATCGAAAAGAAATCCGGCGACGTTGAAGCAGCTTTTCGCGCGGCGCGAGATAGTCGTTGCGCTCGATCTCGCAATCGGCCGGCACAGCGGCGTGCCGATGGAAACGCGCGGCGCCATTGCGCGGTACGATGAAGCCAACGACGTCCTTGAAATGCATGGCGCGGCGAAGGTGCCGCACTGGAACCGCGACCGGCTGGCGCTCATGCTGGGCCGCCAGCCGGACAAGGTGCAACTCTACGAGGGCCATGTCGGCGGCGGCTTCGGCATACGCGGCGAAATGTATCCCGAGGACGTGCTTGTTTGCGCCGCCGCACTGAAATTCAAAAGACCCATTAAATGGATCGAGGACCGGCGCGAGCATCTGATCGCCGCCAATCATTCGCGCCAGCAGCGCCACAAGATCCGGGCCGCGATCGACAAGAACGGCCGCATTCTCGGCATCGACGATGAATTCTTTCACGACAATGGCGCCTACATGCGCACGCACGCGGCAACCGTCCCCGATCTTGCGGCGGCCATGTTGCCCGGTCCCTATCGCATCCCTGCTTATCGCGCGCGGGCACACATCCGGCTGACGAACAAGACGCCGTGCGGCACCTACCGCTCGCCCGGCCGCTACGAGATCGACATTCGTGCGCGAGCGCCTGATCGATGCGATCGCGGCAAAGACCGGCATCGATGCAATTGAGATCCGCCGGCGAAACCTGATCGACAAAAGCGCGATGCCTTATAGCCTCGGGTTCTCCACGCTCGGCACCGACATCATCTACGACTCGGGCGACTACGCGAAATTGATGGATCGGCTGCTTGAGGCGGCCGACTGGCAAAACATGCGGCAAGCGCTCGCGCGCCGGCGCACCGCTGGAGAAAAAGTCGGTGCTGGCTTCGCCATGTTTGTCGAGAAAAGCGGCCTTGGGCCGTTCGACAAAGTGCGCGTCGAGATGGACCCGGGCGGCACGGTCGAGGTGATCACGGGGGTGGCGTCGATCGGACAAGGCGTGGAAACCGCCATGGCGCAGGTCTGCGCCGAGACGCTCGGCGTCGACTACACCCGCATCAATGTCGTGCACGGCCAGACCGACCGCATCGACAAGGGCATGGGTGCGTTTGCCTCGCGCGTGACCGTGATGTGCGGCGAGGCAACGCGCATGGCGTCGGTCAAGCTGCGTGATGCCATGCTGGGCGCTGCAGCCGAATTGATGCAGACATCCCCTGACCTGCTTGACATCGTCGGAGATGAAATCGTGCGCACGGGCGGGCCGGGCACGACCATGAAACTCGCCGAGCTCGCCGCCGCCAGGCCGGAAGCCATGACTGCCGAGGCCGAGTTCAAGTCGAGCCACATGGTCTACCCCTACGGGGCACATGTCGTGCAGCTCAAGCTCGATACCGAAACCGGTGCAGTCGCAATCGAGCGCTATCTCGTCGCCTTCGATATCGGCAAGGCGGTCAACCCCATGCTGGTGGAAGGCCAGATCATCGGCGGTCTTGCACAAGGACTGGGAGGCGCCTTGTTCGAAGAGTTCACGTACACTGATAGCGGCGATCCGCTCGCGGTTACGTTTGCCGACTACCTGATGCCGACCGCACGTGAAGTTCCTGCCGTCGAGACATTCGTGAGCGAAGACGCGCCCAGCCCACTCAATACCTACGGGTTCAAGGGCGCCGGCGAAGGCGGAATCACGCCCGTCGGCGCCGCCATCGCGTCGGCCATCGATGACGCCCTTCAACGTCCGGGCGCCGTGACACAGCTTCCGGTTACGCCTTGGCGGATCAAGGCACTGCTACGGACTCAATGAAACTCCAGCATTGACAAGGTCGGACCGGCCGACACACCCTTGCGACATTAAAGCGCAGATCAAGCGTAAATAGCGCCATACGGCGGTCCCGCTGCCCAAGGCGCAACGTCACCCGGGGAGGTCTCTATGTCAGTCATGCGTCTCTCAACGCTGTCCGCTCTTGTGGTCGGCGCCACGCTCTCAATGGCATCCACCGCAGCGCTCGCCCAGAATCGCACGTTCTCGTTTGCTTACGATCAGCCGAAATCCAGCGGCTACGGCGCGGGCGCCGAAATGTTCGACAAGAAGCTGAAAGAGCTGAGCAAGGGGACGCTATCGATCAACCAGTATCCCAGCGCGCAGCTCGGCACCGAAGCACAGACGATGCAGAAGGTGCAGACCGGCGACATCGACTTCGTGCTGCTTTCGACCGCGAATGCTTCAACAGCCCAGCCGGAGTCCGGTGTTTTCTCGATCCATTTCATCTTCCGCGATGAAAAACACGCCATCAAGGTGCTTGGCGATCCGAAGGTGATCGCCGCGATGAAGGAACTGTATGCCGCCAAAATCAAAGGTGCCCATATGCTCGGGCTCGGCTCGCAGGGCCTGCGGCACATCTACGGCAAGAAGCCGGTGCAAAAAGTCGCCGACCTCAAAAGTGTGAAGATGCGGGTGCAGGCCACCGTGACGGAAGACACGCTGTTCCCGGCCTACGGCGCCCAGGTCGTTCACATGCCCTTCGGCGAGGTCTACACCTCGCTGCAGACCGGCGTCGTCGACATGGCCGAGAACGGCATCAACAATTACCTCATCAATAAGCACTACGAGCCCGCTCCCGTGCTTTCACTGACGGAGCATGAGGCAAACAACGCTGCGCTCTTCATCAGCGACAAGGCCTGGAGCAGCCTTACCGATGAGCAGAAAAAGTGGGTGCAGGCGGCGGCCGATGAAGTCAGCCAGAAGGAGCCGACGGTAGCGTTCGAACTCGAGCATCAGGCGCTCGCGAAGCTCGAGAAGATGGGCGTCAAGGTGGTGAAGGACGTCGACAAGAGCGGCTTCTCGCAGATCAGCAAACCGATCCAGGACAAGCTTGCCTCGGATCTCGGCCCGCACGCCGTGAAAGTTCTCGGACTCGTCCGCAACGTACAATAGACAGCATACGCGAGAATGCGGGGAGCCGATCGGCTCCCCGCATCTGATCTTCCTCCAATCCGGAATTCGGGCGATGCGGTTTGACGGGCTGGTCCTGAATGAGCAGCGCCACCTGAAATGGCGCGCGCTCGATCCTCTCGAACATTTGCTGATGATTCTGTGCGGGGTTTGCATCACCGGCTTCAGCGTCACCGTGCTCGGGGACGTCATTACGCGCGCGATCGGGCATCCTTGGCTTTTTGCCCAGGAAACCATGATGACATTCTTCATGTACGGGATTTTCACCGGCGTCGCCGCGGCGACCCGCCGCAACGACCATCTCTACCTCGCGGTGCTGGCGGAATCGATGACCGGCAACCGCCGCCTGTTCTTCGAACTGTTCAACCGGTCGGTCGTGCTGTGCGTCGCGTTCTGCATGATTTACTTCGGCTTCCTGAATTTTCTTGACGGATTCAAGAGTCTTCGCATGCCGTCGATGACGCCCATTGCAACGCTTTACATCGCCATTCCGATTTGCGGCGTGCTGGTTGCGCTGTTCACCATCGAGCAGATGGTGAACGGCTGGCTGCATGGATTTCCTGACCGCAAAGATGCGCCACACCACGAAAGCGCCGGGAGCGAAGTGCTGTGACAAGCAACGGCGCGCTCATCGTCCTGATGGGTTCCCTGTTTCTGTTTCTAGGCTATATGGGCGTGCCGGTCGCCTTCGCACTGATCGCGGCGGTGCTGCTGGTGACCATGTTCACACCAGTCAGCGAAGCTTCGATGATTGCACAGATATTCAATGGCATGGACGTCGAA
This sequence comes from uncultured Alphaproteobacteria bacterium, assembly GCA_963718035.1. Lineage (GTDB taxonomy): Bacteria > Pseudomonadota > Alphaproteobacteria > Rhizobiales > Xanthobacteraceae > Pseudolabrys. The sequence continues at coordinate 95,960 of CAVQYD010000002.1, read as the reverse complement.
GCCTTGTTGGCCGTGCCCTTTTTCCTTCTCGTCGGCGACTTGATGACGTCCGCCAACGTTACGGTTCGTATGATCAGGCTGTCGCAGACGATGGTCGGTCACTTTCGCGGCGGCCTCGCACAGGTGGTCACGCTTTTCAGCATGTTCTTTGCCGGAATTTCCGGTTCTTCAGCAGCCGACGTCGCGGTACTGACGCGCACACTCGCACCCGAAATGAACCGCGAAGGTTACGACCGCGCCTTCACGGCGGCACTGATCGCGTCAGCCGCAACCATGGCAAACCTTATTCCACCCAGCATTATGGCGGTGGTTTACGGCGCGACCGGCAATGTCTCAATTGGCGGGCTTTTTCTGGGCGGCGTGGTGCCCGGCGTCCTGGTCGGTATCGGCCTGATGATCTACAGCCATTTTTTCGGGCCCGTCGGCATCAGGCGTAAACGCGCCACCTTTGGACAATTCACGACGGCCGCCAAGGAAGCCGCAGTCCCCCTGATGATTCCGATCATCATCATGGGTGGCATCCTCACCGGGCAGTTCACTCCGACCGAGGCCGGCGTTATCGCGGTGGCCTATATCGTTTTTGTGGCGATTCCGCTGCTCAACTACCGGCACCTGCCCAACCTGCCGCGCGACATGGCGCACACGGGACTGCTCTATTCCATTCCGCTCATCACAATCGGCGCGGCGTCCGCATTTGGCTGGATGCTAGCCTATCTGCGCGGACCGGCGATGGTCTCGGACTGGATCTCGACCGCCGCGGGCGGCGACCCCTTTATGATCATGCTGCTGCTGACGCTGCTGTTCATCATTGTCGGAGATTTCATCGACGCCGTTCCGGCCATCATCATTTTCATGCCGCTGATCATCGACCTCACCAAGAATGCCGACATCAACCCGGTTCACATGGGAGTTGTCATCATAACGACGCTCGCGTTCGGGCTGATCACACCGCCCTATGGACTCTGCCTGCTCATGGCGTCGAAATTCGTCGGCATAAAATTCTCCAAGGCTATGCTTGCGTCGCTGCCGATCTACATCGTTTTCTTCGCAGCCATCGTGTTCACGATCTATTTTCCGGAGGTCGTCCTGTGGCTGCCGAAGCATCTGTTGCCGCAGTCTGTCGGCTGCTTCCCGAACCCGAACGGCACCGGCTATATCTGTCCGTAGGCCCTTAGCATGCCCCCCGTTGAAAGCACCGTCACGACCGAAGCTCCAGGCACCCGCCGGCACCTGCGACACCCACATGCACATCTACAATGGCAAATATCCAAAGGCGCCGACCGCAAAGTTCGTGCCGCCGGATGCTCCCGTCTCGGCCTACCGGAAGATGTGCGCGCGCCTCGGCATCGAGCGCACCGTCGTTGTTCAACCGTCCACCTATGGCAAGGACAATCGCTGCACGCTCGAAGCCGTCGCCGCAATCGGTTCAAACGCGCGCTGCATCGTTGTTGTCGATGAAAGCGTGACGGATCTTGAGCTTGACCGGCTGACCAAGCTTGGCGCCCGCGGCATCCGCTTCTTCATGCTGCCTGGCGCGCCCTTGCCTTGGGAAATTCTCGAAACAATGTCCGCCCGGGTGGCACCGTTCGGCTGGCACGTGCAGCTGCAGCTCGACGGCCGCGACCTGCCCGAACGCGAGGCCATGCTCAAGCGCTTGACCAGCACGCTGGTGGTCGACCACGTCGGCAAATTCCTCGAGCCGGTTCCGCTCGATCACCCGGGATTTAAGGTGCTGCAAGGCCTAGTCGATGGCGGCCGCACCTGGGTGAAATTGTCGGCACCTTACGAAGTCTCGAAATCCGGCCCGCCGACCTACGATGATGTCGGCAAGCTCGCCAAGGCGCTGGCTAAGGCCGCGCCGGAACGCATGCTGTGGGCGACCAATTGGCCGCACCCAACGCCGGGGGCGCCGGTGCCGGACGATGCCTGGATGCTCGACATGCTGCTTGACTGGATCCCGGACGAAGCAGCACGCCACAAGGCGCTGGTCGAAAACCCCGCACAACTTTACGGCTTCTGACCGTCAGGGCTTAAAATGCGGGATGTAGCCCTTCTGCGCGCGCTCGATGCGGCCAGCAAACGGCAGGCCGACATGACCCGGAAAGACCAGGGCGCCGCTTGACGCGCAGTAGTCCAGCACCTTCCGGCGGCTCACGCGCGCCTGCTCGGCGTCCGAGTTCTTCGGGAAATTCCAGTCTGGATAATAGACCTGCAGCAGGTGGTGCCACACATCGCCAATGAAAGCCGCGCGCTCGCCATTGCTCTCCAGCTTGAAGAACACGTGCCCCGGCGAATGGCCGGGCGCGGAATCGATCTCGATGAACTCGTTGAGCCGGTAAGGTCCGCCGCTCACCAGGTCGGCTTTTCCATGCTCGAGAATCGGGATCACGCACTCGCGGAACGTTCCCAACTCCGCGGGCCCTTCCTTCGGGTCGGCATCGACTTTCGAAAAATAGTCGACGTCGGGCTTTGAGAAGACATACCGCGCATTGGGAAAGGTCGGAACCCATTTGCCGTCGCGTTGCTGCGTGTTCCAGCCGACATGATCGTGGTGCAGGTGCGTGCACATCACGAGATCGATCTCTTCGGCACGCACGCCTGCAGCTGCAAGCCGTTCGAGATACGGCACGTTGAGCATGTGCCAGAACGGCCGGCCGGGTTTTACCTTGTTGTTGCCGCAGCACGAGTTGATGAGGATCATCTTGCCACCCACCTGCAGCAGCCAGCTGTGGACCGAAAGGATGATCTTGCTGGTCTCAGCCTCGTAATGGTGCGGCGCCAGCCACCCTTTGTGCTCCGCCAATAACGTGTCGGTGAAATCCGGAAAGATGTCGCGCAGAAGATAACCTGGAAGATTTGTCTCTTCGACGCGCGTGATTGTGGCCTGGCCGACCTTGAACAATGTCACCTCCGCGAAAGATGTCAGGCCAATTTGCGCAGCAGCTTGACCACCATCCGCTGCTCTTCTGCGGTAAGCGGAGTGAGCGTCGCAGCGGTTATGCCGGCCGCAACCTGCATCGCCGCCTCGGTTGCGCGCCGCCCGCGATCGGTGAGCGCGACCGCCCGGCGGCGGCGGTCTTTGGGATCGCTAAGCGCGGTCACAAGGCCGCGCAAATGCAGGCGGTCAACCACGCCCTTGATGGTCGCCGCATCGAGATAGATAAGTCGGCCGAGATAGTTTTGCGAACACGGACCAACCTCGTAGAGCTTGGCGAGCGCGGCGAACTGTGTCTGCGTGAGGCCCTCGATCATGCGCGAGGTGAAGATCGACGTATGGCGTTGCATCGCGATGCGCATGAGGAACCCGACCTGGTCATCAAGCACATAGCGATCTTCAGATATGTCGGGCTGGGCTATGACTTTCAGTTTTTCCTGCCGCAGTGTTTTCATGGTCCTCTTCCACCTGAATGACGCCATCCTATACCGTTAGATAAGTCCTTTGCACCTCCGGGTTGGCGTCAAGCTCGGCGACCGAGCCCTGCCAGTGAATTTGACCCTTTTCCAGAACGTAGACCCGGTCCGACACAAGGCGGGCAAAATGGATGTTCTGCTCCGACAGCAGGATCGACAAACCCTGCTTTTTCAGCTCGAGAATCGTGTTCGCCATCTGCTCCACGATCAGCGGGGCCACGCCTTCGGAAGGCTCGTCGAGCAGAACCAGCAGCGGATTGCCCATCAGCGTGCGAGCGACCGTGAGCATTTGCTGCTCGCCGCCGCTCATGCGGCCTCCGAGCCGGTCGGGCATTTCGGCCAGATTGGGAAACAGCCTGAATAACTGCTCGGGTGTCCATGACGGAGCCGGTCTTCCGTCGGCGAATTGCCGCGCCGACTGACGGCCAACGTCGAGATTTTCCATCACCGTAAGATCGACGAAGATCCGCCGGTCCTCGGGGGTGAATCCGAGGCCACGACGCGCGATCTCGAACGGTTTCCGGTTCGAAATGTTCTCACCATTGAAGCGCACTGTGCCCTGGCGGCGCGCCATGAGGCCCATGATGGTCTTCATAGTGGTGGACTTGCCGGCGCCGTTGCGTCCCATCATCGCCACGACCTCGCCGTGGTTCACCTGGAAGTTCAGGTCGTACAGGATGCGCGCGGCGCCGTACCAGGCGCTCAGGTTCTCGGCCACGAGCATGGCTTCGCTCATGACGATCCTCCTGTGGCGAAAGTCTTGCCAGTCCCGAAATAGACCTCGCGCACCTGCGGATGATCGCGGATGGAGGCCGCGTTTCCGTCCGCAATCAGGCGGCCGCGCGCCAGCACGATGATACGGTCCGCGAAAGCGAACACGACGTCCATCGAATGCTCGGTGAATAGCACCGAAATCTTCCGCTCCACGACCAGCTTCTTGACCAACGCGATCAGATCGTTGCGTTCGCGCGGCGCCATGCCCGCGGTTGGCTCGTCCATCAGTAAAAGGCGCGGCTCGTTTGCGAGTGCAATAGCAAGCTCGATGCGCTTGACATCGCCATAGGCAAGCTCACGGCTGGGCCGCTCGGCCGACTCGCGCATCCCGACCTGATCGAGGAGTTCGAGGGCGCGATCGCGATGCATCTCCGCAGCAGCGCGCCAGAGCCGATAGGTCTCGTACTCGTGCGAGATCAGCGCCATCTGCACATTCTCGATGACGGTCATCGAGCTGAACGTGGCGGCGACCTGAAAGGTCCGGCCGACGCCGAGCCGCCATACAGCACGTGGCTCAAGGCCTGCGATGTTGCGGCCCTCGAGCAGAACTTCACCGGAATCGGGCGCGAGCTGCCCATTGATCATGTTGAAGCAGGTCGACTTGCCCGCGCCGTTGGGCCCGATCATCGCGAGAAATTCGCCCTGTGCGATCTCAAAGCTGACATTGTTGACGGCGTGCACACCGCCGAATGCCTTGGACAGCGAGCGGATGGCGAGCACACTCACGGCTTCGCCCCCACTTTGCGCCAGATCGAGGAGAAGGCGCCGACGATGCCTTGCGGAAAAGCCAGCACGAGAAGGAGAATGATGATGCCGAGCAGGGCCCGCCAGTACTCGGTCTGGCGCATGACCGTGTCCTGCAACGTGGCAAAGACCGAGGCGCCGACGATCGGCCCGGTCAGTGTCTGGATGCCGCCGAGCAGCACCATGACGAGGCCATCGATCGACCGGCCGACGTGGATCGTCTCTGGCGAGATCGAGCCTTTCGCGAAGGCAAAGAGCCCGCCCGCGACACCGCAGACACCGCCGGCAATGGCGAAACCCAGCCAGTGCACGCGCTTGACGTCGATGCCGATGGCCTCGGCGCGCAACGGTGAATCGCGGCCGGCGCGCATCGCATAGCCGAAGGGCGCGAACAAAAAGCGGCGCAGCATGAGGACGCCGATCACGGCGAGCACCAGGCTCAGCAGGAAATAGACCCAGGCTTTATCGAACGGCGGCGGCGGCCACACCCCGATCACGCCGTTCGAACCGCCAGTCAGCGCTTCCCACTGGAAGACCAAAGCCCAGACGATCTGCGCGAAAGCGAGCGTCAGCATCGCGAGATACACGCCGGAGAGCCGCACCGCGAACCAGCCGAACAGCAGCGCCCCCGCAAGCGCGACGAGTGGCGCGGCGACGAGCGCAAGGCCCATAGGGACCGCCACCCATTTCACCAGCAGCGCCGCGCCGTAGGCGCCGAGGCCAAAGTAGGCGGCATGACCGAACGAATGCATGCCGCCCGGGCCCATGATGAAGTGCAGCGACGTCGCGAAGATGATGGCGATCAACACGTCGATGCCGAGGATGAGCAGATAGGGCGAGCCCTGGGCGAGCAACGGCAGGCAGAACAGCAGCGCAAGGACAGCGGCGCCGAACATCTTGAGCGCCGGCGTCGCCGGGCGGATCGGGTCTTCCGGCTCGGCGACCGAGCGGACCTGCCCTTGCGGGCGGCCGAGCAGGCCGTAGGGACGCACGATCAGCACCACCGCCATCACCAGGAATTCGGCGACCAGCGTTAGTTTGGAGAAATTGACGGTGACGAAGCCGAGATCAACAACGCCGATGCCGATGCAGATCGCCTTTACCTCGGCGATGATCACGGCGGCGAGATAGGCGCCGGTGATCGAGCCCATGCCGCCGACGACGACGACGACGAAGGCGTCGCCGATCGCGACCAGATCGGTGGCAAGGTTTGCGGGCTCGCGGGCGACCTGCAAAGCGCCGCCTAGGCCCGCAAGCATTGAACCCACCGCAAACACGGACGTGAATAGAAGCGCCTGGTTGACGCCCAGCGCGCTCACCATTTCCCGATCCTGCGTCGCAGCCCGCACCAAGCGGCCGAAGCGTGTGCGGGCGAGCGCGTAATGCAGCGCCACCAGCACGAGTGGGCCGATGATGATGAGGAACACGTCATAGGTCGGCAGCCGGCGGCCGAGCACTTCGATCGAGCCGCGCAGGCCCGGCGCGCGCGGGCCGAGCAGATCTTCGGGACCCCACAGCCAAAGTGCCGCGTCGCTGATGATCAGCACCAGCGCGAAGGTCGCGAGCAGCTGGAACAGTTCGGGTGCGCGATAGATCCGCCGCAGCAGCACGATCTCGATCAGCATGCCGACGGCGGCGACGATAAGAGCCGTCGCGATTATGCCCCCCCAAAACCCGAGCGCCCCACCGATGTGGGTAGCGAACGAATACGCAATGTAGGTCCCCAGCATGTACAGGGACCCATGCGCGATGTTGATGATGCGGGAAACGCCAAAAATCAGCGACAGGCCGACGGCGACAAAGAACAGACCCGACGCGGTGGAGAGCCCGTTGAGCGCCTGAAAAAGAAATGCGCTGAAGGTCATAAAACGATCACCTCTCCCCGCAAGGCGGGGAGAGGTTAACGAAGGACGTCACGAACGAAAACCTAGTTCGATTCGACCGGCCGGAGCTTTTTCACCTCGGCATCGCTCGGAAGCACGGATGCGCCGTCGACATATTTGAAGTCGGCCATGGTGCCCTTGCCGCCTTCGAGGACGATCTTGCCGACATAGGCCCCCATTGTCCCCTGATGATCGCTGGCGCGATAGACAAACGGCCCGAACGGACTGTCGACCTTGAGGCCCTTGAACGCCTCGACCAGCTTCTCGGTATCGGTCGACTTTGCCTTGGCAATGCCCGCAGCGAGTGAGTGCATCGTCACATAGCCGACGACCGAGCCGAGACGCGGATAATCGTTGTACTTCTTCTTGTAGGCATCGACGAAGGCCGTGTGCTCCTTGGTCTTGATCTTGTCCCAAGGATAGCCGGTGACGACCCAGCCGACCGGTGCCTCGTCCTTGAGCGGATCGAGATATTCGGGTTCGCCGGAGAGCAGGCTCACCACGGTGCGATTCTTGAAGACGCCCCGGGTATTGCCTTCGCGCACGAACTTGGCGAGATCGCCGCCGAACAGCACGTTGAAGATCGCATCGGGCTTCGCATCATCGATCGCTTGCGCAACAGCGCCGGCGTCGATCTTGCCGAGCGGCGGCGCCTGCTCGGTGACGAACTCAACGTCGGGCTGCGCCTTCTTCATCAGCATCTTGAAGTTTTCGGCCGCCGACTGGCCGTACTCGAAATTCGGATAGACCAGCGCCCAGCGCTTTTTCTTCGCGCCGGTCGCCGCCGGCATCAGCATTGCAACCTGCATGTAGGTCGTGGCGCGCAAGCGGAACGTATATTTGTTGCCGTTCTGCCAGGTGATCTTGTCGGTGAGCGGCTCCGCGGCAAGGAAGAAGACCTTCTTCTGTCCGGCAAAGTTCGTGACCGCGAGCCCGATGTGGGACAGGAACGTGCCTGCGATCATCGCGACGCCTTCGCGCGTGACCAATTCTTCGGCGACGCGCACGGCTTCACCCGGATTGGCGCCGTCATCGCGCGAGATCACTTCCAGCTTCTTGCCGATAACGCCGCCTTTGGCGTTGATCTCCTCGATCGCCATCTCCCAGCCCTTCTTGTAGGGGTCGAGGAAGGCCGGCTGCGCCTTGTAGCTGTTGAGCTCGCCGATCTTGATGGTTTGCTGCGCGAAGGCCTGGAAAGAAAAGCCGGCGGCGAGGCTGCCGGCGAGCGCGAGAGTGAACACGTGACGCGTCGGTCTCATGACTTAAGCTCCCTGCGTGGCGGCTGACCGCGTTTTTGGCGCGCGCCGCGATTGTCAACGTTCTGTCGCCTGCGGCGGGCGAGCTCGTTTGTATACAAATAGTCCGACCGCCGGGCCGAACTTGTCAAGCGAAGCAACGTCGCTGAACCCCCATTTCAGAATGGCCGCCTAGCCTTTCGGCTTGTCGCGGAATCGGTCCATCAAAGGCTTATCCTGGCCGCCGTCGATCTCGATCATGGTGCCATTGACCATTTCCATCAGCGGGGATGCGAGCATGGTGACAAGGTTTGCCACCTCCTCGACCTCGGCAATCCTGCCCATCGGGATCGAGGCCGGTGCAAGCTTGTCGGCCTCCTCGTAGGAAATCTTCATATCCCGCGACATCGCCTTGACCAGCCCGGCCCAGCGCTCGGTCCGCACCGGCCCGGGATTGACCGCGACGAAGCTGATGCCGTTCTTGCCGTATTGCCCGGCCAGCGACAGCGTCAGGTTCTGACCTGCGGCATTGGCCGCCCCCGGGCAGATCTCCCAATAAGAGGGCTTCACACCGTCATTGCCGATCAGGTTTACGACCCGGCCGCCACCCTGCTTCACCATGATCGGCAGCACGTAGCGCAGGCAGCGCACGTAACCCATGAACTTGAGCTGGAGGCCCTTCTCCCAGTCGTCCTCCGTCAGATGCTCGATGACGCCGCCAGCCGCCGAGCCGGCATTGTTGACCATGATGTCGACGCGCCCGAGCGCCTTGTGGCCCTGCTCGACGAAGTTCTTGGCGTCCTTGTCCTGTCGCAGGTCGGCGGGGATGGCGACGATCTTGCGTCCGGTTGTCTTGGCGATCTCGCCGGCCGCGGCCTCAAGAGGCTCCTTGCGCCGCGCGCAGATCGCGATATCGACGCCTTCTTTCGCCAGGGCCAGCGCGATCCCCTTGCCGATGCCTTCGCTGCCGCCAGTGATCAGCGCAGTCTTGCCTTTTAGCTTGAGATCCATCGCCCTCTCCCGGTTCTTAATGTGGTTTGTGCGCGAGCCAGCGGCCCGCTTCGGCATCGGCAAACAATTCGGCCAACGCCGCATTGAATTTTTCCGGTTCCTCGCTCGTGAGCGTGTGACCGGTGCGCGGAACGATCATCAGGCCGGCGGTCGGCACCGTGCGGCGCAGGAAAATGCTGGCGTCGACGCACCAGTCATCCTCGTCGCCGACAACAATGAGCAGCGGCACGGAGAATTTCTTCAGATCCGCTTCCATGTCCCACAGCGTCGGCCGCTTGGCCTGCAGATTGGTCATGGTCAGCGAGTGGCCTTGCGCGGAGTGCTCGCTCATGATTTGCACGAATTCCGCATAGCCACGCGGGTCCTTGTTCTTGTGCGCCTGACGCGTCGGGCCATCGGCGTAACGCGCCGCGGCAGTCTTGATGTCAGTAGACGCAAACATCTTGCCGGTCTCGCGCGACGCCGCGCGCGTTTCCTCCACGACCTTTTTATCCGCACTCGACCCGTAGCCGCAGCCTGCAGCTGTCATCGAAATGCAGCGTTGCGGATGTCGAATGCCGACGTGCAGCGCCGTCAGCGAGCCCATCGAGTGACCGACGATGTGCGCTTTTTTGATCTTGAGCGCGTCCATAACCGCGATGACGTCGTCGTTGAAGCAATCCTGGCTGTACTTGTCCGGATCGTTCGGAATGTCAGATGGCGGATAGCCGCGCTGGCTGTAAGTGACGCAGCGGTGCGAGCGCGAGAAGCGCCGCATTTGCGGCTCCCAGGTGCGATAGTCGGCCGCATATTCGTGCACGAAAACGACCGGCGTGCCCTGCCCTGCTTCCTCGTAGTAGAGCCGCGTCCCGTCTCGCGCGGTGATATGCGGCATCACGCCCTCCGGTCACTCAGCGCTAATTATTTGCACGCAAATGAAAGCGGAGTAAAGTCGCGCTCGCCTTCAAGCCATGTGACGCGCAAGATCACGGCTTGAGCGACCACAAGGGGGAATTGTCCATGTTCAACTTGTCTCGTCGCGGCCTTGCCGCGCTCGCTGCCGCTTTCGCACTTGCGGCGGCCGGATTTATCGCGCCGCCGGCGCAGGCGCAACAGAAGCCGGTGATCAAGGTCTCGAGCCTGACGCTGCCGGTGTTCAATCCGCTGGTGTGGAACATTATGAAGGCGAAAGGCTTCGACGCCAAACACGGCTTCGAGCTGGACGCCAAGCCCTATCCCTCGATCTCGGCTTTCTATGCCGCCTTTGCCACCGGCGAGACTGACGTACTGATCGGCGGGCCGACCATTCTGCAGAAGCTCTACCAGGAAGGCGTGCCTGTGCGCATCGTCGCGACGGGGTTCACGCTCGCCGACCTGGTGATCTTCGCCAAGGATGACAAGATCAAATCGCTCGCCGATCTCAAGGGCAAGCAGCTCGCCGTCGACATGGGCGGATCGCAATTCCAGGTCACCAAGATGTACCTGGCCGCCAAGGGCATCGACCTCGGCAAGGATATCACCGTCGTCAACGCCAATTTCGCCGTCGCCCGCGCCCAACTCGAGGCCGACCGCGTCGACGCCGCACTGGTCATCGAGCCGCTGGCCAGCATTATCGCCAAACAGAATCCGGGCTGGCATGTCATCTTCAATGGCGCGCAAGGCTGGAAGGAAATCACCGGCGCAGACGGCTGGGAAATCGTGACGGCGATGCGCGCCGATGCGATCGCGAAAAATCCCAACGCACCCAAGATGCTGATCGCAGCGCTGCAAGATGTTGCCGCCTTTATGGAGTCGAATACAGCGGAAGCCGACAAGATCGCCAACGAAACGCTCAAGCTCCCGCCGGGCATCTTGACTGCCGCCTTGGCGAGTAAGCGCCTGCAGATGATCATCAAGCCGGCCTGGGAACCCGCAACGCGCAAGTCCATCACCGACATGATGGAGCGTGCGGTCAAGGCCGGTTTCTACGAGAAGATGCCGGACGAGAAGATCATCTACACGCCGTAAGTGGATAGCCGCACGTCAAAATGAGCACGGAGCATCGCGAGTCTGTCCCGGTATTGATTTTTCCGCGTCAGACTCTCGTCTCCCTGCTCGTCTTTGCGCTCGCCTGGGAGGTCCTGTCGCACCTTGCGCCGGCGCTCGGGATTCCGCCTTTCGCGATTCCAAGTTTGCTGCGGATCGCGAAAGCGATCGCGACCATCACGCCCATCGACATCGCCGTCACGCTGGCACGGGTCATCGGCGCGCTGATCGTCTCGTTCGTGCTCGGTATCGTGCTCGCGATGGCGATGTATCGCTCCGATACGCTTGAAAAGTACCTGCATCCGATGATCCGCATCCTGATGGCGGTGCCGGTCGTCTCCTGGATTTTGTTCGCTGTGCTGTGGTTTCCGGGCGTCGAGTTCCGCATCGGATTCGTCCTGGTTGTCGTCTGCGGCCCGGTTTTCCTGGTCGACACACTTGACGCCATGCGCTCGGTGCCGCGCGAACTGCGGCAGATGATGCAATCGTTTCGGCCAACGACCTTGCAGTATTTCGTCAAGCTGATGCTGCCGGCGATCGTGCCGACGATCTTCACCAGCTGGAAGGTCAATATCAGCCTGGCAATCCGCGTGGTCACCATCGCCGAGCTGGTCGGTGCCGTGACCGGTATCGGGCATCAACTATCGGTGGCGCAGGAACTGTTCTCGGTCGCCGACGTGTTTGCCTGGACCATCGTGCTGGTGGCGCTGCTGTTCCTCCTCGAAGCCATTGTGTCTCGATTTGAAGCGCGGCTTTTGCGGTGGCGCGCATGAGCGGCCCCCCGCCAATTAATGTAGCCGGCCTGCGCAAAGTGTTTCGGCAAACCACAACCGGGCAGTCGGTTATCGCCATCGACCGGCTCGATCTGACCATTGCGCCGCGCGAAGTCGTTGCGATCGTCGGACAGACCGGCTGCGGCAAGTCGACGTTTTTCGACCTGATGATCGGACTTGAGGCCCCCACCGAAGGCGCCATTCACATCGGCGACAAAAGCCCGCACACCGATTTCGATCTTATTCCGTGGCCGCATCGCCACCGTCTTCCAGCAGGACCGGCTGCTGCCGTGGCGCTCGGCGCTCGACAACGCCAAGCTGCCGCTTGAATTAATCGGGCTGCCGGAAGACGAGCAACGCCAGCGCGCGCTGACTTGGCTGAAACGGCTGGGCCTCGAGCATTTCGCCAATGCCTATCCGCACGAGCTTTCCGGTGGCATGCGCCAAAGGGTGGCGATCGCGCGCGCCTTCGTCGTGCAGCCGGATATTCTCCTGGCCGACGAGGCATTCGGCCATCTCGACGAGGTCACAGCCGCGGAACTGCGTGAGACCTTTCTGGCGCTGGCGCGCGAATGCGGCTCAACCGCAATCTTGATCACGCACCAGCTGGAAGAGGCCATCGGTGTCGGTGACCGCATCGTAGTATTCGGCAAATCGGCGAAGCTTCTTGCCGATATTCACGTCAGGCTGTGGCCACGGTCGAAGCACAGGATTCTACGCGAAGCGATTCAGGCAACTTTGCAAAGCAACAAGCCGGACCCGCGCCTGCACGATCCGCAAGCGTCAAAACGTAAAAAAGCGAAGCGCTAGCTGCGCAAAATCGCCTTCGCCGCGTCGCCTACCGCCTCGACGTTGTCGTCGACGTCAAGGAAGCAAACGATCCGGCAGGGACAGCCTTCGAGGCCTTCGTAGCGCCACGGGAACGCGCCGATTACGCAACGTTTGCCCAGCATCATCTCGATGTCGCCGCCGAGATTCTCCGCGTGCAACAGGCCTTCTTGAAACGCCCAATTGTGGAACGGAAACACGTCGGCCGTAACCTTCCGGCCGGATTTCTTGTGCGTGTATTCGAACGTCCCGAAAAATTCACCGGGCGTCTTGCCGTGCTTTTTCGTGAACTCCTCGGCAAGGTCTGGCCGCATGTAGCGGATGGAGGTGTTCATGGCGTGATCGCAGGAGCCGGTGTCCATGCCCCACCACTTTATTTTCTTCTTGAACATCCAATGCAGCGTGTCGAGGCTCGGGCCCGGGTGATAGCAGAAGTATCGAACCAGGTCCTGCTGCGGCTGCCCTTCATAGTGTCGTGCCATCCGGTGTGCAGAATGAGGATGTCGCCTTCACGAATGTCGGCGCCGGCTGCTCTCGATGATCTCCGGCGTGATCACCGCCCAGTCGTTCATATGCTTTGAAATGTCGACGACGACGCCGCGGTTGACTAGATAGTCGAGCGGCAAATGGGCCATGTCGCCTTTGTTGTTGTCGGTCGCGTGCATGGCACCGTCGAAATGCGTGCCGACGTGCAAGGCCGTGTCGATGCGTTGCGCGACGATGCGGACCGTCTGCAGATTCTGCGCGTAATACATCTTGTTGCCGGCGTAACCGACCCAGCCGGGCGTGTGCACGTTCATGACGTGAGAGAGATCGACGATTTTCATCAGATGGTCCTGCGGCCAGATGTTGATTGCGCTAATCGATCACAGAAGCCCGCGCAATGCCAGATGGCCACCGAGCAGCAGCAGCCCGATAAAGAACCACAACCGGAAGGTTTCGGCCCGCACGCGTCCACGCGCCAATTGGCCGAGGAGCATCCCAACAAGCGCCGCAAGAAGCGCAACCAACGATGCCCCCGCGAGCGACGCATGTATTTGTCCCGCGTATGCGAGCGCCAAAGCGAGCGTGACCGTTGAAACGGTAAACGACAGACCAAGTGCCTGCACCAGTTTGTCGCGTTCGAACTGCAAGGCTTGGACGTATGGCGTCCCCGGCATGACAAAGATGCCGGTCGCGACCGTGATTGCGCCGGTCGCCGCGCCCATGACGAGGCCGAGCCAGGTTTCCGCGCGTTGCGGGACCTTGAAATTCACATTGAGGAGCCCGAGTGCCGCATACAGCGCAAGAGCCACGCCAAGCCAGACTGTTGCCTGCCCCGTATCGTCGTGAGGCAGCAACACCGCACCCACGAATGTGCCGAGGCAAATTCCGACGAGCATCGGCCACAGCCGGCGCGCAAGCGCGATAAAACCGCCGCCAACCACGGCTTGCCAGATGTTTGTGACGAGCGACGGCACCACCAAGATTGCGGCTGCCTGCGCCGGCGCCATCAACAGCCCCAGCAAGCCGATGGAGACTGTCGGCAGGCCAAGACCGATAACGCCTTTGACGAAGCCGGCCAGCAGGAAGGCGCCGGCCGTGGCGGCGAGAATCATGGTTGAGTCCACTTCTGCTTCCTTTTCGCGCGCACCGGACCTTGCGCGAAGCTGCTGCATTCGCACAATGCGTATCAGCGCAAGCCCGTATTTCGTTTTCGCGAAGCCGCTTCGTTGCCGCGCAATGCGGTTCGGTGCCATACTTTCCTCGCGTAACAAGCTCACCGGAACCAGACCGCATGCCGGAAGTGTTCGTCGCCAAAGCCACGCAATTTCCCGACGGCGAACGCCGTATCGTCAGCCATGCGGGCCGCGAGATCGGCGTGTTCCACTGGCAGGGCAAATTCTACGCCTACGAGAATATGTGCGTGCATCAGGGCGGTCCGGCCTGTGAAGGAATCATGATGCACAAGGTCGAGGACGTCATCGGCCCCGACCGCAGCTGGCTGGGCCAGAAATTTTCAAGCGAGGAAATTCATTTTGTCTGTCCCTGGCACGGGTATGAATACGATCTCAAGACCGGCGAATGCGCCGCCGATCGCAGCCTGAAACTGAAAAGCTTCGAAGTGGTCCGGCGCGGGGAGGATATCTATGTCGTCGCAAGCTGAATCGATCGTGCCAGTCGAGCCGCGGCTGAGTGATACGGACATTCAAGACATGCTCGCGAAATCCGTGCGGCTCTATGCCGAACGGGCCGCCGAGCGGGAGGGCGGACTACCCGCCTTCGCGCCCGACGCGGCGACGGCAACGGAAGTCATGGTGACGGTTACGGCCATGCTCAAGGCCGTGAACCTGCACGTATTCGAGCTCGGCATGTGGCAAGCCTGGTCGGGAGATAGATCATGGACCTTCCGCTGTCCGATTTCCGCCGCATGGAGGTCGAAGAATTCGACACCAGCAAGCTGCTGGCGCACGCCTCGAAGCAGGCTGCCGAACGCGGGTACAAGAATTTCCCGATTATCGATGTCGACTCGCACCACTACGAAAGCGAGTCGATCGGCGAGATCCTCGATTACATGGACGATCCTGTGCTGCAGCAGCTTGCGCGCAGTGCGCGTCAGGCAAACGCGAAAAGTGTCGGCATGTTGCCGGCCGGCGTCGGCTACCAGGACATGGGTGGCCGCGTCATGCGCTACGCAACCCGGGGCATGGAAAAAACGGAAAGCGGCGTGCAACGCGACATTGCGCTGACGCGGCGATGGATGGATGCGATCGGCATCGACGTCGCGGTGATGTTCCCGACGCCGATGCTTCAGCTCGGACTGCACCCGCAGGTCGAGGTCGAGGTCGCGCTGGCGCGCGCTTACAATCGCTGGCTCAGCGAACGCGTGCTGGCGCATGAGCCGCGCATCCGCTCGATGCTCTATCTGCCGTTCAACGACGCGGACGCTGCATATCGCACCGTGCAGGAATTTGGCCAAACCAAGGGCGTTGTCGGCTTCATGGTGACGTCGGCGCGCTACCGCCCGGTCCACCATAATTCATACATGAAGACCTATGCGTTGCTCGAGGAGATGAATCTGCCGCTTGCCTTCCATGCCGGCTACAACTGGAACGACCAGACCGTCGGCATGATGAACCGCTTCATCTCGGTTCATGCGCTTGGCTTTGTGTTCTACAACATGGTGCATCTGGCCAACTGGATCACCAACGGCCTGCCGGAGCGATTTCCAAAACTGAAAGTGTTGTGGGTCGAGAGCGGCCTCGCCTGGGTGCCGTTCATGATGCAGCGCTTCGACAACGAATACATGATGCGCTCGTCCGAGGCCCCAGCCCTGAAGAGGAAGCCGAGCGAGTACATGCGCGACATGTATTTCTCATCGCAGCCGATGGAAATGACTGACATGGCGGCGCTCGAGCAGACCTTCCGCATGATTAATGCCGAAACACAATTGCTCTATTCGTCCGATTACCCGCATTGGGACTTCGATTTGCCCTCGACGATTTACGATCTGCCGTTCCTGACCGAGCAGGCGAAGCGGAATATCCTTGGCGGCAATGCGATGAAGGTGTTCAATCTCAAGCTGCCGGCGCAAAAACTGGCCCGCGTAGCATAAGACAGCCGGCATGAGGGAGGATAAGGTGCGCACGTTGCTGGCAATGATTTTCGCGGCGCTGCTGATTGGCCCCGGGTGCATTCGCGCAGGACCCGGCTGCCGATTATCCGAACAGGCCGATCAAGATCATCGTGTGCGTGCCCGCAGGGCGGCGGCGTCGATACTGTGACCCGCATCGTCGCCGAAGGTCTGCACCAGAAGCTGGGCCAGCCGGTCATCGTTGAAAACCGCGCAGGCGCCTCAGGCAATATCGGCGCGGAAGCTGTCTTCACGTCGGATCCTGATGGCTACACGCTGCTCGCGGCGCAGCCGGCGCCGTCTGACGGTCAACCCGCTGCTCTATAAAAAAATGAACTTCGATCCCACGCAATTCGAGCCGGTGACGATCATGACCTCGATCGCCAATGTCTTGCTGGTACGCCCGGATTTTCCCGCAAAGACGGCGAAGGAGTTCATTGACTACGTGAAGGCAAGCCCGGGCAAGGTCAACTACGCGTCGCAGGGAATAGGCACGACGTCGCATCTGACGGCTGCGCTGTTCGAACGCATCCTCGGCACCAAGCTGGTGCACGTCCCCTACAAGGGCACTGCGCCCGCGCTTAACGACATTATCGCCAGCCACGTCGATTTCATTTTCATGGAGTTGGCCTCGGCCATCAAACTGCATGAGGCCGGCAAGGCGCGGATCCTTGCCGTTGCGACGAGCAAGCGAATTCCAAACCTGTCCGATATCCCGACGCTCGATGAGGTTGGCGTCAAAGGCTTTGAGTCCGGCACCTGGAACGCAATTGCGGCTCCTCCGAAGACGCCGCCCGCAATCGTGGCGAAGCTCAGTAAGGCTGTGAACGAAGTCCTCAAAAGTCCGGAAGTACAGAACCACTTTACAAAGATCAACCTTCACGCCGCCGGCGGTACGCCCGCCGAGGCTGCGGCCTTTATCAAGAAGGAAACCGAAGTGTGGGGCGGCGTCATCAAGGACGCCCACGTGGAGGCCCATTGACCGCGTTCCGGCGCAGGTCCCATGGTGCCGACAGAGCCGCCAACTAGGCCTATAATGCTGTTGACCCACCGGCTATAAAGCCGGCAATCGATACCGCTACCGCGTAAGGAGACGACCATGGACGAGAGAACGCGCGAGCCGCTGCAAGTCCGCGCTGAAGACATCAATCCTCGCTACAATTGGGGACGCGCGCTGCCCGCGCTCGGCACCATGGGCGTCGATTTCGAGGAACGCGTCGACTACCGCCGTCTGCACCGCTACCGGCTCGGTCGTACCAAGCAGGCGCTTGAGGCAAGCGAGTGCGGCGCGTTGCTGGTATTTGACGTCAACAACATCCGGTACATCACCTCGACCAAGATCGGGGAATGGGAGCGCGACAAGATCTGCCGCTGGGCGTTGCTCAGCCGCGACGGCGACCCGATCCTTTGGGATTTCGGCTAGCGCAGCCGTCCACCACAAACTCTATGCGCCCTGGCTCAAGCCCGAGAATTGCAAAGCTGGCCTTCTGGGTCTGCGTGGCACGGTGCAACCTTCCTTCGGCCTGATGGCAAAGCACGCCAAGGAGATCTTCGGCCTCCTCAAGGACGCCGGCGTCGAGAAGATGCCAGTCGGCGTCGACATTATCGAGCCTGCGATGATGTTCGAGCTGCAGAAGGCCGGCATGAAGATCGTCGACGGCCAGCAAATCATGCTGGAGGCGCGCGAGCTCAAATCGGCTGACGAGATCGCGCTGCTCAACCGCGCCGCGGCGATGGTCGATGGCGCCTACCATATGATCAACGAAGAACTTAAGCCTGGCGTGCGCGAGAACGACATCGTCGCCAAGGTCAACGAGTTTCTCTATCGCCACGGCTCCGACGACGTGGAGGCGGTGAACGCCATTTCGGGCGAGCGCTGCAATCCACACCCGCATAATTTCACAGACCGCCTGATCCGTCCCGGCGACCAGGCATTTTTTGACATCCTCCAATCGTTCATGGGCTATCGCACCTGCTATTACCGCACCTTCAACGTTGGGCGCGCGACGCCCGCGCAGCACGACGCCTACAAGAAGGCCCGCGAGTGGCTCGACCGTGCGATCGAGCTCATCCGCCCCGGCGTCACGACCGACGAGGTCGCCCGTGCATGGCCCAAGGCGCAAGAGTTCGGCTTCCCGGATGAATTGTCGGCGTTCGGCCTGCAGTTCGGCCACGGGCTCGGCCTGAACCTGCATGAGCGGCCGATCATCTCGCGTGTCGTTTCACTCGAGCACCCGACCGAGATCAAGGAAGGCATGGTGTTCGCGCTCGAAACTTATTGTCCGGCGACCGACGGCTATTCGGGCGCGCGCATCGAAGAAGAGATGGTCGTCACCGACAAGGGCTGCCGCGTGATCTCACTGTTCCCGGCGGAAGAATTGCCGATCAGCCATCGGTATTAGGCTTTTTTCCGGGCGCGCGAATGCGCCCCGTATCGCACTCATGATCCCAAACGCGCCGCGATACGTGTCGCCGAAGGAACGCGCGGATAACCGCGCGCGCTGGCGGCGGTTCGCCTATTGGCTGGCCGTCGTCATCCCGGCGGTCATTGCTCTGATGATATTTGGCTATAGCGACCAGGCGCCGCGGTGGCTGCGCGAATTTACCGTGAGCCTGGACGGGGCCTTCGGTTTTCCGGTGCTGTGGCTGATCAAGGCGATTGCAGCGCCGTAGTATCACCCGGAATCACGCGCTCTACTCCCTCTTTTCGCGCAGATGCGGAAAGCGCTCGCTCAATAATGAGCCTTGATAGTACGTAGGCTTGAACGCCGGCTGCGCGCGGATGTTGTCGAACCACGTGACAATTCGCGGCAGATCCTGCCAATCCGCTATCCCGAGATCGTGCATCCGCACCAATGCCGGCATGACCGCAACGTCGGCGAGCGTCATCTTTTTGCCGAGCAACCACGGCCCGCCGCTGCGCTCGATCTCCGCGTCCATACGCTCATAGGTGCGGCGCAGGCGCGCCAGCGCCGCGTCCATCTCGTGTTTCGGGAAACCCGTCTGGCCCATCGTAAGCATGAACTCGCGCCGCAAGGGCTTCGACTCTGCCATTGCGACAAAGTCCTCACGGCTCATCTTCTGAAACCTCGGCAGAAAGGCGAGATTGAAAGTCGGGACCCGTACGGCGGCAGCGGGCATTTCGTCGATGAAATGCATAAGCGCGCGCATTCGCGCACGTTCCACCGGATTCTCAGGTGTGAAACTTCCATTTGGCGTAATCTCATCGAGGTATTCGATGATGACCGTCGAATCGATGATGATGGCGCCGTCGTGATCGAGCGTGGGCACAACCCCATTGGGATTGAGCTTGAGATAGTCAGGCTTGAGCTGGTCGCCTTCGAGCAGGTTGAGCTTTACCTCTTCGAACGGCAGCTTTTTGGCGTTGAACACGAAACGAACGCGCTGGCTGCACGTCGATTGCGGTGCATTGTAGAGCTTGAAAGCCATCTGGAACCTCAGTCGCTAGTCATTCAATCAGATGATGCGGCAATATAGTTCCGCCAGCAAATTTATGGCCATTTTACTTGTGATCGTGCGGCCAGACCGATTGAGTGGACACGTGCGCAGCCGCCGTTTTCCTCCCTTAGGCTTAGACGGCGGCGTGAATCCTCCACCTTATGCACACAGGGCCCCGTAAGGGGCCCTTTTTTTGTGTCCGGGTTGAGCTCCGGACTAGTGCTCAAGTCCGGTCGGCACGTTCTTGTTTTCCGGCGCCAGCTTCATGCCGGCGGCGAGCGCCATGGTCTCCATCAGCGCCGCGAAATCCTTGTTGAGGTAAGCCTGCGGATCGGGCTGCAAGGTCGCGTGACCGAAATGGCCCTGCAGGACCTCGCGCGTGGCCGCCGTCACCGGCATCGGCACGTCCATCTCGCGGCCGAGCTCAAGCCCGAGATCGAGATCCTTGCGCAGCAATTCCGGTGTGAAGGTCGTCGTCCAATCGAGATTGACGAGCGCCGGCGACTTGTAGCGCGTGAACATCGATCCCATTACGCCGTTATTGAGGAAGGCCAGGAATGCATGCCGCGGCACACCCATCTTGTTCACCAGCAGCGTAATCTCGATCAGGTTTTCGATCACCACGCCAAGCATGACGTTGTGCGCGATCTTGCAGATGCGCGCGAGGTCTCCCTCGCCCACATAGGACACGCCCTGCGGCGCGACGACTTCCATCAAAGGAATGATGGACTTGCAGGCCGTTTCCTCGCCGGAGACGACGGACGACAGCCGGCCAGCCTTGATGACCTTGGCGTTGCCGGACACCGGCGCGCACACGTAGTCTCGCGCCTTTTTCCTTCAGGCGCTTGCGGATGTCGGCAGACTCCTCAACCGAGATGGTCGAACAGTCGACGCAGACTTTCGGCGCCTTGCCGCCGGAAAGAACGCCGTCTTTGCCGAAATAGACCTGCTCAAGGTCCTTGCCTTCGGACACGATCGAAAACACAACGTCGCAGGAAGCAAGTTCGGAGAGTTTGTCGACGATCTTGCCGCCTTTGGCGGCGAGCGGCTCGGCCTTGGCGCGCGTGCGATTCCAGATAGTCACATCATGGCCGGCCTTGAGCAGGCGTTCCGCCATGGGCAGGCCCATGCGGCCGGTTCCGATCCAGCCGATCTTCTGTGCATTCTTCGACATCACGAAACTCTCCCGTTGAAATCCTGTCGCCGACAAGCGCCGTGAACGGGCTTTAGCCGTTCTGCCGCAATTGCGCCAGTGGCGGCAGACCGTGACAATCGGAATGGCCCATATGCTTGTCGCGGCCATTCAAAGCGCATTATTCTTCAGCCGAGGCCGGTCACAAGGCTGCCAAAGGGCCTTCGTCAAAAGGGCTCGTGATCCGGACCTTGGGAGGATGTGGGCACCCGATGCAGGATGCCGTCACGACCACGATCCCTGTGGGCGAAGTCCCCGACCGGCCGCAGGCCCGCGATCGGCTGCGCCTTGTCCTTCGTAACGTCTTTCCCTTTCTGGTCGTCGGAGCGATCTGGGAAATCGTCGCGTGGGCCGGCGTATTTCCACGGCGGTTGTTTCCCACGCTCGAGGAAGTGGCGTCCACCTTCGTCCGGCTCACGGTTGCCGGCATTCTTCCGCATCACGCCATCGATACCGTGATCCGCCTGCTGGGCGGTTTTGCGCTAGCCGCGATCATCGGCGTGACCATTGGCGTGCTGATGGGTCGGTCGCGGCGGGCCGAGGATATCTGCCTGCCGCTGGTCAGCATCTGCGCGCCAATTCCCGGCCTCGCCTACGCGCCGCTGTTCCTGCTCTGGTTCGGTCTCGGCAACATTTCGGCCGTGCTGCTCGTCGGCTTTGTTTCGGCTTTCCCGATCCTGTTCAACAGCTGGACCGGCGTGAAAGCCGTCAAGGAAATCTGGGTGCGCTCGGCGCAATCCATGGGTGCGGACGATCGCCGGCTGTTCAGTCATGTGATCCTTCCCGGCGCCTTGCCCTACATACTGACCGGCCTGCGGCTCGGCCTTGCGCAAGCGTGGCGTATCCTGGTCGCCGTCGAGATGCTTGCTGCCGTACCCTGGGGACTTGGATGGCTGATCTTTGGTGCCCGTGAATTCCTCAATACCGACGCGATGCTCGCCGGAATTGTCGTAATTGCGCTTATCGGGCTCGGACTCGAGAAATTCGTGTTCCAGAAAATCGAAGACTACACCGTTGTGCGGTGGGGAATGATCACGTCATGACCGAGCAAGGACAGCGCATGCGATCCATCGTTCGTGCGGTGGTCACACTTTCAGCCGCCGCAGTCCTTGTATGAGCTGCTGGCCCGCAGTGGCTATTTCGCACCCGCATTGCTGCCGACGATCCCGGCCATTGTTCGTGCCCTGATCGCCATGCTTGCCAACGGCACGATGATCGAGCACGCCGCCTTCACGATGTACCGGGTCATGTTCGGGTTTGGCCTTGCCATCGCGATCGGAATTCCGCTTGGCATCCTGATGGCTCGCTTCCAGCGTGTCGAAAATTTCTTCCTGCCGCTGGTAAGCGCGCTCATGCCGATCCCTTCTTTCGCGTTGGTCCCGCTGTTCATGCTGTGGTTCGGCATCGGCAATCTGACGACGATCCTGATCGTGTTCTATGCCGCGACCTTTCCGATGGTGTTCAACACCTGGTCGGGCGTCCGCTCGGTCAACCCTCTGTGGCTGCGCGCGGCCGGAGCCATGGGCGCGGACGAACAGAAGCTGTTCTGGAAGGTGATCATCCCGGGTGCATCGCCCTTCATCATCACCGGTATGCGGCAGGCCTTCCTGCGTGCGTGGATCGCGGTCGTCGGCGCTGAAATGATTGCGGCCTCGGACTGGGGACTTGGCTGGGTCATTTTCGACGCCAAGGAATTTCTCAACGCCGACATCATGCTGGCGTCGCTGCTCGTTATCGGCTGTATCGGCTATGCCTTCGAGCGGCTCGTCTTCGGTTCGATCGAGCGCGCAACCGTGCAGCGGTGGGGCATGGTGCGCATAGCCAAGGGTTAGAAACGGTAAGCAAGAATGGTCCCTATTGAAATTCGTGATGTCACCCTTGTGTATGATACGCCGGGCGGCAAAGTGCCTGGCGTCAAGGATGTAAGCTTCAACATCGGCGCTTCCGAATTTGTCTGCATCGTCGGCCCTTCCGGCTGCGGCAAGTCCACCCTGCTCAACATTATCGCGGGATTTCTTTCGCCGGTCGCCGGCGAGATCCGCATCGGCGGCAAGCCGGTGACAGGCAGCGGCATGGATCGCGGCATTGTGTTTCAGGACTTCGCCCAGCTATTCCCCTGGCGCACGGCACTCGGCAACGTCGCGTTCGGGCTGGAAATGAAGGGCGTACCGAAAGACGAGCGCGACAGAATTGCACGCGAGCAATTGCGCCTCGTGAAATTGGAGAAATTTACCGGCTCGTATCCGCACCACCTTTCTGGCGGGATGCAACAGCGGGTCGCCATCGCCCGCGCATTGGCGTACAATCCTTCGGTGTTATTGATGGATGAGCCGTTTGCGGCATTGGACGCGCTCACCCGCGACGACATGCAGCGGCTGCTTGCCGATGTCTGGCGTGAAACGCGCAAGACGGTAATCTACGTGACCCACAATGTTGCGGAGGCGGTTTATCTGGCGGACCGCGTCGTGGTCATGTCGCCCCATCCGGGCACGGTGAAGACCGAGATCAAGATCAACCTGCCACGCCCGCGCGACCCGCTGAGCGTGGAATTTGTCGAATGCCAGAAGGAGCTGCTGCGGCATCTCGGCCATGACGCCGGTGAAACGAAAGCCAATGGCAAAGCCAAATCATAGGGAGGAACAACAATGACCACTGCGAACAAAGGACTGACCCGCCGTCATGTGCTGGCGGCGACCGGCGCCGGCGTGCTGGCGGCGGGATTTGGCGCACGGCCGGCATTTGCGCTGGAGACGGTGCGCCAAGGCTATCAAACCAATATGTGGGGCATGCCGACCTACTACCTGCTGCGGTCCGGCCTGCTTGAAAAGCACGGCGTCAAGTTCGAGGAGTTCGCGGTGCCTTCGGGCAATCTCACGATGCAGCAGATGGTGGCGCGGCAGGTCGACATGGGGACCTACGCCGGACCCTCTTTCGCCATCGGTCACGACAAAGGCGGCCTCGTCGCCATCGCGATGATCGAATATGTCGGCAAGACCGCGCGCGTGATGGCGCGCAAGGACCTGAACCTCACCAAAGTCGAGCAATTGAAGGGCCTGAAGGTTGCCAACCAGACCGGATCGTCCACCGGCAATATCTTCGTCGACCAGATTGCGACCAAGGCCGGCTTGAAGAAGGGCGACTATCAGGAAATCCGGATGAACGTGAACGACATGGTCGCGGCCATGGCGGCTAAAACCGTGGATGCAATGGTGAATGTGGAGCCCTACAACGCGATCGCAGAAGCCGACGGCCTCGCCAATTCGATCTCGGATTTCTACGATTTCGACAAGTTGCCCGTATTCATGGCTGCGACACCAGAATTCGTCGACAAGAGTCCGGATACCGTGGTCGCCTATCTCAAGGCGTGGCTCGAAGTCGCCAAGGACTTTAAACAGAACCCCAAGAAAGTCGCTGACACGATCTATTCGTTCTACACATCCAAAGGCTACACCATGGCACCGGAGACGTTCGCCAAGGCGCTTGCGCGCGTGGAAGTCGATCCGGGCTGGCCTTCCGACCTGACGCCCTACATGACGCACCATGCGGAAATCCTGGTGAAGGAAAACAAGATCAAGGCCGTACCGGATTGGAACAAGGCATTCCGCACCGACTTCCTGAAGAAGGCCATGGCCTGAGGACGTTCGAACTTTCATCACAAGGCCGGCGCACGCGCGCCGGCCTTTCTGCAAGAACCTGACGAACATTGGAGTGCACGATGTCGGCCGCCAATAATCCGCTGGGCAAGAGCGCTGAGCCTGTCACCTGGAATTTCAAGCTTCTCGCGCAAAACGATCTCGGCGGCTTCGGCGGCATGGGTGAAGGCATGTCGGTGCAGATCGCCAAGGATGGCCGGCGCATCATCTGGCTGGCGCACGAAAGCGCGCCGAAAAATTTCACTGGTGTCGACGTCTCCGATCCGCGCAATCCGAAGGTCATCGTGCAGACCGACCTGCCGAAGCCGTATATGCGCTCCAATTCGCTCGAGCTATCCGGCGACATCATGGCGGTCGCCTATCAGACCCAGAAGGTCAACCAGCAGCCGGCCGGACTTGAGCTGTTCGACCTGTCGGTGCCGGAGAAGCCGCGCTCGATTTCGTTCATGGATTGCTCAGGCGCAAACTCGCGCGGCGTGCATCAGCTGTGGTTTTGCGACGGCGAATACGTCCACATGGCGTCTGGCGCATCCGACTTCGAGCCGAGCCATCCGCTCGACGACCAGTTCTACCGCTGCATCGACGTGCGCAATCCTTCCAAGCCCGTCGAAGTCGGACGCTGGTGGATGCCGGGCACCAAAAAGGGTGAGACGCCATTGCCGCGTCACAAGCTCGACAAGGGCTACCGCGCGCACAACACCAACGTCTACAAGCAGCGCAAGGACCGGCTCTATCTCTGCTACATCGACGGCGGCATGTTCGTGATGGACATCAGCGACAAGTCCAAGCCGAAGCCGATTTCGCACTGGACGAATTCTCCGCCCTATACCGGCTTCATGCACACGGCGGTACCGTTGTTCGACCGCGGCCTGCTGATCGTCACCGACGAGTTGACCGAAAACAACGCCGAGGACTGGCCGAAGCTGGTATGGGTGGTCGACGCGCGCGACGAGAAGAACCTCGTCTCCATCGCCACCTGCCCGCTGCCACCGGTCGATGCCTATGCCAGCCGCGGCGGCCGCTTCGGCGCGCATAATATCCATGAAAATCCGCCGGTCCCGACGGCCTGGCAGTCGGACCAGATCGTCATCGGCACGTTCTTCAACGGCGGACTGCGCGCCTACGATATTTCCAATCCCTACCAACCCAAGGAAGTCGGCACGTTCGTACCGCCACCGCCGAAAGGCACGCCCGCCGGCGCGGTGCAACTCAACGATGTGTTCGTCGATGAGCGACAGATCGTTTACACCGTCGACCGTCACACCGGCGGGCTTTACACGCTGGAGATGGATTTCTGAACGAGCTCTTTCCCTCACCCGCCGCCGGCCAGTTTGGCCGCAGGCTCAAGCGCGAGCGCGGGGCACGGCTGCCGGTCACCGTGATCACCGGCTTCCTCGGCGCTGGAAAGACCACGTTGCTCAAGCGCTTCCTGGCAACGGCCGAAGGGCAAGGCACCGCGGTCGTCGTCAACGAATTCGGAGCCGCAGGCATCGACGACGCGCTTGTGCGGCCGAGCGCCGATGAGACCGTGCTGCTCGGAAACGGCTGCCTGTGTTGCATCACCCGCACCGATTTGCAGCAGGCGCTGCGCCGGATGGTCATCGAGCGGGAGCGTGGCGAGTTGCCCGATTTCCGGCGCATCGTGATCGAGACCAGCGGGCTCGCCGATCCAAGCCCGATCCTGCAGACCTTCGCCACAGACCGTGCACTGGGCAGCGTTTTTCACGTCGAAGCGGTTGTGACGGTCGTGGACGCCGTCACCGGAACGGACACGCTTGGCTGGTCGGCGGAAGCACGCAAGCAGGCGATCCTCGCCGACCGGCTGATTATCACCAAGACAGACATTGCCGGCGAAGGCGCCAGCGCGGCGCTGTCGGAAAAATTGCGCGCGCTCAATCACGGTGCGGAAATTTACGAAGCGATCAACGGCGACATCGATCCGGCCTGCCTCACGGAACCTGTCCCCCACCAACGCAATGCATTCGTGGCGGAGGCCGCGCATAGCGACGGCATTGGAAGTTTCGTCTTGACGGAAAATGCGCCGCTGCCCTGGCCTGTTTTTGCCAAGACCATGGACGCCCTGATGCAGATGCGTGGGCCGGACCTGCTGCGCGTCAAGGGATTCCTCAACGTGAAGAACTGCAATGGCCCCGTCGTGGTGCAGTTCGTGCAGCATCTGGCCCACCCACCCGTCGAACTGCAGAGGTGGCCTGACGACAACCGGCAGAGCCGCGTCGTCTTCATAACGCGCAATATTTCAGAGCAGCAGGTGCGCGGATTGCTGGAAGCCTTGCGCAATCTGGTCTAGCCGACCTACTCGCGATCGCGGCCGGAAATTTCCGCCTGCCAGGGCGCAACCCAACGCTCGACAAAGCCGATCACCCAGTTCAACCCGATCGCCATCACCATCAGAATGATGATCGGGACGAACATCGTAGCCGTATCGAAATTGTTGGCAGAATTGATGATCACCGCGCCAAGGCCGGAAATGGTCGTGAAGAATTCAGCGATCACCATGCCGACCACTGCGCGTCCCACCGCCAGGCGGATGCCGGCCATGATGTAAGGCAAGGTCGCTGGCAGGATGATCCGGCGCAGGATGACGGTATCAGGCGCGACGAAGGATTTTCCGACCTCGATCAGCGTCTTCGGGACGGCGGTGACGCCAAGCCATGTATTGATGCAGATCGGGAACAGCGCCATCAGGAAGATGACCGCGACCTTGACGGCAAATCCGAGCCCGAGCCACAGGATCAGCAGCGGCACCAACGCCACAAGCGGCATGGCGTATCCGGCCGTGATGTAAAGGCCGAGAGCCGCTTCTGCGGCGCGAAAACCGCCGATGAAGAGGCCAAGCGGCACGCCGATCAGAATGGCAAGGGCGTAACCGATCACGAAGGGCCGCAGGGAATCGTAAAGCGCAGACCAGAGCTGGCCGGTGACGACGAGCTCCCAGAATGCCTCGGCAATCGCGGACGGATAGGAGCCGAACACCGGATTGATGCGCCGGCCGAATATTTCCCAGACGATCAGGAGGATGGTGACCGATGCGACTGTGATCATCCAGCGCGGCAACGGCTTGCGTTCGGCGGTTTCCTCTTTTGCCGCCGCTTTTTCCTGCCTGTCGGCGATATCGACCATCAGTGCACCGTGGTCCCGTCGTGCAGCGCACGCCAGACTTTGTATCGGGTCTCGGCAAATTCAGGCATTCCACGGACGAGCCCGAGATCCGGGCGCGGGCGCTTGAGCGGCACGTTCATGATCTCCTGCACGCGGCCATCCTTCATCACCACGATGCGGTCGGCGATGATCACCGCCTCATCGAGATCATGGGTGACGAATAAAATGGTTTTTCCGGTGCGGCTGTGGATGTCGAGCAATTCGCCCTGCATCGTCTCGCGGGTCTGGGCGTCGAGCGCGCCGAACGGCTCGTCCATCAACAGAACCTTGGGGTCGATGGCGAGCGCGCGGGCGATGCCGACCCGCTGCTTCATTCCGCCGGAAAGCTGATGCGGGCGCCGGCTCTGCGAATCCTTCAGACCAACGAGATGCAGGTATTTCTCGGCCGTTTCACGCAGCTGCGTGCCGCGGATGCCTTTCATCTCCAGCCCGAACATCACGTTCTGCAGGGCCGAAAGCCAGGGCAATAATTCCGCGTGCTGGAACACCATGCCGCGATCGTGCCCGCAGCCATTGATCTCGCGCCCGTCTACGGTCACGCGGCCCCCGCTCGACGGATCGAGCCCCATCGCAACGCGAAGCGCGGTGGTCTTGCCGCAACCGGATGGGCCGATCAGCGCGACGATCTCGCCGTCCTTGACCGTGAAGCTGACCCGGTCAAGCGCCTGCACATGATGCACCTCGCCGTCCACGCGCAACGTAAAGCGCTTGGAGACGTCGAGGAAACTCACCTCACCCATTCAGAACTCCAGATTGTATTTCAGTGACCGATGACCTTCAGGGCCTTCTCGCGATACTCCGGCGCTGTCACCGTTTTCAGATCAAGCGGCGCCTTCAGCTTGCCGGCCTTCACCATCTGTTCCTGGATCCACTGGATCTTGTCCGCCGGCAGCGGCAGCGTCGGATCGACGGCATGATGCTGGATGGCATCGTCATAGACAAAAGCGGGACGCGGATCGTCGGGCTTGGCGTGAATAAGTTCGCGAGTCAAAGCGATCGTGGCATCCCGGTTCGCCAGCGCAAAGCGTAGCGCGCTCATTTCCGCGGCGAGAAACTTCACCGCATCGTCACCGCGCTCGGCCAGTTTCTTGGCGCTGGAAACCATGCACACACGCAGGAAATTCGGCACGGCTTCGCGGCCCGCCACCAGCAAATGGATATTCTTCGGAGCGACCGGCTGATATTCGTTCGAGACGACGGCCGCGTCCACCACGCCGCCGATCAGCGCCTGATAGCGGTCCTTGTCGCCGCCGACGGCCGCAAGTTTCACCTCGCTGTCGGAGATGCCGAATTTTGCCAGCGCCGAGCGCGCCAGCATGTCGGGCATTGAGTTGGGAGCAGACACTGCAATCTGCTTGCCCCTTCAGATCCTCGACCTTCTTGATTTTTTCGCTGGCATAGATGCCGTGCGGCACGACAATCCAGTGACAACCGAGCAGCTTGACGTCGGCGCCCTTGGAGTTGGCCGCGAATACG
Source organism: uncultured Alphaproteobacteria bacterium (assembly GCA_963718035.1). Classification (GTDB taxonomy): domain Bacteria; phylum Pseudomonadota; class Alphaproteobacteria; order Rhizobiales; family Xanthobacteraceae; genus Pseudolabrys. The sequence continues at coordinate 66,724 of CAVQYD010000002.1, read as the reverse complement.
CCTTGCGGGCCGCCTTCGAAGCTGTCGAGCTCGCCCGCGATCAACGCCTTGAGCGCAAGCTGATCGTCCTTGAATTGCGAAATTTCGATCTTGAGACCTTGCTTCTTCGCAAAGTCACGCGTGGATACCATCAGGAAAATGCCAGCATCGGCTTTCGCATTGATCAAGCCATGCTTCCAGACCTTTTCCTGCGCCGTGCCGGGCGCAATGAAACCGGCCAATGCCGCGGCGGCCACGATAGTTGCGAGCCCAATTTTGCGGCTTTTCATTCGTTATCCTCCCTGGTACCGCGCCTTGACGGCGTCTGTGTCTCGCTGGTTCGCCCGGAATTCTAGCATCATTTGGGCGGGCGGCGCGACGGCAATCCAGCCCGATCGAGTTGGTCAAGCCGGCGCAAGACGTCCGATGCTGGCGCGCGCAACCTTTATGAGACCCGGTACCGCCGCATCGTTCCCCGGCGCCATGATATGCACGCCCGCAACGCCTGCCACATCGCTGCAAGTCGCGAATGATGTCGGCGCAGATCCTGGCGCCCTCAGCCACCGGATCGGTTGCCTGCTCCATGCGGTCGATCAACGCATCCGGAATAACCGCGCCGAACAATTTCTCCTTGATCCAGCGCGCAGACTTTGCCGAGCGCAACGGCACGACGCCGATCAGGAACGACAATTTGTCAGTCAGGCCCAACTCGGCGAGCCGCGCCATATAGCGATGCACGACGCCCGCATCCATGCAGAATTGCGTCTGCACGAACTGGGCGCCGGCATCGATCTTGGCCTGCAGCCCGGTCGGTTTCCATCCGGGCGGCGGATCGATCGGGTTGTCGGCGCTGCCGAGAAAAAAATCGAAGTTGCCGCTAACCTTCCGGCCCGTGGGAAGCTCACCCGTGTCCCGCAGGCGCCGTGCGGTATCGAGCAGCGAGCGCGGATCGAGATCAAAGACCGGCTTGGCGTCAGGCTGATCCCCGGCGCTCGGATCGTCGCCGCGCAGCATCAGCAGATTGCGCACGCCCGATGCCGCAGCGCTCAGCAGATCGCTCTGCAACGCAATGCGATTGCGGTCGCGGCAGGTCAACTGAAGGACGGGCTCTATCCCCTGCTCGACAAGAATTGCGGCAGAGGTGATCGCGCCAAGATGCGGCCGCGCGCCGGCGGCATCGGTGACATTCACGGCATCCGCGAGGCCTTTCAGTGGCAGCGCCTTCGCGAGCAATTCGCCACGATCTGCGGACACAGGCGGCGTCACCTCCGCAGTGATAACGAAGCGTTTGGCGCGCAATTTGTCCTGCAAGGTCGCCGGCATCTGACCCAAGTCGCAAAATCCAGTGGACGATGCAAGGGCAACAATGGGAAAAATGGCAGCAATACCGAAGCCGCGCAGCTTGCAGGCCCCAATGTTTCAACCGGCGAAATCCATCGACGACGTGATTGCTCCTATTGCGGACGGCTGCATGCTGGTGGTTCCGCGCGAGGTTTCCGGCGTGCCGATGTCCGCAACGCGCGCCTTGATCAGGCGTGGCGTAAAACGACTGCATCTCGTTGCGCTGCCGACGTCGAGTCTGCAGGCCGATCTGCTGATCGGGGCCGGATGCATCGAGACGCTCGAGACGAGCGCGGTGAGCCTGGGCGAGTTCGGTCCGGCGCCGCGCTTCTCCGCCGCGGCGACTTCGGCGGCGATCAAAATAAAGGACGCGACATGTCCCGCATTGCACGCCGCTTTGCAGGCGTCGGAGAAAGGCGTGCCCTTCATGCCACTGCGCGGCCTTATCGGCTCGGACATTTTGAAATACCGCGACGACTGGAAGGTCATCGACAGCCCGTTCGGTTCTGACGACCCGATCGTCCTGCTCCCGGCGATCAAGCCCGACGTTGCGCTACTCCACGCCCCGATGGCTGACCGCCTCGGCAATGTCTGGATCGGCCGCCAGCGCGAACTGGCGACAATGGCGCACGCCGCGGCGAAGACCGTCGTAACCGTGGAAAAAATCTACGACGGCAACCTGCTCGACGACCCGACGCTCGCAGCCGGCACGCTTCCCGGATTTTATGTCGAGAGTATTGCGGTTGCGGAGCGCGGCGCATGGCCGCTTGGCCTGCCGGATTTCTACGCTGCGGACGCTGAACATCTCGCCCTGTATGCCCGCATGGCAGCGACGGAGGCGGGTTTTGCCGAATACCTGGACAAGTATGTCTATGAAAAACGCGCGGCTTAGGTTCAAACCACCAGTCCGGTCATGACGAACAACAGTTTTCGCGACGAAGAACTCCTTGCCGACGTCATTGCGCGGCTGATCGGCGATGTGCGTCACGTCGCGGTCGGCAATGCATCGCCAATTCCGGCAACTGCGGCGCTGCTCGCGCGCGAGCGCGGCAAAGGGCGCCCCTACGTTTCCCTCCTGCAAAGCCGCAAGCACAATTTCTTCACCGACGGCGGTCGCGAGTTGTTCGATTGCGCGGGCCAAGGCCGCATCGACGTATTTTTTCTCTCGGGCGGACAAATCGACGGACAGGGCAACGTCAATCTCGTGAGCATCGGGGAATACGATCGCCCGAAGGTGCGGTTCCCCGGCTCATTTGGTTCGGCCTATCTTTATTACGTCGTGCCCAAGGTGATCCTGTTTCGCACCGAGCATTCCCGCCGCACGCTCGTTCCAAAGGTCGACTTCGTCAGCGCGCCGGGCACCAACGACGGAAATGTCTTCCGGACCGGAGGGCCGATCGGGCTGGTGACCAACCGCTGCGCGTTCACATTTGCCGATGGGCGTTTCACGCTGGCAAGCGTGCATCCGGGCCACACGCTAGAGGAGGTCGTCGAAAACACCGGCTTCGAATTCGATAGGCCGCGGAGCGTACCCGAGACGCCGGCACCGACGCCCGAAACGCTCAAGCTGATGCGCGAAGTGATCGCCCCGCAACTCGCCGAGGTCTATCCGCAGTTTGCGGCGCAAGTGTTCGGTGTGGGCCAGCCTGCTTTCGTACGCTGAAAACCTTGCCCTTCCGGTCGTTAAACCCGTGGGCTAGTCTGCCGCCCGCGCGGCCGGCCGGTCGCGGCACATCATAAGAAACGGAAGGACAGCGTCGGTGAAAACGGTTGAAGCTGCGGTGATCGGTGTCGGATGGGTCGGAGGCACGCGTGCGGAAACATTGGCGCGTACGGCATTGGTCGACAAATTGCATCTGTGCGAAATCCGTCCCGATCGGCTCGCCGAAGTGAAGAAACTGTACAAGCCCGCCACCGCGACGCTCGACTACAACGACATTATCAAGAACGACAATATTTCGGTCGTCTACATCTCGACCACGCCGGAATCGAACCATTACCCGATCTGCCGGGACTGCCTGAAGTCCGGCAAGAACGTGATGCTGGAAAAGCCGATCGCGCTGGAGCTGTGGGAAGCGGACGAGCTCATCCAGCTCGCCAAGCGCAACAACCTCAAGTTCACCATCGGCTATTCGCAGCGCTTCAATCCGAAAATCGCCTACGCCAAGAAGAAGATCGTCGACGGCACGCTCGGCAAGGTGGTCTCCGTGCTTGTGAGTCGGCATCTCTCGCGCAGCCTGGGCAAGAAGATCGCCAGCCGCGTCCGTCTGTCGCCGGTCGTCATGGAGTCGACGCACGACCTCGATTTTGTGCTCTGGCTGCTCGAGCCTGCAAAGCCGATCCGCGTTTATTCGCAAGGCGCCTACGGCTACATGGAACCAATTAACGGCTCGCACGACGTCATGTTCACCACGGTGACGATGGACAACGGCGTTGCCGTGATGATCGGTGGCGGCTGGAACCTGCCGCCGAGCTACCCCAACTACTGCGCCACCTGGATCGAGATCACCGGCACCGAAGGCTCGCTGTTTCTCGACGACACCCAGCGCGATAACTGGCTCAACACGGAGAAGGACGGCCAGCAATTCCCGATGTCGACCATGCCGGGCGAGTGGGTCGACAACGTCTTTGCCGGCGGCATGGGCCCGGAAACGATCCACTTCCTTGAAGCCTGCATTCGCGATTCAGCGGTAATGGTGACGCCCGAAAGTGCACGCCGCGTGATGGAGACCTACAGCGCCGCCGATCTATCGGCCGATCGCAACGAGCCGGTGGATTTGCCGCTAACGAATGAGACCATTTCCGCCATCGCCGAGTTCAAGCAGAAGATCCGCGCCGGGGTAAACCAATGAAGAAATCCGCCAAAGGCGTCGGCCTTGCGATCATCGGCGGTGGTCGCGTGGGGCTTTTCCGCGGCGAGGTGGCGGCGCGCCATCCGGCGGTCGAATGGATTGGCCTTGCCGAGAAGAATCCGAACCGCGCGGGCGAAGTGAGCCCGAAAATCAGCGCCGATTTCGTCACGCAAAGCCACGTCGAGCTGCTCAAGCGGCCGGAGGTGACGGCCGCGATCATCTGCACCGACGAGCACCTGCACGTCGATCCGATCATGACGGCGGTCGAGCGCGGCATTCCGATGCTGATCGAGAAGCCGCTGGCAACCGACCTCAAGGAATCCGCGCGGGTTCTCAAGGCGATCAAGGACGCCAAGATCGACGCCGTCGTCGGCTACACGCAGCGCTTCCGCCGCCGCTGGCTGGCCGCCAAGGAAAAATGCCGTACCGGCGCGCTCGGCGACGTCACGATGGTCACCTCGCGCGCATTCATGAACCGGCTCGTCGCCATCGACAACTACAAGCGCACCGACGATCCCTCGACGATCTCTCCGATGGTGATATCGGGCACGCACGCTCTCGACATCTGCATGTGGTGCCTGGAAGGAAAAACCGCGGTCGAGTGCTACGCGCGCTCGGTCGACAAGGTGCTCGGGCCTTCCTACAAGGGCATCGACGGCACGGCCGGCATGATCAATTTTTCCGACGGCACCATCTATCACCTGAACATATCGTGGGCGCTGCCAGTGACGTGGCCGGCTGCGGTATATTCTCTCGAGGTCGGCATCGTCGGCACGACCGGGGTTCTCACCATCGACGACACGCACCGCGACATCGTCCTTGCGGTCTCCAAGCCGCAGTCGGAAGGCTACAACCCCGATGCCAGCCGGCTGGTCGATTTCATGGGCAGCTACCCGCCCGGCGACATGGCGCTCGGCGAATTGCGCGGACCCATGGCGGAAGAAACCGACTCGTGGCTCAACCGCATCGCGCTTGGACTGCCGACGGCGGCGGCGACCGTCGAGGAAGCACACCGCAACCTGATGTTGACAAAGGCGCTCGACCTTTCGGCCAAGCGCAAGCAACCGGTGCAGCTGCCGCTCGAAGTCGATTGAAGCGTTCAGCTAGCGGCCGACCGCGCTGATGGTCGGAAGCACGCGATAGAGCTGGAAGGCTCCGCCTTCGTAGACGAGCCCGAGATGGTTCCTGTCCGGGTTGCGCATGCCGGGCGTCGTGAACAGGATGTAGACGTAGTCATAGTGCTGCGGCCAATCGTTCCAGAAATATGAAACGTCAGCCTTGTCGCCTTCGACGATCTGCAGCACGTAGGGGGCGGCAACCAGTCCTCGGTTTCCACGTATTTCTGGAATTCCTTGCGCGCATGCAGGATCTGCTTGCCTTTGACGGTGAACTCAGTCGAGACAAGCGCCGAACGTTCGATGACCGCCATCGACGCTGCGTGCACCAGGTTGAAATCGCTGATCTCTTTGCCGGTTGATCGATCGCCGTAGACGACAAGAACGCGCGCACCGCGCTTGATCTTCTCGACCGACTGGAAAAATTCCTTGGTACCGCGATCGAGATGGTTCCAGACCAGTTGGACCTCGGCGACACGCACGACAAGCAGCGCCGCGACCAGAGCCATGAAGCCGTGCCGGATCGCGCGGTCTCGCAAGTCGACGTCGAAGCAAGCCACAAGCATAAATGCAATCGCAATCGGCAGGCGCTGATCGGCGAGATGCGCGCCGAACAAGGCGCGAGGCAGGGCAAGATACGCAATGCAGCCGACGGCAAGGATGGCCCAGCCGGCCGCATTGAACTTTAGTATTCCGCGCCGGAAGGCATAGACCGCACCCGCCGTGGCCGCTGTAAGCAGGAATCCGGCCACCGGCAAATAGTAGACATTGAACACGACGACGAGGCCTTGCAGCTTGCCGCTGAATTCCCAAAACGCCGGTGAGCCGGGGGAATTCCAGGTCGGACTAGCGACAAGGAGTACGATAAGCGGCACGAAAGGAATGCCGGTTGCAACAAACTCGGCGAGGCGCCGTGCCCAGGGCTCATTTCGCTGCAGCCACAGGCGATGCAGTTCGAGCGCCAGCAAGCCGAGGCCGTACACGCCAGCCGCAAACAAATGGCAAAAGAACAGCACAAATGCGAAGGTGGCCGACACTCCGAACCGCCAAGGCCAGGTGCGTTCCCGCAACGTGACCCAGGCCGCCAGCGCCCAAAGCGCGAGCCCGATCCCAAAAACATAATTCATCACGCCAACAAGCAGTACGCCGTTATAGAGCAGCGGTAACGCAACAAGCGGCAGGGGTGACCAGCGGCCATTGAGAGCGCGGCTGAATACGAGAGTTCCTGAAGCGATCAACGCGAAGGCAGGATGGTGAAAATCTGGCCCGCGAGATAGACGCTCATAAACCGGTGCAGGACGGGGACGATGAGATCGATCATCAAGTTGGGAATGATCTGCCACTCGACCACGTAGTAGCGGCTGAGATTGGAATCTGTGCCGATCGCGTCGATAACGTGGGTCCGAGCCAGGTGGTTGACGTAGTCCGACAGCGGCGGCAGTTGGTGTGTCGCGATGGGGATCGACGCCACAGTCAGCAGAACGACGGAAAGAAGCGCGATAGTCCCCGGACGAAGATGCGCCGACGCAGGCAGCATGTGGTCGCTGCGGAATTGCATGGCGAGCGACCCCCCGGCTGCTCCTTTTAAGGCGCTAAACTAGCAGGAGGTGTGGACGGCGCAACCCGTCATTCAATCTACGCGATGGATCACAATCGCTTCATCGTTAGGGCCGACGTTTCCCAGCGCCCTTATCGCTGGGCGCGCGCCGGCGGCAGCGGTGGCGTCGTTGTGGTGCGCGCCGGCGCCGGTGCCGGCACCGATGCCGGCGGTGTTGTCGAACTGCTGCTGCTGCTGCTGCCGCTGCCTCCAAAGAGGAAACGCTGCGGATTATGCGCGAGGTCGGTAATCGCCCTGCCGGCAATATCGATCTGGCGAGTCGCAGTGCTTGTCATCCTGTTTACGCCAACCGTGATCTCCTCGGTGCGCTTGTCCAGATTGTCCATCAACGTGCGCGCAGACGCAGTCGCTTCTTTGGCATTTTTCATCGTGTCTTTTGCGTCGCTCACAATGATATCGACATTATCGGAGTTGCGCGCGAGCGACGCACTGAACGTTGCAATGTCCTTGACTGCCTGACGTATCGCCTCCTGGTTGGCGGCGATAACTTCTTCCGCCCTGTTCAGGACGTCACGCGCGGCCTGCATCATGTCCTGACTGGCGCTGGGATCGGCCTTCAAGGTCGGCGGCTCGCCCTCTTCGCGCTCGATCAAGGGCGTGGTCGCGGAAACGCCCTTGAGCGACACGGATGCGACGCCTGTCAGGCCCTGAAATTCGAGGCCGACTTTGGTATCCGACCGGATCGGTGTCGCTTTGTTGACCGCCAGCATGGCGACGACCTGCGACGGTTTGTCCGGATCGAGCGTCAGCCTGGTCACCTCGCCGACGCGAATGCCGTTGAACAGAACATTGCCGCCGACGTGCAGACCCGACACGGTACTATCGAAGATGACACGGTAGGCAACGGCCTGTTTCTTGCCGGAGGAGTGGTGCAGCCAGAACACAAAACCGAACGCGCCCGCAACGACTGCGAACGTGAACAGCCCGATCAGTGCGTAGTGCGCTTTTCTCTCCATCGCTCCACTCCGTCAGTTCTTGGCCACAGCGTGCAGCACGCGCGCCCGCGCGCCATGGAAATAAGCTTTCAGCCATGGATGCTGCGACTTGAGCATCGTATCCATTGTTCCGGCTTCAAGAATCTTGCCCTCGCCGAGGACCGCGATCCTGTCGCAGATCGTGTGAAGGCTGTCGAGGTCATGGGTTACCATGAAAACCGCCATTGCCGAAGTCCGTTGTAAGGTCAGGATTAGTTGGTCGAAATCGCCCGCGCTGATCGGGTCGAGGCCCGAAGTCGGCTCGTCGAGAAATAAAATTTCCGGGTCGAGCGCGAGGGCGCGTGCGAGCGCCACCCGCTTGATCATGCCGCCTGAAAGTTCCGAGGGATACTTGCGGTAGACATCAGGCTTAAGGCCGACCATTTCGAGCTTGGTGATCGCGATTTCGGTCATCAACCTGTCGGAAACATCCAGATATTCGCGGATCGGGAATTCGACGTTTTCTCCCACCGTCAGCGATGAAAACAAAGCGCCTTGCTGGAACAATATGCCCCAGCGGCGCTCGATTTCCTGGCGCTGCACCTCGCCGGCATGGTCGAGGTCGACGCCGAAAACGTCGATGCGGCCCTGTTGTTTCGGCAAAAGCCCGACGATCGTGCGCGTGAGCACGGATTTGCCCGCTCCGGAAGCACCGACGAAACCGAGAATTTCACCCCTGTAGACGTCGAGAGTGACGCCGTTGAGGATCCGGTGCCCTTTCAGATCGACAACCAGGTCGTGCACTTCGATGATTGGAGCCTTGCGATCGATCGCCATGTCACATTCCGATCGACGCGAAGAACATGGCAAAAATACCGTCGAGCACGATGACCAGGAAGATCGACTTAACCACCGAATTGGTTGTCTGCTCGCCGAGCGATTCGGCGCTGCCCTGCACCTGCAGACCTTCGACGCAGGCGACAACACCGATGACCAGCGCCATGAACGGCGCCTTGATCAGTCCTACCTCAAACGTGTTGATCGAGATTGCCTCGCGCAGCCGCGTAAGAAACACCTCCGGCGCGATGCCGCCGTAAAGCCAGGCGACCAGGCCGCCGCCATAGAGCGCCGCCATCGATCCGAGGAAAGTGAGCGTCGGAACCGCTATCACCAACGCGATGATACGCGGAAGAATGAGCACCTCTACCGGATCGAAACCCATCGTGCGCAACGCATCGACTTCCTCGCGCATCCGCATTGCACCGAGTTCCGCGGTGTAGGAGCTCCCTGACCGCCCGGCGACCATGATGCAGACAATAAGCACGCCGACCTCACGCAGCACGAGCACGCCGACCATGTCGATGACGTAGATGTCGGCTCCGAATTTTCGGAAATGAAAAATGCCCTGTTGCGCGAGAATCGCGCCGATCAAAACGGTGATCAGCAGGATAATCGGCACCGCCCGCCATCCGACCCGCTCGAGTTGATGGATGGTCGATGTGAAACGAAAGCTCGTGGGGTGCAGAATGACGCGACCGAAGGCGGCTATCAGCGAGCCGAGCATCTGCACAAACAGATGAAGGTCGGCGGCAACCGCCGACATCGTCATGCCGACGCTGACGAGTGTCGCGACGATGCTGTTGGTGCGAGGCGGCGGTGCCGAAAGCGTCTGAGTGCCCGCGTGAACTTTTTCGAAGAGCCCTCGAAAATCCTCACGCAGCCCGACCAAGCGCGCTTCGCGTCCGTCCTTTGCCCATTGGCGCATCGTGCGCTCGATCAGCCAGGCCCCATAGGTATCGAGATATTCGATGCGATTGATGTTGATCGCGATGCCCCGCGCGGTGATGCCACGCGTGGCCGCTTCGACTTGCGGCTCAATCGCGCTGGCATATTCGGCAGTCCACGACCCAGCGGCGCTGAGCTCGACCCAATCGCCTCGCGTTTGGCCGCTGAGCAAAATTCCCGCCGTCACCGCACCATTCCTCCGTGCACGTCGCAGCACTACGCCCGCGTGTCGCTGCGCGGACGGTTGACGAGACAGGACTGGATGCGTTGCGGCGGGACTTCGCGGTCACATCACCGGCCGGTCGGCTGGCGATTGCCGCATCTCTAGGGCCGCATTGAGCGCGATCTCGCCCCGCCCCGTTACCTGCAAAAATTAACAAATTGGCAGGAATTCTTAAACGTCGATTAACCAATTAGGTTAATGCACGATTAACTATAGTTGCGCAGCTCTGACGGGCGTAGTCAGCAGGCGGAGGTGCCGATGCAGTTGGCGTTGGCATCGTTGACTGCGAAGAGGCTCTCCACCACCGGCCGCCGTATATGTTTGACCGGCGGTATGGAGAGCACTTCCATATAGACCGTCCCGAGACCCTGCAGGCCCAACAGAGTGCCGGCGCCGAGCGTGAGATCCAGATCGCGATTGGCGACGAATGGTCCGCGGTCATTAATCGTGACATTTATCGACCGGTGGTTTTTCGGATTGGAGACACGGATCAGCGTGCCGATCGGCAGTGTTTTATGCGCGGCGTGCCAGCCAATCGGATTGAAGCTCTTGCCGGTCGAAACCAATTTGTCTTCCCAGTACATCGACGCGACGACCCATTGGCCTGCCTGAATTCGATCCAAGGTGTTCTCGCTGGAGACGTTCGCCATGGGCAGCGCGGCCAAGATGGCTCCGGCCACCAACACGACGCAAAGGCGCATCACAGCGCGTCCTGCACGTGCAACGAGTCCCCGTTTCTCGATCACGTCCATCGATCCGATTCGGCCAAAGATTTTTGCCAAGCCCCAAGTCCGTCTCGCGCGAATCACATGCCGAGACGCTGAATGAACTACACCTAATACGATTTGTTCCCAAGACGGGAAAAATGCGGCGGTTATGTGATTTTCCGATGGATAGCCTAGATGCGCTCGCGGAGGGACTTGATCGACAATTCGCCCGCAAGCTTGTCGAGCTGCGCGAGCAATTCCGGCGCAAGCGGTAACCCATGGTGGAGCCGATCGGCGCGGCGCTTCGCACGCTGCTCGCCTGGCAGCCTGACCGTATGACCAGGCAGCGGCTTAGTGTCGCGGAGCTCGCGGATGTGGCGGTCGACCTCGGCCTTGAACTGCGCGAGCGGCTGAAACCGGCCCGGGTCGAGGGCGACGACGAACTGGCCGGTATTTGTGATCCTGCCCGGCTCGGCGTTGAAATCGACGCAGTCCCTGCCGAACAGTGCGCCGTTAAGCGTTCCGGCGAGAAGACCAAGCGTAAGCGCAAGCCCCGCTCCCTTGTAGCCTGCCATCGGCAGCAGCAGCGCCTCTGCGCTCTTGTGCGGATCGACAACGGCCGCGCCGGTCTTCGGGTCGATCATCCAGTCGTTGCGCAACGGCTTGTTCTGCAAACGATGATTCTTGATGGTGCCGTACGAGACGATCGATGTCGCGATGTCGAGAACGATCGGTGGCTCCTCACCTGCCGGAATGGCGATCGCCAGCGGATTTGTGCCGAGCAACGGCTCCGCGCCGCCAGCGAGCGGCATATGATTGGCATTCGCCACCGCCGAATAGATTCCGACCATGTCGGCTTTCAGCGGCAAGGCGGCATAGACACCGGCGGCGCCGGCGTGACCCGACATGCGGCAGCCGACCCAGGCGACACCGCATTCGCGTGCGAGCTCGACCGCCGTCTCTGCGGCACGCGCGACCACAAGATGGCCCATACCATTGTCACCGTCGACAAGCGCCGTTGCGGGAGCGCTGCGCTCCACGGTGATGTTGGGACGTGGGTTGGTCGAGCCGAGCTTCAGCCTATGCACGTATTGCGGCAGGCGAAAGACGCCGTGTGCATCGGCTCCGACCAGATCCGCCTCAAGCATCAGTTCCGCGATCCTGGCCGCGTCACCCTTGGGCACGCCCACTTTGATCATCGCATCAACGATCAGACCGGTGACGGCCTTGGTTGGAATGCGCACGCCCTTGGTCGCCTGGACGTTCATGCTTTTCCCAACAGAGCTTGTGCGCGCGTACTCAAAATCGTCGCCTTGTCGGCATCTGAGATTTTCAGGCCGCGCACGTGCTTTACACAGTCCATCATGCCCATGTCGTATGGATAATCGCTACCCAGCATGACACGATCCGCGCCAACATGCTCGATCATGAATTCCAGCACCGGCGCTGAGTGCAGGATGGTGTCGTAGTAGAAGCGTTTGGCGATGTCGACCGGCTGTTTGGCAATATTCTTCTTGGGTTCCGGCCGCACATGCCAACCGTGCTCCCAGCGGGCCGCCTGATAGGGCGTGAAACCGCCGCCATGCGCGAGCACGACGGTCAATTTCGGATGGCGGTCGAGCACGCCGCCGAAATAAAGGCAGGCCGCACCGATGGTGGTGTCGAGCGGATTGCCGATGAGATTGTTCAGGTAATAGGACTTCATCCGGTCGGCGCCGGCGACATTGTTCGGATGAATAAAGACGAAAGCGCCGAGTTCCTCGGCCGTCGCCCACACCGGCTCGAAGCTCGGGTCGTCGAGATTCTTGCCCATGATGTTGGACGCAAACATCGTTCCGCGCAGGTTTAGCTTGGTCATTGCACGCTTGAGCTCGTCGGCGGCTTTTTCCGGCGCCTGCATCGGCAGCGTCGCAATACCCATGAAACGCTGGGGATTTTGCTTTACCAGTTTGGCAATCTGGTCGTTCTGGATGGCGGCCGTCGTCGCACCAAGCGAAGCATCCTGGTTGTAGAGATAGGTCTGCGGCGTGGCGGACAGCACCTGCACATCGACGCCCATCGCATCCATGTCGCGCAGGCGATGCGCGAGATCGAAGCCGCCGCGCGGAAAAGGGCGATAGACCACGCCACCGACGTCGAGCGTTGCTGACTCGGCATCAACCGGGGTGATGGTTACAGGGACCCTGGGAGCTTCCTTGCGCAACAGCGCGGCAGTTTCCTCGGTGAGGATATGGGTATGGGTATCAATTGTTCGCACGTTGCTCATTTCACCACCCGAAAGACGCCACACGATGCGCGGCAAGGAGCGCCTGAGTGCCGCAGCCAACGCGTTGACGCAAGCCCCTGTTGGCGACGGCTCTTTCCGCTATAAACAGGGGTCCCGCCCGTCCAAATCCGGAATCCGCATGACCACGACCCCCCGCACCAGACAAACGCCGCGCGTCGAGGACAACGCCCTGGTGCGCGGCGCCGGCCACTTCATGGACGACCCGCGCCTGCCCAACACAGCCTATGCCGCCTTTGTGCGTTCTCCGCATGCGCACGCACGCGTCGTTGCAGTGAAGACGGACGAAGCGCGCAAGGCAAAGAAGGTGCTCGCTGTACTCACCGCGCAGGACATGAAGGCGGCAAATGTCGGGACCGTGTCGCGGCACCCGCCGGTGCCGGGCCGCGGTGGCGCCAAGATGATCATGCCGTTCCGTCCGTCGCTTGCCGGCGACAAGGTCATGCATGTCGGCGACCCGGTCGCAATGGTGGTCGCCGAAACCGCAGCGGCCGCGCAGGACGCGGCCGATCTGGTGCAGGTCGACTACGAGGAGCTAACGGCCGTCATTACGCTCGACGATGCGATGAAAGGCGGCACCCAGCTCTACGCCGAAGCGCCCGGCAATCTCTGCGTCGATTGGCCAGGGCCGATCCCGGACGAGCAGAACGAGCGTGATGTCGCCGAAGCGATCGCCAAGGCGCCGCATGTCGCGAAAGTGCGTGTCGCCAACCAGCGCATGGTGGTGGCGTCAATGGAGACCCGCGGGGCCACCGGCGTCTACGACAAGGCGAACGACAGCTACACGCTCTACGCCTGCTCGCAGGGCGCCGACTCGCTGCGCGCGCAGGCTGCCGCCATCATGGGCGTGCCAAACGAGAAGTTGCGCGTCATCACCGACGATGTCGGCGGCGCGTTCGGCATGAAAACGCCGGTCTACCCCGAGTATCCGGCACTGCTGATCGCCGCCCGCCAGCTCGGCCGCCCCGTGCAATGGCAGTCGACGCGTTCGGAAGCGTTCGTCACTGACACGCAGGCGCGCGACACCGTCACAGAAGTGGAGCTCGCGCTTGACGAGAAGGGCAAATTCCTGGCGCTGCGGATGCGGCACCTGTGCAACCAGGGTGCCTATGTCAGCACCGCGGGCGTCGGCATCAACACGAACAACTTCGCCCGCTGCCTGCCGGGCATGTATCGAATCCCGAAGATCGACGCCTCGGTCGCCTGTTACTTCAGCAATACCATCCCGATCGGCCCCTATCGGGGCGCCGGACGGCCGGAGGCGAACTACGCACTTGAGCGTGTGGTGGAAGAAGCGGCGCGGGTTGTCGGCATGGACCCGGTACGGCTGCGCAAGAAAAACCTAATTCCGCCATCGGCGATGCCGTTCAAGACGCCGATCAACACCTACGACAGCGGCGATTTCCCTGCGATTGTCGACAAGGCGCTGGAGCTTGCGGATTTCGCCAACTTCAACAAGCGGCGGCGCGACTCCGCAAAGCGCAAGAAACTGCGCGGCATCGGCGTGTCCTTCATGCTGGAGCACGCCGGCGCCCTGCCGATGGAGCAGGCCTCGGTTTCGTTTCCCGGCGGCGACCAGTTGATCCTGGGCTGCAACGTGCAATCGACCGGCCAGAGCCATGCCACCGTTTTTCCGCGCCTGCTCGCCAGCAAGCTCGGCATCGAGCCGGAAAAAATACAGCATCGCCATGGCGACACAGCGCAAGGGCTTACGGGTTTTGCTTCGGTTGGCTCGCGCTCGGCGATGTGTGCCGGCAGCGCGATCGTGCACACCGCCGACGTAATGCTCGCCAAAGGCAAGAAAGTCGCTTCGTCGTTGCTGGAGGCGTCGGAGGCGGACATTCAGTACCGCAGCGGCAATTTCGAAGTCGTCGGCACCGACCGCAAGATTTCGCTATTCGAGACAGCGCGCCGTGCCAAGGAAATCGGTGAAAGTCTCGACACCAAGGAAAAGGCTGAGACGCCGCTCACTTTCCCGAACGGCTGCCATATCGCCGAGGTCGAGATCGATCCCGACACCGGCGCTGTCGACCTCGTGACCTATACGGCGGTCGATGATCCGGGCGTCATGCTCGATTCCATCGTTGTCGAAGGCCAGGTTCAAGGTTCGATCGCCAACGGGCTCGGCCAGGCGTTGACCGAAAACGCCATCTACGATCCGCAAAGCGGGCAACTGATGGCGGGGTCATTCATGGACTACGGCATGCCGCGCGCGCACGATATGCCGATCGAGCTGCGCGAGGCGGTGCATTCGGTGCCGGCGACCAGCAATCCGCTGGGCGTTAAGGGCACCGGCGAAGCGGGCACGACGGCGGCAATCGCGGCAGTGATGAACGCGATTGCAAACGCAATTCCGAACGGCGCCGCCGACCACATGGAAATGCCGGCGACGCCTGCAAAGGTGTGGGAAGCCTGCCAGCGCGGACTGGCGGGAAAGAAATAGCGTCCAGTCATCGCGACAGGGCCCTTCTAAAATGAAATGGCCGGGACATAGGCGTACGAAAGTACGCCGTCCTTCGGACGGCTATGCCCGGCCATGACATTCTTATTCGCGCCGCTCTATGCCTGCGAAATGAACTTGATGTTCATGTAGGCCTGCAGGCCTTCGATGCCGCCTTCGGAGCCATAACCGGACTCCTTGATGCCGCCGAACGGCGTCTCCGGTGTCGAGATGGCAACGCTGTTGACGCCGACCATGCCTGACTGCAACGCATCGCTGATCGCCGAGGCGTTCTTGTCCGACGACGTGAAAGCATAGGCCGCGAGCCCGAACTGCAGCGAGTTGGCGCGCTCGACCACCTCGTCGAAGGTCTTGAACGGCACGATCGGCGCCACTGGCCCGAATGGCTCCTCGGTCATGATCTTCGAATCGTCCGGCACATCGGTGATCACGGTCGGCTGAAAAAAGAATCCCTGATTGCCGTGGCGCGAGCCGCCGGTGACGACCTTGCCGCCGCGGTCCTTGGCGTCGTTGACGAAGCTTTCCATCGCATCGAGCCGGCGCGGATTGGCGAGCGGGCCGAGCGTGATGCCTTTCTCGAGACCGTCGCCCATTTTGAGACCCTTCGCATACTCGGTGAAGCGCGCCACGAACTTGCTGTAGTTCTTTTCGTGCACGTAGAAGCGCGTCGGCGAGATGCAGACCTGACCGGCATTGCGATACTTGAACGCCGCGATTGTGTCGGCGGTTTTCTCGGGGTCGGCATCTTCGAACACGACGACGGGCGAATGCCCGCCAAGCTCCATGGTCGCCTTCTTCATGCCCCTGGCCGCGAGCTCGGCGAGATGCTTGCCGACCGGCACCGAGCCGGTGAACGAGATTTTCTTGACCGATTTCTTCGGAATCAGGTGCTCGGACACCTCGGCAGGCACGCCGAAAACGAGATTGAGCACGCCCGCCGGAAGGCCGGCGTCAGCGAAGCATTTCACCAGCTCGACGCAACTGCCCGGCGTCTCTTCCGATGCCTTGATGATGATCGAGCAGCCCGCCGCAAGCGCACCGGCAATCTTGCGTACGGGCGTCAGCGTCGGGAAATTCCACGGCGTGAACGCGGCGACGACGCCGACTGGCTCCTGCAGCACGATCTGGCGCACGCCTTTCTGACGGCCTGGAATCACGCGGCCATAGGTGCGGCGGCCTTCTTCGGCATACCAGTCAATGATGTCGGCGCTGGTAAGAACCTCGGCGCGTGACTCGACATAGACCTTGCCCTGCTCCTGGGTCATCACTTTCGAAACATGATCATGGCGCTCGCGCAGCAGATCCGCGGCTTTGCGCATGATCTTGGAGCGGTCATAGGCGGACGTTGCTTTCCAGGCCGCGAAGCCCTTTTCGGCGGCGGCGAGCGCAGCATCGAGGTCGCCTTTACTCGCATGGGGAAGCTGCGCCAGCGTCTTGCCGGTCGCCGGATTGATCACGTCCTCGCCCTTGCGGCCCTCGCCGTTGAGCCACTTGCCGTCGATATAAAGACCAAGATCGGAATACATGAGACCCTCGTTGTCACCCGGAACAGGATTGCCGTTGGATTAGCACTTTCGGAGGCGTGCCGTCACCTCAATCACGACCCCAGATAGGCACCGCCGCTGACGTGGATCGTCTGTCCGGTGATGTAGCGTCCGTTGGGGCCGCAGAGAAACCGCACCATGGCCGCGACATCCTGCGGCTTGCCACGCTCGCCGGTAATTGTGCCATGCGTCAGATGATGGGCAGGCTTCTGCGATGAAGCAGGCCGCGTCGTGTCGATCGCACCTGGCACCACACAATTCGCGGTGATCTTGTCGGCCGCGAGATCGTGCGCAAGACCGCGCGACAGGCCGACCAGCGCAGACTTTGCCGTCATGACATGGGCGCGGTCTTTCGAGCCGATATGCGCGCTCATGCCGCCGATATTGATGATGCTGCCGCCGTTTTTCCGCAGCGCCGGCAGGCAGGCATGCACGCAGCGGAAGGTGCCGTCGAGGATGACATTCATCACCTCGCGCCATTCGGCGAAACTCATGTCGGAAATATGTTTCTCGCGTCGCAACGCGGCGTTGTTCACGAGAATATCGATGCGCCCGAATTTCTTCAGCGCTGCATCGGCGAGCGCAACCGCGGTCTTGTCGTCTCCGACGTCGCCAAGAACGGCGATTGCCTTCCCACCGGCCTTCTCGATCTCGCCGACGACGCCGTCGGCCTCGGCCTTGTTCGACCGCACATTTACGACGACGGCAGCGCCGGCTTCGGCCAGCGCCAATGCGATCGCACGGCCGATATTGCGCCCGGCGCCGGTGACGATGGCAACTTGCCCGGCGAGTTCTTTGCCCTCAGCCATGAGACCTCATCACCCTCTCAAAAACGCCAAGTCGACCTTGCCGTCATATAGCTTCGTCAGCTGTTTGAGCACGCCGGAAGCGCGCTTGTCATCCCAGCCGCCGTGACGGACATTGAGCGTGAATTTCTCCTCGATGTCGGCGCGCGTCAGCGGCTCTTTCGCTCCGCCGCGGAAATGCGGCTGGCGCTCCTCGACAACGCTGCCGTCATTGAGCACGGCGCGGATGTGGCCGGTGAAATTGTTGGGATAGGGATTATCCGGGTCGATCACGTAACGAACCTTCGACGCGACTGCCAGCACGTCCTTGTCGCGCACGGCCTGATCGGTGAAGGCCTCGAGGCCAACGCCGCCGCGCACGAACCCGGTCGCCAATATGAAAGGCGTCGCGAATTTCGCCGCATAGCCATTCGGCGGACGCTGCTTGTCGGCAAGCGGCTCCCACAGGCGGTGGACGGTTCCCTCCGCCACTTCGCAGACCATCTCCTTGATGTCGCCGGACTTGATCCCGCGCGCGGCAAGCCGCTTCGCACAATCGATATAGGGATGCGCCATTGTCCCGCAGGGATAAGGCTTGAACGCGAGTGTTTCCGTCACCCATTTTTTTCCGAAATCGCCGGTGAGCGCATCGTAGTCGCCTTGTGTCGTGTGCGCGAAACCGTGGAAAAGCCCGTGCACGCCTTCGAACACCGTGCGCGGCCCGAGGAAGCCGCCGCGCGCGAGCAGCGCCGCGCGAATGCCCGATTGCGCCGCCCAGCCCGGATGCAGCCGCTTGGTCCAGGCGCCCTCGGCGAGATACTCGATGATCCCGCCGGCAAAACTTGCGGCGATGCCGAGCGCGTCGACGATCTGCTTCGCATTCAGCCCGAGCGCCGCGCCGACGCCGGCCGCCGCCCCCATCACCCCGAAAATGGCGGTCGGATGAAAGCCGGCCTTGTGCACCGCCTTCGGCACCACGGTGCTCAGGCGGCACATCACCTCGGTGCCGACCGCAATGCCGAGCAAGGCGGCGCGCCCGTCGGGCCGATGCCGCTCGCAGGCCGCCAGCACCGCCGGCACGATCACCGCGCCGGCATGGACCGGCCCGCCCTCGAAGGTGTCGTCGAAATCCTCGCCATGCGCCGCCGTGCCGTTGATGAAGGCGGCGCTCGCCGCGCTGAAGGTGCGTGCATGACCGATCGCCGTGCACGGCCCCTCATCGTCGCAGCCGGCGAGCGCGCTCTTGATGTAGTCCTCGTTGCGCGCCGTCACGCAAAGGCCGACGACGTCGATCAGCAGATCCTCGCATTTCCGCCGCACCGCCGGCGGCAGCTTTTCGACGCGCAGGGTGGCGACGTGCTCGGCCAGATGTTCGGCAACGGAAATCTTCGGGAGGTTACTGCTCGCCACGATTATCCTACCGCGACGTTGCGGCGCGCATTGCCGCCGCGCAGGCTGTTAGCCAGCGCTACGACGACGAAGGTGATGACCAGCATCAGCAGCCCGAGCACCGCGATGGCGGCGAGATCGCCGCTCTCGTTGAGATCGTAAATCAGCACCGACAGCACCTTGGTTTCCGAGGTGAACAGCATGATCGCCGCCGACAATTCGCGGATGACGCCGACGAAGACGAAGCACCATGTGGCGATCACGCTGGTGCGCAGCAGCGGCGCGGTGATCTGCCAGAGCGAGCGCAGCCGGCGTTGCGCCGAGGATGCGGCTGGCGTCCTCCAGTTCGGGATGCACGGCGTGCAGCGCCGACTGCATCTGCTGGTAGGCCGCCGGCAAGCTCAGGGTGACGAAGGCAATCAGAAGAATCCACAAAGTGCCGTAGAGCACGAAGGGCGGCCGCGTATAGGTGAAGAACAGCCCGACGCCGAGCACGATGCCGGGAATGGCGACCGGCGCAGTGGCAAGAAAGCCGAGCACGCGATGACCGGCGACCGCCTGGCGGGCGGTGACGTAAGAGATCACCACCGCGAGGATCGTGCCGGCCGTCGCCGCCAGCGTGCCGAGGATGAAGGTATTGCGCAGCGCAAGCTGCGTCGCCGACAGCTCGTAAAAGACGAAATGCAGGTTCTGCAAGGTGAAATTGTTGAACCACACCAGATGCGAAGCGACCTTGGAGAACGAGGCATTGAGCAGCGCGAAATAGGGCAGGAACACCGGGCACATCAGCACAAGCATGGCGCCTGCCAGCAGCACCCAGCGCCAGCCGCCGAGCCGCACGATGCGTGGCTCGCTGTTCTTGCCGCCGACGACCGAGTATCCGCGCCGGCCGAGCACCATGTGCTCCGCGCGCAGCAGTATTACCGTAAGAATAAGCAGCGGGAGCGAAGCGGCGGCAGCAAGCTCCGGCTTGGGCGGAAATTGGAACAGGCTCCAGATCTTGGTCGTCATGGTGTGGAAGCCGGCCGGCATCGCCAGGATCGCCGGCGAGCCGAACAGCGTCATCGCCTGCAGGAAAGCGACCAGCGCGCCCGCGAGCATCGCAGGAAGCGCGAGCGGAATTGTGATGCGGCGCGCGGTGTCCCAGGCCTTGCCGCCGAGAATGGCAGACGCGTCTTCTAGATCGCCGGGTGTACGGTCGAGCGAATTGGCGACCAGCACGAAGACGTAAGGAAACGTGTAGCAGCTGATGACGAACACCAGGCCTGTGAAGCTGTAGATATTGAGCAGATGGAAATCCTGCCCGGCCCCGGTGAGCTCGCGATAAAGCTGATTGAGCAGCCCGCTGTTGGGCGCCGCCAGCAGTTCCCAGGCGATCGCGCCGAGGAACGGCGGGGTCACGAACGAGGCGGTCACCAGCAGGCGAATCGTGCGACGCAGCGGCATATCGGTGCGCGCCACCAGCCAGCCCATCGGCGCCGCCACCGCGCAGCAGATCAACGCCGATAACGTAGCGAGCGCAAAAGTGGTCAACAGCGGATCGAGATAGGCCGCGTCGGACACCAGCCGATGGAAATTGTCGAGGGTGAAGGCACCGTTCTTGCTGGTGAAGGCGTAGAAGACCAGCCACGACAGCGGCATCGCGATCAGCGCGAACAGGATCGCCGCGAAGGCGAGCAGCACCGGCTTCGATAGATCGAAGCCGAGCCGCCGCCTTGCAATCGGTGCGGTTGATGCGACTGCTGTCATCGAACAGACCGTTGGAGCGAACGAATAGCCTCCCCCTGCAGGGGGAGGCTCAAACTGTTACACGCGAAAGATCTTGACGTATCGCGCCTTGATCTGCTCGCCGTTCTTAAGCACCGCCGCTGCGTCATCCTTCATCAGCTTGATCTTGCTCAGCGGCGTGCGGCCGGTATGTTCCGGACACCTGCGGATGCACGGAACGCAAGCCGCCGATTTCGACGGAGAGCTTCTGGCACTCGGGCGAAAAACAGAAACTCTGGAACAGCCGCGCCGCATTCGGATTCGGCGCCGCCTTGAACAGCCCGTTCGGCCCGATGATGATCGGCGTGCCTTCGGTGGCGTAGACCGGTTCGACCGGCTGGCCCTTCTCCTTTTCCTGGAAGATCAGGTATTCGACGCCGTCGGCCTGGATCGCGCGTTCGCCGAGCGCGAGCTTCTTCGGCGGATCGGCGGCCGACTGCACCTGCAGGATGTTCTGCTGCGCAAGCTTCTCGAAGTAGCTCCCAGCCGAGATCGCGCGAAATCTGGTAGGTCGCGGTCATGATGGTGCCGCTGTAACCCGGATGCGCCTTGATGATCTTGCCCTTCCATTTCGGATCGAGCAGATCGGCGAAGCTCTTCGGCGCCTCTTCCTTCTTCACCAGATTGGTGTTGTAGGCGATCACGCACAGGAACACGCGGAAGCTGGCGAATGTGCCGTCGGCGTCCTTGTGCTCGGCCGGATAGAATTTCGCGACGTCCTCCGGAACGTAGGGCGCCAGCATGCCCTTGATCCTTCCAGTAGACGAGGTGCGAGGCGTCCGACGAGTTGACCACGTCGACCGCATGCACATTGGCCGTGTATTCCTGGCCGATACGTTGCAGCAGCCGCTCGGCACCGGTGCGCTCGACCTTGCAGGTGACGCCCGGATATTTCGCCTCGAATGCCTTGCCGATCTGCTCGGAGAGCTTGAGATCGACCGAGGTGTACCAGACCACCTTGCCTTCCTTCTTGGCCGCCTCGATCAACGCCGGCGTGACGGCGGTCGCCGGCGGCGCCGCCGACATGACCCTTGGTCGAGAATGCGGCGCCGGCAGCGAGCGCGCTCGAGCCGACCAGCACGTCGCGGCGTGAGAATTCTTGAGCCTTTCATCGGCGTATCCTCCATTTCCTGATTTGTCGTTTGCGCCCCGCACTTATTCATCCGCTCAGCGCGCGGCAGCGCTCCGGCGGAAGATGCAGCCAGACGGCGCTGCCTTGCGGAATGTTCTCGCCCGCGGCGGTGAGCACGCGCAGCTGCGTGCCATCCTTCGCCTCAACCATATAGTCCCGGCTGCCGCCGAGAAAGACCTGCCGCACCACTGTCGCCGGCACGACGTTTTCGCCCTGCCGCTGCGTCGCGGAAATCGCGATGTCATGCGGGCGGATCGACACCGGCGTCGCCGCGCCCGTACTTGATTGCTTCGCCCGCTGCATCGCAGCGGCGTGCCGGCAAAATCGATGCGCGCACGCATCGAGACCCTTGCCTTTGATAACGTTGCTCGAGCCGATGAAGCGCGCGACGAACTCCGAACGCGGCCGATCGTAAATCTCCTCCGGCGAGCCGGCCTGCTCGACCTTGCCGGCATTCATGACCGCAGATCAGATCGGCCGTGGTCATGGCCTCGGACTGGTCGTGCGTGACATAGACCGTGGTGTAACGGTAAGCGTCGTGCAGGCGGCGCACCTCGAACCGCATCTCCTCACGCAAGTTTGCATCGAGATTGGAGAGCGGCTCGTCGAGCAGCAGCGTCTCCGGCTCGACGATCAACGCGCGGGCCAAGGCAACACGTTGCTGTTGTCCGCCCGACAATTCGCCGGGGTAGCGCTGCGCCAGCGGCGCCAGCTTCGTCGTCCCAAGAATGGCGTCGAGCTTCTTGCCGATCGTATCGCGGTCCATCTTCCTCAGCTTCAAGCCATAGATGATGTTTTCGGCGACCGTCATATGCGGCCACAGCGCGTAGCTCTGGAAGATCATCGACATGTTGCGCCGTTCGGGCGGCAAGGTGTTTGCCGGCGAGGACACCAGCCGGTCGCCGACGCGGATTTCACCCTCACTGGGCTCTATGAACCCCGCAATCAGCCGCAACGTCGTCGTCTTGCCACAACCCGAAGGCCCGAGCAGACACACAAGATGGCCGTGCTCTATCGTGAGTGATACGTCATCGACAACGGCGGAATTGCCGTATCGCTTCGTCAGGCCCCGCAACTCAACCGACGCCACGCGCTTCCTCCCCTGTACCCGCCGCTAGCCGCGGCTGTCATTTGACATTGTTGTACCAACACGATTCGCGAACGTCTCTTCGGCCCCCATTTCCGATTTATGAGCCAGTAAATGCCGGCTTGCGCTTCTCCATGAAGGCCTTGCGGCCCTCGACATAGTCCTTGCTGGCGAAGCATTGCGCCACCAGGTCGTCGCAACGCTTGAGATTGCGCTTGCTCTCGTCCTTGACCACCTCGCCGACAATATACTTGACGGAATTGACCGTGAGCGGCGCGTTGCCGCTGATCGTCTCGGCGTAGTCCTTCACATATTTCTCGACCTCCGCATCGGGCAGAACACGGTTGACCAGGCCCATCTGCAGAGCTTCGGCCGCCGTGAATTGCCGCGCGGTGAAAAAGATCTCCTTGGCGAATGACGGGCCCGACGACATCGACCAGCTTCTTGATGCCCTTGAAGCCGTAGCCGAGGCCGAGCTTCGCCGCAGGCACGCCGAATTTCGAATTGTCCGAGCAGATACGCAGGTCGCAGCACAGCGCGAGCCCGACACCGCCACCGATGCAATAACCGCGGATCATCGCAATGGTCGGCTTGGGAAATTCGTAGACCGCCGTGTTCGCCTTGATCGACCGCGGCATTGTAGCGGTCGATCGCGTCCTTGCTGGAGCGCTCGCTCTCGAATTTGGAAATGTCGGCGCCGGAAACGAAAGCCTTGCCGCCGGCACCGGTCAGCACCACAACGCGAATCGCATTGTCAGCGGCAAAATCGGCAAGGATGCCCGAGGCCGCGTCCCACATTTCCAGCGACACCGCGTTGTGTCGTTCCGGATTGTTGAAGATGAGATAGCCGACGCCGCCCTCCTTGCGGGACAGCATTTTGTCGGTCTGGGTCATTCACATGCTCCTTCGTCGTCACTTCTCATGGCCAAGCGCTGACGGACAGCCTTACACCGCCTGCGCCTTGTGCAGCTCGGCAATTTCATTGTCGGCGAAGCCGAATTCCTTGAGCACTTCGTCGGTATGCTGGCCTTGCGCCGGCGGCGTCGCCACGATCTTGCTTGGTGTGCGCGAAAGCTTCACTGGCTGACCGACGAAAACCTGCTCGCTGCCGTCGGGACGCTTCGCAGCTTGCGCGATACCGACGTGCTTGACCTGCTCGTCCGCGAACATCTCATCGATTGCGTAGATCGGTCCGCATGGCACGCCGATCTTGTTGAAGATATCGATCCATTCGGCGCTGGTCTTGTGCGCGGTCCGCTTGTCGATCTCGGCGTTGAGTGCGTCGCGGTTTTTCGAGCGCAGCGCACCGGTCGTGTAATCGGGATGCTTGATCAGCTCCGGCGCCTGAAGTGCGTTGCACAGCCGTTCCCACATCACCTGGCCGGTCGATGCGATATTGATATGGCCGTCCTTCGTCTTGAATACTCCGGTCGGAATGCTCGTCGGATGATTGTTGCCGGCCTGCTTCGCGACCTCATGCATCTGCAGCCAGCGCGCGGCCTGGAAATCGAGCATGAATATCTGCGCCTGCAGCAACGAGGTGTTGACCCATTGGCCTTCGCCGGAGACTTCGCGCTCGAGCAACGCGACCATAATGCCAAGTGCGCAAAACAGGCCGGCTGAGAGATCCGCGATCGGGATGCCGACGCGCACCGGCCCTTGTCCCGGCAGCCCCGTGATCGACATCAGTCCGCCCATGCCCTGCGCGATCTGGTCGAAGCCCGGACGGTCGCGATAGGGCCCGTCCTGGCCGAAACCGGAGATGCTGCCGAGCACGATGCGTTTGTTGATCTTCTTCAGCGACTCGTAATCGATGCCGAGACGGTCCTTCACGTCTGGGCGGAAATTCTCCACCACGACGTCCGCTTTTTCGACCATACGCTTGAACGCCGCGAGGCCCTGCGGCGATTTCAGGTCAAGCGTGATGCTGCGCTTGTTGCGATGCAGGTTCTGGAAATCGGCATTCGAGCGTGGTCCGCCCGGCCCTTCGCCTTTTTCCAGATGCGGGCGGCGTTTCAATCTTGATGACATTGGCGCCCCAGTCGGCGAGCTGGCGCACACAGGTCGGCCCCGATCGCACGCGTGTCAGATCGAGGACGGTAAAGCGGGAAAGGGCCGAAGAGGCCCTGGGAAACGGCATTACGAGAACTCCGGAGTGTCTTTCTGGCCCCAGGACTGGGTTTCCGGCCCGACATTCCCCGATCTACGGGGGCTTGTCTATTGCATCGGCGGACCGGCCCGGAACGAAATGACGGGCTGGCAAGGCCGAAAAAGGCTTTTATTCATCATGTGCGGCAGCAATCCCCGCTCTATGCCTTGAAAAGACCACGAGCACCTGTCATATGACCGCCAACGGAAGAAAGACCCGATCTCGGGTTTGCGGGCTGCGTGCACGAAACTCATTAAAACGAATTTCGCCCCGCCTCCTCCGTTTTTCCAACAAGCGACAACCCTGGCCACGCGGGATGTCTTAAAGAACCCGCGATTCCGCCGGCTGCAACCGCAGCACGGCCGGTTCGCCATATAAGAAAGAGAACTCATTGACTTCATTTAACGAGTTCGGCCTCGCTGAGCCGATCCTTCGCGCACTCGCGCAAGAGAAATACGTCACTCCAACCCCGATCCAGGCCCAGACCATCCCCCTTGCGTGCCAGAGCCGCGATGTCATCGGCATCGCGCAGACCGGCACCGGCAAGACCGCGGCTTTCGCGCTGCCGATCCTGAATCATCTTTTCAACAAGCGTCAGCGTCCCGCGCAGAAATCCTGCCGCGTGCTGGTGCTTTCGCCGACACGCGAATTGTCCGGCCAGATCGCCGACAGTTTCCGCGCCTATGGCCGTCACATCCGACCGCTCGAGATCGCGCTCGCGATCGGCGGCGTACCGATCAACCCGCAGGTGCGCGCGCTTGCGCGCGGCGCGGAAGTGCTTGTTGCGACGCCCGGGCCGCCTGCTCGATCTGGTTCACCAGCGCGCGCTGCGCCTCGACCAGATCGAGGTGCTGGTGCTTGATGAAGCCGATCGTATGCTCGACATGGGCTTCATCCACGACATCAAGAAGATCGTCGCCATGCTGCCGAAGCAACGGCAGACGTTGTTCTTCTCGGCGACCATGCCGCAGGAAATCACCAAACTCGCCGACGCGATGCTGCGCGAACCTGCCCGCGTGGCCGTGACGCCGCAAGCCACGACCGTCGACCGGGTCGAGCAGCGCGTCATCCTCACCGAAAAGGCATCGAAGGCGTCGCTACTGATCGAGGTGCTCAAAACCGAAAAGACCGACCGCGTTCTGGTGTTCACCCGTACCAAGCATGGCGCCGACAAGGTTGTACGCGGATTGCAAAAAGCCGGTCACGCCGCCGAAGCGATCCATGGCAACAAGTCGCAGAACCAGCGCGAGCGCGTTCTCGCGGCGTTCCGCAACGGCCGACTGCGCACGCTGATTGCCACCGACATCGCCGCCCGCGGCATTGACGTCGACGGCGTCAGCCACGTGGTCAACTACGATCTTCCGAACATCCCCGAAAGTTATGTCCATCGCATTGGCCGCACCGCGCGCGCCGGCGCCGAGGGCGTGGCGATCTCGTTCTGCGACCATGAGGAGCGGGCCTACCTGCGCGACATCGAGCGGCTGATCCGCATGACCATCCCGGCAACCGACCGGCGCACAGGCAAGCCGGCGGGCCATGCGGCCCCGCAACCGGCAGAGGCCCGCCACGGCGGCCGACCGCATCGCGGCAAGCAACAGCGCGGTCACCGCGGCGGCCACGGCGGCGGTCATGGCCGTCCCGGCAACAACGGCCACCGGCCCCATAACGGCGGCAATGGCCGCCAAGACCGTCCGAGCCAGAACGGTCACCCCGCGCACCGGCAGGACGCTACGGCAGGGGAGCCAAGCGGCATCGGAAATGTTACATTCCTGAAGCGCCCGAATGAGCCGCGCCGCAGCGCCGGCCACCGGCCACGGTGAGGCAATTGGAGTCGACTGGATGGCGAAAGAAGAACTGCTGGAGTTTGATGGTACAGTGACCGAGGTTCTCCCGGACGGCAACTTCCGGGTGAAGCTCGACAATGATCATGAGGTTTTGGCCTACACCGCCGGCAAGATGCGGAAATTCCGCATCCGTACGGGTGTCGGCGACCGGGTGATCGTCGAAATGTCGCCCTACGATCTGCAACGCGGGCGCATCAGTTTCCGTCACAAGGGCGACGCACCGGCCGCCGCCCCGCAGCAGCGCCGTCCGAACTTCCGCGGCAGACGTTAGGCGAACACCACGCCAGAGAATTCGGGGGCATCACAGGAGTTGCGTGCGCCGATGTCCCTTTCCCTCCTCCACCGCCTCGTGCTGGCAATTGTCCTTGCCGGCACGTTTCATTCCGCAAGCGCAGACGACGCCGCCAAAAGCCGGGCGCAACCGGCCGGCGAACAGACTGCCGCCGAACGGCAGGAGCCCGCGAAAGGCGTGTTGCGGCTGCTGCCGGCCGATGCCGTTACCGAGCATTCGATCGACACGTCCCGCGGGAAGCTTGCCTACACGGCGACCGCCGGCACGCTGGCGTTCTATGATCAATCGGGTGAGCAAAGCGCGGCGGTGTTCTACACCGCCTATGTTGCAAAGGGCGGCGCCGCAAACCGTCCGCTGACATTCGTTTTCAATGGCGGACCGGGCGCGGCATCCGCCTTTCTGCATCTTGGCCTTGTTGGCCCGCGCATTCTCGATTTTGGACCGGACCCGCATGACGCCACACGCGCGCTGTTGCGCGACAATCCCGATACCTGGCTCGCTTTCACGGATCTGGTGCTGATCGACCCGATCGGCACCGGCTGGAGCCGGGCAATCAAGCCCGAAGTCGCCAAGAATTTCTGGAGCGTAAAGAGCGATGCCAGCGCGATGGCCAAGGCAATTTCGCTCTACGTCGCCAAAAACAATCGCGCCAGCTCACCGAAATATCTGTTCGGCGAAAGTTACGGCGGGTTCCGTGCGGCCAAGACCGCGCGCGCTTTACAGAGCGAACAGGGCATTATCATCAACGGAATCGTGATGCTCTCGCCTTTGCTGAATGGCTCTTTGACCTTCGGCAATGATAACAACCCATTGCATGCTGCCTTGCAGCTGCCGTCGCTGGCGGCGGCCGAGCTCGAGCATAGGCACGCATTCACGCCCGATGCGCTCGCCGCAGCCGAAAAATTCGCAATGACCGACTACCTTGTCACACTTGCTGGCCCCCCGCCCAAAGGTGATGCAGCTAAGGCGTTCTACAGCCGCGTTGCACAGGTAACCGGGCTTCCACTGGATATCGTCACGCAGGAGCGAGGTTATGTTGCCGGCGCTTACGTAAAAAACCTGCGCGGGCGCGAAGGCAAAGTCGTGAGCCGGTATGATGCGGCCTTTGCCATTGACGATCCGTATCCAGAGGCACGTTCATCGCATTCACCTGATCCAATTCTAGATGTTGTCACGCGCGCTTACGGCGGCGCGATGGCCTCCTATGCCCGCAACGAACTCGGATTCAAAACAGATATGACGTATGCCCTGCTCGCGCGCGACGTCCATTGGGATTGGGAAGGAGGCGGCCGATTGCAGGCAAGCGTTGGAGACGATTTGCGGACCTTGCTGGCTTATGGCCCGTCGTTCCGTCTCCTGGTAGCGCACGGCTATTCCGATATGATCACGCCCTACGCGATGACGCGCTACGTGCTCGATCACATGCCGGACTTCGATCCGCCTGGTCGCGCGCAGCTCAAGCTCTATCGCGGCGGGCACATGCTCTATCTGGACCCGGATTCCCGTAAGGCGTTCAGCACCGACGCGGCGGTGTTTTTCCGGGACAAAGAGTAGGTTTATCCCGTCAGCGGGACGAGTTCTTAGAGACGCTATTCCCGGCATCATCGCCGGTGAGCGCCCATAAAAAATCGCGCTGGTATCCTTGGTAGAGGCGCTCGGCTCCTGCCGAGCTTAGATGGCTCGTATCAAAGAAAAAAAGCTCGGTCCCCTTGTTCGGACGGCATTCCGCTTCCGTACAGAAGAGATTGATCGGATCGATGAGTCTGACGTTTTCGAAAGGGGCGACCGCCTGACGAAGGACCGTCATTGTGCGTTCTCGCCTTGCATCGACTTTTGCTCGAAGGATCGAACAAGTATCGGATCCGACACGAATTGCCTTCACGACACAGGCCGGTGAGTACCACGGGAATTCGGGCAAAGGAGCAATGATCAGGACACGCCGGACGCCCGCGCGTTTCGCATCCGAGAGTGTGGCGGCAAGACCCGCGGCCAATATTTCATAAGGGTCTTTCTTGGTTTGATCGATCAGAAGGAACGAACGATGGAACGGATCCGACTGAGGCAATCCGAGATAAAAATTCCACCGTGTTGTGATGATCGCAAATTCTGCCCCCTGAAATGCATTTGGATCAAACGAATCGCACCGGGCGGCAGGCCTTCCGCGCCCATCCTTGACCGCCCCCTTGAACGGCGGGCATCCGACTTCGAATACTGACGTCAGGCTGGCACCGGCCCGCCGGGCGTATTCCTTGAACGACTGCTCGATGACGAGCGCATGCGAATCTCCCATCAGAACGCCGCGATGTGAAACAGGTGGATAGTCGCGGCCGGTAATTTGGGGCGGCCCGAGGCCCGACAGTTGAGGAAGCATGAGGGGAGTAATACGCAGCGACCATAGATATCCCAAGCTGGCAACCAACACGCACGATGCGGTTCCCAGGGCTACAACGGCAGCAGGGCGGAATTTGTGTTTTTTCCGCAGCCGTCGCACCGGCAATTCGACAAAACGATAGGTGAGAACCGCAAGCGCCAATGACAGAGCTGCAGCGCCGATCTCTTCGGCGAAGCTCTGTTCGCCGAAGTTCATTGTGCGAACGAATGATATGAGGGGCCAATGCCACAGATACCAGGGATAGGAAACAAGGCCGATCCAAACCATCGGCTTCGTTGCGAGCGCGCGCGCAACAACGTTACGAGGCTCGACCAGCCCACCGGTGATGATCAAAGTCGCACCGATGACAGGGACCGCCGCCCAATAGAACGGGTAGAGCATGTCGGCATCGAAACAAAGAACGGCGAGCACAATGGCGGCGGCGCCGGCGATCGCCAGGCTCTTATTGACGAAAGCGGGCAACCGGCGGACGACCGCGGCGAACGCCGGCACCGCTCCACCGAGGATGAACTCCCATCCACGCGTCGGCATAATGTAAAATGAAACGTTTGGTCTAATGGACGGGTACGTGAATATGACGCACGCAACGAACGACACGATGCCCAGTCCGAAAGTAACCGCGATCCAGGTTCTACGACGATTTTCCGGTTTCATTTTCGCCGTCGTCGCGGTCATGGCGAGCAATGTCAGCGGCGCCAAAAGATAGAACTGCTCTTCGACCGCAAGCGACCACATGTGCAGCAGCGGCTTCGTGACCGCGGCCATGTCGAAATAACCCGTGTGCGATAAAAAGTGATGGTTCGCGAACATGATCGCGGACAGGAAAAAGGATTCCGCAAAATCTTTCGGCTCGGCTTGCATGAAAATCGTTGTGGAGAGCGCAAGGCACACCACCATGACCAGCAGAAACGCCGGCAAAATGCGGAAAGTCCTGCGAGTAGCGAAGTCGAGAATGCTGAACCGCTTGTTCTCGATGTCCTCGGCGATCTGATTGATAATCAGATAGCCCGAGATAACAAAAAAGATATCGACGCCGACAAATCCCCCGCTAAAACCGGGCAGGCTGATGTGCGATCCAACAACCGTAAGAATCGCAATCGCGCGCAGGCCATCGATAAATGGTCTGTAAATTCGAACTTCGTGAATTGAAGCGATTGATGCCCCCATGATGCCGCTGCTCAGCCGGCACCGCAATGTCGCCGCCAGGCCTCGATGATGTTGCCGAAGTTCGGCGGCTGCACGTCGCAGTTCGCGCCATCCGGCGGGATAGCGACCCAGGGCTGGGCGCTGCGGGTCCAGATATGTCCGACCGGAAAGAGCCAGCTGGTGTCGTCGAGATTGCCCGCTTTCACGATGGTGATCTTGGTATTGGCGCGAGGCTCGTGAAACAGCCGGCTGCCGCACTTCGCGCAAATGACGCAGTCAATCACGCGGCCGCTCTCGTGCTGGCGCTCCCACACCGCCGGCTGGCCTTCCTCGACAACGACTGCGCTTCGGTCGGCAAGCAAGGAAAGGCTGAAGGCGCTGCCCGACTGCCGCTGGCATTCCGTGCAATGGCACGCATAGACGGCAAGCGGCGCCGCAGTGATCTTGTAGGCCACGCTTCTGCACTGGCAGCGGCCGGTCAGCGGCAGTTTGAAATCCGGTTTCATGGGAAATGCTCCGCATGCCAGTCGGCTTCTAAATCGGGATTGATCTTGGCGTCGATGACGAAAACGCCGGGCGCGCCTTCCTTGACCCAGGCGCGCACGGGATCGAGATCGGCGAGCGTCCGCACGGTCGCAGCCCGTGCACCGTAACCGCGCGCGATAGCCGCGAAATCCGTTTCCGGAAATTGCACGATATCGATCGAATAGCCTTGCCGGCGGAAGTAATGCACTTCGGCAGCATAGGAGCTGTCGTTGTAGACGAGAATGCACAGCCGCAATCCAAGACGGATCGCGGTTTCGAGATCCGCGATCGACATCAGAAACCCGCCGTCGCCGGCGCCGAGCACGGCCAGTTTGCCGGGATTGGCGACGGCGAGACCGATCACGGAGGCGAGCCCGAGTCCGACCGACTGGAACGAATGGCTGAGGCAGGACGCCTTTGGGTTGGGAACGCGAAGGTAGCGCGGAACCCAGCCGCAGAAGTGCCCGGAGTCGGAAGCAACCACGCGATCCTTCGGCAAAATTTCATCGACGGCCTTGCTCAGCGTGCGCGGGTCGATGAACTGCGTGCTCGACTCGTCGGGATGAGGAAAATGATGGTTGTCGCCTGAACGGATGCGCTCGCGCGTGCGATCGTCGCGGCGGCCGGGTTTCGCGCCCGATGCACCAAGCTCGGCTAGCAAGGCTTCCGCGGTCGCTTTTGCGTCTCCGAGCACAGCAAAATGCACCGGTCGCTGGTAGCCCAGCTTCGGTGCTTCGATATCGATTTGTGCAACAGTCGCACCCGGCGCGATCAGCTTGCCTTTCTTGGTGGTCCATTGCGTGAAGCTCACGCCAAACCCGAGGATGAAATCGCTTTCGGAAATCAGCTCGTCCGCGGCAGGCGAGGAAAAGCCGCCGCAGATGCCGAGCGACCATGGATTGTCCGCGAACAGTCCGTGGCCGCAGACCGATGTCGCAACCAGCGCACCGAGCCGATCGGCGAGCGCAAGCAGAGAACCTTCGGCATCCGACAACACGGCACCGCGCCCGGCCAGGACGAGCGGTCGCTTCGCGCGCGCCACCGCTTCGGCGAGCCGGCGCACGTCCTGCGGATCGGGCTGCAGGCGGCCCGGCATTGGCGTCAGCTCGAGCGGCGCGTTCGTGCCGTTGAGCTTTGCGTCCTGCACGTCGAGCGGCAGGCTGAGCACGACGGTCTGACGGTCACGCAAGGCCCGCGTCACCGCGCGCAGCAAATCGCTTCGCGCCGATTGGGGCGTGTGCGTGCGCTCGGACACAGCCCCGACCGAGCGAACGAGCTCGGCCTGTTCGAAATAGAAATTCGATTTGACGTTGCCGGTTGGCACGTCGCCCGCGAGCACCAGAAGCGGCGTGCGGCTTTTCGCGGCTTCGCCGATACCGGTAATCGCGTTGGTGAGGCCAGGCCCCGAATGCACGCTGACCAAAGTGAGTTCACCGGTCGCCTTGGCATAGGCATCGGCCATGCTGGCGGCATTGCCTTCGTGCCGTGCGGAGATGAGTTCGACGCCCGCTTCGACCAGTCCGTGTGAAATTTTGAAATTGGCGGTGCCGAGCAAACCGAAACATCGGCGTGCACCGAGGTGAGCAAGGTCCTTTGCCAGGACTGACGCGACAGTAGATGTGCTCAAAACCGCCTCGTTTGACTCGCTAACCTACTCATAACAATATAGGAAATACATGACAAACGACCGGGCGCTCAAACTCGGCAGGGGGAGGAACGTCACCATGTGCAAGAAATTTGCACTCGGATTTATTGCGGCAACACTTGTCTGCTCGTCGGCCATCGCTCAGGAAGTGACCCTTCGCGCCGTCACGGCCTTTGCCGAGAAAACGACCTATTCGCGCGGCTTCGAGAAATTCATCGAGCGCGTCAACGCCGAAGGCAAAGGCAAAATCCAGATCAACTACATCGGCGGGCCGAAGGCGATGCCGCCCTTCGAGGTCGGCAAGGCGCTGCAAAGTGGCGTGATCGACATCGCAAACACCACCGGCGCTTTCACCACCAACGTGATCCCGGAAGGCGATGCCTGGAAGCTCACCGAAAAACCGATGTCGGAGCTGCGCAAGAACGGCGGCTACGACTACATGGCCAAGCTCTATGCGGAGAAGATGAATGCGATCTTTCTCGCGCGGCTGGTCGACAACAATCCGTTCCATCTTTACCTGACCAAGCCGATTTCAAAGTCCGACCTCACCGGTCTGAAGATCCGCATCACGCCGGTCTACCGCGACTTCTTCCAGGCGCTTGGCGCCACCGTCGTGCAGACGCCGCCGGGTGAAGTCTATACGTCGCTCGAGCGTGGCGTGGTCGACGGCTATGGCTGGCCGATCACCGGCATCTTCGATCTCGGCTGGCACGAGAAGACGAAATACCGCGTCGATCCCGGCTTCTACACCGCCGAGGTCTCGGTCCTCGTCAACAAGACGGCGTGGGACAAGTTGAATGACGCCCAGAGAGCCGTACTGCGCAAAGCGGCCGATCTCGGCGAATCGGAAGCTTGGGGCCGAGTTCGCCGCCGAAAACGCCAAGGACACGAAGCGGCAGGCCGACGCCGGCATCCAGACCATCAAGTTCGATGGCGCCGACGCCCAGGCCTACCGCGCGAAAGCATACCAGGCCGGCTGGGAGGGCATTATCAAGCAGAGTCCCGAACACGGCCCGAAGCTTAGGGAATTCTTCTCGAAGAAATAAGCACCGTCTTTCGTCCGGGTGATCTCCAGCATGGCGCGACTGTCCGAATGGTATGGGCGCCTGCTGGATGCACTCGTTGTCGCGGCGTGCGTTCTGCTGCTGCTCATGACCGTCATGATCGGCGCCGATGTTCTGTTGCGTAACATCGGCGGCGGCGGCGTGCCGGTGAGCAATGAGATCTCAGAAGACATTCTCTATCTGATGACGCTGCTGGCCGCGCCCTGGCTGCTGCGCCAGGGGCAGCACATCCGCGTCGACATTATCCTGCGCACCCTGCCCGTCCGCGTGGCCTGGCTGCTGGAATGGCTTGGCGACATTGTTGGCCTTCTTTGCTGTCTCTATTTCGTCTGGTACGGGCTGCTCATTACGACGGCGAGCTACAGCGCCGGCTCAATCAACATCAAGACACTGGTCACACCGGAATGGTGGACGCTGGCGCCGCTTCCGCTCGGATTCGTATTGCTCGCGATTGAATTCATTTTCCGCATGCACCGGCTGGCCTCTGCCGAAGTCGGCCTGCGCGACGACGCCGTCTCGGCGGCTTGAAGACTGGACGCGCGCGCATGTCCTGGCAGATGGCCTCGCTCCTGCTCCTCGGCGGCTCGACGGCCTTGCTGTTTGCCGGCATGCCGGTCGCGATCTCCTTCATCGCGATCAACCTGATCGGCGCGTTCCTGTTTCTCGGCGGCGACGCCGGCCTGCATCAGGTTGCGCGCAACAGCGTCGCGGCCGTGATCAATTTCTCGCTGACGCCGATTCCGCTTTTCATTTTGATGGGCGAAGTGCTTTTCCATACCGGCCTTGCGCTGAAGGTCATCGATGGCGTCGAGCGGCTGATCCGCCAGGTGCCGGGCCGCCTCGCTGTCGTCGCGGTCGTTGCCGGAACGATCTTTTCGGCGATTTCGGGGTCGACGATCGCGACCACCGCCATGCTCGGCTCGTTGATGCTGCCCGTCATGCTATCGCGCGGCTACAGCCCCGTTCTTGCGACCGGCCCGATCATGGCAATCGGCGCCGTCGACATGCTCATTCCGCCCTCCGCACTGACGGTTCTGCTCGGCAGCCTGTCGGGCATTTCGATTTCCAAGCTGCTGATCGGTGGGGTCGTGCCGGGCCTGATGCTCAGCGTCGCTTTTGTCGGCTACATCGTCGTCCGCGCGCTGACGCGGCCTGACCTCGCGCCGGCGACCCCGATCGAAAGCAAGACCGGCTGGGCGCGCTACGAGCTTCTCGTCCTTTATGTTCTGCCGCTCGCCTCGATCTTCGTTGTAGTGATCGGCGCAATGTCGGCCGGCATTGCCACACCGACGGAATCGGCGGCCCTCGGCGCGCTGGCCACCATGGCGCTCGCAGCTGCCTATCGCGCGCTCAGCCTGCGAAACCTGATGCAGGCGCTTGCGCGGGACGGTCGCGATCTCCGGCATGATCCTCTTCATCATTCTCGGCGCGATCACCTTCTCGCAGATCCTGAGCTTTTCCGGCGCAACGCAAGGCATCGTCACCGCCATTCTCGGGCACGGGCTTTCGACGCTGGCCATCCTCGCCGGCATGATGGCGCTGCTGATCTTTCTCGGAATTTTCGTCGATCAGGTCAGCATGATGCTGATCACCCTGCCGGTCTATATGCCGATCGTGCAGCGGCTCGACATCGACCTGATCTGGTTCGGCGTGCTCTATCTGATCTGCATGCAACTCGGGCTGCTGCTGCCACCACATGGGCTCCTGTTGATGACGATGAAGGGCGTCGCCCCACCGCAGGTAACCATGGCCCACATATTCCGCGCGGTCGTGCCCTACATCGCAATGAGCATCGTGCTGCTGCTGATCATCATCGCGTTTCCGGCGATCGCGACCTGGCTGCCGAATATTCTTGGGTAACGCCGTCATATCCTCCAAACAGCCGATATTCATTGGCGCCGGGCGCATGTAGGCGGCTATTCCGGGCCTGTGATAAGGTCCAACCCAGCCACGCTCCGGCGCGGTACGCCGGGTTATCCAATGGACATGTTTACGGGGGTTTCGATGCGTCTGAAGACGATATTTACGGCGATTACGGCGATCGGACTTTTTGCCGGCACCGCGGCCGCGCAGGAAGGCACGCTCAAGAAGATCAAGGACACCGGCACGATCACGATCGGCCATCGTGAATCCTCGATTCCGTTCTCCTACTACGACGACAAGCAGCAGGTCGTCGGCTACGCCATGGACCTCTGCAACAAGATCGTCGACGCAGTGAAGGCGAATCTCAAGCTCGCCAAGCTCGACGTGAAGCTGCAGCCGGTGACATCCGCCACACGCATCCCCCTGATCGCGAACGGAACGGTCGACCTCGAATGCGGCTCGACCACCAACAATCTCGAACGGCAGAAGCAGGTGTCGTTCACGATCACACACTTCGTCACGGCCAACCGCTTCGTGTCGAAGAAGGCCGCGAAGCTCAACAAGCTCGAGGACCTCAAGGGCAAGACTGTCGTGTCGACCTCCGGCACCACCAACATCAAGCAGATCACCGAGCTGAACACCGAACGGAATCTCGGGCTCACGATCCTGCCGGCCAAGGATCACGCCGAGGCCTTCCTGATGGTCGAGACCGGCCGCGCCGCCGCCTTCGTGATGGACGACATCCTGCTCTACAGCCTGGTCGCGGGCTCGAAGGCGCCGAAGGACTACGAGATCTCCGCCGATGCACTTTCGGTCGAGCCTTACGGCATCATGCTGCGCAAGGACGACCCGGCCTTCAAGAAAGTGGTCGATGACGCCATGACCGGCATCTACAAGAGCGGCGAGATCAACAAGATCTACGACAAGTGGTTCCTCCAGCCGATCCCGCCCAAGGGCGTGAATCTCAACGTGCCGATGGGCGCGTCGTTCAAGAAAGTCGTCGCCAAGCCGACCGACAGCGGCGACCCGAAGGACTACCAATAGTCTCCAAATAGACGCTAGACTTCGCGGCGCGGCCTCAAAGCCGCGCCGCAACTGCGTTTGAGGGGACGCGGCTCGCATGAGCTACAAGTGGAACTGGGGGATCTTTTTCCAGCTGTCCCCGGACGGCACCTACACCTACCTGCAGCTCCTGCTGTTCGGCGCCGGCTGGACGCTTGCCACCGCTCTGCTCGCCTGGGCCATCGCGCTGTCGGCCGGCGCGTTCATCGGCGTGATCCGCACCGCGCCGGTGCCGTGGCTGGTGCGGCTCGGCAATGCCTATGTCGAGCTGTTCCGCAACATTCCCCTGCTGGTGCAGATGTTCCTCTGGTACTTCGTGCTGCCCGAGGTCATGCCGCAGGCGATCGGCGACTGGCTCAAGCAGTCGGCCAATGCCTCGTTCTACAATGCGGTGATCTGCCTCGGCCTCTATACCTCCGCGCGCGTCGCCGAGCAGGTGAAAGCCGGCATCCTCAGCCTGCGCAGCGGGCAGCGCATGGCGGGTCTCGCGATGGGCCTCACGCTGCCGCAGACCTACCGCTATGTCCTGCTGCCAATGGCGTTCCGCATCATCCTGCCGCCGCTGAGCTCGGAATTTCTCAACATCATCAAGAATTCCTCGGTGGCCCTGACCATCGGCCTCATCGAGCTCACCGCCGCGGCGCGCTCGATGTCGGAATTTTCCTTTCAGGTGTTCGAGGCGTTCACCGGCGCAACGTTGATTTACATCGTCGTCAACATCGTCGTCGTCGCCGGCATGCGCTGGCTCGAGCGGCGCGTCGCGGTGCCCGGCTTCATCGGCATGGGCCCGCCTGCGGCGGCGCATTGAGGGCGGGACGATGTTTGCCAATTTCGACTGGGACGTCATCATCCGCTCGCTGCCGTATCTGTTCCTCGACGGCATGCGCTTCACCATCATGCTGACCTTGATGGCGACCGGCGGCGGCATCGTGATCGGCACGCTGCTGGCGCTCGCGCGGCTTTCGAACATTCCCGGCCTTTCCCATGTCGCGGGCGCCTACGTGAACCTGATCCGCTCGATGCCGCTCGTTCTGGTGATCTTCTGGTTCTACTTCCTGGTGCCGTACATCGGACAATGGATCACGGGCGCGTCGCGGCCGATCCAGGTCGGCGCATTCCTTTCGGCGCTGGTGACGTTCACGCTGTTCGAAGCCGCCTATTTCTGCGAGATCATGCGCGCCGGCATCCAGTCGATTCCGCGTGGCCAGGCGCAGGCGGCGCAGGCGCTCGGCATGGGCTACTGGACCGCGATGGGCGAGATCATCCTGCCGCAGGCCTTCCGCAACATGGTGCCGGTACTGCTGACGCAGACCATCATTCTGTTTCAGGACACCTCGCTTGGTCTACGTGATCTCGGTGACCGACTTCTTCGGCGCGGCATCCAAGGTCGCCCAGCGTGACGGGCGCCTGGTCGAGATGTATCTGTTCGCCGCCGCCGTCTACTTCGTCATCTCGCTCGCCGCGTCCCACTGGGTGCGCCGCCTGCAGCACCGCATCGCCATCATCCGCTGAGGCCTCATGATCACCATCAGCAATGTCAGCAAGTGGTACGGCACCATGCAGGTGCTGAAGAACTGCAGCACCGAGGTCGCCAAGGGCGAAGTCGTGGTGGTGTGCGGCCCGTCGGGATCCGGCAAAGTCGACGCTGATCAAATGCGTCAACGGGCTGGAGCCGTTCGAGCAAGGCACCATCACCGTTGACGGAATCTCGGTCGGCGACCGCAAGACCAACCTGCCGAAGCTGCGCGCCCGCATCGGCATGGTGTTCCAGCATTTCGAGCTGTTTCCCCACCTCTCCGTCATGCGCAACCTGTCGCTGGCGCAGATCAAGGTGCTCGGCCGTGATCCGAAAGCCGCCGACGAGAAAGGCCGCAAGCTGCTCGAACGCGTGGGCTTGAGCGCGCATGCCGACAAATTTCCCGGGCAACTCTCGGGCGGCCAGCAGCAGCGCGTCGCCATCGCGCGGGCGCTCGCGATGGACCCGATCGCCATGCTGTTCGACGAGCCAACCTCGGCGCTCGACCCGGAAATGATCAATGAGGTGCTCGACGTCATGGTAGCGCTCGCCAAGGACGGCATGACCATGATCGTCGTGACCCACGAAATGGGCTTTGCCCGCAAGGTCGCCAACCGCGTCGTCTTCATGGACAAAGGTGAAATCGTCGAGGACGCGCCGACCGCAGACTTCTTCGGCAAACCGCGCAGCGAGCGCGCACAGATGTTTTTGTCGAAGATCTTGCAGCAATAAGATCCGGCAAATGCGAATCGCGCACACGGGCCGTTATCGCTCTTGAGATCAAGGCTCGATAAAATCGTTGCAGGCCGCCATTATGCGCCAACAGCTGAGACTTCATCCCGATTCGCACTCCGTTGCGGTGAAAAGCATTGACGTGGAGATCGCGCGTCCGCGTGCTGGACGCCTGGAGTTGTCCTATATCGTGACCGGCCAGTTGAGCAGCATCCGCATGCCCTCCGCCGCGGCGAACGCGCGCGGCGACGGGCTTTGGCGGCATACCTGCTTCGAGGCGTTTTTCAGTGCCGTGCCCGACGCCGAGTACTATGAGCTGAACTTTTCCCCGTCCGGACAATGGGCGGCGTATCAGTTCAGCGGCTATCGGAACGGCATGCGGGTGGCGAACGAGATCACTGGGGTTCCGATCGAAATGCGATCGACCCCTGACGGCTGTGCACTGCAGGCTTCGCTAAGCCTCGATCATTTCCGGGATTTGCCGCGTGACCGCTCGTGGCGTCTCGGCCTGTCGGCCGTGATCGAGGACGCAACCGGCGGAGTCTCTTATTGGGCGCTCGCGCATCCGCCGGGGAAGCCGGACTTTCATCACGCGGATAGTTTTGCCTGCGAATTTTCTCCGGCGGTGACGCCATGAAATTCGGCATTGACCGGTTGATCGCCGAACGTGCCCTGCGCGCGCCGCTTTCAGGCAAGCGCGTCGCGTTGCTTGCCCATCCCGCATCCGTCACGGAAAACCTGACGCATTCGCTCGATGCGCTCGCCGCCTGCGGCGACATAAAGATCAGCGCCGCCTTTGGCCCGCAACATGGGCTGCGCGGAGACAAGCAGGACAACATGATTGAATCGCCGGATTTCAAGGATCCGGTGCACGGCATTCCCGTCTTCAGTCTTTACGGCGACGTACGCAGGCCGACGGATGCAATGATGGACGCATGCGACGCGATCCTCGTCGACCTGCAGGATCTCGGTTGCCGCATCTACACGTTCATTACGACCTTGCGCTACGTGCTCGAGGCGGCCGCGAAACATCGCAAGTCGGTGTGGGTGCTGGACCGGCCCAACCCCGTTGGCCGGCCCGTCGAAGGTCTGACGCTGCGCGCCGGCTGGGAAAGTTTCGTCGGCGCGGGGCCGCTGCCGATGCGGCATGGCCTGACGCTTGGCGAGCTCGGCCTGTGGTTTGTCAGCACGCTCAAGCTCGACGTCGACTATCGGGTCATCGAGATGCAGGGCTGGCAGCCCGATGCCGCGCCCGGTTTCGGCTGGCCCCTGGGCGCGCGCGCGTGGATCAATCCCAGCCCCAACGCACCGAGCTTGTGGATGGCGCGCGCCTATGCGGGCACGGTGATGCTCGAGGGCACAACACTCTCGGAAGGGCGAGGCACGACGCGGCCACTCGAGATGTTCGGCGCTCCGGATATCGATGCGCGAAAGATCGTCAAGGAAATGGAGTCGCTTGCTTCGCGGTGGCTCGCGGGTTGCCGTCTGCGCGAGTGCTGGTTCGAGCCGACGTTCAACAAGCATATGGGCAAGCTTTGCCACGGCGTGCAGATCCACACGGAAGGTCCCGCATATGATCACCGGGCGTTCAGGCCCTGGCGCGTCCAGGCGCTCGCCTTCAAGGCCATCCGCCGCCTTTATCCGGACTACCCGCTGTGGCGCGATTTTGCCTACGAATACGAGCAAGGCCGGCCCGCTATCGACGTGATCAACGGCAGCCCTTTGTTGCGCGAATGGGTCGACGACGCCTCAGCAAAACCGCAGGATCTCGATGCATTGGCGATGAAGGATGAGAAAGCCTGGTCCAGCGAACGCCAGGCGTATCTACGGTACTAGCTACGGCACGCCGTAGGACTCGATCTCGCCGTCGATCCAGGTAGCGGCGACTGTTAGCTCGTCGGTCAGCGCGACGAGATCGGCGCGCGCGCCTGGAACGATCGCGCCGCGCTCGTTCGCGACGCCGAGAAACTGCGCTGGCGTCAGTGACGCGGCGCGAAGCGCGTCTTCCAGCGGCACCTTGGCCAACCTGACCGCGTTGCGCACCGCCGAAGCCATGTCCAGATGCGCGCCCGCAAGCGTACCCTCTTCCGTGATCAGTCGGCCATCCACCAGTTTTATTGTGCGGCCGACCAGGTCGAAACGGTCAAGCGATGTTCCGACCGTCGGCATGGCGTCGGTGACCAGAGCAATCCGGTCCGCGCCTTTCGCGGCGAACGCCGCCCGCACAGACACGGGGTCGACATGGATGCCATCGACAATGAGACCTGCCGTCAGCCGCGGCTCCGACAGCGCGGTACCGACAATGCCCGGGGCGCGTGCGCTGAATGGCGGCATCGCATTGAACAAATGCGTGACGCCGGTTGCGCCCTCCGCGACGGCCTGCACGACAACGGCGGCGGATGCCTCGCTGTGCCCGATCGAGATCCGCACGCCTGCAGAGGCCAGCGTCATGACAAAGCCCGCAGGAACGCATTCGGGCGCCAGCGTCACCAGCGAGCGGCCGGCTCCGGCAAGCTCGCACAATTGCTCCAGGTCGCCCGCTCGCGGCTGCACGATCCGGTCGGGACGGTGCACACCCGGGCGCCGCGGGCTGATGAACGGGCCTTCCAGATGCAGGCCTAGAACGCCGTCGCGGCCGGCCACAGAACGCGCCGCCGCAATCGCGCTGCGCATCTGTTCGCGCGTATCGGTGATCAAAGTCGGCAGGCAAGCGGTGGTGCCGTAGCGGCGGTGCGCCCGGGCAATCGCGCGCATGCCGTCGGGCGTCGGCTGATCGTTGAGCAGGACGCCGCCGCCGCCGTTCACCTGCAGGTCTATGAATCCGGCCGTCACGAAAACGCCCGCGGGAACGCGCGATTGTGTCCAGTCCAGATGGAATCTCGTCCGGCGAAGCGAGGCCGGCGATGCGGCCGTCCTGGACCATCACGGCGAGCGCCGCGATGCCAGCCGCGGCCGTCAAAAACACGGTCCGCGACGATGGCGCGCCCGTTCGGCGTTTGGCTTGTTCCGTTTTCTGGCTCATATTTGCCCGCGTTGAACTGGTCGTGCAACAAATCCAATCTAGATTAACGAACGCCGAATACACAGGGCATCGCCACGCCCGGCCATGACCATGCCGCCGTAGTATAAGAGGCTGAGCCTGCGGTGATACGTCGATTGTGGCGCGCCCATTTGGCCGTTTCGCACCCGAGAGAGAAACAGCATGGACCGGCTGGTCATTCGTGGCGGCAGACGCATTGAAGGCTCGGTGCAGGTTCGCGGCGCGAAGAACGCGGCCCTGCCGCAGATTGCTGCCGCATTGCTGAGCTCCGAGCAGCTGGAGCTGTCGAACGTTCCCGATGTGATCGATGTCGACACCATGCTCGCCCTGATGCGCGAGTTCGGCGTGACTGCGACGCGTGGCTCCGGCCGGATGCTCGTGCTCGATGCCCGCGCCGCCCGCAACGCGGAGGCGCCCTACGACATGGTACGCCGCATGCGCGCCAGCATTCTCGTGCTGGCGCCCCTGCTCGCCCGTTTCGGCTCGGCGCGCGTGTCGATGCCGGGGGGCTGCGCGATCGGTGCGCGTCCGATCGATTTGCATCTGAAGTCGCTCGAGGCGCTCGGCGCCGAGGTTAAAATCGAGTCCGGCTACATCCATGCACGCGCCAATAGCGGCAGGCTGCGCGGCGGGCGCATCGTGCTGTCATCACCTTCGGTCGGCGCCAGCGAGACGGCGATCATGGCGGCCAGCCTCGCCAAAGGCGAAACGGAAATCCTCAACGCGGCGCGCGATCCCGAGGTGTGCGACCTCGCCCTCTGCCTCACGGCGATGGGTGCGCGCATCGAGGGCGCCGGCACCCACCGGATACTGATCCAGGGCGTGGATGCGCTTCGCCAGGCCCGCCACGAGCTCATCACCGACCGCATCGAGGCG
Organism: uncultured Alphaproteobacteria bacterium; assembly: GCA_963718035.1. Taxonomy (GTDB): domain Bacteria; phylum Pseudomonadota; class Alphaproteobacteria; order Rhizobiales; family Xanthobacteraceae; genus Pseudolabrys. The sequence goes on along the minus strand of CAVQYD010000002.1, from coordinate 23,595 downwards.
GGGACCTACGCGATCGCCGCCGCGATCACCGGCGGCCATCTCGAGATCTTCGGGGCGCACCTCGAGCATCTCGGCTCGGTGGGTGCGGCGCTCGAAAGCGCCGGTGCGCAGATCTGGCCGACCGATCGCGGCTTGATGGTGGTGCGTTCCGGCTCTTTGCAGGCCATCGACATCACGACCGAGCCTTACCCCGGATTTCCCACCGATCTGCAGGCGCAGTTCATGGCGCTGATGACCATCGCGTCGGGCGCGTCGGTCATCCGCGAGACCGTGTACGAAAGCCGCTTCATGCATGTGCCGGAGCTCGGACGGCTCGGCGCCAACATCTCGCTGCAAGGCTCGACGGCGCTGGTGCGCGGCGTCGATGGCCTGCACGGCGCCGAAGTCATGGCGACCGATCTGCGCGCATCGGTGTGCCTCGTGCTCGCCGCGCTGGTCGCCAAAGGTGAAACGACCGTCCATCGCATCTATCATCTTGATCGCGGCTACGAGTTGCTCGACCGCAAGCTCACGCAATGCGGCGCCGATATCCGGCGGGTGACGGAATGACGGTGGCCGCAAAATCGGCGCTGCTCTTCGTCGGTGTCGATGGCGGCGGCACTGGCTGCCGGGCGCGGATCGAAGACGCGGAAAGATCCCTGCTCGGGCAGCGGCATTGCCGGCCCGGCGGCGCTGCGTGTCGGAGTAGACCGCGCTTTTGCCGAAGTTGAAAAAGCCTGTTGCGCCGCAGCCGAGGATGCCGGCCTTGGCGCCGGCGCGCTTGCCTCCATGCACGCCGCGGTCGGGCTTGCCGGCGTCGGCCGCAAGGGCTTGCTCGAGCAGCTCGAGCGGCACCCGCATCCGTTTCGCTCGGTTACCTATATCCACGACGCCACCATCGCCTGTATCGGCGCGCACGGCGGACGCGACGGCGGCATCGTCATTGTCGGAACGGGAAGCGTCGGTTTTGCCGTCGTGGGAGGACGCGAGTTCCGGATCGGCGGCTATGGTTTTCCCATTTCCGACGAAGGCAGCGGCGCCGACCTCGGGCTGCACGCGATCCGCATGGCGCTGCGCGCCTACGACGAGCGCGCCGTCGGCACGAGCATGACGCGCGAGGTGATGCAGCGCTTCCACGACGATCCGTTCGACGCCGTCGCCTGGATGGATAAGGCGACGGCGACCGACTATGCGACCTTCGCGCCGCTGGTGATGCGTCATGCCGATGCCGGCGACCCGGTCGCGCGGCGAATCGTGCGGGACGCCGCCGAGCAGATCGACGACCTGGTGCGCCGGCTCTCGGAGCACGGCGCGTCCCGCATTGCGCTGCTCGGCGGTCTCGCATCGTCGATGCAGCCCTGGCTGGCGCCGGATGTGCAGCGCCGGCTGGTTCCGGTCGAAGGCGACGCGGTAGACGGCGCCTTGCATCTCGCCCGGCGCGCGGCCAATAAGAAATAATGAAGGGGTAATGATGCGCACCGAGCAAATCGACCCCCGCTACGCCGACCTCGATTCCTGGTCCGCGGCCGAGATGATTGCGGCCATGTATGAAGGCCAGCTCGCGGCGGCCGGCGCCGTTCGCGGCGCGCTTGGCCCAATCACCACAGCTGTCGAGGACGCGGTGCCCGCGCTCAGGCGCGGCGGACGCATCGTCTATGTCGGTGCCGGCACGTCGGCGCGTATCGGGGTGCAGGACGGAAGCGAGCTGCCGCCGACTTATGACTGGCCGGCTGACCGGGTCGTCTTTGTTATTGCCGGCGGTCTTGACGCACTCGTTCGCAGCATCGAAGGGGCCGAGGACAACGAGGCCGCAGGCACGGAGGCCATCACCAACGCAAAGATCGGTGCCGACGATGTCGTCATCGGTGTCGCGGCGAGCGGCACGACTCCCTTCACGATCGCCGCCTTGCGTGCGGCCCATGCCGCGGGCGCGGTGACGATCGCCGTCGCCAACAATGCGGATGCACCGATTTTCGCGGCGGCGCGCCACCAGATCCTGGTTGAAACCGGAAGCGAAGCGGTCGCCGGGTCAACGCGGATGAACGCCGGCACCGCGCAGAAGATCGTGCTCAACCTCTTTTCTACCGCCGTGATGGTGAAGATGGGCCGGGTCTATCGCGGCTTGATGGTGGACATGAGGGCGCGGAACGCCAAGTTGCGCCGCCGCGCGGTCGACATCGTCAGGCAAATCGTGGGCTGCGCGGAAGGTGACGCGACACGCCATCTCGAGCAGGCTGACGGCGACCTGAAGACAGCCATCCTGCTGGGCTTCGGGCTGAGCCGCGGCGGGGCCGCGGAGTTGCTCAAACGACACGGCGGCAACCTGCGCGCCGCGATCGACGAGTTCAAACGTGGCAACCGCTGAACCATCGGCAGCAAGCGCAATGGCGCGCGAGACAGCGGAAATTCCGGCCGCGGCCGGCCGGCTTCTGGCACGCGCCGACCTTTTCACGAACATCGCCGAAAGGATCGAGCGGGCGAAGCCGCGCATCATGGTGTTCTGCGGCCGCGGCAGCTCCGGTCATGTCGGCGTTTATCTGCGGTATCTTTTCGAGGTGCGGCTGGGCATGGTCGCCTCCGCCGCCGCTCCCTCGGTTGTCACGGCCTACCGGCGGCCGCCGGATTTTCGCGATGCCTTGTTCGTCGTGGTGTCGCAATCCGGACGCAGCCCCGATGTCATCGACGCGACGCAGATGGCGCGCAAGTTCGGCGCGCTGACGCTTGCGATCGTCAATGACGAAAATTCGCCCGCGGCCACTGCGTCCGAGCTGGTGCTGCCGATCGGCGCAGGAACCGAGCGATCCGTCGCAGCGACCAAGACCGTGGTGCTGTCGATGATCGCGGGCGCGCAACTGGTGGCGGCGCTCGCACAAGACGACGATCTAAGTGACGGCTTGCGAAATTTGCCGCAACGATTGTCGGGCGCGCTTGCTTGCGATTGGTCGCCCTGGGCCGAGCGTGCCGCTGCTGCCGCCGCGGCCTTTGTCGTCGGGCGCGGCTACGGCCTCGGCTGCGTACGCGAGATCGCGCTCAAGGTGTCGGAAATCCTGCGCGTCCCGGCGCTCGGCTACAGCGCGGCTGAGCTGCGCCACGGGCCGCGCGCATCGGTGACGCCGGCGACGCCCGTGCTGGTGCTGCGGCAGAACGATCCGGCCGCCATTGCCATCGACGAGCTCGTGCGCGATCTCAACGAGGCACGCGAGACGGTGTTTGCCGCCGGTGGTGCGGCAGGAACATTGCCCTGGATCGGCGACGGACATCCGGCCTGCGATCCGGTCGCCATGCTCATGCCGGCCTATCGGGCCATCGAAGCGGTCGCGCGACGGCGCGGGTACGACCCCGACAAGCCACCGCATTTGAGCAAGGTGACGCGGACGTTGTAATTCCAACCCGCGGCCTGGCTTGAATTGCCCGCTCGCCTTGCGAGTACATTTACAGCAGCTTGTTCGCCGCACTAATGTTTGTCGCTTCCTCTATCGCGGAGTTGAAAATGCAGTCCGCAAAAGCCCCCATCCTCACCGCACACGGCGCAAAGATGCCGGCGATCGGCTTCGGCACCATGGAGCTGCCGCACCGCCCGGCCGAGCTCGTCGCAGCAGCAATCGCCGCCGGCTATCGGCACATCGACACAGCTCGCAAATACGGCACCGAAGAGCGCGTGGGTGAAGGCATCCGCGCGAGCGGCATCGCACGTGAAGACCTATTCGTCACCACCAAGGTCACAGAGTTGGACGCGCGCGAGGCAGATTTTCTTCGCTCGGCGGAAACGAGCCTCAAGGCGCTTGGTCTCGATTATGTCGATCTCTTGCTGGTCCATTGGCCGCAGCCCAAAGTACCGTTTACGGAAACGCTGGGCGCGCTTGCCAAGGCGAAACGCCGCGGCATGACGCGTCACATCGGCGTGTCGAATTTCACGCTCGCCATGCTCGACGAGGCGGTGCGCGTCTGTCCCGAGCCTCTGGTGACCAATCAGATCGAGTACCATGCCTATCTGCCGCAGGACCGCATGATCGCGGCACTCAAGCGCCATGGCATGATCCTGACCGCATACTGTCCCGTCGCGCGCGGAAAGCTTCTCGACGACCCTGTCATCGGCAGGATCGCCAAGACACGTGGAAAGACGCACGCGCAAATCTGCCTGCGCTGGCTTGTCCAGCAACCGATGGTCGCGGCCGTCCCGCGTGCGCTTGAGGAACGCCACATCTCCGAAAATCTCGACGTTTTCGATTTCTCGCTGAGCGATGAAGAGATGCGGAGCATTTCCGCACTACGGAAGAACAACATCCGCATCGCCGACCCACCCGAGCGAGCGCCGAAGTGGGACGTCGAGACCGTTGCCTGACGCCGCGGCCTGCCGGGGCCGCTTGCACCGTGTCAGCTCCTTTTCGTCTCGCGAAATATCCGCGACCTTCAATCATGTTGCGGATTGAAATTGCTCAACATACGATGTGTTCAAACATTGACCGCGGCAATAACGCGGTTGTCCGGGGAGTTGAACGCACTGATTGTACCGGGTCATCCTGACGCGCTCTGGCAGCAAAGGCCGGGCGTGCGGGAGACCAGAGTTACGGGAGGTCTTTTGGGTTTTTCCTCTCGCGAGCGGCCGGTTGAAAGTTTGCGTGTTCCCTGCCCCCCGCAGGCAACAAAAGCTCTTCCGTTGTCCATTCTCGGCCTTTTGAGCTGCGCGAAGTCGCGGCTCAATTTCTCATACGGCGGACCAAACTCTGCCGGATCACCCCACAAATAAACGCATAAAGCCAACACAGGCGAGGAGGAAGTCATGTCCAGGTCGGGTTTTTCGCGACGCACGTTCCTGCAAGGCAGTGTCGGACTTACCGTGGCGAACTTCGTGCCAGGAACGACGCCCTTTGCCCATGCCGCGACGATGGAGGAGCAAACGATCGCGGCTGCGAAAGCAGCCGGAAAGGCGGACGTCAATGGAATGATCTGGTCGCCATATCTGGTGCCGATGAAGCCTGTCATTGCCGAGTTCACCAAGGAAACAGGAATCGGCATCGGCGCGGTGCAGGACATCTCGATCTTCGACGCCCCGCAGCGCGCAATGGCCGAGGCGTTGTCCCGTTCGCCGCAGTTCGATTTCATCCATATCGACTTCGAACATGATCCCGTCCCTTGCGTCGGCCGGGTATCTCGAGCCGCTGGATGAATACATCAAGAAGGCCGGCTTTCATCTCGATGCCGTCGCCGACTACGCCAACTTCATGAAGTACCAGGGCCAGACCTACGGCGTTCCGACCGACGGCAACGTGCACATTCAATATACGCGCAAGGACCTGATCGATAATCCCGACAACAAGAAGCGGTTCGCCGACAAATTCGGCGTCGAGCTGAAAGTGCCCGAGACATGGGAAGACAACCTGCGCCTGCAGGAATTCCTCATGGATCCGTCAAAGGACCTCTACGGGTCCGGCAATTTGCGCAACCGCGCGAACGGAGTGACCTGGTGGTACATGATCTTCTACAGCGCCGGCGGATTTCCCTTCGATGACGACATGAAGCCGACGATCGACACGCCGGCCGGCCAATACGCCGTCGACCTCTATCTGCAGGACAAGAAGGTGAACCATCCGGAAGCCGCGAACTGGGGCACGCCGCAGATGATTCCGCGCATCGCGCAGGGACACGTGGTCAGCTGCCAATACTGGGATGGAACGTGCAAGACCATCGCGAACCCGAAGCAATCAAAGACCGTGGGGCAGTTCTATTTCAGCCTCGTGCCGGGTTCGAAGTTCACCGGCAAGATGGTCCACCGATCGATCTCGTCGCCGCTCGCGGCGATCCTGATCAACAAGTACTCGCCGCGGAAGGCGCAAGCCGCTTACATGGCGCTGTGGCTCGGCTCGGGAAAAAACAGCATTCCGATCGTCTCGGATCCGGTCAATGCATTCAATGACGCCTGGGCCAAGGAGCACATGAAGGCGGAGCCGGTGCTGAAAGCCTATACGCCCGAGGGCATCAAAGCCGTCGAGACCAATTTCCAGGTCGTTGCGCCGCCGATCTACCTGACCGGCTACCTCGAGTTCCAGGATGCTCTCGGCAAAAATCTTTCCGAAGCCTATGTCGGCCAACTCCCGGCAAAGGACGTGCTGAAGAAGACCGAGAACGAGTGGAACGCGATCATCGGGCGTATCGGCCGCGCCAAGCTCAAGAATGATCTCGCGAGCTACAAGGCCGTCATGCCGAAGAAGGCTTTGCCGACCTGATCTGACGCGCCGCATGGGCCCGGACGAGCCTCACGGCCGTCCGGGCCCCTATTCGCAAAGAGTCAGAGCATGGCCGTCGACGTTCTCTCAGCCGGCAAAGCACAGCTCCCGAGCATGGCACGCACTCAATCGCGGCGGCTCGCGGTACGCCATTTCAAGCTGTCGCTGCTGCTGCCGCTGATCGCGCTCTTCGCGTTCCTGCTGATGCCGGTCCTGCTGCTGCAGCTCTACTTCTCCGTCCACCAGTGGACGGTGTACCTCAGTTCGTGGTCGGAAGCGGAGTTTGTCGGCCTCGACTTGTTCCAGGAAGTGCTCACTGACCCGAGATTCGGCTTGGCCGTCGTGCGCTCACTCGCTTTCGCGACCAGTTCGACGCTGGGCTGCTTCGTATTCGGCTTCCTGCTCGCCTACCTGATGTACAAGCCGTTTCGCGGTCACGCCTTCTTCTACATCATATTCATATTGCCGATGCTCACCGTGCCGGTCGTCGTCGCGTACACGGCCGAGATGATGCTGTACCAAAGCGGTCCGATCAACGACATCATCTCGAAGATCATTGGCGTCGATTTCAAACCTGCATGGCTCAGCAATCCGGACATCGCGCTCGCCGCCGTCGCGCTGCTCGAAATCTGGAACTGGACGCCGTTCTCGTTCATCATTTTGCTTGCCGGGCTCTCGGCCATCCCGAAGGAGCCGATCGAGGCTGCCGAGATCCTCGGTGCATCGAAATGGCGCATCTTCTGGGAGGTGCAGCTGCCGCTGCTGCGGCCTGTCATTTTTCTCGCGCTGGTGCTGCGCTTCCTCGAGGCGATGGCGGAATTCCCCAAGACCTGGGCCCTGTTTCAGGGCGGTCCTGGATCGGCGACGGAAACACTGCCGATCTACATCTTCATGACGACCTGGCAGTACTTCCAGATCTCGAAGGGCGCGGCGATGTCTTACATCGTCATGGTTTTGATGGTCGTTATCGTGCTGATCGCAATTCAGCTGCTGCGGCGCGAGAAGCGCTCGCTCGATCAGATGTACGAGTTGCGGGCAAAGGAAGCGGAGAGCTGAACGATGGTCACAAGATCCCGCCGTCGCCTGATCTCCGCAACCGTCCGTTATGCGATCCTGAGCATCTGGGGGGTCGTCGCCTTTTTTCCGATCTACTGGATGGTCTCGACGTCGTTCAAGCCGGACATTCAGTGGTTCGCGTGGCCGCCGGTCTATTTTCCGGATCCGCCGACGCTGACCAATTACATGAACGTCTGGCTCGGTGCCGAGCAATATGACCAGACGCAATATGCAATCTCCTCCCAGACGCCGTTGGTTTCCCTCTGGAACTACAACGGTGATCGCGTTCAGTTCGACCTTCCTTTCGGTCGCTTTCGGCTCTGTTCTTGCCTACGGCGTCTCGCGCTATCGCATCCTGTCGGAAGCCCGCATGTTCCAGCTTCTGATGCTGCGCATGATCCCGCCGATCGTGGTCGTCGCACCGCTGTCCCTTTACTACTCGGCGCTCGGCCTGCTCGACACGCGTATAGGCGTCATCATGGTCTACTTCCTGACCACGCTGCCTTACGCCGTGTGGATGACAAAGAGCTTCATCGACGAAGTGCCGCGGGAAGTGGAGCAGGCCGCGGAGATACTCGGCGCCTCGCGCTGGCGCACGGTCTTTGAAATTGTCCTTCCCCTGATCCGCTCCGGCCTGGTGGCGACTTTCCTCTTCATTCTTATCCTGACCTGGAGCGAATACCTCCTCGCGCTGATCATCACGAAGACCCAGGTGTCGACGCTGCCGATCGAGCTCTCGAAATATCAGGGCTCGACCGAAGGGCGCGTCTATGGCCGGCAGGCGGCACTCGCCGTCGGCATTACAATTCCGCTGATGGTCGTCGGCCTCATCATTCGCAAGCACCTTGCCCGCGGGTTCAGCTTCGGAATGGTACGGAGATAGTCGTGGCGCGTATCGAACTCATCAACCTCAACAAGTCATTCGGCGCCGTTCAGGCGGTCAAGAACCTGAACTTCACGATCGAAGACGGCGAGTTCGTCGTGTTCGTCGGACCATCCGGCTGCGGCAAGACGACCACCTTGCGCATGATCGCCGGTTTCGAGGATCCGACTTCGGGAGAAATCCGCATCGACGGGCGCGTCATAAACGATCTCGAGCCGCGCGACCGCAATCTCGGCATGGTCTTTCAAAGCCATGCGTTGTTTCCTCACAAAAATGTCGCGCAGAACATCGAGTTCGGCCTGCGCATGAAGAAGGTCGCACCGGAGGAGCGTGTCAGGCGCGTGCGCGAGGTCGCGGACATGGTCCGCATCGGCCATCTCCTGGACAAGATGCCGGCACAGTGCTCGGGCGGCGAGTCGCAGCGCGTCGCACTGGCGCGAACGCTGGTGACAAATCCGTCTACGTTCCTGCTCGATGAACCACTGTCGAGTCTCGATGCGAAACTTCGCCGTGAATTGCGCGCCGAATGCGACAGGCTGCACCAGGTACTCAAGCGCACCTTCATATTCGTTACGCACGATCAGGAAGAGGCAATGACGCTCGCCGACCGTATCGTCGTCATGCGTGACGGCGAGATCGTGCAGGTCGGCTCGCCGATGGAAATCTATTCGAACCCCGTGAACTACTTCGTTGCCGATTTCTTCGGCTCGCCCTCGATGAATCTCGTCGCCGGCGAAGTCGTGCGCGACAACGGCATTGCACGCTTCCGCTCGGCGCTGTTCGACATTCCGCTTCCGGAGCGCTTGAACTCGGCCGGCGCCGGCAAGGGAACGCTCGGCATCCGGCCCGAGCATGTCGGCATCAATGTCGGCGGCAAGACCGGCACCACCCTGCCCGTGCGGCTGGTCGAGCCGCTCGGCAAAGACACCCTCCTCTATTTCGACGCCGGCACGGACCGCGCCTTCGTTGCGGTCAGTGAAGGCCTGGACATGGCCGACACCAAGATCGGCGAGCGGCTCACGCTCTCGCTGGACGAGCGCCGCATGCACCTGTTTGACGAACAAGGACTCAGCATCAGAGGTCACGTGAGGATCCATGGACTATCGTGAAATGAGCGACATCCGTAACGGCATGCGAATTGACTGGGACATGCCGATAACGATGGACGACGGCCTCGTCCTGCGCTGCGACATCTATCGTCCCGTGGCGGACGGACAATATCCGGTGATCATGACCCTCGGTCCTTACGGCAAGTGGCTGCACTTCGAGGATCTCTACAAGTCCCAGTGGGACCGCATGTGCGCCGATCAACCGGACGTGCCCACCGACTCGACGAACAAGTACCAGTGCTGGGAGGTGGTCGATCCGGAAAAATGGGTCCCCGACGGCTATGTCTGCATTCGCGTCGACAGCCGCGGCGCCGGCCGCTCGCCGGGCGTGATCGATATCTGGTCGTTACGCGAGGCGCAGGATCTCGCCTGTTGCGTTGAGTGGGCCGGCGTGCAGCCATGGTCGAACGGCAAAGTCGGCCTCAACGGCATTTCCTATTACGCGCAGAACCAATGGCAGACGTCGGCGCTGCAGCCGAAGCACCTGGCCGCGATCTGCACCTGGGAAGGCGCGGCCGATTTCTATCGCGACATGGCGCACCATGGCGGAATCTTCAATCGCGGCTTCGTGCAGGATTGGTCGAAGGCGCAGGTCTACTCGGTGCAGAACGGCCGCGGCACACGCGGCTTCAAGAGCCGCATGAACGGCGACTGGGTGTCGGGGCCCGAGACGCTGTCGGAACAGCAACTCGGCCGCAACCGCCGCGATTTCTACGAGGACTGTATCTCGCGCAAGCTCGATACCGATCCCTACTGGCAGTCCCGCATGCCGGACTGGACCAAGGTGAAGACACCGCTGCTGTCCTCGGCAAACTGGGGCGGACAGGGCCTGCATCCGCGCGGGAATTTCGAGGGCTTCGTGCGCTCGGCTTCCAGCCAGAAATGGCTCGAAGTGCACGGCATCGAGCATTGGACGCATTTCTACACGAATTACGGCGTTGGCCTGCAGAAGAAGTTCTTCGGTCATTTCCTCAAGGGCGAGGACACCGGCTGGGACAAACAGCCGAAGGTGCTGCTGCAGGTTCGCCACCCCGGGGAGAAATTCGTCGAGCGGCGCGAGAACGAATGGCCGCTCGCGCGCACGCAGTGGACCAAATTCTACGTTCACCCGGCGGACATGACGCTCTCGACGGAGCAGCAACCGTCCGCCGGCAGCTGTGACCTATTCCGGCATGAGCGAAGGCGTGACGTTCCTGTCCGAGCCACTCGAACAGGAGGTCGAGATCACCGGCCCGATTGCCGCAAAATTGTGGGTGTCGTCGGCGACCGAAGATGCCGACCTGTTTCTTGTGGTGCGCGCCTTCACGCCGGATCTCAAAGAGGTGACGTTCCAGGGCGCACTCGATGCCCACACGCCGATCGCCCAAGGGTGGCTGCGCTGCTCCCACCGCAAGCTCGACCCCAAGCTGACACTGCCGTACCGCCCCTATCATACGCACGATGAAGAGCAGAAGCTGACGCCCGGCCAGGTCTATGAGGTCGACGTCGAGGTCTGGCCGACCTGCATCGTGCTGCCGAAAGGCTATCGGATCGCGCTGTCCGTTCGCGGCACCGACTATGTTTATCCTGGCGAGCCGGGCGCCGGCGTTGAGACGCTCGGCAAGGTTTGGACCGGCGTCGGGCCTTTTACCCATGACGACCCGCGTGACCGCCCGCCCGCGATCTTCGGCGGCGACGTCACGTTGCACGCGGGTCCCGGCCGGCAGCCTTATGTGCTGCTGCCGGTCATCCCGAAAAAATAACGCACCGCCGTACCATCCGTCAGGAGTGAGAACGCATGAGTTATCGTGAAGTGAGCGAAGTCCGTGATGGCATGCAGATCGATTGGGACATGCCGATCACCATGGACGACGGTCTGGTGTTGCGGTGTGACGTGTTCAGGCCGCTCAAGAAAGGCCGCTATCCGGTCCTTCTGAGCTACGGTCCTTACGGCAAGTGGCTGCACTTCGAAGACGGCTACAAGACCGCCTGGGATCGCATGGCACTCAAGCATCCCGATGTGATGGCTGGCTCAACCAACAAGTATCAGAGCTGGGAGGTCTGCGATCCGGAGAAATGGGTGCCGGATGGCTATGTCTGCGTGCGCGTCGATTTACGCGGTTGCGGCCGCTCGCCCGGTTATGTCGAGCATTGGTCGCCGCGCGAAACGAAGGACTTCCATGACTGCATCGAGTGGGCCGGGAACGCAGCCGTGGTCGAACGGCAAGGTCGGCCTGAGCGGGATTTCTTACTACGCCATCAACCAGTGGCAGGTCGCGAGCCTGCAGCCAAAGCATCTCGCGGCCATCTGCGTCTGGGAGGGTTTCGCCGATTTCTATCGTGAGCTCAGCCACAACGGCGGCATCTACAATACCTTCGCGCAGAATTGGTACGACATGCAGGTCAAGACGGTGCAGTACGGCCTTGGCACCAAAGGTCACCGTAGCCGCATGAACGGCGACTGGGTGTCGGGACCGGAAACATTGAACGCGGAGCAGATGGGCGCGAACCGCTACGATCTGGGAAAGACCTATTTCGCGCATCCTCTCGACGACGATTTCTACGCAGCGATGCGGCCGGACTGGTCGAAGGTGAAGGTCCCGATGCTGTCCGCGGCGAACTGGGGCGGCCAGCCGCTGCATCCGCGCGGCAACTTCGAGGGCTTTTACCGGTCGGCGTCGAAACAGAAATGGCTCGAGGTGCACGGCATCGAGCATTGGACGCATTACTACACTGATTACGGAGTTGGCCTGCAGAAGAAATTCTTCGGCTATTTCCTGAAAGGCGAGCGCAATGGCTGGGACAAGCAGCCGCGCGTGCAACTCAACATCCGGCATCCGGGCGAGAAGTTCGTTATCCGTCACGAAAAAGACTGGCCGCTCCCGGACACGCAATGGACCAAATTCCATCTGGCCGCGGACGCGCAGAAGCTGGTGACAAAGGCCCCCGACGGCTCGGCGAAGGTCACCTTCGACGCGATGGGCGACGGCGTCACGTTCCTGACCGAGCCAATGAAAGCCGAAACCGAGATCACCGGGCCCGTGGCTGCGAAGCTGCACGTGTCATCGTCTACGAGCGATGCGGACCTTTTCCTCGTGCTGCGGGTGTTCTCGCCCGACATGAAGGAAGTTGTCTTCCAGGGCGCGCTCGATCCTCACACGCCAATCGGGCAAGGTTGGCTTCGTGCATCGCACCGCAAGCTGGACAGGAATCTCACGCGGCCGTTCCGGCCCTACCATACGCATGACGAAAAGCAGCCGCTCAAACCCGGACAGGTCTATGAGCTCGATGTCGAGATCATTCCGACCTGCATTGTGGTGCCGAAGGGCCATCGCATCGCGCTGACCATACGTGGCCGCGACTATGTCTATCCCGGCGGATCGGGCGGCCGGCTCTCGAACATGAAGAACGAGTTCACCGGTAACGGGCCTTTCCTGCATGACGACCCGCGCGACCGGCCGCTGGACATCTTCGGCGGCAAGACGACCTTGCATCTCGGCGGCGGCCAGGAAAATTTCGTCTTGTTGCCGATTATTCCGCCGCGCGGGTCCGCTCCGGCAAAAGCGAAAAGAAAGGCTTCCAGGCGAGCATACCCGGGCCGCGCGCAAGAAGCGGCGGTAGATCGGCACGCGTCGCCCTACATGTGAAGACCCCCAATCGCTGCGCGAGGCGCGCTTGAACTGTGCGCCGTCGCGGCGCGAAAACAACTGATCGCCGGCAGATCCATCGGGACGGCACAACTTCAGCGTGACACGGCCGCTGGATTTCCGGGGGCGGGCAATGACACGCGCGCCCACTGCCGTTGCCCGTTTTCGCGAGACCGCCACGTAGCTGAACTTCTCATCTTCCCAGGGAACATCCGCGCTTTTGGCCTGCCGATGCAAGCGCGAGCGGGCGACGCGGCGCGCGAAATGACACCAGTCCGGCGGCTGCAGCGGGCACTCGTTTGCATGCGGGCATGGCGCAATCACGTGGGCGCCGCCTTCGATCAGCTGGCGCCGTGCGGCGAGGATGCGCTGCCAGCCAGCCGGGGTTCCGGGCTCGACAATGACGAGCGTATCGGTGGTCAATCGCCAAAGCCGCTCCACGAGCCGCGGCCGATCCTCCGGGGCCAGCTCGTTCAGCACATAAGCCAAGGTGACCAGATCGCGCGGTTCGCCATTGATTTCGTCCATGGCAATATCAGACGTGCGCCAGGTCGTGTGTGGCTGCCTGCATCTCCGCCGCCAGTTGCTCTCCGAACGCGCGGAAAACCGGGCTTGCTTCGATCAGCAGTGCCTCGGCGAGAGTGGGCCAGCATTCGGCTGCGGCCCAGAGCGCGGTGCCCGGACCAGCGCCAATATCGAGCGCAGTCTTCGGCGCAAAATCCGGGCGGGCTTCAGCGACCGCGGCGAAGCTCGCGCGCACCGCCGCATAGGTCGCAGGCAGGCGTACCGCGAGATACGCGAGCACCTCCCGATCGCTCGCGACGTGTGCCTTGCCGTCGCGCCGCTCCTCCCGATAGCGCTGCGACAGAACGGCAGCGGTCGCGGTGAGCTGGTCAAGCGGCATGCCACTCAACGCGCGGTCGACGGCGTTGCGCAGCAAAGGTGGTAATTCCATTAGTCACCTGAGGCCGAACCACTTCAGTGTGGCTGGCGGTCCCGAGAGGACTACGCCACCGTAGTCTAATCAATAGCTTCCAAAAAAGTGGGACCCTGAATCCTTCCACGGGATCATTAGGCTTTTTGCTACGAGTGTCCCACTGAATGTCCGCTTTCGGGGGTAAAGCGGACACGACTTCCGCACTCTGTTCCGGTAGTGAGCTACCAATCGCAAATCCTGTGACGGCCATCACAGTCGGAATCCGGCATGCGGCTAAAGTGGCACAATGAACTCCAAGGATTGGAGGGGACCCATGTTTAATTGGAAAGCACGGGAATACGCACAAGAGATTTTCGCGGTGACGTTCGCCATTGGCGCATTTCTGACGCTGGCAGCAGTGATACCGGCTTGATGCCGGCGGGGGTACCGCGTCCTATTTTATTTCTCCTTGAGCCGCTAATTCGCGCAGCAACATTTGCGCCAATCGTTCCGCGGGCAAAATGCCTAGCTGCGCTGTTTTAGTGCCGTTCCATGCCGCAACCGTGACCAGATCGTCGGACACGTTGTAGCGTCCCTTTACGGGTTTGCCACGGTATCTGATCTCTATCTCCTTCCAGTCAAGAGAACTCATTTCGCTGAGCGCTCCAAAGAGGCTCTCTGCCGTTCGCCTTCGGGCGGTTGAGCGCGGACAGAGGCGATGGTGACCGGGTTCATGACCCGAAAATTATCGCAAACAATGTCCGCTTTTAGGGGTAAAGCAAACATCACTCCCGCGTCGCAAAATGTCTGCTTATGACCCAGAGCGGACATCAGCGCGCTGCCCAGCCTGAACTCACAGCTCTTTCCCAGTAGCAGTTTGAACCGATACGATGCCTTGTCCTGAGCTTCGGGGGACTGATGAAACGGCGCGAGTTCATAAAAGTCATTGCCGGTTCCACAACAGCCGTATGGCCGCTCGCAGTGGGCGCGCAGCAGCCTGCGATGCCGGTCGTAGGGTTTTTGAATGGTGGAACGCCCGGAGCATGGGTATCGTTTGTCAGCGGGTTTCGCCGCGGTTTGACCGAAGCCGGTTTTGTCGAGGGGCGCAATGTAACAATCGAATTTCGCTGGGCGGAAGGTCTCATTGACCGTGTACCTGGGTTCATCGCCGATCTCGCACAGAGACAGGTTGCGGTGATCTTCGTGGGAGGCAGTGACGCAGTAGTACTTGCAGCAAAGTCCGCAATCTCGAGCATTCCGATCGTATTTGCTACAGGCGGTGACCCGGTCGAGTATGGTATCGTCGCCAGCCTGAACCGGCCGGGTGGCAATGCGACCGGCGTAACAATCATCACAGCGGCGCTCTGGCCAAAGCGGCTTGAACTTCTGCGCGAGCTAGCGTCGTCAAAAAGCTTGTTCGGGGTGCTCGTTAATCCAAACCATCCGAGTTCGGCGGCCAGCACGAAAGATGTGCGCGAAGCAGCACGCGCGCTTGGACAAGAAATTCTGGTCGTGAACGCTCGCACCGAACGTGACATTGACATGGCCTTCGACACACTTGTGCAGCAGAGAGTCAACGGTTTGCTGGTGGCCAACGATCCGTTGTTTACGGGACGGCGCGAACAACTCATTGCTCTTGCGGCGCGGCACGCAATACCGACCGTTTACGATAGGCCCGAGTTTACAAAGGCCGGAGGTTTGATGAGTTACGGTGCCAGCACTGTTGAGCAATACCGACAAGCTGGCTTCTACACAGGCCGTGTTCTTAAAGGTGAGAAGCCCGCAGACTTGCCAGTAATGCAACCGACCAAGTTCGAACTGTCTGTCAACCTCAAGACAGCCAGGGCCCTCGGCCTCACCGTGCCGGCGTCACTAGTCGCCCGCGCCGACGAGGTGATCGAATAAAGCGCGATGTCCGCTTGTGGCACTTAGCGGACATGGGCTAGTGCACTGCACATGTCCGCTTTCGGGGAAAGCGGACATGCCCTTTTGCAAATGTCCGCGTTTGGAGCAAAGCAGACATTTAAAAACACCGCAGGCACCGCCTAACCATTGCCAACACATGGGGGTGCGAGTCCACTCTTAACGGTGGGACAATTTCAACGAAAAATGCAGCAAAATCAAAATCACAATTGATATTTGGCGGTCCCGAGAGGAGTCGAACCTCCGACCTTCGGTTTAGGAAACCGCTGCTCTATCCTGCTGAGCTACGGGACCATGCCATTGAAACTACAATACAATCATTTTCCTGCGATCTCGCAAAACGCCTGATTGCTACCCTTTTGCTACCCTTTCGCTTTGCAATGTTTGTCTATGGCCGCTCGCAGGGCCACGTCAACGCGACTAGCCGCATCGGTCTGCATCCCCGGCATCACATGACTGTATAGATCTAGCGTGGTGCCGATATTCGCGTGCCCAAGGCGCTCCTGCGCGATCTTAGGATGCACACCACTTGCAAGCAGCTGTGTCGCATGCGTGTGGCGCAAATCGTGGAACCTGACACGCGGCAGCGTTTTGCTTGCGATGAACCGAGAGAATTCATGTGTAAGGCTCTGAGGCATTAGCGGCTGCCCATCGACCTGCGCGACCACATGCATATCGTCAGTCTGCGGTGCCAAGCTCTCGGAGTGCGTAACCTCTTCGCCGCCGGGCGTATGCTCCAATTTGTGGAGGATACCATGGCAGGCATTCGTATCTTTAATGTTCACTACATTTGGGAAGATTGCGTCAGCATGGCACTGGGTGCTCTGATCGTGCTGACCTCATGGTTATTCGGCGACGGGGCTAGCCAAACTGTTGCCGTTAACATCTTAATAGTCGGCATCCTTGTGGTGGCGCTCGGCGCGTCGAGTTGTTCTTGGATTTGCGTCGCTGGGAGGAGAGCCTGGAAGTCGTGTGCGGGTTGTGGCTGATCGCGTCGCCATTCGTTTTTGGCTACGCCGATGCTGGCACGCTCCGATATTGGCACTTCGTTCTCGGCATTGCTGTCATGCTGCTAGCGGTGTTGGAATTACGGCAGGACTGGAAGCTGAGCGACACTGAACTTGCCCATCATAGCGGGCGATAACTTTGATGCTAAAGTACGACACGTGTGTCGAGCGTTGCTGCAGTATTGCTTAAATGGGCTGCAGCATACGCGCTCGCTTTACCCCCAAAAGCGGACATTCCAGTGTGATCTCAATGTCCGCTAAGTGCCAATAGCGGACATGATTCTCTCGGACTGCGACGTCTGCTCTTCCACGAAAGTGTGGAACTGGTCAGCGCCTAAACGCGGCTTTTCGGGCCCGGCAATTGAGACGCATCTAGGCCGAGTTCCTCGCAGGCGCGGCGCACGATCCGGGGATCAAGTGATTGGCGCGGGCCTTCGAGCGGAATCCGAGTGCTCCGCCCCTCGCGATGCACTGTAATCTCGCCGTGGCCCTCGTGTCCCCGTGGGTGCTCGCCAGCATCGACCCGGCACCCGTGCTCGACCAACCATGTTCGGAATGTTGCGATTTCCACTGCTCGCTCCTGTTTGCTTACACCGGGCTGCTTGACCCCCAAAAGCGGAATACTTTCAAACATCCGCTATTGGTACTTCGTCGATCTTATGGCCGTGTGCATCCACGATGGTGACGAACCATCCGCCCCAATCCCATCCCGGCATGACCGCGCCGTGTTTGAGGCCACGTGCCAGCGTTACCGCATCCTCGCGAGCGGCAGCATTGCCTGAGAGATCAATGCCTTTGTGATTATTCAGAACTTGTCTTCCGTCGGTGAGGTGGAAGTAGTAACGCGGCATTGCGAAATGATCCCTATTTACGTCGCAAACCAAGAACGGCCCCAGCCGTTGGCGAAGCTGAGGGGCGTCGTTCAGCTAGGGCCGCCCTGAGCGCGGGCTGAGAATGCCCGCGCGGCCGGTCTATGTAGCAAATTGGACAGCACTGGTTTTGATTTAGCGCAAACGATGGAAGCGTCTACTAGACGCGGACAATCCGAGCCATCATTGCTCAATTTTTGGGCGCGTATCCCAAAACTCATAGAGCGCCAACGCCACTATCAGCACACCCACGATAACGAAATTTGTGCAGAACAGCCGACATAGAATTTCTGATAGCCGAGACCGGGACGCAGCACCCCGGCCAGATTGCGCTACGTCAAAGCCCGCCCATGTCCGCTTTGGGTCACAAGCGGACATATGCGGTGCAACAGCCGATGTCCGCTTTACTCTCAACAGCGACCGCGAAAGCGGATTCCCGCAAAAGGCCATGTCCGCTTTACCTCCGAAAGCGGACATGTGCAGTGCAACACCCCATGTCTGCTTTGTGCCACAAGCGGACATCGCTGCACGCCCTCTTTTTACTCGCTGTCTAGCCAATCGCTTCGGTGATGATCCCTGTCCCGTCGCAGTGTTCGCAGGACTCATCGGCTGCTTGCCCGCCTCGTCTACCTGCTTTCCGGTCCCATGGCAGTCAGGGCAGATATCCTCGCCGGTGCCCGGCGTGCCGGGTTCTGGATCATCCTCAGGTCTGTGATGTTTTGGTGCCTTCGGCGACATTGCTTACCCCTTTTGCAATTCGTTTGAACGGATCGCCGCACCGAAGCCGAACAAAAAGCGGCGTCATTGAGCGAAGTCAAATGTAGTTCCAGTTTCCACCACCATTGCGAAGCTGCAAGGGACGCCCCTCTCTGGGGCCTTTGTTCTGTATTCGCGATGCGAGGCTACTGCTTGGAAGCCGGTCTGCTGGTGCCGCGGATGAAATCCTGCATTTCTTCCAGGGTAACGAAGCCATCTTTGTTGGCATCCATCGCCTTGAAGATGCGCTCGTGAGCCGCCTGAAACTCCTGCAATGAGAGTTTCCCGTCACCGTCAGCGTCCATCAGACTGAAAATCATTCGCATCATCATGGGAGGACCCCACATGCCGGAACGCATGACTCCTCGATCCCCGTCATGGTACCCGTAACCCCGGCCCATCATTCCCCTTCCCATCATTCCGCCACCCATCATTCCGCCGCGATAATGGTAGCCGTCCTGATCGCTATCTTCCTCTTCGCCACGTTGGGCGCGCTCTTGCAATTGCTCTCGCAGGCGCTCTCGGATCGTCTGGTCTTGCTGCTGCATCATCGGACCACCTGGAGTCGGCTGGGTAGTGGGACTCTGCTGGGTGCTGGGACTCTGGGCACCAGGAGCTTGGGCACTCGCAGCAACGCCACAGGCGAGGATAACCGCAGATGTCGTGAGTACGAGGACATGGTTTCGCATCTCAACCTCCTTGATGAGGGCCACACTCAGTTGGGGGATACCCTAATACTGCGCTCTTATTGTGCGCGGACTAGGGCAGTAATTGGCAGTCCGCATCAACAACTCTCGGCCGATAGGCCGCGTTGTGAAAACCTGCCGCTTTGGGTTATAAGCGGACATTCCGAGATGTCCACGCTGTGTCCGCTACCCCCAAATAGATGGGGTAATCGGCCGGCGTTGTTGTGGATAGCTGAAGATTTTGGGTGCTGCGCTTCAGGCTGATGGTGAAACGAGGTCCGTGGTTTACGGCCTCAAGCATCAGAAGGAGAAGCGCAGCATGGAGCATTTTGCCGGACTGGACGTCTCAGTCAAGGAAACGAGCATCTGCATTGTGGATGACACGGGCAGGATCGTTCGCGAAGCCAAGGTTGCGAGCGAACCCGGAGCTCTGCTGCAGGTGCTGAAGAACAATGCCTATCACTTCAAGCGGATTGGACTGGAAGCCGGGCCACTGTCGCAGTGGCTTTACAGCGCTCTCGCTAAGTCGGGCTTGCCGGTGATCTGCGTCGAGACGCGGCACATGCGAGCGGTGTTGCAGGCGCAGATCAACAAGACCGACCGTAACGATGCCCGCGGTATGGCGCAGATGATGCGGGCGGGACTTTATCGCCCGGTGCATGTGAAGACGTTGCGCAGCCAGAAGCTGCGCATGTTGCTGACCCACCGCAAGCTGCTGCAGTCGAAGGCCATCGCCGTCGAGAATGACCTGCGCGGAACCTTGCGTAACTTCGGCCTCAAGGTCGGGATCGTTGGCAAGCTGAAGTTCGAGGCGCGCATCAAGGAACTGGTCGAGAATCTCCCCGATCTGGCCATCCTGGTCGAGCCGCTGCTCGTCGTTCGCAGGTGCTGCGCGAACAGATCG
The DNA here is from genome assembly GCA_963718035.1 of uncultured Alphaproteobacteria bacterium. GTDB lineage: Bacteria > Pseudomonadota > Alphaproteobacteria > Rhizobiales > Xanthobacteraceae > Pseudolabrys. The sequence continues at coordinate 3,657 of CAVQYD010000002.1, read as the reverse complement.
CCGTCCTGCACCGCCGCGTGCTGGCCATCGTGCAGGACGATGCGGTGTGCCGGCGCCTGATGACGACCCCGGGTGTTGGTCCGGTGGTGGCGCTGACATTCCGCGCCACCGTCGATGTGCCCGCGCGCTTTCGAAACTCCAAGGCAGTCGGGGCGGTATTGGGTCTGACCCCGTCCAGGTATCAATCGGGCGAGATCAATCGAACCGGCGCGATATCAAAATGCGGGGACGAGATGATGCGAGTGATGCTCTACGAAGCGGCCCAGAGCATGCTGGTACGCTCAGCCAAATGGTCCTGGCTCAAGGCCTGGGCGATGCAGATCGCCAGGCGCCGCGGCATGAAGAAGGCAATCGTCGCGCTGGCGCGTCGCTTGGCCGTCATCATGCACCGCATCTGGGTTGATGGCACCGAATTCCGCTGGAGCAAGAACGCTGTTGCAGCGTGAGCGCTGTACATAATCAAACCGGATAGGAGAAACACGAGTTCCACCTCGCGGTGGCATGATGTCCCTCACGGGACGATGGATGAGGTGAGTTCGCAATGTCCGCTGGACCTGCCGTTCGTCTGACGGCAAGGCCGCCCAATAGATTGTTCCACCTCGTTCTCGAATTCCATGATGGAAGGGCCTTGGTGCCGATTCCGAAGAGAAGCACGAGCCCGTGAGTGACATCGACACTGTGGTCGTGGACAGTCTGAAAACGCTTGACCCCAATCGGCCGATTAGAGAAGCGGACATTCATCGGCGGCTTCCAAATGTCCGCTACGTGCCAAAAGCGGCACCCTCTTTTCGATCACCTTATCGGCGCGCAAGAGCACGGCATGGGAAGACTTCGGCCCGAACGCTTTCCGTGCTGTAGATGCAACCCGACGTAAGAGGGGCCACCTCTGTGGTGGCCCTTCAAAGTAATTGTCATCAGTAGCGGTAGTAGCCGCCATACGGATACTCGCAGACGTTCACCCAGCCCCAATCAGGTCTCCACTGGACACAATCATCGTATCCGTAGCCGCCGTAGTACGGCCACGTGGCGGCCAATGCGAGGCCTGCGCCTACGCCCAACCAGGGCCAATAGCCCCCGTAGCGCCGATGCCCGTAGTAGCCTCCGTACCGGCCAGCCCATCGACCGCCACGATAGATGCCGGCGTTGCGGGCAAGCCCTGCGCCGCCATAGATGCCGGCCGCTCTATTGATGCCGTAGCGACCTCCAACCGTCGCACCAGCGACACGAGCGCTGCCGATGCGCGCACCGCCCATATAGGCGCCGCCCATTCGGGCACCGCCAAAGTTGCCAGCGCCAATACGCGCGCCGCCAAAATTAGCTCCGCCCATACGGGCGAACCGCCATGTCCTCCGGAGCGCGCTTCCACCGATGTTGAAAAAGCGGCCGCCGCAACAACGAGGGCCGCACAGACAACTCCCACGCGTTTCAACATGACACTCCTCCTGCGCTACTCACTCATTCGATTATCTCTTCAATCTACCAATCAAAATGAAGTTGCTTTGATGTCGGTCAATTAAAAGAAGAAGTCATCGAGCCAGCTATTAAATTTGACATATGCCGTCACGCACCATTCTCGCATTGCGGCGCAACACGGCTGATGGAACATTCGCGCAGTGTGGGAAGTCAATGTCCGCTTTGGGTCATAAGCGGACATTTGCAGCGCAAAAAGCCATGTCCGCTTTACCCCCAAAAGCGGACATGTGCAGTGCAACTAGCGCATGTCCGCTAAGTGCCAAAAGCGGACATGGACGGATTTTGCCGATTGTCGGCACACCAGTTCTGAGATAAAAAGCTACGGCTGGTGAGAAAAACCACGGCTTCACACCCTTGCCGCCGCCAGCACCATTGAATCGGTTAGAGGGAGGATTCACTAAAGCCCGGTGCCTTACGGTGCCGGGCTTTACGTTTCTTGAATAGGCCGCCTTGTGGTCGCTATATCAGGACCGTGGAAGGAGGCTCGATCATGAATTCCCGTGTGATCGCCGCAGCGCTTTCGCTTGGCTTGACGACCACGGCCGCCAGCCAATGGGCCTCCCATACGCAGCTAGCTCAGGGAAACTCTGGCGCAGCGGGCATCAGTGTGCAAGGCATCGGTCTGACCGCGTCACACAAACAAATAATTTACGACAAAATCATCGGCGAGCGTTCGCAGTCTCTCCCGGACGATCAACAGCTCGCCGTCGGAAAGACCATTCCCGATTCGGTCATGCTCAATACGATGCCGATCGAGGTTAAGGATCAGATCGGCCTGTTGAAGGACTTCAAGTACGTCAAATTACGGGACGACAAAATCCTGATAGTCGATCCTGCTACTCGGGAGATCATGGACATCATCACCAAGCAAGAATCTGGACGATGAGTAATGTCGTCCTGCGGCAATTCGAGACTAAGGAAGGGTGCGCCGGGTTGCTGGCAATTTCGTCGCGAGCACCTTGTCCACGCGACGGCCATCGAGATCGACAACCTCAAATCGCCAGCCATACATGTCCAAGCTATCGCCCACCGCCGGTAGCTTTCCGAAGCCGTCAAGTATAAAGCCAGCGACAGTGTGATAGGAGCGATTCTCTGGAAGCGGAACCCCTGTTAATTCCGCGAACTCATCTGCTGCCATCCATCCTGAGATCAGCAAAGAGCCGTCATCGCGGCGCACGATCGCCGCCTCCGTCGAACCCGCTTCGGTACGGAATTCACCGACGATCGCTTCCAAAATATCGGCCGACGTCACCACGCCCTCAAAGTGGCCGTATTCATCGACGACCAGACCGATATGTACAGGCGATGCTTTGAGAATTGAAACCACATCGCGAGCATCGACGGAATCTGGAATCAGTGGGGCGGGCCGGATGGCGTTTCTAACATCCAATCGCCGCCGACTCATATAGCTGTGCAGTAGGTCCTTGGCCTGAATGACCCCGAGGACATGGTCAGGGTCGGTTTCATACACCGGCAGGCGGGAATGCGGACTCTTGGCAATCACCGCACGAATTGCTTTCGCGCTGTCTGAGAGGTTGAGCATATCAACCTCCCGGCGCGGGGTCATGACTCCGCGCACCGGTCGGTCACCGAGTTGCATGACTCCAGCAATCATTTCCTTTTCGCCAGATTCGAGTACACCAGCATGCTCGGCCTCAGCGATCAGGGTGCGGATTTCTTCTTCCGTAACTTTTCCGCCGGGCCGTTCATGTTGCCTTAGCAGCCAAAGCACAGCTTTGCCCGAAACATTCAGAACCCAGACCAAGGGCAACGCGGCCTTCGCGAGGATGGTCATGGCCGGAGCGACCTTGACCGCGACGGCCTCAGGATTGTGTAGAGCGATCTGCTTGGGAACCAACTCACCAATGATGAGCGAGGCATAGGTTATCACCGCCACCACCGCGCCGATGCCAATCGCGTCTGCAACGTTCGCGGACAGTCCGAGGCTCATCAGCCACCCCGCTAAGCGCAGGCCAATAGTCGCCCCGGAAAAGGCTCCCGAGAGGATACCGACGAGGGTGATTTCGATCTGGACCGTTGAAAGAAACTTGCCCGGATCGGATGCGAGAGCGAGCGCGCGGCGTGACCCGCTGACGCCCATGTCAACCATTCGCCGGAGACGAGCTGGGCGAGATGAAACAATGGCCAACTCAGACATCGCGAGTAAGCCATTGATTACGATGA
>CAVQYD010000001.1:0-348824 GCA_963718035.1 uncultured Alphaproteobacteria bacterium | reverse complement strand
TCCGGCAATCCTTGGTATTCATCGCCGGACACGTGCACAGCAATCGTAGTCTGTAGGCCGTCGATACAGGTGGGACGGGCGGATCAATTTGCAGGCCGCTGAATGTGGTCAGCGCGCCCGAAAAATCGCTGTATTGCCGGCAACATCCTTGATCCCCGCGCCATTCAAAAGACCGATTGCGGTGACCGCGAGTGCCGAAACGGTGCTGTCGTTCAGCCCGACGGTATATTTGAATGTCAGGATGTCACTGCCCGATCCGCCAGCATAGGTGGCCGTTCCGCCATTGTTGAGTGCGAGCGTCGGCGTGCCCGTGATGGTCACACGTTCGCTGAGCGTGAGCGTGAGTGCAACTGTGTCACCAGGTAGCGCGGTCCCGGTTGAAGGAGTGGCGGTCGTCTGAGTTACCACGGCGCAACCGTATCGATGGTGACACTCACGGCCGTTGAGGCTGCACCGGTATTGCCGGCCGCATCCGTGGCGGTTGCGGTCAGGCTGTGGGCGCCATTGCTCAGCGCCGGCGTGGTGTAGCTCCAGGCCCCGGTCCCGCTCGCGGTCACGCTGTTGAGCAGCGTCGTCCCGTCATAGATCTTCACCGTCGCGTTGGCTTCCGCCGTGCCGGAGAGCGTCAGCGTGTTGTCATTGGTGATGCGATCCCCCACCACCCCGCTGTCGGTCGAGAACGAGGCAATGGTCGGGGCGCTCGGAGCAGTCCTGTCAGCTGCCGGCGCAGCCGGAGTTGTCGCACTCGGAGCGGTCGGGCTAACGGTGACCGCCAGGCTGGCCGAAGTTGCGCCGGTATTGCCGGCCGCATCAGTCGCTATTGCCTTAAAGCTATGGCTGCCATTGGCAAGCGTCGCTGTCGTATAGGACCAGGCGCCCGCACTGTTTGCGAGCGCATTGCCGAGTAGCGTCGTCCCGTCATAGAGCTTAACAGTACTGTTCGCTTCCGCCGTGCCGGAGAGCGTCAGCGTGTTGTCATTGGTGATATGATCCCCCACTACCCCGCTGTCGGTCGAGAACGAGACGATGGTCGGGGCCACCGGCGCAACCGTATCGATGGCCGCGCTCAAAGCAGTTGAGGCTGCACTGGTGTTGCCGGCCGCATCAGTCGCGGTTGCTTTAAAGCTATGGCTGCCGTTGGCAAGCGTCGCTGTCGTATAGGACCAAGCGCCCGCACCGTTTGCGAGTGCATTGCCGAGTAGCGTCGTCCCGTCATAGAGCTTGACCGTGCTGTTCGCCTCCGCCGTGCCGGTCAGCGTCAGCGTATTGTCATTGGTGATGCGATCCCCCAACACCCCGCTGTCGGTCGAGAACGAGGCAATGGTCGGGGCGCTCGGAGCAGTCTTGTCAGCCGGCGCAGTCGAAGTTGTCGCATTCGGCGTCATCAATAGGATCGGTTTCTCCCCGATCGTGACCTGACCACCGACAATATTATGGATGGCACCCGTCAGGTCTTTGTATTGTGTGAACGAACCGGCGGCGTAAGTAGAGTTGCCGGCGGAATTCCATACAATTTGCGTGCTTTGACCGCCTTCAAGGAGTGGCACGCTGTAGGTCGTGCCACTGACTTGGCAGCCGGCAACCATCGTGGCCCCTAACAGCCACTCCGTGGTCGTTTGAAATGCAACGCCTGCTTGGGTCAGCGCACCGGTGGTTTGGTTGTAAATGCCGTGGTCGATGCTGTCGTAAGCATAATAGAGCTCACGTTGCACCCCGAGCGCAGATTGCAAAATCAGAGAGGTAGAAAGAAATGCCGCCTGCACGTCTTGCGGCGGCGGATTATCGGGCCACCAACTCCATTCGGTATCCCAGATGGGTTTGTTGCCGGCACCACCCGCAACGAGCGCGTTCTTAAAGTTATTAAAACTTTGAATGATTAATTCGCCATTGGCGTCGACGTAGCCATGCATCGCCGCAATATCAAAATATGCGCCACCTCCCGCGTGCAAAAAGTTGAGCATGGGTTGCCCACCCGTACCCCTGTAGGTGGGAGACAACACCAAGCTTGTTGGACTTAATTGGTGGACCGTCTCATAAAGCACTTTCTGCAGCGTAACTAAGCTACTCGCCGAACCGCTAAATATGCCGCTGCTGGCGTTATATTCGTTGTACCCCTCATAATATTGGATCGCATTGCCCACATGATTGATGAGCGCGGTCATAAAGCTTTTATAGGCCGCTGGATCGGGATTGACCCACCTGCCCAAGCCGGTGGACTACATAGCGTGTAGACCATCTCGACATGGTTTTTCTGGCACAGGGCAATCCATAAATCGAGCGCAGTCCAATTGTATACGCCAGGCGAGGGATTTAAGTTTGCCCATGCCACACCGCTAATTGTGCCGTTACCGGGGGACCACACACTGAGGCTGCGTGAGATCGTATCGGTAATCGTTGGCCAGGCTTCGACAGGTCCAAAATTATAACCGACGGCTTGTTCCGTCATGCCGAAATAGCTTGCGGATATCGCTGTCGTTTGTGGTGAGGTAAGTTAAGTCATGTCGGCCAATACCGCTCATCTATAGACCAGTGGACGCTCGTTTTTGAGGTGATCTGATCGAAGCTGATGCAGTACGTCAGCCCGAGTGCTTCAACTCGTCGTACAATTTTCAAGGCGCTGCCCCCCCAGTACAAAAATCTTGTTTCTCGAAAGTGGTCCTTCCATGAGTACAACGTGGCCATTCTATGACTGGTGATCATCAGCGGTTTGATGACACCATCACGTTGCGATATCCACAAACTCGGTTCGCCAATCGCTTGCATTCGTGCCGGCTATGGGCCCGGCCGACGTCTGCTCTTGATGTCGAAGAGGAGGGAATCAATCCAGCAATGAAACGCCACCTGCAATGGGCCTCGAATTTCGCATTGCCCCTGATAAGATGCTTCAATCTGGCTGAGCTCTGTCTGCTTGTTGCACTGCCGATTGGCCTGGGGCAGCAGCCGACGTCCAGCACGAAGTCAGCGACAAGCCGACACAGACATCAATGCAGGAATTTTACACGCGGTCCGCAAGGGTTGCACCGCCGGCGCTTTGCCAATTGTGTGGCTCGTCACGCCACCGGCATACAAAAAGATGACACTCAAGCAGGGAAACCGCGCAAGTCACCAACGCGAAGCCGCCGACTTGGCTGTGAACTGCGAAAAGGTCGCTGTTGCCGAGCCCGCCACGCCTGCGTTGGGTGCAGCAGGCCTATTCCTGATCAGATGGCCTATCTCGCTTTTAGCCGGAGCATTTAAGTTTGGTTCGGAAAGACAAGCGCCGGGCTCGCTGCAGCGTTTGCGGAAAGCTCCTGTGATCGCATCTTCGGGGCTCGTCCTGGTTAAAAGACATCAAAGCGGTCGTGATCTTCGCGACCACTATCAATGTTTTCCTCAGGTGTAAGCGTGCAAATCATTCAAGTTTTAATTGTTGCAACTTTAGCTAGTTCAATTTTCGGCGCTTTTTAGCGAGCGTGTTTCGTTGGGACTAACGCTAACTCCGACGAAAATGCCACTTTCATTGTCCATTTAACCGGCCCGAAGTGGCACCACCCGTATCCGTAGCTCCGAGGAAAGATCCGGAGCGGGCGTCAGGGTTCATTCCCCGATTCTCAACGCCCCGGACACGGGGTGTTGAACATGAGTGCGAAGGCACGTGCACGTGGCGCGGCCCAGCGGCTGCCGCTTTGGTTATTCATCGGCTTTGTCGCGGTTTCAATCGTCGCCACCGGTGCAACCGCGGTGGGCAAGAGTTCCCGCCGTGGCACCTGTTTCCGGCGCTGACACGGTCGCCGCCGTACAAATGGGCCCGTCGCAGCCAACTATCGTTGCGTCACTCGCGGCGCCGACCCTACCCCTTGCAAATATTGGCGGAATACCGACCGCCATGCCACCCGGGAACATAAAAGAAAATATCCAGCTCGCCTCAATCAATTCGACGGCGACGCCCGAGTTATCTTGGCGATAGGAACCAGGAGCCTTTCGGCCTTTTCAGCTTTGCCGCGCCTGACAACATCGTATGGTTCAAATGGCGCAAAGTCATCGACGATATCCATGCGCAGGATCCGGTGTTGATGCGCTGCCTTGCCGACGAAACGGTTTGTTCGCCCGCCGCCGCCCGCTTCGCGGCAATCGTAAAGGAGGCACGCGAACATGAAGGCCGTGTGCAATTCAATTTCGTGAATCAGCGCGTCAATAATGCAATCCGTTATACCAGCGACATGACTCAATGGGGCACGCCTGACGAATGGTCGCCGCCGCTTGCGGATGGCAAAGGTTCGTTCGAAACCGGCCTGGGTGACTGCGAGGACTATGCTATTGCCAAATATGTCGCGCTGCGCGCCGCCGGTGTTCCGGCGAGGTATCTTCGCGTCCTGCTAGTGCGCGATAACATCGCCCATCTCGATCACGCGGTGCTCGCCGCGAATGAAGATGGCCACTGGTACGTGCTCGACAACCGTTGGACTGGGGCGGTTGAAGACAATGACGTACACCGCTTTACCCCCCTCTTCGCGCTCGACGACCAGGGCGTAAGGCTGCTCGTTGCCCTTATCGTCCCGGGCGGAGCCCGTGAGAGAAGCCGTGAAAAGCGCCGAGCAGAAGCTCCCGGCCGGCAGGGAAACGGCCGAGCGCAGTCCTCACAGAACGATATCAGCGCGCTCGGTCTGCGCCCGTCAATTTTGTAATTCCCTTTCATCGCGGTCACCAAGTTTTGTCGATCCCGATTTGCGCGATGTCTGGGCAAACTGAGGCCGGGACCTAAATATTCTCTTTTTTCTTCCACACAGCCGGTTGCGTCGATCCGCCCCTGCCCTCTTCTTGCCTTCCCTTAGGGTTTGTTGTTCTGGGGCGGAACGCCGAGCGGGTTACGGAGGCGGCGCAATGCGGAAGATATTGGTTCAGCGGGGTGGAGGGCGATGCGCTGGGTCACTGCGTTACGCATTTGCGTCGCCGCGAGTCTTTTGAGCGGTGGCGTCGCGCATGCCGCGAATGACGTCAGCATCCGCATCGGCGACTGGATCCTCCGGCCCCATTTCAGCGAGCAGAAAGACAAAAAACAGAAGGAAAAGCGGCTCGACCGCTGTTCGGCGCAGCTGACGAACGCCGACAAGATCACGATGATCTACTCGCTCGACACACATTACTTGTGGACGTTCGAGCTCTCGAACCCGTCCTGGAATTTTCCGAGCGGCTCCAAATTCGACGTCTCGTTCGGCAACCGCGAGCGCGGCTTTTTCCGCCAGCGCGTCGCCGCTCTCGATCCGCAGCTCGTGCGCGTGCTGCTTCCGGACAGCCTGAATTCCTTCGAGGCCTTCAGGCGGCTGTTCAAGCTCGATGTGGTCGCCGGCGGGCTGACGACGCAGTTCGATCTCGCTTATGCCAACCAGGTGCTGCTCGCGCTCACGCAATGCGTCACGAAATACGGAACGACGGCGAAGAGCAAAGCCGCGGTCACGGCCTGGCTCAAATCGCCGATCGGTCCCGCGGCCGAGGCAAGCTCGGATCCCGCGATCCTGAAAGAAACGGCCGACCTTGCAAACGCGATCGTTGCCGAAGGCGAAATCGCCAAGGCCGCCGCGCTCAAGCCCGATGAGGTGCCCGACGGCGTGAGCGGCGACACGGTGTGGAAGGTCGCCGACAACCTGTTCACGATCTCCGTGCTACCGAAAGACGCGGTGCCGGCGGAGATCGGCGATCTCAACGACCTCATCGTCGGCGGCGACGCGCAGAAATGTCGGGGCGATTTCTTCGCGGGCGCCATGCTCGATGTGGTGGAGAGCGCCACGATCGCACGCGCCTACACGACATGCCAGACGCAGCAGGCAACGACGTCGACTTACTACTTCGCGATGCCGCGCAAACAGGGTGGCCTGTATTTCACGAAAATCATTGCGACTGGCGTCGAGGTGCCGCCGACCATCGAGCGCGCGATCAAGGAGCTCGACGCCAAGGTCCGCAGCGTCATCACGGCGGCGTTGGCGAAGCTCTAGCGAATCCGGGAACCGGTCCATGACTTGGCTGATTGTTGACTGGCGGGTGTCCGCTTTCGCGTAAGCTCGCACACGTGGCTGTACTGGGAAAGCCGATCCACTTCCGGATCACTCGCGCGCGACCGCTCCATGGCACCATCCATTGACTTGGCGGGGGTAGCTCCCGCATAAGACCGACGCAACCCGACCGGCCGGCGGACGAACCCGATTTATCTTTCGAGATCAATACGGTGCGACGGCTTCTGGGGGAGTGTCCCGAGCGGCAAAGGGGGCGGACTGTAAATCCGCTGGCTATGCCTTCGCAGGTTCGAGTCCTGCCTCCCCCACCATCCTGCAGTAGACATCCGCAAATCCAGTGGAACCCGCGGTTTGCAAAGCCGCAGGACGCATGGGAATAACGCGGCATGGCCCGCAAATCCTGGCAACCCAAAGATCGTTTGAAGGTTCGTGCACAACGGCACCGTGGCAAGCGGCCGGCGGCCCGCCCGCGCGCCCGCGACGCAACCGGGCTCGCCATCCTCTATGGCTGGCACACGGTCAAGGCCGCGCTCGAAAACCCAGCGCGCCGCTTCCGCCGCCTGCTCGCGACCGAGAACGCGCTGCGCCGCCTCACCGACGACGGCGTCGCGCTGCCGCTCAAGCCGGAGCTGGTTCGACCCGACGTTATCGACGCACAGCTCGGTCCCGACGCCGTGCACCAAGGCCTGCTGGCTGAAGCAGATCCTCTCGCTGCGCCTGCGCTGACAGAGATCGCGCAGGACGGCATCGTTCTTGTCCTCGACCAGATCACCGACCCGCACAATGTCGGGGCGATCTTACGCTCGGCCGCCGCCTTCGCGGCGAAGGCGATCGTCACCACCGCGCGGCACAGCCCGGAGGCAACCGGCGTGCTGGCAAAATCGGCGTCAGGCGCGCTCGAGCTTGTTCCCCTGGTCACCGTGCAGAATCTCGCGCGCGGACTTGAGGAACTTCGCGCGCATGGATTCCTGCTGGTCGGCCTCGATAGCACAGGCGATGCCGACCTAAGCGCCGTCGCATTACGTGCGCCGCTTGCACTCGTGCTCGGCGCCGAAGGCAAGGGCCTGCGTCAGCTCACCAAGCAGACCTGCGACCGCGTGGCCCGCATCGACGTCCCGGGCGAGATCAAGAGTCTCAACGTGTCCAACGCCGCTGCGCTCGCGCTTTACGTCGCGAGCCGTCGGCTGCAGAGCACATAATAAGTAATAAGAGAGAGCTACTTCGGTTGCGCGAGCGAGGGCGCGGGACCGACCGCGTAAGGTTGCATGTACGGTTGATTGGGCGGCGGCGGGAGTTCCGGTGCGAACACCGAAGAGACCGACCACGAGCGATAGAAGTCCTGGGGCGGGGAACTCTTGCGTGCCGTCACGCGTTCGAGGCGGCCCACTTTTGGCCGCTTGCCGGTTTTCGGGAAATAGTGCCGGTTTTGCCAAGGAGCCCACCAATACGAGCGCACGATAACGCCCGGCTGGTAATCGTAGACGATGAGCGGCTCGATGCGCGGGCTATACGCGTAAGGCCCGTAGCCCACGACCGGGCCGCCACCAGAAACATCGGCGGCATTCGCCGCAGCGGAACTCGCGGCCCAGACTGCAATTGCAGCAATCGCGCAAGCACGCATCGACACAACTCCAGTTCCTCAAAATGGATCTTGAGCATATAGCAATGCCTTAAGCGGCTTCCTTCAATTGTCGGGTAATCTTAATCGTGTGGCCGGTTGGCACTTGCGGCCTTTTTGCTTTGCGCCTATCGCTGGCATCCTCGCTTTTGCCGCAAACAGCGCGTCTATACAGTTAATCTCATGCCCGGCCGCCGTACCAAATTGACAACCGGATCGAGACCCGCGACCGCGCCGCGGCGAAGCTTTCGCCAGCAATATGACGACCTGGAAGCGCGCCGCGCCGAATTGTGCGAGCGGTTGCGCACGCTCGGGCACAAGGCGGAAGAGCACCCGGCTTACAAGGGCGCGCTCAAGCTGCTCAACAACATCTACCGTAAGGAAAAGCTGGCGCAGCGACTCGCGGTGCTGCAGTCGGCCGCCTGGCTGATCGACATCCTGGAAAAACTGGCGAGCACGCTATAGCGGGCTACCTCCGGGCTGGCTGTCGCGGGCCCTATCCCCTCGTAAACGATTGCAAATCCAGCGGGAAATGCCTTCGCCGGCAAACCCGCATTTTTGTGATGGCCAACACAGTCTTCACGGCGGGTTCACCTATCCTCCCTACGGTCGAAATGATGGTTACGGGGAGACTGACCATGTTGGGGATCGAATTCATCGGGTACGGATGCCTGCTGCTGGCGTTCACGGCGGTGCAATACGCCTGTCTCCTCACATCAGCCCTGAAGGCCTAGGTGAGGCCCCACCTCGCGGGATATCACAAGGCGAGGCGCCCCGCCCTCGCCGTCATCGGCATACCCGACGACAGCCCTTCCGATGAGGATGGCCGCGCGCGGCACCCTCCGGGTGAGGCACTGAGCTTCGCGCTCGGAACGGTATTTGGACCCGACGACCCTGCGAACGCGGTGCGGCGACTGTCCCTGATGGTCCGCGCAGAGCAATTCGCGCGGCGCGTCGGGGCGCGCCTGTTTGGGAAACGGTAGCGACCTAAGCAAATCTGTATTCACTGACCCCCGCTGTGGTGGTAAGCGGTCCCGTTCCTGCGGCCAGCCGGGTTAGCTCAGTGGTAGAGCAGCGGTTTTGTAAACCGTTGGTCGGGAGTTCAAATCTCTCACCCGGCACCGGCGCGCTTCGCCCAAGGTTTCGTCCAAGGTTTCGTGCCTAGCGTCGCGCAAGCGCGCGTCCGGGGGCCGACCTTCCCCTCACCTTTCACAATGTCAACGGACGAACGCTCGACCCAGTGGACACCGGCCGGACGCGCAAGAAGCCCCCGTGAAACCGCCAAAATATCCATGAAGTCCCGCTCCAAGTCTCGTGCTTTGGGACCTTGTTCACGCCTTAAGGATTATGGCACACTACGGCGTTTGCAATACCTCGGAGATCTAGCAATGCCTCAGGGCACCGTTAAGTGGTTCAATCCGACGAAGGGCTATGGCTTCATCCAGCCTCAAGAAGGCGGGAAGGATGTGTTCGTGCACATCTCGGCTGTTGAACGCGCCGGACTTAGCACGCTGAACGAAGGACAGACCGTTCAGTTCGAGCTCGTCGAGAACCGCGGAAAGACGTCCGCGGAGAACCTCAAGGTCAAGTGACCTTTTCTCCGAGCTGACTAAAGAGTCGTTTGTCTGAAAATTTGCCGCCGAGCTAACCGGCCCGGCGGGTGTTGCGCGTGTTTTATCGCGTCAGCCGTTCCAGTTCCGGGAACGGCACGAACGCGGCGTCTTTGCACAGCTCGCGCTCGCGCAACTCTCTCGGGGTGTCGAAAAACCGCTCGAGCTTGCCCGACACGAACGTCGCCGCGCCCTCCTTCGATCCCACGTACTTCCCGTCGGAGTTGCGCGCATTGAAGCGCACGCAGCTCACGTAGCGGTCGCCTGGCCCAATATATTTGAGCTGGGGCTGCGAGACCGTCGCCCCGCGCACATGCGTCGGATCGTTGAGATAAGTTCGCAGGAATGCCAGCAAGTCCTGCCGGTAGTTCTGCGGATAGATATTTTCCGCGTCCCAGCGCGCCTTCAATTCGGCCGAGGTCGGCCCGATCTCGGTGGCACAGCCCGCAAGCACCGCAGCGGCGAGGCTCGCCAACAGCCGCGCCGCCATTCGCTTCCCCATGGTCAAACCGCCTTTGCCGCCCCGGTCCACGCGCCTCACGGGCGCGATCATAACGGCTTGCGCAGGCCGGGCTAGGGACGCTTGTGCACCGGAGCGGTGTTAAACTCCCCGCAACGACGTGAGACGACCGCAATGACCGCTCTCGACCGCCGCACATTCCTGACCGGCTCGGCGCTGCTCGCCGGCGCGGCGCTGACGCCGCCCGCGGCGGCGCGCGCACCGTCAGCTACGGCGCAAGGCTCCGGCGTCTATCGCTACAATCTCGGCAGCTATCAGCTCACCGCGCTCTATGACGGCGTCTGGTATGTGCCGATCGACGAGAAATTCGTCCGCAACGCGAGCAGCGCCGAAGTCAACGACGCGCTCGCCGCCGCGTTCCTGCCGCCGAAGATTTTGCCCATCTCGTTCACGGCATTGCTGGTGAACACCGGCGCAAAACTGGTGCTGATCGATACCGGGACTGCAGGCCAGATCGCCGACACCGCGGGCAGCCTGCTCGACAACTTCAAGGCAGCCGGCATCGATCCGAAGGCAGTCGACACGATTTTGATCTCGCATTTCCATCCGGATCATATCGACGGCATCAAGACCAAAGACGGCGCAAAGATTTTTCCGAACGCCGAGATCGCGGTGCCGGAGCCGGAATGGGATTTCTGGATGGACGATGCGAACATGTCGAAAGCGGAAGGCGCGGTGAAGCGCTATTTCCTCAACGCGCGGCGTATTTTCAAGGACATCGCCAAAGACGTACGACGCTTCAAGCCGGGCAACGAGGTTGCTCCCGGCATCGTATCCGTGGCGGCCTACGGCCATACGCCCGGCCATACGGCATTTGCCATCCATTCCGGCAACCAATCCATGCTGGCGATGAGCGACACCGTGCGAAACCCGTATTTGTTTGCGCGCCATCCCGACTGGCAGCCGGCCTTCGACATGGATGGGCCACAGGCCGTCGAAACGCGGCGCCGGATGCTCGATCGCGTTGCAGCCGACCGCATGCTGATCGAGGCGTACCACTTCCCCTTCCCCGCGTGCGGACACATCGCAAAGACGGCAAGCGGCTACGAGTTCGTCCCGACCGAATGGAAACCATTGTGACGGCAAAGAAAAAGGCCGCCGTGACGGGCGGCCTCGTTTCGATATCCAGTGGTTTGACTAGCGCGCGGACAGCTCGAGCCCGCCGATCCCAACAGCGGCGTTGAGACCGCGTTGCGCGCCGACCGAGACTGGCTGCAATGCGATCGAGCGCTGCAAGCCGCCAATCAGCACATTGGCGCCGAGGCCGCCGCCGATCGTCGCTTCACCGGTGGCGCCAGCATAGGTTCCCGCAAGCGCGCCACGGCCGCCTTCGGCCGGCGCGTAGACCGCCCAGGCAATCGATCCACCCTCGGTGAACCCGACGTCGAGCCCGATGCGCGTGATGCTGCCCGAATAGGACTCTTGCCAGCCTTGCACGGAGAGGAAGTCGCAGTTCACTTGCTTCTGCGAGCCGAGAACAAGACCCACGCCGGGCGCAACGGCGCATGTGAGCATGCCTGCACGCACGCGCGCGTCGGCCGGCGTGGCCGCAAATGCGACAAGCGCAAGGCCCGCAAATGCCACCAGTGTTTTCCTGATCATCTCGAATCTCCTGCCAAAACGGCGTGGGCCGCCGAATTGTGAACCCCAGGCCAATTCCAGATATGCCCGTGAAGAATACCCGCCGCTGTGACGGGGATCACTCACCAATTCGAGTTTGCGCCGGCCATCAGAACGTCACGCCCGCCTTCACGAGGAACGTCCTGCCGGCAAGCGGATAAGCGTTGAAGCGCCCGAACGTGGCCGCAAACCAGCCGGAAAGAATGGTCCTGCGGCAATCCCACCACTCGCAACCGCGTAGTCGTAATACGGACATCGAACACATTGAGTACGGCACCGGACCAAAAGAACAGCTCTGGACCTGGCCACCAAGCTTACGTCGACCGTTGCCTGGGCGGGGATCAGCGGCTGAAAATTCGCCTGGTCGTTGTCCATCCGCCGGTCGCCGACATAGCGCAGCACCAGCATCGAACATGACGCATTTTTGGTACAATATCGGCCGGGACCCCGCATATTCCCGACCAGCTGCGACACCAGCGGAATGTCGTTGCCGGCATAGATACCCTCGCGGAACTTGCGTTCGGGTATAGCTGAGCGCGCCTTTCAGCCGGACTTGTCGGTCAGATGAGAGATGCGGCCGTCTCCACACCGTAGCGCCGGGTCGGATCGAGATTGATATTGGCGCCGATCGGCGGCAACGGGATGAACAGGATCTCGTTGTTGAGTCGCATCTGATAGACGCTGGTCTCGAGACGGAATCGGCCGAAGCGGCCGCGCACCCCACCCTCGATGTCCCGCGAGGTCTGGGTCTTCAGATTGAACGTCGGAACGGAATATGAACGGACTCACGCCCGACGCGCTCGTCGACATTCGGCCAGCGAAAGCGCGCGCCGCGCGACCAAAGACGGCGAACATCGGCAGAAACGATGCTCCAAGCCGAAATGCGCCGCGTATTGGCTTCGCTCTTGTCGAACGGAATGGCTCTCGGCATTGTTGGCGTAAAATGCCCGCGCTGGGGTCATTGAATGCGCTGTAGTTCACGCGCGTTGAGCGGAGTTCTTCTGGATACGCCCGCCCGATCGAAATGTCGGTGGTCCGGCAGCAACAGCCGTCGTGTTCATCGCATAGAAACCGCGCGTTCTTTGCTGGATGTCATAGGTGTGGACGGGCACCAGGTCCGGAGCGTGTCGGGCGGTCTGAATTGTACTGCGAGTTGTAATAGTCGATGCCGGTCAGCACCGGTTCGGCATACCGAACAGCGATGTGGCAGTCGAGATCGCGGCGTCACCGACGACGTCGTCATCGCGGTGTCGACATAGTTCATCGGCGATGCCGCGCTCAGATTGTATAGAAAAGTGTTCGGGTCGAGGTAACTGAAAAACTGCGCCTTCTGATCCTTGCGCCGCACGCTGCCGTCCACGATCAGTTCGACGCCGTGGCCGATCTTGCGGTGATCCCGTCGCAAAGTTGATCGCCTGTTCTTGCCCGCAATCGAGCGGGGTATTCGGTTGCCAGCGGCGTCTCGAGCGTGACCGGGAACGTTGCCCGGCAAATTGATCGAGCCGCGCGCCGGCAGGCCCTGAAACTGACGATCATCTGCGACAGTGAAATATTCGCCCAGGCCGGGATCGCTGCCGTATATCGCAAAGTCGCCGTGACAGTTGCGCTGGCGCAACGCGCTGTTCACGCGATAGCCGTCCGAACTGACGCCGTTTCCGAATGCACCAACCGAAAACGGCCCGTGCGAGACCGCAGCCGAGCCGTCGGCTCCCAGTATTGAACGAGCCGCAATCAGCCTCGACACGCGATTGGTGGCACCCGGCGATGACCTTTTTTGATGATGATGTTGATGACGCCGCCGACGGCGCCGCCGCCGTAGAGGACGGCGCCGCTGTTGCCGCGCGTGATTTCGATGCGCTCGATGCTGTCCTTCGGAATGGTGCTAGATCGATGCCCGAGAAGATCGATATCGTTGAGCCGGCGGCCATTGAGCAGAAACAGCGTGTTGGACGATGCCGTTGAGCCGAAGCCACGCAGGTCGACGACCGTCGTGGCGCCGTTATTGCCGCCTGTCGTGCTCCAGGTCTGGATGCCCGCTTCGCGCGACAACATGTCCTGAATTGTCGTTCCGGCGAGCGGTCGATTTCTTCCGCCGTGATGATGCTGTTGGACGCGCCGATGATGCCGGTGCCGGTGCGCGACGCCCAGACGTCGATCGGCGGCAAAAACTTGCGTCGAATCCTGCGCGCCCGCTGTTGCGGGCAGCAGGAAGGCCAGAGCGGCGATTGTGCCGCGCTTTGCGTATCAGTCCCATGACACAACGTTCCTTCGTTTGCGCTCCGCGCTTGGCGCGGAACGCATCGGGTGAAGACCAGGCCCGTTGCGAAGGACGCAAATGAAGCGTGCGGCGGTCGCCTGCTTCACATGCGGAATGTCGTGGGAGATTTCGCTCTCACGGCCTTCGCACCGGCATTGCCGTCACCGCTGCGAAAGACCGCTCCGTATGGACACCCCGTCCACCGGTTGGGTGACTGCGCTGGCAGGTCTCCTGGCTCGCGGGTCGTTGCCCTGGTGGTCCGGCCTTCCCAGTTTCCCAGTGGCCGATTTGGACCTAAGGCTCGCCGCTCACAGTTGCGGGGGCAGCCACGGATTGCCTCAAATTCAAATGCATTTCATTCGATTCGAATTCATGCGTTCGAATGAATGAATTCAAACGAGAGGTGTCCGTGTTCCCTCTTTCGTCCCCGATCTGACTCGGGGAACCAGCACGGGTAAAATGTTCCCTTGAAGCCATCGCCAAGTCAAGGCGGAGCGGCGGCGCGTCCACCAGTCCAAAATTTTCGAGTACGCTGAGGACTATGCGCCGATCACGAAGTGTTTTTCCCATATGCCCAGTCTTCATCGTATCGTCCTCGTCCGATCTAACAGGGGGTTTTCATGAACCTGAAATTCGTGCTCCG
The DNA here is from genome assembly GCA_963718035.1 of uncultured Alphaproteobacteria bacterium. Lineage (GTDB taxonomy): Bacteria > Pseudomonadota > Alphaproteobacteria > Rhizobiales > Xanthobacteraceae > Pseudolabrys. The sequence continues at coordinate 334,569 of CAVQYD010000001.1, read as the reverse complement.
CGGGATCGGCATTTTCGCCGCCGCCGCGCTTCTCATAACCGGCATCGGCTTGAAGTCGGCCAGTGCAATGGGCAGCGATAACCCGCCGCCGCCTCCTGCCGACGACAGCAGCGGCAAGAAAAAGAAAAAGAAGCAGAACAGCGTGATCGAAGAGCAGCAGCGGCAGATCGCGCAGGAGAAATTTCTGCACGACTACCGCGCGGCGCGATTTCTGATTCTCAGCGGCAATTACCAGGACGGCATCGCCGCCATGCACGCGCTCGGCCACGACGAGCATCCCGATGTCGCGAACTACATCGGATACGCGCATCGCAAGCTGGGCGACTACGACGATTCCAAGTTCTGGTACGAGAAGGCGCTCGCCGCCGACCCCAACCACGTGCGCACGTGGTCCTACTACGGCATGTGGCAGGCGGAGCAGGGCAACAGGCTCAAGGCCGAGGACTTACCTGCAGAAGGTGAAGCTGATTTGCGGCACCACCGACTGCGAGGAGTATCGCCAGCTCAGGGCCGTCATCGACGGCACGGCGAGCTACTGACGCAACGACAAATTTTTCGAACTGATTGTCATGCCCGGCCTCGCGCCGGGCATGATGCTATTGGGACGTTTCCCGCACCCGCCCAATCGAGCAAGGCCGTGCCACATCATTACATGGCCGACAAGCCCGGCATGACTCAACATACCAGTTGCACTTTCTCTCATCCCCAGACCTGCGCCATGACAACCTAGCCTGTCACCGCGAGATGCTGAAGCGTCTGGCCAACGTCACCATCAATTACATCCCGTATCAGGCTCGACGCCCGCGTGAATGCCGTGCTTTCCGTCAGTGAACTCGGCGCTGGCGAGCTACCCGAACGTGTGGGTTGGTGAAAGACAATCAACTGCACGCTCTCGCGTCACCTCGCCTGTCAGGTAAGCGAGATACCCGACGTCCCTACGGTCGCCGAATCCGGTTTCGAGGGCTACGAGTCGGACATCTGGTTTGGCGTCGTTGCACCGGCAGACACTCCGGACAAAGTCATCGCCGAACTCGCCGGTTGGTTCATGGATGCTGTCAGCGCGCCGGAACTGAAACCGAAATTTGCGGCGTTGGGCTTGTTCGCAACCGGAATTTGCGGAAACAAATTCGGTTCATTCATTTCAGGCGAATACGAAAAATACGGCCGCATTATCCGCGAAACGGAACACAGGACGAGATAGCGGTGGCGGCGGTCAGTCGTTTTGGCTGGTCTCCTCGACGATCCAGCGGTGGTAGTCCGGGTCGACCTGCTCCACCGGCACGACCATGATGGATGGCGTCGTGTAGCTATGCGCCGCCTTGACCGCCTTTCCCACGGCGTCGGCCAGGCCGGCGCGGGTCTTGACGAGCATGACGACCTCCTCGGCCCGCTCGATTTTGCCCTGCCACCAGTAGTGCGAGACCATTCCCGGCAGGATATTCACGCAGGCCGCGAGCCGCCGCTCGACGATGGCGCGCCCCGCCCGCTCCGCCTCGACAATCGAGGGCCAAGTCGTATAGACGAGCACCGCGCGTTCCATCGTCGGGTCCCCGCATGAACCAGTTCAAGACCATCGCCTTCGTCGCCGGCCAGACGCCGGAGGCGCGCGAGGCCTACGCGCGGCTGGAAAAACGCTACGGCAACGCCGACCCCACGAAGGCCGACGTGATCGTCGCACTCGGCGGCGACGGCCTGATGCTGCAGACCCTGCACAAGTTCATGAAATCCGGCAAGCCGATCTACGGCATGCATCGCGGCACCGTCGGCTTTCTGATGAACGAATTCGCCGAGGAAAAGCTCGCCGAACGACTGGCAAACGCACACATCACCGTCATCCATCCGCTGCTGATGCAAGCACGCGACATGCAAGGGCGCACGCACGAGCATCGCGCGATCAACGAGGTGTCGCTGTTCCGGCAGAGCGCGCAGGCTTCCCACCTGCGCATCCTGATCGACGGACAGGAGCGGCTCGCCGAGCTCATTTCCGACGGCGTGCTGGTCGCGACGCCGGCCGGATCGACCGCGTATAACCTTTCGGCGCAGGGTGCGATCATTCCCATCAACGCGCCGCTCATGGCGCTGACGCCGATCAGCCCGTTCCGGCCGCGGCGCTGGCGCGGCGCTCTGCTGCCCGACAAAGCGAAGGTCACCATCGAGGTGCTGGAAGCGCAGAAGCGGCCGGTCGCGGCGGTCGCCGACCACGACGAGGTGCGCTCGGTTCACAGCGTCGACATCCGCATGGACCACGGCATTTCGATCAACATGCTGTTCGATCCCGGCCACAATCTCGACGAACGAATTCTGCGCGAGCAGTTCGGCTTTTAGGAGCGCGCGTGCGGCGAAGACATTCGATTTCTCGGTCAACGGCAAACCCGTCAGCGTGTCGCTCGACAATGAAGAGACGCCGCTGCTCGACGTGCTGCGCAACGAGCTCGGGCTGATGGGCACGCGCTTCGGCTGCGGCCTCGAGCAATGCGGCTGCTGCATGGTTCTCGTCGACGGTGCGCCGGAGAAATGCTGCACCAAGCCGGTGTGGAGCATCGCCGGAAAATCGGTCACCACCGTCGAGGGCCTGGGGAATGCCGACCGCCCTCACCCGCTGCAACAGGCGTTCATCGACGAGCAGGCCGGCCAGTGCGGGTACTGTCTGTCCGGCATCCTGATCTCCGCGAAAGCCCTGCTCGACAAAAACCCGAAGCCGACGCGCGGCGAGATCGCGCAGGCGCTCGACGGCAATATCTGCCGCTGCGGCTCGCACAACCGCATCATGCGCGCCGTCGAAAAGGCGGCAGCCGCGATGCGCGCGGGAGCCTCCCGATGACCGCGCCGCTGCCCGCCCAGCTCGAGGCCAATCCCGAGCTCGACCGCTGGGTCGCCTTCCCCGCGCCGGGCAAGGTCACCGTGCTCACCGGCCGCGTCGAGCTCGGCCAGGGCGTGCTCACCGCAATGAGGCAGATTGCCGCCGACGAGCTTGACGTGTCGATGGAGCGCATCACCATCCGCTCGGGCGATACGATCAAGGCGCCGAACGAGGGCTATACCGCCGGCAGCCAGTCGATCCAGTTCGGCGGCGTCGCCATGCGGCAGGCCTGCGCCGACGTGCGCGCACTGTTCCTCGCCCAGGCGGCTAAGGTGCTCGGCTGCAAAGCGGCCGAGCTGTCGATCCGCGACGGCGGCATCCTGCGCAACGGCGCCTCGACCGGGCAGGATTACTGGACACTGGCCGGCGCGGTCGACCTGACCGCCAAAGCGACCGGCACCGGCGCACGCAAGCGCGTCTCCGATCTCAAGAGCATCGGCGAAAGCAGCGCGCGCATCGATCTGCCGGCGAAGGTGTTCGGCGAAGCCATCTTTATTCACGACATGCAGCTCGACGGCATGGTGCATGCGCGCGTCGTGCGCCAGCCCAACCGCGGCGCAACGATCGGCACGATCGACGAAAATGCAATCCGCCGCGCCGCCAAGGGGCCGATCGAGCTCGTCCGCAACGGCAACTTTCTCGCCATCATCGGCGACGACGAGACCGCGGTCGAAGCCGCAGGCGCCGCCGCGGTCAACCATGTGACCTGGCAGAACGTCGAGGCGCCGACGCCGACGCAACAGGAGGCGAACTGGCTGCTGCAGAGGCCGGTTGTCGAGCGCGTCTTCGGCGCGCCCGATCCGGGAAATCCGCAGGGACGCGAGCGCTACGAAGCCACTTTTTCGCGCGGCTATCTTGCGCACGCGTCGATCTCGCCGTCCTGCGGGCTCGCGCTCTACAAGGATGCAAAGCTGACGGTGTGGACGCACTGTCAGGGCGTCTATCCGCTGCGTGCGGCGCTTTCGAAAATTCTGAAGCTCGAACCCTCCTCGATCATCGTGCACCACGTGCAGGGCTCGGGTTGTTACGGCCACAATGGCGCCGACGATGCCGCGGCGGACGCGGCCATCATTGCCATGCAGAAGCCCGGGCAACCGATCCGCGTGCGCTGGCGCCGCGAGGAAGAGTTCATCTACGAACCGAAGACACCGGCGATGGTGGTCAAGGTTCGTGCGCTGCTCGACGACGCCGGCAAGCCCGTCGACTGGACGCAGGAGATCTGGAGCCCGACGCACAATTTGCGCCCCGGCGCGGGCGGCAATCTGCTCGGCGCGCTTGCTTTGCCCGATCCGCCTCCCGAGCCGCCGCCGAACGACGTGCCCGAGGCGAATGGCGGCGGCGGCACCCGCAATGGCGAGCCGCTTTACGACATTCCGGCCAAGCGCATGCTGCATCATCTCGTGACGGAATTGCCCGTGCGCACCTCGGCGCTGCGCGGGCTCGGCGCCATGCCGAACATTTTCGCGATGGAATGCTGCATCGACGACCTCGCCGCGCGCGCCGGCACAGGACCCGGTGCAGTACCGGCTTTCGATCACGGCCGACCCGCGCGCACGGGCCGTTATCGAGAAGGCCGCCGCCATGGCCAAATGGCAGGCCGGCGCTCCCGGAGGCCAGGGCCGCGGACGCGGTTTTGCCTTCGCGCGATACAAGAACCGCGCCGCCTATTCCGCTGTCGTCGTTGAACTTTCCGTCGATGAAGAAATCCGCTTGCACCACGTATGGTGCGCGATCGATGCCGGCCTCGTGGTCAACCCCGACGGTGTCATCAATCAGGTGGAAGGCGGCATCATCCAGTCGGCGAGTTGGGTGCTCAAGGAGCAGGTCCGTTTCGACAACGGCGTCGCCTCCTTCGACTGGGAGACCTACCCGGTGCTCAAGTTCAGCGAAGTGCCGGAGATCGACATCGAGCTGATCAACACCAAGGACGAGGTCCCGCTCGGCGTCGGCGAGGTCACGGCCGGACCGACTGCCGCGGCGATCGGCAACGCCGTGTCGCATGCGCTCGGCGCGCGCATCCGCGACCTGCCGCTCACGCGTGAGCGGATCATGGCCGCGCTCTTGAAAGAATAGTTCAAGTACCGCTGAAATCGCATTGATCGGCCTGCTCAATACCGCAACCAAGCGACACTTGCCTTGCCGGCGGATTGCGGCTGAAGTGACGCCATGAAACGCCCGCCTGCGCGAATTCTTCGCCGACCGATAAAAAAAGTGAATTCAAGGAGCTCGCATCGTGACGACGAGACGTCTCGGAATCATCATGAATGGGGTCACCGGCCGGATGGGGACCAACCAGCACCTGATCCGCTCCATTCTCGCGATCCGGGCGCAGGGTGGCGTCAGTCTTGCGAACGGCGACCGCGTCATGCCCGATCCGATCCTGATCGGCCGCAATGCAGACAAGACGGCGGCGCTCGCGAAGCAACACGGCGTCGAGCGCTGGTCGACCGATCTCGACAAGGCCTTGGCCAAGAAGGACGACGAGGTCTTTTTCGATGCCGCAACCACGCAGATGCGGCCGGCTTTGCTCGAAAAGGCGATCGCCGCCGGCAAGCACATCTACTGCGAGAAGCCGATCGCGACCACCCTCGCCGAGGCCATGAAGGTCTGCCAGCTCGCCGAGAAGTCGGGGCTCAAGCACGGCGTCGTGCAGGACAAGATTTTCCTGCCGGGCCTGATGAAGCTCAAATTCCTGCGTGACAGCGGATTTTTCGGCCGCATGCTGTCGGTGCGCGGCGAGTTCGGTTACTGGGTGTTCGAGGGCGACCTGCAGCCGATCCAGCGGCCGTCATGGAATTACAAGCTCGCCGAAGGCGGCGGCATCATCCTGGATATGCTGTGCCACTGGCGTTACGTGCTCGACAACACGTTCGCCGAGGTGAAGGCCGTTTCCTGCATCGGTAAGACGCACATTCCCCAACGCTGGGACGAAGACGGCAAGCCCTACAAGGCCGACGCCGATGACGCGGCCTATGCGACGTTTCAGCTCGAGGGCGGCATCATCGCCCACATCAATTCGTCATGGTGCGTGCGCCCCTATCGCGACGACCTGGTGACGTTCCAGGTCGACGGCACGCACGGATCGGCCATCGCCGGCCTGCACGACTGCATGATGCAATCGCGGCAAGGTACGCCACGGCCGGTCTGGAATCCCGACCAGAAGCAAACGCTGGATCTCTATGCGTCATGGCAGCCGGTGCCCGACTTCACGACCTTCGACAACGGCTTCAAGGTGCAATGGGAGATGTTCATCCGCCACCTGACCGAGAACGCGCCCTACAAATATACGCTGCGCGAAGGCGCGAAAGGGCTGCAGCTGGTGGAGTGCGCAACCAAGAGCTGGAAAGAACGGCGCTGGGTCGACATCCCCGCGCTGTAGGAGAATAGCGATGAACCGCATGGACAAATCCTTGCGCACGCGCGCAATCAAACTGCCTCGCGCCGACCGCTCGCTGGAAACGTTTCAGCTGTCCGAGCCGAAGCATTTCCCCGATCGGCAGAGCGCAAAGCTCAATCGCGTTGCGTTCGCCGCGGCCCATGTCGTCGCAGACCCCAACGCGGACAACGATCCGTGGCTCGATTGCGCGATCGATTGGGACAGAACCATTGCGTTTCGCGAGCACCTTTGGGGGCTCGGCCTCGGCGTCGCCGAAGCCATGGACACCGCGCAACGCGGCATGGGCGTCGATTGGCCGACCTCGCTGGAGCTCATCAAGCGCTCCGTCGCTGCGGCGAAGGCATGCAACGGCCTGGTCTTCTCAGGTTGCGGCACCGACCAGCTCGATCCAGCCAATGCGCGCGGCGTCGACGACGTGATCCGCGCTTATGAAGAGCAGATCGAAGCCATCGAGGCGGCCGGCGGGCGCATCGTGCTCATGGCCTCCCGGGCGCTCGCAAAAGTGGCGCGGTCGCCGGGCGACTACGCCAAAGTCTACGGACGAATTCTGCAGGGCGTGCGCGAGCCGGTGATCATCCATTGGCTCGGCGACATGTTCGACCCTGCGCTGGCCGGTTACTGGGGCTCGGCCGACGCCGACAGCGCCATGACGACCGCCGTCGAGATTATCAACGAGCACGCCGCGAAGGTCGACGGCGTGAAGATATCGCTGCTCGACAAGGACAAGGAAATCGCGATGCGCCGGCGGCTGCGGCAAGGCGTGCTGATGTATACCGGCGATGATTTCAACTACGCCGAACTGATAGCCGGAGACAGCCAGGGCTATTCGCACGCGCTGCTCGGCATATTCGACGTCATAGCACCGGCCGCCTCGGCGGCGCTGGTCAGGCTTGCAGCCAATGACAACGACCGCTTCCACGAAATTCTTGCGCCGACCGTGCCGCTGTCGCGCCACATCTTCCGGAGCCCCACCCGCTTCTACAAGACCGGCGTCGTGTTCATGGCCTACCTCAATGGCCACCAGGATCACTTTACGCTGGTCGGAGGCCAGGAGAGCGCACGCTCGACCGTGCATCTTTCGGATATTTTCCGCCTTGCCGACAAGGCCGGACTCCTGCGCGATCCCGATCTCGCGGTTGCGCGGATGCGGACGGTACTGGCCGCGCGCGGAATCGAAGCCTGATGCGCGACCTGAGCGGCGACCATCGCTGGATGTCGCTGAACACCGCGACCGTGCGCAAGCAGGGCGCGCTGCTCGACATCATCGAGGCCTGCGCGCGGCACGGCATTCGCGCGATCGACCCTTGGCGCGATCAGGTTGCGGCGACCGGAATCGATCGCGCCGCCAAGGCAATCCGCGACGCCGGGCTTCAGCTTTCCGGATATTGCCGCGGCGGCATGTTCACGGCCGACGCAGCCCACCGGATCGAGGCGCGCGACGACAACCGCCGCGCGGTGGACGAGGCGAAGACGCTGGGCGCGCCATGTCTTGTGCTGGTTGCGGGGGGCCTCCCCCAATATTCCCGTCCCGGCAGCACGCCGAGCAAGGACATCGCCGCCGCGCATGCGCAGGTCGAAGACGGCATCGCGGAGCTTTTCGAATATGCCCGCATGGCCGGAATACCGCTGGCGATCGAGCCGCTGCATCCGATGACCGCCGCCGATCGCGCCTGTGTGAACACCATGCGGCAGGCGCTCGACCTGTGCGACCGCATCGATCCGGCGCGCAGCGGAATGCTCGGCGTGGCCGTCGACGTCTACCACGTCTGGTGGGATTTCGAATTGATGACCCAGATCGAACGCGCGGGCCCTCGCCGCTTGCTGGCCTTTCACGTCTGCGACTGGCTGGTGCCGACCGCCGACACCGTCAACGACCGCGGAATGATGGGCGACGGCATCATCGATATCCCACGCATCCGGGCGGCCGTCGAAGCGCAAGGCTTCGGCGGCTGCGTCGAGGTCGAAATCTTCTCGAACCGGTGGTGGTCGGCGCCGATGGATGAGGTCATTGCGACCTGCATTGCACGGATGAAGACGGCCGTTTGATCCGCCGCACACAGCCAGTCCGGCCCCGGGCAGCATGCTAAACCATTCGTTAACGGCGCCCCGGTAGCTTGGCGCTTACGGTACCGGGCTCCCGTGTCGTGCCCGGGCTGGGGCACCATGGTTCGTATCGATTTCAACCGCCTGCGTTTCCTCGTCATCGACGACAATGCGCACATGCGCCGCATCCTGCGCACATTGCTGCATGGCTTCGGCGCGCGCGAAGTCTACGAGGCGGAAGACGGCGCCGCCGGCCTCGAGGCCTTCACGCACTACATCCCCGATATCGTCATCACCGACTGGGCCATGCCGATCTTCGACGGCCTTGAGCTGATGCAGATGATCCGCCAGCCCGGGGCCAATGCGAACCCCTACGTGGCGATCATCATGCTGACCGGCCACTCGGAGAAGAAACGCGTGATGGCGGCGCGCGATGCCGGCGTGACCGAGTTTCTCGCCAAACCGATTTCAGCGAAGGCGCTTTATCAGCGCATCATCAACGTGGTCGCCAACCCGCGCCCGTTCATCAAGACGAAGACATATTTCGGACCGGATCGCCGCCGCAACACGAACTCGAATTATATCGGACCGGAGCGGCGCAAGGGCGGCAAGGCCGACATCATCCGGCAGACTCCTCTGCTGGAAAAGGCGCGCGCCCCGGTCTGACAAAGGCGGCAGGAATGTCCCGTTCAAAAGACAAGGCTTCGGTCGTCAACCACGGCGACCACGAGGTCATCGTGCCGGAAAACAAGTTGCGCGCGGCGGTCTCGAAGTCATCTCACGACGACGGACGACAGCGACGACCCCATCGCCCGCGCCGAGAAGGCGCTTGCCGCGCTCTCCCCTGAATTCGGCGCATGGATGGACTCAGAGTGTGAGCGGCTTGACGGCGCCCGCCGCGAGATCGTGGGCAGCGGATTTACTGATGCGAACAAGGAGGCGCTGTTCCGCGCTGCCCATGACATCAAGGGCGAAGCGGCAACCTTCGGCTATCCGGCCGTGGCGTCGGCGGCCGAGAGCCTTTGCCGGCTCATCGAGCACGCGCCGGATCCGGACCGGATTCCCTCAGCGCTCATCGAGCAGCACGTCGATGCTGTGCGCGCGATTTACCGCGAATACGGACATTCCGACGCGCAGAAGCTTGCCACCGCATTGACGAAGCGGTTGCGGGAGGTTGCCGACGATTTCCTGATCAAGGAAAACCGAGACCGCCCCGACGTGCTCAAGCAGCTGAAGAGTCCGTCGATCGTTCCTCGATAAATTTCAAGCGGCAGCGAGCTGCGCCTGCTCGAAATTGTCGGCATGCATGATGCATGCGTCGGCGACCAGGTCGTCGCAGAACAACCGAGCCTCTTCGCGCGCCGCTTCGACCGCGAATTGCCGCAGCAATGCCAGCAATGAAGCGCTGTCCGCGCCGCGTTCATCCGCGCACGCGTTAAGGACGCGTTCGACCACCCGGCGCTTCAATCGTGCCGCTCCACCCTGTTCGCCGACGAGCAAGCCCGCGCGGATCGCCGCCAGCGCTTCGCGGAACGCCGGATAGGCCGCATCAGGCAGCCCTGCCTTGCGGTACAGCGCGCGGAAGCCGGAAATGTTCTTGTCGTGGATATAGCCGGTCACGCGATCAATCGGCATGTCGGACAATTCGGCAAGCGCCTCTTCGAACAGAACGACGTTTCCGGAAAGCAGCGCGCGCAGAAGCATCCCCGCCGTCAACTGACCGCTTTGCCGCAGGTGCTGAACCAGCGCCCCCAGCTCTTCGTATGCCGTGTCGGCCGCGAGCGCGACGGTCGCTTTCTCGCAGGCTTCCCGCGCCGCATATTCGGCGTGCTCGGGCCCCATCCACTGCCGCGCCGTGACAAAGCCGGCGAGCGTCTGCGACAGTTTGGAGAGCAAAGCCTGGCGCATGGCCATCGAGAGGTCGTCGCGGGCCAGCATGGTCTCGCGGATCGGAGCGTGATGACCGAAGCGATCGATGATCCGGTCCATCGAGAACGGCGCAATGTCGGCGTCCGGATTTTCAAGCAGCTCAAGGCAGGCCTCCGGCCCGGCAACCTCGGCGATGGCCGCAGCGAGCGAGCGCGGCAAGAATGCGCGCGAGGCGATGGCAACCTGAACATCGGCTTGACCTGTTGCAATCAGGTCGACCAGATCGTCTTCGAGCAGCAACGGCGAGCATGTCAGCACCGGCAGGGCAACGTCCGGCTGATCGGACGCCAGGGCGTGAACAACGACCCGCGGCGCGTTCTCATCGGAGGCGAGCGCCTCGGCAAGCGCCCGCCGCACCAAAGACGACGAATCGTCCAGCAGCATGATCATGGCGCCTTCAGCCGCGGCGCGATCATCTGACGAAAGATCGGAGTAAAGGTAGGCGCGTGCCAGGGCGGATGTTGCCTCCGCCCGCTCACCGGCTGGCGCCTGGCGGACCCAATGCAAAAACTGACGAACAATCATGGCACTGTCGACGCTACCGAAGCCGGCCCCGTTTGGCGGCAATCGTCAGCCTAACGAACGAGGCTTAACAAAGCGTTCACCATAGAAATTGAGCACCCGTTAAGCATACGGGCCCGGTCGCCTTCAGGCCTTGTCGCCGAGTTTGCGCTCGTTGGGCCGCATGTCGCTGAACAGGTCGAACACCTGTACGGACTGCGCGGTTTGCGGGCCACCGCTCGGCGGCACGCCCCACAAAGTGGTCACGGTTGGCGCCAAAGGCTGACTCACCCGATCGGTGAACATTGATTGGAAGGACGGCCGCCGCGCCGGAGATGGTGGCAATTGCTCGCTGGCGCGCGCGAGCGCCTGCGTCGTGCCCGCCGTATCAGGCGTCGGGGTTCGCGCGGGTGGAGTCGGGATTGGCGCCGGTGGAATTGGTGGCGCTGCAGAGGCCACGCGCATGGCACGCGCCGGCACGGCCTTCACGGGCAGCGCAGCAACCGTCACCGGCGGCGGCAAAGGCGCTGCGCCGCCCGATCGAGCGACAGCCGGCTGGGTTACGCCGCCCTGCGCGAAGGCCACCGTCCGCGCGGAATCAAACAGGCTCGTGAGCTTGCCGTAGACTTCGCCGACGCTGCGGGCGCGCCCGTGATTGTCATAAAAGATGTTGTGGTTGGCCGCGGCGGCGCGCGGAAACATGGCCGCAGCACTCGCCTGTGGCCGGCTGGCTGCCCCGTTTATCAATTTGCCCGCGCCATCGGCCCCCAAAAAATGCGCAATGTAGAGTTCACCATTGGTCGGCTGCCGACCGATGCTTGCACCCACCAAGGTGGCATTATTGCGCGTCAGCGCGCCGGCAAGCATTGCGCTTGCCTGCGGATCCGTGCGCAGCCGCAGAATCGCCGCCCGCATGGCAGGATCGGCAACCTCATAGTGGCCGTCGGGCGCACGCGTGATGGCGTCGGCATAGCGGCCGAGGCCGAGCGCGGCCCCATCCTGCTTCATGGTGCCGAGCCACGTCTGGTCAATAAACTGATAGAGGCCCTTCGCTGACGAGGTCGACGCTTGCGCCGATGGGTTGAGATTCGACTCGATCTTCGCCGTCGTCAGCAAATACTCGAAGCTGATCCCGGTCGACTGTGCGGCCTGTCGGATCGCTCCCGTAATTTGTGGTGCCGCGCTGGCAGTAGCCGGATTGACGGCCATCGGGTTGCGCCTGATTGCATCTTGGTTGTATGGGCGACTGACGCAACGCAACGGGTCTCGCGGGCCTGCCGACCATGGAGGAACTATGGTAAACGAATGATTAACGGATCCGTCAAACGGCCGACCAACCGGCCGACTACGAAGGATTTCGGAGGACACTGATGGTTGGAACGATCGAGCGGCATAAGCGCGGTGGCCTCTATTTCGAGGACTTCGAGGTCGGCAAGACCTACGAGCACCGCTACACGCGCACGGTCACGCAGATGGACAACATGCTGTTCTCGAACATGACGCTCAATCCGCAGCCGCTGCATATCGATCGGCACTTCTGCGAAACCGAAACCGAATGGGGCCAACCGCTCATGAATTCCCTGTTCACCCTCGGTCTCATGATCGGCATCCAAGTCTCTGATATGACAGTCGGTACCACGATCGCCAATCTCGGCATGACCGACGTGAAGTTTCCCAATCCGCTCTTTGAAGGCGACACCATCCACTGCACGACGCAGGTCGTGAGCAAGCGCGAGTCGAAGTCACGGCCTGGCGCGGGGATCGTCGAATTCCACCACAAGGCCTTCAAGCAGGACGGCACCCTGGTCGCTGAATGTCACCGGCAAGCCTTCATGCGGATGCGGCCGAAATAAAAAAGGCCCGGCAACCGGCCGGGCCTGAAGTTGCTCTGGCGGGGTCCGTTCGCGTCAGATGCCGCGGCCGTAGTAGCCGCACCAGCGGTGAATATTCCACTCGATGTTCTGCTCGTAGCCGGCGAGCGTCGCATATTTCGGCAGCCGCACGTCCTTCGTGGCCGGGTCGAAGCATTTGCCGGCGTCCGACGCTTTTTTCACTTCCGCAGCCAAGTCGGTCATGAACGCAATTTGCTGTTCCATGTCCTTCCTGGTGCCAAGCCGGCCGCCGGGTCCAGGATGGCCCGGAATCATTCGCTCCCAACCGAGAGCCAGTGTGCGCTTCAGTGAGGCTTCCCACTCGATCGGATAAGAATCATTCACGCCGAGACGCGACGGCACCGCACCGATCGAATTGAAGTCCACCGCGAAAAGAATCTTTTCCTTCGGCAGCAGCATTACGATTGACGAATCGGAGTGATTGCGCCCGGTATAGATCAAATCGAGCGTGGTGCCGCCAAGCTTGATCGTACGTTTGCCGTCCACGGCTTGGTCCGGAACGACGACATCCAGCCCTTTGAGCTGAGCCAGCCGTTCTTTCGCGCGGCGATGCGCGACGACGGTCGCGCCTTCATCCTTGAACACTTTGCCACCGGCAATGTGGTCATAGTGATGATGGCTGTAGATCAGATACTTGATCGGCGCCTTGGTGATCTTGCGGATCTCGTCCAGATAAGTTTTCGCCGCCTGCGGACGGCCATAGCTGATCGGGTCGGTGACGATCACGCCGGCGGGCGTGACAACGAACATCGCCTGATGATTTTGATAGCGGAAGATGTAGACATTATCGGTGCCGTCGACCTTGGTGGTTGCAAACATCGGCTGTTGAGCCGGTGCTTGCGCCATTGCGGTTGTGGCACAGGCAGCGAAGACAGCTGCCGAAAGCGTTATGAGACTTCTGATTTGCATGGGTGGTACCTCCACCGAGGCTCAAACCCCATAAGCCCGCGGTAATTCCTGCGCCAAAATCGCGCACCTGAGTGGTATTTCGGGTAAATTAAAAAGCCCAACAAGGACCGGTACATGCGCTCTCTTCTTTTCGTTCCCGCCGACGGGGGACCCAAGCTCGACAAGGCCCTGGCGAGCGGGGCAGACGCGGTGATTGTAGATCTCGAAGATTCAATCGTTCCGGAGCGCAAACCGGCCGCACGCGAACTGCGGCGCTCGAATTTCTCAAGAGAGCCGGCACCGCCAAACAGCGCCCTCGCCTGCTCGTGCGCATCAATGGCCTCGACACAGGCATGACCGATGCCGACCTCGATGCCATCGTCGCCGGCAGGCCGGATGCCGTTGTCTTTCCCAAAGCCGAAGGAGGACCGAGCGTTGTTCATCTCGACGCAAAGCTCACCGCCCGTGAAGCCATTGCCGGCGTGCCCGAAGGGCAGATCAAGATTCTGGCGCAGGCCGTCGAATCGGCCGCCGGGCTCTTTGCCGCCGGCAATTTCCGCAACGCGAGTTCGCGCCTGATCGGATTAACGTGGGGCCCGGAAGATCTTTCAGCCGAGCTGGGTGCGGAGACAAATCGCGACGCGCAGGGAGAACTGACCGAGCCCTATCGTCTTGCCCGCTCAGTGTGCCTCTACGCGGCGGCCGCCGCAAAAGTGCCGGCCATCGAAACGGTCTATGTCGACTTCCGCAATTCGGATGGCCTGCGCCGCGACACCGAAGCCGCGCGGCGCGATGGCTTCACGGGGCGCCTGGCCATTCATCCGGCTCAAGTGCCGGTGATCAACGAAGTGTTCACGCCGACTGCTGCGGAGATCGAGAAGGCAAAAGCCGTGGTCGCGGCGTTCGCGGCTCAGCCCGGCGCGGGAGCGGTCGGCATCGACGGCAAGATGTATGATCGCCCGCACCTCGCGCGCGCGCAGGCGCTGCTGGCAAACGTAAAAGGCTGAGGGGCTACTTGTAGACCTTCGACGGATCGAAGCGCTTTTCAGCGTCGCGGAATTCAAGCGTGACCCCGCCCGCTTTACCCAACGGCACAGCGCGATAGAAGCACGAGCGCCGGCCGGTATGGCAAGCGCCCTCGCCCGCCTGCTCGACCTTCAGCCAGAGCGCATCCTGGTCACAGTCCACGCGCAATTCGACGACGCGCTGCGTATGCCCGGACGTCTCGCCTTTTTTCCAGAGGGTCTTGCGTGAGCGGCTGTAGTACCAGGCCTCGCCGCTCGCGACGGTTTTTCTGATGGCCTCTTCGTTCATGTGAGCGACCATCAGCACGTCGCCCGATTTGGCGTCCGTCACGACCACGGTGACCAACCCGTTCGCGTCGAACTTCGGTGTGAAGGCCAGGCCTTCCTCGATGTCAGCCGGTTTATTCGTCATGGAAAACGGGTGCCAATAGTCACGTCATCATGAATTGCCGGGCCAGGCCCGGCAACCACTTCGTCCGAGGCTGGATACTAACGCGCTGCTACCGCTGAGCGCCGCGCAACATCGTCATGAAGCGCACCTGCTCGGTGGCATCGTCGCGGAACGCGCCGGCGAAATGCGTCGTCACCGTCAGCGCACCCGGCTTTTCCACGCCACGCAGAGACATGCACATATGCTCGGCTTCGATCATGACCGCAACGCCGCGCGGCTTCAAAATCTCGTCGATGGCAGTCGCGATCTGCGAGGTGAGATGCTCCTGCGTCTGCAGGCGGCGCGCGTAGACATCGACCAGCCGGGCGAGCTTTGACAGACCGACAACGCGGTCGACCGGCATATAGGCGACGTGCGCCTTGCCGTAAAACGGCATCATGTGATGTTCGCAATGCGAATTGAAGCCGATGTCGCGCACCAGCACGAAATCGTCATAGCCGCCGGTTTCACTGAATGTGCGGTCGAGAACCTCGACAGGGCACTCACGATACCCCTGATAGATTTCGTCGTAGGCGCCGACGACGCGCTTTGGCGTCTCGATCAGGCCTTCGCGGGTCGGATCATCGCCGGCATAGGCAATGAGCGTGCGAACGGCGGCTTCCGCCTGCTCGCGCGACGGCCGCGGCTCGACCGGGGCAGGCGCCGCCCGCACGTGATCTGACAGGCCCTGCTTCGGCCACGGCTTAACGTTGGTATTCTTTGCGTCCATGACGGGTCTCTCCGTTCGACCGGCGCTCGCCCGTGAAGGCAGTGCCGGATGTGTCACCGGGGTGGCCGCGTCGACCGTTGCATGGCAAGACGATTTTCATCCGGCCGTAGCATCTGGACGCTGCATTCCCATTCCAACACGGCTTGATGCCGTGCCGGCGCCAAGAACCCCTTCTCGCGCCATCGGGTCAGCCCCTATATATTCTTTTGCACGGCCGAGGCAATCCGCCGGCGTTGGATAATCGGTAGATCACCCATGCTTAACGACGTTTATAACGCCCAAATCCTCGACCTGGCGGGCAACATCCCCCGTTTGGGCCGGCTCCCCGCGCCCGACGCGACGGCGACGGCGCATTCAAAGCTCTGTGGATCCACGGTCACGGTGGACCTGAAAGTCAGTGACGGCGCCGTGAGCGACTTCGCTCATGACGTCAAAGCGTGCGCGCTTGGGCAGGCATCATCCTCGATCATGGCGCGGCACGTGATCGGCGCAAAACCCGCCGAATTGCGTGAATTGCGGGAAACAGTACGAAAGATGCTGAAGGAGAACGGCCCCCCGCCGGCCGGCAAATGGGCCGACATTGCCGTGCTCGAGCCGGTGCGGGACTACAAGGCGCGCCACGCCTCGACCATGCTCACCTTCGATGCCGTGGTGTCTGCCCTGGACCAGATCGAGGCGAGGTCGGCCACCAAACGAACGCAGGCCGCCGAGTAGTTACTTCGCCGCAGCCAGACCGCCGGTCTTTGTGCGCGGCAACTCAGCCCGGTCACCGGCCGGCTTACGGCATCCTGCCGAGAGACGCGGCAAGTTCTGCGAGGCGCCGGTATTGCCGAGGCGAATTCCAGTAACGAGTTGGGCGCTCTGCGTCTTGATCACCATCGAGTGGCTGCCCATTGCCGCAAAAGCGCCGATCAGCGTGGAAGGAACGCGTGCAGTCGCGTAGGTGAGAAGTTCGTCCGGTGCGCTACGCCGCTCGGTCGAGACGACTTTCAGCACCGCTGAATTGCTGCCGACGCGCAGGCTGATCGAGTCAATTGCGGCGGGAAGCGGTGTCTGCTCTCCGCGATGCCGGCGTTCGACGTAGCTGACGTCGTAGCTGTCAGCGCCCGGACTACAAGCCACAACAAGGTCAAAAGAACCGATCTCTTCGCCTTCCACTGTGAGCGGATGGCGGCGGGCGAGTGTAGCCGCACCGGCTCGATCCACCAGCGACCATCGCTGCTCGCTGATGGGAGTAGCCTGTAAGCCGTTGGTCGCGCGGGGAGCAGGCTGCGGCACCGACACCGGCGAGGTTGCGGCGACGGTCGCGGCAGTTGCCGGACCGTCAACATCCTCCGTCGTCAACTTGGTCAGCCGCAACTCATCACGCGTGAGTGCATGCATTGGCTCCCACGGCGGAATCCGCAATGCAACCTCGAGCAAGTCGGCGCTCGCTCCCATGTCGGCCGTGTATCGCGCGAGGCGTCCAATATCCCGTTGGACAAGGACGAGGTCCTCCGCCGAATAGCCGGCGGCGGTCGGATCTTCTCGCCGGTCGCCAAGCCATATCTGGTGCACCATCACACGCGACTCGGCAGGCACCGACCGGCGCACGCCACCAAGCAGCACAAAGGCGCACATCGACTCGCAATCAGCTTGCGGCGAGTACGTCGCGCGCGGCTGATCCTCACTGTCCGCAGGAAGATCGACAAGCGTGCCGACCGTGGTCGCAAGCTTGAGCTTGCGCACTTCGCGACCGAGGGCGATCGCACCGTGCACCGATCCGCCATCAGAATTGAGGACGACGGTCGCGCCATCGACGTCGTGCTTTTGCGCGAACAGAAGGAAATGACGTGGAGTGTCCGCAGTGATCGCACCGGATGCCGCGATAAATGTCTTGCAGTTGTTGCCGCAAATCTCGGCGGGTCCTTGCACCCGCATTTCAAAGCGCATCGGCAGCGTCCGGTCGGACGCGCGGAGAGAGCCCGGCAGCAAAGCCAGTAGCGCCGCCAAAGCGAGCGCAGCGATCGAGACGGATCGGTTCATTCTACCCCTGTCTCGCCACCAAGCCCGTCTTCTGGCGTGGCTTGTCCACGTTCTGGCTGGGCTTTGGCGGCGCTAAATACCCCCGCGCAAGTACGTCTTAGTGCACTTGCGAGATTCGGGTCTAGTGTAAAAAAGTCGCTATACCCCCGGAAAGGCGAGAAGTTCCATTGGCTTGTCGCGGCAATGGAACTTCCGGCTCGAACGGGCCAATCTAAACTTCCACTGGAACTTGAATGGTTTTCAATACGAACCATCAAGCACTTGCTCGGCTGCCGCGCCTGGCTGGCCGCGGCCTTGTTGCGCTCTATCGGGTCACGCTGTCGCCTTTGATCGGGCCGCGCTGCCGGCATTTACCGAGCTGCTCGGAATACGCGGACGAAGCCATTAACCGCTTTGGACTCTGGGCAGGTGGCTGGATGGCTCTCGCTCGCATCTTGCGATGCCATCCATGGGGAACGTCGGGACTTGATTTCGTGCCGACGGCCCTGCCCCAGCAGTCCCGTTGGTACCTGCCATGGCGATACGGGCGATGGCGACGCGCCCACGATACCCCGCCCGCCTAGTTGCGCGGCGCGATTCGGCTGCTATATCGAGTTCCACGCTTACCTGCATTCGTAGGCAGCGAGTGAGCACAGGAGACTTTGATGGTCGCGCTGACCTTCCCCGACGGCGCACGCCGCGAATACCCCTCAGGCACAACCGGTCTCGACGTCGCCAAAGGCATCTCGCCCTCTTTGGCCAAACGCACGGTGGCCATGGCGCTCGACGGTATGCTCGCCGACCTCACCGACCCGATCGATCGCGACGCCAGGATTGAATTCATCTCGCGCGAAGATCCGCGCGCACTCGAGCTCATCCGGCACGACGCCGCGCACGTGCTCGCCGAAGCCGTGCAAACGCTCTGGCCCGGAACGCAAGTCACCATCGGCCCGGTGATCGAGAACGGCTTCTACTACGACTTCTTCCGCAACCAGCCGTTCACGCCGGAAGATCTGCCGGTCATTGAAAAGAAAATGCGCGAGATTATCGCGCGCGACAAACCCTTCACCAAGGAGGTGTGGACGCGCGACAAGGCGAAGAAAACTTTCCGCGACATGGGCGAGGCGTTCAAGGTCGAGCTGATCGACGCCATCCCCGCCGACCAGCAGATCAAGATCTACAAGCAAGGCGACTGGTTCGACCTCTGCCGCGGCCCGCATATGACGTCGGTCGGCAAGGTCGGCGGTGCGTTCAAGCTGATGAAAGTTGCAGGCGCCTACTGGCGCGGCGATTCCAACAATCCGATGCTTACCCGCATCTACGGCACGGCCTTTGCGAAGCAGGACGAGCTCGACACCTATCTTCATCAGCTTGAGGAAGCCGAGAAGCGTGACCACCGAAAGCTTGGCCGCGAAATGGACCTCTTCCATTTCCAGGAGGAAGGCCCAGGCACGGTGTTCTGGCACGCCAACGGCTGGACGATCTTCCAGGAGATCGTCGCCTATATGCGACGCCGGCTGAAGGGCGACTACCAGGAAGTTAACGCGCCGCAACTGCTCGACAAGTCGCTATGGGAGACCTCGGGCCACTGGGGCTGGTTCCGCGAAAACATGTTCCAGGCGACCTCGGCGGGCGAAGACACCGAGGATGAACGCGTCTACGCCATCAAGCCGATGAACTGCCCAGGTCATATCCAGATCTTCAAGCACGGTCTCAAGTCCTACCGCGATCTGCCTCTACGACTGGCCGAATTCGGCGCCGTGCACCGGTATGAGCCGTCGGGTGCCCTGCATGGTCTCCTGCGTGTGCGCGGTTTTACGCAGGACGATGCCCACGTGTTCTGCACGGAAGAGCAGATGGCCGACGAGTGCCTGAAGATCAACGATCTGATCCTGTCGACTTATGCCGATTTCGGCTTCACTGGCGATCTCATGGTGAAGCTCTCCACGCGCCCGGAAAAACGCGTCGGCTCCGACGAGGCCTGGGATCACGCTGAAAACATCATGCACGACGTGCTCAAGCGCATCGAGGCACAAGGCCACAATCAGCGATCAAGACTGCAATCAATCCGGGCGAAGGTGCTTTCTACGGGCCGAAATTCGAATATGTCCTGCGAGACGCTATCGGCCGCGACTGGCAATGCGGCACAACGCAGGTCGATTTCAATTTACCGGAGCGGTTTGAAGCCTTCTACATCGCGGCTGACGGCTCGAAAGAAAACGCCGGTGATGATCCACCGCGCTATTTGCGGATCGATGGAGCGTTTTCTCGGCGTCCTGCTCGAGCACTATGCCGGCCATCTGCCGCTGTGGCTATCGCCCAAGCAAGCGGTAATCGCCACCATCACGTCGGATGCCGACGACTATGCCCGCGAAGCAATGATTGCCGCTCGCAAGCTTGGACTGCGTATCGACTCCGATCTCCGAAACGAGAAGATCAACTACAAAGTGCGCGAACACTCCCTCGCCAAAGTCCCTGTCTTGCTCGTCGTCGGCAAGAAAGAAGCAGCCGATCGTACAGTGTCCATCCGCCGCCTCGGCAAGGACAGCCAAGACGTGATGCCGCTCGAGGCAGCCCTCAAATCGCTTGCAGAAGAAGCGATGCCGCCTGACCTGCGGCGGATCAAAAAGTGAAATCCGGTCTGTGAGGAGATCGCTCGTTCAGCGCCGGCCGGCCGCCCGCGCGAGTGGCAGCGTGTCGGCGCTGCCGGGAGGATGGTCGAGCATGCGCAGAAACCGCTCCGCCCAATGGCTGAGATCGTTGCGCACCAGCACTTTGAAGGTGGCGGCATGGCGCTGGCGGCGCTCTTCGAGCGGCATCGATAGGGCGCGATTGATGGCGTTGCCGACCCCTTCCGGATCGTAAGGATTGACCAGCAACGCAGCCGAGCATTCATGCGCGGCGCCTGCGAAACGCGAAAGGATCAGCACGCCCGGATCGTCCGGATTTTGCGCGGCGACATATTCCTTTGCGACGAGATTCATCCCGTCACGCAATGGCGTCACCAGCCCGGCGCGGGCGGCGCGATAGAGACCCGCAAGAGCCGTGCGGCTGTGCGCCTTGTTGATGTAGCGCACCGGCGTCCATGATGCCTCGCCGTAGGCGCCGTTGATCCGTCCGACCGCCTCGCCGACCGCCCGACCCATATCGGCATATTCGGGGATGCCGGTGCGGCTGCGCGGCGTGATCTGGAGATAAGTGACTTTGCCGCGCCAGTCGGGAAAGTTGGCGAGAAAGCGCTCGAACGCGAACATGCGCTCGGGGATGCCCTTGCTGTAGTCGAGCCGGTCGACACCGATGATCATGGCGCGGCCGGAGAGGCTCTCCAGCACCTCGCGGACGAAATGCGTTTCAACGGCGCGGCGGGCGAGCCGTGCGAACGCCTCCGTCTCAACGCCGACTGGAAAGGTGCCGACCTGCACCACACGATTGCCAAAGTGGAAGCTATTGCCGCTTGCCCAAGGCAACCCGCACTCGTTGGCGATGTAGCGCGAGAAATTGGCGGAATCGACCTCGGTCTGGAATCCGACCAGATCGTAGTGGCACAGCGCCGGAATGAGTTGGTCGTGATTTGGCAACGCAGTCGAGTATTTCCGGCGGCGGGAATGGAATATGGATGAAGAAGCCGATCTTGTTGCTGTGGCCGCGATCGCGCAACGCCTTGGCCAACGGAATCAAATGGTAGTCGTGGACCCAGATCACGTCGTCCGGCTGCAGCAATGATTTAAGCTGCGTGGCGAAGTATTGGTTGACCCGGAAATAGCCGCCGAGATCGCGCCGCGTGAATTCGGCAAGATCGAGCCGGTAATGCAGGATCGGCCAAAGCACGCGATTGGCGAAGCCGTTGTAGAATTCCTGATAGTCGTCCTTGCTCAGGTCGACGGTCGCGTAAGTTATGTTGTCGTGCGTAACGGATTTGACGGCGCGCGGTGTGTTTTCGGCGACACGGCCGCTCCAGCCAAACCACAGGCCGCCATGCCGCTTGAGTGCCGGCCGAATTGCTACTTCGAGCCCGCCGGCACGTGCCCCTCGATCAGGCACACCGACCCTGTTTGAGACTACGACGAGCCGCGCCAATACCGGTCTCCCCAGCTTCGCGACAGCTTGATTGCCGTCAAGATCAATCCTGACATCGAATAAGTCTGCGGAAAATTCCCCCACAATTTTCCGGTCACGGGGTGTACGTCCTCCGACAAAAGGCCGTATCGATTTCGCATTCGAAGCGCGTCGACGAACATGTCATGCGCCTCGTCCCGCCGCCCAATTTCCCACAATGCATCGACCAGCCAGAACCGGCAAATCAAAAAAGCCGACTCCGGCAGGCCAAAATCATCGGCAGCGACATACCTCATAACGTGAAAACCGCGCCGAAGTTCAAGTCCGATGGCCTCGACGGTTGCCACGAACCGCGGATCGTCAGGCGATACCAGGCCAAGCTCGGCAAGCAGAAGCGCGCTGGCATCGAGATCTTCGCTGTCAAATGCGGCCGAAAACGCCTTGCGCTTGGGGTTCCACGCACGCTTGAGCACCTCCTCGCCGATGTGTTCGGCAATGCCGCCCCAATAGTTGGCACGTTCGGGCAGATTGAGATGGTTCGCGATGGCTGCGAGCCGCTGACAGCCGGCCCAGCACATCGCGGCCGAATGCGTGTGCACGCGCGTGCGTCCGCGGTATTCCCAGATGCCGGCATCGGGCTTGAGCGCGAGCTTCGCCGCCTGTTCGCCGAGCGGCTCGATCGTGTGAAAAAGCGATGCATCGCCCGGCCGAGGCAGCCTGCGGTCAAAGAACATTGGCGTCGCGGCCATGATGATGCTGCCGTAGACATCGTGCTGGCTCTGATTGACGGCCGCATTTCCGATGCGCACCGGCCCATCACCGCCGTAGCCGCTAAGCGCCGGCGCGGTGCGCTCCTCAAGGGAGTCCGTATGCACGACGCCGTAGAGCGGACGCACCTCATCCAGCCGTCCGGCGGAAACACTCAGGATGTACGATATGAAGTCTTCCATCGTGCGTGTCGCGCCGATGCGGTTCAACGCGCGCACGACGAAGAACGCGTCGCGCATCCAGCAAAAGCGGTAGTCCCAGTTGCGGCCCGATTTCGGCACTTCAGGAATTGAGGTGGTGAGCGCGGCCACGATCGCGCCGGTCTCCTCGTAGCTGCACAGCTTGAGCGTGATGCCGGCGCGGATGATCTCGTCCTGCCAGTCGATCGAGAAGGCAAGCCGCCTCACCCACTCCAGCCAGTAATCGCGGGTGCGCTCGCAGAAATCCCGACACGTCGTCTCGAGCGAGCCTTCGAACGGCTCATCCGTGCCGAAGACCATGTGCACCGGCCGCGTCAAGATGAACGACGCTTCGTTCTCGACATAAGAGAGCGGCGCGTCGGTCGTCAGCCTCACCGGCACGTCGTCGCGCCAGTAGCGGATGTGATTGCTGCCTGACGATCGCGATGCAACCGGTTCGCCGTAGCGATGTGTCGTGCGAAAACGAATGGTTACGCGCGGCATGCCTCCGATCGGCTCGATGATGCGGATGATCTGCGGCGGACGGAACGTGCGCCCGTAAATCTGGAAGCGCGGGGCAAAGTCGGTGATGCGCACCCCGGCGCCCTTGTCGTCGATCAGATCGGTCACCACGATCGCGGTGTTGCGGACGTAGTTCGAGCGAACCTCGGCCTGCCCTTCGAGCACGACGTCGGTGAATCCCTTGTCCTCGCCTCCGGAAAGCAACCGGCAGAACACGGGATCGCCGTCATAGCGCGGCAGGCACCACCACACGATCCGCGACGACGGTTCGAGCAATGCGGCGGTGCGGCCATTGCCGATGACCGCGAGATCGAGCCCATAGTCGGTCATACGCGCGCCCGTCCGTTTGTGGCCAGCGAATCCAGCGCGCTGCGCACCTGCGCCGGATCCTTGAAAACTCCGGCGAGCCCCGGGAAATATCGGGAGACGCTAAAACCCTTTCCGCCGATCTCGGGCAAGACTTCGAAAACCGATTCATCGGTGACATCGTCGCCGATGAACACCGGCATGCGCCCGCTGAATGGCGCGTGCGCCATCAGTTTGCGGATGCTCTCCCCCTTGCTGATCCCCGGCCGCTTGACCTCGAACATCGCCTTGCCGAGCAGCAGTTCGGTCGGCTCGGCTGGAAAATGCCGTCGCGTGCGGCAGCGATGTGACGGCGCAATTGCTCGGCATGCTCCGGCGCTTTCCGGTAGTGCAGCGCGAGCGAATAGTCCTTGTCCTCGACGACAATGCCCGGCCCGATGCCGGCGGCGTCCGCAAGCCTGCGGCGCAAATCGGTCGGCAACGGCTTCGCCCAATAAAAGATCTCGCCGTCATTGACGCGCATCTCAGCGCCGTGGCCGCCGATCGAGGGCAACGCCAGCGGAGAAAACAGCCGATCAAGATCGCCGATACGGCGCCCGCTCACCAATGCGACCGCGCCGCCCGACAATTCATGCAGCCGCCCGAGAGACCGCAGCAATGTGTCGGAGACATGCACTTCGTTCGGCGACGGGCCGATGTCGACAATTGTGCCGTCCACGTCGAGGAGCAGAGCAATTTTTTTCAAATCCAGGCCAGAAAAAACGTCCATGACGGGGTCGTTAGCAATTATCTGCACAACTATAATTCCGTCCGGTACAAGAAAGTTCGGTGGACCGCGCGGCCTTAGCGCGCCCGCACCTCGACATCGCCGTCCACGCCGGTAACAACCTTAAATTCGCGCTCGTAGACCTTTCCTTCATTGCGCGCGATCGCGCGATATTCGCCCTCGGCCAAAATGACGCGTGGAAATGCGCCGATCGATTCCTTGATCACGTCGCCGCCCGGTGTAAGCACCGACCACGCGGTGTTGGCGAGCGCCTCACCGCCCTGATCGGTGACCAATTTCAGCGTAATGGCGGCGGCACGGTGCGTGACAGTGATGTCAGTAAGCTTTCCGGCCTGCACACGAATGTCCGAACGGACAACCGAATTGGCATCGCCGTAATTCGACACGATATAGTAAGTGCCCTCAGGCACGACCACGACATCACTGGTCATCACATGCTCGGCGATCGGTCGCCGGTCACCCGCTTCAAACTGGCTACCCTTGTAGACGTCAAACGAAATCTGCCCAGCGGGGATGCGAACGTCGCCCACCTTGCCTTCGATGCGCAGCCCGCCCGCTGGAAGTTCGAACTCTTCGCGGACGCTTGATGCGCGCAATTCGACCGGCTTGACGGCGGTCGCAAGCCCGAAGCCAACGTGGACAATGTAGGCGCCGGCGGGAAGTACCAGTGTCGGCGCCGGCGATTTGTCTTCCTTCACCAGCTTGAAGTTGCCATTCGCCTCCGGCTTCGCGTTATAGACGCGCCACGTCAGCCCGCCGCCGATCGGCTGCGCGTCCTTGCCGAAACGAGCGCTTAACGCCAGCGCGACCTGCCCTGCCGGAATTGGGGGAATCGATGCGGTGGTCGGAGGAGCCGCGTTATGAGTCGGCGCAGGCGGCGTCGGCGGCAGGCTGCTCGGCCCGAAGATATCGGTGCGCGTCGACGGCGACGGGGAGATCAGCCCTGTCGACGGCACCGCCGAAAACAGCGAATTCTGCGCAGGCGCCTGGGCGTGTGCGGGCAGTGGATCGATCGCAACCAAAGCCAGAATAAGTCCGAGCGCCGGCCGTAGCCGGCCGCAAATAACGGCGGTTGCGGGAGCCCTGTCCATGACGCTGATGTTTTCGGCTCAAATCGAGGCGATTTCAAGCCGCTCGGCCGCTTGTTTGTGACCTCGTTAACGCCGTGCTAGTCGCAACGGCGCAATTTCCGAAAGGTCAACAATGCCTGACGCTCTTGAGCTCCTGAAAACCCGCCGTTCGGTCAAGCCGATGGAATTGGAGGGGCCGGCACCGGCACCATCCGAGATCGACACGCTTTTGAAAATCGCTTCGCGGGTCCCCGATCACGGCAAGCTCGCGCCTTGGCGATTTATCGTGTTCGAAGGCAATGCACGCACCACCGCAGGAGACACAATTGCAGCCACGTACCGTGCCGACCACCCTGAGGCGACGCCTGACCAGATCGAATTCGAGCGCAAGCGGCTCTCACGTGCTCCGCTTGTTATCGCGGTCGTCAGCCGCGCCGGTCCGCACGTAAAGATCCCGGAATGGGAGCAGCAGCTCTCCGCCGGCGCCTCCGCGATGAGTTTCGTCTTTGCCGCGCACGCCATGGGCTATGCCGCGAGCTGGATTACGGAATGGTATGCTTACGACCGGCGCGTCCTTGATGCGCTTGGCATCGCGCCTCATGAGCGCGTCGCCGGCTTCGTCCATATCGGCCGCCCGGTAAAGCCACCCGAGGAGCGTGACCGGCCAAAACTTGATGCCATCGTTACGCGCTTTGGCGCCTGAGGAACCAATCGAGCCGATGCGGCATTTAACGTTTACGTAATGCTGCGGGCGCAGGCTTCCTGTCACGTTTCTGTCACAACACTCCGCCAGCAATACCGCTGGATTGACACTCCTGCATAAGCTCGGGGGCATAGGAGAAAAGACGCGTGGTTTTCGAAGGCTTATTCGCGCGAGCGCGCAATGGCGACCGTGCGGCGGAAGCCTCGACGCATGCGCCGCCGGCCCCGGTGCGTCCGACCATCGGCCTTGCACTTGGCGGCGGCGCTGCTCGTGGGTTCGCCCATATCGGCGTGATCCGCGCGCTCGAGGCGCATGGCATCGTTCCCGACGTGATTGTTGGCACTTCCATCGGCGCCGTCGTCGGTGGCTGTTATGCAGCCAAGGAAATGGACAACCTGGAGAGCTGGGCGCGCACACTCACGGTGCGCGGCGTGCTCGGCTATCTCGATATCAGTTTGTCTGGCTCCGGCCTGATCAACGGCGGCCATCTCGCTGCGCGCCTGGAAGCAGGTTTAAAGGAAAGCCGTGTCGAAGATCTTCCAATCCGCTTCGCGGCGATTGCAACGGAGTTCAACACCGGTCATGAGATCTGGCTCACCCGCGGCCGACTGAGCGACGCGTTGCGTGCGTCGTATTCGCTGCCGGGAATCTTCCCGCCTGTGCTGATCGGCGGACGCTGGCTGGTCGACGGCGCCCTGGTCAATCCGGTGCCAGTCTCGGCCGCGCGCGCTCTCGGCGCGCGATTAGTGATCGCGGTCAATCTCAATTCCGATCTGTTCGGCCGCGGCACGATCATTGCAAATCATGGCCCCGACGAAAACGAAATCGCTCCCGAGCCTCCGAAGGCCAATGGCTTTCGCCGGATGTTCAGCGGCGAGCGTTCGCTGCGCCGGCAGTTTTTCGGCCGCCGCGGCCGGCCCGGATTACCGACCGTCATGGTGGAAGCCTTCAACGTCATGCAGGACCGCATCACACGGGCGCGCCTGGCCGGCGATCCACCTGATGTCCTGATCAGCCCTCGGCTCGGCGG
The DNA here is from genome assembly GCA_963718035.1 of uncultured Alphaproteobacteria bacterium. GTDB lineage: Bacteria > Pseudomonadota > Alphaproteobacteria > Rhizobiales > Xanthobacteraceae > Pseudolabrys. Next base: position 307,449 of record CAVQYD010000001.1, on the reverse strand, counting down.
TATTGGCTGGTTCGATTTCCATCGCGCCACCGATGCAGTCGAGATCGGTAGTGACGCGACCACGAAAGCGCTCGACGCGGTCGACGAGGCGGTGACCGCGCTCTCGCAGCCTGGCGATCCTGGCGGGGCGTGAAGCCAGCTATGCGGTGCGGATGTAGTCGCGCATCGCCTCGGATTCACTTTCAATCTCTTCGACGCGATGCTTGACTACGTCGCCGATTGAAATAAGTCCGGTGAGCTTTCCGTCGGCGACGACCGGCATGTGCCGGAATTTCCCCGCGGTCATGCGCTCCATGATGCTGGCGACCGACTTATCCCCGGTGCAGGTTGCGACATTGCGTGTCATCACCTGGCCAACCTGCAGATTGAGAGCTGCTGCACCATGCTCGGAGAGTGCCCGCACAATGTCGCGCTCCGACAATATGCCGGAGAGGCGCCCTCCGGCGCCGAGGATAACCACTGCACCGATGCGGCGCGCGGAAAGCAACTTTGCCGCCGCTGCAAGATCGGCCGTTGGTTCGATAGAGACGATGTCGCCGCCCAAGTTTCGTTGCTTGGCGGCCAGGATCGTCTTCACGTTCATGGCAGCCTCCCTGACGCATGATCGCCTTTCAAAACGCGATCATGCGCAAAATGCCCGATCTCACAGGAACGACCCATGAGTCTGGGCCACGAGGAACGATCCTGCCGGGCCGCCGGTTCCGTCAACACGCAATTCCGTGAGGTCAGCCCCGCGCCGCGCAATTGGCTAATGCGGCGTTGCAGCACGGTCCTCAAGTTGCGGTAAATCCGGCCTGCGATCGAACCAAGAGAACAACAACAGGCCGGCGAGAAATCCCCCGATATGCGCCTGCCAGGCCACCGGCTGTTCGCTGCCGGTCACGGGAAATGAGCCCAGCCCGAACAGGATGTTGATACCGAACCAGACGAGGAGGAACAGCAGCACGCGCGGATCACGCAAGACCCCGGTCAGCGGTATTGCCGGAACGCGATAGGCGCGATCGTCTCCGCCGCGAAACAATCCGAGCGGCCCGCCCCGCTGGAATGCGAAGCGCATCGCCGCAGCCATGGTGCCTGAGATCGCCGCCGAGGCACCGATCATCGGGTACTGTTCGCCAGGATGCGTGGCGAGATGCAATCCAGCACCCGCCGCCGAAGTGACGGCGAGAAAGGCAAGAAAGCGCGGCGTGCCGAAGCGGCGCGCGACCGCGCTTCCGAATGGCAGGAGCCAAACCGCATTGACGCCAAAGTGAGTCCAGTCGGCGTGAATCAGCGCATAGGTGACGAAAGTCCAGATGTCGGCGCCGCCGCCGGGCAAAGTGCCGCCGAGCACGACCGAGTTGTCGTAGCGCGCCGGAATGAAAGCAAATGTCAGCAGAAATTCGATGTCCTGCTGCTCGGTCAACAGCAATGTGCGGACAAGATGCACCAGCGCCAGCACCGCGAGCACAGCGAGAACGACCGGCGGGATATTGAAAATCGGTTCGCGATTTACTCACGAGGTTCCGGTGGGACCCATGAGTTACGCTGCTTCGCCACCCAGCCGCAAGCCGGATCGGCGCATACAAAAGAAAAGGGAGGGCTCTCGCCCTCCCTTGAGCCACGCTGCGGGGTTATTGCCGCCTTTGCGGCTGGTCACATCCCCTCGCCTCCCCGGGCTCGTAACTGTTTTTGGGGCGCTGACAATTTTGCAGGTGCGTTCTCGCGTGAACCAAAGGGACCACAAGCGGCCGTTCTTGCCAATCCGACTCTCGTTTTAACGCTAACCGCAGAGCGCCGCCGCCAAATACCGCACCGGGCACGATCTCTGCACGACATCCCCTGTCGCCGCACCATGCGGGCGCGCCTGTGCCGATCGGGGACAGGCGCCGCACCTTTAACGTTTCGCGGCGGCACAGGATGTCTCGTGAAGCATACATCGACGCGCCTCATTTTCGACTATTGGAACCGTCGGCGGGGCGAACGTTCCGCGCCAACGCGTTCCGAAATCGAGCCGGCCGCCATCCGTCACGCGCTCGGCGACACCTTTATGCTCGCGGCCGATTTTATTGATGGGATTCGATTCCGTCTTGCGGGCACCCGCGTGTGCGCCCTGTTTGGGCGCGAAATCAAAGGAGAGCGCTTTAACGCGCTTTGGAGCGAAGCGAGCCGCGTGCAGATTGCGAATATTGGCAATGCCGCCGTCAATGAGGCGGTTGGTGCCGTCGCCGGTGTTACTGGACGGACCGAAAAGGGGGCAGAAACCGAACTGGAACTGTTGTTGCTGCCGATTAGCCATGATGGACGCACGCGCGTTCGCGCTCTTGGGTCGCTGGCGCCCCTGACACAGCCTTATTGGCTCGGCGAAGAACCCATCGTTGAGTTGGAATTGCAGACACTGCGCCATGTCGGCGCCACGCAATCCGACGTCGCGGTACCGCAATTTCGGAGCGGCGCCGGCCTGCGCATGCGGCATGGCTTTCTGGTCTATAGCGGCGGGCGCGAAATCAGGCCGGGCGACGGCACAAACTAACGCAACGTTAACGATAGGGTCATAGGCTCGTTAGCTGCGGAAAATAAACGCTTTCCGATCCCGACAGCTATGGCACTGCCCCTGACCAAACCGGTTATTCTGCCTCTGGCCGAGGAACGCCGGCGCCATCAGCGCGTGAAGGTCAACCTGCTCGGCCGTTACATGCTGGCAGATCGGCGCGAATTCCCCTGCCAGGTTGTCGACATGTCCCCCGGCGGTATGGCTCTTCATGCTCCCATGGCCGGCCAACCGGGTGAGCGTGTGATTGCCTATGTCGACCATCTCGGCCGTCTTGAGGGCAAAGTCGCGCGCACGTTCGAAAACGGATTTGCGATGACGATCTCGGCGACGCTGCGCAAGCGCGACAAGCTTGCTGCGCAGCTCACTTGGCTCGCCAACCGGCAGATTCTCAACCTTCCAGAGGATCGCCGCCACGGCCGTTTTGCGCCGCGGAACCCAATGGCGCGGCTCGTGCTGCCCAATGGCACCAATGTCGCCTGCCGCGTGATCGACCTGTCGCAATCCGGCGCCGCGATTGGCATCGCCAGTGAGCTGCGGCCGCCAATCGGCGTCGTAGTCACCGTCGGAAAGACGCAAGGCCGCGTCGTGCGTCACATTGACGACGGCTTTGCCATTGAGTTCATGCGGCTGCAGCACCCCGACTTCGTTGAAGAAAACGTGACCGGCGAATAGCGTGACTGCGCCGTAAACGCGATGCGCGGAATTGCGCGCTCGCGGTAACAGGGTGCTAGCTCCAGTCGTCCGCGGCACGCCGGCCACGGTGAAATCCCAAGGCTGCCAAAAGTAAACGCCCGTGCAGAACGCCTGCGCGGGCGCTTTATTTCGCGCGCCATCCGTTAATGCCTAAAACTTTAGGCAAATTGTATTGATTGGGACTTTAGGCAAATTCTATTTGAGCTTTAAAAGTATTAGATCGGTGTTTTACTTGTTTTCTACTTAAAGTGACTTCCGCAACTTAGCCCCAATACAAGTCGTTTGTGGGAACTGTGGCCCCAACAAGACGGGAAGGGGCCACAATGGCTAGGCGTCTCAAACAGACACTGCGGACCGGCGCCACGCTGGCGTTCGTGGCCGCGGCTATGCTCGCGGTCTCGGTAAGCGCAACGGCCGCCCGGGAGCGCACGGCATCACTTGGTAACCCGCTCCCGCAATTGGAACAGCCGCTTTACATCGCGGTCGGGGAACCGACGCGTCCGCCAATTGGATGGGTGGATTTCTGCATCGAATACCAGCCCGAATGCGCCACCAAGCCGTCGGCGCCGCGCGACGTCGTGCTCTCGCCCAAAGCCTGGGCCGACTTGGTCAATGTCAATGCCTGGGCAAACCAGGCGATCAAGCCGATCACCGACACGGAGCATTGGGGCGTCATCGAACGCTGGAACTATCCGGACGACGGTTACGGCGACTGCGAGGATTACGTTTTGCTCAAGCGGCGCATGTTGATGCAGGCCGGGTGGCCGCGCGAGGCGCTGCTCATCACCGTCGTGCGCGACAAGAAAGGCGATGGTCATGCCGTGCTTACGGTCAAGACCGATCGCGGCGAATTCGTTCTCGATAATCAGGAACCGCAGATCCTGTCGTGGGAGCGGACTGGCTATCGCTTCGTGAAACGTCAGTCGCAATCAGACCCGAATGCCTGGGTTTTGCTTGGCGAACCGCCCGCTGCGCCGGCGATCGTTTCGGCGCGCTGACAAGGAAAGGAATTCGCGTTCCCGGTCACGTCCCCACCCCTCCCCGTCCCCAGACCGGGTTCGCGAGCGGCCGGATCTCCCCCAAGATCCGGCCGCACATTTTTTGACGAGTAGCGCGTTCCATATCCACGCGATGGTCACGAAGCGGTCAGACTGACGGCATTTTTTGCGCGCAATCTTCGAGGCCGGGGCGACGTCAGACATCACGAGGTCCTCATGCAACAGCGAATTGACGTCACCAAAGTGAGTCCGGCCGCGTTTCAGGCCGTGGCTGCCTTGCAATCCTATGTCGATCAATCCGGGCTTGATCCGAAACTGCGTGAGCTCATAAAAATCCGCGCGTCGCAAATCAACGGGTGCGCCTATTGCCTGGCGATGCACACGCGCGACGCACGCAAGCACGGCGAGACCGACGAGCGAATGCACCTCCTTAACGCATGGCGCGAAGCACCGCTCTACACCGCGCGCGAACGCGCGGCATTGGCCTGGGTCGAAGCGATCACACTGCTGACCGAGGGCCACGTTCCGGACGAAGTCTTCGACACGGTTCGCAAGCAGTTTTCGGAGAAGGAGATTGTCGATCTAACGGCGGCAGCCGTTGCGATCAACACGTGGAACAGACTTTCGATTGCGTTCCGCGTCCCGCCGCAGGTCGATACCAAGAAGGCGGCAGCCTGATCAGCCCGTCCGCCTGAGGCCCTTTGCGTAACGCTTCGAGCGTTGCACGTAGATATCGGCGCCGGCGCGGATCATTGCGACCGCTTTCTCGTCGAGCGTGCGGATCGCGCGCGCCGGTGCTCCGACGATCAGCGAGTTGTCAGGGAAGCTCTTGCCTTCGGTGACCACGCTGCCGGCACCGACAAGCGAGTTGTTTCCAATCTTTGCGCCATTGAGCAGGATCGCGCCCATTCCGATCAGGGAATTGTCGCCGACCGTGCAGCCGTGAAGAACGACATTGTGGCCGATGACACAGTCGCGGCCGATGGTCAGAGGAAACCCGGGGTCGGTGTGCAGTGTCGCATTGTCCTGAATCTGCGACCGCTCGCCGAGCTCGATCCATTCATTGTCGCCACGCAGCACGGCGCCGAACCAGACACTGGAGTCGGCCTTGAGCCGCACGCGGCCGATCAGCACCGCGGTTTCCGTCACGTAAAATCGGCCATCGCCGGGAAGTTCAGGCGCCTGACCGTCGAGCTCGTAAATGGGCATTCCGCCCTCCCAGCAGGAAGGCGCGAACTTGCCCGAACATAGCTTTCGAGGGAAGCGTCCTAGGCGAGCAGAAGAGCCTGCAACGTCGTGACCAGAACCAGGCCCGACATGAGGCTCCAGAAACCGGCGATCAGCGTGGCAAGGAAGACGAATTCAAAACGGCGTCCTTCCTGTCGCTGACCGAGGATCGTGTTGCGCATGATGAGGAACGGCGCCGCCACCACCAGCAACGGAACCACGGCGAATGTCGCCGCAGCGGGGCCGTTGCTCAACTGATTGAAGCTCGGCAGGCGATCGGTAACGAGCCGGTAGCCCGAGCTGCACATGCCTGCGACGGCAAAGCCGAACGCCAGCGCGAACAACATCTGTACGGACTTCAGGGGTCATCACTCGCCTCAACGCAGTAGCGGAGGCAATCTGTTGCAAACCGGCGGGGCACGCGCCAGCCAATCCTTAACGAATGGTAAATGGCGGCTGCCCCGTTCCGGCGGCGTGACGTGGCATAATCCGCGCGATTCGCACGCAGGAGTCGCCGTGGCCTTTCTCGCGCAGGAACCCCCAAGCTCGGCCCGGCCGGCCACCCAGCGGCGACGGCACGCCGGCCATAACCCAATCATGACACCGCTCCTGGTATTTGGTGCGGTGGTGCTGCTGGCCGCTCTCTATGTGGCCTACATTCTGTGGCCGCGATGGCCACAGGGACCGGTATCGCTCAATGCGCCTTCGCTGCCGATCGTCGTCTCCGGCGTGACCTTCAATGTCGAACCGGCGGCCATCCGCATCGGGGTTCAGCGTCGGGCCGGCGCGCAGCAGCGCGTCGATCTCAGCTATCTTTGGCCGTCGCTGGTGCCGCCCGATCCTGCCGTCAAACCGACCGTCGGTGCGCCGCTCGATCCAAATGAGCGTGTATTCGTGACGCTTTCATCAGGCGACGCGACATTGCCGCTAATGGAGCGCGTTCAGACAATCTACCCGCGCTATCTTGTGGCGCAGCCCGTCGCCGGTTTTCCGGGATTGACCTACCGTGGATTTCGTGACGACTCGCCTTATCAAGGCGAGGACCTGGTGTTTGAATCAAACGCGCCCGAGCATTTTCTTGCCCGCTGCTCGCGCAAGGGCGTAACCAATACCGGTGTCTGCCTCCTCGAGCGCCGCATCGGCAATGCCGATATCACCTTCCGGTTTCCGCGCGACTGGCTGCCGGATTGGGAGAATGTCGCGAAGGGCGTCGACCGGCTTGTTGCGCGATTGCATCCGGCGAACTAACGCAAAAAGCAGGGCCGGCGCGAGCCCGGCCATGACGAAATCGAAAATTGCGGCTTGCTAGTCGACTAAATCGACATCCAGGATTGGCAATTCGAGGATGTACGAGCGCCGCCCCTTCTCTATTTCAAGAAATAGGACCGCAATGAATTCCTCGCCGATATAAACTTCCAGCGAGTCCGTTTTCTTCGGCCGCGGCACGACGCGGATATTCTCGTTATCGAATTTGCTGCGCAGATAGGCGTTGAGCGTCGGCACCGGCTGGATGCTCGGGTCGTTACCGACCTGGATGACCATACGAAAATTGTAGGAGCGCTCGCCGTCTTCGTCGTCGACCGTGAGCTCGCCAAGGTCATCGGGTCCCACAAAGACCTCGGCGCTGTCCCCCCCCTTCGGCACCACGCGGATCTGCGCATTGCCAAAAAGTTTCTTCAAATAGCCGTCGAGTTTTCTGACTTCCTGGACGTCCAACGCGTTACTCCTTCTTGAGGCACCGTTTCAATGCCCGATCGAAGGGCGCAGGGCAAGCCCAATGCAAAAAGCGTCAGCCGTCCAACATGATGCCGTAGAGCATCTGGTCCATAGCGCGCGACGGTTCGGGGCAGCCCGCCTCCCCAACGACCTTGGCCGGCACGCCGGCAACTGTGACATTGTTCGGTACGGGCTTGATGACAACGGAGCCTGCCGCGATGCGCGCGCAGTGGCCAACCTCGATGTTGCCGAGGATCTTGGCGCCTGCACCAATCATTACGCCGCGGCGGATTTTCGGATGGCGGTCTTCGTGCTCCTTGCCGGTACCGCCGAGCGTCACGTCGTGCAGGATCGAGACATCATCTTCGATGACGGCGGTCTCGCCGACAACCAGCCCGGTCGCATGATCCAGGAAAATACCGCGGCCAATTTTCGCCGCTGGATTGATATCGCACTGGAAGACCGATGACGCGCGGCTCTGAAGGTAGAGCGCGAAATCCTTGCGGCCCTTTCCGTAAAGCCAGTGCGCGAGGCGATGGGTCTGGATGGCATGAAAGCCCTTGTAGTAAAGCACGGGCTCTAATGAAGCGGCTGGTCGCGGGATCCCGATCGACCGTGGCGACAATATCGGCGCGAAAGGCTTCGCCGAGCACCGGTTGATCCTCGAGCGCATCATCATAAGCCTGGCGGATCATGTCGGCCGATACGTCGGCGTGATCCAGCCGCTGGCTGACGCGATGGGCAATTGCGGCCTCAAGCGTGTCGTGATGGAGGATGTTTTCATAAATGAAGGTGGCGAGCTCGGGCTCGCGGCGCGCAATGTCCTCCGCTTCGTTGCGGATTCGCGCCCAGACTGGATCGACCTTGTCGAGGCCCTTTGCGGGCCGCGCCTGAAATTGAGCCATGAAACTGTTCTCCCGACGCCTCTCGATCCCCTACGTGGGTCTTTTATCACAAATTCAAAGGGGCAAGGAGAGCGCTGCAAAGCGCCCCGCGCATGGCTCATGCGCGTTGGTTAAGGAAGTCGATAACGCCGGCCTTAAAGACCTTGTCCCCGACGGCGAGCATATGGTCGCGGTCCGGAATATCGAGCGCCCGCGCGCCCGGGATAATTGCAGCCAGGGCCTGCGCCGACCCGGCAACCGGATCTTTTGTCCCGACGGCAACCAGGACGGACGCGCGAATTGCGCCAACTTCCGCGCGAGTCAAAGTCTGCCGCGATCCGCGAATGCATGCAGCAAGCGCACGAAGATCCGATTTCGTCTGCTCGGCGAACGTCGCGAAACATCGTCCCGGTCAGGTCCTGCACTTCAGCCAGTGACGCGGCCTCCAGTGCATCGGCTATGCTCTCCGGCAGGCCCACACCCTCGACAAGACGGATACCTAGCCCGCCGAGTATTGCGGAGCGCACCCGGTCGGCGTGTTTCACTGCCAGGAAGGCCGTAATGCGTGCGCCCATCGAATAGCCCATGATGTCGGCGCGCTCGATTTTCAGATGATCGAGCAATGCGCGGACATCGTCGGCCATTATCGCGCTGTGATAGGCGGCCGGGTCGTAAAGTTTGCTCGACGCGCCATGCCCGCGATTGTCGAGCGCAACAGCGCGTCGCCCGGCGCGGTTGAGGGTGCCGACCCACCCGGGCTGCGCCCAGTTGACCTCCTTTGTGGACGCAAACCCGTGGACGAGCACGATCGGCTCGCCTTCCCCTTCGTCGAGATAGGCGATCTCGACGTCACCGTTCCTGAAACTTGGCATGAGCTGTATCTAGCCGCGGGCGGGCAAGGCGGCAATCTGTTGCATCGCTCTGCGCATACGTCGTTCCCGCCGCCGGCGAAAAATTCGGAGCGCCGTACGTTCGACGGCGCTTTTGAACGCGGATACAAAGCCAAATACGGCAAGCAGCGCGCCAAGAAGCCAGAGACTTGCGTCGAAAGCAAAGGCCGCAAGCATGATCGCGCTGCGCCCCGCGACTTTAAGGATGGCACGCGTGCGGCTGCCTTCCTTCTCGGCAAGCTTGGCGACGCGTGTGATGTCGCGCGGCTCCTTGGCAATCTTCAGGGCGTCCAGCGCCGCGCGCCCGCCGGCGGCCTTTTCGACGCGGCCGACGTCGCGGACCAGATGCAGCAAGCCGCCCGCCCGTTCGACCTTTGCCGTATCGCGCGCGGCGCGCGCTGCGGCCGGGAAACTGGTTTGCCGGACCATGCGGCCGAGACTCTCGGTGAACTCGGCACCCAGCCGTCCGGTCTTGCGCGCGGCCTTCACAAGCGTAAGCCCAGCGCGCGCGGGAGTAGCGGCCCCAAACGTCGCATAGGTGCCAGCGGTAATTGCGATGCCGGTTGCCGCAAGACCCAGAACCAGCTGGTCCACTTGCTCGCCGCGGACATACCGCGTGCCTTCGCGCAGGGCGTCACGGATATCGCCAAATACGAACAGGTCGCCGAACGTTGTCCCCGCAAGCGATGCCATGTCCTGCGGCTCACCGGTCACCAGCCCGCGCGCAAAGCTTTTCGCGCGATACCGCATGGTCGCGGCCTCAGCGGTCGCCGCTGCAACCTTTTCCGCCAGCGCAGGGTCGACCGTGATGTGGCGCGCGCGCGCAAGATCGATGACGCTTTGTGCGAGTTCGGAGTCCTGCGCCGCCAGTGCAGCTTCGATTTCGCGCTGTGCTATCACCGCATCAAACGTGCCATCGAGTGCGCGGCCTGCAATGCGCGCAGGATCATCGAGACCCGACACGGCGTCCGCCGCGCGCGGTACGGTATAGGCCGCAGCCGCCGCGAGCAGGACTGCCGCAAGCAAGGCGGTCCCGATGCGCGGCGTGCGCAGTCCATTTTGCTTCGATGGTTCCAATTCGTCCCTTCCGTTGCCCGCTCGACGCTGCTCTGCCGGGCAACAAAGGCGTTTCAGCGGCGGCATCCACATATTTGCAATGGAGCTAGGCATCGCACGACCTCCCCGCTATGGTGCCGCCGGAACTTCGCCGCGTGATCCGCGGCAGCGAGAGGAATTGCCATGGCGGAACATATCGTCCCCCACTTCCACAACGACCCTGGCGTGCCGGTGATCGAGATCGGTGCGCGGGAGTTCATGTGCGTCGGGGCGACGCCACCTTACGATCATCCGCATGTTTTCCTCGACATGGGCGAGGATAAGGAAATCATCTGCCCGTATTGCTCGACGCTCTATCGCCACGATCCGGCACTTGATTCGCATTCGGCGCGCCCGCCGGAATGCGCGTTGCCGCATTCCGCCGCCGCCTGAGCCTGATCGGATAAGCCATGGCGCCGCCGCGTCATGTCATCGTCGCCGGCGGCGGAATTGCCGGCCTGACGGCGTCGCTGCTGCTCGCACGCGCGGGCATGCGCGTGACGGTCCTGGAGCAGACCGCCAAGCTGGAGGAAACCGGCGCCGGCCTGCAGCTTTCACCGAATGCCAGCCGTGTATTGATCGCGCTGGGCCTGCGCGAGCGGATCGAATCGACTGCCGTCAAACCGCTGGCGATCCGCGTGATGGCCGGCGGCTCGGGACGCGAGATCGCGCGCATTCCTTTGGGTGACGAGGCCGAGCGGCGCTACGGCGCACCGTACTGGTCGATCCATCGCGGAGACCTGCAAGCGGCACTCGCCGATGCGGCGAATGACACTCTCGACGTGACGCTTGAGCTGGGCGTACGCGTGGAGGAGTTTGCCGCCCATGTCAGGGGCGTGAGCGTCCTCGGCAGGCGCGGTTCGCAGGTGCTCGACCAGCGCGGCATCGCCCTGATTGGTGCTGACGGTATCTGGTCAACAGTGGCCGAGCGCCTGCACAGTCAGCAACCGCCGACGTTCCGGCATCGCACCGCCTGGCGCGCCCTCGTCCCGGTCGAGTCGGTGCCAGCCGAATTTCGTCAGCCCTTCGTTCATCTCTGGCTTGGCCACGACGCGCATCTGGTCCACTACCCGGTGAAGTCCGGCCGTCTCATCAACATTGTCGGCATTGTTCACGACGAGTGGAACGAGCCGGGCTGGTCGGCCGACGGTGACCGTACGGAAATCCTTCGTCACTTCGTTCGGTGGACGTGGTCGGAAAAGGCGCGCGCGCTCATTGCAATTCCTGATCGCTGGCTGAAATGGGCGCTCTTTGACCGCAAGGTCCCATTCCGCGGAGGACGCCTGCCGGTGACGCTGATCGGGGATGCCGCCCACCCGATGCTGCCGTTTCTCGCCCAAGGCGCCGCAATGGCAATCGAAGACGCCGCCGTGCTCGCTGACATGCTTGCCAAATATCTCGATGACCCATCCGATGCGCTACGCGCCTATGAGGGCGCGCGCTGGCACCGCACGATGCGCGCCCAACAGGCCGCTCGTCGCCAGGCGCGCATTTATGGGCTGACGGGGCCAGAGGCCTTCGTGCGCAATTTGGCGATGCGAGGGATGGGCGGAGAAAAGCTGCGCGCGCGCTACGATTGGCTCTATAGTTGGCGGCCTCCACAACGTTTCGAGACCGCATAGACATGTTGTTTCCTTCGACCGTCGCCGGCAGCCTGCCAAAACCCTCCTGGCTCGCCGAGCCGAACAAGTTGTGGCCGCAATGGCGGCTGCAGGGCGACGAGCTCGCCGCCGCGAAGCTCGATGCCACATTGCTCGCAGTCAAATGGCAGGAGGACGCCGATATCGACATCGTCTGCGACGGCGAGATGTCGCGTCAGCATTTCGTGCATGGCTTTCTCGAATATGTCGACGGAATCGACTTCGCGCACAAAGTCGAGATGGGAATCCGCGCCGACCGCTACAAAGCGATGGTACCGGTCGTGCGCGGCGCACTTAAATTGAAGGGACGTGTACACCAGGCCGAAGCGCGGCATGCGCGCGCGCACACCAAGCGCAAGCTGAAGATCACCCTGCCCGGCCCAATGACGATTTCCGATACCATCGCGGACTCGCACTACGGCGACAAAGTGAAGATGGCGATGGCGTTTGCCGGCCTGTTGAACCAGGAAGCGCGCGCGCTCGAAAAAGACGGCGTTGACGTGATTCAGCTCGACGAGCCGGCTTTCAATGTGTTCATGGATGATGTCGCAGGCTGGGGCATCGAAGCACTGCATCGCGCCATCGAAGGGCTCAAATGCACGACTGCCGTGCACATCTGCTACGGCTACGGCATCAAGGCCAATATCGACTGGAAGAATTCCCTCGGCGACGAGTGGCGGCAATACGAGAATATTTTTCCCGCGCTCGCCAAAAGCAAGATCGGCCAGGTCTCGCTGGAATGCATCAACTCGCACGTGCCGCTGAAGCTGTTGTCGCTCCTGGACGGCAAAGACCTGCTTGTCGGCGTGATCGACGTGGCAACGGACAAGGTTGAGACGCCCGAGGAAGTGGCTGCTGTCATCGGCAACGTGATCAAGGTTGCGCCGAAGGAAAAAATCATCGCCTGCACGAATTGCGGCATGGCGCCGATGCGACGCGATATCGCCGAGGCCAAGCTGAAGGCGCTCGGCGCCGGTACGGCGCTGGCACGACAGAAGTTCGGCTGACTATCTTCCCGCGCGTCCCATCACATCCATGAGCTCGGCCACCTTGCGGCGCTGGTCGGCTTTGTTGCCGCTGTTGATGGCGTGATCAACGCAATGCGCGACGTGATCGCGCAGAATTTCTTCTTCCACACGGCGCAATGCCGCGCGGACCGCGCCGACCTGCGTCACAATATCGATGCAGTAGCGCTCGTCCTCGACCATGCGGGCAAGGCCGCGCACCTGACCTTCGACCCGGCTAAGCCGCTTGAGGGTTGCCGCCTTGCTGTTCTTTGCCATGAAGTCTATATACCCCCTAGGGGTATTTAAGGCAAGGGCAAGGCACAATTGGTGGCACCAGAACATCACCATCATCACGACAACGCTGCGGAGGGTGTCATCGACCCCGTATGCGGCATGACGGTCGATCCGCACACTGCGAAACATCGCGCCGACTATCGGGGCCATACCTATTATTTCTGCTCCGCCGGTTGCCGCGCAAAATTTGTTGCAGATCCGCAAAAATATCTGGGCGCGCGCCAAGCCGAAACCGTGCCGGAAGGCACCATCTACACCTGTCCAATGCATCCGCAGATTCGGCAAGTCGGGCCCGGCTCCTGCCCGATCTGTGGCATGGCGCTCGAGCCGGAAATCGCCGGCGCTGAAGTCGGGCCCAATCCCGAACTCATCGACATGACGCGCCGGTTCTGGATCGGCCTCGTGCTCAGCCTGCCTGTGGTGGCGTTAGAAATGGGCGGCCATCTCACGAACCTGCACATGTTGTTGGGGAAGAACCTCTCGAACTGGATTCAGTTCGTGCTGGCGACGCCAGTCGTGCTGTGGGCGGGCTGGCCATTTTTCGTCCGCGGGTGGCAATCGCTGGTCACGCGCAACCTCAACATGTTCACACTGATCGCCATGGGTACCGGCGTCGCCTGGCTTTACAGCGTGGTGGCGGTGCTGATGCCCAACCTGTTTCCTGCGGCGTTCCGTGACGCCGAGGGGGCGGTTGCTGTTTATTTCGAGGCGGCCGCGGTCATCACCGTGCTGGTGCTCCTCGGCCAGGTGCTGGAATTGCGCGCGCGCGAGGCGACTTCCGGCGCGATCCGCGCCCTCCTCGATCTCGCGCCCAAGACGGCGCGCCGCGTGAAAGATGACGGCAACGATGAGGAGGTCTCGCTCGACACGGTACAGGTCGGCGACCGGCTGCGCGTGCGTCCCGGCGACAAGGTCCCGGTGGATGGCGTCGTCCTCGAAGGCCGCTCGGCGCTCGATGAATCCATGGTGACGGGCGAATCCATGCCGGTGACCAAGGAGAAAGATTCGCGCGTGATTGGCGGCACGATCAACAAGTCCGGAAGCTTCGTGATGCGCGCCGACAAGATCGGCCGCGACACCTTGCTGTCCCGGATTGTGCAGATGGTGGCGTCGGCGCAACGCAGCCGCGCGCCGATCCAGCGCCTCGCCGACCAGGTGTCAGCTTGGTTTGTGCCGACGGTCATAGCCATCGCGCTCATCGCGTTCGTGGCCTGGGCGACCTTCGGCCCGGAGCCGCGCTTCGCGTTCGGCCTGGTCGCCGCAGTAAGTGTGCTGATCATCGCGTGCCCTTGCGCGCTGGGCCTGGCGACGCCGATGTCGATCATGGTCGGCGTCGGCCGCGGCGCGCAAGCTGGTGTGCTGATCAAGAATGCCGAAGCCCTTGAGCGCATGGAAAAGATCGACACGCTCGTGATCGACAAGACCGGTACGCTCACCGAAGGCAAGCCGAAGGTCGTGGCTGTCAAGCCTGCGCCCGGATTTGACGAGACAATGGTGTTGCAGCTCGCTGCCAGCGTCGAGCGCGGCAGCGAACATCCCCTGGCGGCAGCGATCGTCGCCGCTGCGGCCGAGCGCAATCTCGAGCTTTCGCCCGTGCGCGACTTCGATTCACCTGTCGGAAAAGGCGTGATCGGGACGATCGAGGACAAGCGGCTCGCGCTCGGCAATGCCAGATTTCTCGGCGAACTGAACGTCGACACGTCCGCTCTTTCTGCCGAAGCCGAGCGTCTGCGCGGCGATGGCGCCACCGCCATTTTCCTTGCTGTGAACGGCAAGCCCGCCGGCGTCATCGCCATTGCCGACCCGGTCAAGACGACGACACCCGACGCGCTGCGTGCGCTCGCCGCGGAAGGTATCCGCGTGGTCATGCTCACCGGCGACAATCGGACCACGGCGCAGGCGGTAGCGCGCCGTCTCGGCATCGCCGAGGTGGAGGCCGAAGTGCTGCCTGATCAGAAAAGCGCGATCGTCGAAAAACTGCACCGGGAGGGCCGGGCCGTGGCCATGGCCGGCGATGGCGTCAATGACGCCCCTGCTCTTGCGGCAGCCGAAGTCGGCATCGCCATGGGAACGGGCGCTGACGTGGCCATAGAAAGCGCGGGTATCACCCTTCTCAAGGGCGACCTCACCGGGATCGTGAAAGCGCGCGCCCTCTCGGCCGCCGTGATGCGCAACATCCGGCAGAACCTGTTCTTTGCCTTTATCTACAATGCGCTTGGCGTGCCTGTCGCAGCGGGCGTCCTCTATCCTATCTTCGGCGTGTTGCTGTCGCCGATCATCGCCGCCGCCGCGATGGCGTTGTCCTCCGTCAGCGTCGTCGGCAACGCACTGCGCCTTCGCCGCGTGAACCTATGAGCGCTAGAAGACGGCGAGATATTTCAGCAGCGACAGCACGCCGATGATGATGACGATGACGCGAACGATTTGTTTCGCTCGTCCATCGATCGGCAGCATGTTGATGAGATAGAGAACCAGGATAATGACAAGAAACGTAATAAGAATGCTGATCAGTAGTCCCATGCCAGCCCCCTTGTAATGCCACGTCCGTGGCGGGTTCCACGGCTACAAGTTCCACAGCCTATAAAAGTTCCATCAGCGGGGCTATGTCGTAGGTCAGCGTATGACCTGGTCGCTTACGCGGGCACCCAAGGGAGCATCAGGGTTGAATTTGCATTTCTTTTCCGCCGACGTCTTGCGTATCTCGTTCATCTGGCCGCGCAATTGCAGATATTCTGGCCGGTAAGCGATCGTACTCACGAAATGACCACTCGCATCCGGCCCAGCCTTCGCCATCAATCCTTCAAGCTCCAGCTGACGTGCGCCAACCGCCTGAGCCGCCTCGGCAAGCTCCCTGCAGCTATAAAGTTGGTATCTGTCAGGTTGAACCAGAAAGCGCCCCGACGCGTCGTCGGACGCCGCGCAACCGGCAACCGTCGCGGCTGCAAGGATACCAACCAGCTGGGTGCGGACCGTCATCGGCCTGCAGCTATCGCACGATTTTGGCATTGCAGTGGTGTGGAGATTGGGAATCCAACGCGGCCGAGAATGCCTAGCATCTTGGTTAGTGTCCCAAATAGTTGTAATTTCCTCATTATTTCCATTGGCTGTTGCGTACCGGACGGAGCTGGTAAGAAGCATTCATGTTATCGATCGCGCGAAAACACTGGCACCGAAAAGTAGGTCTCGTGGTCGCCGCATTTTACCTGCTCGCGGTGGCGGCGCCGGCTGCTGCCGTTTCTCTCTCCGTTGACCCGTCACATTGCCTGGATGAAATCCAGGCAGTGGCGAGCCACCATCATTCGGCTGACCATGCCGATCACCACCATTCTCCCCCCGCCGACCCGCCGCGAGACCAGAACCAAAACTGCTGCGGGCTGTTTGGCGTGACGGCCATTGCGCCTAATTTTGCGATTACCGTTATCCCGATGGTCGTTGCCAACAGCATAACGATTACTCGCTCGGAAAGCCTGTTCGGGCGGGGTTTCGACCGCATCGATCGACCGCCGAGATCCCTGCTGTCTCTTTGAGCCTGCGCGCCGGCGCTCTGCCGTGCGCACTGCATCAATGTCAGACAGATGAGGGATTCGCATGTCCCCAAATTTGCGTTGGGCTTGGGTTACCGCCACGCGGCGCGCGACGCATTGCGCTTTGTTGATTTCGGCGGCGCTGATTATTCAGGGCTGCGCTGCGACTCCGCAGCGGCCATTGACGGGGCCCGACCCTGCCGATCCGGACGTTCGTGTCCCGGCGACGTCCTATCGCTCGGTGCTCCAGAACCAGCACGGAGTCCAACCGACCGAGCCGTCCCCTTGGTCGGCCGGCGATCCGTCCCGATCTGACAAGGAAAAGCCGTGAGACGTTGTCTGACCATCGTCCGCGGACTTGCGGTCATCGGCTGCGCGTCACTCGCAGCCTGCCAGACTTTCTCGCAAGACGGCGGAATGTCGGTGACGGCGGATATTGCCGGGAAGACTCTCAACAAGGGGGTCGTCGCGATCCGCTCGGAGGAGGACGAAGCAGCTGCACGCGCCGAAGTCGAACGCCTGCTCAAGCGCCCCCTGACCGTGGACTCGGCCGTGCAGATCGCTTTGCTCAACAACCGCGGTCTGCAAGCGGCCTACAACGAGCTTGGCATCGCCGAAGCTGTCAGGGTTCAGCAGTCGCTTCCACCCAACCCGCATTTTTCCGTGACACGCATGACCGGTTCGGTTGAAACCGAGATCGAGCGCCAGATCGTCGCCAGTATTCTTGCCCTTGCCACACTTCCGGTGCGCAGCGAAATCGCCGCCGAACGGTTTCATCAGGCGCAGCTGGCCGCCGCCCTCGAGACATTGCGCGTCGCCGCCGAAGCGCGCCGTGCGTTTTATCGCGCGGTCGCGGCGCAAGAGACAGTTGGCTTATTCACGCAGGCCAACGAGGCTGCCGAGACGATGACGCAACTCGCCAAGCGCCTCGGCGAGACCGGCGCAATGAACAAGCTCGATCAGGCGCGCGAGCAGGCATTCCATTCCGACGTCGCGGTTCGCCTTGCCAGCGCACAGCAACGCGCCTCGAGGGAACGCGAGCGTCTGGTGCGCGCGCTTGGCCTCTGGGGCAACGCTCTTAAATTCGCGCTTCCGAAATCATTGCCACCCTTGCCAAAGCGCGCTCTCGCCTTGCCCGCGGTTGAGCAGGAGGCGGTACGCCGGCGCGTCGATCTACAGATTGCCCGCATCGAGCTCGATACGCTTGCCAAGGCCTACGGCCTCACCAACGCGACCCGGTTTATCAACGTTCTCGAGGCGGGTTATGCCGACAAGCTCACCAAGGAGAAGGCCACTGGCGAAAGCATCCGCGACCGCGGGTTCACGGTCTCGTTCGAGGTTCCCTTGTTCGACTTCGGCGAGGCGCGCGTGCGGGAAGCCGAGCAAACCTATATGCAGGCGGTCAACCGGTTGGCGCAGAAGGCTGTGAACGTGCGTTCTGAAGCGCGCGAAGCCTATCGGAACTATCGCACGAGCTACGACATTGCGGGCCACTACCAGCGCGACGTGCTGCCGCTGCGCAAGATCATCTCAGACGAAATGATGCTGCGTTACGGTGCCATGCAGGTTGACGTGTTCACGCTTCTGCTCGAGGCACAGCAGAAGCTTAACGCCAACGCGGCAGCCGCCGATGCGCTGCGCGATTTCTGGCTCGCGGGCACCGATCTTTCGACGGCGATGGCCGGCGGCGGAACGGACCCCGGAGAATCGTCGAATGTCGCTTCCCCTAACCGCCCCGGCGCGGCCGCCCACTGACATTGATGAGGACACAACCATGATCTCACGGCGCAATCTTATCGGCGGCTCCGCCATCCTCGCGGGTGCTACGGCGGTCAGCGGGCGCGTCCAGGCCGCCGCCATCCCCGAAGCGGTCACGACCACATCCCCGGCGATGCAGCCGCCGCTCGTTCCGTCAAGCGGACCCGCGTATCAGCCGGTCGTCACGCTGAACGGTTGGACACTGCCCTGGCGCATGAATGGCGACTGGAAGGAATTCCATCTGGTTGCGGAGCCGGTCACACGCGAGATCGCGCCCGGTATGAAAGCGCATCTGTGGGGTTACAACGGGCAGTCGCCGGGGCCGACAATCGAATGCGTCGAGGGCGACAAGGTCCGCATCTTCGTCACCAACAAGCTGCCGGAACACACCACTATTCATTGGCACGGCATGCTGCTGCCCTACGGCATGGATGGTGTCGGCGGCTTGACCCAACCGCACATCAAGCCGGGCAAGACCTTCGTCTACGAATTCGCGCTCAAGAAGAGCGGAACGTTCATGTATCACCCGCATGCCGACGAGATGGTGCAGATGGCGATGGGAATGATGGGATTTTTCGTTGTTCACCCACGGGATCCCAAGCTGCATCGTGTCGACCGCGATTTCGTCTTTCTCATGAGCAGTTACGACATCGATCCCGGCAGCTATTTGCCCAAGGTCATGACCATGACCGATTTCAACCTGTGGACCTGGAACAGCCGCGTCTTCCCCGGCATCGATCATCTGGTGGTGCGGCGCGGCGATCGCGTGCGCGTGCGCATCGGCAATCTCACCATGACCAATCATCCGATCCATATGCATGGATACCACTTCGAGGTGACCAGCACCGACGGCGGCTGGATTCCTGAAAGCGCGCGTATCCCCGAAGTCACCACTGACGTTCCCGTTGGCGCCATGCGCGCCTACGAGTTCATTGCGGACGAGCCCGGCGACTGGGCGATCCATTGCCACAAGTCGCACCACACCATGAACGCCATGGGCCATAACGTGAAGACGTTTATCGGTGTGCCGCAGCGCGACCTCACCAAGACGATCCGCAAGCTCTTGCCGGATTACATGCCGATGGGTTCGCGCCGGCATGGCGGAGATGGGTGAGATGGAAATGCCGATGCCTGACAACACGCTCCCAATGATGACCGGCTTCGGGCAGTTCGGGCCGCTCGAAATGGGCGGTATGTTTTCTGTCGTAAAGGTCCGCGAAGGGCTAGAGCGCAACGATTACAAGGATCCGGGCTGGTACAAGCACCCAACAGGAACTGTTGCCTACGAAATCGACGAACCCTTCCGCAACGCCCCCCAGCGCAAGTTGACCCCTGCTTCGCCCACGAAGACGGAAATCGAGATGAAAGTCATCAAGCCCACCAAGAACAGCCACAACGCGACACTGAAAAGGAACGAACAAGCTATGTCGAGATCCCCATTCATTACCGTAGTGGCAACTGCCTTTGCCCTTGGAACAGTGGCCGCATTTGCCGCAGCCGGCCCCCCGGTCACAGCCACGCAAACTTTAGCGCCGGCCAGCCTGGCAATCCCAAGAAGCCGGCGCGAGTCGTGCAGATCACGATGCGCGAAGGCGATGGAAAGATGATGTATGTCCCCGAAAAAGTTGAGGTGCGAAGGGGCGAACAGATCAAATTCATCATACGCAACGACGGCGAGCTGGATCATGAATTTATCCTCGCGACCACTAAGGAAAACCTCAGGCACGCCGAAGAAATGAAGAAGATACCCGGAGATGGAACACGACGATCCAAACGCCCAAGCGACTCGCGCCAAAGCAAGTTAAAGAAATCGTCTGGAAGTTCACGAAGGCCGGCACCTTCGAGTTCAGCTGCCTTATCCCCGGACACCGTGAGGCCGGCATGACCGGCAATGTGATCGTGAAGTAGCGCTGCAACCTCGGAAGGAGAAAATGATGCTCAAAAATAATCTAACCGCGGCCGCTTTGATTACGCTGGCTCTCGCATGGCCGTACGCCGCCAGCGCGCAGGCTCTTGTCGATGGTCAAGTTACCAAAGTCGATGAATCGGCTGGTAAGATCACCATCAGAGCACGGGCCGATGAAAAAGTTCGACATGGATGACGGCATGACCATGGTCTTCCGCGCGGCCAGACCCGGCGATGCTCAAAGCGGTCAAAGCCGGCGACAAGGTCAAATTCGACGCCGAAAAGTCAACGGCCAGTTCACGCTAACGAAGATTCGAAAAGGTGAAATGATGCTTGCTAGCCATCCGCTGCAGATCATCCGCGAAAAGACTTGATTTGCATCAAAGGCGCGAGGCCGGACGAAGATAATAGTTTCATAGAAAGGCGCCATTTCGGGCGTGACGTGACAAATGGCTGTCAGCTTCGATCTTCTCAACCGCACCCGACCGGTGGACAAGGCGCGCTCTGACACGACCAAAGATGCCGCGGCATCTTTGCGTGCCTCGCCGGTGAAAGCGGATCAATCCCTCGATCGCCCGCTGCATGCGGCGGTTGCGCGCCTGACCGGCGGGATTTCACCTGCCGCCCTGACGCAGGCTTACACCGACTGGTTTCAACATTTGTTGTTCTCTCCCGACAAGCAAATTGAGCTCGTCGGGAAAGCTGCCGACAAATGGGCGCGCTATCTTCAATATTGCATCCGCGCGTGCACGGACCCGACCTGCCCCGACTGTATCGAGCCGCTTGCGCAGGATGCCCGTTTTCGCGGTGAGGCCTGGCAGCGCTGGCCCTTCAACGCGATGTACCAAGGCTTCCTGCTCACGCAACAATGGTGGCACAACGCAACCACAGACGTTGAGGGCGTCTCAAAGCATCATCAGGACGTCGTCTCCTTCACCGCGCGGCAAATCCTCGATGTGTTCTCGCCTGTGAATTTTCCTCTTACGAATCCCGCCGTTATCGATGCGACCTTAAAACAGGGAGGCATGAATTTCGTTCACGGCGCATTCAATTTCTGGGAGGACTGGCGGCGGGCCGTAAACGGCGAGAAGCCGGTGGGGACCGATGCCTTCAAAGTCGGCCGCGACGTTGCCGTCACTCCGGGCAAGGTCATTTTCCGCAATCGGCTCATCGAGCTGCTGCAGTACGCGCCGGCCACTGACACTGTCCATGCGGAGCCGATCCTCATCGTGCCCGCATGGATCATGAAATACTACATTCTCGACCTTTCGCCCGAGAACTCGCTGGTCCAATACCTCACCCGGCAGGGCTTCACCGTCTTTATGATTTCCTGGAAAAATCCGACCGCCGACGACCGCGATCTCGGACTGGCCGACTACGCAAAGCTCGGCGTCGAAGCCGCGCTCGATGCGGTGGAAGCCATAGTTCCCGACCGCAAGATTCATGCGGTCGGCTATTGCCTTGGTGGAACGCTGTTATCGACCGTTGCCGCCGCAATGGCACGCGATGGTGACGACCGGTTGAAGAGCGTGACCCTGTTCGCGGCGCAGACCGACTTCACCGATGCAGGCGAACTGACTTTGTTTATCGATGAAGCCCAGGTGAGCTTTCTCGAGCACATGATGGCGGATCAAGGTTTTCTCGACACAAAACAGATGGCCGGCGCTTTCCAGCTCTTGCGCTCAAACGACCTCATCTGGTCGAAAATCGTGCACAGCTATCTGATGGGCGAGCGGCCACCGATGTTCGATCTCATGGCATGGAATGCCGACGCGACGCGCATGCCTTACCGCATGCATTCGGAATATCTGCGACGTTTCTTCCTCAACAATGACCTGGCCGGCGGCCGCTATGAAGTCGGCGGACGTCCGGTGTCCCTGCGCGACATTCACATTCCAGTCTTTGCGGTCAGCACCATCACCGACCATGTGGCGCCATGGCGATCGGTGTACAAGATCCAGATGCTGACGCACGCAGATGTGACATTTGTCTTGTCGAACGGCGGGCACAACGCCGGGGTCGTCAATCCGCCAGGCCGATCCGGCCGCCACCATCAGATCGCGACGCATAAGGAAGAGGAGACATACGTGGATCCCGACGCATGGCAGAAGGCGGCCGTGCGGCACGAGGGATCGTGGTGGCCCTGCTGGCGCGATTGGCTTGTCCGACAGTCGTCGGAAAAGATTGCGGCGCCTAAAATGGCCGGAGGCCGCACACCTCTGGGTGACGCGCCGGGAACCTACGTACTTGAAGTCATAGTTCGTGCGGGCTTTAACAGGCTCATTCCGTCTGACGCTGACTGACCCGCAACTCATTTTTGATCCTGTCGCTCGGATGCAGGATGACCGTGTCTCCAACCGAAAGGCCTGTTCGGATCGCGCGTGGTGCCGACTTTGAACTTATCCGTAGACGATGTGCGTGGCTATCTCACCGGACAACTCGACCGACTCGGAAACAAGCGACTAAAGATCGGCAACATCAATGCTGATGGCGGATTTATCACTGCCGACATCGCCACTGTCGATAATTCGCTTGTGCAACGCGTGAAAGTCAATCGCAGCACCGGCGCTATCGAGTACGAAAACTGACACTTATCCCTGCGCCTGCCGCAGGACGCGCGCCAGTTCCGCAGCTATGGATACGGCCGCCGGCGTATCCGAATGGACGCAAACAGTCGTCGCCTTCACGGGAATGTCCTTGCCGGCCGTATTGGTGACGACGTTTTCCTTAATCACGCGCAGGACGCGCGCGGCCGCTTTGGCCGGATCGACAGCATCGTGCACGCGGCTGAGAATTAAATTGCCATCGCCGTCGTATTCGAGGTCCGCATAGAATTCCGGAACGAATTCGATGCCTTTCCTTGTGTAAGCCGTTTCGTGCGCCGTGAACGCCATGCCAAGGATGGGCACACCGAACGGCAATACTGCATCGGCAATGGCCGAAGCGATCTTTTCGTCGCGGGCCGCCATGCCATAGAGCGCGCCATGCGGCTTCACGTGGTTGAGCGGCACACCTTCGGCATCGAGAAATGCCTTCAGCGCGCCGACCTGGTAGGTGACGAGGTCGGTCACCTCCGCAGGCGAGATGACCATGGCCCTGCGGCCGAAGCCCTGAAGGTCCGGCAGCGACGGATGGGCGCCAACCTTGACCGAATGGTGTTTGGCAAGGCGCACCGTTGCGCGCATTGTCGGCGGATCGGAGGCATGGAAGCCGCAGGCAACATTGGCCAAGTCGATGTGGGGCATCATCGCCGCATCGTCGCCCATGCGGTAGAGGCCGAAACCTTCGCCCATGTCGCAGTTGATCGTCAGTCGCATGTCCCGACCTTACGCCCACCTTGATCCGGGCTCATCAAATTACTTCGGTCCATAGCGCGGACTTTTTGAAGTCGACCCCTTCTCGGCCGCTGTTGTCGAAAATCCATTCTTGCGATGGCTTCGTGCTAGCCGCTGAGCCTCTGCACCAAGGCGGCCACGCCGACAATGGCAAGCAAAAAGACCGCCACGCTCAACACGCCAACTCGCGGTGAGCTACTATAGAAAAGTATTAGCGCAACAATGCCGATGATTACGGCGATGGCCATGATCGATGGACCGAGTATAGCTGCCAAACTCGTCGATGCGGTCGCCGTTGTCGTCGTTTCGTTTTTTCCTCATTTGATCTCTGGTCTACCCAGTGTCGTTTTCTGCAACTTTAATTAGATTGGTGCGGACGGAGGGACTCGAACCCTCACGGGAAATCTCCCAAGGGATTTTAAGTCCCTTGCGTCTACCATTCCGCCACGTCCGCGTGGCAAAGCTCAATTCACCCGCCGGCGCGCGGCGGGTGAAGCCCACGCGGCGGCGCGTCACACTAATTCGATAAGATGTGTCCCCAGGACGACTGCCAGTCCTTGCCACCGGCGTCGGTCACCTTGCCGTCCTTTTCGAAGAATTTGTTCGGCACCTGGAAAATCGCAATCATCGTGCCGCCCTTGGGGCACCAGGCGACGTGCCGGCTGCCCGCCGGACGCCAAACGAATTCGCCGGGGCCGACTTCGAGGCCCGTGTCAGGCCCTTCTTTGTCGACCAGCGAGCCTTCGAGCACGTAAGTCTGCTCAATGAGCACGTGCTCATGATCCGGCAAGGTCGCGCCGGGCTCCATCTTGATCAGCACCGTCGCAAGTCCGCTCTTGGGATCGAAGAGCAAGGTCTTGGTCTGGCAACCGGGAAAGCGCATCTTCTCCCACGGCAGATCCTGAGGGCGCACGTGATGCGACCGCTTGTCGTCGACCGGCTTGGCATCCCGCGTATTCGGCTTGACGTTCATTGCATCCTCCCCGGCGGGGTCTTTTCTGCTGGACGATGATATACGAAACAGGCTCAGTTGCTCAATTTGATGTTGGCCTGGTCAACAATCTTGCCGAACTTGGTGCGCTCGGCATCGACGAAAGCCTTGAACTCCGCAACTTTCATTGGCTTTGGCACGATACCCTGCGGCAGCAGCTTGCCGGCGATTGCAGGGTCCTGGAGGGCTGCATTGATAATGCCATTCAGGCGCTCGATGATTTCCGGCGGCGTTCCAGCTGTTCCGAAGATGGCGAACCAGTTGAGGAGTTCATAAGCCGCAAGCCCGGGCGCTCCCTCGTTTAGCGGCGCCACGTCGGGCAATTGCGGCATTCGTTCGCGCGAGGTGACGGCGACGGCCTTTATCTTGCCCGCCTGCATCAATGGCAGCGCTGCGGCCAGACTCGTAAAGCTCATGGTGACGGCGCCGGTTGCAACATCGGTGACCGCCGGCGCAGCGCCGCGATAGGGCACGTGCAATACCTTGGTGCCCGCCATCGTGTTCATCAATTCGCCCGCAAGCTGCTGCGGATTACCGATCCCTGACGACGAGAACGACAATTTGCCGGGATTTTCCTTGATGTAAGCGATCAGCTCTTTCGGATTGTTCACTGGCGTCGCGCTTTCGACCACGACCACGCATGGGACGATACCGACGAGTGCAATCGCTGCCAGCTCCTTGGCCGGATCGTAGGCCATCTTCTCCTTGAACAGGAAATGATTGATGGCGACTTCGCCGGATGCGCAGGCGAGCAGCGTGTAACCGTCGGGGGCGGCTTTCGCGACGGCTGCGGTCGCCAGCATCGCGCTCGCGCCGGCACGATTTTCGACAATGATAGGCTGACCGAGTGCCGCCTTCATCGGGTCCTGCAACAGGCGGGCGATAATATCGACGCCGCCGCCGGCCGGGTATCCGACCAGGATATGCACCGGCTGGCTCGCATACTTCGATTGCGCGTCAGCCTGCGGCGAGGCGGCACACACTGCGGCTGCGCCCGCGCTCGCGAGCAGGTGGCGTCGTGTCAGCAGCATTGTCTCCTCCCGATATTTTTGTCAGTCGCCACCTTCGCGGATCGGCGGCTGGAATGCGAGCCCCGTGTCCCAGGGGAAATAGATCCAGGTGTCCTGCGAGACTTCCGTGATGAACGTGTCGACCAGTGGGCGCCCCATCGGCTTTGCATAGACAGCCGCAAAGTGAGCATCCGGCAGGAGATCGCGAACGACACGCGCAGTCTTGCCGGTATCGACAAGATCATCGACGATCAGCACACGCTTTCCCTGCGAGTGAAGCGCAACTACTTCCGGCGCGATGCCCTTGAGGACCGACAGATCGCCCTGATTCTTGTAGTCGCGATAACTGACGACACACACGGTTTCGATCATACGTACGTTGAGCTCACGCGCGACGATCGCCGCCGGCACCAGACCGCCGCGCGTGATGCAGACAATCGCCTCGAACGGCCCGGCCTCGTGCAAACGCCAGGCAAGCGCACGCGAATCGCGATGAAACTGATCCCAGGAGACCGGGAAAATTTTTTCGGGACGAGGCTCTGTGGGCAATTTCGCCATGGTGCATTAGCGCGCTGGAGGAAGCTGCGCTTTGACCTTCTTGAGCATGCCCTCGACTTCAGCCTTTACGACCGCAAGCTCGCCGGCATCGCGCGAGCGTACGACAATATTCGTGTTCGGCCCGTTTTTTTCGTCGATGAAAGGATAGCTGCCGATGATCGTAGACGGGTGTGCTTTGGCAATAGCGCCGAGCTCGGTGCCGACATCGCCTTCCTTGGCATCGGCACGGATCGTCTCCGACAACAACTTGGTGCCGGTCTTGAGCTTCGGAGCGACTTCATCGAGCATGCCCTGCATCACCGCCGGAATTCCCGCCATGGTGATGACGTTGCCGATCCAGAACCCGGGAGCCCCCGAGACCTTGTTCGCGACAAGCGCAGCGCCCTTTGGAATGCGCGCCATTCGCAGACGCGCCTCGTTGAGCTCGCCACCGGTTTTTGCCAGCCGCTCTTTCAGAATGGCAATGGCTTCGGGGTGGAACTCAAGCGCGACGCCAAAAGCCTCGGCGACGCAATCAGCCGTTATGTCGTCATGGGTCGGTCCGATGCCGCCGGTCGTGAACACATAGGTATATTTTGCGCGCAACGCGTTCAGTGCATCGACGATCGCAGCAGCCTCGTCCGCGACCACCCTCACCTCTTTGAGATCGATTCCGATCGCGGTGAGGTAGTCGGCGATATAGCCGATATTCTTGTCCTTGGTCCGGCCGGACAGGATCTCGTCGCCAATCACCAGCACGGCGGCGGTGACGATGTCGGGCTTGGCACTCATGACGGTATCCTTGTCGGCGACCCAAAAGACGTAGCGTGAGCCCGGTACACGCTCAAGCCGAGCACGAGGCACGGCGCTCATTTTTTGGGCATAACCTGCAGCGAAGTTGCCTCGCACGCCGCTAACATCCCATTTTCATTTGCATTTTTCGTTGGCCTGAAGCTTGCAATACCGAGCTGGAGAAACC
This sequence comes from uncultured Alphaproteobacteria bacterium, assembly GCA_963718035.1. GTDB lineage: Bacteria > Pseudomonadota > Alphaproteobacteria > Rhizobiales > Xanthobacteraceae > Pseudolabrys. Next base: position 280,432 of record CAVQYD010000001.1, on the reverse strand, counting down.
GAGGGATAGGATTAGCGTTGCGTATCCGGGTGCGAGCTGGGGAACGACAATGGTCGCCGCCTTCGATGAAATGACGGGCCACAACGGCGACGTGCGTCCCGCCTATGGCGAACTGTCACGCTGGCTGGCTGAAGTTCCGCCTGATGTCCTCGACTACCGGCGACGCGAAGCCGAACTTATTTTCAGACGAATTGGCATCACGTTCGCGGTTTACGGCGAAGCTGATGCTCAGGAACGACTGATTCCATTTGATGTCGTGCCTCGCATCATGTCCGGCGCCGAATGGCGCCTTCTCGAAAAAGGACTCACCCAGCGCGTCAACGCACTCAATGCCTTCCTCAATGACGTTTACGGCGCGCGTGAAGTACTGCGAGCGGGGGTCATTCCAGACGATCTTGTCTTTCGCAATCCTGCGTTCCGACCGGAAATGAGCGGCCAGAACGTGCCGCACGATATCTATGTGCACATCGCCGGCATCGATATCGTGCGCGTCGACGCCGAAACGTTCTATGTCCTCGAAGACAATGTGCGCACACCGTCCGGGGTATCTTACATGCTGGAAAACCGCGAAATCATGATGCGGCTTTTTCCGGAACTGTTTTCGCGCCACCACATCGCTCCGGTGGAAAATTATCCGGATGAACTGCTCGCCACGTTGAAATCGGTTGCTCCGCTAACAACGGCGCGCGAACCGGAAGTGGTGCTCCTGACACCTGGAGTGTTCAACTCGGCCTACTATGAGCATTCGTTTCTGGCCGACAAGCTTGGCGTTGAACTGGTCGAAGGACGTGATCTTTTTGTAAAGGACGAGATCGTCTTCATGCGCACGACGCAAGGTCCGCGCCGCGTCGATGTCATCTACCGGCGCATTGACGACGATTTCATCGATCCGCTCACTTTCCGCCCCGACTCCGCGCTCGGAGTACCTGGTCTGATGTCGGCTTACCAGGCGGGCAACGTGACGCTTGCCAATGCGGTTGGCACGGGTATCGCCGATGACAAGGCGGTGTATAGCTTCATGCCCGAGATCATTAAATTTTATCTGGGTGAGGAGCCGATCCTCAAGAACGTGCCGACCTGGCGCTGTCGCGAAGAAGAACACCTCGCTTACACACTCGATCACCTGCACGAATTGGTGATCAAGGAAGTCCATGGATCCGGCGGCTACGGCATGCTGATCGGCCCCGCCGCGGGGAAGGTTGCAATCGAGCAGTTCCGCGCAAAACTGAAAACGTCGCCAAAGAATTTCATTTCACAGCCCACGTTGGCGTTGTCGACCTGTCCGACCTGTGTCGAACACGGCGTCGCGCCACGACATGTCGACTTGCGCCCGTTCGTTCTCACGGGCCGAAACGGTGTACGCATCGTGCCCGGCGGGCTGACCCGAGTTGCGCTGAAAGAAGGCTCCCTCGTCGTGAACTCCAGCCAGGGCGGCGGAACAAAAGACACGTGGGTATTGGACGGATGAGCTGTCGGGTTCGTATCTAGATGCTCTCTCGCACCGCCGACAATCTTTACTGGCTGTCGCGCTACGTGGAACGCGCCGAATATCTTGCGCGAATTCTCGAGGCGACTCACCGCCTTTCGGCACTGCCGCTCGCCTATGTAGGAACCAGCAACGAATGGGAATCCGCGGTCGCCACCGCCGGCTGCAGCGCCGCTTTCTTCAAAGCCTACGACGAGGCGAACGAGTCGAACGTCACCGACTTTCTGGCCTTCTCGACCGCCAACACTTCTTCCATCCGCTCCTGCTTCGAACTCGCCCGCGGCAATGCCCGTGCTGTGCGCACCGCGCTCACTGTGGAAATGTGGGACTCGATCAACACCACCTGGCTTGAGCTCAAGCGCTTCGGCAATGGCCCGACCTCGCGCGAGGAATTCTCACGCTTCTTGCGGTGGGTGCAGGAGTCATCGTTGCGTTTTGACGGCTCCGCCTACCGCACGATGCTGCGCAATGATGCCTATTGGTTCTCGCGCCTCGGCGTCTACATCGAACGCGCCGACAACACGGCGCGTATTCTCGACGTGAAATACCATCTTCTCCTGCCCGAGATTGAGCGTGTGGGGGGCCCGCTCGACTATTTTCAATGGGCCGCGATCCTGCGCTCCGTATCGGCACACACGGCCTACCACTGGGTGTACCGCGAAAGCCTCAAGCCCTGGCTGGTCGCCGACCTGCTGATCTTGCGAGAGGAGATGCCGCGGTCACTTGCGTCCTGTTACGAGGCAATCGTTCGCAATCTCGATTCGATCGCTGCCGCCTATGGCCGTCAGGGTCCGGCGCAGCGGCATGCGCGCGGTATTCGGACGCGTCTTCAGAACAACCGGATGGACGGAATATTTCAGCGGGGTTTGCACGAATTCATCGGCGAATTCATTGCCGAAAACAACCACCTGGGCATGCTGGTGACCGAGCAATTTCTCACGTGAGAATGCCGTCTGGATTGGAATTCGCCGCAAGCGTAGCCTAAAGTTTCATGCGAATCCGGATATCGCACGCGACCACGTACGCGTATGACCAGCCGCCAAAGGGCGTGACGCAGGTGTTGCGTCTGTCGCCGCGCGACCATGATGGGCAGCATGTGATCATGTGGCGCGTCGACCTGTCGGAGGATTGCCTGCTGCATCAGCACGAAGACGCGTTCGGCAACATTATTCATTCGTTCACGGCGGAAGGCCCTTTCGAGGATCTGACCGTCACCGTGGAAGGCGAAGTCGACACGCAGGACACCAATGGCCTCGTAAGCGGCGCTATCGAGCGTTTTCCGCCCCAGCTCTATCTTCGCGATACATCGCTCACGCAAGCCGATGCCACGATCAGCGAATTTGCGTATGCCATACGGGCTAAAGCGCCCGGCGACAACCTGGCGCTCGCGCACGCCCTGCTGACCGGGCTCAATCGCGAAATGACTTTCGACACTGATCCCACTCATGCAGCGACCACAGCGACCGAATCCTTTTCGCTCCGGCGAGGCGTCTGCCAGGACATCACCCATATCTTTATTGCCGCAGCGCGGGCACTTGGCCTTCCTGCACGCTACGTCGGAGGACACTTTCGTCGTTCCGACGGCGTCACGGCCCAGGATGCCGGGCATGCCTGGGCGGAGGCGTATATAGAAAATCTTGGATGGGTCGGCTTTGATCCGACGAACGGAATTTGCACGACCGATTCCCATGTACGGGTTGCAATCGGCCTCGACTATCTCGGTGCCGCTCCTGTGCGCGGGGCACGTTTCGGAGGAAGCGGCGAGACTCTGAAGGTCGCGGTGCACGTCGATCAGGCAAGGCAGCAAGCCCAGACTTGAACGAGGCGCAAACCCGCGATCTAACGACGGATTGCCCGACGGCCATAGCGATGGGTATAAGTTGGCTGCCGGATTGCCAGGAATTTTCGAAAGCCATGACCTATTGCTGTGGAATCCTCGTACGCGCCGGCCTCGTGATGGTTGCTGATACACGCACCAATGCAGGACTCGACAATGTCTCGACGTTCCGCAAGCTGCACGTCTATACGCAGCCCGGCGAACGCATCATGGCGCTTGCGTCTGCCGGTAACCTGTCGCTCAGCCAGTCGGTTCGCTCGACCTTGACCGAGGGCCTGGAAAACGCGGAAACAGGCGAGATCGAAACGTTGATGAACGCGCCTACCATGTTTCAGGCCGCACAGCGCATCGGGCGCGCCATAAGAAATGTTCAAGTCGTCGAAGGCAAGCCGCTCGAAGCGGCGGAGATCGAGCACGACGTTTCGTTCTTGTTCGGCGGCCAGATCAAGGGCGGGCGTCCCCAGCTGTTCATGATCTACTCGGCCGGCAATTTCATTGAGTGCACGATAGATACACCCTATCTGCAGATAGGCGAGCATAAATATGGCAAGCCGGTGCTCGACCGCGCCATCGGCTACGACACCGATCTTTATGACGCGCTGAAGATCGGATTGATTTCCATGGACTCGACCATGCGCTCCAATCTCGGAGTCGGACTGCCCATCGACATTCTCGTCGTGCGGCCCGACACGTGTGACGCGGAGGTGAACTATCGGATCGAGCCAGGCGAGCCTTATTTCCAGGATCTACGGGCCCGCTGGTCGGCCGCGCTTGCGCGCCGCCCACATCTCGATCCCGCGTCCGCCCTATCGGGGCTCCGGCGCAAGTTGAGGAAGGTCAAATTTTACAAGGGGATATACTGTGCGGTGTTGCTTTACATTTACCGTCGGTTAACAGAACCGGGCGAATTGCCTGTTCCCACCGCTAACGCACCCTCACTCCAGCAAAACGAAAGCGAATAGCAAGCTTTATTCCCTAGCTTCCGGCCACAAAACGCCAATGGGCAGGACGCTTTAAGGGACTTCTATCGTGCCGGCTGTCGCTCGTCCGCGTGCACCCGACGCGCGGCCATACACCAGTTGGGATCGCGCTCGCCTGAGCGTCGTCGTACCCATTGGAGTCATCGTCGCCGTCGCGATCGTCTGCATCGTCGTCGCCGTGCTCTCGTCCGCCCAGCGCGCCGACATCGTCGCCGTCGATCATGAGAAGCAGCTGTTCTCGCGCGCGATCACGAACTACGGCGAACGCGTGTTGCGCGAAGTCGAAAGCGTGGCGTCCGCCGCTGCCACCATCCAGAATATCCGGCGCTCGTTCGACCCGGCCTGGGCCAAGGACCGGGTCGGCAACTGGCTCGAAACGTACTTCGATCACGACTACGTCTTCATTTTCAATCGCAACGACGAGCTGATCTACTCGCTGCTCGGCAGCCGCGCCGCCGACGCCAAATGGATGGCCAGCGGACGCAACGATTTCGCGTCGGTGATCGAATACATGCGCGGGCGCGACCCGCGGCTGCACGGCGCCATCCGCCTCAACCATCCGAGCCTCACCGAAGGCGGCGCGCATCCCCAATCGGCGGTGATCCGCCGGGTGATGGGCAAGCCGGCGGTCATCGCGGCGGTCGCCGTCGGCCCCGTCGACGGGATCCCTCAATCCGTCGACGGTGATGCGCCGATCATCATGTCCGTGAAATTCATCGATGAGGCAGCGCTCGCCAGCATCGCAACGCAGCTCCGGCTCGTGAACCTGCGCAAGATCGATCAGGTGCCCGTGCCGCAAGGCGACCTTAACTACGACCTGACCGGCCCGGATGGCAGCGTGATCGCGCGCTTTGCCTGGACACCGAAACAGCCCGGCGCCGAGATCGTCCACAACGTCGTGCCGTTCGTCGCCGTCGCGCTGACCGGCTTCGCCCTGCTCGCGGCCTTCGTGTTGCGCTACATGCGTCGCACCGCTGCCGCGATCGCCGCCGGCGAATCGCGCCTGCGCCATCTCGCGATGCACGATCCGCTCTGCGGGCTGCCGAACCGCATCTTCTTCGGCGAGCGTCTTGAGGCCGTGATCGAAGAGGTCCGCAACGGCAGCGCACCTGCGGCCGTGTTCTATATCGACCTCGACCACTTCAAGGACGTCAACGATACGCTCGGCCACCATGTCGGCGATGAGCTCATCCGCAACGTCACCCTGCGCCTGTCGCATACGTTGCGCGGCGGCGACCTTGTTGCGCGTCTTGGCGGCGACGAATTCGCGGTGATCTCTTCGATCGCCGGTGACAACGAACAGATGACCACCCTCGCACAGCGCATCATCTCGGCCATCTGCTCTCCCTACGCGATCAGCGGGCAAAACATCATCATCGGAGCCTCGATCGGAATCGCGGTCATCGACAAGAACTGCGGGACCGCAACCGACATCATGCGCTACGCCGACATGGCGCTCTATCGCGCCAAGAACGAGGGACGCAACCGCTCCTGCATCTACGACGCGGCGATGGATGCAGACCTCTCCACACGCAAATTGCTCGAGGCGGATCTGCGCGAAGCGATCGACTCCGACCAGCTGCAGTTGCTGTATCAGCCGGTCGTCAACAAGAGCGGCGATACCGTGGTCGGCGTGGAGGCGCTCTGCCGCTGGAAACATCCGACCCGCGGCGAGATCCCGCCGACCGAATTCATCGCTATTGCCGAGCACAGCGGGTTGATCATCGATCTCGGCAACTGGGTGCTGCGTCGCGCCTGCATCGACGGCAGAGCATGGCCGGGATTGACCATTGCGGTCAACGTTTCGTCGCTGCAGTTCCGCCGCATGGACTTCGTCGACGTGGTCGAGCGCATCCTGAAGGACACGAATTTCGATCCGGCGCGGCTCGAGCTCGAGCTGACCGAAAGCGTGCTGCTCGGCAATGTCGACACGGCCGAAACCGCGATGGTCCGCCTCAAGGCGCTGGGCGTACGGCTGGCGCTCGATGATTTCGGCACCGGCTACTCAAGCTTGCTCTACCTGCGGCGCTTTCCGTTCGACAAGCTCAAGATTGACCGCAGTTTTGTGCGCTCAATCGAGAAGGCTGCGGACGCCGCCGCCATCGTGCACGCGATCGTCAGCCTCGGCCGTGGCCTCGGAATGAAGGTCACCGCCGAAGGCGTCGAAACGGCCGACCAGCAGCTGTTCCTGCGTGCCGCCGGCGTGCACTCCATGCAGGGCTACCGCTTTGGGCGGCCGGTCAGCATTGCCGAAATTTCGGCGCGCGTGCAGGCACCGGGCGCTTTTCAGCCCCACGAAATTCCCGCAGCGCTGGCGAGCTGATCCCGGTTATACGCAAGGACAACCCGGTGCCGCCGGTGGTGGCGAGCGCGCACTTTTATGATATTGCGGACGTCCTGAACTTCCCCACAAGAAAGGACATCCGATGGCTTCCGCAAAAATTGCGCTGGTGACCGGGGCAGGAACCGGCGTGGGCCGGGCTGTGGCCATTGCGCTGGCCAAGGCCGGCTACAGCCTCGTTCTTGCCGGCCGGCGCAAGGAGATGCTCGACAAGGTTGCCGGGGAGATCAACGCGCTCGGCGCGCAAGCCCTCGCTGTGCCGACCGATGTGTCGAAGCGTGAGTCGATTGTGTCGCTGTTCGCGACCGTCAAGTCGACCTTCGGCCGCCTCGATATCCTGTTCAACAATGCCGGCATCGGCGCGCCGGCGGTGCCGCTCGAGGATCTGCCCTTCGAAACCTGGCAGAACGTGGTCGCGACAAACCTGACCGGCATGTTCCTGTGCACGCAGGAGGCCATCAAGATCATGAAAAACCAGAATCCGCGCGGCGGCCGCATCATCAACAACGGGTCGATCTCGGCGCACGCGCCGCGGCCTTATTCGGTGGCCTACACCTCGACCAAGCACGCTGTGACCGGGCTGACAAAATCGACGTCGCTCGATTGCAGGCAGTACGACATCTGCTGCGGCCAGGTTGACATTGGCAACGCCGCCACACCGCTGACGGAGCGCATGGTTCAGGGCGAGGGTGTGTTGCAGCCGGATGGCCGCAAGATGATCGAGCCGCGCATGGAGGCCGATCACGTCGGCAACGCGGTCGTCTACATGGCGAGCCTGCCGCTCGACACCAATGTCCTGTTCATGACGGTGATGGCCAACAAGATGCCGTTCGTCGGAAGAGGCTGAGGATATGGAAGCGCTGCACGCGTGGCATGAGTTCTATCTGCTCGTCGGCACCGCTGCCGCCACTGTGCAGGCCGTGGCGTCTTCGCCTAGCGGCGGCCGAGGCTGCCAAGGTATCCGCGTATCACCTGCGTCAGCGCCTTGCCGGCCTGCGTCCCCACTTGCGACGCGACGGAACGCGCAACCTGTTTGACGACGACCTCACTGGTCGACATGCGCCGCGAGCGGCCGCCCGACGAGCCACCGCCGAGGACCCCTCCGAGCACATCGGTCCAACCACCGCCGGAGGATGGAGGCGGAGACGCGGGCTCCGCGCCTTTGCGGCTGCCGGCTGGGCGCCGCTTCAGGTGCGCCGGCGCGTCCCTGCACCCGGCCCTGCAATATTTCGTAAGCCGACTCCGGATCGATGGTCTGTTCGTATTTGCCGCGGATCGGACTCTTGGCGATGACGGCCTTGCGTTCCGCGCTGGTCACCGGGCCGAGGCGGGCGGACGGAGGGCAAATCAATGCGCGATCGACCATCGACGGCGTGCCGTTGCCTTCCAGAAACGACACCAGCGCTTCGCCCTTGCCCAATTCCGTGATCACTTTTGCCGTGTCGAGTTTCGGGTTGGGCCGGAATGTTTCCGCCGCCGCCCGGACCGCCTTTTGGTCGCGCGGCGTGAAGGCGCGCAGCGCGTGCTGGACGCGGTTGCCCAGTTGCGCCAGCACCTTGTCAGGAACGTCGAGCGGATTCTGCGTGACGAAAAAGATTCCGACGCCCTTTGAGCGGATGAGCCGCACCACCTGCTCGATCTTGTCGAGCAGGTTCTTCGGCGCTTCATTGAACAGCAGGTGCGCCTCGTCGAAGAAGAAAACGAGCTTGGGCTTGTCGAGATCGCCCACCTCCGGCAGCGCCTCAAACAGCTCCGACATGAGCCACAGGAGGAAAGTGGCGTAGAGACGTGGGTTCTCCATCAGCTTGTCGGCTGCAAGAATGTTGATGATGCCGCGGCCGTCGCGGTCGGTGCGCATCATGTCTTCGAGCTTGAGTGCCGGTTCGCCGAAGAACTTGGCGCCGCCCTGGTTCTCCAGCACCAGAAGCTGGCGCTGCACCGAACCCACAGTCGCCGTCGCAACGTTGCCGTACTTCGCGCCGATCTCTTTTGCATTCTTGGACAGGTAAGCGAGAAGCTCACGCAGATCCTTAAGATCGATCAATCCCTTGTTCTCGGCGTCGCTCGACCCGAATTCATCGTCCGCGAAACGGAACGCGATATTGATGATGCCTTCCTGCACATCGTTGAGATCGAGCATCCGCGAGATCAGCAATGGGCCCATCTCGAAAACGGTCGTGCGGATCGGATGCCCCTGCTCGCCGAACAGATCCCAGAACACTACGGGAAATTCGTCGGTCTGATATTTGAAGCCGACGTCCGTTGCGCGCTTGACCAGGAAGTCCTTGGCTTCGCCGGGCTTCGGCGATGCCTGACAGATCGCCTTTGATGTCGGCAGCAAATACCGGGACGCCTGCGCGGGAAAAACCTTCCGCCAGCACCTGCAATGTCACGGTTTTTCCCGTGCCGGTGGCGCCGGTCACAAGTCCATGGCGGTTTGCAAATTTGAGCGTGAGATACTCCGGCTTCTTGCTCTTGCCGACGAAGATTTGGTCATCCCGGAATACGCCAGCCATCACTTCACCTGTTGATTGCGCGGAAATCGCCTAACCTCCGCATGTAAGGAATATTCGGTCGGCCAGGTCGTCTATTCAAGCGCCCTCACCTCGACTTTCGTTCCGGCTTTCACCTTCCCGAGGGTCTTCACGTCGCCGAGCGCCTTCGCGAAAATATTGCACGGGCTCGCCAGCCTCGTCTCGTTTCCCTGGCTGATTGGCGTGCGCCCGAAGCCGAGCGCGATCGCCGGCCCTTCCGGCCAATAGGCGACTTCGCCCGGTGTGACCACGGCGCGCGCATTTCCTTCGCGCTTCACTTCGACCGGCACATCGAAGTAGACCTCCTCGCCCCATGTCAGCGCGGACGAGGTGATCGGCAGCGCCGCGGCGATCGCCTTGGCGGTCGGCGTGTCGAGCAATTCGGCATCAAGCGTGAGCGTGCCGAAATCAAAGCGAATACGCGCCACTGCATTCTCCGGTGAGCTCGAGGTCTTCCCCTCATTCTCACCAGTGGCGCGGCCTTGGCAACGCACACCTTGGCCGCGCCTTGCATGCCAGCGGGTCTAATGCAGGCGAAATTCGCCGTTGATGGCCCGGAGTTCGGCCGGCTTGATCAGCTTGCAGTGCGCGACGCGCACGGAATGCAGCGGCCCTTCCAGTTTTTCCTTCCAGAAAGCCAGAAAACGATGCAGCTCGGGGAATTCCGGGAACAGGTCGTAGTTCTGCCAAACGTAAGACTGCAGCAGCCAGCGATGATCGGGACGGCGGTACAGGATGTGCGCGGTCGTCAGGCCGTAACCACTCACTTGTTTACGGAAATCCTCTGAAACCATTTCGTCCTCCGTGCGAGTCGGACTTAAAGTTTCCATTTCCGGCGACGACCATTGCAAGCCGAAAAGGTAAACAACCTGTTTAAAATCAAGGCGATAGCAGCAAGCATCTTGCTCTGCTAACAGCCCCGGCGACCGCCTGATGCCGATCGCACGAGGTAACGTGAGGCCGCCTACGGCCGTTCCCATCACATCGGCGTTAACCATTGCAGCGACTGGATTTTCGGTTGTTGTTGGCACTCGACCCAGATGAGTGCTAAAAAATTTCCCGACGCCTCTTGCGGCTGAAAAGGCCGCAACCCATGTGGCGGCGAGGAGCTGGCGGGGGGACCAGTCAGCTACCAAAAATATAGATTGTCCAATAACTTAGGAGGACTGCCATGAAGTTCCGTCCGCTTCACGACCGCGTCGTCGTCAAGCGCATCGATGCCGAGGAAAAGACTGCCGGCGGCATCATTATTCCCGACACCGCCAAGGAGAAGCCCTCGCAGGGCGAAATCATCGCCGTCGGACCCGGGGGGCCGCGACGAGAGCGGCAAGCTCATCCCGATCGATCTCAAAGTCGGCGACACCGTGCTGTTCGGCAAATGGTCGGGCACCGAAGTGAAGATCGACGGCCAGGATCTCCTGATCATGAAGGAGTCCGACATCATGGGCGTGATCGAGGGCGGCTCCGCCGCCAAGAAGAAGGCCGCCTAAGGCTGCCCATCAGACATTCAGATCAGAGGAACACAGACAATGGCTGCTAAAGAAGTCAAATTTTCCGTCGACGCGCGCGACCGCATGCTGCGGGGCGTCGACATCCTCGCCAATGCGGTGAGGGTGACGCTCGGCCCGAAGGGCCGCAACGTCGTGCTCGACAAATCGTTTGGCGCTCCGCGTATCACCAAGGACGGTGTCACGGTCGCGAAGGAAATCGAGCTCGAAGACAAGTTCGAGAACATGGGCGCGCAGATGGTGCGCGAAGTCGCCTCGAAGTCGTCGGACTTCGCTGGTGACGGCACCACCACCGCCACCGTGCTGGCCGCTTCGATCGTCAAGGAAGGCTCCAAGGCGGTTGCTGCCGGCATGAATCCGATGGACCTGAAGCGCGGCGTCGATCTTGCCGTCGAAGCGATCGTCGAGCACCTGAAGGCCAACTCCAAGAAGGTCACGTCGAACGAAGAGATCGCCCAGGTCGGGACCATTTCGGCCAACGGCGACACCGAGATCGGCAACTTCCTCGCCAAGGCCATGCAGAAGGTCGGCAACGAGGGCGTGATCACGGTTGAAGAAGCAAAGTCGCTCGAGACCGAGCTCGACGTTGTCGAGGGCATGCAGTTCGACCGCGGCTACATCTCCCCCTACTTCATCACCAACGCCGACAAGATGCGGACGGAGATGGAGGACCCCTACATCCTCATCTACGAAAAGAAGCTGTCGGGCCTGCAGGAGTTGCTGCCGCTGCTCGAGTCAGTCGTGCAAACCGGCAAGCCGCTGCTGATCGTGGCTGAAGACGTCGAGGGCGAGGCGCTTGCCACGCTCGTCGTCAACAAGCTGCGCGGCGGCCTCAAGGTCGCGGCGGTGAAGGCGCCGGGCTTCGGCGATCGCCGCAAGGCCATGCTGCAGGACATCGCTGTCCTGACCGGCGGCCAGGCGATCAGCGAAGATCTCGGCATCAAGCTCGAGAACGTCACGGTCGCCATGCTCGGTCGGGCCAAGAAGGTGATGATCGACAAGGAGAACACGACGATCGTGCACGGCGCCGGCAAGAAGGCCGACATCGAGGCGCGCGTGGCGCAGATCAAGGCGCAGATCGAGGAGACCACCTCCGACTACGACCGCGAGAAGCTGCAGGAGCGGCTTGCGAAACTCGCGGGCGGCGTCGCGGTGATCCGGGTCGGCGGTGCGACCGAGGTCGAGGTGAAGGAGCGCAAGGATCGCGTCGATGACGCGATGCATGCGACCCGCGCCGCGGTCGAGGAAGGCATCCTGCCGGGCGGCGGTGTCGCCCTGCTGCGCTCGGTCGAAGCGCTCAAGCGTCTTAAGGTCGAAAACGAAGACCAGAAGCACGGCATCGAGATCGTCCGCAAGGCGATCCAGACCCCAGCCCGCCAGATCGCAACCAATGCCGGCGCTGACGGCTCGGTCGTGGTCGGCAAGCTGCTGGAGAAGGATCAGTACTCTTACGGTTACGATGCCCAGAACGGCGAGTACGGAAATCTCATGACCAAGGGCATTATCGACCCAACCAAGGTTGTGCGTGCGGCGATTCAGAATGCGGCATCCGTCGCCGGCCTCCTGATCACCACCGAGGCCATGGTCGCCGAAGTGCCGAAGAAGCAGAACGCGGCTCCGGCAATGCCGGGCGGCGGCATGGGCGGCATGGACTTCTAAGCCCTCCGCTTGGTTCAAAAAATAGCAGAGGCCCGGGATTGTCCCGGGCCTTTTGCTTTTCCCGAAGCATCGCTAAAAAGAAACGACCACACACGAAAAGGCGCGCGTTCATCCGGCGTCGCCTCGTCGCAGTGGCCGTCGTGGCGAGACCATACGCTTCGCCACTTGCAAAGCACCTTACACCACCGACATGACAGCAGCATGACAAACGCGACAGGGCGGATTTACGTCGGTATCGGAGGCTGGACCTACGAGCCGTGGCGCGGCGTTTTCTACCCGAAGGGCCTGCCGCACGCGCGCGAGCTCTCCTACGCCGGCGAGCACCTGACCTCGATCGAGATCAACGGCACCTTCTACCGCACCCAGACCCCGGCGACGTTTCGCAAATGGGCATCGGAAGTGCCGGACGGCTTCGTGTTTTCGGTGAAGGGGCCGCGCTATGCCGTGAACCGGCGCGTGCTGTCGGAAGCCGGCGACTCGATCAAACGATTTCTCGAATCCGGAGTAACCGAGCTCGGGACACGGCTCGGCCCCCTGCTCTGGCAGTTCACGCCTTACAAGAAATTCGACGAGAAGGATTTCGGCGGCTTTCTTGAATTGCTGCCGAAGACATTCGACGGCCACTCGCTGCGCCACGTGGTCGAGGTCCGTAATGACAGCTTCAAAACACCCGCCTTCGTTGCGCTGGCGCGCAAGTTCGGCGTCGGCATCGTCTATGCCGAACATGACAAGTACACCGAGATTGCGGACGTCACCGCCGATTTCGTCTATGCGCGGCTGCAGAAAGGCGACGAGAAACTGAAAGCAGGCTACCCGCCGAAGGCGCTCGATGCCTGGGCTGATCGCGCGAAAATCTGGGCAAAAGGCGGCGAGCCAAAAGATCTGCCGCGCATCGACAAGGCGTCGGCGAAAAAGCAGCCGCGCGACACATTCATCTATTTCATTCACGAGGCGAAGCTACGCGCGCCCGCCGCCGCCATGGCCCTGATCGATAGATTGAAATGAAAGCCCGGCCGAAAAAGAAATCCACAAAAACGGCGCCGCTGTTCACGGTCGGATACGAGCAGGCCAAGCCAGCCGCGGTGCTCGGCGAGCTCAAGCGGGCAAAAATCGAGCTGCTGGTCGATACGCGCGCTGTCGCGGCCTCGCGCAGGCCGGGCTTTTCCAAGCGCCAACTCGCGGCGGCGCTCGAGGAGGAAGGCATCGGCTATATCCACCTGCAGAAGCTTGGCACGCCGGCGGAAGGACGTGCCGCTGCCCGTGGCGGGGATACCGACGCGCTCTGGCGTATCTACGACAAGCACATCAGAGGGGCGGAAGCACAAAACGAGCTGCGTGAGCTCATCACGCTGATTAAAACGGGCAAACGGATCGCCCTGCTCTGTTACTGCCGCGACCCGAAGACCTGCCACCGCAGCCGCATTGTTGCGAACGTCAAAAAGAAAATGGCGGTGAAGGTCACCGACCTCATTCCGCCGCTGTTCTGAATTATTCGGCGGGCTGTGTCCGCTGCCTGCCTTCGACGCTGATGATCATTGCAACGAGAGCCAGCGTCGTCACAAACAGCAAGAGCGCGATAACGGCATTGACGCCAAGCACGAGCGCGAAGCCGCCGGTCTCGTGCAGCAGCGAAATCATGCCGATTGCGGCGCCGGCGCTGATGAACAGCAGAAAATAACGCACGGCATAGACGCGGCCGCGCCAGGCATCCGCCGTATATCGCGCCATGATCATGTCGTTGACGGTGACCTGCCCGTAGATCGCCGCCACCGCGATCGCGAGCGCAACCAGAAGCGCCGTGCCGCCCGCATAGGCGGCCCAAAGATTCCCCAGAAAGCCAAGGCCGGTGACGATCGCAAATATCACATGCGGCGGAACCCATTCGACCAGCCGTCCGACAGTCAATTGCGCCAGTGCCCCGCAGACCAGCACGGCCGTTGCAATGCTTCCGACGAGCAAGAGTGGCAGATCCCTGGACAGCCGTTCATCGACGATCTTCGGCAGCGCGATTGTGAGCACGTTGAAGGTAAGACCCGCGCTCAGCGCGATCACGATGAACAATCCGAACAGCATCACCGCAAGGCGTGGCGTGAGCGGAACCGCGGGTGCGGATACGCGGGACTTGGCCTGGTGGCGGTCGTCCGGCGTGACCCACAGATAGACGATGCCGGTGAGAACAAAGAGCACGGCCGGCACGTAGAACGCCGCGCGCCAGCTCACCCAGGTGGCGAGCGCGGCGCTGATACCGGCGGCGAGCGAGACGCCGAGATTGCCGCACACGCCGTTGAAAGCCAGCGAGCGCCCGCGCGCGTTCGTGGCTTCGATCAGCATTGCCATGCCGACCGGATGATAGATCGCTGCAAACATCCCGAGCGCGAACATGGCGACCGCCATCGTCGTAAGGTTCGGCGCAAATCCGGCCGCCGGCCAGCGAAAGCCCGCAGCCGATATAGAAGGCCGCCATCATGTTGCGGCGGCTCCAACGGTCGGCGAGCCAGCCTGCAGGAAGAGAGAACACGCCGAAGGCGATGAAGGCCGTGCTCGAAAGGGCGATCAGTTCGCTGTAGGAGCGCTGATAGACGACCTCAAGCCCGATCACGACCGTCGGATAGATCAGCAGCACGAAATGGTCGACCGCATGGGCCCAATTCAGGAACGCGATCGATCGCCGGCGCTCGCGATCGTCAGCGGCATGGCGGGCGTGGGAGGTGGCACTCATTCCGGATTTCCATTCGGTGCGACGAAGTCGTTAGCATGCATATACTCATTGATAGCGCTTTGTCCTTAATGCTCTCATCCGTTCGACTGTTGGTTGTATCAACACGATTATCTACCCTTGGTTTGCGGCGATATTTTGTAACAATCCAGGGTTTGTTCCGTGAGTTGCCGGCGGCGCGTTTGGGCGGCGGTCCGTTCCGCCGCCGCTCTCTGTTTGTGCTGTATCTGCGTGCCGCTTGGTCCTGCGCGTGCCGACGACTTTGACGATCCGCGCATCATGCTTTTTTCCGGCCGGGACATCTGGCGCAACGGCGCCTTCGCCCATGGCGGCTTCATCGTTGCTCCGAGCGGGCTCGACCGGGACGGGCTTCTTCTGAAAGTTATGCTCTCGGGCGGACTCTACCGCTACGACGCGCAAAATCTCGGCGGCGAACGCGTGGTCGGCGCAGAGTGGCTGACAAACATATTGCCGGGCTGGCGGATCAAGCGCGGCAATGCCGAATTCAAAGTGTTTATGGGGCCCGAAATTCAAAATCATTACTTGCGGCCGGACGATTCCGCCAATCGGTTACGCGGCTACTCATACGGTCTGCGCGTCGCGGCGGAGGCTTGGTATGAGCCAACCGCGGAAATGATGATCGCGGCCGACGTTTCATTGTCCTCGATCGCAACCAGCAACTCGGCACGCATCGCCTATGGCTGGCGGGTGCTCGAAGAGATGCTTGGCGGGATCTATATCGGACCGGAAGTTCAATATTTCGGCTCCGATGGCTACAGGCACGGCCGTCTCGGCATGCATATCACCAGCATGAAGACCGAAGACACCGAATGGTCCGCCGCCGCCGGCTGGGCGAGAGATTCTGCCGGTCGCTCGAGCCCCTATGTGCGGTTGAGCATTCTGACGCGACGATGATCTAGTCGAGCGTGCGGCGGAATCGCGTAACGGCGATCGTCATCGCCACCAGCATGAGCACAAACATGGCCGCAGCGTCGTAGTGGAGGTCGCTGATCGATGATCCTTTCAGCATGATTGAGCGTACGACGCGCAGGTAATGCGTCAACGGCAACGCCTCCCCGACCCAACGCGCCCAAGTCGGCATGCCGGCGAAGGGAAACATGAAGCCGGACAGCAGAATGTTCGGCAGGAAAAACATGATCGACATCTGCATCGCCTGGAGCTGGTTCTGCGCAATGGTCGAGAACGTGTAGCCGATCGAAAGATTGGTTGCGATGAACAATGTGCTTAACGCGGCAAGTGCGAAAAGATTGCCGAGGATGGGCACGCCGAACAGCAGCACGCCGATGCCGATGATCATCGCCGCCTGCACAAAACCGACGATGACGTAAGGAATAATCTTGCCGAGCATGATCTCGACCGGCGTGATCGGCATCGACAGGAGGTTTTCCATCGTCCCGCGCTCGATCTCGCGCGTCACCGAAAGCGCGGTGAAGATCAGCATCGTCATGGTCAGAATGGTGCCGACCAGTCCGGGCACGATGTTCAGTTGCGTCAGACCAGCCGGGTTGTAGCGCTGGTGGGTCCTGATCTCGAACGCCGGCTTTCCGGGATCCGGCAACCCGCGGTCATGGGAGAGCGCGGTTTGCACGACCTGCCCGAGCGCGCCTACGGCCGCGCTAGCCGCCACCGGATCGGTCGCGTCGGCAACGATCAGCATTGCCGGCTTGTCGCCACGCCGCACCGACCGTTCGAAATTGCGCGGGATTTCGATACCGAACAGGATCTTGCCGGACGCCAGCATCTCGTCGAGCTCGGCTTCGCTGCGCGGCCGTTCGGTCACGCGGAAATAGTCGGTGTTTTTCAGCGCGGCCAGAATTGAGCGCCCGAGGTCGCTGTTCTCCTGCAGCAGAACGGCGGTCGGCAAATGCCGCGGATTGGTGTTGATGGCATAGCCGAACAGCAGCAGCTGAATGAGCGGGACCATGATGATCATCGCGAATGAAACGCGGTCGCGCTTGAGCTGGATGAATTCCTTCACCAGGACCGCCCAGGTCCTGGTCCAGAAATTGCCGCGGGTCCGGCGCGGCGCCTGCGCGGGCAACACGTGGCTCATTGGAAATTATCCCGCGCCCTGCTCATCAGATCGATGAAGACATCTTCGAGTGAAGGCTCCGAGCGCTGCCATTCGAAGTCTTTGCGCTTTCGATAAGGCGCGATCGCCGCCTCGAGCTTTCCGGCATCGCGCCCCGACACGTGCAGGCTGGTGCCGAACGGGGCCACCATGTCGATGCCGGCCTTGTTGTTGAGCTCCTCGGCAAGCGTGTTGAGGCCCTCGCCGCTGCGGGCGCTGACGATATAGGTCGTCAGGTGCGAGGACTCGATGACCTCTTCGACCGTCCCGTGCGCCAGCAGTTCGCCGTAGGCGATGTAGGCAATCTCGTGGCAGCGCTCGGCCTCATCCATGTAGTGGGTCGAGACAAGGACTGTGAGGCCTTCGGCGGCGAGTGCATGGATCTCATTCCAGAACTCGCGCCGCGCCTTCGGATCGACGCCTGCGGTCGGCTCATCGAGCAGAAGCAATTTCGGGCTCGGCAGCGTACAGGCGCCGAGCGCCAGCCGTTGTTTCCAGCCCCCCGACAGTTCGCCGGCGAGCTGCTCCTCGCGGCCGTTCAGGCCGAGACGTTCGATGGCGGCCCGCGCCGCGGCCACCGGCTGCGCGATCCCGTAGATGCGGCCGATGAACTCGAGATTCTCGCGCACCGACAGGTCCTGATACAGGCTGAAGCGCTGCGTCATGTATCCGACCTGCAACTTGATCTTGTCGGTTTCGGTGCGGATGTCGTAGCCGAGGCAGGTGCCGGTGCCTTCATCCGGCGTCAGCAGGCCGCACAGCATGCGGATCGTGGTCGTCTTGCCGGAGCCGTTCGGGCCCAGGAAGCCATAGATCGTGCCGCGCTTGACCTGCATCGAAAGGTTTCGCACTACCGCGCGCCCATCGAATTTTTTTGTCAGGCCGTGCACATCGATGACGATATCGGCCTCATTCATTTCGAAGATCCTTGCGGCAGAGTGACAGTCACGGGCTGGCCGACACGGAATTTCTCCGGATGCTCCGGCCGCGCCTCGATCAGGAACACGAGCTTGGCGCGCTCCTCCACGCTGTAGATCACCGGCGGGGTGAATTCGGCGCTGCGCGCAATGAAGCTTATCTTCGCGGTCAGATCCTTGTCGCAACCGTCACAGGATATTCCGACGGCATCGCCATATTTGAGCTCTGGCAGGACCGCCTGCGGAACAAAAAAGCGGACTTTCAGATTGCCGGGAGGCAGCAAAGCCACGACCGGCCGTCCAGCCGGCACGGTTTCGCCCGGTCGATAATAGATTTGTTCGACGGTCCCCTCACCTGGACTGTGGGCGTTGCGTCGGGCGAGCCTTGTTTGCGCCCATTCGAGATTGGCCTTAGCCTGGCGTAGCGCGGCCTCGGCATCATCATAGGCCTTCTGGGTTCCTGCAGCGGACTTCAACAATTCTTTGGCGCGATCAAAGGCCTGCTGTGCATTTTCGACGGACGTCCTCCTAACGACGACGTCCGCTTTCTGCAGATCGTCATCCACCGTGAACAACAGGTCCCCTTTCTTGACGTGATCGCCTTCGCGCACT
Organism: uncultured Alphaproteobacteria bacterium; assembly: GCA_963718035.1. Taxonomy (GTDB): domain Bacteria; phylum Pseudomonadota; class Alphaproteobacteria; order Rhizobiales; family Xanthobacteraceae; genus Pseudolabrys. The sequence goes on along the minus strand of CAVQYD010000001.1, from coordinate 261,750 downwards.
TTTAGTGTTTCCACCCGGCCTTGCTCATCGGGGGAAACAAAAATCAGTTCCGCCTCGACCCAACCCTGCACCACACGATCGTTGCTGTTGTCGCAACCGACAAGCCCAAGTGCAGCAAATATCAGCGCCACAACGCCGGCAAAAGCCTTGCTCATGGCACTCTCCCCTGCGCGAACAACAGGTCGAGATGCGTCTTCATCATCTTGCGAACGTCGAGCGGCTCAAAACGTTCGAACAAGCCGTTCCAGACGATGGCGACGAGCCCCGGCGCGGCAATGATCTGCGGAAAGTCCGCGAGCCCTTCCGGCACTTCGCCGCGCGCGGCCGCGCGCCGCAGCAGCGCCCGCACTGCCGCAATGATGCGGGAAAGAACTTCCCGGTAATAGAACTCGGCGAGCTTGGGAAAACGACGCCCCTCCGAAATCATGAGGCGCACGACGTCTTTCCGCCGCGTTTCATAAACCTGACTGACGAATAGGTCGACGATGCGGTCGGCCAGCACCGGCAGCGGCACGTCGGCCTGCCCCATCGCCTCGATCGTACCGACCAATGGCGTCAGCATTGTCCTGATCAGTTCCTGGAACAGGTTCTCCTTGTCGCGGAAGTAGAGATAGATCGTGCCTTTGGCGACGCCGGCGCGGCGGGCCACATCCTCGAGGCGAGCAGCCTCAAATCCACGGCTGGAAAATTCGTCGAGGGCGGCGGCCAGAATGGCTTCGCGGCGTTCGCCGCTGCGCGCCTTTCGCCCGGCGCTGGCCGGCAGCGCTGCAGCACGCGCCGCCTCGGCGGCACGCTTCCGTCGGCCGGCGCGGCTTGCTGCTGATTGTCGAAACCCGGCTACGCGACGCATCGCTGCACCTTTGTTTATGACTGACCAGTCAGTCATAAAATAGGATAAAAGCATCCGACGCGCAAGGCACCTAAATTATTCTGATATTGTAATGAGTTAGATCAAGGTGGCCGCAATCGCAGCACGCGCGGTGTTGACCGCGACAAGCATCAGCGTGGCCGTGGCGAGCACCAAGGCCATGACCACAAGCGCGCGCATCACCGGGGCATAGACGTGAAGCATCGCCCTTCCCTGCTGTCCCGCTCAGCTAGGAGCAAGTCGGCCAGGGCGATCAATGATTCGAATCTCAGGCCCGCTCAATTTCGGCCTTGACGGCCAGAAGCGACTCGGGAGTGTCCACGTCGGTCAGCGCCGCCTCGCCGACCACCGGCACTTCGACGACCGCTTCGGCATAATTGCCGATCAGGTGACGCGCGCCGACATCTCCCTGGATCGCCATCAGGTCGTGGAAGAAGCGGCGCGACCAAACCACCGGATTGCCGCGCCTGCCATCGATGCTCGGCACGACCACAAGCGCGCCGCGCTCCGGATCGAAGGCTGCGATCAGCCGGTTGATCAAGGCGGCATCGACTTGCGGCATGTCGCCGAGGCAGACGATCGCTGCGTCGGCCTCTTCCGGCACGGCCGCAATACCGGCCTTGAGGGACGTGCCAAGACCTTCCGCATAGTCCGCGTTGTGCACGAAACGGACCGGCAATCCCTTGAGCGCAGCTTCGACTTTTTCGCGCTCGTGGCCGGTCACGACAATGACGGGCTGCGCGTGCGAAGCAACGGCCTGTTCTGCCGCAATGCGCACCAGCGGCTTGCCGCCGATTTCAGCAAGCATCTTGTTGACGGCGCCCATGCGCGTCGAGCGTCCTGCCGCCAGCACCAGCGCCGCAACACGGCGTCCGGCCTGCGGGGTACGTTCCTCGCGCGGCTGCGGACGCGTGACAATTTCCATCAGCAGCCCGCCGACGCCCATGCCGGTGACATCCGCCCGCGTGACCGGCAATCCGGCAAGCAGACGCATCAGGATCCAGTCAAAACCATTTTCCTTCGGGCTGCGCGCACAGCCGGGAGCGCCGAGCACCGGCTGACCACGCGCCTTGCCGATCAGCATCAGGTTGCCCGGATCGACCGGCATGCCGAAGTGCTCAATGTCACCGCCGACCGCTTCGATAGCCGCAGGGATGACGTCGCGGCGATCCGCTATCGCGGAGGCGCCAAAAACAATGACGAGCTCGGCGCCGGCCTTGAGCAGTTCGTCGATTGCACGTGCCAACGCGGCTTGATCGTGCGGCACTCTCTTTTCGGCGATGATGGTCGCACCGGCTGGAGCAATGCGCGCGGTGGTAATCTTCAAGGTCTTTTCGATGACTTTCGGAGCAAGACCGGGCAACAGCGTGGACACCACGCCGATCTTGCGCAGCTTGTAGGGCGCGACACGAATGACCGGTCTGGCTTTCGCCGCCGCGGCCATCGCCTGGTCGCGCGCGGCTTTCGCCACCGCAAACGGAATGATCTTTACGGTCGCGATCATTTCGCCTTCGACCACCGGCTTGTAGGCCGATAGCGTCGCCAGTGTGACCGCCTCGTCGATGCGGTTGAGCGCGTCGACTGCATCCCGATCGACAACCAGAATTCCCGCACTCTCGGCGAACAGATTGCAGCGACCTGTGAAAGCCCGATCGGTGCGCACGCCCTCGCCGGCGATCGCCGCTGCGATGTCGGCCGCCGCCTGATCTTCCGAGACATCGCCCGGGTCGAGGCGCGCCACGGTGATTTCCTTCACGCCCGCTGTCTTGAGAGCCGCCACTTCGGCAGGCCCGATCAGCGTCCCTTTCTTGAGGACGAAATCGCCCTGGCGGATCGAATGCACCGCGGTACCGCCGACGGCCTCGGCGATGGGGACGGAACCGAATTTCATGCCGCCTCCGCTTTCTGCCGCAGCACCTGCGTGATCTGGCCCATGATCGCAACCGCGATTTCGGCCGGCGACACGGCATCGATGTCGAGCCCGATCGGCGCGTGGATGCGGGCGATATCGGCATCGCTCAGCCCATCTTGCTTCAGTCGTTCCACCCGGCGGGCGTGTGTCTTCCGGGAGCCGAGCGCGCCGATATAGAAGCAATCGCGCGCGAGCGCATGCTTGAGCGCCGGATCGTCAATTTTCGGATCGTGCGTGAGCGCAACAAAGGCCGTGTAGTGGTCAATGCCAAGCGGTGGCAATGCCACGTCCGGCCATTCGGCGATCACTTTCACGTCGGGAAACCGCTCGATCGATGCAAAGGCGGTGCGCGGGTCGACAATTGTCACGTCGTAACCGAGCAGTTGCCCGATCGGGGCCAGAGTCTGACTGATGTGCACCGCGCCGGTGATCACCAGCCGCGGCGACGGCACATAGACCGTCAGAAAAAATCGCCCTTGCGGCGTTTCCTCCATGCCGCTCTTGGCCATCCGCAGCCGCTTGTCCAGGACCTCCTTCAAAGGATCCTTGGCCACCTCGCCGGCTTTGACCAAACGTTGCTCGCCGCTCGCGACATCGGTCACAAGCACGGCCGCGCGCCGTGCCGCGCGCTCTGCATTCAGCGCATGCAGGACGTCAAGCTTCACGTCAGCCTACTTTCTCCACATAGACACGGATGGTGCCGCCGCAGGACAAACCGACCTTCCAGGCTGTTTCATCTGCGACGCCGAATTCGAGCATTTTCGGCTTGCCGCTCTCGATCACGTCCATCGCTTCGGTCACCACGGCGCCCTCGACGCAGCCACCCGATACGGATCCGAGGAAATTACCTTCGTTGTCGATGACGAGGTTCGAGCCGACAGGTCGCGGCGCCGACCCCCATGTCTCAACCACCGTTGCGAGCGCAACCTCGCGCCCGTCTTTGCGCCATTCCTCGGCAGCCTTGAGAATATCTTCATCGCGCGAAAGCATCGAAATCCTCCATCACGCAACCTGCTTCAGCAGATCTTTCGGATTGTACCCCTTTGCCGGCGCACCGGATAAGGCGCGCACAAGCTCTTTCATCGAGTCCAGATTGTGGATCGGCCGCAACTCATCAACGTGTGGCAGCATGGTTTGCACACCTTTGGCACGGGCTTCGAAGGCGTGAAAACGAAGCAGCGGATTGAGCCATATCAATCGTTTGCACGATCGATGAAGCCTATCAATTTCGAAGGCGAGCGTGTCGTCGGCGTCCCGTTCAAGTCCATCGGTGATTAGCAGCACCACCGCGCCCTGCCCTAATACCCGGCGCGCCCACTGCTTGTTGAATACGTGAAGCGATGAGGCAATGCGCGTACCGCCCGACCAATCGGCCACGTTGGCCGAGCATGCGGCGAGCGCCTCATCGGGATCGCGCTGCCGGATCGCACGGGTGACATTGGTCAGGCGCGTGCCGAAGAGAAATGTGGTGACGCGTTTGCGGGCGTCGGTAACGGCGTGCAGGAAGTGCAGAAACAGCCGCGTGTATTCGCTCATGGAGCCCGAGATATCGAGCAGAGCGACAATCGGCGGCTCCTTCAGTCGTGGCCCGAGATACTTCAAGTCGATGACCGCGCCGCCTGCCTTCATGCTGGCGCGCAGCGTGCGCCGGATATCGATGAGATGGCCGCGTCGATTTTGCGTGAGACGCCTTGTGCGGACTTCGTCGAGCGGCAATGTCAGGCGCGCGATGGCGTCCTTGGCCGCCGCGATCTCTGCCGCCGTCATTTGCGCAAAATCTTTTTTCTGCAGTACCTCCCGGTCGGAGACGGTCAGCCGTGCGTCGACCTCGATTTCCGATTGATCCTGTGCACGCTCGTTGAGTCCGGAGAACAGCGCCTCCTGAATACGCTGCGCGCCTGGCGCCGGTGATTTCGCCGCAGGCTCCAAAGTTTGTGGAATCATCGATGCAATGAGCTTCTCGATGTACCCGCGTTTGCGGAAGAAGATTTTAAATGCTTGGTCAAACAGAATTGTATGCTCGTGCCGTTTCACAAAGACAGCGTGCAGCGTCCAGTAAAAATCATCGCGCGCACCGACACGCGCGACGTTCAACGCCTCGAGAGCGTCAAGGACGGCACCCGGCCCGACCGGCATTCCGGCTGCGCGCAATGCGCGAGCAAAGTAGAGAATGTTTTCGGCAAGACGTCCTTCAGGCGCGGCCATGATATTACTCCGCCGCCCTTAGCTCCGACTTCACCTCGTCAAGCAAGGCCTTCACCTTGGTGCCGTCGAGGCGGGCAATGTCGTCCTGGTATTTCAGAAGAACGCCAAGCGTGTCTGAGACAGTGACGGGATCGAGCGCCACAACATCGAGCTCGGTCAGCGCGCCGGCCCAATCCAGCGTCTCGGCGACGCCCGGCGACTTGAACAGATCTTCCTTGCGCAACGCTTGCACGAAGGCGACGACCTGCTCGGACAGTTTTTTTGCAATGCCCGGCACCTTGGCGCGGAGAATCTTCAACTCGCGCGCGGCATCCGGATATCCGACCCAGTGATAGAGGCATCGGCGCTTGAGCGCATCGTGTACTTCACGGGTTCGATTGGACGTAACGACGACGATCGGCGGGCGTGGCGCCTTCACGGTGCCGAGCTCCGGCACGGTGACCTGGAAATCGGCGAGCACTTCCAGAAGAAATGCTTCGAAGGCTTCGTCAGTCCGGTCGATTTCATCGATCAGGAGCACCGGTGCGCCCGCAGGATCCGGCTCCAGCGCCTGAAGCAACGGGCGCTTGATGAGGAAGCGCTCCGAAAACACGTCATGCTCAATGCGAGCCTTGTCTCCCTCGCCTTCCGCTTCGGCAAGACGGATGGCGATCATCTGCGCGCCGTAGTTCCACTCGTAGACGGCCGCGGACACATCCAGCCCCTCATAACACTGCAGCCGGATGAGACGCCGGCCCAGCGTCGTGGCCAGCACCTTGGCAATTTCGGTCTTGCCGACGCCCGCCTCACCCTCGACGAACAGCGGACGGCCCATTTTGAGCGCCAGGTAAAGCACGGTCGCCAGCGAGCGGTCGGCGATGTAGTCCGCCTTGGCCAGCAGATCGAGGGTTGAATCGATGGAATTCGGGAGGGTCTTGTCGGTCATGCAGGGACTTTATCCTACCACGCGCCTGTCTTACATGTGGGGAGCCAAGGCCCCGACAGCCAGGATTTACCTATGAGCAAGCCAATAACCCTCGAGAAAGACGCACTGCAATTCCCCACGATCGACCCTGGGGTGCGGATCGGGCATGTCCATCTGAAGGTCGCCGATCTGCAGAGGGCGCTCGATTTCTACTGCGGGGTGCTGGGTTTTACGCTCACCACAAGCCGGCCGGGCGCCGCCTTCATATCGGCCGGCGGCTACCATCATCATCTCGGCCTCAATACCTGGGAGAGCCGCGGCGGGTCACCGCCCGCGCCCGGCACCACGGGCCTTTACCATACGGCCATTCTTTACCCGACCCGCAAGCTGCTCGCCGACGCTTTGCGTCGCCTCATCGTGGCAAAGATCCCGCTTGAGGGCGCCAGCGACCATGGTGTGAGCGAAGCGCTCTATCTGCGTGACCCCGACGACAACGGAGTCGAACTCTACTGGGATCGCCCGAAAGACAAATGGCCGAAAAAGCCGGACGGCTCGCTGCAGATGTACACGAACCCGCTCGATCTCCACGATCTGCTCGCGGAGCTCGACCGGCCGAATATATAGCTGTCGCTAAACGCTCAGGCGAACGAGCGCCATCGCCGCAGCTGTTAGCATCACGACAAAGATTGGAAAAATCTCGACCACGTTGACCTGCACAGTTGGCGCGCGCCCGTCGCTCCAACGCAGCGATCGCGCATCGGTTCCTGCGCGACCAATGCTCAGGATCAAATGTGGACGTGTTATGTCGGGCAGTCGACTATGAATGCTTGTTCAGGCTGTTGCTTTCGCAAGCGCTCGCCGTGCCAGAACAGCGACAAGATGCGCGCGGTATTCGGGACTGGCATGAATGTCGCTATTCATGCCGTTGGCGGGTATTGTCATGCCTTCGATGGATTTGGCGGCGAAGCGCTTCTTGAGCGCCTCTTCGAAAGACTTCACACGGAACACGCCGTTGGCGCCCGCGCCGGTCACTGCTACGCGGATATCGGCGCCACGCTTCGACACGAACACGCCAACGAGCGCGAAGCCCGACGCCGGATGCTTGAACTTTTCGTAGGCCGCCTTCTTGGCGATCGGAAAACTCACCTTCGTGATGATCTCACCGTCCTCGAGCGCGGTTGAAAACATGCCGGTGAAAAAATCATCGGCCGCAATGCGCCGCTTGTTGGTGATGATCGTGGCCCCAAGACCGAGGCAGGCCGCGGGATAGTCGGCATTCGGATCATTGTTGGCGACCGAACCACCGATCGTGCCACGATTGCGCACCTGTGGATCCCCGACCGACGCGGGCACCGATGCGAGGCCCGGCAACAGTTGCTGAAGCACAGGTGAGTTGGCCGCGTCGGCGTGACGCGTCATAGCCCCGATCACGATCGACCGGCCCTTCTGCTCGACACCGCTCAATCCTTCGACCAAAGACAAATCGATGAGCGCGGAAGGCTGCGCCAGCCGTTGCTTCATCACCGGCAAAAGCGAGTGCCCGCCCGCCAGGAGCTTTGCTTCCGGATTGCGGGCCAGGAGACCGGCCGCCTGACGGACCGTGGTCGGACGATGGAAAGTAAAATTGTACATCTCAAATCTCCCGTAACTACGCGGCTTGGCGCGGTTGTCCATTTTTAAGCGCTGCCCAAACCGTTTGTGCGGTTGCAGGCATGATGAGATTCTCACTGCCGATTGCGTCAGTGATGGCATTGATCACGGCTGCCGGTGCTGCGATCGCCCCGGCCTCTCCACACCCTTTGATGCCGAGCGGATTCGACGGCGCCTTCGTTTCAGTAAGGCCAACCTTGAACGAGGGCAGGTCGTGGGCATGCGGCATGCAATAATCCATCAGCGACCCGGTCACGAGCTGACCGTCTTTGTCGTACACCGCGCCCTCCAGCAGGGCCTGCCCGATGCCTTGCGCGATGCCGCCGTGAACCTGCCCTTCGACAATCATCGGATTGACGATTGTGCCGAAATCGTCGACGGCGGTCCAATTCACGATTTCAGTCTTGCCGGTCTCGCCGTCAACCTCGACCTCGCAAATATGGCAGCCGGCCGGGAACGTGAAATTGGTCGGGTCGTAGAAACTGGTTTCCTTCAGCCCGGGCTCGAGCTCCTGCCCCGCAAACTTGTGGGCGATGTAGGCATTGAGTGAGACGTCGCCCCATGCCGCCGACTTGTCGGTGCCTGCGACGGTGAATTTTCCATCCTTGAAGACGATATCGCCTTCCGCCGCTTCCAGCATGTGAGCGGCAACCTTTTTTGCTTTCGCCTCGATCTTGTCGAGCGCCTTCACGATCGCCGACATGCCGACCGCACCGGAGCGCGAGCCATAAGTGCCCATCCCGAACTGCACTTTGTCGGTATCACCATGCACGATGGAGACATTCTCGAACGGAATGCCAAGCCGTTCCGAAACAAGTTGCGCAAAAGTTGTCTCGTGTCCCTGCCCGTGGGCGTGCGTGCCAGTAAGGACTTCCACACTGCCGGTCGGATTGACGCGCACTTCGGCACTTTCCCAAAGGCCGACACCACAGCCCAGCGAGCCGACCGCCTGCGAAGGCGCGATCCCGCAGGCCTCGATATAGGTCGAATAACCAAGTCCGCGCAGTTTGCCGTGACGGGCCGCTTCGCGCTTGCGCTTGCTGAAGCCCTTAACGTCCGCGAGTTCCAGGGCCTTTTTGAGCGAGGCGTTATAATCGCCCGCGTCGTAGGCCATGATGACGGGCGTCTGGTGCGGAAACGATTTGACGAAATTGCGCTTGCGCAGGTCCGCCGGGTCAATTCCCATTTGCCGCGCTGCTACTTCGACCAGCCGTTCCACCACAAATGTCGCTTCCGGCCGACCCGCCCCACGATAAGCGTCGACCGGCACCGTATTCGTGTAGACCGCATCGACCTCACAGTAGATTTGCGGAATGTCGTACTGGCCCGACAACAGCGTCGCGTAAAGATAAGTCGGCACCGACGAAGAGAACGTGGACATATAGGCGCCGAGATTGGCGATCGTCTTCACGCGCATCGCCAGAATTTTCCCGTTGGCATCGAGCGCAAGCTCGGCATGGGTGACGTGATCGCGGCCGTGCGCGTCGGTGACGAACGACTCTGACCGGTCTGCCGTCCACTTCACTGGCCGGCTGACCTTGCGTGCGGCCCATAAACAGACGACCTCTTCCGGGTAGATGAAAATCTTTGACCCAAAGCCGCCGCCGACATCGGGGGCAATGACGCGCAACTTGTGCTCGGGTGCCATGCCGACAAAAGCGGCAATCACCAACCGCGACACATGCGGATTCTGCGTCGTATTCCAAAGCGTCAGCTGATCCATGCCGGCATCGTACTCGGCGAGCGCGGCACGTGGCTCGATCGCATTCGGTACCAGCCGGTTATTGACGATATCGAGCTTGGTGACGTGCTTGGCGGAGTTGAAGGCCGCATCGACAGCCTTCGCGTCGCCGAGCGACCACTCGTAAATCGTGTTCTTCGGTGCAAGGTCGTGAATTTGCGGGCCTGACTTTGCCTTTGCAGGGTCAGTGACCGCCGGAAGCGGCTCGTAGTCGACTTTCACTTTTTCGGCGGCATCGCGTCCTTGCGCCTGCGTTTCGGCGATGACGACGGCGACAGCGTCTCCCTGGTGGTTGACCTTGCCGACGGCCAGCGCCGGATGCGGCGCCATCTTCATCGGCGTGCCGTCTTTGGAGTGAATCATCCAGCCGCAAATCAGGTTGCCAATCTTGTCGTTTGCCAGGTCGGCGCCCGCGAGCACGGCGATCACGCCGGGCATCGTTTTGGCTGCGCCTGTATCGATGTTCTTTATCTTTGCGTGCGCATGCGGGGACCGTACGAAAACGGCGCGCGTCTCACGTGGCCGGATCACATCGTCGGTGTATTGGCCCCTGCCGGTGATGAAACGGAGGTCTTCCTTCCGGCGCACCGCCGCGCCGATACCAGTCGCGCTCATGGCGGTCTCCTCCCGTTGGAATGTTTTTGACGCTATTCCGCGGCCTGTCGGGCACCGCCCTTGGCCATCGCTTTTGCTCCGGCGGCAATCGCCTTGACGATGTTGTGGTACCCGGTGCAGCGGCAGATATTTCCGTCGAGCTGCTCGCGAATGGTGTGTTCATCGAGATCGTTGCCGCGGCGACGCACAATATCGAGCGCGGCCATGATCATTCCGGGCGTGCAGAACCCGCATTGTAGGCCGTGATGCTCTCGGAACGCCTCCTGCATCGGATGCAGCGGACCGTTCGGTTCTGCCAGTCCTTCTATGGTGACAATCTTGGCGCCCTCGCACTGCAAGGCGAGTGTGGTGCATGATTTTGCAGCGATGCCATCGATGTGGACCACACAGGCACCGCATTGCGAGGTGTCGCAACCGACATGCGTGCCGGTTAGCCGCAAATTCTCGCGGAGAAATTCCACCAGAAGCGTGCGCGCTTCGACGTCACCAGTGACGGCTTTGCCATTCACCGTCATTGACACGGCAGGCATGACCTTCCTCCCAATTTGGGGCCAAAGGCCCTCTTTTCGCCCCCATTCACCCGGACGGCGGTGGTTCGGTAGCTGAATCGTGCCGATTTTGACCCGTTCGCAGCCTGGAACAGGAATAAGTCTGAACCCCGATTGCGGGCCGGGTCAAGGGATTCAAGGCAGGAAAACCGCTTCAAACTGCGGTGATCCGTCGCCTCGCTCAGGGACTTGCGACGGACGCGGCGAATTTCTGGAAAAAATCGTCGGCGATTTTCTTGGCGGCACCGTTGACCAGGCGCTGCCCGAGCTGGGCCAGCTTGCCCCCGATCTGCGCCTCCACGTTATACGTCAACAGCGTGCCACCATCTTTGTCGGACAGCGCAACAGTCGCGCCCCCTTTGGCAAAACCCGCAACGCCGCCATCACCTTCGCCGGAAATCTTGTAGCCATTGGGCGGATTGAGGTCGGTAAGTTGCACCTTGCCCTTAAACCGCGCCTTCACCGGGCCAATCTTTGTGGTTGCGACCGCCTGAAATTCGGTCTCCGAAGTCTTGTTGAGCTCCTCGCAACCGGGGATACAGGCCTTGAGTACGTCGGGATCGTTGAGCTTTGCCCAGACGACCTCTCGGCTCGCCGGAAGCTGGACCTCCCCTGTCATCGTCATCGCCATCGATGCATCTCCTTTACAGCCAGCCTTACCGCCCAAGCTTGCACCGGCTTAAGCCCTCGTGCGCCGATCTGAAAAGAGCTTTGCAGACCAGCTCAGACCGCTTTATGTGTGTCGGCCAACGCCACGACCGCAACATCAAAATCACTCGTTTAGGGGAGGAATTTCATGCCGACCATTAACGCCGATGACGGCTGCCCGATTATGTCGAGGTCGAAGGCCCCGAAGGCGCGCCGGTGCTGATGCTGTCCAACTCGCTCGGCACCAACCTGCATATGTGGGACGACCAAGTCGCCGGAATTGCCAAAGCACTTTCGGGTGGTGCGCTACGACCGCCGCGGCCATGGCAAATCCGGCGTGCCGAAAGGCCCCTATTCGATGGAGCGTTTCGGCCGCGACGTATTTACATCCCCGACGCGCTCAAAATCAAAAAATTCAACTGGTGCGGGCTTGTCGATGGGCGGCATGGTCGGCCAATGGCTTGGCGCCAATGCGCCCAGCCGCGTCGAGAAGCTTGTCCTCTCCAACACCAACTTCAATTACGCCGACAAGACGCCGTGGAGCGATCGCATCAAATTCGTGCAGGACAAAGGCCTTGGCGAACTGGTCGGACCCGAACATGGAGCGATGGTTCACCAAGGATTTCCGCGAGCGCGCACCTCACGCGATCATCGCGCATGACTGAAATCCATGTTCCTCGCCACCGCTCCTGCCGGCTACATTGCCAGCTGCGAAGCGATCCGCGACATGGATTTCACCGCATCCAATCCGCGCATCAACGCCGCCAACCCTTGTCATCGTCGGCAAGCAGGATCCTGCAACGCCGCCATCAGCTGGCGAAGCAATCGCAAAACAGATCAAGGGAGCAAAGCTCGCCAGTATCGATGCCGCTCATATCGCGAATATCGAACAGCCGAAGCAATATACCGAGACAGTACTCAATTTCCTCCGCGCCTGATCTGGAGACGGCCATGGACGACAAGGAACGCTACGAACGGGGAATGGCCAAGCGCCGCAAGGTGCTCGGCAATGCCTGGGTCGATCGCGCGAACGCCAGGAAGACGGCGTTCAACGAAGAATTTCAGGATTTCATCACCCGCACCGCCTGGGGCGAGATTTGGACACGCCCGCATTATGACGAGCGCACCCGTCGTATCCTGGTGATCGGCACCATGCTTGCGCTCGACAAGTGGGAGGAATTCCGCATGCATGTGCGAGCGGCGATGACCGAGGCCAATTTCACCCCGGACGACATCAAGGAAATCATCCTGCAGCAGGCGATCTATTGCGGGGTACCGGCCGCCAACCATGCCTTCAAGGAAGCGGCCGACGTCATCGCCGAAGTGGCAAAGACGAAATGACGGTCACAGCGCGGTGACGCCCTCGTCATTTCGCGCTGAACGCGCTTCAATGCTAGCCATGGCCCACACGATGAGGAACGGTCATGGCCAAGATCAAAGTGCGCAAGGGCATGCCGAGCGTCCAGCTCGACAAGCAGGAATTCAAGAAACGTTTCCTGGCGCGGTTCTACGATCCGGAGTTTGAGCCGCTAAAGCGCGAGCTCGACAAGATCGTTGAAACTGCCTGGGTGACTTATGACGACTATCACAAGTCACCGCGCACGCGGAAAGCCGGCAAAGGCTTTGTCGATCCGGACTTCGACGCGCCGGTCGAGTGGCTGCAAACGCGTGCCAACATCCAGGCCGCGGAGTCAGCCCAGAAAAATCCCAAGTCGCCCTCACGGATCCTGATCGTCAACGGCTCATCGCGCAACGATCAGACCTGCCCAGGCGAAATGTCGAAAACCTGGCGGATGGTGACGCTCGCAAAACAGGCCGTGGAAAAAACCCGCGGCTTCGAAGTCGACATCCTCGACCTGTCACGCCTCACGGCCGAATATGGAAAAGTGATCTATCCCTGCAAGGCATGCGTCTCGACAGCGCAACCGCTTTGCCATTGGCCATGCAGCTGTTATCCGAACCATGCTCTCGGCCAAGCCGGTGACTGGATGGCGGAGATCTATCCGAAATGGGTCGCCGCGCACGGCGTCATGATCGTGTGCCCGGTCAACTGGTACCAGGCGCCCTCCTCGCTCAAGCTGATGATCGATCGCCTGGTCTGCGCGGATGGCGGCAACCCGGATCTCACCTCGACGGGAGGCAAGGATCCAATGAAAGCCAAAAGGCTGGAGCTGGCCGGCTGGCCTTACCCGCGTCATCTCGCCGGACGGGTCTTTTCGGTGGTGGTGCACGGCGATGCCGCCGGGACAGAAAACCTTCGGCGTATTCTCACCGACTGGATGAGCGACATCGGCATGATTCCGTCGGGCCACCTTGCGCTCATTGACCGCTATGTCGGCTACCTCACGCCTTACGCGACCAGCCACGACGATTTGGACCAGGACACCGATTTTCAGGATGATGTGCGCAACGCCGCACTGACCTTGATACAGGCGGTCAAAGACAGGCGTTCCGGAAAGCTGCAGCCAGCGGATCGCGGCCTACACGAGGCGCGGCCAAAGTAACCGCAGCCTTAGAGCGCGCTGAGCGCGCGCGATATTGCCGTGAACTTTTCGTCGACGAAGGCCAAGTACTCGTGCGCGACGAGCCACACCAGGCTGAACTGCATGCCCCACAGCAGGGCTATGGCGATCGACCGGGCGAGCATCGGCTTAGACCGGCAGCATCAAACGTGAAGTCGAGGAGCCGCTTGCGTCGCGGCCGCATCGACTGCGGGCTTGGCTTGGCTTCCGACGTTTCGGCGCGGTGCGCATAGCTACGTTCGAATATGCACAACCCGGTCGCAATGGCGGCAAACAGCAGCTGATAGGTATGCTCGCGCATCAAATCGGCGCTGTGCGCCCACGACGCGGGACCGACCGACGCGATGCTGATCAGCACGACCAGGATGAGTCCGGCTTCCAGAATTTCGGAATTGGGCTGTCCGCGCATGAAGCAGCGCGCACGATCAGCGATGTGCAGCGCGCAGATGCAGGCGACAGCGAGCTTGAGCGTTGCAAAAAATGCTGCAAGCTTGATCAGCCCTGTTGGGCCGAGGTCGAACAGCCGGCCGATGCCGAACAGAAATTGCGAACGCCAAACATCCTCAAGGCCGTAGCTCGGCGAGGTCAGAACCCGGAGCGCCTCGTATCCCCAGAACAATGTGAAATAGAGGGCAATAAGAACGATAATCGATGCGGTGGCCGTGGAAATTTTTTGCACGGATTCCTCCCTGACCAAGACCCCACGGCTAATCGTTTCAAATGCGAAATTCAAAAGAAACCGAAATTTTACCTTACCGGCTAGCCGCTTAACGCTCGCGCATTAACCATACGGGTGGCCGAGCCGCGGTTATCCGGAACGATTCCCTGCACGCGAAGAAATAATCTAGCCGCCGCGGCCGTCGCGAAACGCTTGCGGCGTCATGCCAGTCTGCTTGCGGAAGAAGCGGGTGAAATGCGACGGGTCGGAAAAGGCGAGATCGTAGGCGATCTCATGAATCGCCTGGTTGGTAAATACAAGCTGCCGCTTGGCTTCGGTGAGAACGCGCTGCCGGATGAGATGACCCGCAGTGACACCGGTTGCGCGCTTGACATGGTCATTGAGACGGTCGGGCGTCATCGCCAGTTTTTCGGCGTAAAAACTGATGAGCCGTTCTTTTCGGAAATGTTCGTCGACGAGGCGGCGCAATTCGTCGACGCGCGCGTCGTATCGCGACAGCGTCACTGCGCCGCTCCGTGCCCGGCTTACCGCCAGACGCACGACTTCAATCGCGATCAGCGCAAGCAACCCTCGCATCGCGAGCCGATAACCTTCGCGCGCGAGCGAATCCTCCTCGTGCAGATCGACGCATAGTGCCGAAAGGCGCTTGGCTTCCGCCACATCGGCGAGCGGCAGAATCGGCTCGACGGCTACTGCTTTCAGTCGTGCAAGCGCTTCACCTGACTGGTCGCCGAGAGCGTCGGCGACGTCTTCGGTAAAGCTCACAACCCAGCCATTCGTAACTTGAGGCGTGAAACGGAATCCGTGCGCCGTCGTTGCCGGCACGAGAATGACCGCGGGCGCGGCAAAGCGGGCCGTTGCGGTTTCGAAACTCATTTCGCCCCCGCCCTTCTCGATCAGCAGGATCTGGAAAAGATTGCGGTGGCGGTGCGCACGGATCGTCCAGTCGTGGACGGATGAGCGCGATGCGATCGTTTCGATATGAATGAAGTCAAAAGCGGAGTCGTCAGGCGGATCGCCGTACAGATGAAACAGCGGCAGTGCCGAGACGTTGCCCATGTGCCAAGCATATTCGAGCCGGTCATCGATAGCTATGGCGGTGGAAAATGCGAAGCCCCGCACACATGTGCGGGGCTTCCGAACTACTTAAGTGGATTTGGCCGACTTACTGCTGGCCTTGCTGCTGCTGACCAGGCTTCTGCTGGCCGCCCTGCTGCTGTTGGCCACCTTGACCTGGCTTCGGCTGGCCGCCTTGCTGTTGACCACCCTGCTGCTGTTGGCCGGGCTTCTGGTTCGGATTCTGATTCATCGTTCTTTCCTCTCAAACATTGGTTCGCCACTTCGATCGCTCGTTTTCCATGGCGAGAGTCAATCCGCGGCCGATGCATTCGTTCCAAGAGTTACAGAGTCACATTGAGGCAATGTGTCTGGAACTTGTCCGCGCGTGTCGAGTTCCCAATGCAACAAGGAGAACCGACGATGGGACGCTATTTGCTTCTGTGGTTGCTTGGGGTGCCGATTCCGATTCTGGTGCTGGTCTGGCTTTTTGGTGGCCTTCACTAGACGCATGACCGGGGCAGCGATGCTGCCCCGGTCGCAAGGTCGCGCGGCCGTCGCGTCGCGCATTTGACTGGCCTGGCCGCCAGTTCGGGCCCATTCACTCAACGCAAAATCAGTTTCAATTAACAGCGGCGTCGCGCGCCGTTGCCGCTCGCGTTTTGCCCTGTTAAGCCTTCTGCGTGGGGCCTGTTGGTCGTTGCCGGATGACCTCGGGGAAATGGGGACGGCATGGAATATTTCCTTCAGCAATTGATCAACGGGCTTACGCTCGGTTCGATCTACGGGCTGATCGCCATCGGATACACGATGGTCTACGGCATCATCGGCATGATCAATTTCGCGCATGGCGATATTTTTATGGTCGGCGCGTTTATCGCGCTGATCGCTTTCCTGACGCTGGTCGCCATGGGCATCACTGCCGTGCCGCTAGCGCTGTTCCTGGTACTACTGATAGCGATGGCACTTACCTCGCTCTATGGCTGGACCGTCGAGCGTGTTGCTTACCGGCCACTGCGGCATTCGTTTCGCCTCGCGCCGTTGATCTCAGCCATCGGTATGTCGATCGTGCTGCAGAATTACGTGCAGATCGCGCAGGGCGCCCGCGTTAAACCGTTGCCGCCGCTGATCACGGGCGGCTACACGCTGATCGACAGCCCGGTTTTCGTCGTGCAACTCTCCAACGTGCAGATCATCGTCGTCGTCACAACAGTCGTGCTGATGGCGGTGTTTTCCTGGATCGTCGCAAAAACGCGGCTCGGGCGGGACATGCGCGCCTGCGAGCAAGATCTGAAAATGGCGTCGCTGGTCGGCGTCAACGTCGACCGCACGATTTCATACACGTTCGTTATCGGTGCCGCGCTCGCCGCAGTCGCTGGCATCATGCATCTGCTCTATTACGGCGTGGTCGATTTCTATATCGGCTTTGTTGCCGGGGTAAAGGCGTTCACCGCCGCGGTGCTGGGCGGCATCGGCTCGCTGCCGGGCGCGATGATCGGAGGGCTGCTGATCGGCCTGATCGAGACATTCTGGTCGGCGTATTTTTCCATCGAATACAAGGACGTTGCCGCATTCTCGATCCTGGTGATCGTGCTGATCTTCCTGCCCACCGGAATTCTCGGCCGTCCCGAAATTGAGAAGGTCTAACGCAACAGGAATCCGTGTGACGCAGGAGGAGAGCAGCACGCGACACCGTGATTTTGCCGGCGCGTTGAAACACGCCGCACTGGCCGCGCTGGTTGCGTTCGGATTATTCTCGCTGCTCGTCGGCATCCGCACCGATACCGGTCCGGGCGGCGCGCTCGAGCTGACCGCACGCTTCGAGACGCTGGCCGTGTTCGTGGCAGTCGCCTTTGCGGGCGTGTTTCTGCGCGAAATCCTGTTTTCCGGCGCGACCTTTGGACGCGTCGAGCTTTGTGCCGGAATCCGTCCGCCGCTCCGCAGCTCGTATCGCGCAATTTCTCGGCCCCGGATTGCTCATTTTCGCGGCCGTGGCGCCGGTCATATTTTACGACAACCGTTACTTGCTCGATTTGAGCATTCAAATCCTCACCTATGTCATGCTCGGCTGGGGCCTGAATATCGTGGTTGGCCTCGCCGGCCTGCTCGACCTTGGCTATGTCGCATTCTACGCGGTCGGTGCCTATTCCTACGCACTGCTCGCGCAAAGTTTCGGCCTGTCATTCTGGATTTGCCTGCCGCTCGCCGGAATCCTTGCAGCGTTCTGGGGCATTCTGCTCGGCTTTCCGGTGCTGCGCCTGCGCGGCGACTATCTCGCCATCGTCACGCTTGCCTTCGGTGAGATCATCCGGCTTGTCCTGATCAACTGGCAAAGTCTCACCGGCGGGCCGAACGGCATATCAAGCATTCCGCGCCCGAGCTTTTTCGGCCTACCATTCAACTCGGAAGAAGGCGGATTCGCGCACACCTTCGGCCTCGAATTTTCCCCGACGCACCGCGTGGTCTTTCTTTACTACGTGATCCTGGCGCTGGCGCTACTCACCAATGCGGTCACCATCCGGCTGCGGCGGCTTCCGATCGGCCGAGCGTGGGAGGCCCTGCGTGAGGACGAAGTCGCCTGCCGCTCGCTCGGCATCAACACCACCAACACCAAGCTCACGGCATTTGCGATGGGCGCCATGTTCGGAGGTTTTGCCGGTTCGTTCTTCGCCACGCGACAGGGATTCATCAGCCCGGAATCCTTCGTATTCCAGGAATCGGCAATGGTCCTCGCGATCGTCGTCCTGGGTGGCATGGGCTCGCAGATCGGCGTTGCCATTGCCGCCACCGTGATGCTTGGCGGCTTCGAATTCTTTCGCGAATTTCAACAATACCGCATGGTCGTATTCGGTCTCGCCATGGTCGCTATCATGATATGGCGACCGCGCGGCTTGATCTCGACACGCACGCCGTCGGTATTCCTGAAGAAAAAGAAGCCGGTCGATATTGCGCTGGCACGCGAGGAAGGCCGCGGATGAGCGAACCGATCCTCATCGTCGAGCACCTCACCATGCGCTTCGGCGGCCTGCTGGCGGTGGATGATCTGTCGTTCAGTGCGCAGCGTGGCGACATCACCGCAATCATCGGGCCGAACGGTGCCGGCAAGACCACGGTGTTCAACTGCATCACCGGCTTCTACAAGCCGACCGTCGGGACGATTCGACTCACGCATCCGGAGGGGCGCGATTATCTTCTCGAACGCTTGATCGACTTCCGCATCGCCAAGCATGCGCGTGTGGCGCGCACCTTTCAGAATATCCGCCTGTTTCCCGGCATGACCGGGCTGGAAAATCTGCTGGTCGCGCAGCACAACCCGCTGATGCTGGCATCCGGCTACACCGTCATCGGCATGCTGGGTTTGCGAGCTTTCAGCAATGCGGAACGCGCAGCGATCGATAAGGCAAAATATTGGCTCGATCGCATCGGGCTTTCGCAGCGCGCCGATGATCCCGCCGGCGAACTACCCTATGGCGCTCAGCGGCGGCTGGAGGTCGCGCGCGCCATGTGCACCGATCCGGTACTGCTTTGCCTTGATGAACCGGCCGCAGGCCTTAATGCGCGCGAAAGTGCCGAACTGAATGACCTTCTTCTTTACATCCGCGAAAAACACGCCACCTCGATCTTGCTGATCGAGCATGACATGTCGGTGGTGATGCAGATTTCCGATCACATCGTGGTGCTCGACTACGGTGTGAAGATTTCCGACGGCAAGCCCGCCGAGGTCCGCAATGATCCGAAGGTCATCGCGGCCTATCTTGGCGTTGCCGACGAGGAGGTCGAGCACGTCGAAGCGGAGGCGCGCGAATAAGCATGGCCGCGCCGATGCAAGACACGCAAGGACATCCGATGCTCACGGTGCGCGGGGTGAAAACCTATTACGGCAACATCCCTGCGCTCAGAGGAGTCGATCTCGAAGTCAATCAGGGCGAGATCGTTGCGCTGATCGGCGCCAACGGCGCCGGAAAGTCGACGCTGATGATGACCATTTTCGGGACGCCGCGCGCCCGCGAAGGCCATATCCTGTTCGAAGGCCGCGACATCACACAATTGCCGACGCACGAAATCGCCAAGCTGCACATCGCGCAGGCACCGGAAGGCCGCCGCATCTTCTCGCGCATGACGGTGATGGAAAATCTGCAGATGGGCGCTTCGGTCGCCGACGCTGCGCATTTTGGCGAGGACTTGGCGCGCGTGTTCCAGCTGTTCCCACGCTTGCGAGAGCGTTTGCGCCAGCGCGGCGGCACGCTGTCGGGTGGCGAGCAGCAAATGCTGGCGATCGGCCGCGCGTTGATGAGCCGCCCGCGCCTGTTACTTCTCGACGAGCCATCGCTCGGGCTCGCACCCCTCCTGGTTCACCAGATTTTCTCCGCCATTCGCGAATTGAACGGGCGCGACAAGCTGACCGTATTCCTGGTCGAGCAAAATGCATTCCATGCGCTCAAGCTCGCGCATCGCGGATATGTCATGATCAATGGCCAGATCACGCTCAGCGGAGCTGGCCGCGAATTGCTCAAGCGCCCGGAAATCCGCGCGGCCTATCTTGAAGGTAGCCGCATCGAACAGGCGCAGGGCAAGAAATAATGTGGGAACTCTACGCCACCGAGACCTTCCTGCAGGTCCTCCTAGTGACCGGCGCCATCGGCGGCGCGGCGGCCTGGCTTACCGGACGGGCCATTGCACAAACTTGGCGACCTTTCTGGCATCTGGTCGTCTATATCGCGCTACTCGGCGCAGCCGTGCGCTTTGTGCATTTTGCGCTGTTCGAGGCGGATTTGCTCGCATTGTTCTCCTACATTGTTGATACGCTGTTCCTGCTTGTGGTCGCCGCCCTCTCGTTCCGGATCGCCCGTACCTCCCAGATGGTCACGCAATATCCGTGGCTGTATGAACGCGCCGGGCCGCTGCGCTGGCGCGACCGTGCGGCGAAATAGTCTCCCTGCCCGCTTTCCCAATTTTCCAGACGCGATATGATCGATCGAACTTCGCGGGACTGGCCGGACAGGGGCACCCCGCAGGTAGCGCACTCGGGAGGTCGACGATGAAAAAGTTGCGGCTTATTGGATTTGCGCTCGGCGCCAGCCTGGCACTAGCAGGCTCCGCGTTCGGGCAAGACATCGCCGTTGGCGTGGCAGGCCCGATGACAGGCGGTGAGGCAACCTTCGGAAAGCAGATGAAGGATGGCGCCGAGCTCGCGGTTGCCGACATCAATGCTGCCGGCGGTGTGCTAGGCAAGAAGCTCAAGCTCGAGATCGGTGACGATGCCTGCGATCCAAAGCAGGCGCGCTCTGTTGCCGAGAAAATGGCTGGCATGAAGGTGCCATTCGTCGCCGGACACTATTGCTCGTCATCGTCGATCCCGGCCTCCGAAGCCTATGCCGAAGGCGGCGTGCTGCAGATCACGCCGGCCTCCACCAACCCGACGTTCACCGAGCGCAAGCTGTGGAACACGTTCCGTGTCTGCGGCCGCGACGACCAGCAAGGCGGCGTCGCCGGCGCCTTCATCGCGAAGACCTACAAGGGCAAGAACATCGCGATCCTGCACGACAAGACCACCTATGGAAAAGGTCTCGCCGACGAAACCAAGAAGGCGCTCAATAAGGCGGGTGGAAAAGAAAAGCTCTTCGAGGCGTATACGAAGGGCGACAAAGACTTCAACGCATTGGTTTCCAAGCTTAAAGCTGCAGCGATCGATGTTGTGTATGTCGGTGGCTACCACCAGGAAGCGGGGCTGATCCTGCGGCAGATGCGTGCGCAGGGCCTGAAGGCGCAGATGATCTCCGGCGACGCCATCGCCACCAATGAATTCTGGTCGATCACCGGACCCGACGGCGAAGGCATGCTGTTCACCTTCGGCGCCGATCCGCGCAAGCGCCCCACCGCAAAAGCCGTGGTCGACAAGTTCAAGGCCAAGAACATCGACCCGGAAGGCTATGTCCTCTACACCTATGCCGCGGTGCAGGTGTGGGCGCAGGCTGCAGCACAAGCCAAGACGACCGACCCCAAGAAGGTCGCCGAGGTGATCCACAAGGGCAAATGGAATACCGTCCTTGGCCCGATTTCCTATGACGCGAAGGGCGACATCACCGTCATCGACTACGTGTTCTACGTCTGGAAAAACGGCAAATACTCAGAGCTCCAGGGCGGAAGCTGACTAGAACAACTCGCCAATCGGAAAAACCCGCCCTGTCAGGGGCGGGTTTTTTTCATCCTATTTTGCCCAGCACCGGGAACGTTTCCAGCAGCCAGATACTGAACGAACTAATCCAATTGAGCGACGGAAAGAGAAAAGCAACGCCGGTCAACACCAGCAGCGCACCCATCACATGTTCGACGCGGGCGAGATGCTTCTTGAAGCGCGAAAGAAAGGCCGCGAACGGCTCGATCGCGAAGGCAGCAATGATGAATGGGATGCCGAGACCGAGCGAATAGGTGGCCAGAAGACTCGCGCCTTTGGCTACCGTCTGCTCGGAAGCCGCCACCGCCAGAATGGCGGCGAGGATCGGGCCGATGCACGGCGTCCAGCCGAAAGCAAAAGCAAGTCCGATCACATAAGCACCCCACAGGCCGACAGGCTTGGCGACATCGAGCCGCTTCTGCCGATGCAACAGCGAGATCTGCGTCACCCCGAGGAAGTGCAGACCCATGATGATGATAACGACGCCGGCAATGATGGCGAGCGGTCCCGAATAGGTGCGGATGAGCGAACCGATCACGCTGGCGCTCGCACCAAGCGCCACAAAGACAGTCGAGAAGCCGAGAACGAACAGAGCCGCCGCCACTACCGTTTCCCGCTTGACCCTTGGCTCGGGCTCCCTGTCGGCAAATCGCTCAAGCGATGTGCCCGCCAGGAACACAAGATAAGGCGGCACCAGCGGCAGCACGCAGGGCGAGAGAAAGCTGACAAGGCCGGCGATCAATGCCGCCAGGTACGTGACATCGGCATGCATGCGCCCTAGATGCGCCAGCAGGTACGGCAGTGGCAAGTGGCTGCGGCCGGTCTGACTTCGAAGTGATCGAACCGTGAACGGGACGATTGACGGGCCGCTGCAAATCGTCTCCGCTTTCCTTGCAGGAGGCATCTTTGCGAAATTTGATCACCGATATCCCGGGCGTGAGGGTTGGCCATGCGGGCGACGCCAAGCTCGGCTCCGGCGTAACCGCAATCATTTTCGATTCAGCAGTGGTCGCGAGCGTCGACGTTCGCGGCGGCGGGCCTGGCACACGCGAGACCGCCCTGCTCGACCCGGCGCAGACCGTTGAAGGCATCGATGCCATTGTGCTGTCCGGCGGATCCGCCTTCGGCCTGGATTCCGCCTCCGGCGTGCAAGCATGGTTGCGCGAGAAAGGTCGCGGCTTTCAGGTACGAGAGGCACGTGTCCCGATCGTGCCGGGCGCGATCCTGTTCGATCTCTTGTCAGGCGGTGACAAGAATTGGGGCCGCTATCCGCCTTATCGAGAACTGGGCTACGAAGCCGCGAAACTTGCGGCCGATAACTTCGCGCTCGGAAGCGTGGGGGCCGGGTTGGGCGCGACAACCGTCAACCTCAAAGGGGGCATCGGATCGGCCAGCGCAAAGACGCGTAGCGGGCTGACCGTCGGCGCAATCGCGGCAGCCAATGCTGCCGGCAGCATGACGATCGGTGACGGACCGCATTTTTGGGCCGCGCCTTTCGAGCAAGACAAGGAATTCGGCGGCCGCGGCTGGCCGACGACGTTTCCCCCTGACGCGCTGAAATTCCGCAGCAAGGGCAACCTGGGTGAGAACACGACACTCGCGGTGATCGCTACGGATGCAAAACTCACCAAGGCGCAGGCGAAACGCCTTGCCGTAATGGCGCAAAGCGGCTTGTCGCGCGCAATCTATCCGGTCCACACCCCGCTCGACGGCGATGTGGTATTCGCGACGGGCATGGATGCAAGGCCTTTGCCCGATCCGGTGTTTTCCCTCAGTGAACTCGGGATGCTTGCGGCCAATGTGCTTGCGCGCGCGATCGCGCGCGGTGTCTACGAGGCGACGACATTACCATTCGATGGTGCGCTGCAATGCTGGCGTGATCGCTTTGCATGACTCCCGAACTTCGCGATGGTTTATGCGTTATCGGTGATGCCATCGAATGCGGTTGCCGACATCAGATATGACCATGCGCGAGAGCGGCTCGCGGTGACGTTCGTGACCGGCCGGGTGTACGAATATGTCGATGTCCCAGTCGAGGTCGCGGCGTCCTTCCAGTCCGCATTCTCGAAAGGTACGTTCTTTAATACCTACATCCGTGACCGCTACGATTTCCGCGAGATCACGCCGGCGCGCGCTAGTTGAATCGCTCGGCACGGTACGGGGCTGGATCACAAAACGGTGTTTCGCCGGTCATCATTTCCGCAATGAGCCGGCCAGTCGCGGGTCCGAGCGTCAGGCCCCAATGCGCATGTCCGACCGCCAGCCATAGCCCGGACAGTCTGGGCGCGCGGCCAATCACCGGCCGGGAGTCGGGCAAGCAAGGCCGGCTACCCATCCAGGTTCTGTCGTCGGCACGTTCGCCGAACGGAAAGAGCTCGCGCGCCCGCGGCATGATGCGGTCAAATTGCACGGGCGAAGGCTGAGCGTCGCGCGCGGCGAATTCGGCACCGGTCGTCATGCGGATACCCTGCTCCATCGGCGTGATCAGGTAACCGACGTCCGCGTCGAGCACCGGACGCGCAAGCCCCGCATTGCCCTGCGCACGGAAATGGCGGTGATAGCCCCGTTTGACCGCGAGCGGCAGTGTGATGCCCAACTGCCTGAACAGATCGGAAGCCCAGGGACCGAGCGCGATTACGCACTGGCTTGCATCGAGCGCACCCTGGTCTGTCTCTACCCGCCAATTGCTGCCGGAACGGTGCAGTGTCCGCGCATCACCGGTCAGGAAGACGCCGCCGAGCCCGGCAAAACGCGCCGCATAGGCCCGTGTGACGCCGAGCGGGTTGCTGATGCTCGCAGCCTGCGGCCAGAACACCCCGTGCCCGAATACCGGATTGAGAGACGGTTCGAGCGCCATTGCCCCGGCCGTATCGAGGGATTGCAGCGGCAACCCGAACTTGGCGGCCAGGTCGAATTCGGGCGCGAGCGACTTGAAACTCTTTTCGGCGCGGTAAACCTTGAGCCACCCGGTCTTACGCAGATATTTCGTTGCGCCCGCCTCGGCCAGCAGCGTCTCATGCTCGGCGACCGCGCGAGAGAACAGCGGGCGGATCAGCTGAGCCGTCTCGGCCAGCTTTTCCGGCCGGGAGGCCGCGCGGAATGCCAGTAGCCAGGGGGCGATCTTCGGCAGAAAGGAAACGTGATAGTTGGCTTCGCTCGCGCGTTTGAATGCGATGCGCAACAGCGCGCTGACGCTGGACGAAAATGCCGGCGGAAATATCGTGTTGCCTTCGATGATCCCCGCATTGCCATAGGACGTCTGTTCGCCGATGCCGGCGCGGTCGACCAGCGCGACGCTGAGCCCGCGCCTGGCGAGATGAAGTGCGATCGAAGTGCCGACGATACCGGCACCGAGGACCATTGCATCGGTACGTGCCATGTCACCTATCCGTGGGGCGCCGACCCGCGCCGCTGCCCTTTATATGGATCGTCGGGCCCGAAGGCGCTATCAAGGCAGCCCACCCGCCGGAGTTTTCCGCAATGAACTGGTTGAGGCTGCCCGCGGCCGCGCTGGCCCTGGCCGGCCGTCACGGCACGTTGGTAGCGGCAGCGTCGATCTTCATCGGCCTGTCCGTGCCGCCGCTCTCGAAGGCCTTCAAACCATATCTCGGCGAAGCGATCATCGTGATGCTGACGCTCGCATTCCTGCGGGTGAATCCGAAGGAGCTCTGGGCCCATTGGACCAGGCCCGGGCTGATTGCCGCAGCCACCATTTGGGTGATGCTGGTTGTGCCGCTGATGCTCGGCGCCGTGTTCGTCCTGTTCGGCATCGACCATCTCGCACCCGGTCTCTACTTCATGCTCGTGCTGCAAATTTCGGCGCCGGGTCTGATGTCATCGCCGGCGCTCGCCGCCGTCCTGGGGCTCGATGTTGCGCTGACCCTTGCCAGCCTGATCGTGTCGACTGCAATCACACCACTGACCGCGAGCCTGTTCACCCACATCTACCTCGGCACCGCGCTCGCCTCGCCTGTCGTCTTCGGATTGAGGCTATTGGCGATCATCGCCGGCTGCGCTCTTGGCGCGGCTGTCATCCGTCGCATTGCCGGCGACGCCTTTATCGAGGCCCAGCGTGAACGCATCGACGGCTTGAGCATGATTGCCATGTCGACATTTGCCATCGCCGCGATGGACGGCGTCGTCGACCACTTTCGCGCCGATCCGTTGCTTGTCGTGGGATTAACCGCTTTGGCATTTGCTCTCGCGCTCGCCATGATCGCGCTCACCGCTCTTGTCTTCCTGCGCGCGGGCCCCGCCCGCGCCTTCGCCATCGGTCTGATCGCCGGCAACCGCAACATCGGCCTGATGCTGGCGGCCACGGGTTTCGTTGTCCCCGACCTTGCCTGGCTCTATTTCGCGCTGGTCCAATTTCCGATCTACCTTCTGCCGCATTTGCTGAAACCGTTGGCACGGCGCGTTTCCGCAAAACGTTAAACAAGCCGGTGCATTGGGCGGCGTGCGGCGTTGCCCGTTTGTCCGGCGCGTGTTACCCGAACCTTTCCGGAGGCCGTTATGCGCCCGCTCATCGTCGCGCCGTCCATTCTTTCGGCCGATTTCGCCAGACTGGGCGAGGAAATCCGTGCGGTCGAATCCGCCGGCGCGGACTGGATCCACGTCGACGTCATGGACGGGCATTTTGTGCCGAATATCTCAATCGGCCCGGCCGTAGTTCAGGCAATCCGCCCGCTCACAAAGAAGACGCTCGACGTCCATCTGATGATCGCGCCCTGCGATCCCTATCTCGAGGCCTTCGCGAAGGCAGGCTCCGACATCATAACGGTGCACGTCGAAGCCGGACCTCACGTGCACCGCTCGCTGCAGGCGATCCGTGCGCTCGGCAAGAAAGCGGGCGTTACGATGAACCCCGCGACACCGGTATCGAGCATTGAACACGTCATCGACCTGGTCGATCTCATTCTCATCATGTCGGTCAATCCCGGGTTTGGGGGCCAGGCTTTCATCCCGGCAGCACTCGACAAGCTGCGCGATGTGCGCACGCTCGTCGGCGCCCGCCCGATCGACATCGAAGTCGACGGCGGCGTGACGGCGCAGAACGCCGCCGACGTCGTGCGCGCCGGCGCCAACGTCCTCGTCGCCGGTTCCGCCGTATTCAAGGGTGGCAACTACAAAGCCAATATCGCGGCCATCCGTCAGGCCGCGGCGCTCGCGCGCGGGGAAGCGGCGTGAACAGATCGCGCTCATCCTGGCCCTGGCGGTCATGGTATTTACGGGTTGGCTTTATCTCGGCGAAAAGGACGCGGTCAGATCGACCAAGGCGGACGTCTTCGCTGCGGCGGACAGCACGGCGGTTGCGCTGTCCCAATCGGCCGATCCTGAACGCAACACCGACGCCGATGCCGAAGGCATTTTCAAAAAACATGTTCAGACGCCGTCCGCGCTTGAGGACCTGGTCGTCAAACAAAGCGTAGAGTCCATTTCAGCGGGTCGCCTTCGGCAATCGGTCAAGGTCTCGGCGCGCGCGCGAACCACGCTGAGCGAATTCTTCAGCATGCAAGGAGCGGAGATCGAAATCACCGCAACACATGATTTCGACCGGAAAAAGTAGCATGGCGCCGGCTGCGGGATGGTTTGCCGAAGACCCGCATCGTGCTAGTCCCTACCCGGAGGCCCCGACCGCACGATGATTCCGCGCTATTCCCGCCCCGAGATGACCGCGATCTGGTCTCCGGAAACCAAATTTCGCATCTGGTTTGAAATTGAGGCGCACGCCGCCGACGCGATGGCGGAGCTGGGCGCCATTCCGAAGGAAGCCGCCAAAAAGATCTGGGAAAAGGGAAAGCCGGCCAAATTCGACGTCGCGCGGATCGATGCCATCGAGGCCGAGGTCAAACACGACGTCATCGCGTTCCTCACCCACCTCTCCGAGATCGTCGGCCCGGAGGCGCGTTTCGTGCATTCGGGCATGACGTCATCCGACGTGCTCGACACCTGCCTGAACGTTCAGCTGGTTCGGGCCGCCGACATCCTGATCGCTGATATCGACGCCCTGCTAGGAGCGCTCAAGCGCCGCGCCTTCGAATACAAGCTCACGCCAACGGTCGGCCGCTCGCATGGCATTCACGCGGAGCCGACCACTTTCGGCCTCAAACTTGCTTATGCCTACGCCGAGTTCGCGCGCGCCCGCGATCGGCTGGCGGCCGCGCGCAAGGAAGTCGCCACCTGCGCGATTTCCGGCGCGGTCGGCACCTTCGCGCAGGTCGACCCGCGCGTCGAAGCGCATGTCGCGAAGGCCATGGGCCTTTCGGTCGAACCGGTGTCCACGCAGATCATCCCGCGCGACCGGCACGCCATGTATTTTGCCACGCTCGGCGTTGTCGCCTCCTCGATCGAGCGGCTGGCGACCGAAATCCGCCACCTGCAGCGAACCGAGGTGCTCGAGGCCGAGGAATATTTCTCCGAGAAGCAAAAAGGCTCCTCGGCGATGCCGCACAAGCGCAACCCGGTCCTGTCGGAAAACGTAACCGGCCTTGCCCGGATGGTGCGCGCCTATGCACTGCCGGCCATGGAAAATGTGGCGCTCTGGCACGAGCGAGATATCTCGCACTCCTCGGTCGAGCGCATGATCGGTCCGGATGCCACCATCACGCTTGATTTTGCGCTCGCGCGTCTTGCATCGATCGTCGACAAGCTCATTGTCTACCCGGCCGCAATGCAGAAAAACCTCGACAGGCTTGGCGGGCTGATCCACTCGCAGCGCGTGCTGATCGCGCTCACCCAAAAAGGCGTGGCGCGTGAAGACGCCTATCGTCTCGTACAGCGCAACGCCATGAAAGTGTGGGCCGGCGAAGGCGATTTCCTGTCGTTTCTCAAGGCGGACAAGGACGTGCGCGCAAAGCTCACGGATAAGGAGCTCGAGGCCAACTTCAACCTCGACCACCATTTCAAGCACGTCGACACCATCTTCAAGCGGGTGTTCGGATCCGGGTGATTTCGTCCGAGATGCCCAAAGCACCCACGATATTGCTGTTCGACTCCGGTCTCGGCGGCCTGACGGTTTTCCAGGAGGTGCGGTCGGCGCGGCCTGATGCAAATTTCATCTACGTCGCCGATGATGCCGGCTTCCCTTACGGAAATCTCGACGAGGACAGGCTGATCGAGCGCGTCGTCGACGTCGCCGGGCGCGCCATCTCGGACAGCAGTCCCGATCTTGTGGTGGTGGCCTGCAACACCGCGTCCACGCTCGCGCTTGGCGAATTACGCGCGCACTTTCGTGTGCCTTTCGTCGGCACGGTCCCCGCGATCAAGCCGGCCTGCGCGCAGTCGACGACGAAACGCGTTGCCGTGCTCGGCACGCAGGCAACCGTCGCGCGCGAATATACCCATGCGCTCATTCGCGAATTCGGCTCCGGATGTGACGTGCACCTGGTCGGCTCGACACGGCTCGCTGCATGCGCTGAAGCCGAACTCGCCGGCGCCCCCGTCGCCGACGCCGCCATCGCCGGCGAAATAGCGCGCTGCTTCATCGACAAGGACGGCAGGCGCACCGACACGATTGTGCTCGCTTGCACGCACTATCCGCTTCTGCTCGAGCGCTTCCGTGCAAATGCACGCTGGCCGGTCACCTGGCTCGACCCCGCACCGGCCATTGCGCGCCGGGTGGTGGACCTGATGCGCACGCGCCCGAACGGGGAATTGCCGGCTTCACCGCGTATCGTTTTTACGTCGGGACGTGCGCCCTCGCCCACGCTCGCCGCCTCGCTTGCGCGCTACGGGTTCTAGCCGAAAACATGCGGCTCGATTTCCCAAAATCCGCGCCAGATCATTTCGAGCGCGACATAAACAATGATCGCGAGGCCCAAATAGGCGATCCACCGGTGCCGGTTCAGCAGCCGGGCGATGAAAGTCGCGGCGACGCCCATCAGGACGATCGAGAGGCCGAGCCCGAATATCAGCGCATAGGGGTGATCGCGAGCGGCGCCCGCCACCGCAAGCACGTTGTCGAGTGACATCGACACGTCGGCCAGCACGATCTGCCAGGCCGCCTGCGCGAAAGTTTTGCGGGGCACATGTGCATCGTGCTTCAGGAGCGCCGCCTCGGTATCCTCGGCGCCCGGCCCGCGCAATTCGCGCCACATCTTCCAGCACACCCACAGCAAGAGAATGCCGCCGGCGAGCAGCAGCCCGACGATTGCGAGCAGCTCAATGGCGATTGCGGCGAACGCCAGTCGCAGCAGGGTGGCCGCAATGATGCCGACCAGGATCGCCTTGCTCCTTTGCGCAGGCGGCAACCCGGCGGCCGCAAGGCCGATCACCACCGCATTGTCGCCCGCAAGCACCAGGTCGATCATGATCACCTGCAGGACAGCGGCAATCGCGCCCTGCGGAAACATCGAAAGGTCAATCATTCACTTTGCTCCGGGGCCCCGACGGGCGAACGAGATCGATGATCGGTTCAATTTCGCCCAAAATCGCTGCCGCGCAACCGACCAAGGTGAACGCGCCCGCCATGTCCCAGGCGGCCACCGCGTAGGATGTCTTGGCGCGAAGCGGGATGATGGCGAGGAATGCCGCGCAAGCCGCAGCAGCGAGCGCCCAGAGACTGAACACCGGGAGCACGACGGGGTGCGGCAGGACGAGGACGAATATGGCAAGCGCAACGACCAGGACCGCCACAAACGCAAGGTCGGGCGAGCGTGGACCGCTGCCCGGTGGACGGGGTCTGAAGCGCGGGGACTGAGGGGAACCAGTCAGATGCATCGGGCCCACCGAATGACGTCATCAGTCCGACATCGCAGCCACATGGCTGCCAGAGGGGCCCGGCCTGACGGGGTGAACATGATCATCGGAGCCCGGAAATGCAAGAAAAACCGGCTGCGGCGAGATAACCTAGCCCTTTGGGCCCGTTTGACAGGCCGTTCCGATGCTCCTAAAACCCGCGCGCCCGGCGATCCTTGAGGTCTGCCGGGCGTTTCGCGACCCGCGGCAAGACCTTGCGCTTTCGAGGCCCTGCCTGTCGGTTCCGGCCCTGCCGGGACAGAGGAGGGCGCGATCCTCAAGCCAACAGCAATGATAATCGAGGACGCGAATGACCAAGCGCATGGAGTCCAAGTACAAGATCGACCGCCGGATGGGCGAGAACATCTGGGGTCGGCCGAAGAGCCCGGTTAACCGGCGCGAATACGGCCCCGGCCAGCACGGCCAGCGCCGCAAGAGCAAGCTCTCCGACTACGGTGTGCAGCTCAAGGCCAAGCAGAAGCTGCGCGGCTATTACGGCAACATTTCCGAGCGGCAGTTCCGCGGCATCTACCAGGAAGCACGGCGGCTCAAGGGCGACAGTGGCGCGCACATGATCGGCCTCTTGGAGCGGCGCCTCGATGCGCTGATCTACCGAGCCAAGTTCGTGCCGACGGTCTTTGCCGCGCGCCAGTTCATCAATCACGGCCACATCAAGGTGAACGGCAAGCGCGTCACCATCCCGAGCTATCGGGTCAAAGTTGGCGACGTCGTCGAGGTGAAGGAAAAGTCCAGGCAGCTCGCGCTGGTTATGGAAGCGCAGGCGTTAGCCGAGCGTGACGTGCCCGACTACATCGAGGTCGACGCCTCGAAGCTGACTGCGAAGCTCGCCCGCGTGCCGTTGCTCACGGATGTGCCCTATGCGGTGCAGATGGAGCCGCATCTCGTCGTCGAATATTATTCGCGTTAAGCGATCGCAGCAGCGGTCGAGAATCCGACGGCCGGCGCCCCGCGTCGGCCGTTTTGTTTGCAGCAAGGATTCAGATCGGGCGAATCACTTGGCACCCCGTGCCAACTCGCCGGTGATTCGCGAGTTATCCCCGATTAAAGCGGAAGTGCACAGGTTATTTTGTGGCCACATTGCGACAAATCTCTACATTTAGTAGCCGAAAAGCGCTAATAACGACGCGCGGTCCTCGAATCAGTGAGGACATGCCTAGGGAGACTCCGCAATGAAAGGGATCGATACTCTCAAAGAGTGGATCGGGGCGTTGACGGAATTAGCGCTGATGCTCCTGGCATTGGCGATTGTGCTCTCGTTGTTGGTTGGGGCTAATCTTCCGTTCTTCGGCGCCGTGACAGCGAACATCATGGGCTGGGTGAAGGACATGGGCGGCAACGGTCTCGTCGGTCTAATCACACTCGGGATCGTCCTCTGGCTGTTCTCAAACCGGAAAATGGCCTGAACCAAGCGTACGTTCAGTCTAGACTGAATTGCTGACGCAATCGGGGTGGGGAGCGACGCTCCCCACCCATTGGTCGTACGTGTCATCAAGAGGTTCCGCCATGCGCAAATTCATGGCCAACATGGCCTACGCGAAAGAGCTTCTGTGGGAGTTCGTCGAGCTCGGCTTCGTCGGCATTCTGGCGATCATGCTGATCTACCTGATCCTCGGACAAGGCTCCGGGGGCTTTGTGCTGTCGGTCGCTGACAATGTGACGAAGTTCGCAAGCTCCGTCCCGACGCCGAGCTTGGTCGGCTTGGCGCTCGTCCTGGGCGTCATCTACCTGCTGATGAACCGGCTGAAATAGTTCGCCGAAAACGCGCGTCAGCGCCCGCCTCATGCAAGTGGCGGGCGGCGTTGCTTTGGCGTAGAAGGCAATCGGCCTCCGTCATTGCGTTTGTCTGTAAATGCCGACACTCGATCGCCGCACGTTTCTCGCCGCATCCGCTGCGGGCTTTGCCGCGCGCGCCCTGCCCGCTCTTGCGGCCACACCCTACGCGTTCAAGCACGGCGCCTTTGACGTTACCGTCGTGAGCGACGGCCACCTCGTATTGCCGACGAGCTTTCTCGCGCCCGGTGCGCCGCCGCCCGAGCGCGACGCCATCCTCAAGGCGGCGGGCCAGACCGGCGAGCAGTACAATTCGCCGACCAACATCACGCTGATCCGCACAGGCAGCGACCTGATCCTCATCGATATGGGGTCGGGCGACCGCTTCATGCCGACGGCCGGCAAGCTGTGGGACAACCTCAAGGCGGCGGGCATCGACAAGGCGAAGATCACAAAGGTGGTCTTCACCCACGGACATCCCGACCATCTTTGGGGAACCGTCGACGAGCTGGACGACCTGGTGATCCCCGATGCGGCCTTCTACGTCGCCGCCGCGGAATGGGATTTCTGGACTGGCGAAAACGCGACACGCGGGTTGCCGGCCGAACGCGCCGGATTCGTCACCGGCGCCCGGCGCAACTACGCGGCCATCAAAGACAAGGTGAAAATGGTCAAGGCCGGCGATGAAATCGTCTCCGGCCTGCGCATCATCGACACGCCCGGCCATACGCAGGGCCACGTGTCCATCGAGCTTGCCGGCGCGCGACGGGCTGATTGTGGGCGGCGACGTGCTCACCCACCCGCTGATCTCATTTCCAGCATCCGGAATGGAAACCGATCGCGGACCATGTGCCGGATCAGGCGGTCGCGACGAGGCGCAAGCTGCTCGACCGGCTCGCCGCCGATCGCTCAAAGCTGATCGGCTTCCACCTGCCCTATCCCGGCGTGGGAACGGTCGAGCGCAAGGACAGTGCCTATCGCTTCGTCGCGTCCGCTTAGGGAGACGCGCCTCAGGCGTTCTGGCGTACGGACACGCCTTTCTCTTTCAACGCCTGCAGCAGTTCGCCGGCCTGAAACATTTCGCGCACGATGTCGCAACCGCCGACAAACTCACCCTTCACGTAAAGCTGCGGCAACGTCGGCCAGTTGGAATAGGCCTTGATGGCGTTCCTGATTTCGTCGGATTCCAGAACGTTGATGCCTTTGTAGGCCACCCCGAGATGGTCGAGGATTTGCACGACCTGGCCGGAAAATCCGCACATCGGAAACTGCGGCGTGCCCTTCATGAACAGCACCACGTCGTTTCCCTTCACTTCATTGTCGATGAATTGCTCGATTCCCATGGAATTTGTCCTGTTGGGCGGCACGCGCCCCCGTGATCATCGATATATGTACCAAAAAAGTTACCGCCAACCCAAGAGCATCGACCGAATTTACCGGCTTTTCGGGGCATAAAATGTGCCCTCGACCTCGAAAATATCGTCCTGGTTCAGTCGGCTGACCTCAATGATCGTGCGCGGCGGATACGGGCCGCCGCCCCATAACGCCTCCTGAACCTTGTTCACCAGCGGACGCAGCCGGCCCATATCGGTGACGAAAACCGTGAGGCGAACACAATCGGCAAGGCTTGGCGCCTTCCGACCCGGCGATCAGCTTCATATTCATGAACGCCTGGCGGATGCGCGCTTCGTCACCCTCGACGAGTTTATTATCGACAGGATTGATGCCGCGCATGCCGGCAATGAATACGAAATCACCAGCGCGGGCGCCGAGACTCCAGGTACCGGTTGGCTCGATTGCGCCTTTGGGCGCAAGCACGGAGACGCGGCTTGTCACGGCGTGCCGGTCTGCAAAGCGAGCGCATGCAGCACGCCGCCCATCTGCCCCTTGAGTGCCTCGTAGACCAGTTGATGCTGCTGCACGCGCGACTTGCCCTTGAACGATGGAGCGATGACGGTCGCGGCATAGTGGTCGCCGTCGCCCGCGAGATCGCGGATCGTGACCTCCGCATCGGGAATGTGCGCCTTGATCAAGACGCTCGATTTCGACGGCATCCATGGCCATCGGCAGGTCCTCGCAAACCTCACAGCTCTCCGGCCATGTAAGCCGGAAGCCATGATTCAAAACGCTCCCGCAGAATCGTGACTAGGATGGGACGCTCGCCCGCAAGCGTCAACGTGTCGCCACCCGTTCTCCCGATTGCCCACACCGGCACGTTCACAGCCCTTGCCCGCGCCAGCACGTCAGCCGTCTTGTCCGCGGGCACCGTGACAAGATAGCGCGCCTGGTCCTCGCCAAACCAATGGGCATGGGC
The DNA here is from genome assembly GCA_963718035.1 of uncultured Alphaproteobacteria bacterium. Taxonomy (GTDB): domain Bacteria; phylum Pseudomonadota; class Alphaproteobacteria; order Rhizobiales; family Xanthobacteraceae; genus Pseudolabrys. Next base: position 227,386 of record CAVQYD010000001.1, on the reverse strand, counting down.
CGGAATATCCGAAGGAGCAGCATCGAGCCTGGCCCCGATCCCGGAGGCCATCGCCATTTCGGCGAGCGCAACAAGAAGGCCGCCGTCGGAAAGGTCGTGCGCCGCCGTCGCTGTCCCGTCGAGGATCAACGCGCGGACAAAGTCGCCATTCTCGCGCTCCTCGGTGAGATCGACCGGCGGTGGCGCGCCCTCTTCCTGGCCGCACAGCTCACGCAGATACATTGATTGGCCGAGCCAACCCGTCGTCTCGCCGACCAGAATGATCGTCTCGTCCGCGCGCTTGAAGGCCAGCGTCGCCGACTTTGCAAAGTCTTCGATGAGACCGACGCCGCCGATCGACGGCGTCGGCAAAATCGCGCGGCCGTTGGTCTCGTTGTAGAGCGACACGTTGCCGGACACGACCGGAAAATCGAGCACCTTGCAGGCCTCCGCGATGCCGCGAATGCAGCCCACGAACTGACCCATGATCTCGGGCCGCTCGGGATTGCCGAAATTCAAATTGTCGGTGATGGCGAGCGGCTTCGCGCCGACGGCGGTCAGGTTTCGCCAGCATTCCGCCACCGCCTGTTTGCCCGCCCTCGAATGGGTCGGCCTCGCAATAGCGCGGCGTTACATCGGTGGTGAGCGCGAGGCCCTTCGGCCCATCTTCGATGCGCACCACCGCGGCGTCGCCGCCCGGACGCTGGACGGTATTGCCCAGAATAACGTGATCATATTGCTCCCACACCCAGCGCTTGGAGCAGAGATCGGGAGCAGCGAGCAATCTTTCGAGCGCCTCGATCGTGTCAACCGGGGCCGGCACGCTTTCGGCGTCGACGGCAGCCGGCTTCGCCGCGCTGACGAACGGACGCTTGTACTCCGGAGCCTGGTCGCCAAGCTCCTTGATCGGCAGATCGGCCATCACGTTTCCGCCGTGACGCACGATGAAACGCTTCGACGGCGTCGTCTCGCCGACCACCGCGAAATCGAGACCCCATTTGCGGAAAATTGCCTCGGCCTCTTTTTCCTTCTCCGGCTTGAGAACCATGAGCATGCGCTCCTGGCTCTCGGAGAGCATCATTTCGTACGCGCTCATGCCCTCTTCACGGCATGGCACCCTGTCGAGGTCGAGCGTGACGCCGAGATCGCCCTTGGCGCCCATTTCCACGGCCGAGCAGGTCAGGCCGGCGGCCCCCATGTCCTGGATGGCAATAACGCATCCTTTCTGCATGATCTCGAGACACGCCTCGAGCAGCAGCTTTTCCGAGAACGGATCGCCGACCTGAACGGTCGGGCGCTTGCCCTCCAAGTCTTCATCGAACTCCGCCGACGCCATCGAGGCGCCGTGAATTCCATCGCGCCCTGTTTTCGAGCCGAGATAGACGATCGGCATGCCGACGCCCGAGGCGGCGGCGTAGAAAATCTGGTCCTTGCGCGCGATTCCGACCGCCATGGCATTGACCAGGCAATTCCCGTCATAGCGCGAATGAAAGCGCACCGAGCCGCCGACGGTCGGAACACCGAATGAGTTGCCGTAGCCGCCAATCCCGGCCACCACGCCTGACACCAGATGACGCGTCTTCGGATGCGAGGGCGCGCCGAACGACAGCGCGTTCAGGCAGGCGATCGGACGCGCGCCCATGGTGAAGACATCGCGCAAGATGCCGCCGACCCCCGTCGCCGCCCCTTGATAAGGCTCGATGTAGCTCGGGTGATTGTGGCTCTCCATCTTGAACACGCAGGCAAGCCCATCGCCGATGTCGATGACGCCGGCATTTTCCCCGGGCCCCTGGATGACCCAAGGACCCTTGGTCGGCAGCGTGCGCAGATGGACTTTCGAAGATTTGTACGAGCAGTGCTCGTTCCACATGGCCGAGAAAATGCCGAGCTCGGTGAGCGACGGCTCGCGGCCGATGAGTTTCAGGATCCGGTCGTATTCGTCGGGCTTGAGGCCGTGCTCGGCGACAAGTTCGGGAGTAATGCGGACATCGTTCGGGATCACGATTACGCCGCGCGCTCCAGTGCCTCGGCCAGCCCGGCAAACAACCCGCGCCCGTCGGTCGGGCCGATCGCGGCTTCGACATGATTTTCGGGATGCGGCATCATGCCGAGCACGTTGCCGCGCTCGTTCAGAATGCCGGCGATCGCATTGATGGCGCCGTTGTGGTTCCAGTTCGGATCGATCATGCCGTCGGGCGAGGAATACCGGAACAGCACGCGCCCCTCGCCTTCCAGCCGCGCAATGGTTTCACCGTCGGCGATATAGTTGCCTTCGCCGTGCGCAACCGGCACGCGGACGACCTGGCCGGCATTGTAGCCGCGCGTGAATGGCGTGTCCGAGCGCTCGACGCGCAGATAGACGTCGCGGCATATGAAGCGCAGGTTTTCATTGCGCATCAGGACGCCTGGCAGCAGTGCAGCCTCGCACAAGATCTGGAAACCGTTGCAGACACCGAGAACCAGTCCGCCTTTTGCGGCATAGGCGCGCACCGCGTCCATGATCGGGCTGCGCGCCGCGATCGCCCCGCAACGCAGATAATCACCGTAGGAAAATCCACCCGGGATCACGACCAGGTCGGTTCCAGCCGGGAGTTCCGTGTCGGCGTGCCACACGATGGCCGGCTCTCGTCCCGAGATCAGGCGCAGTGTGCGCGCCATGTCACGCTCGCGATTGATGCCAGGAAAGACGAGAACCGCGGCTTTCATCCGAGCACGTCCACTTTGTAGTTCTCTATCACCGTGTTCGCGAGCAGCTTGTCGGCCGCCTGCTTGAGCAAGGCCTCGGCCTTGGCGCGATCGCCGCCGTCGATCTCGATATCGAAGACCTTGCCCTGGCGTACGCTGGAGACGCCCACAAGCCCCAGCGAGCGCAGCGCGCCTTCAATCGCCTTGCCCTGGGGATCGAGAATGCCGGACTTCAGGGTGACGGTAACGCGGGCTTTCATAGCGGTTTTTCAGGCGATTCCGGGCTCGGTGACCTGACCTAGCATCCGCCACAGGTCACCTCAACCGTGTGGACGAACCCTACACAGGTCATCCTGCCCACACCGTTTTTCAAGGCGGATTGCTGTGGAATTCGGCCCGCACCTATCGCCCTGCGCCACGAAGCTCCTGCGCCATGGCGGCCAGCCGCTGTCTTTGAAGCTTTCCGTTCGCATTGCGCGGAAGCTCGGGGACGCTGATGAACCGCACGGGCACGTGAGTTTGGGAAAGCCTCTCCCGGCAGTGCTTACGCAGCGCCTCTTTGTCGAGTGCCTCACCATGCACGATGAACGACCACACCTCCTCGACACCCACGTCATTTGGCATTGAAAAGGCTCCGGCTTCGCGGATGCCTTTAAATGCGGCAACGGCATCCTCGATGAGCTGAGGGCTGACCTTGTCACCGCCGAGGTTGAGAACCTCCTTTTTCCGCCCGGTGATGACCAGCATTCTGTCCTGGGTGAGGTAGCCGATATCGCCTGTATCGAAATGCCCGTCGCGGAATACGGTTTCGCTCTGGCCGCTCGTGTCGAGGTAGCCGGTGACGCTGACCGGCGTCCTGACAAGCACCACGCCCTCGTGACCGGACGGCAGCGGCGCCCCCGCCTCGTCGACAATGCGTACGGAGACATCCGGCGCAACATGGCCGACGGCTCCCGCAACACCGGTGAGCGCATGCGCCGGCGCAGACGAAACGGTCGATGTTTCGGTTGTCCCGTAATAGAAGATCAGGTTCGAGCACAGCCGCGCGCGCACCCGCTCGGACAATGAGTTGTGCAAGGGGCTTCCGGCCGCAATGATGACCTCGAAACCCGAGCGAAATTCAGGATTGGCGATCGTAGAATTTCAGAAACCCGTTGAGGCCGCCCGGCGACGCAATCAGACCCTGTACCTTGTAGAGCTCGAATGTCTGCAACGTATCCATCGGCGAGGCGCCTGGAAAAAACATCGTGCCGCCGCGCGACAGCACGTAGAGAATGTGCCGGAAGCCGCCGCTCGAGCCGAACCCGTAGTCGCTGAAAAAGCGCGAGCACTCGGGAAAAATCCTTCCGAACACATGATTGTAACGCGCCAGCCGTGCCAACTGATTGTTGTGGGTGAATCCGACCGCCTTCGCTTGGCCGGTGGAGCCCGACGTTAGCGCGATCCGGCAGATGTCATTGCCGGCGCCACGATAGACATGGCGTTCGTCGACCGGGATGCCGTCGCCCGAGATCCATGCGAAATCAGCGGCAAGAACTTTCATGCTCTTTCCGTTGCCATATGACCGCGGCGTATCCGTGATGATGAAATCGCAAGGGAGATCACCGGGTAAGGCTCCGCTGATCGAAACCGTCGCGACCCCGATATGCATCAGGCCCAGCGCAAGCGATGTATGGAATATGTGGTCCTTCACTTGGAGGACAACAACGTCGCCAGGTGAAATGCCAGCGCTGATGGCACGACGCCCGACATTGTGAATGAATCGCGCCAATCTCGCATAGCTGACGACGCCCATCGCCGTGCCTGGCGCACACATGGCCGGCGCCGGTGGATCGTGTTTCGCCTGAAAGAGAATTGGCTCGACGACGTTCATGTGAGTTCCTGCTCACGACGCTCGGCGTCCCCAGTTGCCGCTAAGCCACATACGCCGTGGAAAGAGCCCGCGCGTCCTCCGCTCAGACGACGCGCCTCGAAAAAACGCATGGCAAGCAAGACCAACGGCATTCGGTGGAAGAGGGGTTGAATGATGAAGAAATATTTTCTGGCGACGGTATCGGTTCTGGCACTGTCGGCCGCCGGCCATGCATCGGATCTTCCAGCGAAGGCGGGACCCTATGCGCCGGTTGCAACACCGCTATGGACGGGTCTCTACTTGGGCATACACGGCGGCGTCGCTCGGCATGACGCAACCATCGATGATCACTGTTTCACGGTCTGCGCAACTTACGAGCGATCCAAAACGGGTGGCGCGGTTGGCGGACTCATTGGATACAACTTCCAGCAAGGCAGTTTTGTTTATGGCCTCGAAGGCGATTGGAATTGGATAGGGTCAAAGATCGCCGAGACATTCAATGATGGCTTTACTCAGACTTCAAATGACCTCAAGTGGTTGGCTACCGTCAGAGGCCGCGCCGGCCTGGCGGTCGATGCTACCCTGATGTACTTCACCGGGGGTGTGGCTTTCGGCCATGTAAAAAATAGCGTTGCCGCGTTGAATTTCGACGGAAGCACGTCCGGCTCATTCTCCGAAAGCAAAACAAAAACCGGGTGGACGGCAGGCGTTGGTATTGAACACATATTTTCGCGGCATTGGACTGCACGAGCAGAATTCCGTTACGTCGACCTGGGAAGGACTGGAGGAGTTGGTTGCACACCAGGAACATCGACGTTTTGCTCTGACCTCAACTACCGTAGCGATTTCAGCAACACGCTGATGATGGGATTGGTCGGACTAAATTATAAATTCTGACCGCCATATGATCATAGAAATGAAGATGGCCGGGTCATCCCCGGCCATCTTCATTTCGGAAACTGAAACTCGAGCTCAGCCCTTCACCAGCACCGGCCCCGTGCCTTGCGGGCGCTCGCCTTCGCTCATGATGCCAAGGCGCTTGGCGACTTCGGTGTAGGCTTCGACCAGGCCGCCGAGATCGCGGCGGAAGCGGTCCTTGTCGAGCTTGTCGTTGGTCTTGATGTCCCACAGCCGGCAGCTGTCGGGAGAAATCTCGTCGGCCACGACGATGCGCATCACGTCGTTCTCCCACAGCCGGCCCGTTTCCATCTTGAAGTCGACGAGACGGATGCCGACGCCGAGGAAAAGCCCGGACAGGAAGTCGTTGACGCGGATGGCAAGCGCCATGATGTCATCGATCTCCTGCGGCGAAGCCCAGCCGAAGGCGGTGATGTGCTCTTCCGATACCATCGGATCGTTGAGCTTGTCGTTCTTGTAATAAAACTCGATGATCGAGCGCGGCAGCTGCGTGCCCTCCTCGATGCCGAGGCGCTGCGCCAGGGAACCGGCCGCGACATTTCGCACCACGACCTCGAGCGGGATGATCTCAACCTCGCGAATCAACTGCTCGCGCATGTTGAGGCGGCGGATAAAGTGCGTCGGCACCCCGATATCGTTGAGGTGCTGGAACACATATTCCGAGATTCGATTGTTCAGCACGCCCTTGCCCTCGATCACCTCATGCTTTTTGGCATTGAAGGCGGTCGCGTCGTCCTTGAAGTGCTGAATCAGCGTTCCAGGCTCCGGGCCTTCATACAGGACCTTCGCCTTGCCCTCGTAAATGCGGCGACGGCGGCTCATGGGCGTGTACCGTGGTTTGTGAAAGTCCATCGGATTGCCGTGGCTCCTTGTTGTGCGACTTTGCAAGATCCGCGGCTGCGGGACCGGACTGGAAGTACTGGCCCAATTCTGGTCTTGGCCAGTGGTCCGGGCACAGAGGCAACCTAGCCGATCGGTCGGGGCAGCACAATCACGGCACGCCCACGTTTTCCACTCCGTATTTTCGCCGCAAAGGCGCGGCCCGATGTTGCCTTGACGGTCTGTGGACGATATGCAAGGCCGAACTAAATTGCATGTGCATGCAATTTTACCGATGCAGTACGAGGGGCGGCATGACGACATTCGACAAGCGCGAGGAAGGCTTCGAAAAGCAGTTCGCGCATGACGAGGAGCTGCGCTTCAAGGCGATGGCACGCCGCAACAAGATGCTTGGGCTCTGGGCGGCCGGCGTTCTCGGCAAAAGTGGCGCGGACGCCGAGGCCTACGCCAAGGAAGTGGTGCTGGCCGACTTCGAAGAGGCCGGCGACAACGACGTCTTGCGCAAGGTCTCAAAAGACCTGCAGCCTAAAGGCGTCACAGAGCAGCAAATTCGCGCGCAAATGACCGAATTGCTGGCGCAAGCCGTCGAGCAGCTCAAAAAGAGCGGCTGACGTGCCGGCTTTTGCCCTCGCCCGGCGCCTGCGCGCGGGGGAAACGGTCTACGCCGCCTGGTGCATGATGGGCTCGCCGATCGTTGCGGAGACGATCGCGCGCGAGGGTTTCTCCGCTGTCGTGCTCGATGCGCAGCACGGGTTGTGGGACACCGCCTCGATCATCACCGGCATCGGCGCCGTCAGCCACGCGGACGCGACGCCGGTTGTCCGCATACCGCTCAATGATCTCGCATTGGTGTCACGCGCACTGGATTTCGGCGCCGAAGCGATCATCGCGCCGATGATCAACGACGCCGACGATGCACGCCGCTTTGCGGCGGCGGCGAAATATCCTCCCTCCGGCGAGCGCAGCTGGGGTCCGCTGCGCGCGATGGCGCTGCAGGCGCCGCGCACCGCGCCGGCGGACTACTTGCGCGAAGCGAACGAGGGCACGCTGACGTTGGCAATGATCGAGACCGCGACCGCGCTCGGCAATGTCGACAAGATCGCGGCGACGCCGGGCATCGATGGGCTGTTCGTCGGCCCTTACGATCTTGCGACCGCACTGAGCGGCGGGAAAGCGCAGGACACGCAGGCCCCGCAGGTCGAGCAGGCCATCGATAAAATCTGTGCCGCCGCGAAAGCGGCCGGAAAGATTCCCGGCATCTATTGCCGGGATGCTGAAGGCGCAGTGGCGATGACAAAACGCGGCTTTCGGTTCGTCGTCGCGGGCAATGATCACACAACCCTGCGCGCGGCCACCGTTACGCAATTGAAAGCGCTGAAAGGGTAGCCGCGTCTTCTCCGTCGTCCCCACCAACGGGTCCGCGCAAAGCGCGCCCGATGACAGGCTCCGGCGGGCACCCATACGCCGCAGTCTATCGACAGGCTGGTGGTTATGGGTCCCGGATCTCGCTTTGCTCGCCCGGGACGACAGCGGAGAGACCGTCAAGCACTTTCCGACATCCTTTTCCACCTCCGCCGCCCTCACCTCGCAGACTTTGTAGCCTCGCTCCGTCAGATAGGCGCGCCTTTCGGACCGGGTCCGCGCCGCGTCGGCGGTTTCCTTGGCCGGCATCAGATCGATCACGCATTTGAGCGGAAACGATACGAAGTCCGTGATGTGCGGGCCGATCGGAACCTGGCGCTTGAACCCGCGGCCAGCGAAGCGCCGGTCGTTCACAAGCGCCTGCCACAAAACGCGCTCGGCCTCGGTCGGATTCCTGCGCAGAAGCCGCGCCAGCCCGCGCACCGGTCCGCGCTCGCCCGGCACGCGGCCGCCGCCGTGCTCCGCCAGAAGGTCGCGCAGTTTCTGAGCCTCCACCGGATCGAGCACGCCGCCGCGCGCCGGCCCCTTGCGGCCCTGCGCGATCGCAGTGAGCACGCCGTGCAGTGTGCGGATGTCCTGTTGCGTCGGCGCCATCCGCTGGAAGATGTTGCGCAGATTGACGCTCATCGTGCCGCGTTTTTCTTCGGGACGGAAAAACTCGACCCGCTCAAGCTCGCTTTCGAGATCTGAAAAGAAAGCATCGAGCTGCTGTTTCGGAGCAGGCGGCGATTTTTCCGGCATGGAAAACGGCAGATCGCCGCCGCCGGCACGCTTGAACCACTCGTACGCAACGATCACAACAGCCTGCGCCAGATTGAGCGACGCAAACGCCGGATTGACCGGCAGCGTCACGATACGATCGGCCAGCGCGACCTCGTGATTTTCGAGACCGATGCGCTCCCGTCCGAATATGATCGCAACGCTCTCTCCGCCAGCCACCCTCTGCACCATTTCGCCGGCGGCCGCCTCCGCTGAAATCACCGGCTTGGCTTGATCGTGATTGCGCGCGGTCGTCGCCACAACAAAACTGCAGTCAGCGATCGCCTCATTGAGGCTTTCATAAAGTGTTGCGGCGTCGAGGATGCGGTCGGCCCCGGCCGCCATCACCCTCGCCTTCTCGTTCGGCCATTTCTGCTGCGGCTTCACCAGGCGAAGACGCGACAACCCGAAGTTGGCCATCGCACGCGCCGCCGCCCCGATGTTCTCGCCAAGCTGGGGCTCGACGAGCACGACGACCGGGGCCGGCGTCTCGATCCAACGCTTGGTCTTGTCAGTTCCGGCACCGGGCATTCGAACCCTCACGTAGGCGCATATACCCTTCACAGCATAGTTGTGGAAAGAATGCCGCCAAATCGCGGCTTTCGTCCCGAGATTTTGGGTGCTATAGGGGCCGCGCGCCGGACGCTTTTCCTCCTGTCCGTGCGACTTTCAAAAGGTTTTATCGGCAATGGCGAAGATCAAGGTGGCGAACCCCGTCGTCGAAATGGACGGCGACGAGATGACGCGCATTATCTGGCAGCTGATCAAGGACAAGCTGATCCATCCCTATCTCGACATCAACCTTCTCTACTACGATCTCAGCGTCCAGAAACGCGACGAGACCGACGACCAGATCACCATCGACGCCGCCAACAAGACCAAGGAAGTCGGCGTTGCGGTGAAATGCGCCACCATTACGCCGGACGAAGCGCGGGTGAAGGAATTCAACTTGAAGAAGATGTGGCGGTCGCCCAACGGCACGATCCGCAACATCATCGGCGGCGTGATCTTCCGCGAGCCCATCATCTGCAAGAACGTGCCCCGCCTGGTGCCGGGCTGGACGCAGCCGATCGTGATCGGCCGCCACGCCTATGGCGATCAGTACCGCGCGACCGACATCCGCGTGCCGGAGAAGGCAAAGCTGACGCTGAGCTATGTCGCTCCCGACGGCAAAAAGGTCGAGCACGAGGTGTTCGAGTTCCCGGGCTCGGGCGTCGCAATGGCGATGTACAACCTCGACGACTCGATCCGCGATTTCGCGCGCGCTTCGATGAACTATGCCCTCTCGCGCGGTTACCCGCTCTATCTATCGACCAAGAATACCATTCTCAAAGTCTATGACGGCCGCTTCAAGGATCTGTTTCAGGAGATCTTCGACAAGGAATTCAAGGCCGAGTTCGACAAGAAGAAACTCACCTACGAGCACCGGCTGATCGATGACATGGTGGCCGCAGCGATGAAATGGTCGGGCGGCTATGTCTGGGCCTGCAAGAACTACGACGGCGACGTGCAGTCGGACGTCGTGGCGCAGGGCTTCGGCTCACTTGGCCTGATGACCTCGGTGCTGATGACGCCGGACGGCAAGATCGTCGAATCCGAGGCCGCGCACGGCACGGTGACGCGCCATTACCGCGAGCACCAGAAGGGCAAGGAGACCTCGACCAACTCGATCGCGTCGATCTTCGCCTGGACACGCGGCCTCGCGCATCGCGCCAAGCTCGACAAGAATGACGCACTGGCGAAGTTCGCAGCGACGCTCGAGAAGGTCTGCGTCGACACGGTTCAAAGCGGCTTCATGACGAAGGACCTGGCACTGCTGATCGGCGCCGACCAGAAGTGGCTCTCCACCACGGGCTTCCTCGACAAGGTGGATGAGAACCTGAAGAAAGCGATGGCTTAATCGTCTTCGGCACCGCCACCGTTTGTTATTCGTTCCAATTCGGCGGAGCGTATCGCCGAAATTCGGTCCGACACGGCGCCTTCCGGAAAGTCGAGCTCCTCCAGCACGCGGCCAGCAAGCTGCAGGCTTGCTTCGACCGTTTCCGGAACAACTGCGACGGCCCCCAGATCCGCCAGGCGTATGGCATGGCCCGTGTCCGCAGCGCGCGCAAACACCAGCGCGTCTGGATTGATCTTTCTTGCGGCCTCGACCATGCGCTCAGCGGCACGCGCGTTGTTTACGGTGACAACGAATGCCCGCGCCTTGACGCCGCCAACGCGTTTGAGCAGTTCTGTCCTACCTGCATCGCCGTAGTAAACCGTCTGTCGGCCTCGCCGCTCGCGGCTGACCATGGCACCGTGCGTATCGAGCGCAACATAGGGCACGCTTTCAGCCTCGAGCGCCTGCGCAATCAGCCGTCCCACTCGTCCGAATCCCCCAATGATCACATGATTGTCGAACCCGGCGGTTTCCGGGCCGGGGCCATGCTTAAGATGCTCAGCGCTGCCGAGGTAGGTGCCTAGTCTCCGTCCTGCGAATGCAATGAGCGGCGTCGCCACCATACTCAGCCCGACCACGGCGACAGCGCCTGCAGCAACGCGCTGACTGAGCAGGTTGCTCACCTGTGCGACGCCGATGACGACGAAAGCAAATTCGCCGGCTTGAGCGAGCAGCAATGCCACCTCCGATGCAACAGCGCGTTCAATTCCGAAGGCGCGCGCCACGGCGTAGAGGATCAGAGCTTTACAGGCAATCATCGCAACCAGCGCCGCAGCGATCCAACCGATATCGCTCACAATCACAGCCGGATCGACATTCGTTCCGACTGTGATGAAGAAGATTCCGAGCAGTAGTCCCTTGAATGGCTCGAGATCAATTTCGATGTGGTGCCGCGCCTCGCTACCGCTGAGCAGAAGCCCGGCCAGGAACGCGCCGAGCGCTACCGACAGTCCGGCAAGTGCCGTCGCCATCGAAAACGCCACCACAATCAGCAACGTAATCGCCATGATCAGATCGCGGCTACCGGTGCGGACCGCTGAGCGCAGCAGCGGACCAATCATGAAACGACCCAGCAGCATCGTCGTGACCACTGCGGCCAGCGCACCGGCAAATGGATTACCAGCGGCAAGATGCCGCCCGGCGCGCACCATCCTTGATGAGCCCCACAACGACGAGGATCGGCACGACCATCAGGTCCTGAAACAACACAACGGACAGGGCAATACGTCCCACGATATGTCCGGCGCGATGCTGCTCCAGGAGCAGCTGCATGACGACCGCTGTTGATGACAGCGCGAGGCCGAGGCCAAGTACGACGCCAGTCGGCGGTGCACCGCCCATGACCCGCACCAAGGCGCCTATGGCCAAAGTGGTGAGCGCCATCTGCGCAACGCCGACGCCCAATACATACCGCCGCAATTGCCAGAGTTGCTGGAGCGACAATTCCAGACCGAGCAGGAAGAGGAGGACGATAATGCCGAACTCGGCGAGCGGCGCTCCGCGCTCCGGGTCGTCAAACGTGATGTAAGTGAGCCACTGATAATTCGTCCCAAGACGCCCCAGCCCATGCGGGCCGAGGACAACGCCGGCAATCAGAAAGCCGAGCACGGTACCAATGCGAGCCCGGTGAAACAGAGGCACGATCACGCCAGCAACAACAAGGAAGATGATCAGCCCTTTGAGGCCTTCGATATGCAGCACGGTCGCGCTCTATCATCTCAGCCCGGGACCGGGCGAATGGCGATTTGGCAAACTAAATAAGGAGGCGAGAGCGTCGTAACGTTTGTGCTAGCCGTCAAGCGCCACTTCGATTGCCTTGAGCGCGTCTTCCGCCTTAGACCCATCCGGCCCGCCGGCCTGCGCCATGTCCGGACGGCCACCACCGCCTTTGCCGCCGAGCGCTTCCGCGCCTTTCTTCACAAGGTCGACCGCATTAAAGCGTTTGGTGAGGTCGTCCGTGACGCCGACCACGATGCCAGCTTTGCCATCCGCAGCCGTGGCAACGATGGCAACCACGCCCGATCCGACTAGCTTTTTGCCCTCGTCCGCGAGGCTGCGGAGATCCTTGAGCTCGATTCCAGTCACAGTCTTTGTAAAGCGCCTGAAGTCCTTAAAGTCGCGCAGCCCCGCATGGGTCCGCACCATCCGATGCTCGGCTACTGCTATCTGCAGCCATTTGGGCCGCCCGCCGCCCATGGCCAGCTTTTTTTTGGCTTCAGAAAGTTCGCGCTCGAGCTTTTTACGCTCGTCGAAGAGCGTTCCGTGCGTCCGGGCATCTCAGCAAGCGGTTACTCTAAGCTCCGCAGACGTCGCTTTCGCGACGTGATGCTGTGTGTTTGCGGTCTTTCGTGGCGGATCTTCCGGTCAGCGCCTCAATTCGGCGCACGCCTGCTGCCACGCCCGACTCGCCGACCATCGAAACGAGCCCTATGTCGCCGGTCCGCCGCACATGGGTTCCGCCGCACAATTCCAGCGACCAGCCCATCGTGTTGCCGGTACCCTCGCCCATGGCAACCACCCGCACCTCGTCGCCGTATTTTTCGCCGAAGAGCGCGCGCGCGCCGGATTCGATTGCGTCATCGACCGTCATCAGGTGTGTCGTCACTGGTGCATTTTGGAGAACGATGTCGTTGGCGATATCTTCGACCCGCTCGATTTCCTCCGCCGACATCGGTTTTGGATGCGAGAAATCGAACCGCAACCGGTCGGGCGCGACGAGCGAACCTTTCTGCGCGACGTGATCGCCGAGCACCTGGCGCAGCGCCTCGTGAAGAAGGTGTGTCGCCGAGTGATTCTGACGAATTGCGCCGCGGCGCGCGTGATCGACGTCCAGCAACAGCGGATCGCCGACTTTGATCGATCCCTGCTCCACCTTCACGACGTGAGCGAACAAATCGCCCGCCTTCTTTTGGGTATCGGACACGATCAGCCGGACACCTTCGCGGCGCATTTCGCCCGTATCGCCGACCTGACCGCCGCTCTCGCCGTAGAACGGCGTCTGGTTCATCACCACGGCGCCGCTTTCGCCCTTCTTGAGCTCGGGCACTTCCTTGCCGTCCTTCACCAGCGCGGCAACGATGCCCTCCGCGCTCTCCGTCTCGTAGCCGAGGAATTCCGTCGCGCCGATTTTCTCGCGCAAGGCAAACCAGACCGTTTCCTGCGCCGCCTCACCCGATCCCGCCCAGGACGCCCGCGCCTTCGCGCGCTGGCGCTCCATGGCGTCGGTGAAAGAGGCAAGGTCGACGGAAATTCCGCGTGAGCGCAGCGCATCCTGCGTGAGATCGAGCGGAAAGCCGTAGGTATCGTAAAGCGTGAACGCGGTGTCGCCGTCGAACATCGCGCCTTTCTTGAGGCCCTTGCTCTTCTCGTCGAGGATGGCAAGGCCGCGCTCGAGCGTACGCCTGAAGCGGGTCTCCTCCAGCTTCAGCGTCTCGGTGATCAGGGCTTCCGCACGCAGCAGCTCCGGATAGGCCTGGCCCATTTCGCGCGTGAGCGCGGGGACAAGCTTCCACATCAGAGGCTCTTTCGCGCCAAGCAACTCGGCGTGGCGCATCGCACGCCGCATGATGCGGCGCAGGACATAGCCGCGGCCTTCGTTCGAGGGCAGAACGCCGTCCGCGATCAGAAATGCTGACGCGCGCAGATGGTCAGCGATCACGCGGTGCGAGGCCTTTTGCGGCCCGTTGGGGTCGACCCCGGTCAGCTCGGCGATTGCGCGGATCAGCGTCTGGAACAGGTCGATCGCGTAATTGTCATGCGTGCCTTGCAGAACGGCCGTGATGCGCTCGAGCCCCATGCCGGTGTCGATCGACGGCCGCGGGAGATTGACGCGCTTGCCACCCTCGAGCTGCTCGTACTGCATGAACACGAGATTCCAGATCTCGATGAAGCGATCGCCTTCGGAATCCGCCGAACCGGGCGGGCCGCCCGGAATCTTGTCGCCGTGGTCGTAAAAAATTTCGGAACACGGCCCGCACGGACCGGTATCGCCCATGGCCCAGAAATTGTCCGAGCCGGCAATGCGCAAGATTTTGCTGTCGGGCAGCCCCGCGATCTTCTTCCAAAGCCTGAAGGCGTCGTCATCGTCGACATAGACCGTGACCAGCAGCCGATCCTTGGGAAGCGCGAAATCCTTCGTGACGAGTGTCCAGGCGAGCTCGATCGCCCGCTCCTTGAAATAGTCGCCGAAGGAGAAGTTGCCGAGCATCTCGAAGAAGGTGTGGTGGCGCGCGGTATAGCCGACATTGTCGAGATCGTTGTGCTTGCCGCCGGCACGCACGCATTTCTGCGCGGTCACGGCCCGAGAGTACGGGCGTTTTTCCAGGCCGGTGAACACGTTCTTGAACGGCACCATGCCGGCATTGGTGAACATCAGCGTGGGATCGTTGCGCGGGACCAGCGCCGACGATGCAACGATCTGGTGGTCATTGCGGGCGAAGAAGTCGAGAAAGCTCTTGCGGATGTCGTTGACGCCGCTCATTTCGGACCGTGCAGTTCCTTGTTGGGATCGGGGCTAAATCCCCGTCCGGCTTATGTTTTCAGCCAGCTATTTAGCGGTGGGGTTGCGTTAAGTCTAGGAAGGGGCACGGCCCAATCACAGCGCGGGTCGCCGCCAGGCTGGGCCCGCCCAAAAACGCCTTCGCCCCCGTCCTCGGTGGCGGCCGCTCTACGCAGCCGGGTGCCGACGGGGGCGAATGCCTGACGCATCACACATGATACGCGTCACCAGAATGGTGCAGCGGATAACGCAGGCGCCGCCGCCTCGCCTTACTACTCCTGCTTACTTTCGGGCTATGAACGGCCCGTTTTTCCTTTGCGCTTCGAGCTTTTCACCTTCGGGTCTTTGGCCTTTGCGGCCACAGCCTTCGGTTCTTGTCTCTTGGCGCCAGCACTCCTGACTTTGCCTTTTGCAGCTCCGGCCTTTCGCGGTTTAGCGGCCTCTGGCGCTGCGATCGGCGCAACTGCTTCTGAAGCTTCGACGGGATTGGGTCGGCTTGGGCGGGACAGGCAGCGGCTCTTGCCGCACCTGCGCCGGTTCTTCGCTCTTGAAGGTCACGCCCTCCTCGCGAAGACCGGCTCCGGACGGCAGCGTCGTTACAACGCCGTCCGGCAGCCCATCATCCTTTCAAGCCTCAGCAGCCTCGTCGTCATCGCTATCCTTATCACCTGTCTCCCCCGCCATGATCGCTTCGGCGATCAAGCCAGCATTCTGGCGTACGGCGGCTTCGATCTTATTGGCGATGTCGGGATTTTCCTTGAGGAACTGCTTGGCGTTCTCACGGCCCTGGCCGATGCGCTGGCTGTCATAGGAAAACCAGGCGCCGGACTTCTCGACGACGTTGGCCTTGACGCCAAGGTCAATCAGCTCCCCGGTCTTGGACACACCCTCGCCGTACATGATGTCGAATTCGACCTGCTTGAACGGGGGTGCCAACTTGTTCTTGACCACCTTGACGCGGGTCTGATTGCCGATCACCTCGTCGCGCTCCTTGATGGCGCCGATGCGGCGGATATCGAGACGCACGGAGGCGTAGAATTTCAGCGCGTTTCCGCCCGAGGTCGTCTCGGGCGAACCGTACATGACGCCGATCTTCATGCGGATCTGGTTAATGAAAATCACCATGGTGCGCGATTTCGAGATCGATGCGGTCAGTTTGCGCAACGCTTGACTCATCAACCGCGCCTGGCTGCCCGGCTGCACGTCGCCCATCTCACCTTCAAGCTCGGAGCGCGGCACGAGCGCGGCAACCGAGTCGACCACCAGCACGTCGATCGCACCGGAGCGCACAAGCGTGTCGGCGATTTCAAGCGCCTGTTCGCCGGCATCCGGCTGGGAAATCAAAAGGTCGTCGACATTGACGCCAAGCTTGCGGGCATAGATCGGATCAAGAGCATGCTCGGCATCGACGAAGGCGCAGATGCCACCCTTCTTCTGGGCTTCCGCGATGGTGTGAAGCGCAAGCGTGGTCTTGCCGGAGGATTCCGGACCGTAGATTTCGACCACCCGGCCACGCGGCAGGCCGCCGATACCAAGGGCAATGTCGAGCCCCAACGAGCCCGAGGAAATAGCCTCAATATCCATGGCCTTGTCGTTCTTGCCGAGCTTCATGACGGAGCCCTTGCCGAACTGACGCTCGATCTGGCTCAGCGCAGCTGACAGGGCTTTCGACTTGTCCATGGAAGATCCTTCAACGAGACGCAGGGCAGGCTGACTCATGATGTCGCGCTCCTTATGGCGGGGATTTGACCCCCCGACAACGCGGCCCCTGCCGCGCAGCCGGAATCGACTGAAGGAAAGCACTGTACACTATTTGTTCTCTGTTCGCAATATGTTCTTTTACTGCCTATAAGGGAAATTCACAAGGATGCAATCTCAGGTTTCGTTCAGCAGCCCTTCCGAGGCGTGCGCTCGCCCGTCCCCAATCTGAAGCCCGCTTTATCTTGCGATCTTTGCTTTGGCGCTTCCGTCTCGATTCAAACCAATGCACGGTTCAGATGTTGCGCCCCCGACGACCATGCGCTTGCGGATTTATCCCATGATCGGAAAACGCGTACAGTTTCACGACGAAACCTGGCAGGAACTCCGGTTGCTCGCAGCCGAGAGCATGAAGTCATTCCAGGAGCTTGCCGATGAGGCCTTCAACGACCTGTTGAAGAAGCATGGCCGCCCCGCCAGCCTGAAAGAGGCGCTCCGCAAAAGCGCCGGGCAGACTGCGAAGGTCATTCCACTCAAAAGAAGAGGACGCGCGCCCAAAGGACGGTCGTAAGAAGCCGCCGGATATCTGCCTGGCAATTTCCTCCCTGTTTTTCGGAAACTTGGTCGGGCTTGCGCGTTGTCGGCCAGATTCAGTGCCGCAATTCGATTTGCCATTTCGCATTGCAGTAGATTATATTGCATTGCAGTAAGCGAGTGCCGCGGGGCCGGGGCGCTGCGGAGTGGAGCGTCATGCTGAAGTTTTTGCGTAAACTCACCGCGATCCCGGCGGTGAAGTATTCGATTATCGCGGTGACGAGTTTGCTCTGGCTGGTCGGATTTGCAGACCAACTTCCAGACGTCGAGCAGACTGTAAAATACGTTGGCATCTCGCTGTTGATGCTGGCAGTCGCCGCAATGGCCTGACCAAAGAGGACGCCCGCGCCAGCGGTGCAATTTTCCGGTCGCGCCTTGATCTCCTGTGCCGAGCCTTCGTGCGCGATGTGGCCGTTATTGACGATGCCGGCAATCGTAGCGGTCCACGACTGACGCGCGGCCCCTTAGCCCAGGTTCAATTCCTTGAAGAAGTCATTGCCCTTGTCGTCGATGACGATGAAAGCCGGAAAATCCTCGACCTCGATCTTCCAGATCGCTTCCATGCCGAGCTCGGGATATTCGTGCACCTCGACCTTCTTGATGCACTGTTCGGCGAGCTTTGCGGCGCTGCCGCCAATGGAGGCGAGGTAGAAGCCGCCGTGCTTCTTGCACGCGTCGCGCACCTGCGCCGAACGATTGCCCTTGGCGAGCGAGATCATCGAGCCGCCGGCAGCCTGGAACTGGTCGATATAGCTGTCCATCCGCCCCGCCGTCGTCGGGCCGAACGAGCCTGAGGCGTAGCCCTGCGGTGTTTTCGCCGGCCCCGCGTAATAGATCGGATGGTTCTTGAAATAATCGGGCATCCCCTTCCCTGCCTCCAGCCGCTCGCGCAGCTTGGCATGCGCGAGGTCGCGCGCGACAATCATGGTGCCGGTGAGCGAGAGCCGCGTCTTCACCGGATATTTCGACAGCTGCGCGAGGATTTCCTTCATCGGCCGGCGCAGGTCGACTTTCACAACCTGCCCGCCGAGCTTTTCCTGGTCCACGTCGGGCAAATACTGCGCCGGGTGATGCTCGAGCTCCTCGAGGAACACGCCGTCCTTGGTGATCTTTCCGAGCGCCTGCCGGTCGGCGGCGCAGGATACGCCGAGCCCGATCGGCAATGACGCGCCGTGGCGCGGCAGGCGTATCACGCGCACGTCGTGGCAGAAATATTTCCCGCCGAACTGCGCGCCGACGCCGGTCGACTGCGTCATCTTCAGCACCTCGGCCTCCATCTCGAGATCGCGAAAGGCATGACCATCCTCGCTGCCTTTGGTCGGCAGCTCATCGAGATATTTGGTCGAGGCAAGCTTCACGGTCTTCATCGTGAGCTCCGCAGACGTGCCGCCGATGACGATGGCGAGGTGATAAGGCGGGCACGCCGCCGTGCCGAGCGTAAGCACTTTTTCCTTCAGGAAGGCGAGCATCCGGTCGTGCGTGAGGATCGACGGCGTCGCCTGGAACAGAAATGCCTTGTTGGCCGAGCCGCCGCCTTTGGCAATGAACAGAAGTTTGTAGGCATCCTCACCTTCCGCGTAGATCTCGACCTGGGCCGGCATGTTCGACTTCGTATTTTTCTCCTCGAACATGGAGATCGGGGCGAGCTGCGAATAGCGCAGGTTTCTTTTCAAATACGCGTCGCGCGCGCCTTCCGCGAGCGCGGCTTCGTCGTCACCCGCGGTAAAGACCATGCGACCTTTCTTGCCCATGATGATCGCAGTGCCGGTGTCCTGGCACATCGGCAGCACGCCGCCCGCAGCAATGTTGGCGTTCTTGAGAAAATCGTACGCGACGAACTTGTCGTTATCGCTCGCCTCCGGATCGTCGAGGATCTTGCGCAGCTGCTTCAGATGCGCCGGCCGCAGCAGATGATTGATGTCGGTGAACGCGGCCTCCGAGAGCGCGCGCAGCGCCTCACGCTCGATCACGAGCATATCCTTGCCCATCACCTTTTCGACCCTGACGCCGCCGATATCGAGCTTGCGGTAGGGCGTCTTGTCCGGGCCGAGCGGAAACAGTGGGGTGTGTTTGTAGGGTGGGACGACCTGGGCAGGCGCGTTCATGGAAAACTCCGGTAAATGCCCGTTTGGTAGCGGTCATACCGCCGCTTTTGCCCGAGGCCAAGCCCGCCAACCACAGTAGAGAAGGCAGCTATATGACTCTCACTTTGCCCTTTTCCCCCAACCCGCATTCCAGCGCCTTGCGGTCCCACTTCGCCAGATCGGCCGCCGCCGCATAAGTGCTTTGCAAGAATTCCATTAGTGCGGCGTCGGGATCGCGCGCGGTGCGCACGGCGTCATAAGGCAGCAGAAACTCGCCAAGCTCCCTGGAGAACAGCGCCGCCGCCGGCTTCACCTTCGCCGCGCCGAATCCCTCCGGCGCCGGGTACGCGTAGGAATAGAACGCCGCATAATCGACCGGCCCGCCGCCGCCCGGCCAGAAGCCGGCGCTCGATACCTCGTGCGAGTACGCCTCCTGCGCCACGGCGTTCGGCAGGTGTGGTACGCCGCCCGGATGACGCGGCGCGGCGCGCCCGGAAAAGCGCGTCACCGCCAGATCGAAACTGCCCCAGAAGAAATGCACCGGGCTCGCCTTGCCGAGAAAACCGGTGCGGAAATGCGCCATCACCTCGCTCGCCGCCAGCAGCACGCGCCAAAAACGGTTGGCATAGTCGGCGTCATAGGCCGCGTGCAGCGTATCCTGCTCGAACGGAATGCAATCGGCGATCTCGCACGGCATCGTCGTGATCATCACGTCGATGCCGAGCTCGCGCAGCGCCGCCATAAGCCCGGCATAGAATTCCGCCACACTCATCGGCTTGAGCATGAGTTGGCGAAAATGTCCGTCGCTCGTCCTCACCCACAGCACGTGGTCGATGAAGTCGAAATCGATCTGGAAGCTGCGCGCGCCGTCGGGGATCGGTGAGGTAGTGAGCCCGCGCGCGGTGACGTAGAGCGCGACGTGCCAGGAGTGATTGAGCCACGGCGTCAGCGCGAGGCGGATCTTGCCGACCACCTGCGTCCACAGATGCAGCGTGTCGCGCGTGTCCTTCCACGCCGCATAAGGCAGCTCCGGCCAGCGCGCGGTACTTGCTACCATTGCGTCATCATGGATTGCCGGATCAAGCCCGGCAATGGCGCGCGGCTACTTCGCCGCCGCTGCGTGTTTCGCCCAATCGCCCGCCTGCACGCGCGCGACCGACGCGAAGCCGCCCTTGCCGTCCGGCTTGAAGATCGACGCCTCGCCCTCGCGCACGTCGACCCAGTCCTTGCCAAAGGCATCGACAATGTTCGGCTTGTGCGAGACGATGACGATATTGGTGCCGGCGGCCGGCGCAGCAGCGGCGAGCGCGCGCATCGCCTTGGTGCGGCGGCTGTTTTCGTTCGGCGAGACCACGAGCCCACCCTCGGTGATGTCGGTAGAGGCCGTGCCGTCGCCGAAGCCGAGCAGTTTGCCGGTTTCCACCGCTCGGTAGAACTGGCTGGTACGCACCTCCCCGACAGGGATTTTCAGGGCGCGCATGGCGTCGCCGATCTCCTTCGCCAGCGCGCGGCCCTGATCATTGAGCTGGCGCTGCTTGGCCACGTTCTGAATGTTGAGCGGGTCGGTATCGGCCTGGTCGTTGTGCGTGGCGCCATGGCGAAACACGATGACATGGCCGCCGCTTCGCAACGCTGAAATCCATTCCGGCGTTGAGGGTGTCTGCGCGAGGGCGGGCAAGGCGAGCAGCAGCGCGGCGAGGCAAGCGAAGCGAACGGCATGCGGTCCCATGATTCACTCCCTTGGCGATGTGGTGAATATGTTCGTGCGCAAATATTTGCCCGGAAATGCTAGCGCCGCGGGACACGCTGAACAAGCATTGAAGCCTGTCGTGGCCAGAGGCCGGCGCGCGCTGGTTCAAACGCGGCGTTGATTTTGGCGTATAGTGTCGTTCCAAGGGGGACGCGCGTCGATGACCACCATTGCGAACGCATCCACTGCGCCGTCGCATCGCTGGCTGCGCATTGGCCTCGTCCTCATCGCAGCGCTTGAATTTCTGGACGCGCTGTCGGGCGTGCAGAATATCTTCACCGACTATCATCACGACACGGCGCTGTTGCGCTTCGCACAAACGCTGACCAGCATCAGACTCGCGCTGGCGCCCCTGATTTCCGGGGCGGCATTGGTCTTCGCCGCATTGGGCAATATCCGCCGGGCCATTTTCGCCCTGGCGGTACTGGTCCTCATTGTGTGGCTCCTGGATGGTCTCCCCGACATGGCGATCCACGGCCTCAGATTGTCTTTCGGCTATGGCGGGGTGGAATCGTTCGCGCACGGTTTCGTCTTTCCGGTGGCGGCACTGGCCGCCGTGGCTCTGACACTCAAGGATCAGCAAACTGGGCTCGCCGGCTTGCTGGTTTCTCTGCCAACTTTGTTCAACTGGATCGGCGTCGTGGTTTTCATCATTGCCGTCATGATTTATGGATTTTGAGCGGCCCCGGCCTTGATTGCGGGACCGCATCTAATTACCACCCGCCCTTGTTCCTGCGGCGATGAGGGACGACGGCAAATATTTACGGTGCGTGATATTGACCTTCACAATCCGCTGGGTTCGAAAAGGAGCATGCAGAATCAACATGTAGGTGCAGGGTAAATCCCATGCGAGATGCGATCTTCATGTTGGCCCCGGTGGCGCTCATTATTTATTTTGTGGCCTATCCGGATCAGTTCAGCGCCTTCCTCAATTGGGCCGGGCAGTTCCTCCACTAGTTGCATTCACGCCGCGGACGTGACGCGCCGAATACGGCGCGACAGCCTATTGCGTGATTGCTCACTTTTCGGTTGCCCCAAGGAAAAACAATCCGGCCTGATTGACGCGCGGCGTTTCATCTGCCATCCGCATCGCTCCGCTCGTCACCGTTCAATCTGAAATGCCCCGAAGATCATTCCGCGTCGGCCGCTCATTTACCGGGCTCGGTCTTTTTGCCATCAGGCCGATCAAGAAGCGTGAAAAAATCGCCGAATACAAAGGACCGCGGGTTACGGCCGAGGAAGCGCTCCGGCTTGAAAACCGGGGCAACCGATATCTTTATGAAATCAATCCACGCGTGACCATTGACGGCACTCCGCGCAGCAATATCGCGCGCTACGCCAACCATTCATGCAATCCCAACGCGGAGACCTACACCTATGGCGGCCGCGTCTTCATTCGCGCATTGCGCCGCATAAAGCCTGACGAGGAAATCACCTACGACTACGGGAATGACTATCTCAAGTACGTGATCGGGCGTTCGCGCTGCCAATGCAAACGCTGCCGGAGGCGGCGCGCCCGCAAGCAGAGAGAGGCGCGTGCCGCAAAGAAACGCCGCGCCGCACGGCTCGCGCGGATGCGGCGCAGAAAGCGCTGAATTCGGCGCAATCTCCCTCCGACCGCGCCGGTTGCGCAGCCCCGCCATTCGCTTTTGGCCCTGCCCACCAATTTATGGCCATGCTAGGCATTCGCCGAAACTCGCCGGGGCCCTTCCTTTGACCGCCGATAGCCTCGACCGCGCCGCTAGCCGCGCCGATCGTATCCCGCTGGGCATTTTGTTCATGCTGGGTGCGACGGTTATGTTTGCCATCTCAAGCGCCCTCTCAAAATGGCAGGTCGCCGAGTATTCGTTCATTGAAGTCTTGTTCTTCCGCGCCATCGCCTCGCTGGCGACGTGCGCCGTGCTGATCCTGCCCCGGACCGGCCTCAAGGTGCTCCGCACGAACCGCCTGCGCGATCATCTCGGCCGTAGCGCGACACAGGCAACGGCACAGAGCCTGATCATCATCGCTTTCGGATTGATGCCATTGGCGGGCGCCGTCGCCATTAATTTCTCCTCGCCCCTGTTTGCGACCTTGTTCGCCGCAATCTGGCTCAAGGAAAAAGTTGGCCTTGCCCGCATTGCGGCATTGGGAGCCGGCTTTCTCGGCGTCGTGCTCGTTGCCGCTCCCGGCGCGGACAGCTTCCGCCTCGGCGCCATGTTCGCGATCGCCAATGCTGTATTGTTCGGCAGCGTGACCGCGGCGGTGCGAGGCATGACGACGACCGAGTCGGCGGAAACGCTCACCATGTACCAGATGATCTTCCTCGCCCTGTTTTTCACGCTGGCGCTGCCGTTTGCCTTTGCCTGGCCGACCCCTCTCGACGCGGGAGCTCTGATCGCCAACGGCGTGATCAACGCAGTCGGTCAGTACTGGTGGACGCGCGCGCTTTCGCTCGCCCCGCCCTCTGCAGTGGGCCCATTCTACTATTTCATGCTGGTGTGGTCGGCGGCTCTCGGCTTCTTCTTTTGGGGAGACGTACCGACACTGGCATTGCTTGGCGGCTCGGCGATCGTGGTGGGATCTGGCCTATTCCTGCTCTGGCACGAGACCAGTAGAAAGCCCCTGCCCGTCGACGAGTCTTTGTAGTTCGCAAGTCCCAGGAGAACACCCATGAGCCTGAATATCCGCCGCGTCGTCACCGGGCACGATGGCCAGGGCCGCGCAAAAGTGCTGATCGACGAGCCGGTCAAGAACGTCACATCGCAGCGTCCGGGCGCTCTTTACAGCGTGATCTGGTCAAGCGAGGGCTTCCCGGTCAATAACGACGGCGACGCTGATCCGTCCGGCAAGAAGATCGGAACAACGATCCCGAACGGAACGGTGTTTCGTATCGTCAGTTTCGGCCCGGGCGTAGCGCCGCGAAACCACCGCACAGATTCAATCGACTATGCTGTCGTCATGTCCGGCGAGATCGACATGGACCTTGACGGCACGACCGTCCACCTCAAGGCCGGCGATGTGCTCGTGCAACGCGGAACGATCCACAACTGGATCAACAAGGGCACCGAGCCTTGCGTGATTGCATTCACGCTTGTATCGGCCAAGCCGGTGAGCGCCGGTGGCAAGACGCTCACGGCACAGGGATAAAAGGCGATTAGCGGTCCAGCTCCGGATAGTGCCGGAAAATCCCCATCTCGTTGAATGCGATCCGTCGCGGTGATGCGAGGTACGCCTTGATGCCCGGCCGTGCCGCAACCTTGTCCCGGACAGAAACGAGGCCCGGTACCTGTCGTTCGATGTCTTTTGCCGAGTTTGGGAAGGCGTAGCGCAGCCCCTCGATCAACTGAAACATCGACAGGTCCACATAGGTCGCCTTGCGGCCGAGCAGGTAAGGCCCGCCGCTCTTTTTCAACACGGATTCGAAGTAGCCGAGATATTTCGGCGCGCGCTCATCGAGAAAATTTCCCGTATAGCGTTTTGCTTCCGGCTTCTGGTCCTCGTAGTAAAGCTCCGAACCAACCGGATGATGGGTATCATGGATTTCCTTCACGAAATCCGTGACCGTCAGCTGCAGCTGGTGCAGCCATAGCCGGCCTGCTTCATCGCGCGGGCTCAGTTTCAGGCGAGGTCCGAGATAAAAAAGAATGTTTGCCACCTGCGCGATGACAAGCTTGCCGGCTTTCAAAAACGGCGGGGCGAACGGCGGATGTTTGTCACGCCCGCCCTTCATAAGTGCAAACATTCGATCCATACCGCCCGCTTTACGGGCGACATCATCATAGGCGGCGCCCGCATCTTCGAGCGCAAGCCGCACGAACTCGCCGCGGCCCTGGATTTCCGGCCAATAGAACAATTGATAACGCATGAATGCACCGTTTTCCGTGTCATGCCCACGCCTGCCGAAGGCAGCGCGTTCGCGGCCATTCAAGCAAGACGACCGTGGCCGGGACAAGCCCGGCCACGGTCGCTTTGGTTCCATCGATCTGCTTTAGCCCGCGTGAACGAGCCGCATGCCTTTCTCGCCGCCGACAACACAATTGCGGCCGGCCGCCTTTGCTTCATAGAGCCGCCTGTCGGCAACATCGAAGAGCGTTTCGTAGTCTCTGCCGTCGCGCGGGCAATGCGCGATGCCAATGCTGACCGTGAGCCGCCCTTCCGCCTCGCTCCGACCCGCTGCAACGCGCCGTCGAATGCGCTCGCCCAGCGCCCAGGCATCATCGATATTGAGGCCGTCGGCTATAACGACGAATTCCTCGCCGCCGAAGCGGTAGGTGAAATCAGACATGCGAACCGTCGCAATCACGTCCAGCACGATGCGCTTCAGGATTACATCACCGGCGGCGTGACCGAACCGATCATTAAAGTCCCTTGAAGTGATCGATATCGATGAGCAGCAACGCGAGGTGCCGGCCTGCGGCGGCAGCATGCTCGACGGCACGGCGTCCGTGCACTTCGAGAGACTGGCGGTCGAGCGCGCCGGTCAGGGCGTCACAACCGGTACGCGCCAATAGGTTTTCATAGCGCTCGCGATAGGTGAGTGTATCGAAGACGTCCCAAATGCGCGGGGCATCGGTGCGCCGCCTGAGCGGCCTCTCGACATAGATCAGGTAAACTCCCGGCAAGGACGGTATAGAGCGCAACAGCCGCCATTTTGGCGAACCAGCCGCCGATCAGGACGTCGAGACCGGCGCCGGTGAGCATGTGCAGACCGGCGAAGAATGCGGCCTGATCGAATGTCAGGACCAGTGCCCCGCACAAAGCCAAGCGCGGGAATATCTGGTCGCCAAACCAGCTCCGCGAACGCTCGTAGAGCAGGATGATGAGGATGCAATCGAAGAACAGGATTGCCGTTCCCCACACCATCAGCGCGCCCATTTCGTTGAGGAAGGCAAAATCAGCGGCGCGGCCCGGCGCGAGCGCGACAAATGTGTGGTGGCGCATCACGAAGGCAAGCGCGAACAGCAGAACGTTGCCGAACAGAAGGCCATAGATCGGTTGCCGCACGACAATCGCATCCTCGCGGATATAGAGGAGCAGCAACATCATCAACTTGCCGGTGAAGAGCACCGTCGAGCCCGGCGAGCTGACAATGTCAAACGGCAGGGAGATGTAAAGAATGCTGGCGAGATAGGTCTCGAGGAAATGCATCACCCCGAGCGCGCAAAAAAACGCACCCAAGCCGATGCGGGTGCGGGCGCGCAGCAAAGCCGAGAGTGCCAGAAAATAGAGAAGGGCTTCTCCGACAAGGAGCAATAGGTTTTCGAGCTGCGGCATCGTCTCCTATCGCTTCACGCCGTTAGATCCAGCGTGAAGGCTCCCCCACTTCGCGTCCCCACGAGACTACGCGTAGAAAACCAAGACCGTCAAAATCGTGCTATCCCGATACCACGACCACTTTATGTAAAAAAGCAGAAACGCCGGCGGAGGGGGATATTTTCACACATCCGCCGGCGTCGATACCCTTGGCAGTCTGCTAGTTCACCGCGAAACAATACAGCAGTCCAGCCCCGCCGGTGCTAACGAGGTCGGCCTGGGAACAGCCGCCCTCCGATCCGCGCGACGGATGCGAGGAGTTCCACGATTTCTGCGGAGGATCTTCGGTCAATCCGGTGCGGTCCGCATGGCCGACCATTGCAGCCCCCTGTGTACTGCTCGTCCAATTCTTGCACGTGCGGTCCTGACCTTCCGGGAAAAGCTGTGCCATCCGCTTGCGAACCGGTGAGTATGTCGTGCCTGTTCGGTGTGTCGCCGCGCCCGTTGGTTGACGTCACCTTTCTCGCTCAGCGCAGTCTGCTTGGTCAGATTGTTGGTTCCGTGCAGTTCGGCGACGTCCTTGGCGATGGTTACGCCTTTGGCATTCACCCACGGCCCTTTGCCAATGCGGTCGCGGGCGTTCACGGCCCCGGCGCCCTGCGTCGACAGATAGGCGTGCCAGGTTTTCGCGCCCGCTCCGACGGCACTCGCGAGCTGCTGGCAATGTCGGTCGGCGCCGGCAAGTCCGCCAAGGTCCGCGCCTTTGCCCGGCCCAGCGCTGGTGACGAAGAACGACATGCTCGCCTGTTGCGCGTAGGCGGGAACTCCGCAAAACAGCATCACGCACGCTGCGAGCGGTGCGCCAATTCGAACAACAGTCATGAAATACCTCCCGATGTCGGCAGAGACCCGACGCCCCCGCCATCGGGAGGGCAAAACACCACGCGCTGATGGCGCATTCCCGCGATCACGCGTCCTTGATGACGCGCCCGTTTCAGGATTTTCCTGAGTACTGCGCGTCCGTCACCGGCTCGAGCCAGGTGACGTGCTCGCCCCCTTGGGCTTCTTGCATGGCAATATGTTCGAGCGCGTGCTCCGTGGTCGCTCCGTGCCAGTGTTTTTCACCAGGCGGAATCCAGACCGTGTCGCCGGCACGGATTTCGCGTATCGGGCCGCCCCAGGTCTGCACACGACCGATACCCGACGTGACAAAAAGTGTTTGTCCGAGCGGATGGGTATGCCAGGCCGTACGGGCGCCCGGTTCGAAGCGAACCCAGGCGGATCGGATTCGCGCCGGATCGGGTGCCTGGATGATGGGATCCTGCCAGACCGTTCCAGTGAAACTTGGCGGTCCCATTCGGCGAGAGGGCCGCGATCCACAAGCGATAATATCCATGCTGATTTCTCCCCTGTCGGGCGCAGTGTCCTGCGTCTGACCATTCGAATGCAA
The DNA here is from genome assembly GCA_963718035.1 of uncultured Alphaproteobacteria bacterium. Classification (GTDB taxonomy): domain Bacteria; phylum Pseudomonadota; class Alphaproteobacteria; order Rhizobiales; family Xanthobacteraceae; genus Pseudolabrys. The sequence goes on along the minus strand of CAVQYD010000001.1, from coordinate 199,683 downwards.
TACTTTAAAAGTGACACTCTCAAATGTGCCGAATGCAAAAAGCCCGGCGTTGCCGCCGGGCTTCGATTTCAATGTCAAATGCCGCTAAAGCTTAGACCGGCTGCAAATTGCCGGCGGCCTGCTTGCCGCGCTCGGTGACGATTTCGAAGCTGATCTTCTGACCTTCGACCAGCGAGCGCATTCCGGCGCGCTCTACCGCCGTGATATGCACAAACACATCCTTCGAGCCATCATCCGGCTGAATAAAGCCGAAGCCTTTTTGGGTATTGAAAAACTTCACAGTTCCGACAGGCATCAAGAGTTTCCTTTCACGCTTCCTGTTGAACGCCCGCGCGTCATCGCGTTGGCGGTCACAAGCCAAGTTTTTGGGAGTTCACTTGAGGCGCAGCCCAAAACCGGGAGCGTGGCAGCAAGTTAGGCCGAAAACCAGGTTGCGGGCGGCGACATAGACGTATTTCAGTGCAACGTCAATGGTTCAGGGTGCAATCCGCGGTATCGGATAACGTTTTATGAATTTGTAAAGGCTAGTTGTTACAGTTTCACGGCACGAGGACGGCGACAATTAACAGAAACTGAATGTCCTACAGCCAGCCGTTGAAATATGACGTCCGCGAGGTGAGATGCGAGGGGACAAACGAAAGGCGAGACGACATCGCCTACGCCGAGACGCATGGGTCATGCTCGAAGCGGGTCAGCGCTGTAAGTGCGTAATTACCAATATCTCGGACCGCGGTGCGCATATCAGCATCGCCGATTCAGATGCTCTCCCCGACAGCTTCGTGTTGCTGCTGGCTGAGAACGGCGCAACGCGCCGCCGGTGCCGGGTGATATGGCGCAAGCCGCGTGAGATCGGCATAAAGTTCAACTCATGGCTGGACGAACGGATACGCGCCGGCGTCAAGCCAAAGATCGACGCCGGCACTGCTGCCGAAGAAAACAAGGAAGCAGAAAAAGTCTGACGCCTTACGTCTGCTGAATGGCCGAGAGCAGCCAGTCGCCACCGCGTGAGCGCATGAAGGTCCACAATTCCGTGACCTCGCCGGACTCCCCGCCTTCAATAGTGCGCCCGCTTGCGCGATCGATCATACGATCCGTCAGCGAGAAGCGCATGGCGACGGTCGCATACTCAACGGCACCTTCACGCCAACCTTCCGCAAGGTCGCCCTGCTCAAGCCGTACATTGTCAACCTTGTTGACGACGCCGCGGCTCGCATTTTCCGCAAGCTGCTCCGAGAAATAGGACAGCATTTCCGGCGTAACCTTGCTCCGCAACGCGTTGATGTCTTCCGCCGAGTAGGCAGACTGGATTTCACCGAGCAGGCGTTCGAAAGCGTCGTAGTCCGACTTGCCGATCGTCAGCGGTTCGCCGGCCGGAGCATTGCTGCCAAACATGCCGCCGAGCCCGCTGAAGGAATGACCGGTGGCGGGATGCGCGGCCGCATAGGCGGGCGCCGGCGTGTTTCTCCGCTGCCACCACGCAAACAGCAGCCTTGCTACGATCACGATCAGGACGACCTGCAGCACGAGACCGAGAATGGACGCAAAACCGGCCATCCCACCGAATAATCCGTGCCCGAACAGCAGGCCAAAGAGACCGGCGCCGAGAAAGCCTGCCGCTAGCCCGCCAAGCAATCCGCTGCCGAAGAAGCCGGGCCGTGCCGAGGCCTGGCCGACCGTGCCGGCCTTGCTCGGCTGCGTCACGCTTCGCTGGATCGGCGCGGCGGTATTCGGCGCCGTGCGCGTAGCCGGCGGCGCGGAGAAGGTCCGCATGCCCCGGCTGCCGGCCGAGGACCCGCCGCCCACCCGGGCATTGGCATCCGCGGCAACGAGAACGAGCGCTGCCGCAATCGCGGCAAACGCTATCAGGAAGCGGCGTCGAAACATCGTGTTGTCTCCCCCAGAAACATGGCGCGCATAGAATATGTATGCGCCGGCTGATTTGTAAGGGGCGGGAAACCAGCAATATCGCGGCAAATTTGCGCAGGCCGATCACGGGAATGTTCTTGACGGCCAGGAACATGCCGCCGGGCAAAGACTTCTCCTCATTGAACGAGGAGCCCGGCGCAATGAAAAATCTGCTTGCCGTTGTATTAGCTCTCATCGCGACGACCGCCGCAATTGCGAAACCATCGCCGGTCGAACCTGTCCGTTCCGCCAATCCGATAGCGCTCGCGCGCGCGAGCGCGGAATTCAATATCGGGCCCGCCGGCGCCACGCTCGAGCGCAACTATTTTCGGGCACCTGAGGCTGATTCCCACTCGGGACTTTATCTCTGCCGGTTTGAACCGAGCATGTTCGCCAAAGTGCGCCTGACGCAATCCTGCAAATAAACCGAACTGATTGCAGCCCCGGGAACCTTGCCGCGAGAGAAACGTTGTTGCGGCGAAACTCTGGCAACCACGGCTGCGGCCGTCGCCGCACCGCAAGCGATGGGGCGCGACTATGCTCGGTACGATCCTTGTTATTCTGCTCATTCTTGTATTGATCGGCGCGGTCCCGCGCTGGCCATACAGCGCCGGCTGGGGCTACGGACCGTCGGGAATCGTCGGCGTGGTGTTGATCGTCGTGCTCATTTTGGCCCTGACCGGCCGCGTGTAGCGACGACTATTGCACCAGTGTCTTTTTCACTTCTGCGACAAGCTGCTTGAGGGTGAAAGGCTTGGCGAGGAAGGCATATTGTTCCTCACTTGGCAGGTTCTTGCTGAAAGCTTCTTCAGCGTAACCGGACACAAAGATAATTTTCACATTCTGGTCGCGCCGGCGCAGTTCCTTGAGCAGCGTCGGCCCGTCCATTTCAGGCATGACCACGTCTGACACCACCAGGTCGACGTGTCCGTGCTTGTCAAAAGCCTCGATGGCCTCAAGACCGTTGCTGGCTTCCAAGACCGTATAACCGCGCGATGTCAGACCGCGTGCGTTCAGCGCCCGCAAGCCGTCCTCGTCTTCGACGAGCAGGATTGTGCCCTGCCCCGTCAGGTCTGCGGCTGCGGCCCGAGCCATCGAGTCCGCGGCCAACATGGCGCCGGCAATGGCCGGCGCGTCCACGGCCGGAATTTGCGCCAGCACTTCCTCTGCGCCCGGAACGTGCCGCGGCAGGAAAATACGGAATGACGTCCAGCCGGTTTCGGAATCTGCGTAGATAAACCCGCCCGTCTGCTTGACGATCCCATAGACCGTTGAAAGCCCGAGGCCAGTGCCTTTCCCCACTTCCTTGGTGGTGAAGAACGGTTCGAAGATCTTGTCGATGATCTCCGACGGAATGCCCGTGCCGGTATCACTCACCTCGACCAGCACGTAGTCCGCCTTGGGCATGCCTTTATAGTCATACTTTGCGCACTCATCGGCAGTGACATTCATGGTCCGCACGGTGAGTTTGCCCCCATCGGGCATGGCGTCGCGGGCATTGACCACAAGGTTCACGATCACTTGTTCGAATTGCGAAATGTCGACCTTCACCGGCCACAGGTCGCGCCCGTGCACGATTTCGAGCGCCACTTTCTCGCCGATGAGACGCTTGAGCAGCATGCCGAGGTCGCTCAGGGTTTCGCCAAGGTCGAGCACCTGCGGGCGCAGTGTCTGTTTTCGCGAGAATGCCAGCAGCTGGCGCACAAGCGCCGCCGCGCGATTGGCGTTCTGCTTGATCTGCATGATGTCTTTGAAGGATGGGTCGGTCGGCTTGTGCGCATTGAGGAGGAAGTCGGTCGCCATCATGATGGCGGAGAGCACATTGTTGAAATCGTGCGCGATGCCGCCGGCAAGCTGGCCGACCAATTCCATTTTCTGCTGTTGCTGAATGCGGTTCTCGAGCGTGCGTTGCGCGGTCGTCTCCAGCGCGTAGACGATCGCAGCCTCGCCGTCGCGGTCCTCCTCATCGACCGCCAGCACGAAGAAATTCGCCCAACGCTCCGCGCTGCCGGTTAAGGCAGCTTCGACCGGGGCAATATCGCTCTGCCCCTCGGCGGCCTTGCGGATCGCCGCTTCGAGCGCTGGACGGTCGCGCCCAACGACCACCGAAAGGATAGAGCGGTCGTCGCTCTTGAGGAGATCCTCGAACGCACTCGCGAAGCGTGCATTGCTGCGGGCGATACGGCCGGTTTTGTCGACGGTCGCGATGGCCATGGGTGTGTTCTGAAAAAATCGCATGAAGCGCACTTCGGCCGCGCGTTGAGGATCGCTGCCATCGCCCCTTGCCCGATTGAGCACGAGCGTGCGGGACGCACCGGCCGCACCATCTGCACCGAAAGCGACTTTGTGGAACAACCGCACGGGCACCGGCTTGCCGCCGCGCGTTTTGAGATCGAGATCGAGAACTTCGGTCTTTACTTCGCCGGGTGCCGCGTTGAACGTGGTGAGCAGCGCCGCTCCTTCTCCCGCCACAATGTCGCTGAGCTTGAGCGAGCCGACGCCGACCTGCGCGAGGTCGTGGTCGAGCCACGATGCCAGAGTCGCATTCAGATAGACGATGTCGCCTGCGGCATCGACCGAGAAAAACCCGGCTGGGGCATGGTCGAGATAGTCGATGGCGTACTGCAGCTCCTGAAAAACATTTTCCTGGCGCTCGCGGTCGCGTGTGACATCGGCAATCGACCACACGGTCATGCGCGCGTCACGACGCCTCTCTCCGAGCGGCCGCACACGCATCCGCAGCCATCGGGCGCTTTCTCCGGTGGCCCCGGTAATCCTCACCTCTTCGTGCAGGCGCCGCCCCTCACGCGCAGCTTTAAGAAGCCGGTAAATCGATTCCGAAACGTCCGGGTCACCGATGAACACGCGTTCGATCGGTCGGACGTCACGCATATCGGTCGCACCGATCAAATCGAGATAGGTCGCGTTGGCATAGACGACGCGGCCGTTCTGGTCGGTCACCAGAAGGCCGTCGAAGGCGCCGTCCACCACCGCCTTGAGCAGGGGATTGCCCTGGTCCTTGCCCCCGAATTTCATGATGCCCGCTGCCAAGGCGAACAGGGCGAAAACGCCGACTGTTCCGAGGATGGCGAGCAGGGTCAGGACATAGGCCTCCACATAGTCGCGGCCGATCACGATCAGTCCACCCGCCGCGCCTATGAGCCCCAGGGCGACCAGAAGGAGCAGAATGATTGAGCTGCCGCCCGCCGCCGTATGGCTCTTGTCGAAAGCCTTGCGCTCGTGCCCTTCCGCACGGTCTGGCATTTGCGCTGACGGATCGTGACCTGCCATAGCCTCTGAGTGCCTTAAGGCGCCCTACCCGCGCAAGAGCCAGCCCGGGCAATTCCCTGCATTTAGATCTTAGCGCCTGAGCGACACCGCCCGACGCAGCCGCATCACATAGCCAATGACCTCTGCAACGGCCTTGTAGTGCTCTGGTGGAATTTGCTGGTCGATTTCCACGGTGGCATGCAAGGCGCGCGCAAGCGGCGGATTTTCGACGATCGGAACGGAATGCTTGCCGGCGACCTCCCTGATCTTCAGGGCCAATGCGTCCACGCCTTTTGCGACGCATACAGGCGCGTCCATCCCGCGTTCGTATTCAAGGGCAACGGCGTAGTGCGTCGGGTTGGTGATGACGACTGTCGCCTTCGGAACGGCTGCGATCATGCGCCGGCGCATGCGGATCTGCCGGACTTGTTTCATCTTGCCCTTGATCGCCGGGTCGCCTTCCGTCTGTTTGAATTCTTCTTTCAACTCCCGGAGCGACATTTTCTGCCGCTCATACCATTGCCGGTATTGGAACAGGTAGTCGGCGGCGGCGACAAAGGCGAGCATGGCGACCACGGCACCGAGTATCTTCAGGGCGAGGGTCAGTGAAACCGGGATAATCGCCGCGGCGTCACTGCGCGTGAGAGCTTCCAGCCGCCCCCGCTCGGGCCACATCAGCACCGTCATGACCGTGCCGACGACTGCCAGCTTGACGAGCCCCTTCGTCAAATTGGCCAGGGCCTGTTTGGAAAAGATGCGCTTGAGGCCCGCGAGCGGAGAAATCTTGGACAGCTTCGGCGCAAGGGTTTGATACGACCACACGAGGCGATGCTGGATAACGTTGCCGGCGATCGCAGCGATGATCAGAACGATGAATGGAACAGCAACGGCTGCGACCATCTCGCCGCCGATCTTCTGAAACAGCCGCGGCAAGGCCGGACCGTCCACGCTGATATTGTAGGAGTTGGCAATGATGCCGCGCATCGTGGCCGTGAGATCTCTGCTCATCGGGCCGGAGAACGCCATCAGGACAAGTGTGGCACCGGCGATGACAAACCAGGTATTTACCTCCTGGCTTTTGACGACATCGCCGCGCTTGAGCGCCTCGTCAAGCCGCTTCTGGGTTGGTTCTTCTGTTTTGTCGAATTCGCCGGGTTCTTCCGCCATGCAAGCCCCCCGTCAGAAGCGTGGAGCAAGATCGGAAAGAACGCCGTTGAGATAATCGACAAACGTGCCCATCATCGTGCCGATCACCACCAGCAGAAGCAGCAGGCCAAGGATGATGGACAGCGGCAACCCGATGAAGAACACCTGCATTTGCGGAATGAGACGCGACAATATTCCGAGGCCGAGATTGAACAGCAGTCCGAACACGAGAAACGGCGCTGACAGCTGAATGCCGATGCGAAATGCCGTCGCAACGATCCGGGTTACATGTTGCGCGGCGTCTCCCATCAGCGGCAACTCGCCTGGCTGAAAAATCTTGTAGCTGTCATTCATCGCCGCTATCACGAGGTGATGCAGATCTGTGGCAAAGACGAGCGCCACGCCGAGCAATGTCAGAAAATTTCCGACCAGAAGCCCCTGCTGGTTCTGCGTCGGATCAACGGCGGTGACAAATCCAAGGCCAAGTTGCTGGGCAACGACGGAGCCCGTGACCTGCAAGGCGGAAATCGCAAGTCTTGCCGTCAACCCCAACACAGCGCCGACGACAATCTCCTGGAAAAGAAGCACCAAGACGGGCCCGATCGCGTTCAGATCGACCGTGTAGGCCTTCTGATGCGCCGGCAATATGATCGCGGTCAGCACCAGCGCGATGCCGAGGCGCACCCGCGACGGCATCGTCTGCTCGCCGACGCCGGGCAGCAGCATCACCATCGTGCCGACGCGCGCAAAAGCGAGCAGAAACGCGGCCGCAAGCGCCGGCAAAAATGAGATGTCGACCCGCATCGGGCCTAACCGCTGACGATGCGTGCGGCGATACGCATCATCTCGGCGTGCAGCTTCTCCGCCATGAATGGCAGTGCAATCATTAGCGACAGGAAGATGGCCAGGATCTTCGGCACGAAAGCAATGGTCATTTCCTGGATCTGCGTAAGCGCTTGCAGGAGGGAAATGGCAATGCCGACGGCCAGCCCAACCAGCATTACGGGGCTTGCGACGACGATCAGTGTCATGATGGCGTCACGCGACACGTCGAGAACTTCAGGGCCGGTCATGTCGTTGCAACCTAGATCGGCATCTTCATGATGTCTTCGTAGGCCTGAATCACGCGATCGCGCACGGCAACCACCGCATCGATCGCGACCTCGGTCTCGGAAACCGCCGTGACAACGTCGACGAGATTCCCTTTCCCGCCAGCCGCGGCGCGTGTCTGGGCGTCGGATTTGCGTCCCATCTCGACGACCGAACCGATTGCATCCTTGAGCACGGATGCGAAGCTCGTATCGCCTTTCGCCTCGGCGGGCTGCCGGATGACGGACAATGACGATGCGTCGGATGCGATACGCGCGACACTGGCATAGGCGCTTGCGGCAGCGAGCGGTGAAGCCATTGTAATAGTGCCTTTCAGGTTTTGAGGATATCGATCGTGCGCTGGATCATGCGCCGCGTTGCGCTGATCACGTTGATGTTCGCTTCGTAAGAGCGCTGAGCGTCGCGCATATCCATCATTTCAACGAGTGAATTAACGTTTGGGTATTTGACGTTGCCGTTGCTATCGGCAGCGGGATGCCCCGGCTCATATTTCAGCCGAAAAGACGAGCTGTCGGTTTTCACTTTGCCGAGCTCGACGACTTGAGCGTCGAGCGTCCGGTCGAGCTCACTGCGGAACGTCGGAATCTTGCGGCGGTATGGATCGGCGCCCTGCCGCTGCGGCGTCGAGTTGGCGTTGGCAATATTTTCCGAAATGATCCGCATCCGGCCAGCCTGAGCCCGTAGGCCCGATGCGGCGATGGTCAGTGTCTTGAGGAAATCCAAGGTTGCCCTCCCAGCCGTGCGGCGCGCGCCTAGCGCTTGCCGAGCGCTGTCTTGATGAGATTAAGGCTGCGCGTGTAGAGCGCGGTTGCTGTCTGAAAATCCATCTGGTTGGCGGCGACCTTCATCATCTCTTCTTCGAGATTGATGGCATTGCCGGCCGGGCGCGTTTCGTAGACGGGCGCATTTTTGCTTGCGAATGGCGATTGGCTCAAACCGACGCCTTCCATGTGGCTGCTGGCCGTGCGCGTGAGCGTTATTCCGGATACGGCGGTCGGAGCGACGAGAGGCGGATCGTCGAACTTCAGCGGCGCGAGATCACGGCCCCGAAAATTCGGCATGTCGGCGTTCGCAACGTTGTCGGCGAGGACCCGCTGGCGCGCCTGCGACCAGTCGAGCCGGGTGCGCAACATGGATAGGATTGGAATATCGGTAATGCCCATGACCCCGCCTCCGTCGCAAACGCCCCCAGCGCGTTACCGCCGCGCTAGGCAGACTTTGCCGGGCGTATGGTTAATGGGCGGTAAAAGCTGGTTGCAGTTGGGTTCGCCTGCCCGCCTGAATGGCCGTAAATCGGAACCGACCCGTAAATTGCCACTTTATTTGTTAATCCTCTGTTAGTATTCAGGGCGGCAAATAGTGCCTAGCAGAATTAACCATTCGGGCGATTCTCACCCGACATGCGTTAGCGGGAAGAACGGAGCGCATTGATGTTCGAGAGCTTGTTCGGCGCTGAGATGCCGCTGGCCGCCCGCTTCTTCATCGCCTTTCTGGTGGTGCTGGCGCTTATTGGTCTCACCGCATGGCTGGTGCGGCGCTTTGGAGCAAACCGGCTCGGAAATGCTTCGCGCGGACGGCAGCCTCGGCTTGCCGTGATCGACGCAGCAACCGTTGATGGACGACGGCGCCTTGTCCTGATTCGCCGCGACAACGTCGAACACCTACTGATGATCGGTGGGCCGAGCGATCTCGTTGTCGAGCCCAATATTGTGCGCGCGGTTTCTGCCCGCGATGTGCCACGCGACCAGGCGCGTGCCGCGCCTGCCGCCGAGGCCGCGGCGCGTCAGACGCCGACAATCGAAAACGGATGGCCCTTGCAGCCTGCGACCGAGCCGGCGCCCGCGTCACGTCCTTACCGACCCTCTGCGACCGAGGAGCCGTGGCTCGCGCCCGAACCCGGCGCCCGGCCCCGCCCGGCCGACAGCCTCACCGGCCTCGCAGCCGAACTTTCGACGCGCCTGAACCCGCCTGACGCTCCGGCACCCGCCGCACGTCCCGAGGCCCCGGCCCGCGCGCCAGTCGCTTCGCACGAGCCGGCTGCACAGGCCGATCACAATCTCGCCGAAATGGCTCACCAACTCGAAGCGGCTTTGCGGCGCGCACCGGTGCCGGAAGGCCGGCCGCCGGTCACTGACCCGTTGGCTGCGCCAGGCAAGGGCGCTGACGTCACCGCACGCCCGCCTCAGCGCGAGCTCCGCGCGCGCGTCGAGCCGAAATTTGAATTCAAAGCCCGAGCCGAAATTTGATTTCAAACCTGAGACTCGCACCGAGCCACCGGCGACGCCCGGCAAGAACCTGTACGAGAATCTCGAAGAGGAGATGGCCAGTTTGTTGGGCCGTCCTCCAGGAAAATCGTGACAGGCGCTTCCGACCGCCGTGTCCGTCTTGTGACGGTGGCGGTCGGGGTAGCAGGGATCCTCGCAGGGCTGACGGCAACCGCGTCCGCGCAGGACATCAGCGTAAACTTCGGACAAGGTAACGGCCTGACCGAGCGCGTGGTCCAACTGGTCGCGCTGTTGACGGTATTTCGCTGGCGCCATCGATCCTCGTCATGATGACGTCGTTCACCCGCATCGTGGTCGTGCTGTCGCTGTTGCGCACCGCGCTCGGCACCGCGACCGCGCCACCCAATGCCGTCATCGTCTCGCTCGCGCTATTTCTGACCGCGTTTGTCATGGGGCCGGCGCTCCAGCGCACCTACGACTCCGGAATCCGGCCGCTGATGGCCAACGAAATCACGGCTGAGCAGGCCTTCGAGCGCGGCTCGCAGCCGCTGCGCGCCTTCATGCAGAAGAACGTGCGCGATAAAGACCTGAAGCTGTTCGTCGACATGGCCAAGGAAGCCGAACCGTCCAAGCCCGAAGACCTGTCGCTGCGTGTGCTGGTGCCGGCCTTCATGATCTCGGAGCTCAAAAGGGCCTTTGAAATCGGGTTCCTCCTGTTCCTGCCCTTCCTGATTATCGATCTGGTGGTGGCATCGGTGCTGATGTCCATGGGCATGATGATGCTGCCGCCCGTGGTCGTCTCGCTGCCGTTCAAGCTTATTTTCTTCGTGCTGGTCGATGGCTGGAGCCTTGTCGCCGGCTCACTGATCCAGAGTTATGGCTCGTAGCCGCAGATTAAATGATCGCGTGGCGTATCTTGGCTGATACCCATTCACTGACAATCACTGTCGCGATGATGACAAGCAGGATCAGCGAGACCTGCGTCCAGTAAAGCTGCGTGAGCGCCGCGTTGAGCTCAAGCCCGATGCCACCAGCACCGACAAGGCCAAGCACGGTTGACTCGCGGATATTGATATCCCAGCGGAACACAGAAATGCCGGCGAATGCGGGCAATACTTGCGGCACAATGCCGTAGGCTGTCACCTGCGCGCCAGAGGCTCCCGTCGATCGAACGGCTTCGACCTGACCCTCGTCGATCTCCTCGATTGCCTCGTAGAGGAGCTTGGCGCAGAAGCCGATCGAGCGCAGCGCGATGGCAATAATTCCGGCAAATACGCCCGGACCAATTATCGTGACAAGCATGAGCGCCCAGATCAGCGCGTTGATCGAGCGCGATGATACGATGATGAACAGTGCGATCGGGCGCACAAGACCCACACTCGGTGTCGTGTTGCGCGCGGCACAGTAGGCAACTGGAATTGCGAGCAGCACGGCAATCAACGTGCCGACGGTTGCAATATTGATCGTGTCCCAGATCGGCCGGCCAAGCACCCGGATATAGGACCAGTCGGGCGGCACCATCCGCACGGCGAGATCGCCTGCCTGTTGCGGCGCATCCCAAACGAAGGCCCAGATGGTCTTCTCGGAAATCATCTGGAAGCATCCGACAAATAGCGCGGCCGCAAAGAGCCAGCACGTCCAGATCAGCATGTCCGTGCGCCGCTCGCGTCGCCGCCAGGTTCGCGCTTGTGCCGGAACTGTGGCCATCACTGCACCCACCGCCGGACAAAGCCGGAGCCATACTCACACACCATGACGATGGCGATGATGATGATGATAATGGCCGCCGCCGACGAAAATTCGTAACGATCAAATGCGGTATTCAGTGTCGCCCCGATGCCGCCGCCGCCGACAATGCCGATCACTGCCGATTTACGAAAATTGATGTCGAAACGGTAGAGGCCAAGCCCGATCATGCGTGGCATCACCTGCGGTTGCACGCCGTAATTGATCCACTGCAGCCAACTCGCGCCCGACGACCGCACAGCCTCCGCCTGCGTTGCGTCCATGTCTTCGATGTCTTCGGCGAGCAGCTTGCCGTAGAAGCCGATGGTGGCGAACGAGAGCGTCACAAATCCTGCGAACGGTCCGAAGCCGAACAGCTTGACGAAAAAGATCGCAAGAATGATTTCCTGAAAGCTGCGCGATACCGCGAGCACGGCACGGCAGAAATAATAGACAGGGGCCGGAGCGATATTTTTTGCAGCCCCTATGCCGACGGGAATCGAGAGCGCGATGCCGACCACGGTTGAAACGACCGTCATCCACAGACTTTCCGCAATGCCGTCGGCAATCTCGTCCCAGCGGCTCACGAAATCAGGCGGAAAAAATGCCGACAGGAACGCGGCGCCGCGAGGAAGGCCCTCCCACACGCGGGTCCAGTTCACGGGGGTCGTCTGTGTCACGAGCGCCAGATAGACGACGACACCCACGATCAGCGTCCATCGCAGCCAGGCTGACTTGATCAGCGGCGGCTTTTTCCAGGTGCGCGGAACGGCGGCAACGCTCATCTACGTGAGCCCGGCCATGCGGTCGCGATCGGGGCGCGGAGCCTCGAATGGAACGACATTGTCGGCTTCCTCCGGTGTTTCCTCATCGACCTTGCGGATGGTTGCGGACCAGTCTTCCTCACCGTAGATCGACGTAAGCACCGCCGGTGTGAGCTGATCAGGCGGACCGTCGTAGACGATCTCGCCGAGCCGCAGACCGACTATGCGCTCTGCAAACATCTGCGCCAGCATCACATCGTGAATGTTGATGATCGCAGAAAGCTTGCGCTCGCTGCATAATTCCTTGATGAGCCGCATGATCTGCCGCGACGTTTTTGGATCGAGCGAGGCAGTCGGCTCATCAACCAGAAGAAGCTCGGGGTTCTGAATTAATGCGCGGCAAATGCCGACGCGCTGGCGTTGCCCACCGGACAGTTCGTCGGCGCGTTTGTCCGCCATGTGGTCGAGGCCGACGCGCTCGAGCAGACGGAATGCCTCGTCGATATCGGTTTGCGGAAAGCGCCGGAGCCAGCTTCGCCAGAAGCCGACATAGCCAAGGCGACCAGTGAGCACGTTTTCCATCACCGTGAGGCGCTCCACCAGCGCATATTCCTGGAAGATCATGCCCATGCGGCGGCGGGCGCGCCGCAATTCGGCGCTGCCGAGCGCAACGATATCGACATCGTTGAGTGCGATTGAACCGGACGTCGGCTCGACCAGCCGGTTGATGCACCGGATCACCGTGGACTTGCCTGCGCCCGACGGACCGATCAGTGCCATGACCTGGCCGTCGGGGACTGCAAGGTCGACCCCCTTGAGAGCCAGATCACCGGTGCGATAGCGCTTGGTCAGACCGTTGATGCGCAGCATTGTGTCCCCCAGGGCTGCGGCATCCTACTTACAGCTGTATTTCACCCCACTCGCTGCGTCGATCTTGCGAATGACATTCCAGTCTTTCTTGTAAGTGATCGGGACAAACTTGTTCTGGCCCTTGAATTCAGCCTGCAGCGCAGAACCTTCCCACGGGAAGGTGAAAAAGGCCTCCTTGATTTTCGCCTGCAGCGCCGGATCAAGGTTGTGAGCCATGCCATAACCGGTCGTCGGGAATGTTTCTGACTTGTAGATCGTCCGGATCTTGGCCTTGTCGACGACCTTGCGCTCGAACATGCGGAACATCACCTCGTTGGCGATTGCCGCCGCGTCATAGTCCTTGTTCGCAACGCCAATGACAGAGTTGTCGTGTTTGCCGGAGAACACCGGCTCGTAGTCTTTTTTGGCTTCGAGATGGAATTCCGAGCTGAGCAGCGCGGACGGTGCCTTGAATCCGGAATTGGACGTCGGCGCGGTGAAGGCAAGCTTTTTGCCCTTGATGTCGGCCGGCGTCTTGATCGGGCTATCGGCCGGCACGATGATTTCCATTTCGTAACCGAACGTGCCGTCGTTGCCGGCCATGATGGCGAAGGGCACGAACCCTGCGCAATTTACCGCAATCGGATTTGAGCCGGTATTGAAGCCCGCGATATGCAGGCGACCGGAGCGCATTGCCTCAATCTCGGCTGCGTTTGACTGTACCGGGAAGAAGGCAACCTTCTTGCCGGTGACTTTTTCCATGTGCTTGATGAACCCATCCCAAACCTTGGAATAGACCGCAGGGTCTTCGACGGGCGTATAGGCAAAAATCAGCGTCGAAGGATTGACGAGTTGCTTGGGTTCGGTCGGCGTATCAGCCACCAGATCGCCGTCGCGGTCGCAGTAGGCTTTGTCGAGATCGCCGCGCGGGCAATCTTGCGCGTGGGACACGCTGCTCAGTCCGGTGCCGATGATAAGCGCCGCGAAAGCGCTTGCGATCACATTAATCCGCCCTGCCATGGCTGTTCCCCTGCCGTTACTGCGTCAAGCCCGCCAAGGATACGGGACCGAACTGACCGGGCCAAGCGGGTCCGAATTCAAGGATTGTGGTCGGCGTCATATTCATCGGAACAATACGGCCCACCCTGAAAACGCTCGCCGACCGGATCAGCGGCAAGCTTTGCCTGCGCCGCCATAGCTTCCTCCCGGAAGTCCTCCGAGCGGCCCCGCGGGCTGTAACCGAAACGCCTCGCGTTGCTGTTATCCCACCACCCGGCCGCGTTGTCGGACGCGCCGTAGAAGATCTCGAAATGGACATCGGGATGCTCAAGCCCGATCCGAACGAGCTGGACGAGGTCTTCCGGGCTGATCCAGATCGACAGTCTTCTTTTATCGAGCGGCTTGTCGTTGACATTGCCGATGCGGATGCACGTCACGCGCAGTCCGTGCTTGTCAGCATATAGGGCACCGAGCGCCTCGCCGAATGCCTTGCTCACGCCGTACCGGCTATCGGGCCGCACCGTCACATTGACACCGATCTTCTGGTCACGACGATAGAATCCGATCGCGTGATTTGAGGACGCAAACACCACGCGCTTGACGCCGGCGCGGTACGCCGCCTCGAACAAATTGTAGCAACCAACGATATTGGATTTGTGAATGGTCTCCCACGGGCCTTCAACCGAAAATCCGCCGAGGTGAACAATGCCTTCCACGCCAGCGACGATTTTTTTGACTTGGACCAGATCGGCAAGGTCGGCGGCGATGAAGTCATCGTCCTTGCCGAGATCGGCTGGCGTACGGATATCACTCGTGCGGATAACCGGGTAGACGCCCTTCAGGAGCTTGCGCAGGCGTGTACCGACATCGCCGGCAGCGCCGGTGATCAAGATTTTCTGCATGACTGTCATTGGATCCGGTTTTCGGCGGCAAGCTTCTCATAGCGTGCGCGGCTGTTGAGCAGGTGACGCTGCATCGCCGTGCGCGCCTGCGCCACCGATCCCTGCCTTATCGCGTGAAGAATTTGGGCGTGCTCTTTCTGGAAGGTATCGAGCTGCTGGCGCCGCGCGGCGGGTTGAGCGTTTTTCCAGATGGTCCGGCGCGGAATAATGAACCGGCCGAGGTATTCCAGAAAGCGATTGAATTGCGGATTGCCGGTTGCCTCAGCGATCGCACAATGGAAAGCGAAATCCTCGTCGACGCCGTTTTCGCCACGGTCGATGGCCGCTTGAATGGCGTCAAACCGGTCTGCGATTTTCTTGACCTGCGTCGGCGATGCGCGTTCAGCGGCAAGACCCGCCGCCTCTACCTCCACACCGGTGCGCAGTTCCATGACATTAAGCACTTCACCGAACGGCGACTGCTCATCGAAATCGACCCGGAACGGGCGGCGAACCTGGCTCGCAACAAATGCGCCCACCCCTTGCCGGGTTACGACCAGCCGATCCGCCCGCAATGCCGCAACCGCTTCGCGGATGACGGTGCGGCTAACCCCGGTCGCGGCAATCATCTCCTGTTCGGTCGGCAGTCGCGCGCCCGGGGCGAGCTTTCCGCTCGTGATGTCCGCGGTCAGCCTGGCCACCAGCTCGGCGGTCAGCCGGCGCGGAGCATCGAGCGGCTGCAACAGGCTAAGATTTTTCGGGCTATGCTTGGGCAACGGCTTGACATCTCGCCTAGACGTAAGGTCATCATATGACCTGATGAATAACACGCACCGGCGCGCCGATCAAATCAGCCGCGCCCAAAACCACCAGGGAGGAATGATTCATGATCAAGGCTCGCATTGCGTTCGCGACCGCCGGCGTTCTCCTCGCCGCCGCGGCTTTTGCATCTGACCCTGCCCTCGCGCAGCAGAAGATCGTGCTCAAGGCGACCGACGTGCATCCGCTCGGCTATCCGACGGTGGAAGCGGTCGTCCAGATGGGCAAGAAGCTCGAGGCCGCAACGAATGGACGTCTGAGCATCCAGATGTATCCGTCGATGCAGCTTGGCGGCGAGAAAGAGATGATCGAGCAGGCGCAAGTCGGCGCGCTTGCTATCGCGCGCATCAGCGTCGGTCCAATGGGCCCGATCGTGCCGGAGATGAATGTGTTCAACCTTCCCTTCATGTTCCGCGATGACGCGCACATGGAGAAGGTTATCGATGGGCCGATCGGCGACGAGCTGCTCAAGAAGCTCTCGGAGTCGAAGGCGAATCTGATCGGATTGTGCTGGATGAATGCCGGCACCCGTAACGTCTACAACAGCAAGAAGCCGATCCAGACTGTCGAGGACCTGAAGGGGTTGAAGATCCGAATGATGGGCAATCCCGTATTCGTGGACACGATGAACTCCCTCGGCGGCAACGGCGTCGCGATGGGCTTCGATCAGCTCATCAATGCCATGCAGACCGGCGTAGTCGACGGCGCGGAGAACAACTATCCGAGCTACGAGAGCGGGCAGCATTATCGTTATGCGAAGTACTACTCGAAGACCGGCCACCTGATGATCCCGGAGATCCTCGTCTTCTCGAAGAAAATATGGGACGAATTGTCGAAGGAAGACCAAGCATTGATCCTCAAGGTCGCCAAGGAGGCGCAGCAGGAGGAGCGCAAGCTCTGGTACGACCGCGAAAAGGAATCTCTCAAGAAGATGGCCGAAGCCGGGGCAATTGTGAACGAAGTTGCCGACAAGAAGCCGTTCCAGGCCGCGGTCAAGCCGGTGTGGGACAAATATGGTGCGCAGCACGGGGCACTGATCCAGCGCATTCAGGACGTGAAGTGACGCTTCTGAAGTAAAGAGCCGGCCCGCGCCGACGACCGGCGTCGGGTCGGTTTCTTTTTTACCGTGAGGGGGACATGAAGGCGCAATACATCCGGCTGATGGACAAGGTCCATCAGGCATGCCTGTTCGTTGCAGGTTCGTGCCTTGTGATCATCACGCTGATCATCCCTTACGGCGTCTTCTGCCGCTACGTGCTCAACAGCGCGGCGTCCTGGCCGGAGCCGCTCGCGGTCTTGCTCATGATCGTGCTGTCGTTCCTATCGGCAGTCGTCTGCTATCGCGAATACCTGCATATCGGCGTCGGCGTTCTGCCTGCCTTTCTAAATGAACCGGCCAAGTCCTATCTCGGATGGTTCCTGGAAATCTGCATGCTGGCGACCAACCTCTTCATGCTTTGGTGGGGCATCAAGCTGGTCCAGACGACGTGGTACCAGTCCATTCCGGAATTCCCGATCGTGTGGGTGGGCCTCGCCTACATGCCGATCCCGATCGGCGGCGCGCTCACAACCCTGCTCGTGATCGAGCGCTTTCTTACGCGAAAGTTTTTCTCGGAGCCGGATCCCGAGACCGTCAGCCAACTTCAGAGCGAATAGCGATCGAGTCGCGCCATGGAAATCGCTATCCTCATCGGCAGTTTCACGATCGTCTGTCTACTGGGCATGCCGGTCGCCTACGCACTCGGCCTAGCCGCCATTCTCGCGGCACTCTGGGTCGGAATTCCGCTTGAAGCGGTGATGCTCAAAGTGTCGGGGGGCATGAGCGGCTTCTCGTTGCTCGCAATCCCGTTCTTCATCCTGGCCGGTGCGATTATGGCGGTCGGCGGCATGGCCGAGCGTCTGGTCAACCTTGCCAAGGTATTCGTGGGCTTCATTCGCGGCGGCATGGCGCTCGTGAATATTCTCGCGTCCACAATGTTCGGCTGCATCTCCGGCTCATCGGTCGCCGACACGGCCGCGGTGGGCTCGGTGATGATCCCGCAGATGATCAAGAACGGCTATCCGCGCCTGTTCGCGGTGAACGTCACGATTTCCGGATCGCTTCAGCCGCTGCTCGTTCCGCCATCCCACAACATGATCATCTACTCGATCGCGGCCGGCGGAACGATATCGGTCGCGCACCTGTTCATGGGCGGAATCATTCCGGCGCTCCTGCTCGGTCTGTCCCTCATCATTCTCGTCCTCATCATCGCGCACCGGAACAACTTCCCGAAGGGAGAGGTCGTACCGCTCCGTCAGGCGCTCAAGATCGCGCTGGACGCGGTTTGGGGAATGATCACGATCGCCATCATCCTCGGCGGAATTCTCTCCGGCATCTTCACGCCAACAGAGTCGGCGGCGGTCGCGGTCGTCTACGCGTTCCTCGTGACGATGTTTGTCTATCGCGACATGAAATGGAGCCAACTGCCGGCCCTCATCGCGCGTGTCGTGCGCACGATCGGCATGGTCATGATCATGATCGGCTTCTCGATCGCTTTCGGATACATGATGGCGATCATGCGAATTCCGGCGATGGCGACGGAGTTCTTCATCTCCATCTCGAGCGACAAGTATACGTTCCTGCTCTACATCAACATTCTTCTTTTGCTGCTCGGCACCTTCATGGATCTGGCGCCGATGCTCCTGATCTGCACGCCTATCTTCCTGCCGGTGATAAAGACCTTCGGCATCGACCCCGTGCACTTCGGCATCATCATGATTCTCAATCTTGGCATCGGCCTGCTGACGCCTCCGGTCGGCCCGACCATGGTGGTCGGATGCGCCATCGGAAAAGTCTCGATGGAAGCCGTGTCGAGAAGTATTCTCGTGTTCTACATCCCCATGCTGATCGTGCTTTTCCTGGTCACCTACATCCCAGAGCTCTCGCTCTGGTTGCCGCGCCTTGTACTGGATTGATGTCGAGCGCGCGGCCGCAAGCCACGCACCGGCGCCGCCATGTTCGACAAAGCGAAGATTTCGTTCAGCGGGCGGTCGCGCGCGTTTTCAGGCGCGAGATCGAGCCAGTTGGCTCTTTGTCGGGTTTGAGCGGCACACCAGCCGGGGCGTTCGGAGGCAATGGCGAGGATGCCGCGTTGCGATTGTCTGGTCCCGCAGGACTGGCTGCAGCCCCGTTCGTGGTGGGCTTTGCCTCGGACTCCGCCGCTGGCGGGCTGCCCCCCTCACCGGCCGCTCCGGCCGGCGGTGCCGCGGAGGCCTCCGGATAGCGGGAACCTAGGTCGCGGAGGAATGCGTCGAGCGTATCGACGCTCGCAACTTTCTTGGCAATATCCTGGAACTCGGTGCCGCTTGCCCCGATCGGCGCGGTCACAACTTCGAAGGCGCGCCGATCGGCGCCATCGGAGAATTTGGCTTCGTATTTTTCGCGCAGACGTGCGACCCCAATTGATTCTTCACTCAGCGCGTAGCAAATCGCCGCACGCAGGATATCCGAGCGCTCGGTATCATTAAGCGGCGCGAATTCGCGCCAACGATTGCCGTAAAGCAGTTCGATCTGCTCGCCCGCGTCCCGCCAACGGCGCGCGGCCCACAAGATATCGGACCGCAGGCGCATTGCTTCGCGGCTGGCGATATTCGTGATCAGTTCCAGCGCCACTTCGTGCCGCCCGAGATTTGACATGGCGCGTGCCTCAAGCAGCAACCGCTGATCGCGCAAATCGTTGGAAAGATCGGCGGCTCGGGTTTTCTGCAACGTGGCAAGAGCACGATCCGGCTTGCGATTTATAAGATAAACAACCGTCAGCCGCGTTGCGACCTGGGCCCGCGCGGCCCCTTGCAGCCGGTGATCGACCTGGTGCTGGAGCAACTCGGCCGCCTGGTCGAGCAAATCGACCGAAACCAGCCGGTCCGCAAGCCTGCGGATCATCTCGTCGCCACGACGGCCGATCGGAGTAAGCTCACGAAAATCGTAGAACAGGCCAAGAGCTTCGACCGGCGGCAACGCCTCGCCCTTCCCGCCCAGGAAAAGGCTTTCAAACGTGGCAGCGGCCTCATCCTGGATCTTGCGCGTCAGGTCCGAGTTGGGATGTGCAAGCAGGGCCGTGCGCATGACGTGGAAAGCGTCGCGATACCGGCTTTCTTCCGTGTAGAGATGCGCAAGCAGCTTGAGGCCTTCGGTTTCCGTTTCATCCCCGCGCCACACCGTTGTCAGTGTCTCGAGGTCATTGATGACGTCCTTGCGGCCCATTCCGCCAGTCGCAAATGTGAGCGCGATCTCCCGTAACCGCCCCTGCGCCGCCGCGCGGCGATTGCCTGATGTCGCCGCCGCACGATAACTCGAGAGCGCGTCCTCGTTGCGTCCCAGGCCCTCGTATAGCCGGCCGATCAGTACATTGATCGTGGGCTCAAGGTCCCGGGTAACGCCAACGGTCTCTATTTCGTTGACCACCCTGGTGGCGCTATTGAAGTCGCGCACCTCAATGGCCGAGCGCAGCGCTTCCTTCATCGCCATGCGCTGAAGCTCGATCGGCAGCGCACCGATAGCGGCGCTGATGGTCTTGAAGATCTTCTGCGCGTCAGCCCACCTCCCCTGGCGAGCCAGAGCGATCGCACGCCAGACCGGTGCATCCTGCTGGTTTCCCACCTGCGGCCTGGCCAAAACCTTGAGCGCTTCCTCGGGCCGGTCGAGCATCACGTCGGCGACAGCCGTGAGTACGCTTCCGGTCACGTCGTCCGAATGCTGGTCCGAGAGAGCCACGGCGAGGACAGCCTTGGCTTCAGGAGCCATGTCCTTTGCCAGGTAGAAGCGCGCAAGATTGAGCCGGGCGTGCCGGCGTTTCGACACGGGCGCCGCGGCGGCAAGCCGGATCAGTTCGGCCTGCCGCGCGTTGAACGGCGCATCGCGGTCGTAGCCCCACAATTGGGTGTCGAACGTGTAGGCCCGGAAATTGGTCGCGAGCGGCTGCTGGCCGAGCGCCGTCGCCGACAAGGACAGTCCCGCCGGCCGGCTGATGCTGACCTTGTCGGCTCCGAGCTCTGCGGTGATGTCGTCGGCAAGGGGCTGCACCACCACGCCGTGAGTTGACGGCAAGGCGCGTAGTTCGACGAAGTCCTGCGCCTTGAGGAAGCCCCGCGCTGGCCCAAGCGCGGTTACGATGAGCAGTCGGTCGCCGATGTCCGGATCCGTGACATCATGGATGGCGCGCGGATCGTCGAACGGAATGGCGAGGCTTGCACGATTTTTGCCGACGATGCTGCGCGCGACGGTCAGCGGCTTGCTCGATGCTGTCACCGTGTCGGCAATCGTGACAATCCACGTCGGCCCGTCAGCGACAATACTGCTCATCCTTGGCCGGGTCAGCTTGAAACGAATAGTGGCGACCCCGTCTTTTGCCCGTTCGAACAGCACTTCGCGCACGCCATTGTCGTTGTCGGCCTGAATCGCGGCCAGATCGATTTGCGTTGGCGTGTCGAACACCAGCCACAACGTATCCGCGCGCTGGAAAACCGCTGCGGGCGTCGCCGCCGCGAACGGAAATTCGATGCGCATGGTCTCGCCGGACTGCTGCACGCCGGCCACAACGACGGCGTTCGGATTAGGGGGCGGGCGTTCGGCATCGGCAGTTGGCGCGCGCTGAGACGGCCTTGCCGTTTCTCACGGGCTGGCGCAGGCGAAGCCGCTGCAGGGACGCTGGCCGGGGCCGCAGGCGGTGACGGTGCGGGGGCCGCAGCGGCGGCATCAGATGACGCATTGGCTTCGGCGGGCGGTGCCGGGGCTTGCGCCTCCTTGGGCGGCGCCGGATTCTCGACAGGCTTTGGCTGCTCTTTCGCAGTTTGCGGAGCCTGCGACAGGCTTTGCCTCGGCAGGCGGAGCCGCGACAGGCGCCGCCGGTTTCGGTTCGGCCGGCGGAGTTGCATCTTTCGCAGGCGCCGTT
This sequence comes from uncultured Alphaproteobacteria bacterium, assembly GCA_963718035.1. Lineage (GTDB taxonomy): Bacteria > Pseudomonadota > Alphaproteobacteria > Rhizobiales > Xanthobacteraceae > Pseudolabrys. Next base: position 178,060 of record CAVQYD010000001.1, on the reverse strand, counting down.
TGCGGGGGCGCGATCGCAGGCGAGCCTTCCGCCACGACCGGCTGCTTTGCGCTGCCCTCCGTTGGCTTAGGTTTGGCCGCACCGTCGAGTCCAATGTCGACAACGATGCTACGGTCCTCGCGGAAGGTCCGCACCTGCGGCGTCCCATTAAGCGTGAAGACGACGACGACAGTGTCGAAATCGACCTCGGACTCGATTGACTTCAGCGTCGGAGGCAACGAGGCCTTGGCGTCGGCGAGATCCCAGGTGACCTGTTGATCAAAATTGAGCGTGACCCTCCCATCGGCCCGCTCGGGCACGACATTGACGGTGCCGGGCATCGTGAAAATGTAACGAATGAACGTGGGCTGGGCCGCCACCTTGACGCGGACCGTCGGAGGCTTCTTTTGCTTGTCGGCAATTTTCTGCTGGTGCAGCTGGCTTTCGGCCTCGCGCGCGCGGCGTACAAGCTCGTCGATCACCTCCTGTGGCAGACCTGGCGTCGGGCCATTCCAGTTGTCAGGCAAAAGATCAACGTAAAGGCGTTCGGCGGCGGCGATCGTGTTGACTTTCACCTTGTGCGCCAACGCAATTCGGATTGCGCCCCCATCGGGGTCGCGGCGAGCAACACTTATGAACCCGGAGGCGCCTGAGCTGAGCTTCTCGACAGCCACGGCGACCGGCTTCTTGAAGGTAATGACGATAATCGCGCCCGAAACACGGACATTGGATTCGACGGCCTGATCAAAATGAAAGAGCAGCCGCACAAAGCCGCCGTCGGCGATTGCCTTGACCTCGCCTTTAATCGCATCGTCCGCGCGCGCGCCAAGGGGCCACGCGAAAAAAACTAGTCCCGCCAAAAATACGAGCGGCGCCCACCTGCCCCGGCCAGCCGGCCGCGCGCGCTCCGGACTGTGCGCGAACAGCCGCTTAAGCCCGAATGGCAAAAACGTCATGAGCGGTTCCAGCCGGCACGAGTACCGGTCACGACAGCCTAAGGTTGGGCGTTTAACGGGGCGTTAACCGTGGAGCCTGTCGACACGATCAGTTGGCGGTCGGCTTACCCTCAATCTTCGGCAGCTGATCAGGGCTTTGTGTTTTGGGCTGAGCACTGGCCCTGTTGGCGAGCTCGACGGTTAGCCGCTCGGCCGCGTCGGGCGACATTTGCCCCAGGATTTCCGACATCTTTCGTGGATTCATCTGGGTGGAGACGTCAACCAGGATCTTCATGTCGAGGCGATCGAAAATCCGGGCGGCATCCTTGGATTTCATGTTCTCATACATCGTGATGATGCTCTTGAAGCGCTCCGCCTCCACCTTGTCGCGCGTCCCCATCGCAGTATTGACGCGGCTTTCCGTGCCCCTGAGCTCGGCAACCTTGGCCTCGAGGCGCTTCTCAGCGGCCTTAAGCAGGTTTTCGCGCATTTCAAGCTCGCGGTTGCGCGTGTCGAGCTCCTGCCGGCGGGTCTGCAGACGCTCGAGGACCGCGCGCTCTCCAGGCGAGGCAATGCGCCCAGGCTCGAGCGGAATCGCGGCCCCGGCGACTTCCAGCTTGGTCGGATCCGGCGGCTTGTCGCTGACCTTGAGCGCCGGATCGCTCGACTTTTCCTCGGCGGCTCCAACCGAACCCGTGACGTCGCCGGTGTTGTTGCCCCTGTTGAAACCGAACATTTCCTGGGCCCAGGGCTGCCTCGACCCTGCCGTTCCGGGCTTGGCATATTTTTCAGTCAGAACGATCTTGGGCTGATCGGGCACGCTCTCACGTGACGTAATTTGTAGATCGCCCCGGTATCGTGCCTGCATCCGCTCGGCCAAAGTATAGCCGCCGTCAAAGACCAGGCCGGACACTTTGAGCGCGAGCAGGCTTATCGTGGCAAACAGCACGATCGGAATAAGCCGAACGTCGCGCGCAAAACGGGTCATGCGGCTTGGTCGCTCAATCGTGTGCGGGCCCGATCAGCGAAGGCCTGCGCCGCAGCCGCCACGGCTTTGGCATCCTGGACGGCCGGCGATTCACCAGCCGGCCGCGTAACACCGGCGATGCGTACCAACCGTGCCAGCAATTGATTGCCCGCGCTCAAATGAAGATCGAGCTCGGCGGTGAGCACCTCGCCCCGCTCGAGTTTTTCGCTCAGGGCCTGTTCGCCCTGGTGCATCATCGACTTGAGCCCCGCAATTGCGCGATCAGCAATTTCGGTGGCCGTGACCAATTCCGAAATCGTCGCCCGTAGCGAATTCTCATCAGCCTTGAGCAGACGAAGCTGCTTGTTGAGCCGGACGCAATACAAGATCGTGAGCAACAGCAGGACCGAGACCATGGTCTCGACCAGAAAACCGTAGTGGTAGCTCACGGGACCTCCATTGGAGTTGTGGGTGTTGTTTCGTCAGCCTTTTCGAACATTGCGAAGGTCGTGCGCGGCTTACGCAACGGCTTGGCGACGCGCACGGCGACACGATCGCCGACGCGTCCCATGCGGCCCTCGGTCAGCGTGATATCGCCGCAACGGACTGTGACCATCGCTTCGGGCTTTATCTCAAGCATGAGCGTGTCGCCGACATTCAGACCCATCATGCGACGTAGCGGCAGACGCGCCTCGTAAAGCACGGCATCGACGCCGATCCGCGCCTGCCCGATTTCGGTCGCAAGATGACCTTCCCAGATCTCGTCGCGCCCGAATTTTTCGCCCATGAACATCTGCAGCAAGACGGCGCGGATCGGTTCGATGGTCGCGTAGGGCAACAACAACTCGATCGTGCCGCCACGGTCTTCCATGTCGATGCGCAGGCGGACGAGAATTGCAGCGTTGGCAGGCCGGGAAATCGCGGCAAACCGCGGATTGGTTTCAAGCCGGTCGATGTTGAACTTAACTGGAGACAAAGGCTTGAACGCGAGCTCGGCGTCGGCAAGCACAACTTCGATCATGCGCTTCACAAGATTGGTCTCGATCGTGGTGTAGGGTCGGCCCTCAACACGGATTGTGCTCTGCCCTCTGCGACCGCCGAGCAGCACGTCGATGATCGAATAGATCAGGCTAGAATTGATGGTCGCGAGACCGAAGTTGTCCCATTCCTCGGCCTTGAAAACCGCGAGTATCGCGGGCAATGGAATTGAATTGAGATAGTCGCCGAAGCGGACCGAGGTAATGCGATCAAGCGAAACTTCGACATTGTCCGAAGTGAAATTGCGCAGACTGGTCGTCATCAATCGCACAAGACGATCGAACACGATTTCCAACATCGGCAACCGTTCGTACGAAACCATCGCCGAATCGATGATGGCGCGGATGCCGGAATTATCGTTGAGCGAGACGTCGGCGAGACTGAAGCCAAGCAGGCTGTCGATTTCTTCCTGGTTGAGAATGCGTTCAGCGCCGCCCTTTGCGGATTGAAGCGCGCCGGGATCGTCGGCCATGGCGGCCCATTGCGCGGCCGCATCATCGGTCGGCGCTCCGGTCGCCGCATCCGCGCCTGTCGGAGCGGCGCCGGTATCCGATTCCAGCGCGAGCCCCCACTCTGCCGCGAGTGCGTCTTGGTCGATCTGGTCTTTTGTCGCCATTGCCTGAACCGCCTGCTTCTATTCGCTTCGCAACATCACTGGACAACGATTTCCTTGAACAGCACGGCCGTGACGTGGTTCGGCGCAACCGCAGCATTAACGCGGCGCGTCAATTCTTCTTTGAGGCGATAGAGTCCTGCCGAGCCATCAAGATCGGTCGGCCGCAGTTCCCGCAGGTAGGTCTGGAAAGCGTCCATGACCCGCGGCATCAGCGGCTGTATCTGCGGCACAAGGCTTGAGTCCGGAAGTTCAAGAACGATTTTGACCTTGAGGTATTGCGGTCGGTCGCTGCCGGAACTCGAAAGGTTCACCAAGACATCGGGCAGATCGACGAATGTCGCCGGTTTAGCTGCGACCTGCGGCTCCTTGTGGCCGGAGCCCTTGAAAAAATAGTAGGCGCCACCGCCGCCTCCGATGAGCACCAGCAGCCCGGCGCCGCCGATGATCATCCATTTCAGCGGCGGCAATTTGAACTTCGGAATGAACTTGAATTTCGATTTTGATGCCGCCTGTTCGTTTTCTTCGTCCGGCTTTTCGTCTTCTTCGACGTCCGCCTCTTTCGCCTTGGCTGCCATGAATGACCCCGGATCGCGAGTTTGGGCGGGACGGCAAGCGACGTTGTTTTTGGCGAAACAGCGCGGCTGCGCGCCACCGCGCGCCCCTTGCGATCGAAGGTAGGTGCGTATGGTTAACAGATACTTTCCCGGCCTCCGCCGGCGGGAAACTTTTGCCGGGTATCCCCTTCAGACGGTTGTTTTTTGCCGCTTCCGACCGGCCGTAGTTTGATCCAAGCCTATGATTTTACACAGCTTTGCCGGTTGGCACGGCCGGTGCAATGCATTGGCCGCCGCGGGCTTGGGAGAGCCCACGGCACCGGATGCGGTCGATGCCGGCCTCGGGAGGGCCGGTCTGGCCGAACTGAAAGGGGAGTTGCCGATGCAGAATGCACTTCTGGTCGGGCTGTCACGTCAGGTCGCGCTCGCGCGCGAGATGGACGTCATTGCGAACAACCTCGCAAACATGAACACCTCCGGCTTCAAAGCCGACGGTGCCGTGTTCGAGGAATACATCAGCCCAACCGCGCGCGCCGATAATTTTCCGGCCGCTGATCGCCGCATAAGTTTCGTGCACGATCGTGCCACCTGGATGGACCTGAGCCAGGGACCGCTCGAGAGCACCGGCAACCCGCTGGACGTCGCCATCAACGGCAAGGGATACCTGGTGGTGCAGACGCCGCGTGGCGAGCGCTACACGCGCAACGGCGCCCTGCAAATCAACAACAGCGGCGAGCTGGTCACCGCCGAGGGTTTTCAGGTGATGGGCGAATCCGGCCCGATCACCTTCCAGCCCAAGGATCGCAGCATCACGATCAGCCAGGACGGCACCATCAGCGTGCGCGAGGGCAGCAACACCCAGACGGAATCACAGCGCGGGCAATTGCGCCTTGTCAGCTTCGATCAGCCTGGCCGGTTGCAGAAAGACGGCGCCGGAGTTTTCCTCGCACCTGCGGGGATCACACCCCAAGCCGATAAATTGTCGCGCGTCATGCAGGGCACGGTCGAGAAATCGAACGTCCGCTCGGTCATCGAAATGACACGCATGATCGAAGTGACGCGCAGCTACACCCACATCGCCAACATCCTGTCGCAGCAGGCCGACTTGCGTCGGACGGCGATCGAAAAACTTTCCGAAGTACCGACGAGCTAGTTGTCCCGGAGAATGAACAATGAGAGCACTTCATACAGCGGCGACTGGAATGATGGCCCAGGAACTAAACGTCCAGGTCATCTCCAACAATATCGCCAACATGCGGACCACCGGCTACAAACGCCAGCGCGCTGAATTTCAGGACCTGCTCTACGAATACGTGAGCCGTGTCGGCACACAGACGTCAGCGCAAGGCAATATCCTGCCGGCTGGCATCGAGCTCGGGTCGGGCGTCAAAACCGCCGGCACACCACGCCTGATGAGCCAGGGCGAACTGACGCAGACTGGCAAGGATTTCGATCTCGCCATCCGCGGCGAAGGGTTTTTCAAGATTTTGCTGCCCGATGGCCGCACCTCCTATACGCGCGACGGCTCCCTTGAGCTCGACGCACAGGGACGCCTTGTCACGGCGCAGGGCAATCTGATCCAGCCCAACATCACTATTCCGCAGAATGCGATGTCGGTGTCTGTGAACTCGCAAGGCCAGGTGTTCGTGACCCAGCCAGGCTCCAATACGCCGACCCAGGTCGGACAGATCGAACTTGCGATTTTTGTCAACAAGGCCGGCCTGCAGAGCATCGGCGACAATATGTATCTCGAGACCCCGGCCTCGGGCACGCCGCAAAACGGCAATCCAAACTCGGACGGGTTCGGCAATCTCCAGCAAGGCTTCCTTGAACAGGCAAACGTCGAAGCGGTCAGCGAGATTTCCGATCTGATTGCCGCGCAACGCGCTTACGAAATGAACGCCAAAGTGATTTCCGCTGCCGACCAGATGTTGTCGGCCGCCGCCAACATGATGCGCTGAGGTCTCGCCATGATACGCATATTCCTTGCCGCATTTATCGCGTTCGGCGCCCTCACAACGTCCGCCGCCGCGCAAGTTCCAAATCCACCACGATTAAAGTCCGAAGCAATTATTCACGGCGACATCGTGCGCATCGGCGATCTGATCGAAAATTCCGGCGTCGTCGCCAATGTGCCGATCTTCCGTGCGCCAGACCTCGGCTATACCGGCACCGTATCCGTGGATGCTGTTCTCAATGCGATCCGCGATCATGCGCTTATCGGGATCGACACCGCGGGTCTGAGCACGGTGGTGGTCACGCGTGCGACCCGCACGGTCCCAACAACGGAGATCGAGGACCTGATCGCGCGGACGCTATCGGCGAGATTCGATCTCGGGGACAGCAAGGACGTCACCGTCAACCTTGGGCACGACATGCGTTCGATCTATGCCGATCCCCTGGCGGTCGGCCAACCGCGAGTTACGCACATCGACTACGACACGCGCAGCACGCGTTTCGACGCGACGATCGAGATTCCCGCGGGTCCCGCGAAGCGGAGCGTACTTCGCGTCGCGGGTCGCGCCACCCCGACCGTCGAAGTTGTGACCATCGGAAGGTCCGTCGAGCGCGGTAACATCATAAAAGACGCGGACATCGTAGTGGAGCGGCGTCCCCGCAACGAGGTCGGCCGGGAGGTCATAACCAAACGCGCCGACGTTATCGGCAAGGCAGCCCGCGGAACGATGCAGGGTGGCCGCCCGTTGCGAGCCGCGGATCTCATGAAGCCTGACCTTGTCTTGCGCAACGAGGCCGTGACGCTGGTCTATGAAGCGCCTGGAATGGTGCTCACGATACGCGGCAAGGCGAACGATGGTGGCGCTGAAGGCGACGTGATCAGCGTTCTCAACGAACAGTCGAAGCGCGTGGTCCAGGGCGTGATCATCGGACCGGGCCGCGTGGCGGTTACGAACGGATCGCGGCGCCTCGCCGCCAACAACGTCACCGGGTCCGTCAATGCGAATGCGCGCTAACGGTCAATCTCTTGGTTCCGTCATGCATCACTTACGTGCGGTTTCTATCGTGTCGAAAATCCTGTGCATCAATGTGAAAGCAATCTCATGAAAGTCGTCATGGTTATGCGTCGTGCGGTCCTGGCCGCCTTGGCCAGTTCCCTCCTCAACGGGTGCGCGTATCTCGATCGGCTCAGATCGGTCGGCGAGCAACCACCGTTGGCCGCCGTGGACAATCCAACCACGCGCCCGGGATATAAACCCGTCCAGATGCCAATGCCGGCGGCGCAGCCTGCGGCATACAATCCGAATTCGCTTTGGCGCAACGGTTCGCGCGCCTTCTTCAAAGACCAGCGCGCTCACCAAATCGGTGACATCCTCACGGTGAAGGTCAACATCACCGACAAGGCGAATATTGAAAACGAAACCAAACGCACGCGCACGATGACTGAGGATTCAGGCATCGCCAACTTCTTCGGCAAACCGAAAGTGCCGATCATGAACACGCCAGTGCCAACGCGCATCTTTACCGCCGATTCAAGCACGACGGGCAATGGCAAGGGCTCGGTCGATCGAACGGAAGAACTCAAGACGAACGTCGCCGGCGTGGTGACGCAAGTATTGCCGAACGGCAACCTGGTGATCGAGGGCAAGCAGGAAATTCGCGTCAACTTCGAGGTTCGCGAACTCATCGTCGCAGGAATTGTGCGACCGGAGGATATCGAGAGCGACAACACGATCGACTTCGAACAAGATCGCGCAGGCGCGTATCGCGTACGGAGGACGCGGCCAGATTACCGATATGCAGCAGAGCCGCTATGGCGAACAGGTCTTCGACATACTCCTGCCGTTCTAGTCCCGCGTAGCGCACCGGGCTCCCGCGCCGTTTTCGCATCGCGCGAGCGCAAACGGCGTAAACGACGCGGTCTCCGACTGCTCCCCGGTCGGAGGCCGCGCTTTTTTCATGCTGGTTTGAATGACCTGAAAAAAATGCCCGGCAGATGGCCGGACAATTACAAAACTCTACCAAATCGCAATCAGTCGTCCCGGTACACGCGTTCGCGCCGCTCATGCCGTTCCTGCGCTTCGACCGACAGCGTTGCAATGGGGCGCGCCTCGAGCCGGCGCAGTGAGATCGGTTCGCCTGTCTCTTCGCAATAACCGTAGGTGCCGTCGTCGATCCGAGTCAGCGCCTCATCGATCTTCGCAATCAGCTTGCGCTGGCGGTCGCGTGCGCGCAGCTCAATCGCACGATCGGTTTCGGATGAGGCGCGGTCCGCGAGATCGGGGTGATTCTGGTTCTCTTCTTGAAGATGCTGCAGCGTTTCCTTGGCTTCCTTGAGTATGTCCTCCCTCCAGGCGAGCAGCTTGGCGCGAAAATATTCGCGCTGGCGCTCGTTCATAAACGGCTCCTTGTCGGACGGCCGATAGTTTTTGGTTTTGGCCAACATTCCCACCTACTCCCTGTTTCTTATTCTTGGGCGCGTCGTACCGCCCCTCCGAGCGGCAGGCTTATATACGTCCGCCAACCGGCGGACAATATCCGATTGGCGTTCCCAATCTCGGCCGGATTTGTGTGACGGTTCAATGACTTCCGCAAAAACGCGGCAGGCCGGTGGTCTTGCTGCAGGAGCTAACGGACACCCGCTTTGGCGAGCTCTACGGCAACACGGAGGTCGATTTCGCCCAGCACGAGGTCAAGACCGGCGTCGCCCGACGTTTCGGTCAAGCCCTCCGATGCGACTCTCAGGCGCGCAAGGATCGATTGATCCAGGCCTCCATCGAGCAGGCCGAGCTTGAGCGTGTCGAGCACGTCGAGCGCGTTGCGTCCCTTGGCGACCGCGCGCTTCTTTCGCTCGGTCGAGTCTTCCACCCCCTGCAGCGCGATCAGAGCATCGACGGTTGAAATCGCCCGCAGTGACGTCGCGGCCGTCGAATTGCGCGGCACATCCTGCTCGCTGACGCTGAACGAGCCGCCGGCGGTGCGACGTGCGCTCATCGGCGTCGCCGCCAGTGCGGTTCCATTTGGCCCATAGATGCGCATGGCAATTGTTCCCCACCGAAACGGATCGGTTCTCGAATACCTTGCAGCCTGAGCCGGTATGGTTAATGGCCGGTAAATGAGCCGGCAAAAATTACCGCCCGGATCGTTTCGTGCCGCGTTGCGGATCCCGCGCTTGGCCGGCTGCGATCGAAAACAGATGACTTGCCAGAGTCTTGGCCGCCCGATCGGCTTGGCATGCCGTTCGCATAGAGGTTGTCAGTCAGACGTCACATTGGGGAGCAGTGATGACGAAGGCTTTGCGGGCTGCATGCCTGGTTGTGATCCTCGTGCTTTGCGTCCCGGTGAACGCCGGGGCGACATCGCGCATCAAAGATCTCACCAATATCGAAGGCGTGCGGCAGAATCAGTTGATCGGGTATGGCCTGGTCGTCGGGCTTAACGGCACCGGCGACACCCTCAACAACATCCCATTCACCAAGCAGTCGCTGACCGCGATGCTCGAGCGGCTGGGCGTCAATATTCGCGGGCAGACGATCCGCACGGGCAATGTCGCCGCGGTGATGGTGACCGCCAACCTTCCCGCCTTCGGTACCCAAGGAACGCGCATTGACGTCACCGTTTCCGCCATGGGCGATTCCAAGAGCCTGCAAGGCGGAACGCTGCTGGTGACGCCGCTGCTGGCCGCCGACGGCAATGTCTACGCCGTCGCGCAAGGATCGCTGGCGATCGGCGGCTTTCAGGCCGAAGGCGAAGCGGCCAAGATCACCCGCGGCGTGCCGACCGTTGGCCGGATCGCTAACGGAGCATTGATCGAGCGTGAGATCGATTTCACGCTCAACCGGCTGGGCCAGCTGCGCATGGCCCTGCGCAACCCCGACTTCACAACCGCCAAGCGCATCGCCGCCGCGATCAACGACTATATCGGAACCCCAAGTGCGGAACCGATTGATCAGTCGACCGTGGTCATCACGGTGCCGCCGAAGTCGACGGCCAATATCGTCAGCTTCCTCACCGAAATCGAGCAGCTGCAGGTCGAACCCGATCTGCCGGCGCGTATCGTCATCGACGAACGCTCGGGCGTGGTCGTGATCGGCCGCGACGTACGGGTATCAACGGTTGCGGTCGCGCAGGGCAACCTGACGGTGACCGTCTCTGAAACGCCCGAGGTCAGTCAGCCACTGCCCTTCGCGCGCGGAAGGACGCGAGTGGTCCCGCGGACCAGCATCGGCGTCCAGGAGGACGGCAAGAAGATGTTTGTCGTGCGGGAAGGCGTGTCGCTGCAGCAGGTCGTCGACGGCCTCAACGCGATGGGCATTGGGCCTCGCGATCTGATCACCATCCTGCAGGCGATCAAGGCCGCCGGTGCAATCCAGGCCGACATTGAGGTGATGTGATGGCGAGCGCCCTCACAATGCCCGCGCCCGGTCCCAAGCCGCTCGACGTGCTTACAAACAGTATGTCCGCCACCAAAACGTCTGGCGCGGGCAAGGAAGCAAAGGCGCGTGCCGCGGCCCAAGATTTTGAGGCCGTGTTCCTCAACTCGATGTTCCAGCACATGTTCACAGGCATGGATGGCGACGGCCCCTTCGGCGGCAATGGGGCAACGGGTGTTTGGCGTTCGATGCTCACGGATGAATACGCAAAATCATTCGCCAAGTCGGGCGGCATCGGAATTGCCGACCAGGTGTATCGCACGCTGATCGCCCAGCAGGAGGCGCGGCAATGAGCGAACTGGGGAATACGATTGTGAACGCGACCGCCGCAGAGAAAGCGATCGCCGACCTGGAAAGCATCATGGACCGGCTGGAGCAGGCGCTTACCGAAGAAACGGCGCGCGTGCGGGCCGGAAAGCTTCGGGATGCGGGGGCCCTCAGCGAGGCCAAGATCGAATTTGCCCGGCTCTACGCGGTCGAAAGCGCGCGGATAAGAGCGGCAAAGGAAACAATCGTGCGATGGATCCCGGACGCGTTCGACCGACTGAACAAGCGCCATAACACCTTCCGAGACCTGCTGCAGACAAATCTGACCGTGCTTGCGACCGCTCACGCTGTGTCAGAAGGCATCATTCGGGGCGTTTCCGGCGAGCTTGCACGCAAGCAAGCGCCATCGACTTATGGCGCCAACGGCCGGGCGCAGGCACCGACCGCGAAGGCAACCCAGCCTCTCGCGCTTAGCCGCTCTCTGTAGCCGATCCTGATTGGAACGCGGAACGGGTCGCGTGCTGCGCGTCAGGGCGGCAGCCCGGAATGGCAGCTGCGCGGAGCCTCGTCCCAAAGCCAGCCACATTTCGTGCAGCCACCGAGACTGAGCCCCAACAGGAAAAGGCAACCAGCCGCGAGAAGATTTCTGATCATAGACATGACCTTAGCCGATCACTTCGCCTGCAGCGAGCGTCGGCGAGCATCATCGGTCTATCATCCAGATGGTGGATATTCCGCGCGCCCAATCTCTTCTGTTCGTGGACGAAAGCCCTATATAAATATTCGTATATGAATGGCAGGTTCCGGCCAAAGGTCGCGATTCATCGCCACAAAAGGTCCTCGGATTCATGTCTGTTCGTCCCGTAAAACGCATTGTGCAGTCCAAGCCAACGATCGAGGGGGCCGGCGTGAGGCTGCGCCGCGCCTTTGGCTTCGGAGAAACTTCAGAGACCGACCCCTTTTTGCTGCTCGACGATTTTCGTAATGACCGGCCGGCCGACTATTTGGCCGGATTTCCGTGGCATCCGCATCGCGGCATCGAAACCATAACGTATGTTTTGTCGGGGACCGTCGAGCACGGTGACAGTCTCGGCAATCGCGGCACGCTCGGTTCCGGCGATGTGCAATGGATGACGGCCGGCCGCGGCATCATGCATCAAGAAATGCCGCAAGGTGATTCCGAAGGCCGCATGCACGGCTTCCAGCTTTGGGCGAACCTACCCTCTTCTCTCAAGATGACGGCGCCGCGCTACCAGGACATCAAGGGTGCCGATGTTCCGGAAATCGTGGATGACGACGGCACCCGGGTGCGTGTCGTCTGCGGCGAGTTCTGGGGAAAGAAAGGGCCAGTGGACGGTGTGGCCGCTGATCCGCGCTACCTTGATGTGTTTGTGCCCCCGAACAAGCGGAAGACGCTCAAGGTTGAAGTCGAGCGCCACGCCTTTGCCTATGTTTTCGAGGGCGACGGCAGGTTCGCCTCTTCTTCCAAGCCGTTCGGTGTACTTTCAGAGAAACAGATTGATGGCGAGGAAATCCTCTTCCGGGAGCCGGCCGGTGACCGCTCTCTCGTCCTGTTTGACGCAGGTGACGAGATCACCGTGCAGGCCGGGGAGCGAGGCATCCGCTTCCTGCTGGTTTCGGGGAAGCCCATCCAGGAGCCCGTCGCCTGGTATGGGCCGATTGTGATGAATACCCAGACGGAGCTGCAGCAGGCCGTCTCCGAGCTGCGGAACGGGACGTTCATCAAACCCTGAGCAGACGTCTTCTTTGAGGGCCTAAGGGAACTTTTTCCTGCTCCCAGCGTTTTTTACTGCTGGACTGCGGGGGATAGTCTATGCGCCATTGGCGCAATGAAGCATCTAGACTTGCCATGACACGTGCGGCGGATATGCACGCGCGTGTGCGCGACTTTGACTGGGCGGCCACTTCGATAGGACCCCAGGATAAGTGGCCGGAGTCCTTAAAGTTAATGTTGAACGTGATCCTCGACTCCGGATTCCCGATGTCGGTGCGTTGGGGCCCGGACCTGATCGTGCTCTACAATGACGCATACGCCCCCCTGCTCGGGGACCGTCACCCGAGGGCCCTGGGAAAACCGCTCCGGGACGTTTGGCCCGAGATCTACGCCGAGCTTGGCACCCTGCACGAGGAGATCTTGCGGGGGGATCGCGGAAGCTTCTTCGCCGAGGACCATCTCTGGCGAATCCGGCGCCTTGGCGTTCCTGAAGACGCACGGTTCACGGTCAGTTACAGCCCTATCGCCGATTCATCCGCGCCGAATGGAATTGGAGGGATCCTCGCGACCGCATATGAGACGACCGAGCGCGTGCGCAACGAAAAAACCCTCCAGGTGCTCACGCAGCGGCTCGAGACGGAAGTCGCGCAGCGGACGCGCGAGCGAGACCGGATATGGGCTGTCTCAGAAGATCTCCTCGGCGTCTCCAACTTCGATGGATATTTCCTGAGCGTCAATCCGGCGTGGACCAACTTGCTTGGCTGGACTGAAGACGAAATCAAATCATTGCATGTCAGCGAGCTCAGACATCCAGATGATGCATCGGCAGGAATCGCGGCCCGTGCACAACTCGCACAAGGCGTGCAAACTGTCAGAATTGAAAACCGGTTTCGCCATTGCGATGGGAGCTGGCGCTGGCTTTCATGGACGATGACCGCCGACGATGGTCTTATCTACGTCGCGGGCCGTCACATAACCGCGGAAAAGGAAGCGAGTGCCGCGCTGCGCGAAAGTGACCGGCAATTCCGTTCTCTTGTTGCGGGCGTGACCGACTACGCCTTGTACATGCTGGATCCGGGCGGAACGGTAGCAAGCTGGAATTCCGGCGCCGAGCGCATCAAGGGCTACACCGCGGAAGAAATCATCGGCCGACATTTCTCCGAGTTCTACACGGCTGAGGACAGAAAAAACGGGGCTCCGAACCGTGCGCTCTCGATTGCCGCTGCCACTGGCCGGTTCGAAGCCGAAGCGTGGCGGGTGCGCAAGGACGGGTCATTGTTCTGGGCAAACGTGGTCATCGACGCAATTCACGATGAAACCGGCAACCTGATCGGGTTCGCAAAGATCACACGTGATATCACTGAACGGCGCAACGCGCAGGAAGCGCTGGAGCGCGCTCACCAACAACTTGCGCAAGCTCAGAAGATGGAGGCGCTTGGTCAGCTCACTGGCGGCGTAGCCCATGACTTCAACAATTTACTCATGGTGGTGAGCGGCCAGGCACAGGCGCTCATGCGCCGGCTGACCGATCAGAAGAACATACGCTCGCTGGAAGCCATTTTGACGGCCGCATCGCGTGGCGAAACTTTGACGCGGCAACTGCTCACATTTGCGCGTAGGCAGCCGCAAAATCCTCGGACCGTCAGTCTCGGCCAAACAGTTGCGGCGTTCCGCGATGTGCTGTCGAGTTCTGCGCGCGGCAAGATTGATCTTCAAATCGAGGTTTCGCGGGACGTCTGGCCAGTTTCGATCGATATCCCTGAATTTGAGTTGGCGCTCGTCAATCTCGTTGTGAACGCGCGCGATGCGATGCCCGAAGGCGGGTCAATCAAATTGACCGGGAACAATGTAACAATGCGCGGCACCGAAACCGTGGAAGGAATTAAAGGTGAATTTGTTGCGCTTACCGTTTCCGACACCGGAACCGGCATTCCGCCGGAACTGCTGACACGAATATTTGAGCCGTTTTTCACGACCAAAACCGCCGGAAAGGGCACCGGCCTCGGTCTTTCGCAAGCTTACGGTTTTGCGCGCCAGTCCGGCGGAACAATCGCGGTCGCAAGCAAGGTCGGCCAGGGTACGCAAGTCACCATCTATCTTCCCCGCAGCCACGCTCCAATCGCCGTCGTTGTTTCGGCCGAAGCTACGACTCAATCGGCTGGCCGCGGCGAAACGATCTTGGTTGTGGAGGACAATCCGGACGTTAAATCGGTTGCCGTAACTCTACTCGAACAGCTCAATTACCGCACGGTCGCTGTCGACAATGCGAAATCTGCACTCAACCTGCTCGCCACCGGAACGCCGATCGACCTCGTCTTCACCGATGTCATGTTACCCGGAGACCTCGATGGCGTAGCGTTGGCGCAGGCAATCAGCAAAAAACACCCGCGTGTCCCGGTGTTGCTGACGAGCGGCTATGCCAAGGCCCTCGCCGCCCGCCATGGATTGCCGATCCTGCGCAAGCCCTATCAGCTTTCCGCGCTGGCCGAAGCGATCCGCTGCACGCTCGATCCGCGGCCGGCTGAGAGCGAGCAACGACAACTTCTTTAGCCTCCGCCTATCCGCCGCGTCGCGCCGGGGCTTTTTGCACGCCTACCCTCTACTCTGCAGGAATGGGAGTCGCCGGCGCTGTCGGTGCGGTGACGGCTTGCGAAGGCGCCGTAGGTCCCTTGAGCGGCCGTTCCTCCATCGAAATGAGAAACGCCATGCCGAAAGACAAGATCAGCCCGCAGGCAAGAAATACAAAGCGGAATGCGTAGGCAAGCTCGGGTGCCGATGCGGTGCGGGCTAGCATTTCGACCGACATCCCCGTCACACTTCCGAGACCACCAAGAACGATGGCGCCAAGCAGCGCGACAACCAGCGCCGAAAACAGAGCGCGGAAGAAGTTCGCCGCGCCTGTCGCGATACCCATTTGCGCACGTGAGACTGCGTTTTGCATGCAGACGGTGGAGATCGGGAACACAGTTCCGAGCCCCGATCCGACCAGCAACAACAGCAGCAGCACGAGCGCCATTGGCATTGACGTCGGCCAGATCGCCAAAGGCGCGAGCGACAGAATCGAGAGTGAGAGTCCGACCAATGCCATCCGTTTGTAGTGGACGACGTGCGTCATCATGCGGCCTGTGATGGTCGAAAACGTGACAGTAGCGCCCATCAGAGGAATCAGCGCCATGCCCGATTCGCTTGCCGACAGATGCAGAACGACTTCGAAGTACAGCGGCACGAAGATCGTCATGCCCACAAGCGTGCCCATGTTGCAGGCGCCAGCAAGCGTCGCACAGCGGACAACCGGATTGGCGAGAACAGACAGCGGAAGAAACGGTTCGCTTACTGCCACCAGCCGCCAGGAAAACAGACCCCAGAGCGCGGCAGAGCCGAACAGCAGCCCGCCGATCTGCGGTGAAATCCATTCGAAGCGACGGCCACCCCAGGTCAACGCAAGGAGGAGCGCAATCGACGCGGCCATCATGAGCAAGGCTCCGATGACGTCGAGCTTGTGCTTGCGTGGCTGGTAAGGCACGCGCCGCAGCACGCTTGAGGTCATCCCCAGCGCGCACAGCCCGAGCGGCAGGTTGATCCAGAAGATCAGCGACCAGTCGATATGCTCTGTCAGAAAGCCGCCGAGAACCGGTCCACCGACGGATGACGTCGCGAATACGGCGCCGATATACCCCTGGTAGCGTCCACGCTCGCGCGGAGAAACAATGTCGGCGATGATCGTTTGGGCGAGCGCCATCAGCCCGCCCCCGCCGAGGCCCTGGAACGCGCGCGCAAGCACCAGCGCGGACATGGTCGGTGCCAGCGCACACGCAACCGAGCCAGTCACGAAAATGACGATCGCGGTGAGCATGACGACGCGGCGACCGTGGATGTCCGCGAGCTTGCCGTAGAGCGGCGTCACCGCCGTTCCGGTGAGGAGATAGGCCGTCACGACCCAGGACAGGTCTTCAAGATTGCCGAAATGCCGTCCGATCGTCGGCAGCGCTGTCGCGACGATTGTCTGGTCGAGGGCCCCGAGAAACATCGCTAGCATGATGCCGAGGACGATCGCCCTGACCTCTGGGTGAGTCAGCGCGCGCAACTCAGTTTGGGAGTCTGCCTTTGTTGGTCGCGGCTTGGATTTCGGCTTTGCTGAGGTCATAATTTGGATTCGAAAAACTCAATGTCCAACAACACGCTCAATGCCCTGCCGGTTCTCGCAAAGCAAGACGCAGCAATGCGGGGGTGCTATGTGCGGAAATAACATGAGGCGACAAGCACCTCGTCGGCTACAGGAACTCCTCTTGCGCTTATTGCCCTTACTGCTCGTTGTTCTTCTTGCCGTCGCGCCCGCGAGTGCCCGCGATATGCTTGCACCCGGCTTTGTTTATCTGCGCGACGTTGATTCGAGCATCACCCAGGACATTCGGTACGCAACCCGTGACAATTTCACCGGCCATCCTCTTCCCGGCTACAGTGCACCCGAATGCGTGCTGCGGCGCGAAGCAGCGGAAGCGCTCAAACAGGTTCAGGCCGACCTGGCACGGCAAAACCTCGGCCTGAAGGTCTACGATTGCTATCGGCCAATCAGAGCTTCCCGCGCCATGACCGCGTGGGCTCATGACGGAAGCGATGACGCGGCGACGAGGCGTTTTTACCCGGCGCTGCATAAGCGCAGCCTATTCACGCTTGGCTTTATCGCGGCAAGATCGAGACACTCAACCGGCACCGCGATCGACCTCACACTTGTCAGATTGCCGGTCGCGCGCGCACCTCGCTTTGACCCAACCGCACGGTATGGTCCCTGCACAGGCCCGGCGGACCAACGGGCGCCGGATAACAGTATCGACATGGGGACGAGCTTTGACTGCTTCGACACAAGGAGCTACGGGACAAATATGTCGATTGCGCCGGAGCAACGGCAGTGGCGCGTTTTGCTGCAATCGGCGATGCGCCGGCACGGCTTTGCCAACTACTTCCGCGAATGGTGGCACTATTCGTTTTACGGCGCACCTGAGCCGCGTGCCTATGATTTTTCAATTACGCCCCGAGGGCGATGAGGAGCCGGACTAGGGAGTGCCGCCCCGCCTATCCGATGACGGACGGCGCATGCCTTTCGGCCACTTGCCCGGCCAGCTGACGATATATTCCTCCAGCCTGTCATCGGGCACATCCGCTTCGTTGGCCGTCACGCGGCCGCGCACCGACACACCGGCGCGATGCACTGTCTCCGGATCGCCGGACACCAGCGGATGCCACCACGCAAGATCTTTGCCTTCCGCAACCAGGCGATAGGCGCAAGTCGGCGGCAACCACTTAAGGCGGCGCACATTGCGCGGCGTCAGTCGAACACAATCTTTCACCTTGGCCTGACGATGGGCATAGTCGCGACAGCGGCAACTCTCGCCATCGAGCAACTTGCAACCGACGTCGGTGAACACGGTCGCGTTGGTATCCTCGTCGATCAGCTTGTTCAGGCAGCATCGGCCGCAGCCATCGCACAGGCTCTCCCATTCGGCGCGAGTCATCTCCGACATTGCCTTGCGGCGCCAGAATGGAGCTTGCGGATCAGGCATAAAGGGAATCTCTCGATGAGGTCCGGTTGTATCTGTTCACAGGCTTTCCGTCACGGCACCGTCCCGGAGGCTCATTTCGGCCATTTTTCACGGTATTTCTTCGTTCACCTTGGTTCCAGCCGGGCGGAACCGTGGCATTGGCCGCGGGTTGGCTGATCGGCTAAAATTGCTTGGTCCGGCGTCCGGCCGGCATCTTTTCAAGAGCAGCAAGTCTTGCACGACCTATTTCCCGAGCACTGGAAGCGAAGCATCAAGCGGTTCCTGCTCGGGCTGGACGCGTGGATAGACTTCAGCCTGTTCCGCAGCGCCTCTGGCGCCCGCGAATCCTACGAGCGTTTTTCGACATTCATGGACCGCTTCCACGTCTCAGGATGGCGGCGTTGGCTCAATGAATTGCTTTCGGAAGGCGCTACGTTAGGCGCGTTTGGACTGGTCGTGCTGCTGGCGCTCGCCATACCGGCGTTTCGCGAGACTTCCGACGACGACTGGCTGAAGAAATCGGAACTCGCCGTCACATTTCTCGACCGCTATGGCAACGAAGTCGGCTCCCGCGGAATTCGGCATAACGATGCGATTCCGCTCGACCAATTTCCCGACCATCTGATCAAAGCAGTGCTGTCGACGGAGGACCGTCGCTTCTACGAGCATTTCGGAATCGACCTCCCCGGCACCGCGCGCGCTTTGGTCGCCAATACCAAGGCGGGAGGTGTTGTGCAGGGCGGTTCCTCGATCACGCAGCAGCTCGCCAAAAATCTGTTCCTCAGCAATGAACGAACGCTCGAGCGTAAAGTCAAGGAAGCCTTCCTTGCGATGTGGCTGGAAGCGCGGCTCACCAAGAACGAGATTCTTAAGCTCTATCTCGACCGCGCCTACATGGGGGGTGGCGCGTTCGGCGTAGATGCAGCGGCCCAGTATTACTTCAACAAGTCGGCGCGCGATGTGAACCTCTCCGAAGCTGCGATGCTTGCGGGCTTGTTCAAAGCCCCTACCAGGTTTGCGCCACACATCAACCTGCCGGCGGCCCGCGCACGAGCCAACATCGTGCTCGACAATCTTGTCGAAGCCAACATGATGACGGAAGGCCAGGTCTTCGGCGCCCGCCGCCACCCGGCCATGCCCGTCGATCGCCGTGATGATCGTGCGCCAAACTATTATCTCGACTGGGCTTTTGACGAGATGAAGAAGCTCGTCGACACGTTCCCTAAATCGATGACGGAACGTGTGTTCGTGGTGCGCACGGCGCTTGATACGAGCCTGCAGAACAATGCGGATGCGGCCGTCGAGAGCTCGTTGCGGCAATATGGTCAGGAATATCACGCGAAGCAGGCTGCCGCCGTTTTGATGGACGTTGATGGCGCTGTGCGGGCGATGGTCGGCGGACGTGATTACGGCGCAAGCCAGTTCAATCGTGCGACTGACGCAATGCGCCAGCCCGGCTCCTCGTTCAAGCCTTATGTCTACGCAGCGGCGCTCATGAATGGCATGAAGCCGACATCGATCGTGGTCGATGGCCCGGTCTGCATCGGCAACTGGTGCCCCCAGAATTACGGCCACGGCTATGCCGGCTCGATGACTCTGCTTATGGCGCTCACGAAATCGATCAATACCATTGCGGTGAAGCTCTCGATTACGATTGGCAACGGTAACGCCAAGGTCGGACGTGCGAAGATCGTCAAGCTCGCGCACGACATGGGTCTCCGCACACCGCTCCCAGATACGCCCTCGCTGCCGATCGGCGCGGATGAAGTCACTGTGCTCGATCATACCGCCGCCAATGCCACCTTCCCCAATATGGGCAAGGCAGTGACGCCGCACGCGATCCTTGAAGTGCGCACCGGCACCGGCGATCTGGTGTGGCGCTTTGATCGTGACGGACCAAAGCCGCGGCAGGTGATGCCGCCCAGCGTTGCCGCCGACATGATCAAGATGATGAACAGCGTGGTCGAGAACGGCACCGGTCGGCGCGCGACGCCTTGACGATACTGCCGCCGCAGGAAAAACCGGCACGACCAACGCCTATCGCGATGCCTGGTTTGTCGGCTACACGGGCAATTTTGTATGTGGTGTCTGGGTGGGCAATGACGACTACCAGGTGATGAACCGCATGACCGGCGGCTCCGTGCCAGCGATGACATGGCACAAGATCATGGCTTACGCCCATCAAGGAATTGAATTGAAGCAACTTCCCGGAGTTCCCGCACCGCAGGTCCGCCAACAGCCGGCGGTCGCCGAGGTCAAGTCGAAGTCCAACGAGCCTCCGCCGCCTCCACGGCCTGCACTTCTCACTAAGCGAGGGGCCGACGTATTGGTCCGTGTCGAGAGGATGATGGATGACGCCAATCGCGCCCTCGGACCCGTTGCGCCAGCACGCCCGACTGTCTCAAGCGGCAAGGACAAGCAGGCCCAGTACCTGACAAAGGCGAGGCGTTGGCCGCCTCGTTGGAGGGACGCGCGTTCGGCAGCCACGACTAATTGGCCGCCGCCGGGCAACGGGCGTAGTCTCTTCTGACAGAAACGATTTCTCACACACGCCAGCGGATCGATCGTGCGTCTGCTAACCGGAACGTTGTTCGCCCTCGCCGTCGCGGCATTCGTCGGTCTTGGCATGACTTACTTTGCCCTGAGCCGAGGCGCGGCTTTTGGTGCGTTGCCTATCGAGAGCTGGATAGCTTGGCCAAAAACCGGAACGGTGGACGCCGACCCATATGCGCGCGCATCCATCGCCCGCGCAGGACGGCTGCCGGTTGCGCTCGGTGACGGAGTGTCGTTTACCGTCCGGGCGGACGACAACGGGAAAATTCTCGACGGGCGCTGCGACATTGTCCTTTCCGGAATTACCCCGGCCGCACGCTTTTGGACGTTGACCCTCTATAACAACGACGGCGACCTCATAGCGAACTCGATCAATCGCTATGGTTTCACAAGTGAGGAGATCGTTCGGCGTGCTGACGGAAATTTCGAGATCGTCGTGGCGCCGCGCGCAAATCCCGGCAATTGGCTGCCGACGGGCGGCATCGAACGCTATCAACTGGTGCTGCGTCTTTATGACACCGCCGTCGGTGTTTCGACGAAGGCCGGCCGCGAGGTGCCGATGCCCGCAGTTTCGACGCGGAGTTGCCCATGATCCGTTGGCTGCTCCTGCTTTTAGGCGGCGCGCTTCTTGGCGGAGTCGTGCATCTGGCAACGGTTATCATCTTGCCGCGCACCGCGACGCAGGATGCATACGCGCGACTGACGCCGATCGCACCAGTCAATACGGTCGTCGCCCTGCCCATTCCATCGCCTGAGAAGGCGATCATGCCGTTCATGGATCCCGCGTTTGCGAGCGCCGTGTGCCGGTACGACCTTTCTGAAGGACCTCTGAAGCTCACCGTGCCCGTTAGCCCGGCCTACACTTCTGTTTCCTTCTACACACGGTATGACGTCGCCTATTATGCCATCAACGACCGTGCGGCCGGCCGGCGTGTCATTGAGCTCGACCTGATGACCGCCGCCCAGCATGAGCAAGTGCCGGAAGACGAAGAAATCACCGCTGCCGACCGGCTGATCGTTGAATTGCCGACACCGACTGGTCTGATCGCGATCCGCGCGATGGCACCCGAACCGGGATTAATGCCGGCCGCACAAGGTGCAGTCGCGGCATCGCGATGCATGCGGCAAACCGAACCGGCGCGAACCAGGAAATGACCTAGTTCGTCGACGCCAGGCTTGGCTCGCGGACCCAGGTGGGCGCAGGCTTTTGATATCGCGCGATCTGATTTTGCAGCAAAGTGATTGATCGTTCAACTTCGATCGCTTGCGGCGAAGGCGTGATGATAACAAGCCTCTCAAGTGCAAAATGGTATGAGGCGACCCGGTCGGCGAGACTTTGCTGGACAATTGCCACCACGTGCGCGTTTTCCCGCATCCTGCGTAGCGCGTTTACACGCTCCTTTTTGCCGAGGTCGAAAACGTAGGTCATACTTTTTTGCCGCTTCTGATCGATGTCGATGACGCGGCCGGCGGTCTCAAAAAATTGCGACATGCGTGTGATGTCGTTGCGAATGTCGTCGATGAGCTGCGCATAGCGCGAGGAAGGCGAACGGCGCCAAGTGGACTCCAGCCGTTCAAAGTACTTTCTATGGTCGGCTGAATTGGCGCGATAGAGACCATATTCACCTGCAACCGAGTACCATTGCTGCCGATCGAAAGGCGGCTCGATCAGCGGATAGGCGAGATCGCGCAAAGCGCGCTCGTCGTCCGTGTATTCAAAGCGCGAAGGAGGGACTCGATTGGGCCCGCCTGAATCCCGCCCGACCCAGTCGTGGATTCCATCGGTCACCAAAACCGGATGAACTTCGCCAAAATCATAGTTTGCGCAGCCGGCGAGGAACGTGACGGCGATGAGCACAAGCGCCTGCCGCCACACCTTCTTGAGCGCTGGCGGCGGTAGATTTCTCATCGGGTTATTCGGTGATTGGACCAATCAGCGTGCGGCGCGGCGCCGCCGACGGCGGCCGTGATTGTTCCCGCTATGCGGCTCAAGACCATTCGAGCCATCGGGATCGCGTTCGATTCGGATGACGGGAAGAATAATCACCGTCGCCGGCTCGGTATTTGCGTCGACATATTTGCCGCCGCGCGGGCTCGCGTCGTCGGGAAATCGGATGATTTCGCCCATTGCAGTCCCCCTTCCGCCCCGGCGTGGTTTCCTTGGTCCGCCAGACCGGCATCGTTCCGCAATTAAAGGACTTGCAAGGTTAACGCTCTGCTAACGGGCGGCAGCTAATGTCGGCCATCCTGTAGTGCCGGCGTATGAGTATGGCAAAGCCTTCCGCGCGCGTTCCCGTCGACAGCCTGGTCGATTTGGCCTGCCGGGACGGCGTCGATGTGCGCCCTACTCTGGCGCGGGTCCTGACGGATCTATATGTGCAACGACCTTCGCATAGCGGCGAAGAGGAA
The DNA here is from genome assembly GCA_963718035.1 of uncultured Alphaproteobacteria bacterium. Lineage (GTDB taxonomy): Bacteria > Pseudomonadota > Alphaproteobacteria > Rhizobiales > Xanthobacteraceae > Pseudolabrys. The sequence goes on along the minus strand of CAVQYD010000001.1, from coordinate 155,081 downwards.
ACTCAATATGTCGAACTGGTGCTCGGCCTGATTGATTTGGTCGACGCAAAGACGCGCGCCGCAGTTGCTGCAAAGCTCCGGCAATATCCGAAAGCGCCGACAGCCGTCCTCCGCAGGCTCGACAGCCTGGCGGCCGCCAAACCGGCCGAGGATGAAAATGGCGAGGACTTGCTCGAGTTGTTTTTCTCATCGGCGCCGGAAGAGCGCCGTCTTATTCTCACGAACCTCGATGTTGTATCGGACCCGACAAGGCGTCGCCCGGTGCCGTCTGAAGGAGAACTGGTCAGGCGCCTGGAACGCGCGGCACTGCGACGAAATCCCTCCGAATTCAGTCGCATCCTTGCGCGTGCTCTCAATATCAGCCGGGGGCTCGCCGAACGAATTTCATTCGATAATTCAGGCGAACCCGTAATCGTCGCGGCGAAAGTCCTCGGCATGAAAACGGACGTGCTGCAACGAATTCTGCTTTTCCTCAACCCTGTCGTCGGCCAATCCGTCCCGCGTATTTTCGAGTTGTGCCAGCTCTACGGCGAGCTGAGCTCAGCCGCCGCTGAGCATATGCTGACCATTTGGCAGGCCAAACCCGTCCGGCCGCATGCGGAACATGAAACCGTTTATTGGGATGATGAACGCCGCGGTGCGCGCTCGTCCGGCACCGAAAAAACCCACGCCGGCGTACAGCAGAACGCGCAATCCGGACGGGTCAAGATCAACGAACGGTAGAAGGAGCTACTGCACGACGTTGTCGAGGAAATTTCGGCCGGTGCGGTCTTCAACCTCGATGATCCAAAGATCCGGGTCAAAACGTATTTCTTTCGTCAGGCGCGTCTCGATATCTGCTTCGGCTGCCGGCGTATCGCGCCCAACAAGCGCGACGAACAGCCGATCGGCCGGCTGAGCCTCGTCAAACGCAGACTGCGGGGCCGGACCGTATAGCGCGCCCGTGCCATCCAGCCGATTTATTTTGACAAAAATGGCGCCAGCCTCTTCGGCGCCATGCCGGCGCACTGCCGCAAAAACGCCCTCGACATTACAGCGGCGCAGATACGCAGCCACCCAAATTCCGGTTTTCAAGCGCATCGGCTTCAGTAGCACGAGCTACAGTAGCGAGGCCATTCACTCCAGCGGGCGGCCGGTCATAGCGGCAAGTTCGCGCACAAACCGGTCGGAAATCTGGCCGGTCACCGGCAGGCGGTGGTCGCGCTCGAATTTCTCGATTGCGCTCCGTGTTTCCGGATCATACACGCCGGTTGCCTTGATCTGTCCGTAGCCGAAATCGGCGAGAGCGCGCTGTATCGATACGATGCGCTTGGACGGCGCAATCAATTTCGCGATGGGATCCGTTGCCGGCGGACTCGGTGCGGCTGCGGCAGCCACCGGCTTCGCGACATAGCTTGATATCGCGCGGAGCAGGTTCTCGTTTGCTTCCGGATTGACTTTCAAGCCGGAAGCCTGAAGGAAATCGCGTACCGCAGCGTCCGTTTTCGAGCCCCAAATTCCATCGGCAGGACCGTCATAAAAACCCTTCCGGCTCAGTTCGCGTTGAATATTCGCGATCAGCTGGACACGAGCCTGGGCTGCTAAATCCGACCCGATGTGTGACTGGATGCCCGAAATGCGTGGCGGGAGTATTGCCTCCTGTTGGAGCAGCGGACGGGCCGCAAATATCGGGGCCGGGTGCGGCCCCTTTTGCAGGAACAGTGCGTTGCTGACTATCAGCGAAAATGGCAACTGTCGACATCACTATCGCGACGAATTCGCGCGGATGCTGTGCGATCGCTGCAGCGATGCGGCCTGCACTGTCGAAACTTGCGGAGCCCCTGCGGGATGATCGTCTACGCACTTTTCTTTACCCAATCATTTGAGACGTACGGATTGCCTCGGTGACTTTCCGTCACGAGTTTGACCGGCTCGGTCGGCGTCCGGTCTCCGCTTTGACCGATAGGCAATCGGACCGTCACCCGCGTTCCCTCGCCGACCCGGCTGCGGATATCGACCTCGCCATCATGCAGCTTCACCAGGCCCTTGACGATCGATAGCCCGAGCCCCGCCCCATCATGTCTGCGGTCGTGGCACGAGCTCGTCTGAAAGAAAGCTTCTCCCAGACGCGCAAGATCGTGCTGTTCGATTCCGACACCCGTGTCTTCAACCGTCACCACCAAATTTGATCCGTCGCATGACGCGCCAATGGTGACGCATCCCGCGCGCGGCGTGAACTTGACCGCGTTTGAAATGAGATTGATGAGGATCTGGCTGAACGCGCGTTTGTCTGCTGCAATCTCGGGCAAATTCTGGGCAAGGCGTAGCCTAAGCTCGATGCCCGCTTCCCGCGCCTGCAAAGCCAGTAAATCGACGCAATTCTCGATCGCCGGCCCCGGCACGAATCTCTCCCGGGCAACCTCGAAATGGCCGGCTTCAATCTTTGAAGCGTCGAGCATGCTGTTCACGACGGAAAGAAGATGGCGGCCCGAACCGTTGATCAATTTCGCATATTCGACCTGGTCCGACGCGCTGACTTTGACGGCGCTGTTCGTCAACATCTCGGAGAAGCCGATGATCGCGTTCAAAGGCGTGCGGAGCTCGTGACCTATGGTGGCGACGAAGCGGCTTCTGTCCGCACTCGCCCGCTCGGATTCGAGTTGGGCCGTCTCAAGTGCGTCTTCGTGGGTCTTTCGCTCACTGATATCGCGAAGGACCGCAACGACATCTTGGTCTGTTTTTTCATGTCCGGCCGGTACGCATTCGAACGGCCTGCACCGCATTTCGACCCAAACGAATTGGCCGGGGCGTCCCGCTCCGACATTCCGCTGGATACGAAATTCAAGCGAGCGCACGTCACCCGAACGTGCCGCATCGGCAAGTGTGGCCAGAAAGGCAGGCCGATCAGCGACGTGCACGCGTTCGAAAAGTTCGTTGCCGACAAGTTCGGTGATGGGAATGCCGAACAACGGTTCGGCCGCCGGCGAAGCGAAAATGACCGAGCCGCCTTTGCTGCAACGGACAATAACGTCCGTCATGTTCCCGATCAAAAGCTGATAGCGATTTTCCTCTGCGCCGAGCAGCTGGGCGCCTGTGCGAACGAGCGACACGGCACCAAGCGCGAGACCCGTCGCATATAGCAACGCAGAAACGATCGCGAGTGCGGCAAGAGCTGCGTGCATATCCACGCTGTTCGGCCGGATAAGTCCGGCCATGCCGAGCATCAGCAGCAATAGGCCCGCGGCCATCGAAAACGCAGCCGTAATCAACACGACTCGGCGCGATCCGGAAAGTGGCGACTCAAGGGGCACCACGACGAGCCAGATCGCTGCAAACGACCCGATGCCGCCCGCGAAAAACGCGACGAGTACAACAAGCGCGCTCAGCGACAACGAAGATAGAATGTGTGCGGTCTCGTAACGCCCGGTGCGAACCAGGAAGTAGACGATGAGAATCGGGGTGATGAGCCAGGAGAAAACGACGACTTCAATTTCATTCGGTACGCCGCGCAAAACCAGATAGACTGGAAGGCTTGCGAGCGCAGCGAGACTTCCCATCAAGCGCGGCAAAATGAAAGCACGATAGCGCGCGGCCGTAAGGGCATCCTGTTGCGCGGCGACAGGCACCAAAGCGTCGACGTAGTTTCGTATTGGCGAGAGAAAACTCACCGTCCCTGTCACGTCTCGGCAAGCGGACGCGCCCCTATCTCGCGCGGACCTTAGGACACAGGCGATTAAGCGAAGGCTAAGGGCCGGGCGTGGCAATGCCTTATCAACACCGCCCGCGCGGTCTTGAGGACGATTGGCCGGCTATTCGCCGGTCATGGTGAAATTTCGGTTGCCATCTTGTGATGCACGGGGCCGGCTGCAGCCAATTTCTTACCGGTCCGGTAACCATGTCGGTAGTCCGCTGAAGCCTGATAAACGGGGCGGAACATGCGTGTGCGAAATTTGTTGCAGTCGCGAGTATTTCAAATTTGATGAAAATTCGCTTCGAGTTTGTCCAAAAAGCTCTTTGCATTTCGAACAACAGTTTCAGTGCTGTCTGCTACGGTTTGTCTCAAAGGCAGCGTAACGGCTGCCGGGGATCGTTACGGGTAGGGTCATGTTCTTTCTTCTGCGAATGGCATTTTGGCTGTGCGTTGTTTGCGTGCTGCTGCCAAGCGGCACCAAATCGACGTCACCGGATGCACAGATTGACGCTTCGGAAGCCGTGACATTCGCAAGCGCGGCCGTTTCCGACGTTCGGGGCTTCTGCGAACGCCAACCCGATGCTTGCGTTACAGGCGGCAAGGTCGCCGTCGCCCTTGGTCACAAGGCCGAGGCGGGCGCACGGACGCTCTATGAGTTCATCACGAAGCTCCGTGAAAAATCCGCAACGCCGGAAAAGGCCGACAACAAGGCGGCTGGCGGTCAGGGCACGTTGACCCCGAACGACATGGCGCCAGCCTGGCGTGGCCCGGTCCCGTTGCCGCCCCGGCGTGAAGCACGCGCCAACGGCCCAGCGGCATAAACACCCGAATTCAGGCCGGTTTCGTCGCACTCGGCACCTGCCAATCTATTGGCGGCGCCGTGCGCGAGCGTATATATGTGCGTCATGACTGCTATTGATGAGATCGTCGAGAATTTCGCGCTACTCGAGGAGTGGGACGACCGCTACCGCTACGTCATCGAGCTTGGGCGCACGCTGCCACCTTTGCCCGAGAGCGCTCACTCCGAAGCCAACAAGGTCCAAGGCTGTGCCAGTCAGGTCTGGCTGCTGACACACGTAAAACCCAACGGATCTTCGGGACCGGTGCTCTCGTTCGAAGGCGATAGCGATGCTCACATCGTGCGCGGCCTGATCGCGATATTGTTCGCGCTGTACTCCGGCAAGAGCGCACGGGAAATTCTGGACATCGACGCACTGGCGCTGTTCGACCGGATTGGTCTTCGAGAAAACCTCACGCCTCAACGCTCAAACGGCTTGCGTTCGATGGTGCAGCGGATCCGCACCGAAGCCGGCGCGGCTTTGGCTGCCGTAGCATAGCCACAGTCAGTCAACGCCGAACGCCACGTCATCAGCAAGCCAAGTGCGCACCCGCGAGCGAGCGCGGCCGCTTGTACTTGGGGCATAGCCGTAATGTCGGGCGAGGCGCTCGAGCGCAAGCTGCAGCACGATCTTCGCCGAGCGCGCCGGCCAGCCGCGCTCACGCTCGGCTAGTTCGAGCCTTTTCAAAAAGCAGCATACGTCGACAAGCAGACCGGAAAATTCCGGACCTACCGCATCAAGCGCATGATGCACGCGTTGCCGAGCGGCAATGACGCTATCCGGCAAAAAACTTGCTTGATGACCGCCTGATCGGCGGTCGGACGGAATCGGATTCGACCAATTCGAAGTTGTCCGCGGCATGAGATGCGCACGCGTGAATTCGGCGCGCAGCCTTTCACCGGCCTGCAGCTGGTGAGGCTCGATCATCACCCGGCCGTCTCGCCCGCGTCGCCGGGCAAGCCAGGCCAGTGGACTTTCATTTTCGTCGACGACGACTTTTGTCCGGCCAGCCTCCGTTGCGACCTCCCGCTCTCCTAGAACGAGATGTTGTGCGCGAAAGCCGTCGATCTCAGGTTGCTGCGGCTCCGGCGCAGACTGTTCGATTTGATGTTTCATGCTCACATGTGCACCTCGAATCCCGACGAACCGTCATAGGACTATATACCTATAAACTTGCCGGAATGAAAGGCCCACAAAGTAGCTTGCCCACAGCTTTTAGGAATTTTTCCTTGTACGCCTGGAAGCCAACCAGGCGCTACTTTGCACGCCGGCGCCGCTGTTGCCCAAGCCCCATTTGTTTCGCGAGCTGCGAGCGTGCCGCGGCATAATTTGGCGCGACCATCGGGTAGTCGGCATTCAGACCCCATTTCTCGCGATACTGCTCGGGCGTCATGTTGTATTGGGTACGCAAATGCCGCTTCAGCGATTTGAATTTCTTGCCGTCTTCGAGGCAGACGATGTACTCGGGGGTGATTGATTTCTTGACCGAAACAGCAGGCTTAAGCGGCTCGGAGGAGCCCTCCGCAGGCTTTCCGGACACTCTTGCGAGCGCCGCATGAACCTGATTGATCAGCCCAGGAATCTCGCCTGCAGGAACCGTATTGTTGCTGACATAAGCGGACACGATTTCTGCGGTCAGCTCGATGAAGTTTCCACTGGCTATGCTGTCTGTCATTGCAACTGCCCCGTTTGACGAGGCTGCCGTTGCCGGCAACCTTTTCCCCTTCAAACAGGCCCTCTCAACCAACAGCTGCACGCCGACGAATGGAGGACCTATATTTAAAACTACTATCCCACTTCTGTAGTTGCAAGAAAAAGCTCATTGTCTGACGCGACAATATTGGGTCGTATGCGACGAAAGCGGAATCTCGGGAAAGAAAAACCAAGAAAAGTAGAAGCAGGCGCAGTTCGGCTCTTGCTATGAATTCTTTTCGAGGTGACTTCGGAGTTCGTTGATCGAAGCGAAGCGCAATGTGCCTTGTGGCAATTCCGCCTCGATCGAGCCGTCGACATAGAGCGTGTAGCCCATCCCGTCGACGACGCCTGACTTTAGAATGGCGACGGCACGCGGCTTTTGCACTTCTGGCTCTGGACGTTTTGATACGGGAGGAAACGTTTCGCGTGCCGGCGCAGACGGTGGCTTGGCGTCATCCGAGACGCTCGACTTTGGTGACTTTGCCTCGGCCGGCCACATCGCATCGAACCTCGCTGGCTGAAGCGGCCGCGGGGGCGATCCAACCGGCGGAGTTGACGCAGGGGATGGTTTCCAGCTTGTGGCCGGTTCTTGACCCCGGCCAGCAGGGCCCCTCACATCGGCCGTCGGTGCCAAACCGCCAGACGGCTGAGGTGGTGACAGGGAAATTTCATCCTCCACCGCCATCGGTGCTTCTTCCGGATTGGGCAAAGTTGGCGCGGCGAACTGGTCGTAACCGTCATCGCTCGCGGTTTTCGTCGGTACTCCCGGCAACGATCCCATTTTCGGGAGTGGTGTCTCCGATCTAGGGCGCGGCGGGAAAGGAATACGATCGGGTATACCGGCCGCAGGTGAGGAAGCACCCGTGGCTTCCACGAGGTCCATCGGTTGCGCGTATCTCGCCGGCAAATCGCCTGCCAGCACCTCGGCAATCCGCCGCAACTGGCCGACCGCTACGCCGAGCGCAATTATGATGAGGCCGCCGACGGCCGCGGTGGTGCCGGCACTGATAAGTGTATTTCCGAAGCTAAATTCGTTGATCGGAATGCCAAATCCGACCATCACCAGCCCCGCCACAAGGGCGAAAGTGCCGACGCTGAACAGCAATACCGCCATACTCTATGATCCCCTCTCAACCAGCAACTTTCGCCGCGGCTTTCCGGCTAAATTCTTCTGGCAAGGGCAAATTCTCGCTTTTTCGAAAGCCTGCGGCAACCACTAAATAGACCGTGATTTCTCCGCTAAAAGTCATCTAATGCTGGGCCTTGCGGTCCTTGATGTGCCAAGCCGGCTACGCTTGGTTGCTCGGAGCCGCATCACCGCCTAATTAGCTTGATTGAGGAACTCGTCCGGGACAGGCCAGTTTCATCCGAGAACCAGTTTATTCCGATTCATCGTTTGTGCACCGAGGAGGATCTGATGTCGTTCAAGTTGCCCGACCTGCCATACGCTCACGATGCGCTCGCGCCCTACATGTCGCGCGAGACACTCGAATACCATCACGACAAGCATCACAAGGCCTATGTCGACAATGGCAACAAGCTTCTGGAAGGCAGCGGGCTCGAAAATAAATCGCTCGAGGACGTGGTGAAAGGATCATTCGGCAAGAACGCTGGGCTCTTCAACAACGCCGGCCAGCACTACAACCACACGCATTTCTGGAAATGGATGAAGCCGAATGGCGGCGGCGACAAGATTCCAGCAAAGCTTAAGGCAAAAATCGACAGCGATCTCGGCGGCGTCGCCAAGATGAAGGAAGATTTCACGCAGGCTGGCGTGACGCAGTTTGGCTCAGGCTGGGCGTGGCTCGCGGTCAAGGATGGGAAACTGATCGTCAGCAAGACACCGAATGGCGAAAACCCGCTCGTTCATGGTGCAACGCCGATTCTCGGCTGCGACGTGTGGGAGCACTCCTATTACATCGACTACCGCAACCGGCGGCCCGATTATCTCAAAGCGTTCCTGGATCACTTGGTGAACTGGGAGCACGTCGAAGAAATGTTCGTTGCGGCGACCAAGTAGGCCAAACGCAGAGGACCGTACCTCGCGGGATTTTCCGGAAACATCCTGCCGGCGGTCGGCGAATTTGTTCGCCGACCGGCTGGCTCTTGTCGTCCTTGGTGTCGTTGCAGTCGTCGCAGCGGCGACGTTCCGCGACTACGGCCTCGGGTGGGATGACTACACCCATTCCGAATACGGCGATCTGCTGCTCGCCTTCTACGGCTCGGGCTTTTCAGACCAGCGCGCGCTTTCATTCGTCAACCTGTACAAATACGGCGGCGGCTTCGATATGGCTGCGGCACTCGCGGCGAAGGTGCTGCCGTTCGGGCTGTTCGAAACACGGCGTCTTGTCGGAGCCGCGGTCGGAATTGTCGGCCTGATCGCGACCTGGCGCATCGGCCGGCGGCTTGGCGGACCGGTCACCGGACTGGTTGCGCTCCTGCTGCTTGCGACGTGCCCGCTTTACTACGGTCATATGTTCATGAATGCGAAGGACGCCCCCTTCGCAACCGCCATGGCCGTTCTGCTCCTCGCCGTCGTGCGCGCGTTTGATGAGTATCCAAGGCCACGCGTGGCGACAATTGGGCTCCTCGCGACCGGTCTTGGGCTTGCATTCGGCTCGCGCATCCTTGCCGGAATTGCTGCGCCCTGCGCCCTGGCGGGCTTGGTCGTCATCCTTGTCGGCGAAGGCCACGCGCTTGGGATCAAACAGGCTTCGGCACGGCTCGGCACGTTCGTCTTGCGATCAATTCCGGCTCTCGTGATCGGTTACCTGGTCATGGGATTGCTGTGGCCGTGGTCTGATGCTGGCGCCACTCAATCCGATCCGCGCCGCCGAATACTTCGACACGTTTTTCGAAAAGCCCTGGCGGGAGATGTATGCCGGGAAATTGTTCGCCGTAACTCAAATGCCGGCCAGCTACCTGCCGCATCTCTTTGTGCTCAAGCTGCCGGAAATAATGCTGGCGCTCGGGCTTGCTGGGACGGTTGGCGCTGTCATTGCCCTTGGCTCGCGCAAGCTGCCGCTGACCCGCCGCGCAAATCTTCTTCTCGTCGCAGCCTCCGCTTTCCTGCCAGTCATCATTGCGATGCTGACACATCCTGCGCTCTACAACGGCTTGCGGCATTTCGTATTCGTGGTGCCGCCCTTCGCGGTGCTTGGCGGCCTCGCCGGCGCCTGGGTGCTCTGTCGGGCAAAGGCCTTCGGGACGTGGGCGGTGGCCGCAGTCACGGCCGTGTTGATCGGCGGGCTGGCCTTGCCGGTCAGCGATATGGTGCGGCTGCACCCCTATCAGTACACCGCCTTCAACTGGGCATCGGGCGGCGTCCGGATGGCGCACCACAACTACATGCTCGACTACTGGGGGCTCGCCTTCAAACAAGCCGGCGAGGCTTTGAAGGCCAAGCTCAACGAAATGGGACTCAAACCGCCTGCGGGCCGGCGCTGGACCGTGGAGATCTGTGGCCCGCAAAGGCCCGCCGAAGTCGCGCTCGGACCGGATTTTGAAACGACATGGGACCGCAAACGCGCGGACTTTGCCATGATGCTCGGCACGTTTTATTGCCGTGACCTGGCCGCGCCGGTGCTCGTTGAAATCGAACGCGAAGGCATCGACTACGCCCGCGTCTATGATATCCGCGGCCGTCCGGTCCCGAACCTTTTGACCGAACCGCCGCCCTGACCCTATCGCTTCTCTTCGTTCAGCACGTCGGCTGCGATGCGATGCGCCTCATTGGCGGCGGGAATCCCGCAATACATCGTCAGCAGTAGGAGCACGTCCTGAATCTGCTCGGTGAGAGCAGCCGTTCTTCAGTGCGCCCTTGAGGTGCACACGCAGCTCATTGTTGTGCCCGGCGGCTCCCATCATCGCGACCATGACAAGCGATTTCACCGCCGGCGGCAATGACGGACGCTGCCACACGTCGCCATAGGCGTAAGCATTGATGATATGTTGCAACGGCTTTCCGAAATCGCCGAATGCGTTCATTCGCTTGTCGACCGCTCTCCCGGCCGAACATGTCGACGCGTAGTTTGAGCCCGCGCTCATTCTGCTCCTGGACGTCCATGATTCATTTTCTCCCGTGAAAATTTCGGCGCATTGCCGTTTGCGTACCGGCTTGTCTACTATGTGGCATCCATGCCTCCCCTTCACGCAATTTCGACAACCCTTTCATGATCAATGCAGCGGTCATCGGCCTCGGCCGGTGGGGAAAAAACATCGTCGAGGCGATACAGGGCAAAAGCAAGCGCCTGCGGTTCATCCGCGGTGTCAGCAAGGAGCCCGAGCTGGTCCGCGATTTCGCGGCCGCCAAAGGGTTCGAATTATCGACCGAGTTCGAAGAAGCGGTGGCCGACCCCCGCGTGCAGGCAGTCTTTCTCGCAACTCCGCATTCCCTTCATGTGGGACAGATCTCCGCGGTCGCCGCGGCGGGCAAGCCGGTCTGGTGCGAGAAGCCTCTTGCGCTCACGCGCGCTGAAGCTGAACGCGCCATCGAGGCCACGAAAAAGGCCGGAGTGCCATTTGCGCTTGGCAACAACAAGCGCTGCTTTCCTTGCATGCGCGAGATGAAGCGGATTGTCGCCGACGGGACACTGGGCGAGATCCTGCATATCGAGGGCAATTTCAGCAATGAGCATTCGACCCGCGTCAAAGGTGGCTGGCGCGACGACCCGCGCGAGTCGCCGGGCGGCGGCATGACCGGCGCCGGATTGCACGTGCTCGATGCATTCGTGAACCTCGCCGGTCCAGTCGCAAAAGTTGACGCGCGGGTTTTCGCACAGAAGCCGCCTCCCGATCCACGCGATGTCGCGGCAGCATTGATGCAGTTCGAAAACGGCGCGACCGGCCTGCTTGCCACCGTGCGCGCGGCGCCGATGTTCTGGCGCATCCACGTCTTCGGCACCAAAGGCTCCGCGGAAGCGCGCGAGGAGACGTCGCTTACGGTCACGATGATCGGCGGCCAGCCCGAAACGAAAATCTTCCCGCCTGCAGATTCTCTTGGCGTTCTGCTTGAGGCTTTCGCCGAAACGATCGAAACGGGGAAACCCTTCCCTGTGTCAACGGCCGATATGCTCGATGTCGTCAGCGCTTTCGAGGCAACAATTCGCTCAATTGCCGAGGGCAAACCGGTCGCAGTCGCTCGCCGACTAATTCTTGCCGCGTCGACGCACCTCCCGAATGACCGCGCTGTTGTCGAGATCCGCCTCACCGGCGCGCACGCAGGCTTCGAGCACCTCGGCGTGCACTTCAAGCATCGACAGTTTCTGACCGGCCGCGGCCGCCTGGTCGAGCATCAGCCGAGCATCCTTCAGCGTTTGCCTGACACGGCCTTCCGGCGAGAAATCACCCTGCACCATCTTCGGCCCTTTGGTTTCCATCACCTGGGAATACGAAGCCGAGCCGCGCGCGACGTCCAGGAATGCGGCCGGATCAAGCCCGAGGCGCTCGGCGAAAACGAGGCCTTCCGCAAGCGCCAGGCGATTGAGGCCGAGGATCAAATTGACGGCAAGCTTGGCGCGGCCGCCATCACCGACATCGCCGATGTGAAACCGGCGTGCGAAAAGCGCGTCCAGAACGTCTTTCACCTCGTCGGCGATCGCGACATCACCGCCGATAAGGGCGACGCCGTCGCCCCGGCGTACCTGATCGCTGGTACCGGAAACCGGCACATCGAGATAGCGGATGCCGCGTGGAATAACGCGTCGCGCGAGCGCCGCCACCTGATCGGGATCGCAGGTGCTCATGCACAGGACGATCTTGCCCGAGCCGTCACCGAGCGCCGGCAACAGATGGTTTTCGACCACATCCTCGACCTGTTCGGTGCTGAACACCGCAATGATGATGCAACGTGCAGGTCTTGCCAGTTCGCCAATCGATTGAACCGGCCAGCCTCCGATCTCGGCCAGCCGCGCGCGGCGGGCGGGATCGATATCAAAACCGGTCACCGGAAAACCTGCATCAATAAGACGGCGGGCATAGACCTCGCCCATCAAACCGAGACCGACGATGGCAACAGGAGCGCTCATCGCGAAACGCCAATCGGCCTATGCATGCGCAAAGTCCCAGTACAGTTCGCGCGCCTTGCGATAGAGCGGTCCGGGCTGCAACGAGCGTTCGTCGATGCGGTTGACCGGCATGACCTTGGAGTAGTTGCCTGACGAGAAAATCTCATCCGCGTTCTGCACGTCGCGGTAGCTCAATACTGTTTCGATCACGTCCACGCCGGCATCGCGCAAAAGCTTGATGACACGCTGGCGCGTGATGCCATTGAGAAATGTGCCGTTCGGCGCCGGGGTGAACACGACACCGTCCTTTCCGATGAAAATGTTAGCGGTGGCAAGCTCGGCCACATTTCCCAGCAGATCGAGCACCACGCAGTTGCCGAAGCCGCGCGCGTTTGCCTCGAGAAGCGCGCGCGCATTGTTGGGATAGAGGCAGCCGGCCTTGGCGTTGACCGGCATGCACTCAAGACTTGGCTTGCGATAAGGCGACAGCGTCACGGAGAAGCCTTCAGGTTTCCGCATGGGAGCCTCGTAAAGGCTCAAACACCATTTCGTGGACTCCGGATCGGGCGCCACCAGCAATGTGCCGCTGCGCTCGGCCCAGTACATGGGACGAATATAAAGAGCCGCATCCTTGTCAAAGCGTTTCGTGCCCTCGCGGGTCAGCTCGAGCCATTGCTCGGTGGAGACGACCGGCTTGAGATGCATGGTTTCGGCGGAGGCATTCACCCGCGCGCAATGCAGATCGAGATCGGGCGACACACCTTCGAAGGTGCGGGCGCCGTCGAACACCGAAGAGCAGAGCCAGGCAGCGTGATCACGCACGCCCATGATCGGGACATTCCCTTCGCGCCATTCGCCTTCGTAGAAGGTCCAGGTCTTCGACCAATTCTGTCCCGGCATGGGCCATCTCCATTACGAGCCATGCACGGGCTTGACCCGCGCCTCCATGGTGCGCTTCCACTGCGGGAAGGTTCATGGACTGCCGGATCCCGGCAATGACGAACTAACGGCGCAATCTTACGATACCGCCGCTGCAAAAGACTATGGGATCCTCATTTGGAGGAATTGATGTCGATTTTCGTTTTTGACGCCTACGGGACACTGTTCGACGTCCACGCCGCGATAGCGCGGCACCGGCAGGAGATGGGATCCGACGCCGACCGGATCTCGACCGTTTGGCGAGCCAAACAGCTCGAATACAGCTGGACGCTCACGCTGGCCGGGCACTACACGGACTTCTGGACATTGACCGAGCGTGCGCTGGATTACGCGCTGGCTCTCGTCCCCGGCGCGAACCGGGCGCTCAGGCCGAAGTTGCTGGATGCCTATTTCAGGCTCGATGCATTTCCCGATGCGCGCACGACACTCAAATCGCTGAAAGCAAAAGGCTTCCAGACCGGCATTCTGTCGAATGGATCGCCAGCCATGCTCAAGGGCGCCGTTGATGCGGCCGGCATCGGCAGCGACCTCGACGCGCTATTGTCTGTTGATGCGTTGAAAATGTTCAAGCCGCGGCCGGAGGTCTATTCTCTGGTCACGCAACACTTCGGATGCAAGCCCGGCGACGTCACCTTCGTCTCCTCAAACCGCTGGGACGTGATGGCGGGCGTCTCCGTCGGCTTCCGCAGCATGTGGATCAATCGCGCGAAAATGCCCGACGAGTATCCTGACTTTGCGCCGGCTCAAGTCCTGACCGATCTGAATGCATTGACGGAATTCGCCTAGCACTTTGGTCGCAACGGACCCGACTGGCGCGACCGCGCATCACGGCCTATATGCCGCCTGCACACTCCCGAACGATTCCGTTCCATGCAGCCGATCATTTCCGTCAAAGGCCTGTCGAAAAGCTATGCGTCCGGATTTAAGGCGCTCAGCGGCATCGATCTCGACATCCGTCGCGGCGAAATATTTGCGCTGCTGGGACCGAACGGAGCCGGCAAGACCACGCTGATTGGCATTGTTTGCGGCATACTGGTGCCCACGCAAGGCAACGTTACGGTCGACGGCCATGACATCATCAAGGACTATCGCGCGGCCCGCTCGCTGATCGGACTGGTGCCGCAGGAACTTCACACCGACGCTTTCGAGAGCGTATGGGCAACCGTGTCGTTCAGCCGCGGGCTGTTCAACAAGCCGAAAAATCCTGCCTACGTGGAGAAAGTGCTGCGCGCGCTTTCCCTCTGGGACAAGAAAGATGACAAGATCATGACGCTGTCAGGCGGCATGAAACGGCGCGTGCTGATCGCCAAGGCGCTGTCGCACGAACCGCAGATCTTGTTCCTTGACGAGCCGACCGCCGGTGTTGACGTCGAATTGCGCAAGGACATGTGGCAGGTGGTCCGCGATCTTCGCGATTCCGGTGTGACGATCATCCTGACCACGCACTACATCGAAGAAGCCGAAGACATGGCCGACCGCATCGGCGTGATCAACAAGGGTGAAATCATCCTCGTTGAAGACAAAAACGAATTGATGCGCAAACTCGGGCAGAAACAACTGGCTTTGCATCTGCAAAAGAAGCTCGACGCGGTGCCAGCGGAGCTTTCCGCTTACAATCTCAAACTGGCGGCAGACGGCATGGAGCTGGTCTTTACGTATGACAGTCAGGTCGAGCGCACGGGGATTACCGGACTCTTGACCGATCTCAACCGTGCGGGAATCCGCTTCCGGGACCTGCAGACCACGCAAAGCTCGCTTGAGGACATATTCGTTGGATTGGTGAGCGACAGGCGATGAATCTGCGGGCCGTACAAGCGATCTACCGGTTTGAGATGGCGCGCACGGGCCGCACCATATGGCAGAGCATTGTCTCGCCGGTCCTTTCCACGTCCCTCTACTTCGTTGTCTTTGGTGCCGCGATCGGCTCGCGCATCACCGAGATCGAAGGCGTCTCCTACGGCGCATTCATCGTCCCCGGCCTTATCATGCTGACGCTGCTCACACAGAGCACGATGAACGCATCCTTCGGAATTTATTTTCCCCGCTTTACCGGGACGATTTACGAAATCCTCTCGGCGCCGGTATCTCCTTTCGAGATCGTGCTCGGTTATGTCGGGGCGGCGGCGACGAAGTCGATCATCCTCGGTTTGATTATCCTGGCAACGTCGTGGCTTTTCGTGCCGCTGCAAATCGCGCATCCCTTCTGGATGGTCACCTTCCTGTTGCTGACTGCCGCGACATTCAGCTTGCTCGGATTCATCATCGGTATTTGGGCCGAGGGCTTCGAAAGGCTTCAAATTGTACCGCTGCTGATCATCACACCGCTGACCTTTCTCGGTGGGACCTTCTACTCGACCAGCGTGCTGCCGCCGATCTGGCAGACGATCGCGCTGTTCAACCCGGTCGTTTATCTGGTCAGCGGTTTCCGCTGGAGCTTCTTCGAGATCGCCGATGTGGGCCACGGCATCAGCGTCGGCATGACACTCCTTTTCCTTGCGGCGTGCCTCGCCACGGTGTGGTGGATGTTCAGGACTGGTTACAAGCTGAAAAAATAGCTGCTCACTTTTCCGTGGCTTTGAAACAATCGACCGGCGCCGGGGTAAGTTCTTGCGGAGCTTAACGGCGCACGCAGGGAGGCATACCCAATGTGGCTTTCACTCAAGACGTTTGCGGGTCTGGCAATTGCAACCGCACTGTCGTCGACGGTCTTCGCCCAGGAACTCGTTACCCAAAGAAACGTCTCGCTCGCTATGGCTCAGACGATCGCCCAGGCGGCGCTGACGCAATGCGAGAGCATGGGCTTCAAGGTTTCGGTCGCAGTTGTGGACAGAGGCGGCCTGACGATCGTCATGCTTCGCGGCGACGGTGCCGGATTGCATACGCCCGAAGGGGCCGAGCGCAAGGCCTACACAGCGCGCACGTTCAGCCAACCGTCCGCCGATTTCGTCAAGCGTCTGTCCGACAGACCGGATACCGTCGGCTCGCGGCAATACACTCGCGTGCTCGCGTTGGGTGGAGGCCTGCCCATCAAGGCCGGCAATGAGGTCGTGGGTGCGGTCGGTGTCTCAGGCTCGCCCGGCAAGGACGACGTCTGCTCGCAGGCCGGCCTCGACAAGGTCGCGGATCAACTTAGATAGCCGGGCGCTAGGCTTCTGCGAGCGCGTGGAGAATGCGCGCCCAGGAGCGGATGCCCTTGTGATAGCATTTCAGGTCGAACTTCTCGTTCGGCGAGTGCACGCGGTCATCGTCAAGTGCGAACCCGACGAGAAGCGAGTCCATCCCGAGCACGCTCTTGAAGTCCGCCACGATCGGGATCGACCCGCCGGCGCCGACTGTCACCGCCTTATGTCCCCACTCCTGCGCGAGCACATCCCGGGCTTTGTTGAGTGCCGGATTGTCAAATGACAGCTGCAAGGGCGGGGCCAGGCCAAAGTTGCCAAATTCCACTCTGCAGTCGGAAGGCAGTCGCTCGCGCACAAAGGCACGGAAAGCGTCACGAACCTTTTCAGGATCCTGCTCGCCGACCAACCGGAATGAGACCTTCGCGCTGGCTTCGCCCGGAATGACGGTCTTGGCGCCCTCCCCGGTATATCCGCCGATGATGCCGTTGATTTCGGCGGTCGGACGCGTGGTGACCATTTCGATCAGCATGCGATCCTTTTCGCCGGACGGTTTTTTCAGACCGATCGGGCCCAGAAATTTTTCCGGCGTGAGATTGAGACCTTTCAAGTCGGCCTTGATGTCAGCTGGCAGTTCTTTCACCCCGTCGTAAAAGCCGGGAATCGTGACGCGGCCGTTGCCGTCCCACATCGCACCGAGAATTGCTGACAGCAACCGCAACGGATTTTGCGCCGCTCCGCCGAACACGCCGGAGTGCAGGTCGCGGTCGGCGCAGGTAATTTTCACGTCCTCATAGACCAGTCCGCGCAGCGACGTTGTTATTGCGGGGGTGGCGGCATCCCACATTGCGGTATCGCAGACCAGCGCGAGGTCGAGCTTGAACTCTGCGGCATTGTCACGCACGAACTTGAACAAATTGCGCGAGCCACACTCCTCTTCACCCTCGATCATTGTGGTAATGGGCAGCGGCAGCTTGCCGGTAACCGCCTTGAAGGCGCGGCAGGCCTCTATGAAGGTCATCGCCTGCCCCTTGTCGTCGCAGGCCCCGCGCGCCACGATGATTTTGCGCCCGTCCGGCAGCGTTTCGACGCGAGGCTCGAACGGCGGTGTCTTCCACAAATTCAGCGGATCGACGGGCTGGACGTCGTAGTGCCCGTAAAACAGCACCCGGGGCCCCGCCGCCCCGTTCGCTTTTCCAACCACGACCGGATGACCTTCCGTCGGGCGCACGCTTGTCTCAAAGCCGATTGATTTCAGGTCTGCGGCAACATGCTCCGCGGCAGCACGACACTGACCGGCGAAGGCCGGATCCGTAGAAACCGATGCGATCCGTAACAAAGCGAACAAACGGTCAAGACTTTGATCGATATCGCGGTCGATGCGGTCGAGAACCGCGTCGAGTGTGCTCATGAGCAACTCCGTAAAGGCAAGCCCGATTGAAAAACCGGACGATCAACACGTGGCCTGTATATCCTTATTCTAGCGGGACTTTTCGGCAACAGATGGAACGCCAATAAAGTGCCTGCGACGTCTACCTCAAGTTTTATGATCGCACCAATGGGCAAGAATGCATCTTACAGAGACTAGATGGCATTCAATGCCGCAACTTCTAGCAGGAACCGTGTTGCACCACTCGTCGGCACGCGATGTCATTCGAAATGCCACTAGGGCACGCCGGTTGAATGTTGCAACGCGGTCGCACTTGAGACAAATGCGACTTAACCCCGCTTGTCACGGCCGAAATCGGTGTTCAATATGGACTTCAATCCGCCACAAGTGCGGGGGGTGAGGCGTCATGGAAGAGTTAGTCGGCCGTCTCGTCGCCAATGTCGGCGTCGATCGCGGGACCGCCGAGAAGGCGGTTGGCATTATCCTTGATTTCCTCCGCAAGGAGGGCCCGCCTGACAAAGTACAGGCTCTCATTGATCGGCTTCCAGGGGTGGAAGCCTTACTCGCACAACATTCGGAATCCGGTGGCGCGTTTCCCATGGGCGGCATCATGGGGGCCGGGACGAAAATGATGTCGGCAGGGCTGAGCATGGGTCAGGTGCAGGGCGTCACTCGCGAAACTATCGCCTATGCCCGGGAAAAAATCGGCGACGATGCCGTGGGGGAAATCGTCGGAGCGATCCCGGGCCTAAGTCAGTTTGTTTGAACCGTTTCACTTGAACGATAACTAGAAGAAAAGGCGGCGGAGGCACGGAATGTCCTATCCCATCACCGATATCGACGGGGTCGACGGCGAGGTTGCCGCCGTTCTCAAGTCGGTGGGGATCAGGTCAACCGACCGCCTGCTCGAGGCGGCCCGTACGGTGAAGGGACGCAAGGTGCTCGCCACGAAAACCGGCTTCAACGAGAAACAGCTGCTCTACTGGGCGAACGTTGCGGACCGCATGCGCATCAAAGGCGTGCGCAAGGAGTACGCCGAACTGCTGCAGGCGGCAGGCGTCGATACCGTCAAGGAGCTCAAGTATCGAAACCCGATCAATCTCGCCAGAGCGATGGCCGACGCGAACCGGAAGCGCAAGCTCGTCCGGCTTTTGCCGTCGGAAAAAATGGTCAAACGCTGGATCGAAAACGCCAAGCTGCTGCCGTTAAAGATCACCTACTGACGCATCCACGCGCGCTTGACAGCCCCCCGCCGACCGCGCAAAGCGACCGGCATGGGAATGGCCCGAACCCTCGAAATTGGTGCCGGATCTCCGCAAAAGTCCGCTCCCAACGTGCTTGCGGAGCTGCTGGCGCCCGGCCGCCCGCTTGTCATGGGCATTCTCAACGTCACACCGGACTCTTTCTCGGATGGCGGGCGGTTCTTCGAGCCTGGCAAAGCCGTCGCGCATGCCCGCGATATGGCCGCTCAGGGAGCCGATATCATTGATATCGGAGCAGAATCCACCCGACCCTATGGAGGCCCGGTTCCGGTGTCGGCCGATGACGAGAAGACCCGGCTCGCAACGGTATTGCCTGCGGTCATCGCGATTGGCGTGCCGGTGTCGATCGACACCATCAAGGCTTCAATCGCCGCCTGGGCGCTCGACCAGGGCGCGGCGATCGTCAATGACGTCTGGGGTCTGCAACGCGATCCCGACATGGCACCACTCGTCGCCAAGCGCGGCGTGCCGGTCATCGTGATGCACAATCGCGAGTTGGCGGATCCGGCCATCGACATTGTTGCCGACGTGAACGACTTTTTTTCACGCTCTTTGGAAATCGCTGCCAGTGCCGGCATCGCGCGTGAGTGTATCGTCCTGGATCCCGGGATCGGCTTCGGCAAGACACCTGAGCAAAGCATCACTTGCATCGCCCGGCTTGCTGAGTTCAAACGCTTTGGCTTGCCCATGCTCGTTGGGGCATCGCGGAAACGGTTCATCAGCACCGTGACACCATCAACACCGGATGAGCGCATCGGTGGCTCGATCTCGGCCCACCTGCTCGCGGTTGAAAAGGGAGCCGCGATCATCCGCGCGCATGACGTCGCGGAGACCGTGCAAGCGCTACGGGTAGCCGCCGCCATCGAGGCCGCACGATGAGCGATCGGATTTTCGTCAAAGGTCTTGCTCTTCACGCCTATCACGGCGTGATGCCGCACGAAGCCAAAGTGGGGCAGACCTTCATCATCGATCTCGACCTGGAGATCGACCTTTCAGCCGCTGCGCGCTCGGACAAGGTCGTCGATACCGTCTCCTACGACAAGGTCGTCGATTGCGTGAGCAAAGCATTTTGCGCCCAACGCCTTCGCCTGATCGAGGCTGCCGCGGGCCGAGCCGCCGACGCCGTGCTCGCTGCCTTTCCACGCGTGCGATCCGTGCGCATCACGATACACAAGCCGCACGCCCCGATCGCGGCCACCTTCAGCGACGTCGGGGTAACGCTTGTGAGGAGCCGCCATGCCTGAAGCGCTGCTGGCGCTGGGTGGCAATGTTGGAAACAGCCGCGCCATTCTCGATCGCGCCATCGGATTGCTCTGCGACGGAAAAGAAGTTCGTCTGATGGCTCGTTCGTCCGACTACCGAACGCCGCCGTGGGGCTTCAAGTATCAGCCGCATTTCGTCAACCTCGCGATCTTGATTGAAACGACACTCGGCCCACGTGAGCTATTGGCGCGCGCGCAAGAGGTAGAGCTCAGGCTCGGCCGCGACCGCACGCACGAAAAGCGCAACGGCCCGCGCACCGCTGATATCGATATCCTTGCCTATGACGACCTCACATTGAATGAACCGAATTTGACGCTGCCGCACCCCCGTTTGTTCGAGCGTGCTTTCGTCCTGGTGCCGCTGGCCGAGATCGCAGGAGACCGTGTCATTGCGGGCCGACGCGTCGACGAGGCTGCCCGTGCCGTGGATGCCGGCGAAATCCATCGCCTGCCGTGACGTCCGATAGCCCAGTACAGCCGACTGTGCCATTTTCCCCGCATGAGTGACGATTTTCCCCTCGCCGCCGAGTTCCCGCCGACCACCCGAGACGACTGGCGGAGACTGGTCGAGGCTGCCCTTAAAGGCGCCTCGTTCGAAAAGAGGCTTGTGAGCCAGACCTATGACGGGCTGCGCACCGAACCCCTTTACGCGCGCGCGGCGGGCGCAAAACCCGTCACCGGCCGCATCCCGGGCGCGGCCTGGACCCTAATGCAACGCGTTGACCATCCGGACCCGGCGGCGGCAAACGAACAAGCCTTGCAAGACCTCGAAAACGGCGCGACCGGCCTGACGCTAGTCATGGCCGGCTCGGTCAGCGCTAACGGCTACGGTCTTGATGCGTCGCCAGCAACGCTCGCGCGCGTGCTGCAAGATGTGAAGCTCGATGCCGGAATTACCATCGATTTCAATCTAAGCCCCGCCACGCGCGCCGCTGTCCAGCACTTCGCGGCGCTCGTGCAAAGCCGGAAGCTTCTGCCGGCTGCGGTAGACATGCGCGCCAGCATCAACCCGGTCGGCGGATTCGCCGCCACCGGCAAGAGCCCGCAGGCATGGAACGCAATTTCGAAAGGCTTCGCCGGCTTGATCGGCGAGTTGGCATCGCAGGGCTTTCGCGGGCCGTTCGCGGTGGCCGATGGCCGCATTATTCACAATGCCGGCGGCTCGGAAGCACAGGAGCTTTCATTCGTCATTGCGAGCGCGGTCGAATACCTGCGCGCGCTTGAAACGAGCGGCCTCCCCCTCGATACCGCGCGCGATATGATTTATTTCCGGCTTTCCGCGGACGCTGACGAATTCCTCACCATTGCCAAGTTTCGCGCGCTGCGGAAATTGTGGGCGCGGATCGAAGAAGCCTGCGCGCTTGCGCCGAAGCCGGCCTATGTCGCGGCAGAAACCGCCTGGCGCATGATGACCAGGCGCGATCCCTATGTGAACATGCTGCGGACGACCATTGCCATTACTGCTGCCGGTGTTGGCAGCGCTGACAGCATTGTGGCCCTGCCTCACACCGCGGCGCTCGGGCTACCCGATGCATTCGCGCGCCGCATCGT
Organism: uncultured Alphaproteobacteria bacterium; assembly: GCA_963718035.1. Lineage (GTDB taxonomy): Bacteria > Pseudomonadota > Alphaproteobacteria > Rhizobiales > Xanthobacteraceae > Pseudolabrys. The sequence goes on along the minus strand of CAVQYD010000001.1, from coordinate 133,349 downwards.
GCGCAACACCCAGCTCATTTTGCTCGAAGAGTTCGAACCTTGCGAGGGTCGCCGACCCTGCCGCCGGATCCGGTGCCATTGAGGATCTGACCCAGAAACTTTGCTCCGCCGCGTGGACGATGTTTCAAGAAATTGAAAACGCGGGCGGCGCCTGGGCCGCGCTCGAAGCCCGTCTCATCCAGACGAAAGTCGCCGCCGTGCGCACCGAGCGTCAGCAGGCGGTCGCCCGCCGCAAGGACGCGCTCACCGGCACCAGCGACTATCCCAACCTCGATGAAGCGCCAGCGGCCGTGCTTGGCGTCGCGCCAGTGACACCGCCGAAAGAGGCGGCCACAAAGCTGACGACCGACGCTTTGCCGCGCATCCGGCTGGCCGAGCCGTTCGAAGTCTTGCGCGATGCGTCCGACCGCGCGCTTGCCAAGACCGGCGCACGGCCGAAAGTCTTCCTGGCCAATCTCGGCAAGCTGTCGGATTTCACGGCGCGCGCGACCTTCGCCAAGAATTTCTACGAGGCCGGCGGTATCGAGGCCGTGACGAATGACGGATTCAAAGGCCAGGCCGACATGGTTGCCGCCTTCAAGGCGTCGGGCGCAAAACTTGCCTGCTTGTGTTCGTCCGACAAGGTGTACGAGAGTGAGGCGCCGGGCGCTGCCAAGGCACTCGCTGCAGCCGGCGCGGTCGTGCACCTTGCCGGCCGACCGGGCGAGAATGAGCAAAGTTGGCGGCAGGCAGGCGTGAAGGACTTCATTTATATGGGCTGCGACGCGCTTTCGACCCTGCAAGCGGTACATGGTATTCTCGAGATCAAATGAGTCAGGTCCCCAACTTCGCCAAGGTCGATTTCGCCGATACGACGGTGCCTGCAGGCAACGGCTCGTCGGCCGCGTGGACGACGCCGGAAGGCATCGCAGTCAGCCCGGTCTACGGCGAAAGGGACCTCGCCGGCCTCGACTTTCTCGACACCTATCCGGGCAAGGCGCCTTACCTTCGCGGCCCCTACCCCGCGATGTACGCAGCGCAGCCCTGGACGATCCGGCAATATGCCGGCTTCTCCACCGCCGAAGATTCCAATGCCTTCTACCGCCGCAATCTCGCGGCGGGTCAGAAAGGCCTCTCCATCGCTTTCGATCTCGCCACGCACCGCGGCTACGACAGCGATCATCCACGCGTCTCAGGCGATGTCGGCATGGCCGGGGTTGCGATCGACTCGATCTACGACATGCGCACGCTGTTTTCGGGAATCCCGCTCGACCAGATGAGCGTGTCGATGACGATGAACGGCGCGGTGCTGCCGGTTCTCGCGCTCTACATCGTCGCCGCGGAAGAGCAAGGCGTTCCGCACGAGAAGCTGTCTGGCACGATCCAGAACGACATCCTCAAAGAATTCATGGTGCGCAACACTTACATCTATCCGCCCGGCCCGAGCCTGCGCATCATCTCCGACATCTTCGCCTACACGTCGGCGGAGATGCCGAAATTCAATTCGATTTCCGTCTCCGGCTATCACATGCAGGAGGCCGGAGCGACCCAGGACCTCGAGCTCGCTTATACGCTCGCCGATGGCGTTGAATATGTGCGGGCCGGTTTGAAGGCCGGGCTCACTATTGATCAGTTTGCCCCGCGCATCTCATTCTTCTGGGCGATCGGCATGAATTATTTCATGGAGATCGCCAAGCTACGCGCCGCACGCCTGCTTTGGGCCAAGCTGATGAAGCCGTTCAAGCCCGGCGATCCGCGCTCGCTCTCCCTCCGCACGCATTGCCAGACGTCCGGCTGGTCGCTCGCCGCGCAGGACGTGTTCAACAATGTTGCGCGCACGATGATCGAAGCGATGGCGGCGACGCAGGGGCAGACGCAGTCGCTGCACACCAACGCGCTGGATGAGGCGCTCGCGCTGCCGACCGATTTTTCAGCGCGAATTGCGCGCAATACCCAGATCGTGCTGCAACAGGAAGCGGGCGCCACCCGCATCGTCGATCCGTGGGGAGGCTCTTATTACGTCGAGCGGCTGACGTATGAGCTCGCGCACAAAGCCTGGGCCCATATCGAAGAGGTGGAAGCGCTTGGCGGCATGGCCAAGGCGATCGAAGCCGGCATTCCCAAGCTGCGCATTGAAGAAGCCGCCGCGAGGACCCAGGCTCGCATTGACGCCGGCATGCAATCCGTCATCGGGGTCAACAAATATCCGCCGACCGACGAAGCACCGATCGACGTGCTCAAGATCGACAATTCGGCCGTGCGTACGCGCCAGATCGAGAAACTCAAGCGCCTGAAGGCCGAGCGCGATCCGGCGGCCTTGCAGGAAGCACTCGATGCGCTCACGCGCGCAGCAGACCGCGGCAATGGCAATCTGCTCGCCCTCGCCGTCGATGCCGCCCGCGCCAAGGCGACCGTCGGTGAGATTTCATCGGCGCTGGAAAAGGTATTCGGCCGCCATCGCGCCGAGATCAAGGCGATTACAGGAGTTTACAAGCGGGAGGTCGGCATGACCGGCGCCGTTGAACGTGTCCGCACGGCCGTTGAAGCTTTTGAATTGGCCGAAGGCCGCCGCCCGCGTCTGCTAGTCGCCAAGATTGGGCAAGACGGGCACGACCGCGGCCAGAAAGTCATCGCTTCGGCATTCGCCGACCTGGGCTTCGACGTCGATATCGGTCCGCTGTTCGCAACCCCGGCCGAAGCAGCCCGCCAGGCGGTCGAGAATGACGTTCATATTCTTGGCGTGTCTTCGCTCGCGGCCGCTCATTTGACGCTGGTGCCGGAACTGAAGGCCGAGCTCAAGAAACAGGGCCGCGACGACATCATGATCGTCGTCGGCGGCGTCGTGCCGCCGCAGGATTACGACGCGCTCATGAAGGCCGGCGCGGAAGCGATCTTTCCTCCCGGCACGGTGATCGCCGAGGCTGCGGAAAAGCTGCTGAAAAAGCTCAACAAACGGCTCGGGCACGGCGAAGAGGCCGCGGAGTGAGGGAGCCCTTCATCCGCATCGCCGGTGCGATCCTTTGCGCATTGTCATTGTCGGGTTGCGTCGATTCGTCCGGACCGCTCCTCCCGGACGCACAACCTGTGTTCGGGGAGCAATTGCGGCTCCAGTTCTACTCGTTGCGCAAAGGGACTGCCGACGAGCCTGAGCAGGCAACCTATAAATGGGACCGCGGGGCGTATCAGCGCACGGGCGGCGGCATGACCGACATCGGCTCGTTTTCGGTTCACCCGTTGGCACGCGACATCTTCGTCGTTCAGAGCGCGTCCGCAAAGCGCCCCGGCATGTTCGAATATGCGATCGCGCGCAAGCTCGTGGACGGCGTTTACCAGGTGATCGCCATCGATGAAGCCGATGCCGGCCGGGTGACGCGGGCTCGTTTCTGCAAGCGCAGCAGCGACTCGCCTTGCCGCATCCAAACGCGCAATCAGCTATATGCCTTCGCGCGCGCCACAGCCGAGCGGAGAAGGGGTCAAGGCGGCCTTGTGCTTCGCCTTGCGGATGGCGTTGCAGAATCCTCGCGCTAGCATGATCATTCCCGGGGCTTGAGGATTCGATGGCTTCGCGCAACCTGCCGTCTGCCGACCTTGTTCGGGGCGTCCGCTCGGGCGACCGCGCGATGCTTGCGCGAGCGATCACGCTGATCGAGAGCAAGCGCTCGGACCACCGCAGGACCGCGCACCAGCTTGTGCAGGAGCTGCTGCCGTTCACCGGCAAAGGCGTACGTCTCGGCATCACCGGCGCGCCGGGTGCCGGCAAATCGACCACGATCGATGTGCTCGGCACCCACCTGACCGGCAAGGGTCACAAGGTTGCCGTTCTTGCTGTTGATCCATCCTCGACACGGACCGGCGGCTCCATTCTCGGCGACAAAACGCGCATGGCGCGCCTCGCGAGCGATCCGAATGCATTTGTACGCCCGTCGCCGTCGTCCGGCACGCTCGGCGGTGTCGCGGCAAAGACGCGCGAGACCATGCTGGTCTGCGAAGCAGCCGGCTACGACGTCGTCATGGTGGAGACCGTTGGCATCGGCCAGTCGGAGACGGCTGTCGCCGACATGACCGATTTTTTCCTGGTGCTGATGCTGCCGGGCGCCGGCGACGAATTGCAGGGTCTCAAGAAAGGCATCGTCGAGCTTGCCGACATGATCGCTGTCAACAAGGCCGACGGCGACAACATCAAGCGGGCCAAAGTTGCGGCGGCGGAGTATCAGCGCCGCGCTTAATATCCTTGCCCCGCAGTCGCCCTCCTGGTCACCGCCGGTCATCACTTATTCCGCGCTTACGAGCAAAGGCATCGAAGAACTATGGGCGCACGTCATCGCGCACAAAGAGAAAATGACCGCAACGGGCGAGCTGGCGCACGCGGCGCGCGAGCAGCAGGTGAAATGGATGTGGACCATGCTCGAGGAGCGCCTGACCGCGCGGCTGCGCAGCGATGCCTCGGTGCGCGCCAAGCTTCGGCAGATGGAGAACCAGGTGGCCGCCGGCAAGCTTGCCCCCACTTTGGCCGTTGAAGAGATCGCGAAGCTCCTCGGCGTCTAGATGTCCCTCACCATCCTCGTTACCGGATTTGGCCCGTTCCCGGGTGCACCGTTCAACCCGACTGGACCCCTCGCCCAGCGAGCTACGCGCGCGCGCCGTCCTGCTTTGGCGGACATTAAAATCGTCACCCATATATTTCCGACAAGTTATGCGGCGGTGGACCGCGAATTGCCGGCGCTGATTGCCAAGCACAAGCCGGACGCATTGCTGATGTTCGGCCTTGCGCCGCGCGCGCGTGGACTTCGCGTGGAAACCCGCGCGCGAAATGCCCTGGCCCTCCTACCAGACGCCGGCGGTGCGTCATTGGGACGCCGGGCCATCGCGATCGGCAAGCCGGCGTCGATAAAACTGCGCACACCAGCCCGCCCGCTGCTTGCCGCGCTGCGCGGCCTGCGGCCTCGCGCCACACTCTCACGTGACGCGGGACGCTACCTCTGCAACTACCTGTGCTGGCGCGCTTCCGAAACGGCATCGACCAGCACCAGACCCCGGTTCACCACCTTCATTCATGTACCGCCGGTGCGCCGCGGCCCGAGACGAAAACGCGACAAGGCATTGGCGAGCCTCAATGACCTGACCGTTGCCGGAGCCCGCGCCCTTGTTGCTTTAGTCGCGGCAGCACGGCGTTAACTTCCCGGGCGCATCATATGTGCGCCACGCCCATCGACCGCCGATCGATCGTATCGGGCAACATGGGTAGTCGCCACGTTTAGGCCGAAAAGTCTCTATAATCCGCAATCATGACGCCCACCCGGTCACCGCGCCGACGCATCAGCACCGTAATGTTTGCCATCCTTCTTCTGTTCATCGCCCCCATCCTCGCCCGTGCCGCGCTGTACGCCGTAAGTGGCGATCCGCGCTCCTGGCGCGACGCGGATTGGTCGAGCACCGGGCTTTTGCCGGCGCCGCGCGAATTTGAGCCTGCGCGGGTCATCATCTTCACCGGCACCGCCGGCGCCTGGAAGGGTATTTTTTCAGTGCACAGCTGGATCGTGCTCAAGCACGCGAATGAACCGCACTGGCAACGCTATGACGTGGTCGGCTGGGGCCAACCAATCCGGCTCAACAATTGGCCGGTCGACGGAAAATGGTACGGCAATGAGCCGGTCATGCTCGCCGACATTTCCGGGCCGGAGGCCGAAAAGCTGATCCCGCGCATCGAAGCCACGGTGAAGGACTATAACTATTCGCAGACGGGCGACTACCGGATCTGGCCCGGTCCGAACAGCAATAGCTTCATTGCCGCGATCCTACGTACCGTGCCGGAGCTTGGTCTTGCACTGCCGCCGAACGCTGTCGGACGCGACTTCCGGTATGGTTTTTATGCCGGTCGAACAGACAGCGGCACCGGTTTTGAAATCAACCTGCATGGCCTCGCCGGGTTAAAGCTCGGTTGGGTCGAGGGCGTTGAAGTCAATCTCCTGGGTCTGGTCGCAGGCCTCGATTGGCGTCATCCGGGTCTGAAATTGCCGGGCTTCGGGCGGATTGGCATTGATTTGCCCGTTACGACCGCGCTGGCCCGCTGAATTCCACAGTAAAGTCCGGCAACGGCGAAATAAGATCAGCCTTCTTGATGCGTAGGCTCCGCCTGGCGTATTTCCTCGGCGCTGATCCGAGGCGACTCGCGCAACGCTATGTCCCCGCCGAACACTAGTCCTGTCTCGATTTCGATTTTGGCGAAGGCGCCGATCCCGGGCTTCGCCAAGACTCGGCTCATTCCTGCAATTGGAGCACATGCCGCAGCAGTGCTGCAGGAGAGATTGACTGAGCGCACAGTCGCGACCGCGCTCGCTGCCGGCATCGGCCCGGTCACGTTGTGCTGCGACCCTGATGCCACGCACGACACATTTCTGAAAATGGTCGCGCGGATGAAGATTACCCTCAGGCCGCAGCCGCCGGGCGACCTCGGCACCCGGATGCTTGCGGCGGTGGCTACCAGCACCGGACCAGTTCTGGTGATCGGCACCGACTGCCCTGCCCTGACCGAGGCCCATCTTCGCAGCGCCGCCATGGCATTGCGTGATGGCAATGATGTTGTTCTCATTCCCGCCGAGCGTGGCGGTTACGTACTTCTTGGGATGCGCAAGGCGCAGCCGGCGCTCTTCTCGAATATCGCCTGGGGCGGGAGCAGCGTTCTCGCCGACACGCGCGCGCGGATCGTCGAACAGCGTCTCATGCTGGTCGAGCGTCCGCCGCTGTGGGACGTCGACACGGAAATCGATCTTGCGCGCCTCGAGCGCGAATTTCCCGAACTCAAGCTTTAGCGGTTACTGCAGGCGGATCAGGACGAGACCGCAGACAATGAGACATGCGGCCACGATGCGCACCGCACGCAATGGCTCCTTCAGAACGACGACGGCAATCGCAGCGCCGAACAGCACGCTCGTCTCGCGCAAGGTGGCGACGATCGCAATCGGCGCCGCCGTCATCGCCCAGATGGCGATGCCGTAGGACAGAACCTGCAATGCACCTCCGGCAAAGCCGCGCAGCCAGAAGCGCTGCATCGCCGGAATGACGTCCCGTCCGTCGCGATAGAGCGCGTAAGGCACCATCACCACCGCAATTCCAATGAAGAGCCAGACCGAATAGCCATTCGGGTTTGCCGATAGCCGGGCTCCGATACCGTCGACCACGGAATAGGCACAGATCGTCAGCGCGGTGAACAGCGCAAAGCCTATCGCACGGCGATCGATTTCGGCCAGTTGCCGCCCCCCGCGCGCGGAGAGCAGAAAAACGCCTGCGACAAGCGCGACAATCCCCGTCCAACCCAGCGTGCTCAATTTTTCGCCGACAAAGATCGACGTGACCGCGGCCGTCATCAGGGGAGCCGAGCCGCGCGCGATTGGGTAGACCTGACCAAGATCGCCGGTGCGATAGCTTTCGATCAGAGAGGCAAAATAGACCAGATGGATGACGACCGACGCAAGCAACCAGGGCCAGGCCGCCGAAGCAGGCATGCCCACCAATGGTGCAAACGCGAGCGCCACGATACCGGAGCCTACGGAAATCAGGGTCGTCGTCGAGAGCGGATCGAGACCAACCTTTATCAGGGCATTCCAGCCGGCATGGCATGCGGCGGCAAACAAAACGGCGAGAAAAACAAAGGTTTCCATGAGAAGGCTTTATCGCCGGCCCAGATATGGCAATTCACGAGGTGGGCAATTCATGAGAGAGCCGGCTTGGCGGGCATAGAAATCCAGTAAACGCCACGGAACCGGAAATTTACAGCGACCTATACTTTAGTGGCTAGCCGTCCGCACGGGCCAAGGGTATCGTTTTTAAAACGCCGAATAATGGCGCCATCCGGGAGGAGACCCATGGGACAATCACGTCTATCGCGTCGTGCCGTTCTTAAGACTGCCGCCCTCGGTTCCGCGGCAGCAATTACTGCTCCGTATGTCAGCGGCGTCTATGCCGCAGGTACACTGTCACTCGGCTGCTGGGACCACTGGGTGCCCGGCGCCAACAAGGCCCTCGACAAGATCTGCAAGGAGTGGGGCGACAAAAATAAAGTCGACGTCCACATCGACTACATCACCTCGCAAGGCGAGAAGGACAAGCTCACCGCCGCGGCCGAAGCGCAAGCCGGCACCGGCCATGACATCATGTCCCATCGCGACTGGAACATCCGGATCCACCAGGCGCATGCTCGAGCCGCTCGACGACGTGATCGCGGCGCTCATCAAGACGTACGGCCCGATCAGCCCGGTCGCCGAATATCTCGCCAAGAGCAAGGGCGTGTGGCTCGGCGTGCCGACCGCGGTCGGCAGCCAGGTGAAGCCCTGCTGCTCGCGCTTCGATCTCTACAAGGAGCACGCCGGCATCGATTTGCGCGACATGTTCCCGGCCGACGAATCGAAATGGGACAAGGCCAAGGTCGACAGCTGGACCTGGGACGCCTATGTCACGGCGGCGCAGAAGCTGCACAAGGCCGGCTTCCCGGTCGGCCTGCCGATGGGCCAGACCTCGGACGCGGTCGACTGGGTCGGCGGTTTGTTCAACGCCTATGGCGCGGTGTTCATCGACGCCAAGGACAACATCAAGATCAATTCCGACCAGACCCGGCAGGCGATGGAAATCGCCCGCAAGATCATGGAAGCGAGCCCGCCCGAAGTGTTCGCCTGGGACGACGCCGGCAACAACCGCTGGCTGATCTCGGGCAAGGGCTCGGGCATCATGAACCCGCCGAGCGCCTGGGCGGTCGCCAAGCGCGACAACCCGAAGGTGGCGGAGCAGTGCTGGACGCATCCGGTGCCGAGGGGCCCGAACGGCCGTTTCGTCGGTCAGCTCCCGCAGTTCTACGGCCTGTGGAAGTTCTCCAAGAACAAGGCCGCGGCGAAAGATCTCCTGCTGCACATCTCGCAGAAGGAATCGGTCGCCCAGCTGGTCGCAGCCTCGGTCGGCTACGATCTGCCCTCGTTCAAGAGCATGTACGATCTCGACACCTGGAAGACGGTCGAGCCGCCGGTCGGCACCGTGTATGCCTACCCGCCGCGCGGCGACGAGCAGACCTCAATGTTCGGTGCGCCTGCGCGTTCGGAAGTCGGCGCCCAGATGTACAACCAGGCGATCAACACTGTGATGATCTCGAAGTTCACGCAGGGCAAAGAGAAGCTCGACGACGTCATCAAGTGGGCCGAGAAGGAACTCGAAGGCACGCTTGCGCGCCTGAGGGTTTACGCCACGACAATCTGCATGCCGGCCCGATCGGCCGGCATGCATCCTCCCGCTAACAGCGAGAGCGCCTGATGGCCGATACCATCCACACTTGGACGCCCGCGCTCAGCGACACGAGCGCGCCCACGGTGCGCAAAAGCGGCCTGCACCGCTTCATGCGGCGGCGCTCGACCATCGCGTTTCTGATGTGCCTGCCGCTGATCGTGATCATCTGCGGCTTGGTCATCTACCCCGCGCTTTATTCGATCCACCTGTCGATGCTGAACAAGGCGCAGACGCGCTTCATCGGCCTGTCGAATTTCACGTTCCTGATGTCGCGCGACACGTTCTGGATGGTGGTGTGGCAATCGACGATCTTCGCGCTTTCCGCCGTGTTCTTCAAGGCCCTGATCGGGCTGGTCACCGCGCACCTCGTCAACAACCTGCCCGTCAAAGGCCAGCGCAAATGGCGCGGCATGCTGCTGGTGCCGTGGGTGATCCCGCTGGCCCTGTCGACGCTCGGCTGGTGGTGGCTGTTCGATCCCACCAATTCGGCCTTCAATTACACGCTGCAAAGTCTGGGCTTCGGACGGGTCGCGTGGCTAAGCGACCCTTATTGGGCCCGTTTCACGGTCATCTTGGTGAACGTCTGGTACGGCGCGCCGTTCTTCCTGATTATGTACCTGGCGGCGCTCAAATCGGTGCCCGAGCAGCTCTATGAAGCCGCGGCCATCGACGGCGCCAATGCCTGGCAGAAGTTCGTCCACATCACGCTGCCGATGATGCGCAATATCATCGCCATCACGGTGCTGTTCTCGCTGATCGTCACCTTCGCCAATTTCGACATCGTGCAGATCATGACGGCGGGCGGCCCGCGCAACATGACGCACATGTTCGCCACCTACGCCTTCCTGCTCGGTATCCGCTCCGGCGACCTGCCGCTCGGCGCCGCGACGTCGCTGTTCATGTTCCCGATCCTGGCGGTCGCCGCGATCTTCATCCTGCGCGGCGTGCGCAAACGCGGGAGGGAGATCGGGTGAGCACCGCCACTCTCGCCGTACCGGTCGGCAAAACAGCGCCGGCTCGATCGAGCTTGCGGCGCAGCCGGCGCTGGGCGTTGTTTGCGTCCTATTTCTTTCTGATCTTGTTCGCGATCTTCTTCCTGATGCCGCCCTATTACATGGTCGTGACGGCGCTCAAGAGCGACGCCGAGATGGCGCGGCTGGCGACCAATCCGTGGTTCATCTTCGACGGCGTCACGCTCGATCAGTTCAGGATTCTGCTCGACGCAAACCGACTTCCTGATCTTCTTCAAGAATACCGTCATCGTGACGGTGTGCGTGGTGGCGATTACCATGGTAATCAGCGTGCTGGCCGCATTCGCGCTCGGCCGCATGCGCTTTTGGGGATCGAGCATCCTCGCCACCGGTATCTTCCTCACCTACCTGGTGCCGGACACGCTGCTGTTCATCCCGATGTTCCAGATCGTTAAATCAATCGGCCTGCTCAATTCCTATTGGGGCATGGTGCTGGTCTATCCGACGCTGACGGTGCCGTTCTGCACCTGGATCATGATCGGCTATTTCCAGTCGATCCCGAAGGAGCTCGACGAGGCCGCGCTGATCGACGGCGCCGGGCACATGCAGATGCTGCTCAAGATTTTCATTCCAGTCGCCCTGCCCGGCATCATCGCCGCCATGATCTTCGCCTTCACCGTGTCGTGGGCCGCCTTCGTCTATCCGATGGCCTTCCTCTACTCCTCGGATCAGCAGGTGCTCACCGTCGGCACCGTAACCAGCCTGATCCGCGGCGACGTCTACAAGTGGGGCATGCTGATGGCGGGCGCCTGGTCGCCGCCGCGCCGCCGCTCGTGATCTACGCGTTCCTCATGGACTATTACATCGCCGGCCTCACCGCCGGCGCCACCAAGGGCTGAGCAGCATGGCTGAAGTCGCGTTGCGTCAAGTCGTGAAGAAGTACGGTGACGTCGAAGCCGTCCGCGCGATCGATCTGGACATCCCGAACAACGAGTTCGTCGTGTTGGTCGGCCCCTCCGGCTGCGGCAAGTCGCACGACGCTGCGGATGATCGCGGGGCTGGAGGAAATCACCTCCGGCGACATCTGCATCGGCGGCGAGGTGGTCAACGATCTGCCGCCGAAGGACCGCGACATCGCCATGGTGTTCCAGAACTACGCGCTCTATCCGCACATGACGGCCTTCGAGAACATGGCCTTCGGCCTGAAGCTGCGCAAATTCCCAAGGCCGAGATCGAGCAGCGGGTCGAGCACGCCGCGCGCATCCTCGACATCACCGAACTGCTCGAGCGCCGGCCGAAGGCGCTCTCCGGCGGCCAGCGCCAGCGCGTCGCCATGGGCCGCGCCATCGTGCGCAACCCCAAGGTCTTCCTGTTCGACGAGCCGCTCTCCAACCTCGACGCCAAGCTGCGCGTGCAGATGCGGACCGAGATCAAGCGCGTGCACCAGAAGGTCAAGACGACGACCATCTACGTGACCCACGACCAGGTGGAGGCGATGACGCTCGCCGACCGCGTCGTGGTGATGAACCAGGGGCGCATCGAGCAGATCGGCACGCCGCACGAGCTCTACCATCATCCCGCGCACGCGTTTCGTGGCGGGCTTCATCGGCTCACCGGCGATGAATTTCATTCCCGTGCCGGCTCGAGCAGGCCGGTTCGGGCCTGCGTGCGCGCGTTTCCGACACGATCGCACTGCCCGTTCCATCGGACCGCGCAGCCCGTTACCGGCCCGTCGTCGGCAAGGAGTTGATCCTCGGCCTGCGGCCCGAGCACATCACCGAGCCGCGCCACAACGGCCGCGCCGATGGCTGCGATTTCGACGTCACTTTGGACGTCGTCGAGCCGATGGGCATGGAGACGATGGTCTTCTTCACCATCAACGGCACCGAGTTCTGCAGCCGTGTCGAGCCGAGCAGCGCGGGCGATGCCGGGGCCAAAATGCGCCTGCACGCCAACGTCGATCACATGCACCTGATCGATCCCGCAAGCGGCGCGGTCATCTAACCCCCCGTTCAGGCTTTCGCTGCGGCTGGCGCCCAGAGTTTCGGCCCCGCGCGCTGATATTGCGGAGGCCGCGCCACATCCGCGCCCAGCGCCTTGGCCGCATGCCAGCCCCAATGCGGATCGTCGAGGAAGCAACGCGCCATCGAGACCATGTCCGCCTCGCCTTTGGCGACGATTTCTTCGGCGTGCTCGGGCTTGACGATCAGCCCGACGGTGCGGGTCGGAATATTCGCCTCGCGCTTCACGCGCGCCGCGATCGGGACGTTGTAGCCGGGCTCGGTGGGATTGCGGATGTCGGCGGCGACGCCGCCGGACGAGATGCAGATGAAATCGATGCCCTCGCCCTTCAGCGCCCGTGAGATCGCCACGGCGTCGTCGGGCGTCAGCCCGCCCTCGCGCCAATCGCTGCCGGTGATGCGCGCGCCGAGCACGACCGTTTTCGGCACCACCGCCCGCACCGCGCGCGCGATCGACAGCGGAAACCGCAAGCGATTTTCCAGCGAGCCGCCATATTGGTCGGTGCGCTTGTTCGAAATCGGCGACATGAAGCCATGCGCCAGATAGCCGTGCGCCATATGCAGCTCGATCTCATCGAACCCGATGCGCAGCGCACGTTGGGCGGCTGAAACAAATGCTGCACGCACGCGCTCCATATCGGCCTCGGTGACCTCGCGCGGCGTGTGCCAGCCGTCGCCAAAGGGAATCGGCGAGGCTGCAATCGTCGGCCAAGGATCCGCCTCCGCCTTCAAGGGTCCTGCGCCTTCCCACGGACGCTGCGCCGAGCCCTTTCGACCCGGAGTGAGCGATCTGGATCCCGAATTTTGCGCTGCCCATGCGCCGGGCCTGCGCGACCACGCGCGCCAGCGCGGCTTCGTTGTCGTCGGAATAAAGCCCGAGACAGCCGTGCGTGATGCGGCCATGCCGCTCGACGTGGGTTGCCTCCACGATCACCAATGCGGCGCCGGAATGCGCCATCATCCCGAGATGCATCAGGTGCCAGTCGTTGGCGCAACCATCGTCGCCAGAGTACTGGCACATGGGCGACACGACGATGCGGTTGGCAAGCTCGAGACCGGCAAGGCGAAAGGGCGTGAATAAGCTACTGGACATGATGGTGATTTGGCTCGTGGTGGGAGATCAGCGCCGATATCAGCGCTGCTGGATGGACATCAGATAGCCGATGATGGCGCCGCGCGTCACGCGCGTCTCAAGTGGCCGGAAGCATTGCAATTTCCGCCAGGCGGCGCGGCAAACCGGGTCGCCGCGAGCTTGGCCCAGAGGGCCGCAACGCGCTCGGCTTCGCGCAGATACAGAGCGGAATCTGCTCTTCGGAATAGAAGTGCTTCCACCGGCCGCTGCGCTCAAGCTCACGAACGTGGGCAAGCCGCCGCTGCGCGAGCGCGTGCCATTTCTCGGCAATCTGATCGAAGCGGACTCCGCCCTGCACAACCGCCATTGAGTGCCCCCCGGCACGCGCGAAAGCCGGCAGCCGAACGACGCGAACGCATCGACGACCACCGAAAGCTGCACGAAAACAACGGCATACAGAGTGAGATCGCCATTTACGACGATTCGCGGCGGTTGCAAAGGGGCGGCTGGAAACTAGAGGCGGATACGCAGCTTGTTGGCGAGTTCGCCGATGATCCCGCGGCGGAACAGGAGCACGCAGGCCACGAAAATCGCGCCCTGGATGACGAGCACCCACTCCCCGATCGGCGCAAGCTTGAACTGCATCACGAGAATCACGAAGGCGCCCGCCACCGGCCCAAAAATCGTGCCGAGCCCGCCGACAAGTGTCATCAATACAACCTCGCCCGACATCGGCCAGTTCACATCGGTCAAGGAAGCCAGTTGCAATACGATTGCCTTTGTCGCCCCGGCGACACCGGCGAGCGTTGCTGACAGAACAAACGCGACGAGTTTGTAGCGATCGGTCTTATAGCCGAGTGAAATTGCGCGCGTTTCGTTCTCGCGGATCGCCTTGAGCACTTCCCCGAATGGCGAATGAATGATGCGGTAAATAAACAAAAAGCCGGCAAGAAAGATGACCAGTACGACTGCGTACATGGTCATTTCGTTTTTAAGATCGAAGATTCCGAACAGGTGGCCGCGCGGCACCGCCTGGATGCCGTCCTCGCCGCCGGTGAACTTGGCCTGCAGCGCGAAGAAATACATCATCTGCGCGAGCGCGAGCGTGATCATCGCGAAGTAGATGCCCTGTCGTCGGATGGCGAGCGATCCGGCAACGAGCCCGCAGATCGCGGCAGTCGCGGTGCCGGTCAGGATCGCAAGCTCGGGCGGAAAGCCCCACGACCTTGGCGGAATAGGCCGACAGATAGCTTGCCCAGCCGAAATAAAGCGCGTGGCCGAACGACAGCAAGCCCGACATAGCCGATCAGCAAATTGAATGCGCAGGCAAACAGCGCAAAGCACATCGCCTGCATCAGGAACAGCGGATAGGTGAAGAATGGCGCGACCACCAGCGCGGCCACCATGACGAGGAAGCCGATCGTCTCGCTTTGCGTGCGGAGCACGGACGGTTTCTTGGCGAGCGGATCGACGACCCGTTCCATCACGCTCTCCGCCCGAACAGGCCGGCCGGCCGCACCAGCAGCACGATCGCCATGATGACGAAAATCACGGTGTTCGACGCTTCCGGGAAAAACACCTTGGTCAGGCCCTCGATCACGCCGAGACCGAAGCCGGTGACGATTGCGCCGAGGATCGAGCCCATGCCGCCGATAACCACCACCGCGAACACGACGATGATCAGCTCCGACCCCATCTGCGGCGACACGTTGTAGATCGGCGCCGCCATCACGCCGGCAAAAGCGGCGAGCGCGACGCCGAAGCCGTAGGTGAGCGTGATCATGCGCGGCACGTTGATGCCGAAGGCGCGCACCAAGGTCGGATTTTCGGTCGCGGCGCGCAGATAGGCGCCAAGCCGGGTACGCTCGATGACGAACCAGGTTCCGAAGCAGACGACGAGCGAAGCCGCGATCACCCAGGCGCGATAGTTCGGCAGGAACATGAAGCCGAGATTCTGCCCGC
Source organism: uncultured Alphaproteobacteria bacterium (assembly GCA_963718035.1). GTDB lineage: Bacteria > Pseudomonadota > Alphaproteobacteria > Rhizobiales > Xanthobacteraceae > Pseudolabrys. Next base: position 118,077 of record CAVQYD010000001.1, on the reverse strand, counting down.
CCCGCAGCGATTCCGGCACTGTGTAGGGCAGACCTGCCGATCCGAAATAATTGCGCGCAACGCCCTCAAAGATCAGCGCCAGCCCGAACGTGAGCAGCAGGCCGTAGAGATGGTCGAGCTTGTAAAGCCATTGCAGGAAAAGCCGCTCGATGAGAATGCCGGTAATGCCGACGATGATGGGCGCAATGATCAGTGCCGGCCAATAGCCGAGCCCCGAATATTGCAGGATGAGATAAGCGGCAAATGCGCCCATCATGTACTGGGCGCCGTGGCTGAAGTTGATGATGTTGAGCATGCCGAAAATCACGGCCAGCCCCAGGCTCAACAGTGCGTAGAACGAGCCGTTGATCAAGCCGATCAACAGCTGGCCGAACAGCGCCGTCGATGGGATGCCGAAGATCTCGAACATGCGAAAGGTCTCCGTCGGAAGAACGAGGGGCGGACCGAATCAGCCCGCCCCTCCTTATCTCATCCGACTGATCAGCCGCTCACCAGCGGGCAATTGCCTTCCTTGAGCGGACGGAATGCCTCGTCAGCCGGGATCGTCGCGCGCACGTTGTAGAAGTCGCCCGGATATTTCGATTCCGCGGCGCCTTCACCTCGAGCAGATAGGCCGGATGAACTTTGCGGCCGTCCGCGCGGACCGTGCCCTTGCCGAACAGCGGATCGTCGGTCGGCATCTGCTTCATCTGCGCGACCACTGCCTTGCCGTCAGCAGCGCTCTTCAAGGCCGCCACCGCCTTGAGATAGTGCGTGAGGCCGGAATAGACGCCGGCCTGCACCATCGTCGGGAACTTGCCCGCCGCGCCGCGTTCCGCCTGCCAGCGCTTGGTCCAGGCGCGATTGGCGTCGTTCATGTCCCAGTACCAGGTTTCGGTCAGGGTCAGGCCCTGCGCGGTCTGCAGGCCGAGCGCGTTGACGTCGCTCGCAAACACCAGCAAGCCGGCAAACTTCTGCCCGCCCTTGACGATGCCGAATTCGGCGCCTGCCTTGATCGCGTTGATGGTGTCGCCGCCGGCATTGGCGAGACCGATGATCTTGGCTTTGGACGACTGCGCCTGCAGCAGGAACGACGAGAAGTCGTTGGTGTTGAGCGGATGGCGAACCTTGCCGAGCACCTTGCCGCCGTTCTTCTCGACCGCCGCTGCGGTGTCGCGTTCGAGCGCATGGCCGAAGGCATAGTCGGCGGTGAGGAAGAACCAGGTGTCGCCGCCGGTCTTCACCAGCGCCTTGCCGGTACCGTTGGCGAGCATCCAGGTGTCATAGGTCCAGTGGATGGTATTGGCGTTGCACTTCGGCCCGGTGAGATCGGACGCCGCCGCGCCGGAGACGATGAACACCTTGTTCTTCGTCGCGCGATCTGGCTGACCGCCAGCGCCACGCCGGAGTTCGGCATGTCGATGATCAGTCGACCTTGTCGACGTCATACCACTGGTTGGCAAGTTGCGAGCCGATGTCCGGCTTGTTCTGATGGTCGCCGCCGATGAGCTCGACCTTGACGTTGGGATTGGCCTTGGTGAAGTCGGCAATCGCCAGTTTGGCAGCAGCAACCGAGCCCGGCCCGCCGATATCGGCGTAAAGGCTCGACATGTCGCTGAGCACGCCGATCTTGACGTCGACCTGCTGGGCCTGCGCCGGCCGCAGGCAAAAGCGGCGGCAAGCGCCGCCAAACTCATCGATTTTCGCTTCATTGACTTCTCCTCCTCTGTTTTGCTTTTGACCTTGAATTCTTAGACACCGAGGTAGTCGTGCAGCTTGTCGACGTTTGCATCCAGTTCCGAGTTGGCGAACTGGTCGATGATACGGCCATGTTCCATCACGTAATAGCGGTCCGCAACCGTGGAGGCGAAACGGAAGTTCTGTTCCACCAGAAGGATCGTAAAGCCCTGCTCCTTAAGGGCGCGGATAGTCTTGCCGATCTGCTGAATAATGACGGGGGCAAGCCCTTCGGTCGGCTCGTCCAGCAGCAAGAGCCGGGCGCCGGTGCGCAGGATGCGGCCGATCGCCAGCATCTGCTGCTCGCCACCGGACAGCTTCGTGCCCTGGCTGGAGCCGAGCCGTTCCTTGAGGTTGGGGAACAGCTCGAAAATCTGTCGAGCGCCAGGCCGCCGGGCTTGACCACCGGCGGCAAGCAGCAGGTTTTCCTCGACATTGAGGCTGGCAAATATACCGCGCTCCTCCGGGCAGAAGGCGACGCCGGCGCGCGCGATCTGGTTGGAGTTGCGCGCCGATCAACTCCTTGCCCTGGAAGCGCACCGAGCCGGTGCGGTGGCCAACAATACCCATGATCGATTTCATGCGTCGTGGTTTTGCCGGCGCCGTTGCGCCCAAGCAGCGTGACGACTTCGCCCTCGTGCACGTCGAATGACACGCCGTGAAGAATGTGCGACTCGCCGTACCAGGCCTGCAGATCCTTGATCGCGAGCAACGGGCGTGCGCGCGTCAAGCATGCCCCACTCCCATATAGGCTTCGCGCACGTCGGCGTTTTCGGACACTGCTTCGTAGTCGCCTTCGGCCAGAACACGGCCGCGCGTCAGCACGGTGATGTGGTCGGAAAGATCGGCGACCACCGAAAGATTGTGCTCGACCATCAGTACGGTGCGGTCGGCTGCCACGCGCTTGATTAGCTGCGCGATGCGATCGATGTCCTCGTGCCCCATGCCGGCGGTCGGTTCGTCGAGCAGCAGCATTTCCGGATCGAGCGCCAGTGTCGTGGCGATCTCAAGAGCGCGCTTGCGGCCATACGGCAGTTCGACTGCGGTCCAACCCGCGACCGAGGATAGACCGACGTCGGCGATCAACTCCATCGCGCGCTCGTTGAGATTGTCGAGCACCGACGTCGGACGCCAGAAGTCGAACGAGCCGCCGCGCGCGCGCTGCAGCGCGATGCGCACGTTTTCCAGCACTGTCATATGCGGAAACACCGCCGAAATCTGGAACGATCGCACCAGGCCGAGGCGAGCGACGTCAGCCGGCTGCATGTCGGTGATGTCCTGCCCCTTGAACAGGATGCGCCCGCGTGTGGGACTAAGAAACTTGGTGAGCAAGTTGAAGCAGGTGGTCTTGCCGGCGCCGTTCGGCCCAATCAAGGCGTGGATCGTGCCGCGCTTGACGCGCAGGCTCACGCCGTTGACCGCGACAAAGCCGGCAAACTCTTTGGTGAGATCCTCGGTCTCGAGGATCATATCGTCACTCATACGCAGCAGCCCCTCGTCGCACATTCTTGGCAGGTTTTTGCGCTGGGCGGCAAGGCCTACTAAAGGTCGGCCATGCGGCTAAGTGACTGATTTTATTAGGATGCGTGCTGTTCGGCCCACGCTAGCCACTTCTTGAATTTCTTGGCCAATGCGTCGGCATTGCGCGCGAGCAGCCCGACGTCGGCCCCCACGGCCACGAACAGGTAGCCCCAGTCGATATAGCGGCGGGCTTCCTCCTCGTTGCCTGTAAGAATTCCAGCCGGCTTGCCGATCGCCTTGAGACGTTTCACCGCATCCTGCATCGCGCTCTGGACGTCCGCGTGCTGCGGGTTGCCCAGGCGGCCCAGCGAGGCCGCGAGATCGGATGGACCAATGAAAACACCGTCGACGCCGTCGACCTTGGCGATCGCTTCCAGCTGATCGAGCGCAGTGCGCGTCTCGACCTGCACGAGGACGCAGATCTCGTCATTTGCCTTGGTCAGATAACCCGGCACGCGGCCATAACGGCTGGCGCGGGCCGCGACCGAAACGCCGCGAATCCCCTGTGGCGGATAGCGCGTGGAAGCAACGGCCCGCTTTGCCTCCTCCACGTTCTGCACGTACGGAAAAAGAAGGGTCTGCGCGCCGATGTCGAGCGCGCGTTTGGCCATAACGGCATCGTTCCAGGCCGGCCGAATGATCGGCGTTGCCGTTCCGCGTTGGATTGCCTGCAGCTGCGTCACAAGATCCGGAATCTCATTCGGCGAATGCTCGGTGTCGAGCAGGATCCAGTCAAATCCGCTGTCGGAAATGACTTCAGCCGCGATATTGCTGCACAGGCTCGACCACAGCCCGATCTGAAGTTTTCCCTGCGCGATGGCGCGCTTGAAGGCGTTGATTTGCATTTCCGGCATTTTGTCTCTCACACGAATTGAATGGCGATGCCGCCGAGCTGGCCGAAGTCGGCATGAAGCGTGTCGCCTTTTTGCGCGAAGACGACGCGAGTGAACGAGCCGGCAAGCACGATGTGCCCGGGCTCAAGCGCGTGGCCGTGCGGGCCGATCTTGTTGGCAAGCCAGGCCACGCCGAGCGCCGGATGACCGAGCACGCCGGCGGCCAGACCTGTCTCCTCGATTTCGGAATTGCGGGACATGATCCCGCCGACCCAGCGCAGGTCGACGTCCAGCGGGCCTACCGGGCGCCCGCCCATCGCAATGCCGGCCGCGGCGCCGTTGTCAGCAACGGTATCGACGATCTTGCGTGGATCCTGGATGCGCGCATCGACGATCTCGATCGCGGGCACCACGTATTCGGTGGCGCGCAGAACATCCGTCAGGCCGACGCCTGGCCCCTGCAGCCTTTTGCCCATGATGAAGGCAAGCTCCACCTCCACCCGGGGCTTGCAGTAATCTGCGTGCTTCACCTTGGCGCCATCGGCGATCAACTGGTCGTCGAGGATATAACCGTAGTCAGGCTCGTCGATCATGGACGAGCGCTGCATGGCCTTCGAAGTCAACCCAACTTTGTGGCCGATCAGCTTGGCTCCGGCCCTGGTCTTGCGCTGCATCACCTCGGTGGAAATCGCGTAGGAATCCTCGATAGTGATGTCCGGAAACGTGACGTGCAGCTGCACCGCCTGCTTTCGTTCTTTTTGCGCCGCCATCAGGATGTCGGCGGCCTTTTTGCGGTCGGCGTCGGATAGCATGATCGATCCCCCTGCCAGACCGATGCTGTAACGGTTCGCACGAAAAATTTAAAGGGAGGGATCGCGCGGCGCGCAAGGCGCACTAGTCCGGCTTTTCGGCAGCCTTCCGCTCTTTTCGCTTCTCGATCTTGCGGTTGGTGAAACGCAGCACGCGGGCCAGCGGCGGGCGCATCGGCCGCACGTCGTAAGCCAGCAGCGCAAGGCCGATTGGCAACATCCAGAATCCGAGCACAGGCAGGAAGCCGAGCACGCCGCCGCCGGTCAGCGCGATGCCTGCCGGTACGCGCACCCAGACGGCCTCGGGCTGACGCAGCCGATCGAGATTGCGTCCGGCCCAGTCAGGCATGTGGTCCTGCAGCCGGTCCATTTCCTCGTCAAAGTCGGGCGCGCGCGTCATGCCAGATCAAAGGCCCCGGGCGCGGATTTGTTCCGGCCCCTAGTGCTTGAGCTTGGGATCGACCTTGAATTTCGCCTCAGTCTTTTTCGTGATTTCATCGACCGTCACGCCCGGCGCAAGCTCGGTGAGCGTCATGCCGCCGGCCTTCTTGTCGATGGTAAAGACACCGAGGTCGGTGATTACCATGTCGACAACGCCGGCACCAGTGAGCGGCAATTTGCATTTGTGAAGCAGCTTCGGTTCGTCCTTGGCGGTGTGCTCCATTACCACGACAACCTTCTTGACGCCGGCGACCAGATCCATCGCCCCGCCCATGCCTTTCACCATCTTGCCAGGAATCATCCAGTTCGCGAGATCGCCGTTCTCCGCGACTTGCATCGCACCAAGAATCGACAAGTCGATATGCCCGCCGCGGATCATCGCGAATGAGTTCAGCAGACGAGAAAAAGCTGGTGGTCGGCAATTCGGTGACGGTCTGCTTGCCGGCGTTGATCAGGTCGGGATCCTCTTCCCCTTCGTAGGGGAAGGGCCCGAAGCCGAGCATGCCGTTTTCGCTCTGCAACTGCACCGTCATTCCGTCGGGAATGTAGTTCGACACCAGCGTAGGGATGCCGATGCCGAGATTGACGTAGAAGCCGTCGCGCAATTCCTTGGCGGCGCGTTCGGCCATTTGTTCGCGGGTCCAAGGCATCAGACTTCCTCTCCTGTTCCAGCTGGAGCGACGCGCTTTCGAACGGTGCGTTGCTCGATGTGCTTGACCGCATTCGGCACGTGCACAATGCGTTTGACGTACACGCCCGGCGTGATGATGTGATCCGGGTTGAGATCGCCCGGCTGCACAAGGTGTTCAACCTCGGCGACGGTCACCTTTCCCGCCGTTGCCATCATCGGATTGAAGTTTCGCGCTGTCTTCCGATAGACGAGATTGCCTTCAGTATCGGCCATCCAGGCGTGAACGATCGACAGGTCGGCCACGATGCCGCGCTCCATGATGTAGCGGCTGCCGTCAAACTCGCGCTCTTCCTTGCCCTTCGCGATGTCGGTGCCTGCGCCCGTGCGCGTGAAGAAGGCGGGAATTCCCGCACCGCCTGCGCGGATGCGTTCGGCCAGCGTGCCTTGCGGGTTGAATTCGATCTCGAGCTCACCGGCGAGATATTGCTGCGCGAACAGCTTGTTCTCCCCGACGTAGGACGAAATCATTTTCTTCACCTGCCGCGTCTCGAGCAGCAGTCCGAGCCCGGCGCCGTCGACGCCCGCATTGTTGGAAACGATCGTCAGATTCTTCACGCCGCTGTCGCGAATGGCCTTGATCAAGGTCTCGGGAATTCCGCAGAGGCCAAAGCCTCCGCAGCAGATCAGCATGCCGTCCTTGAGCAGGCCTGCCAGCGCGGCTTTCGCGTCGGGATAGACTTTTTTCATTGAACGCTACCGTTTTCGTCTTCAGGAATTGCGAGAAAACATCATTCGACCGGCCGGATGCAAGCCTACCGCGCCCGAGTCGCAGGCGGGGTGGCGGGCGCCGGCGGCGTGACGTCGGTGACGGGATTTTTAGGCGGGGTAATGTCCCGGACAGGATTGGACGGCCTTTGCGGAGCCGCAGGAGCCACTGGCGCGGGCGTCGGTTTCACCGCCGCGTCTTGCGTCGTCGTGAGCGTTTTCGGCAGGAAAGGCACGCGATGCGGGTAATAGGTCCAGAATATGAAGATCGCCGCGAAAAACACCGCCGATAGCACGGCGCCGGTGCCGCGATGGCTGAACGAAAGAAGGCCACCGAGGAAAGTCGAAATGGCGACAAAGATGGCCAGCAGTACGACATAAAGCCAGTCCACTTCCGCAAGATCGATCGGCATCGAACCCATTCCCTCTGCAGCCAGCTTAGCCCAGACCCGCGATGCGGGTCACGTTAAACTCGGGTTCCCCTCTTTCGGGATCACACGCTATACCTGCGCCCGATGCCGAATGTCCTTATTCTTACCGAAGTCCAGGAAGCCATGCGCGCACGCTACAAAGCGATGCTGCTCGAGCGCTTCCCGCAACTGACCATCAACGTCGTCGGTCATCACAACGATGTCGACCCGTACATCGGCGACGTCGACATTCTGCTGTGCTTTTCACCGCCGATGGCCGACCACGTGGTGCGCGACGCGCCAAAACTGAAATGGATCCAGGCGCTCGGCACCGGCGTCGACAACATCGTCGACCTGCCGTCCCTCGGCAAAGAGGTGCTGGTCACGAATGTCCGCGGCATTCATGGCGCGCCGGTGTCGGAAGCGACAATCGCCTTCATGCTCTCGCTCGCACGTGACATGCCGCGCTCGGTGCGCGCGCAGGAGCAATCCAAGTGGGAACGCTGGCCGTCTGCATTGCTCGCGGGCAAGACCGTGGGCATCTTCGGCGTAGGATTGATCGCCGAATATCTGGCACCGATCTGCAAGACCTTCGGCATGACCGTCGTCGGCATCAGCGGCACCCCACGTGAAACCAAACACTTCGATCGCATGGCGCACCGGAATGATCTCACCAAGGTGGCCGGCGATCTCGATTTTCTCGTCGTGCTCACGCCGCTCACGCCTGAAACACGCAACATTGTCGGCGAAAAGGTCTTTGCCGCGATGAAGTCGACGGCCTATCTGGTGAATGTCGCGCGCGGCGGTGTTGTCGATGAGCCGGCACTGATCGCAGCCCTTGAGGCAGGAAAAATCGCCGGCGCCGGGCTCGATGTGTTCTCGCAGGAGCCTCTGCCGTCCGACAGTCCTTTGTGGAAGACGAAAAACCTGACGATTTTCTCGCACCTTGGCGGTTATTCGCAGGGCTACGAAGATCGTGCAATGCCGACCATCGCCGGCAACATGGGCAAATTTCTTGCCGGCGATCTCAAATCCATGATCAACATCGTGCGTAAGCCCGCATCCTGGAAAGACTGAAACCATGGCCTTGTCCGAACGACTGAACACGCCGATCTCCGACGCCGAGCTCGAACGCCGCTGGCGCGCCGTGCGCGCGGCCATGGGAAAGGAAAAGATCGACGTTCTGCTGATGCAGAACAACAACGATCACATGGGCGGCTACGTGCGCTGGTTCACCGACATGCCGGCCACCAACGGCTATCCCAACACCGTGGTCTTTCCGCGCGACGATGAAATGACCGTGGTGTGCCAGGGACCCTTCGGCGGCGGCGAAGCGACCGCGCAGGGCGACCAGAACTGGCGCGGCGTCAAGCGCATCCTCACGACGCCGAGCTACGCGTCGGCGCATTACACGAAAGGAATACGATCCGGAGCTTGCCGCGACCGCGCTCAAGCCTTTCGCCAAAGGCGTGATCGGCTATGTCGGCACCTACCAGATGTCCTATGCGACGCTCGACTACATCAAGCGCGCTTTTCCGCAGGCGCGCTTTGTCGATGCAACCGACATGGTCGACCGCATCAAGGTCATCAAGAGCGCTGAAGAGATGGAGCTCGTGAAGCGCGCCGCGCTGATGCAGGACGGCGCCATGCGCGCCGCTTTTGCGGCCGCGAAGCCCGGCATGCGCGACACCGAAGTCGCCGCAGTCGCGCAACATTACAGCCAATGCCACGGCAGCGAGAACGGCATCTATCTCTGCGCCTCGATGCCGCTCGGCAAGCCGTCCAAGTTTTCCAACCGCCATCTGCAAAATCGCGTCATCCAGAAGGGCGACCAGATCGCGCTGCTGGTCGAAGACAATGGCCCGGGCGGCATGTACACCGAGCTCGGGCGCTCATGCGTCGTCGGCGCGAAGGTGCCGCAGGCGATGAAGGACGAGCTCGAATTCTGCAAGGCCTCGCGCAAGTTCACGCTCGACCTGCTCAAGCCCGGCACCCCGTGCAAGGACATCTGGGATGCTTTCAACGATTTCATGACGCAAGAACGGCAGGCCGGCGGAAGCCCGGCTTTATTGTCATGGCCAGGGCTATGACCTGGTGGAGCGCCCCCTCGTGCGCCACGACGAGCCTATGACCATCGCGAAGGACATGAATATCGTCGTCCATCCGACCTACATCCATGCCGGCTACCTCAACTGGCTGTGCGACAATTACCTGATCGGCGGCAACGGCCCCGGCGACCGGCTGCACCAGTTTCCCGAAGAGGTGATCGAGGTCGGTTAGCGTCACGCTTGACGGGCGCCCATCGCCCGCGCAAGGCTCGACGCCTGTTGTGTGGAGGATAGCAATGAAAAAAGTACTGCTCGCCGCGGCCCTCGCCGCACTCGTCTCGGCTGGCCAGGCCAGCGCTCAGGATTTTCCGACGCGCCCCGTAACGATGGTCATTCCATTCGCGGCGGGCGGACCGCAGGACACGATCGGCCGCATCATCGCGCAGCGCATGACCGAACTGCTCGGCCAGCAGGTGGTCGTTGAAAATGTCGGCGGCGCAGGCGGCATGACCGGTTCCAAGCGCGTCGCCGATGCAAAGCCTGACGGCTACACGATGGTGCTCGGCAGCGTCGGCACGCATGCGCAGAACCAGACGCTCTACAAGCGGCCCTTGTACAATGTGGAGACCGATTTCACGCCGGTGGCCTACCTCGCGATAACTCCGATCGCGCTGATCACCCGGCCGGACCTCCCAGCGAGCAATCTCAAGGACTTTGTTGCCTACGCCAAAGCCAATCAGGGCAAAATGCAATTCGGTTCCGCCGGCGCCGGCTCCGCCACGCATCTCGGCTGCGTCGTTCTGAACACGGCCATGGGCACGCCGATGATCACGCATGTTCCCTATAAAGGGACCGGCCCGGCAATGCAGGATCTTATCGGCGGCCGTATCGATTACCTGTGCGAGATCATCGCGACGGCCAAGCCGCAGATCGAGGGCCAGAAAGTCAAAGGCGTCGCCATCATGACCAAGGAGCGTTCGCCGGTCCTGCCCGATCTTGCGACCACCGTCGAACAGGGCCTCGACGTCCAGGCCTATACCTGGAGCTCGCTGTTCCTTCCGAAAGGCGCCCCGGCCGATGTCGTGAAGAAGCTCAACGAAGCTGCGGCCGCCGCAATTGCGACGCCATCCGTGCAGGAGCGGCTCGCAAAACTGGGCGCGACCGTTGCCGCACCGAACGAGCGTAGTCCGCAATGGCTTGCCGACTTCGTGAAGAGCGAAGTAAAAAAATGGGAAGCCCCGATCAAGGCAAGCGGCGTGCAGGTGGAATAAGACTTGCCGCCAGGCTGCATGCCGTAGCGTAAAGGAAGAGGGAATTGACGATGGCTGACGTCAAGTTTCTCAACCCCGATACGCTCGGCAAGCCGCTTGGCCAATACTCGCATCTCACCAGAGTGAAGGCGTCGGAATTCGTCTTCATCGCCGGCCAGGTTGGCGTCGACAGCAACGGCAAGCTTGTCGGCGACGGCGATTTCGACGCCCAGTGCGTCCAGACCTTTGCGAATATCGAGGCCGCACTAAAGTCGGTCGGCGCGGGATGGGGAAATATCGTCCAGTTCACGACCTACCTGGTGCACTCGCAGGATATTCCCAAGTTCATGAAATACCGGCTACGCGAATTTCCGAAAATGTTTCCCAGCGGCGCCTACCCGCCGAATACGCTGCTGATGATCGACCGTCTCGTGCAGGAAGCTTTGCTGGTCGAAGTGCAGGCGGTCGCGGCTCTTTAACTCTCTCGCCGTTCGTCCCCGCCAAAGCGGGGACCCAGCCTATTCTGCCAAAAACTGGATTCCCGCTTTCGCGGGAATGAGCGGAGTGCTCATTACACCGGCTTGTCCATCAGGCTGACGTGGGCCGCCACGACCCGCCAGCCCTCCGGAAATTTCACCCAGGTCTGCATTTGCCGGCCGATCTTGCCGGGCGCGGATGGCCGTTCGTAGAGCGTCGAGGCCACCGCAAATTCGCGACCGAACGTCGTAATGACCGTGCGCGACAATTTCCGGCCGAGCGCAACCGGCGAGCGCGCCGAGCGGAACGATTTTATTTCCGAATGACCGTAGAGGATTTCGCCGGCGCCGTAGCGGATCGTGCGCGGATCGTCGCGAAACAATTCATCGAGCACCGCAACGTCGTTCGAGACCAGCGCCTTTTCGTAGCGATCGAACGCCGCCCTCACCTCCGCGACGACATCTGGCAGATCGATGTCCATTCTGGCGCTCCTTCCTTTCGGTGCGTTACGGCCCGTAGCATCGTATTGCCACAACCCGCTCATCCCCGCGAAGGCGGGGATCCAGCGGCCTTCCGTTGTCACTGCCGGCTCCGTTCGAAGCACTTGCCGCGCGCTTGACCCGGCAATCCATGAGGCCGTGCCGCAAGCACAGTCGACCGTAAGGCCGCTCCACGCTTTCAGCTCATCATGGATGCGCGGGTCAAGCCCGCGCATGACGCCGAGTGTGGGGCACGCGCGATCCTCACGCGATTCCCGATTCACTTGTCAAACAGCCCGCCTTCGCCGAAGGCTACGGCGGGCAAGCCAACGCTCCGCCGCCCTGTTTCTTTGCGGCGCCGGGTACGCCGTCGTCTTTGGGGAAGATCCGCATCGCCCGGAAGAAGAACCGAGGGCGCGCGGGACGCCAGGGGTCCAAAAGGACCCGCGGGCCTCGACGCCTCGCGACATCGAGGCTTGTCGAAGTCCTTGTGCCTCGCCTTTCGCTCTGGTTCGAGCGATCGGCAAAGCGTGCCGCAAGTCCGCCAAACCCAAGGCGTCCCGCGCGCGGTGTTTAATCGGCTTGCTCCGCATCGTCCCCGGTGGTCGCATTTCAGTCGCGTTATGCCCGTTGGGGCTGCACCGCGCTTACCCACCGATGAGGCCATGGCACTCGGCCAGCGTCCTCTGACAGGACTCTTTGCACCAGCCTACCGGCCGTCACGAGCCTCCGGCGCGCAGACGAGGCGCGCTGGGCCCGATGCGGCTTGGACCGCCGGGCCCGGGGATCGCATCTCCGACGCCCGGTCATAGTCCCCGGCCACCGCTCCCCGCCCCGCGTCTGGAGACGCTGATCAGACACCCCTCGGCAACGGGGCGGGATCGCACTAGTGAATACATATCCTATAGGAATATAGTCAAGAGGTGCGTGGCCGACGCGCTCATCCGCAATCAAACGGAGACTGGCGTCTGGCGCCGCCGCGCGGCGATGACGTAAGGTGCCGGCAAAACGAGACGAAGGGGAGGACCGACGTGAAAGCCTTAAAAGCGCTGCTGATCGGATTGACGCTGCTGTGCCCGGCATCGGCCATGGCGCAGGATTTTCCCAACAAGCCGATCAGGCTGATCGTGCCCTTCCCGCCCGGCGGGCCCAACGACCTCATCGGGCGCGTGATCGGCCAGCGCATGTCGGAAATCCTCAAGCAATCTGTCGTCATCGAAAACCGCTCCGGACAGGGCGGCGTGGCCGGCACCGACGCCGTCGCCAAGTCGCCGCCCGACGGCTACACCATCGCCATCACGAGCGCGGGCGCGCTGGCGATCAGCCCGAGCATGGAGAAGGTCTCCTACGAGACGCTCAAGGACCTGCAGCCGATCACCCTCGTCGCCAAGGTGCCGGAAATGCTGGTGGTGGCCACCAGCGTTCCTGCCAACAACATGAAAGAGCTGGTGGCTCTTGCGAATTCACAGCCGGGAAAGCTCAACTTCGCGTCGTCCGGTCCCGGCAGCCTGCCGCATCTTGCCGGCGAATTGTTCAAGCTCACCGCCAAGATCAACATCGTGCACGTGCCTTACCGTGGCGCCGCCCCGGCCGTGAACGATTTGCTGGCCCAGCAGGTACAGATGGTCTTCCTCGACCTGCCGGTGCTGCTGCCGCAGATCAAGGCCGGCAAGCTCAAGCCGATCGCCGTCGGCGCGCCGCAGCGCGTGCCGAGCGCGCCCGATGTGCCGACCACCGCCGAGGCCGGCATGCCGAACCTTCTCACGGAGAACTGGTACGGGATGGTCGCGCCGGCCAAGACGCCGCCGAACATCGTCGCGGCGTTGAACAAGGCCGCGGTCGAGGCGATGAAGGATCCCGCCGTTGTCGAGAAGCTGTCGAGCCAGGGCGCCATTTTGGCAGGCGATAGCCCGGAGCATTTCGCTGCTTTCATCGACAGCGAGACGAAGAAGTGGGCGAAGGTGATCCAGGACGCCGGCGTTCAGACGACGAAATAGTAAATGTCCGACACCGATAATTTCGTGCTGCGCTCGACGGTGACGTCGCCGTTCGGGCGCAAGGTCCGCATGGCGATCGACGTGCTGGGGCTCGCCGGTCGCATCAAGCTCGAGCCCGCCGACCCGCTCGACGAAAACGACACGCTCCGCCAGCAGAACCCGCTGGGTAAAATGCCATGCCTCGTGCTCGCCGACGGCAGCACGATCTATGACAGCGGCATCATCATCGAATATCTGCAGGATGTCGCCGGCACCGACCGCCTGCTGCCGCTCAAGGGACGCGAGCGCTACCGCGCGCTCACGCTGTCGCGGCTCGCCGACGGCATCATGGATGCGTCGATCCTGGTGGTTTACGAAAACCGCTTCCGGCCGGATGCCGCGACGCACTCGCCGCGCTGGCTCGCGCACCAGCGCGGAAAGATCACGCGCGGGCTGGCGGTGTTCGAAAAAGCGCCGCCCGATCCGAAGAAAAGCGACGTCGTCGCGATCGGGCTGTCCTGCGCGCTCGGCTATCTCGACTGGCGCAAGCAGGTCGACTGGCGCCCGGCCTATCCCGGCCTGGTCGCGTGGCTGAACGAATTCTCCGGCACGAGCCGGCCTTCGAGCGCACGCGCGCCCCCGACGCATGACACAACACACCGCCGATACGCCTGCCGATCCGCCCTACTGGCTCGCAACGCCGGGCAAGCCGAAACTCACGCTGCCGGCCGGCGCCTGCGACGCGCATGTGCACGTGTTCGGGCCGCGCGCTCGCTTTCCGTTTGCCGAAGGCCGCCGCTACACGCCATCCGACGCGCCGAAAGAGCTGCTGTTCAAACTGCACGAGCGCCTCGGCATCCAGCATTGCGTGATCGTGCAGCCGGCCTGCCACGGCGAAGACAATTCGGTGACGGTCGACGCCATTGCCGCAACGGGCGGCTCGTACAAAGGCGTCGCGCTCGTGCCGCTGTCGATTTCGGACGCCGAGCTCAAGCGGCTCGATGCTGCCGGCCTTTGCGGCGCCCGTTTCCATTACATGACGCACCTCGCCCGGGGTCCCAAAATCAACGACGTCATTGCATTCGCCAAGCGTCTCGCCGCCATCGGATGGCATCTGCAGATCCACATGGAAGCCGACCTGATCGCCGAGCTGGCGCCGGCGCTGAGGCAATCGCCGGTGCCGGTCGTGATCGATCACATGGGACGCATCAACGCGTCGCTCGGGCTTGAGCAGCCGGCTTTCAAGGCGCTGCTCACCCTCCTCAACGACAATAATGTCTGGGTGAAAGTCAGCGGCGCCGACCGCGTGACACGGCAAGGACCGCCCTACTCCGATGCCGTGCCGTTTGCGCGCAGACTGGTGGCCGAATTCGGCGACCGCTGCGTCTGGGGCACCGACTGGCCGCACCCCAATCATCAGGGGCCGACGCCCGATGACGGGGTTCTGGTCGATATTCTCGGCGAGATCGCGCCCAGCGAAGCCGCACGCAAGGCGGTGCTGGTCGACAATCCGCAACGCTTCTATCGTTTCGCTCCGGCGCGTAAATTGACCTGAGGGACAAGAGCATGGGCGGGCGCCTGCAAGACCGCATCGCGATCGTCACCGGCGCGGGCTGCATCGGCCCCGGCTGGGGCAATGGTCGCGCGATTGCCGTGCGCTTCGCCGAGGAAGGCGCGAAGATTTTCGCCGTCGACCGCGATCTCGACAGCGTCACGGAAACCGTCGAGCGCGTGAAAGCGGCCGGCGGCGAAATCGTCACCCATCAATGCGATGTCACCGGCGCGGCGTCGGTCGAGGTCATGGTGAAGACCTGCGTCGAGCGCTTCGGCCGCATCGATGTGCTGGTCAACAATGTCGGCGGCTCAGCCGCCGGCGGACCGGTCGAAATGAGCGAAGACGTCTGGGACGCGCAGGTCGATTCCAACCTGAAGAGCGTATTCCTGACGCTGAAACATGTGCTGCCGGTCATGGAGCGGCAGAAACAGGGCGCGGTGGTCAACGTTGCTTCGACGTCGGGCCTGCGCTGGACCGGCTCGGCGCAGGTCGGCTACGCCGCGACCAAAGCCGGCGTGATCCAGCTCTCGCGCGTCGTCGCCGTGCAATATGCCGACAAGGGCATCCGCGTGAACACGGTCGTCCCGGGACAACTGCACACGCCGATGGTGGAAGCGCGGCTTGCCAAGCAGCGCACCGGCGGCGATGTCGAAGCCTTGCTGAAATCGCGCCTCGAGCGCATCCCTCTCGGCTTCATGGGCGATGGCCGCGACACCGCCAATGCGGCGCTGTTTCTCGCCTCCGATGAAGCGCGCTTCATCACCGGCACCGAGATCGTCGTCGACGGCGGGATGACGGTGCGGTGCGACTAGCCTTCAAGACGCTGGCGCACCGCACATGTCCGCTTTCGGGGGTAGAGCGGACAACAATACGGCGGCGAATTGCTTTTGCGCCTGTGCCGCAATGACTTGTTGAAAATTTCGCGCCCGGTCGGAGCGAAAAAACGTGCCGGGGTAAACACCGGGGTAAACAATTGGCGGGTGCCGAAAGTCCTGTCAGACGAAGCCGATTGAGGATCACGCTGCCGTCGTCTGCGATCAGGCCACACGCCGCCTCAGGCGAATTTTTTAAGTTGGACCAAGGTCCAACCATGCCTTTTGAGGGGTAAAGCGGGTATCATTTCTCGGCAATCTCAATGGGGGGCGCCCATGTTGCGATGTCGTACAGCACGTGCAGTTCAGTCGTTGTTAGTCGTAGTGCTGGTTTTGTTGACCGCGTCCGAAGCAGTGGCTGATCCCGTCTGGCCGTGGCCACAGGAAGTTTTCCCCTTCTGCTCCAAGCTGAATGAAAGCAACGTCGGTACTTTATATCGTGACCCCTCCTTCCCCTATGCGAGGCCCGCGCCCCGAGGGAACGATCATTCCGCAAAGATGGTGCGACAACGTATATCGATTGACCACAATGGAGCCCGGATGTCGCCGCTGGCGCTGTGTCAAAAGGGGCGTTTGCATTCTGTTGTTGCGGTGATTATACTTTCTTCCCTATGATCGGTTCTTATCGGGTTGCCGCGACTTCGGGTTGCTGGCGGTACCAATGTCTAAGTTCCATATCGCGGCGAGAGTGGTGATCCGCGACATTGGCACGACGCGGGCGGCTAGGCCGATGTGAATCCGACAGTCGCCAATTTTTACCCGGGCCCTTTTAACGCGGCCAATGCGTCGCTGCTAACCTCTACAATTTCTACTGGTTTCGATGCAAGGCTGATCACAGACATTCTTTTTAACAACAATAGGTTTGTGCTAGAGCCAACAAAGCAGTCGCCGCTAAGCCACTTTATATTGTCTTGAGCACGTTTGCATTCCGCTAGGTACTCTGCTTCATTCGGTGGGAAATGGAGCTCAATGTTGTTGTCAACGCCTGCACGAGTACTAATCCACCCACGTAGTTCCACCCTGACTAGGCCTGGTTCAGTTATGATGTAGGTGACTTGACCAGAGAATTGGATATTGGCTAACTCCTCCGCCGTAATGCGGTCGATTTCGGCGCTTGCAACTCCAGCCCGCCGCAACGCACTTCTAACGGCGGCCTCGTGCGTTGCGTATGGCATACATTCATTTTGACTAGGTCTATACGGCGGTGGCATCGGCGGCCTCATTCGGGGGCATGTACCGGACTTCGCAAAATTCGATAGTCATTTCGTGCGATGCAGGATCCTCATAGAATTTTAGGGTGGTGATAAGGTTTTCTGTATTTTGATTGCTTTGAGCGCGAATAATCTCAGTCAGATATTTTTGCTGATTGGGGGGGAAGTGAAAAGCAAAAGTTGACCAGCCTTCTTCGCTGGTTCCACTCATTATCAGTCGTGTCTTGGCGTCCTCGGTTTGAATTGCCGTCACAGTCCCGAACAGCCAATGCTTTTTCAACTCTTCTTGGACGACTTTTCCTTTTGCTCGGCTGTCAGCCGGACGTGCTGGCCCTTGTCGAACCCGAACGGAACGACGCAAAAGTTCTCGATCCAGTGGATCGCCTTAACGCCGCGCGTCATCGCCGTATTCCCACGGGTTGATACCTAGCCGCAATTCCTGACGGCCTATCGCCTTGGGATCGATCCGGCTTTGCGGCGACAAGCGCAGCCGCATGGAAAGCGCCGTCAGGGCGCGAACGGATTTCTCCTGCACCATGAGCCAAGGGCTAGCCTTGCCGTCGATCACTGGATTTTTTCTCAGTTCAGCGGCGGCGCGTTGGCCAAGGCGTCGGCCTCGACAAACCGGCACAGCAACGTCGTATCGCTTGGCCGGAAATGCCGCGCGTCGCAGTTCGAGACTATTTCAGCGAACCTTTGCCGCTCGTCCGCGCTCAGATGATCGGGCGGTAACAGCCGGGCTGGCGAGCCATCGACGCTGATTACTTCAAGTTCAGCGGCGGATTTTCTGCCACGCTGTCGCATGGATCATTGCCCTTTAAGAGAAACTGAACATCAAAGATGTCTTCGATGCTGTCAGAGCCCTCACGCACGAGCGCTTGAAATTGGTCTTTCAGTAAATTCCGTTCATTATGTGCCGCTAAGCCCCTCACGGCAGCCAATTGGTGTTTGATGTCAGAGCGCGTCTGATGCGTTGTTGCAAGTCCCAAAACCGAAAGCGTCAGCGCAATGGCACTACCGGTTATGACGAACACCAGAATGCCGTGGTCTGTAAAAAGCACAGTGTCCATGATGGCCTCTAACGGAACTCAGCCAGTCCCAATCAGATGCCCTATCAACCGAGTTGGAAGGAAAGGGTTCCGGTCCGGCTGCTGCGCTGGCTGCAACTCACGCCATTGATGGAACTTAATAAGGCAAGGGTCGGAGACCGTGATGTGAGCCACGGCAACCCAAACAAATTCTAAACGCGATATGATTTGGATCAAACAGGGCGAGAGGTTTATATGCCTTCCTAGACGAGTTCGGTGACGGGATTCACAAAACGGCCCCGTCAGCCATGGGTGCGTTGGATATTCATCATGCCAAAATACAAAGTCGAATTCTCAGATAATACCATCACTCTTCCTGAACACGAGCTCGATTTCCCTAATGTGGAGGCCGCCTGCAAAGGCGCGAGGGAGATCGCCAGCAAGCTTCGGGCAGATGGCATGTTTATGTATGGATCGAATTTCTCGGACTGGCGCATGACCATTATGAATCAGGACGGCAAGACAGTTGCTGAATTTCCGTTGGAAGAGCACGAAGATACTCCGCCCAGCTGACGTATAAGAGCTGCCGATCATGTCCGCTTTCGGGGGCAGAGCGGACATGACCTTTTGCACTGCATATGTCTGCTTTTGACCCAAAGCGGACATGGCCGCTCGCTAAATGGCCTCTGCCTACCCACACCTCGCACGCAGCACCCAACCGTTGCTCTGCCCTAGGCGGTGATCTGGCCGCGTTGATTTGCATAACTATCGAAACCTGCCGTTCCGGCGCACGGAACGTCTTTTTCCCCTTATGCCGCCTTTATAAAACGGCCAGACCGTCCCACTCGAATTTTTACGCGGTGATAAGCACATCCACGGCAACGAAAACCTACGCCAGCCCGCGACAACAGCCTAAGGCCGTCGCGACCGGCAAGACGACTAGAGGACCCAATGGGGTCACAAGAGCAACAACAAGGAGAGACCTCGATGTTTGGAACGATGTTTACCACTGCGTCCCGCCGGCAACGGCGGAAACGGCACGGTTTGCTCAATCGCCTATCGGAAGCATGCGATGCATATGCGAAGCATCGCATGCAGATGGCAGTCTCAGAGTTCGAGCAGCGTCGCGCCAAGTGCGTGATCAGCCAGATGCGGCGGAGTGCGGCGCGGTAGGCAAGGCGCGAGACATACGCACTGCAGCAAATCAACCTTGATGGAGCCGGTCACCACACCTGATCTTTATACTGCTCTTATACTGCCGAATTGCTTCCCCTCTCGAATTTTTACGCCGGCACTCCGATTTCTCCGATGCGGTCGAGAAATCGCGATCTAAAGAGAATGGAGATTGGTCATGCGTACCATTGCACAAAAGCGACCGATTGGTTTCTACGGGTTGCTATCGAAAAAAGCGGTGCGCGTTGCTGTGCTGCTTTGCAGTCTTGTTCTCGTAAGCACCGCGATTAATACGCTCATCATCGTTCTCAGCAGCAAGGGTCTTTGACCGGACGAATTCATGTTTCATACGGCTCACGCGCCAATGAAGCCGGTGTATACTCGGTTAGCCTATCAGAGCCGCGACCTCCGCTTGGCTGGTTTGTTCTTCAGCCAGCGAGTTATCGCCTAAAGTACTAGGCAGGAGATGAACCGGTGGCCGGTATTAAATCGAAGCTGCGGCAGGTCATCACACCGGTGCCCGATGCCGATCCCCCTTTAGGCCCGACAGCATCGGCGGTTGTGCGCTACCTTGCGTCATTTGCAATGACCGCCGTCGCGACGGCCGTGGCTGTCGGTGTCGAAAGCAAACTGACGATCCCCAACCTATCCCTCGTATTTGTAGTGCCAGTGATCATCGCGGGCGTTAGCCTCGGCTTGGGTCCGTCACTCTGTTCGGCGATACTTGGTGCTCTAGCGTTCAACTTTTTTCTTACTGAGCCTCGCTACACACTCGTCATCGACGACCCGGCAAACGTCTGGGCAATGGGACTGCTGTTTGTCGTCGGACTCATCGTGAGTGGCGTTGCCTTCACCTCCCACCGGAGGGCGACCGAGGCAGCACTCTTAAGAAGGCAGGCGACTGTGCTGCAAGGCTACAGCCGTGACCTCGTCGCCGCCGACAATACGAAGGCGATTGTCTCAATCACTTGCCAAGCTCTTGCAGCGCTCTTCCAAGTTCCTGTCGTTGTGATGCTTGTTACGGAGGGCACGGTGGTTTCCCTCGAAAGAGTCGGCGACGTAGAACCCCAGAAGGCCGAATTAAAGGCGGCGCGATCGTCCTTGGCGACTGGAACTGTCGTACGCGGCGGCATCTACCCGGATCTGGTCTCGCGCTTTGACTTTTGGCCTGTAAAGACAGCCGGAGGCCAGAATGCCGTCATCGGACTCGCATTCGACCCGGACGAACGTCCTTCGGCGCCAGATGCGCTCGTCGACATCGTTGGGAGTGTTCTAGCCCTGGTGCTTGACCGTCAACATATACGGGTTAGACGCGATGCTCGGCCCGCAAAGCGCGATACGGGCAGAAGGTAGGTCCGCGAACCCCATCCGATGCGGATATCGCCGCTGGTTCTGTCCACCCTTTGGAATGTCCGCTAATGACCCAAAGCGGAGGCGCCGCCCGGTGATTACGTGACACTTGCAGGTTTCATCCTCGCGCAGCTGCATGAACTGCCGAAGCCGGGCGATCATTTGTTGTGGGCTGGCTGGCGTTTTGAGGTCGTCGACATGGACGGCAGGCGCATCGACATGATTCTGGCGCAGCGCCACTCCGAGCGCTGACCGAGCGCAACCGGGTAAGCATTCAACAAACTTCGAACTAACATTGCGAGGCCCATCGCAGGCTTGACCTAACTTGCCAGCGCCGCAATGCTAAAGTTCAAGCCGACCCCCCGACCAGCGGGGATATCGGATCAAACCATGACGATCGGAATCACCGGATCCAAGCGGCGGGCGCCGTGGCGAGGCGCCGCACGGGCGCTCATCGTCGTCGCTATTATTTTTTTGATCTGCCTTATTCTGCTGGAGCTCGCCAGTGGCTTCTTGGTTGATTGGCTGTGGTTTTCTGCGATCGGTCATTTTGGCGTCTTCTGGGTGACCTTAGTCGCCGAAGCCAGCGTATTCTTCGCCGTCTTTTTGCTGACCGCCATAATCCTGTGGGTGAATGGATCGCTCGCGTTCCGCTTCGCCCGATCACAGTGGACGCAGCGTCCCGCCGAAGTCCAGTGGAAACCCACGGGCGCTGCGACATTACCTGAGGTTTTGGAATTCATGCGCCATCGGCTGCCATGGCGCATCGCAATCATTTGCGGCGCTTGTATCCTCGCCGCGCTTGTCGCCTGGGGAAAGGTGAGCAATTGGGCTGTCTTCCTGCGGTTCCTCTATCAGGTGCCTTATGGCGCGAGCGACCCCCTCTTCGACAATGACATCAGTTTCTATCTCTTTACGTTGCCCGCTTACGTCGCAATCAAGAATTGGATGCTTCTCGCGCTCTTCCTGAGCGCACTCTTCGCGGGAGCGATCTATTGGGTCCACGGCGACATCGAATATAGCGCCCAGCGCCGGTCGATATCTCCGACAGTGATCGCCCACGGCTCGGTGCTGCTTGGCTTCTTTTTCGCGGTGAAGGCCTGGTCCTACGGACTCGACCGCTATCTGCTGCTCTATGGCGACAACGGGGTGGTCGTCGGCGCGAGCTACACTGACATCCATGTGGAATTGCCGGCTCTCTGGTTACTGATCGGCCTTACGATCATTGCGGCACTCACCGCATGGACGAACGTCAAGATGCGGACCTTCCGAATTCCCGTAGCAGCAGTGGTGCTCGTCTTCGGCGGATCTCTCGTGCTGTCCAAAGTGATCCCGGGATTATTTCAGCGCGTGTATGTCAAACCAAACGAGCTGCAACTGGAGAAGCCTTACATCCAACGCAACATCGCGCTAACCCAGCAGGCCTACAATCTTCACCAGATCACGGCGAAGCCGTTCCCGGCCGAACAGAACCTCACCTTCAAGACACTTGAGGCCAACAAGGCGACCATCGACAACATACGGCTGTGGGACTGGCATCCGCTGATGGATGCCTACGTGCAGCTGCAAGAAATCCGCACCTACTACAAATTTCATGACGTGGACGTCGACCGCTATTGGCTCGACGGGGCGTACCAAAGCGTGATGCTCTCGGTCCGTGAGCTGAAATCCTCGCTGCTGCCGCCAAACGCACAGACATGGGTCAACCGCCACGTAATATTCACCCACGGCAATGGCGTGATAATGAGCCCGGTCACCCGCAAGAGCACCGAAGGGCTGCCGCTGTTCTATCTGCGCGATATTCCTCCGGTCGCGACCGGCGGCCCCGACGTCCGTGAGCCGCGCATCTATTACGGGGAAGAGACCGACAGCTACGTCATCGTCAAGGGAAGCACGCCGGAGTTCGACTATCCGAAGGGGAAAGACAATATCTATGCGACCTATGACGGCACGGGCGGCGTTCCTATAGGCGGGTTCGTGCGGAAAAATCTCTTCGCCTGGCACTTCGGTGACATAAACCTGCTGCTCTCGAGCTACATCACCCGCGAAAGTCGGATCATGTTTCGCCGTGCCATCCGGGAACGGGTGCACACGATCGCCCCATTCCTACGCCTCGACCGCGATCCGTACTTGGTAGTCAGCGGCGGAAAGCTGTACTGGATGCAGGACGCCTATACAACGAGCAACTATTTTCCTTACGCACAGCCGGTGCAAAGGTTCGGTCTCAACTACATTCGCAATTCAGTGAAGATCGTCATTGATGCCTATAACGGGTCCGTCGATTTTTATCTCATGGACGTCGCTGACCCGATCGCCAGGACATACCAGCGAATTTTTCCAAGCCTGTTCAAGCCATTCGCAGACATGGCGCCGGACTTGCAGACGCACATTCGTTATCCCGAGGACCTCTTCCTGATCCAGGCGCAGATTTATCAAACCTACCACATGGAGGCAGCTGACGTTTTCTACAACCGCGAGGATCTCTGGCAATTCCCACGTCAGCCAGGCGGGGGCGGTACGACCTTGATGGCCCCTTACTACATCATCATGCGGCTGCCGGAGGAGGCGCAGGCCGAGTTCTTCCTCATGTTACCCATGGTGCCGAGCCGCCGCGACAACATGATCGCATGGCTGGCTGCGCGTTGCGATCCACCCGACTACGGCAAGTTGATTGTTTATGAGTTTCCAAAAGATAAGCTTGTGTACGGTCCGTTTCAGATCGAGGCGCTGATTAATCAGAATACGGAAATCTCCCAACAACTCACGTTGTGGAATCAAATGGGCTCACGGGTGATCCGCGGGAACTTGCTTGTGATCCCAATCGAAAACTCGATTCTCTATATATCGCCGCTCTACTTGCGCGCGGAGCAAGGGCAGTTGCCGGAGCTCAAGCGTGTAATCGCGGCCTACGGCGATCGAGTGGTGATGAAGGAGACACTTGCCGAAACATTAGCGGCGCTCTTCGAAGCCGGTGCGCCAACGATCCCGAGTGCCTCGGCGGGGGCGCGACTCCCAGGCCCTGCGGCCGACCGAGCGCGCGAGGCCCTTGAGCACTACAATCTAGCAATCGAGCGATTGAAGTCCGGAGACTGGGCGGGCTTCGGCACAGAACTCGACGCGATGCGCGGGCTGTTGGAGGATATAAGCCGGCAGCCGGACGGTCACTAGGATATTTCCGAATGGCGGCGGCTCACTGTGCCATCGTCGCAGCTGGCGCGCGCCGACGAGGTGATCGAATGACACGGCGGGAACGATGTCCGCTATTGGCACAAAGCAGAAATTGGCGAGTGCGCTGCACATGTCCGCTTTCGGGGGTAAAGCGGACATGGCGCGCTACGAAATGTCTGCAGCGAAAGTTCTTCCAGAAACGCCCTAATAAAAACCAAATGCCAACGGCTTAGCTAGCGGTGGTAGTGCCTTCGGCGTAATATTTTTCAACGGGTAAGTCGGCAAACGTTATTGCGGAGGCCTGTCATGAAGATTTTCGGAACAACTGGCGCGCTTGCACTTGTGTTGTTTTCGATTTCCGCTGGGGCGGCAGAATACCCCGCGCCGAAACAAGGCGAGTGGGTTGCTCGCGATTTTAAATTTCACACTGGCGAAGTGATGCCGGAACTCAAGTTGCATTACACCACCGTTGGTGAGTCATCGGGAACCCCAGTTGTGGTGCTGCATGGCACTGGTGGCTCGGCAGCAAGCATGCTTACTCCGGCTTTCGCTGGCGAACTATTCGGTCCTGGTCAGCCGCTCGATGCAACAAAATATTATGTCATCATCCCAGACGCGCTCGGTCATGGGAAAAGCACCAAGCCTTCCGATGGCCTCAAAACAAAGTTCCCGCACTACAATTACGACGACATGGTCGACGCACAATATCGCTTGTTGTCTGAAGGGTTAGGAATCCGCCATGTCCGGCTCATCATTGGTAACTCGATGGGTGGGATGAATGTTTGGCTTTGGGGTGCGAGGTATCCGAATTACATGGACGTACTCGTTCCGATGGCCTCTCAGCCGACACCGATGTCGAGTTGCAACTGGATGCTTCGACGGGTCATGCTTGAAACGATTCGCAACGATCCAGAATATAAAGACGGCAACTACACTACCCAGCCGCGTTCCATGAAAATCGCGAGTGTCTTTTTTGGGATAGCGACCGCTGGTGGCACGCTTCGGTATCAGCAGCTCGCGCCCACTAGGGAAAAGGCCGACAAACTCGTTGACGCACGTCTCGCCGCACCAATGACTGCCGACGCGAACGACTTCTTGTGGCAATGGGGTTCATCGGGCGATTACGACGCATCGTCCGGCCTTGAAAAAATTGAGGCGACTGTGCTGGCGATTAATGCGGCCGATGACGAGCGTAATCCGCCGGAAACCGGCCTCATGACGGACGCACTCAAGCGGGTAAAAAATGCCAAGCTGTATCTAATCCTTGCTAGCGATGAGACCAGTGGCCATCTCACCACGGCCAACGCGAAGTTCTACCAGCGAGAACTTCAGAAATTACTGGAAGTAGCACCGCAACGGGGGATGTAGCGGGGCCGTCGTGCGATGTTCGCTATTGGCACTTAGCAGACATCGGCTTGTGCGCTGCACATGTCTGCTTTTGATGCTGTGGACGGCGCCCCCTCGGCGGCATCAAGAGTGCTATAGGGTGGTTGCGCGAAGCGAGAGCGACAAGGAGGTGAGGCCAGGCAACGATGACGGCGTTTGAAGTTTTGAAGGAATTGGCGAGGGCATAACGACGTAATGCAGATACGGTCGTTCCGGGGATCGGGAGAACCCGTTTGGGTCAGCGCACTTTAAAGTGCGTGTTTTTGATTGGGACCCGATCCGCGCAAAGCATTAGGGCCAGCGGCCTAACCCGCCGCACAAACAGGCCGGACACATGACCGCACCCGACCAATGCTGCGCAACGTCAGAAAGTTCTTGCCAAGGCGCCGTCCACACATGACCCAAAGCGGACATTGTTACCTCGATAGCGCACGAGATACTGGTTGAGCCCCATGCGCCCGGTGGCGCCATACATGATGATGCCGAGCTTGCGGACGGCTATGGCTCTTGTCCCCTGCTTAGCGATTGAGCCAGCGCCGGGCGAAGCCGAGCAGGCCCTGCGGCAGGAAGATGATCATCACGATGAAGATGAAGCCGAGCGGGATCAGGTAGGGGAATTGCTCGCCGAACAGGCGTCCCAGCAACTCGCGCAACAGCAGGAAGAATCCGGCGCCTACGATCGGACCGACCAGGGTACCGATGCCGCCCATGACATTGAAGATCACGGTCTCGCCCGAAACCAGGAAGTAGACGAAATCCGGTGCGGCAAAGCGGTTTTGCAGCGCGTAGAGCACGCCGGCGAGTCCTGCGAAAAGACCTGACAGCATCACCGCCACGATCTTGTAGCGCTCGACCGGATACCCGATGGCGCGCGTGCGCGGCTCGTTCTCGCGGATCGATTGCAGCACCATCCCGAATGGCGATCGCATGATGCGCCGCAAGATCAGATAGGACCCGGCCACAACCGCCAGCACGAACCAGTGCAGTGTCTCATTGGTGAAAGGCACCGAATAGATCCACGGGATCGACAGCCGCGGCCTGCTGAAATTGAGTCCGTTCTCGCCGCCGGTCACTTCCGTCCAGGTGAAGATGATGACGTAGAAGATCTGCGAGAAGATCAGCGTCGTGATGGCGAAATAGATGTCCCTCAACCGGGTGGAGAAATAGGCGACGAATGCCGCCACGATGCTCGCGGCCACCAGCCCGAAAATCAGGGCGAGCCACAGATTGGGCGGGCTGACCAGCAGGATGGCCGCTGCCGCACCGTACATGCCCAGGCCGAAGAAGGCCGAATGCCCGAACGAAACCATGCCGGTGTAGCCGATGAGAATGTCGGACGACATCGCCAGCAGGCCCCAGATCAGAATCTCGGTCAGGAACCGGCGCCAGAATGGCGGCAGCACCAGCGGCGCGACGATCAGCAACGCCATCACCACGCAAAAGCCGATCCAGAAAACGGCGTTGTGGCTCAATCTGCTCTTCGCGAGTGCCATCGGTTTGTCGATCGGAGTGGTTGTCATTTCGGTGTCGGTACGAAGAGGCCGGTGGGCCGGAACAACAGCGTGAGGATGAGCACGACGAAGGAAACGATCACCGCCTGCGACGGGTTCACCCAGATCGAAGCGTAGGATTCAAGCAGGCTGACGAAGATCGCGGCCGCGATCGAGCCGCCGAGGTTGCCCATGCCGCCGACCACGACAACGATGAAGGCTTTCAGCACCCAATCGAGGCCCATGGTGTGGTTGACGCCGACCAGCGGCCCGAACAGCACGCCGCTCGCAGCCGCCATGCCGGCGCCGATGGCGAACACGCCGGTGTGCACCCACGGCACCGGAATGCCCATGGCCTGCGCCATCACGCGGTCCTGCGTGGTGGCCCTGATCCAGATTCCGAACTTTCCGTGTTTGAGGAACAGCCAGAAGCCGCCAATGATCATGGCTGACAGCGCCGCGATCAGGATCCGGTACCAGGGGTATTGGAGATAGAACAACGTGAACTGGCTGGTAATCGGCTCATTGATCTTGCGCGACGACGGCCCGAACTGCCAGAGCGCGTAGTTCTGCAAGATCAGGGAAATGCCGAAAGTCGCGAGGATCGTGTTCAACGGGTCGCGCCCGAGCAGCGGCCGCAGCGTCACGATCTGCATGGCGGCGCCGAGGATCGCGACGATCAGGCTGGCAAGCACCAGCGCCATCCAGAAGCTTCCGGTGCTCGCCAGCACCAGCACCCCGATATAGGCGCCGAGCATGAACAACTCGCCATGCGCGAAGTTCACCACGTCCATGATCCCGAAGATCAGCGTCAGACCGGACGCGACCAGCGCCAGGATCATGCCTGTGACAATGCCATTCACCGTCTGGATCAGGATTTGATCCCAGGGAATGGCTGCAAGGAACCCGCTCATGATCAAACTCCCAGGTACTGCTTGATCACCGGATCGTTCACGTCGATCTCGGTGGCAGCACAATGGTGGCGCACCTGCCCCTTCTCCATGATGTAGACGCGCTGGCTGGCGGCAAGCGTGAGCGGCACGTTCTGTTCGACCAGCAGAATCGCGACGTTCTCGCGGTGCAGGACCTCGATGATGTTGCTGATCTGCGAAACCATCCGCGGCATCAGCCCTTCGGTCGGCTCGTCCAGCAGGATCACTTTGGGCTCAAGCATCATCGCGCGCGCAATCGCCAGCATCTGTTGCTCGCCGCCGGACAGCGTCCCGCCGGCCTGGCTCCGCCGCTCGGCCAACACAGGGAAATAGGTGAACACCTTGTCGAGGAGCACACGTTTCTTCTCTTCCGTCACACCGCCGCGATCGAGCCCGGTGCGCAGGTTTTCCATCACTGTCAGCAGACGGAAGATGCGGCGGTCCTCCGGCACGTAGCCGATGCCGAGGCGCGCCAGCTTGTGCGAGGGCATGCCGGTGATCGGGTTGCCCTCAAGCTGCACCTTGCCCTGACTTGGCGTCACCAGCCCCATGATCGTCTTCAATGTCGTCGATTTGCCGACGCCATTACGGCCGAGCAGACCGACCACTTCGCCGGCGCCGACTTGAGCGAGACGCCGTGCAGGATGTGGCTCTTGCCGTAATAGGTGTGAACATCCTCGACCAGGACGAGCGGTTCGGCGCTGGTGGCTGCGGCGCTCATGTCTTGAGATAAACCTCCAGCACGCGCGGGTTTTCCTGAATTTCTTCCGGCGTTCCTTCCGCGAGGATCTCGCCGTAGTGCAGCACGGTGATACGGTCGGCGAGCTCCATCACCACTTCCATGTCATGCTCGACGATCAAAATCGTGTGGTCCTTGGCGATCCGGCGCACCAGACTCCATGGTGTCGTGCGTTTCGGCCGCGCTCATGCCGGCAGTCGGCTCGTCGAGACAGAGCAGCCTTGGCTCAGTTGCCAGCGCAATACCGATTTCGAGATTGCGCTGTTCGCCATGTGAGAGATTTGCAGCGAGTTCGTCGGCCTTCGCGAGCAGTCCGACAGACTTCAACGCGCTCTCCGTTTTTTCATTGATGTCGGTGAATTCGCTGTGATGCTTCAGCATGTTCCAGGCGTGCCGACGCGACTGCGCGGCGATACGGACATTTTCCAGCGTGGTCGCATTCGGCAAAATGTTGGTGATCTGGTAGGAGCGCGCGATCCCCTTCTGCGAGATCAGGTTCGGCGGAAGCCCGGTGATGTCCTCGCCGTTGAACACGATGCGTCCGGCGGTCGGTCGCAGCACGCCCGTGAGACAATTGAAAAATGTGCTCTTGCCGGCCCCGTTCGGCCCGATGATGGCGCGAACTTCCTCGCGCTTGTACCTCGAAATTGACCTGGCTGAGCGCCGCCAGGCCGCCGAAACGGACGGTCAACAGCTCGGTACTGAGGACGGGAGCCGACGCCGCTCCCCGGCCACTCGCCGGGGAGCGCATGTCGGTTGCCGTCTGCGCGCCCACTTACGCCGCAGGGAACTTGCAGGCCGGCGGGAAGAGCGTCTTCTCGGCCGGGACGGTTTCGACGATGTTGGTGCTTGCCGCCCTTGATCTCGAAGATGAACTCGCGAATGAACGCCTGGTGATCTTCCTTGCGAAGTACCCCGCCACCTTGCGGGAAGTCGTCGCCTTCCTTCATCACCAGACCTTCCAGCGCCTCGATCAGCTTCATCGTGTCCTTGCGGCCCTCGAACTTCGACTTCTCCATGCCGAGCTTGAGAGCATTCACCGCTTCGTAGTTCGACTGCACGTAGCGATCCGGCAGCGGGCCGGACGGGTCGATCTTGGCCAGGCGTGCCTTGGCTTCTTCGAAGAACTTCTTGTGGTGCGGCGTAGTCGAGCGGGCCCTGGAACACCGGGATGTAGCGGTTGATGCCGATGAAGCCCTCGATCTTGTTGCCGAGCGCCGGCAGGTTGACCGACTCGGCGATCGCGCCGTCGCCGGCCCACTTGTACTTCTTGGTGAGGCCAAGATCGAAAGCCTGGTTGCCGATGGTGATGCCGTCCTTGCCGAAGAAGATACCAAACATCCCGTCAAAATTTCCGGTGATCTTGGAGAGGAACGGCGTCATGTCGGCGGTGCCGAGCGGAATGCCGGTCGTCTCGACCACCTCGCCGCCCTGTTTCTTGATCTCCTGCGCGTAAGCGTCGCGCGTGGACTGGCCCCAGGAATAGTCGGCGTAAATGATGTGCCACTTCTTGCCCATCTTGTTGACGAGATAGGGCGCGATAGCCACCGCCTGCGCCGGCGCATAATCGAAAGTCCGGAAGCTGTAACGGTTGCACTTGGTCGTGGTCAGCGTGGTGTCGAGGCACACGCTGATCATGTTGACGACCTTGTTCTCCTCGAACACCGGCATGCAGGCGAGGCAGATGTTGGAGAGGAAGCCGCCGACGTGAACGTCGACATTGTCCTCGACCAGGAGCTTCTCGACCTTGCGGCGGCCGACGTCGGGTTTGGACTCGTCGTCGACGATGATGGCCTCGAGCGGCCGGCCGTTGACGCCGCCTGCCTTGTTGATGCGGTCGATCGCCATCTGCAAGCCGACAGCGGCGGTCTTGCCGCCGAGCGCGGCCGCGCCGGAGAGAGGCTGCTCCGAGCCGATCTTGTATGGCTTGGCCTGGCCGAATGCCGCTTGCCACGGCGCCGGCACCAGCATGGTGGCGCCGAGCGCTGCCGCCTTCACGCCCCAGCCGACGACCGTGCGACGCGTGGTCTTGCCGCTGTACCAGAAGTCCTGCGCCCACTCTTCTTCTTTCCACTTCTCAGTCATCACGAGTCCTCCCTCTGGATCTCATTGGTGGCAATTGGCACGCGCGACATGCACTTGCCCATGCAAACCCGAACCGTCGATTTGGAAAAACTTCCCGCGCGCCGGCAGCACGGCCGCGACGCGCGCAACCGTGAGAGCGGTGACCGCACGCCCATGCCTGATGGCACGACGCGGCATCGTTGATCCCTCCCCTGCCGGCCCTTGGCGGGCTCTTCGTTGTCATTAGCAAACGCGATCCGGAACCAAGTTTCAACCGCAATTTCCATATTGATGAATACCAACTCACATGGTCGTATGCTTGCCTCAGGATTTGGCAGGCCGAGGCCGCCGCGGCCAATGCTAACTTGGCCGCAACAACCAGACCGGATGGCGTCAATGGCTGTCAGCCCCCTACGAAAAGAGCAGAAGGCAGACCAGGAAAGCGGTCTTACGGCGCGGCGCGCGATCCGCGCCGGCACTCACCGCGGACCGACCGCCGGCCTCGCGCCGGGAAATGTGCAGGGCAATCTTGCCATTTTGCCGCAGGCGTTGGCAGCCGACTTCCTTCGCTTCTGCCAGCTCAATCCAAAGCCCTGCCCGCTGATCGGAATGTCGGCGCCCGGCGATCCGCGCGTGCCTGAATTGGGCGAGGATCTCGACATCCGCACCGACCTGCCGCGCTACCGGGTCTGGAAAAACGGCGAGCTCGTTGCCGAGCCACAGGACATCCGTGAATTCTGGCGCGACGACCTGGTGAGCTTCGTGATCGGCTGCTCGTTTTCGTTCGAGGAAGCGTTGACGGCGGAAGGCATCGAACTGCGTCACATCACGCGCGGCTGCAACGTGCCGATGTACCGCACGTCGATCGCCACGAAGGAAGCGGGTCCGTTTCGTGGACCGATGGTCGTGTCGATGCGGCCGATGACGCCACGCGATGCGATCCGCGCGGTGCAGATCACGACGCGGTTTCCGTCGGTGCACGGCGCGCCGGTCCATATCGGCAAGCCGGAGATGATCGGCATCAAGGACATTCATGAAGCCCGACTATGGCGACGCCGTCGAAGTGCGCGACAACGAGTTGCCGGTGTTCTGGGCCTGCGGTGTCACGCCGCAATCCGTGATCGCGACCGTGAAGCCGGAATTTTGCATCACGCATTATCCCGGCAGCATGCTGGTGACCGACCGGCGCAATACCGAGTTTGCGATTTTGTAGTGTAGATGATCGCACAAACTTTACGATCTCGTCACTAGGTGTCCGGGCTACATACCGGACATCAGTCTATTCAATCACTTCATCGGCGCGCGGCGAGCAACGATGGCGGTACAGTGAGACCGATGCAATTTCGCGGCCTTAAGGTTGATCGCAAGTTCGTACTTGGTCGGTGCCTGCACCGCAAGACGGCTGTAAATCTGGACTTCCGCCGGTAGCGTAGCCGCCACGACGGTACTGGTCAAAACGAGCTGGATAGCCGCCATCATGATAGATCCCGATGTTATCGGGGCATCGCGCGAGCTGCCAGCGCAATCAGATCAGCGATGAACCAGCTCAACGCTCGCACTATGTCCATCAGCCCATCGGTCGAGATCGAGACGCTTGATCTAGAATCGCGGACGTCCATCGGCTGGAAACGACTATGCTCTACAATACCCGATCGACTTCGCGGACTAGAAATGTCTGTTTGAGTCGCCGTCAATTGTGCCATCCACGTCACTCGCATTGGCGTTGCCGCCCTTGCAAACTTAAGCCGGAGCCAACCCGATCGGGGACATTTGCGAACACGATCGGAATAGTTCTTGTCGCCTGCAGCAACGGCCCCACGCTCGTTCCACCAGTGGCCACGATGACGTCCGGCGCGAGCGTTACCAATTCCGCCGCGTATTTGCGCATATCGTCGGGGTTGCCGGCCCCCCAGCGGTACTCGACCTGTAGATCGCGAGCCAGTGGCCCGGCCCAATTGCTGCAACCCCTGCAGGAACGCGGCGACGATGGCTTTGCCTTGCGGATCGTCGGGAGATAAACCGACCAGTACGCCGATGCGCCGCACACGCTCGACCTGCTGCGCATGCGCTGCAAGCAGCCACATGCCGGCCGAACCAGCGACAACTCTAACGAAATCGCGTCAGTCTCATTGCTGCCCCGGCAACTCAGGACGCGGGATCGTAGCTGTTCAAACCAGGCTCGTTAAGCGAGGGATCGAATGCCCGGTTCAAGGCCGGGCAGTGACAGCTACGCCGCGTCCCTTGCGTTCTTGTCGAGCAGGCCCGCTTCGATCAAGGCCTGGCGGATGCGCGTCACTTCGGCACGCTCGATCTTGACCAGCGGCGGGCGTACGACCGCGCGCGGCAACTTGCCGAGCAGCACCAGCGCTTCCTTCATGCGGTTGTGCATGTCGACGAAGGGATCGGCATAGAACACGCGCGCCGTCGGCTCGATGCGCTCGTTAAGACGTTTCGCCTCGGCAAGGTCGTTCTTCTGCACGGCGCGGAATAGCCGCGCCTGCAAATCGGCGATCACGCTGCCCGAACCCGACAGCAGCCCGTTGCAGCCGAGCACCAGCGACGAGAACAGCCACGAGCTGTGCGTGGTCAGCACGTTCACCGGCCGCGGCAGATTTTGCAGCGTGCGGATGTGCCATTCGTGATGCGGCACATTGCCGATCCAGTCCTTGATGGCGCGGATCGACGGCACCTCCTCGCACATCTTCAGCAGCGTGTCCTTCGGATAGCCCTGCCCGGTCGCAAGCGGATACTGGAAGACGATCAGCGGCAGATCGGTCGCATCGGCAATGCGCTTGATGTGCGCGAGCGCCATCGCGGGCGACTGCCCGAGCGTGAACGGCGCCGGCGGAAAAACCAGCAGCGCCGACGCGCCGCCTTGCGCTGCCATGCGGGCGATGCGCGCGGCCTCGATGCTGCCGTCGGCCCAGATGCCGTTCACCAGCGGCAGGCGCGCGCCGATCTCGTCCTGCGCGATGTCGAGCACACGCTTCTGCTCGTCGAATGTGCACGAGCCGACTTCGGTCGAGTGCGCGTTGATGGTGATCGCGGACAGGCCTTCGACCGACGCGACGTCGCGCAGATGCTTGCGGAAGCTTGCCTCGTCGATGGCGAGATCATTGTCGAACGGCAGCAGCACCGCCGGAATCACGCCGTGGGGGACATAAGCCTTCCGCTGCGCCATGAGCCTCTCCCGTTTGAGATCGTCGCGACGAGTATAATTTAGACGACCAGCGCGCCGCCATCGATATAGACAACCGATCCGGTCGCAAAGCCGACCGTCATAAACGTAAGGATTTGCTGGGCGATGTCTTCGCCGCCGTCCCGACGCGGCCGACCGGCAGACGTGGCTGCCGTCTTTGCCAGCATGTCGCGGCGGGCGGCTTCCGGCATGCTCGCGCGGATCGGCGTGTCAATCGTTCCAGGCGACACGGCATTGACCCTGACCGGCGCCAGTTCCAGCGCCAGACCCTTGGTCAAAGATTCAAGTGCGCCGTTGACCGCACCGACGATCGCGGCGCCGGGCCGTGGACGGGTGCTGAGGTAACCGGTCACAAGCGTCAGCGAGCCGCCGGCACGGATCTCGGCCGAACGCGCAACGCGCCAGGCGCCCCAAAACTTGCTTTCCATGGTCGCACGAACATCGTCCATGGCAACGGTCTTGAAAGGCCCCGTGCGCAATTGCGCAGCCGTCACAACGACATGGTCGACCGGCCCGCATTTGCGGAAAAGATCCGCGACGCTTTCGTCGCTGGTGACATCGGCGGCGATGCCCGTCGCACCGATTTTATTTGCAGCGGCCTTCAAGCGCTCGGCATTGCGGGACGCGACCACGACCTCAGCGCCCTCTTGCTTGGCAAGTTCTGCGGTCGCAAGACCGATGCCGGACGAACCTCCGACGACGACAACTTTCTTCCCGGCAAGCGACATTGGTAGCTTCCCTCGTTGGACTAGACGCGCGTCTCAAGCGACGACTGAATAGGCGTGGCGTTCCCGCCGCTCGAGGAGCGGCAGGGCGCCTTCCAGCACGAGCTTTTTGAAGTGCGGCGTCTGCTGGTGATCGACAAACGCCTGCTCGTCCTTGTATTGCTCGTAAAGCAGAAATTCATTTGGATCGTCGTGCGAGCGATTAACGACGAACTCCAGATTGCCCGGCTCCTGCCGGGCCGCAGGGGCGAGATCGCGCAAGATCGCTTCGACTTTTTCGGTTTGCCCCTCGCGAGGCCGCCAGTACGCGACAATCACATATGTCATGATTTCCCTGTTGGATGTTGGAAGCACGAAAGCTTCCATGAGTGATTAAACTGCCGCCCTGACGTCGCCCGCAAATCCGAACTCCGCCGACAACCGGTCGGCGGCCGCGCGGACGATGCGCGCCCGCTTCTGCAGCGTCTCGATCGATAACCGCCAGACCGGACCCGAAATGCCGATGGCGCCAATAATCTGACCGCTGAAATCGCGAACCGGCACCGCGGCACAGCGCACTTCGGCATCGAACTCGCCATCATCGATGGCGAGACCCGTGCGCCGTACTTCGGCGATTTCACGCCGCAACGATTCGGCCGCCGTGATCGATTTCGGCGTGAATGACTTGAGGTCGGCGCGCGTCAGATAGCGCTCGAACTGATCAACCGGCAGGGCCGCCAGCATGATCTTGCCGAGAGCCGTGCAGTGCGCAGGACGCACCGCGCCGGCGCGATCGTTGAGCTGGAAGGCGCCCTTCCCGCCCGTGCGCGCCAGCACGACGACCGCATCGTCCATCCGCACCGAAAAATGCGCGCTCTCTCCGGTTTCACGCGAAAGATCCTCGAGGATCGGCGTCGCAAGGCTCACCATTTCCACTTCGTCGAGGGCGCTTGCCGCCAGGGCAAACAACGGCCGGCCGATCCGATATCGCTTGGAATCCGGCATCTGGCGCACATAGCCGAGCGACACCAAAGTCTTGACCAGATGGAATGTCGTCGAATTGTGCAACCCGACACGCTTGGAAAGATCGGCCAGGCCGATGCCGTCCCGGTTGCGGGCGATCTCCTCCATGATGGCGAAGGCGCGCGCGAGCGATTGCACGCCGCCGCGCGGCTGGCCGGCGCCGCGAGGCGCTGAAGCGCGCTCAGGGCCCCGTGCCGCGGCACTTGCCGATCTTGGTTTGCTTTGCGCTTTCACTGCAGTCTCGCCCCCAGCATTGCTATTTCGCAGGCACCACGTCGGGAAGATAACGCTTGCCGAAGACCGGCTCCTTGTACGGCGTCGGCGGCAATTGCCATGCCCCAGTCGAAGGCGGGCGTACTTCCGCGTCCACATGCACGTCGAGCAGATAAGGCTTGTTGGCCTTGATCGCGTGCTCGAGCGCGCCTTTGAAGTCCTGCGACTTTGTCACTGTCATCGCTTCGACACCGGTCGCGCGTGCCCAGGCGGCAAAATCGGGATTGTAAGGTTTGTTGTTCGGCCCTTCATGGAACATGGTGCCATGCTCGCGGCCGCCGAACATGCCGAGCTGGATGTCGCGGATCGAAACCCAGCCGAAATTATTCCAGATCACCCAGACCACGGGGATATTGTACTCGACGGCAGTGCACAGCACGTGCGGCACCATGGTGAAGCAGCCGTCGCCGGTGACGGCGACGACCGGACGATCGGGCGCGGCGAGTTTGGCGCCAAGCGCGCCGGCCGCGCCGAAGCCCATGCCGGAGAAGCCCCACGAATTGAGCATCGTCTGCGGACGCCGGGCCTTCCAGAACTGCATGTACCAGTTGTGACTGACGCCGACATCGCAGCACAGGATCGCGTCCGGCGGCAGCACGGCCTGACAATCCGCAACGATGCGCTCGGGCCGGATCGGTGACGCATGCGTCTCGAAATTCGGCCGGACAAAATTGTCCCACTCGGACTGCCATTTCCGGATGTCGGCAACCCAAGCCTTCGTTGCCTCTCGCTTCGGCTTGCGCGTATCGACCTCGGCCAGCAACTGGCGCAGGAAAGTGCGCGCATCGGCCAACACGCCGATGTCGGGCGGATAGTTGCGGCCAAGTTCGGCCGGGTCGACGTCCGCATGGATCAATTTGGTCTGCGGAAAATTCCACGAATATCCCGGCATCCATGACGACGCCGAGCGGTCATCGAAGCGCGCACCGATGGCGATGACCAGGTCCGCGCGCCGGCCCGCTTCGTTCGCAGGGTATGCGCCGTTGCGCCCGATGAACCCGAGCGCCAGCGGATCGGTCATGTCCAGCGCGCCCATGCCGTTCGGCGATGAGATCACCGGGATCTGCAGCCGGTGCGCGAATTCGGTGAGTTCGCGCGAGGCCTCCGACAGCGTGACACCGTGACCGACGAAGATGACGGGCCGCTGCGATTTGAGAATGAGGTCGACGCACGCCGCTATCTCGTCGGGCGAGGCGCCGCTGCGCTGCGCGTTGAGCGGCGGTGACGGCGGCGGGATCTCGACGTCATCCTCTTCCTGGAAGACGTTGAACGGCACGTCGACGTTCACCGGACCCGGGCGTCCCGACAGCATGGTCGTCGTCGCCTGGCGCAGCGCCAACGGCAACATGTCCACCCGGGTTGGCTGGAAGCTGCGCTTCACGACCGGCCGGATGATGTTCGGGAAATCGGCCTGGAAGTGCTTATTGATTTCCTGAAACGGGCTGCGGTTGAACTGCGACGTCGGCACATTCGCCGTGATCGCGAGCAATGCCGAGGAATCCGAGATCGCGAGCGCGAGCGGCATGACGATATTGCAGGAGCCCGGCCCGCAAGAGGTCAGGGTCGCCACCGCCTCGTGCCGCACCCGGAAATAGGCGTCGGCCATGTGAGCGGCCACTTGCTCGTGGCGTGGCGAGACCAGGGTGATGCGGTCGCGCGCTTCGTAAAGGGAATCCAGGATGCCGACGTTGCCATGCCCGCAAATCCCGAAAACGTAAGGGATTTTGCTGTCGATCAGATATTCGGTGATGAGGTCCGCACCCTTCATCCGCGGCATCGCGTTCCACCCGTGCTGGTCGGCCTATCCTATTGAAAAGGCAGGTTTTTGCTTTCCGACAATACGAGACTGAGTTTAACCATATCGGTGATGGCGCGACAACGCTGTTCCCGCGTGGCCGGGGGATCCTGCCTTTGACCTAATATCGCACCTCCGGAACGGAACTTTCCCCGGATTAGCGGATTTAATTGCTGGCGGGCGCTCCAGGGTGACCAATGTCTGGAGCGATCGGGAGGGGGTCAGGGTTCTGTCCCAAATAAACGGCGAACAACCATGGCAGGGCAGCTTCGAGTTGATCGGGCGCTGACCATGCAGTTCGGACCTTATCGCCTCCGATCGCCCCCGCCGCGCGCAAGCGTGGCGATGAAGGCGGGTTATTCGGGAGGCGTCGATGCAACCAACTACGGTCACTAACAAAAATATCGCCAACGGCGTGCCGAAGAAGCGCGCGGGCAAGTCTGACGACGACAGCTCCGCCCCCGGCTCACCACTGGAATTGCAAAACCTCCTGCAGGCGCTGCGCGCAATGCGGGCCGGCGACTTTTCCGTGCGGATGACCGGCGAGGAAGACGGCCTCCTCGGCAAGATCGCGGATACTTTCAACGAGATCGTTGCAGCCAATCAGCGCATGGCCGAGCAGATCGATCGCGTCGGCGAGCTCGTCGGTCGCGAGGGCCAGACGCGTCATCGCGTGAAATTCGGCCTCTCGAACGGCGCCTGGGGCGAGATGGAGATCCTCGGTCAATACGCTGATCGACGATCTGCTCTGGCCGACCAAGGAAGTCACGACGGCGGTCGCCGCGGTCGCGCAAGGCAACCTGCTCAACACGGTGCGCCTCGAAGTCGACGGCCGCCCGCTCAAAGGCGAATTTCTCGCAGCTCGGCGACGATCGTGAACACGATGATCAAGCAGCTCAGCGTGTTCACCTCGGAAGTGACGCGCGTCGCGCGCGAAGTCGGCACCGAGGGCAAGCTCGGCGGCCAGGCGCAGGTGCGCGAGGTGACCGGCGTGTGGAAGGACCTCACCGAGAGCGTGAACTCGATGGCGAGCAACCTGACCGCGCAGGTGCGCAACATCGCCGAAGTCACCATCGCCGTCGCCGACGGCGATTTGTCGAAGAAGATCACCGTCGACGTGCGCGGCGAAATCCTGCAGCTGAAGGAAGCCATCAACACGATGGTGGACCAGCTGCGCTCGTTCGCCTCGGAAGTGACGCGCGTCGCGCGCGAGGTCGGCACCGACGGCAAGCTCGGCGGCCAGGCGCATCGTCCCGGGCGTCGCCGGCACCTGGAAGGACCTGACCGACTCGGTCAACGCCATGTGCGGCAACCTGACCGACCAGGTGCGTAACATCGCGCAGGTGACGACCGCCGTCGCGCGCGGCGACCTGTCCCGCAAGATCACCGTCGACGTGCGCGGCGAAATTCTCGAACTCAAGGACACCATCAACACGATGGTGGACCAGCTCAACGCGCTTCGCCTCGGAAGTGACGCGCGTCGCGCGCGAGGTCGGCACCGAAGGCAAGCTCGGCGGCCAGGCGCAGGTGCCCGGCGTCGCCGGCACCTGGAAGGACCTGACCGACAGCGTCAACTTCATGGCCGGCAACCTGACCGCCCAGGTCCGCAACATCGCCGATGTCGCAACCGCCATCGCCGGCGGCGACCTGTCGAAGAAGATCACCGTGAACGTGTCGGGCGAGATCCTGCAGCTGAAGGAAACCATCAACACGATGGTGGACCAGCTCAACGCCTTCGCCGGCGAAGTGACGCGCGTCGCGCGCGAAGTCGGCACCGAAGGCAGGCTCGGCGGCCAGGCCAACGTGCTCGGCGTTGCCGGCACCTGGAAGGATTTGACCGACAGCGTGAACTCGATGGCGGGCAACCTGACCGCCCAGGTCCGCAACATCGCCGAAGTGACCACGGCCGTCGCGCGCGGCGACCTGTCGCGCAAGATCACCGTCGACGTGAAGGGCGAAATTCTCGAACTGAAGGACACCATCAACACGATGGTGGACCAGCTCAACGCGTTCGCCTCGGAAGTGACGCGCGTCGCGCGCGAAGTCGGCACCGAAGGCAAGCTCGGCGGCCAGGCGCAAGTGCCGGAAGTCGCCGGCACCTGGAAGGACCTGACCGACAACGTCAACTTCATGGCGTCGAACCTGACCGCGCAGGTCCGCAACATCGCCGAGGTCGCGACCGCGATCGCCAACGGCGACCTGTCGAAGAAGATCACCGTGGACGTGCGCGGCGAGATGCTGCAGCTGAAGGAAACGCTCAACACCATGGTCGATCAGCTGCGCTCGTTCGCGGGCGAAGTGACGCGCGTCGCGCGCGAAGTCGGCACCGAAGGCCGCCTCGGCGGCCAGGCCAACGTGCCGGGCGTCGCCGGCACCTGGAAGGACCTGACCGACAACGTCAACGTGCTGGCGGCGAACCTCACCACGCAGGTGCGCAACATCGCCGAAGTGACCACCGCCGTGGCGCGCGGCGACCTGTCGCGCAAGATCACGGTCGACGTGAAGGGCGAAATTCTCGAGCTCAAGAACACCATCAACACCATGGTGGACCAGCTCAACGCGTTTGCCTCGGAAGTCACGCGCGTCGCGCGCGAAGTCGGCACCGAAGGCAAGCTCGGCGGCCAGGCGCAGGTGCCCGGCGTCGCCGGCACCTGGAAGGACCTGACCGACACCGTGAACGTGATGGCCGCCAACCTCACCGAGCAGGTGCGCGGCATCGTCAAGGTCGTGACCGCGGTCGCCAACGGCGAGCTCAAGCAGAACCTCGACGGTGAAGTCGAAGGGCGAAGTCGCGGCGCTCGCCGAAACCATCAACAACATGACCGACACGCTGGCGATTTTCGCCGATCAGGTGACGACCGTCGCGCGCGAGGTCGGCGTGGAAGGCCGTCTCGGCGGCCAGGCCAACGTGCCCGGCGCCGCCGGCACCTGGAAGGACCTCACCGGCAACGTCAACCTTCTGGCGGCCAACCTCACCACGCAAGTGCGCGCCATCGCCGAAGTGGCGACCGCGGTGACCAAAGGCGACCTGACGCGGTCGATTCAGGTCGACGCGCGCGGCGAAGTCGCCGAGCTCAAAGACAACATCAACACGATGATCGACAACCTGCGCCTCACGACGGAGCGCAACACCGAGCAGGACTGGCTGAAGACCAACCTCGCCAAATTCACCAACATGCTGCAGGGCCAGCGCGACCTGGCCACCGTCGGCCGGCTGCTGCTCACCGAGCTTACGCCGCTGGTGAATGCGCAGCAGGGCGTCATCTACCAGGTCGAGAGCGAGGAAGCTGCACACGCTGCGGCTGCTCTCCGGCCTATGCCGACGACAGCGTCAACGGGCATCCGCAGCGCCTGCGCATCGGCGAAGGCCTGATCGGCCAATGCGCCGCCGACAAGCGCCGCATGCTGATCACCGACATGCCGACCGACGCGGTCCCGATCGGCTCGGCGCTGTTCAAGGTGGTGCCGCAGAACATCATCGTCCTGCCGGTGCTGTTCGAGAACCAGGTGAAGGCCGTGATCGAGCTCGCCTCGGTTATCGCAGTTCACCGCGCTGCAGATCGATGTTCCTCGAGCAGCTGACCGCCAGCATCGGCATCGTGCTCAACTCGATCGAAGCGACGATGCAGACCGAAGGCCTGCTGAAGCAGTCGCAGCAGCTGGCCGGCGAGTTGCAGGCGCAACAGCGCGAGCTGCAGCAGACCAACGAGCAGCTCGAGCAGAAGGCGCAGCAGCTCGCCGAGCGGAACGTCGAAGTCGAAAGCAAGAACCAGGAAATCGAACAGGCGCGGCGCGCGCTCGAGGAAAAGGCAGCCGAGCTCGCGCTCACCTCGAAATACAAGTCTGAATTCCTTGCGAACATGTCGCACGAGCTGCGCACGCCGCTCAACAGCATCCTGATCCTGGGCCAGCAGCTCGCCGACAACCCGGACGGCAACCTCTCGTCGAAGCAGATCGAGTTCGCGCGCACCATCCACGGCGCCGGCACCGACCTGTTGAACCTGATCAGCGATATTCTCGACCTGTCGAAGATCGAATCCGGAACCGTTACCGTGGAGGCGGAGGAAGTCTCCTGTTCACCAGCCTGCTCGACGCGGTCGGCACGGCCGTTCCGCCACGAAGCCGAAACTCGGCAGCTCTCGTTCAACGTCGACCTCGATCCGAAGCTCGGACGCAGCATCATCACCGACTCCAAGCGGCTCCAGCAGGTGCTCAAGAACCTGCTGTCGAACGCGTTCAAATTCACCGAGCACGGCGGCGTGCAACTCAAGCGTCTTTGCCGCGCCGGCAGGCTGGACGGCGAGCCATCCCATCCTCAGCCAGGCGCCAAGCGTTGTCGCCTTCGAGGTCGCCGATACCGGCATCGGCATCCCGGCCGAAAAGCAGAAGATGATCTTCGAGGCATTCCAGCAGGCCGACGCCAGCACCAGCCGCAAATACGGCGGCACCGGCCTCGGCCTCGCAATCAGCCGCGAGCTTTCGAATCTGCTGGGCGGCGAAATCCAGCTGCGGAGCGCCTCCGGCGTCGGCAGCACATTTACGCTGTACCTGCCGATCACCTATGTCGGTCCGTCGACCGCCCTGCGTGCGCGCCGGCGCAGCCGAGCGCTGGCGCAATTGCCGGCGGCAAGCGCGCCGATCGTTCTGCCCGAGCGCACGATTGAACATATTCCCGACGACCGCACAAGATTGAGCCCGGCGATTCAATTCTGCTGATCGTCGAAGATGATCCGCACTATGCCGCGTGCTTGTCGATCTTGCGCGCGACAAGGGTTTCAAGGTGCTGGTCGCAATGCGCGGCGCGGATGCGCTGGAGCTGGCAAAGCAGTACCAGCCGAGCGCGGTGTCACTCGACGTATTCCTGCCCGACATGCTGGGCTGGAGCGTGCTCAGCCAGCTCAAGCAGAACCCGCTGACGCGTCACATTCCGGTGCAGATCATCACGCTCGACGAGGACAGCCAGCACGGGCTCGCCCGCGGCGCCTTCTCCTTCGTCAGCAAGCCGACCACCACCGAAGGTGTCGAAGCCGCGCTTTCGGCGCATCAAGGAATATTGCAGCGCCGCGGCGGAAACGCCTGCTGGTCGTTGAAGACAATCCTGCCGAGCAGATGAGCATCTCGGAATTGCTCGGCCATGACGATGTCGAGATCGAAACCGCAGACACCGGCGCGTGATGCGCTCGATACGCTGCGGCGAGCAGCCGTGCGACTGCGTGGTGCTCGATCTGCGCCTGCCCGACATGACGGGATTCGAGGTGCTGGAAGAGCTTGCAGCCGACGAACGCGCTGTCCGACGTGCCGGTCGTCGTGTTCACCGGGCGAGAACTTTCAGCCCGGAAGAAGATGCCAGCTTCATACGATGGCGCGCAGCATCGTCGTGAAAGGCGTGGAGTCGCCAGAGCGGCTGCTGGACGAGACCGCGCTCTTCCTGCACCGCGTGGTGACCGACCTGCCGCCCGAAAAGCAGCGCATGCTGAGCGGCTGAACAGCTCCGACGAGGATCTTGTCAATCGAACCGTTCTCCTGGTCGACGACGACGCCCGCAACATCTTTGCGCTGAGCAGCGTGCTGGAGCGGCGCGGGATGCGGGTTCTTGACCGCCACGACCGGCAACGAGGCGATCAAGCTCATCGAATCGAATCCGGACATCGCCATTGTTCTGATGGACATCATGATGCCGGAGATGGACGGCTATCAGACCATGGAGCAAATCCGGAAGAACCCGAATTCCGCCGTCTGCCGATCGTCGCGCTTACCGCGAAAGCGATGAAAGGCGACCGCGAGAAGTGCCTGGATGCCGGCGCCTCGGACTATCTGGCAAAACCGGTGAACACCGAGCAACTGTTATCCGCTCTCCGCAGCTGGCTGCATCGCTGAGGCCGAAGACATCATGACTGGACAGACAAGGTCAACATTCTGCTCGTCGACGATCAGCCGGCGAAGCTTCTGACCTATCAGGCAATCCTCGGTGACGTCGGCGAGAACCTGCTGACCGGCAAGCAACGCGCACGCGAGGCCCTGGAGTTGCTGCTGAAGAACGACGTCGCGGTCGTCCTCATCGACGTCTACATGCCGGACATCGACGGTTTCCAGCTTGCCGCGATGATCCGCAACCATCCGCGCTTCGAAAAGACCGCGATGATCTTCATTTCAGCGATTTTGCTGACGGACGTCGATCGCCTGCGCGGCTACGAAATGGGCGCGGTCGACTATGTCCCGGTGCCGGTGATCCCTGAAGTCTTGCGGGCGAAGGTCAAGGTCTTCGTCGAGCTTTACCGCAAGACCCGGCAGCTCGAGCAGCTCAATCGCGAGCTCGAGGCGCGGGTCGCGGAGCGCACCGCTGCCCTCGCCGCTTCCACGCGGCAACTCCGGCAGAGCGAACGGCTGCGCAGCCTGGCGCTCGCCGCCGGCCAGATGGGCAGCTGGGAATGGAACGTCGCGCGCGGAAGCACGACCTGGGACCAGGGCCAATGCGAGATCTTCGGCGTCGACCCCAGCACATTCGTGCCGACCGTCGACAGCGTGCGGCCGCTGATCAGTCCCGGTGACTTCGAACTTCTGGAGCGCGCCTTCCGCAAGCTTTCGAAAAACGCCAACACCTTTCAGACCGAATTCCGCGTCCTGCGCCCAAACGGCGATGTGCGCTGGTGCACCGGCACGGCGATCGCGAACTTCGATGAACGAGGGCGCTTGATCTGGCTCAGCGGTGTGGTCGCGGATATCACCGAACGCAAGCGGGCCGAAGAACGGCAAATACTGCTCGCCGAGGAAGTCGATCACCGCGCCCGCAACGTGGTCGCTGTCGTGCAGTCCATTATGCGGCTGACCCGTGCCGAGACCATCGACGACTACATCGGCGCGCTCGATGGCCGCATCAGCGCGCTGTCGAGCGCTCACAGACTGCTTGCAAGCTCGCGCTGGGAAGGCGCCGATCTCAATCGGCTGGTCGACGAAGAATTTGCCCCCTATCGGGCGGGAGGCAAGGAGCGCGTTTCGGTGCGCGGGCCGGTTGTCGTGCTCCCGCCGGCGACCGCTCAGACAATCGCGCTCGCATTGCACGAGCTCGCCACCAACGCGGCAAAATACGGCGCCCTGTCGACCGAGGCCGGCCGTGTCAATTTGACGTTGGCGCCTGAGCAACGGCCGGCTCGAATTGTCATGGCAGGAATCGGACGGCCCGCAAATCGAGCCGCCAACTCGCCGGGGCTACGGCAGCCGCGCGATCGTCGCCGGCATCGAGCGGCAACTCGGCGGCATCGTCAAATTCGACTGGCAGGTAAATGGCCTTCGCTGCACGCTATCTGTCCCGCATGATCCCAACAAAGAGAGCTTCAGGCGTGCACCGATCGACCTGAGCCAGACGGAAGGCGCGCTAGCGCAAGGCGCCGATCCGAATGACAAACGCGTCTTGCTGGTCGAAGACGAGCCGCTCGTCTCGATGATGCTCGCCGATATGCTCGCCGCCTTCGGGCACAAGGTCGACGGTCCCTACAACCGGTTCAGCGATGCCATTCTTGCGGCGAAGAGCAACAACCTGCAGGCCGGTATCCTCGACGTGA
The DNA here is from genome assembly GCA_963718035.1 of uncultured Alphaproteobacteria bacterium. Taxonomy (GTDB): domain Bacteria; phylum Pseudomonadota; class Alphaproteobacteria; order Rhizobiales; family Xanthobacteraceae; genus Pseudolabrys. The sequence continues at coordinate 73,200 of CAVQYD010000001.1, read as the reverse complement.
ATTTGGGGGGCGAAAAGACTTATGCGGTTGCGGACATCCTCGCCAACCGGAAAATCCCATTCGCATTCGTGACCGGTTACGGGCCCGATACCATCGTCTCGCAATTTTCTCATGCGCCGGTGCTGCAGAAGCCCATCGAGGCTGCAAAGCTCCATGCGCTGCTGCAGCAGATCGTCCGGTAGGCGCCGTACACCACCACCACTCCGGAACTGGAACGAAGGGCGCCAGAGCGCGTTGTCAGCGCGCTCACAACGACCAGCAAAACCAACAAGAAGACACCATGACCGCGAGACAGTTTTTGCTGAGCGAAAGCTCCTACTGCCGAGAACGAGCCGCCGGTTGCGCCGACCGGTATATCGCCGAAGAGCTGCGCAGGCTGGCCGAGCAATTCGAGCGGACCGCCGATGCCCTGGATTCGGCATCCAGGACGAAATTTGCCACAATGCCGGGTGAACCCAGGGTTTAAGGGATTCCCACCCGCGAGCGGAACCGGCTACAATCGAGGGCGATAAAGCGGAACCGTGGCCCCGCTCCCAGGCGGGCGGCATGGCTCCGCATGCCTATATTGGTTCGGACGGTATTGTATGAGCACAACTTCACCGCGTCACAAATCTGTCGCAGTCCGCGTCGGCGGCGTCACCGTAGGCGGCGGCGCACCGATCGTCGTCCAGTCCATGACGAATACCGACACGGCCGATGCCGAAGCCACCGCGCGGCAGGTCGCCGCACTTGCGGCAGCGGGTTCCGAACTGGTGCGCATCACCGTCGACCGCGACGAGGCAGCCGCGGCCGTGCCGCACATCAAGGATCGTCTCAGGAAGCTCGGCGTCAACGTGCCGATCATCGGCGACTTTCACTATATCGGCCACAAGCTTCTGGCGGATCACCCGGCCTGCGCCGAAGCGCTCGACAAATATCGCATCAATCCCGGCAACGTCGGCTTCAAGGACAAAAAGGACAAGCAGTTCTCGGCCATCATCGAGATGGCGCTGAAATACAACAAGCCGGTGCGCATCGGCGCGAACTGGGGGTCGCTCGACCAGGAGCTGCTGACCAAGCTGATGGACGAGAACGCCAAGTCGCCGCAGCCGCGCGATGCGCGCGAGGTCACGCACGAGGCCATGGTGCAATCGGCCCTGCTGTCGGCAGCGCGCGCCGAAGAGATCGGCCTGCCGAGAAATCGCATCATCCTGTCGGCGAAGGTTTCCGCCGTGCAGGACCTGATCGCGGTCTATGCCGAACTCGCGCGCCGTTGCGACTATGCGCTGCACCTCGGGCTGACCGAAGCCGGCATGGGGTCGAAAGGGATCGTGGCATCATCGGCTGCGATGGGCGTGCTTCTGCAGCAGGGGATCGGCGACACCATCCGCATCTCGCTCACCCCGGAGCCGAATGGCGACCGCACCCGCGAGGTTCAGGTCGGGCAGGAGCTGTTGCAGACGATGGGCCTGCGGACTTTTGTGCCGCTGGTCGCGGCCTGTCCCGGCTGCGGGCGCACGACGTCGACCACGTTCCAGGAGCTGGCGGCCGAAATTCAAGGCTTCATCCGCGAGTCGATGCCCGAGTGGAAGAAGCGCTATCCTGGCGTCGAGACGCTCAACGTCGCGGTGATGGGTTGCATCGTCAATGGGCCTGGGGAGAGCAAGCATGCCGATATCGGCATTTCGCTGCCGGGCACCGGCGAGCAGCCGACCGCCCCTGTCTTCATCGACGGCAAAAAGGCTGCAACGCTGCGTGGCGCGACGCTCACCACCGACTTCAAGCAGATGGTGGTCGACTACATCGAGCGCCGATGGGGCACGGGAGCAGCGCCGGCAAAGAAACTTGAGGGTGTCGCGGGCTAGTATTCACGCCCGGTCTAGTGGAAATTTCGGCTCTGAAAGTCCATTCTTCACCGCCATTTGGACCGGGTATCAGTATCAGTGAGTAGCATTCCGCCAGCCGACCGCGATGTGAAAGTCCCGCCGCGCGCGGTCAAGCCGCGGAATTTGGCACTGGGCATTGAGCGCATCGGCTTTTTCGCGCTGTCGCACCGCACTTTGTGTGTGATCGTCTTCGTCATCTTGAGCGCGATCGCGGCCGTGGGCTTTGTGCGGGTCAAGGTCGACGACTCCCTCAGCCAGCTGTTCCGGTCGGACACCGACGAGTTTCGGACCTACGAAGAGGTCACGCGCCGCTTTCCCTCCAACGAATTTGACGTGCTGATCGTCATCGAGGGCGATCGCCTGCTAGAGCGTGCGTCGCTGGAAAAGCTGCGCGAGCTCGCGATCGAGCTTCAGCTGGTCGACGGCACGCGCGGGCTGATCTCCATATTCTCGGCACGCGAGCCGCCCGACCAAGGGCCGATCCCGCCTCCCCTCTTTCCAAATCCACTGCCGCAAGGCGCCGACTACCAGGCACTCATCAAGCGGGTGACGTCGAACGAGATCATCCGCGGCAAGATGCTGTCGGACGACGGCAAGCTTACGCTGATGGTGCTCGCGCTCGAGCCTTCATCGACCGCACCGGACAAACTGGGGCCGACGATCGCGGCGGTCCGCCAGGAGATAAAAACCAATCTGGAAGGCACCGGTTTGAAAGCCGAGCTCTCCGGCGTGCCGGTGATGCAGCTCGAGATCCGCGATGCAATCCAGCGCGACCGGCTGGTCTACAACACGCTGGGATTCGCGGTCGGCTGCCTGATCGCGATCATCTTCTTCCGCCGCCCGTCGTTCATGATCATTGCGGCGGCGCCGCCGCTGCTGGCCATCCTGATGGCGCTCGGCGTACTCGGCTGGCTCGGATTCAGCCTGAACATGTTCCTGAACGTGATGACCCCGCTGATCATGGTCATCAGTTTCTCCGACAGCATGCAGATTACCTTTGCCGCCCGCGACCGCCTGCTCGCGGGAGACGACAAGTTCACGGCGTTCCGCAACGCTTTGCTGATCGTGGGGCCCGCCTGCGTGCTTACCCACGCGACCGCCGGCGTCTCGTTCATAGCACTGCAATTTTCGTCCTCCGACCTCATTCGAACCTTCGGGGAAGCCGGCCTGATTGCGGTCACGGTCGCGCTGGTCGCGGTAATCATGGGCGTGCCGCTGCTCGGCGTCCTGCTCATCCGCAACGAGACCGCATTCGTCGCGGCGGTCAGGGATATGGACACGGCGCTCGATTGGCTGCGCCGGCTGTGCAGCTGGATCGCGATCCGCATGGTCGCACGGCCGGGCCTCTACTCCCTGCTGAGCCTTGTTGTCGTTGTCGTGCTCTCGCTGGGCTATGCCCAGCTGCAGCCGCGTTACCGGCTGGCGGACCAGGTGCCGGACCGTCAGCGGGCGGTGCAGGCCAGCAACCGCCTCGACGTCAAGCTGACCGGCGCAAACCCCTTCGACGTCTATATCCAGTTCCCGAAAGGCGCCTCGCTTTATGACGCGAACACTCTGAACGCAATTGCCGACGTCCACGCCCTGCTCGAGCGCCAGACGGGGATCGGCAATGTCTGGTCGCTCGATACGCTGCGGCGCTGGCTCGCCGAGAAAATGAACAAATCGGACGTCGAAACGCTCAAGCAATACGTGGACCTGCTGCCGCCTTATCTGACGCGCCGGTTCATTTCGGCGGAGCAGGATGCCGTCATCGTCAGCGGGCGTGTTCCGGATTCTGATGCGAGCCAACTGCTGCCGATCGTCGACCGGATCGATCAACAGCTCAACACGGTGAGAGCGAAGTATCCCGACTACAAGATTGCGGTAACCGGGCTATCGGTCATCTCCGCGCGCAACAGCGCCCTCATGATCGACAAGCTGAGCGACGGCCTCACCATCGAGATCGCCTTCGTGGCCGCGTTCATCGGATTGGCGTTCTGGTCGCCGGTCGTGATGCTGATCAGCATCCTGCCGGGACTTTTCCCGATCGTCCTCGCCGGCTGCATGTTGCTGCTGACGGGCCAGGGCCTGCAGTTCGCAAGCGTCATTGCGCTTACGGTGTCATTCGGGCTCGGCTTGAGCGCGACAATTCACTTCCTCAACCGCCTGCAGATCGAAGATATCGATCCCGATCCCGCGGTGGGCGTCGAGCGAGCGACAATTCTGGTCGGCCCGCCGCTGATCCTGACGTCCGCGGTGCTTGCCTGCGGCCTGGCGATGACCGTGCTGTCGAGCCTCCCGTCGCTGCGGCTTTTCGGATGGCTCAGCGCCTTCGCAATGGTGGCCGCTCTTCTCGCAGACATGTTCATGCTGCGGCCGATTGCCATGTTCCTGAGCAAGATCGTTCGCCGCATGTCGCGGCGATCGCTGTTGCGTTCTTCGGCAGAATAAAAAGCGCTACCTGCGCCTGAGATTCATCGACACGCCTTTGATGCCCGCATCGGCACTATGCGCCTTGATCACCACCGACTGTCGCGCGCCGTGCGTCGCCAACGACAAGCTCGCCGAGAAAGACGCGGCCTTGGCCACGACATGAATATGGTCGCCGTCGGCCCTTCCTGAGATCGTCCCTGCAACAAGGCGCGTCGATTCACTCCAGGTGCCGGAAACCGAGCCTGCCGAATAAGCGGCGCTCGCGCGCAAATCGAAATTGTAGCTGTCGCTGGCACAGCGAATATTGAGTTGGAGATTCCTCTGGTCGCTGAGCACGTCGTAGGATGCCCTGCATCTGATCGGCTCACGCCTGCCGTCCGTCAGGTCAATGGTACCGGAGCCGGACCATTGACCTGCCAAACGCTTAAATGGTGCTATGCTTTGTGCGTGGGACGAATTTGCAATGCAAACTGCAAGCGAGAGAGAAAGCGCGGCTATGCCCGCAAACTTTTTCAGCCAGCGCGATGGCGACGCTCCAACCGACGACCGCTTAAAATCGACGCAATAATGACTAAGCATACCCGGCTTCCTCTGTGGAACGTGAAGGCACTGCCGCGGTTGACGATGAAACCATGCATGAAAATCGGGCCTGACACAATGTACGCTAAAATCTGCGCAGTCATTGTCTTGATACAAGTTTTTGGCGCCGCGGCTTTCGCGGCCGACGAGAAAAACCTGCCGGGACCACAGCCTTTAAACCCCTTCAGGGGTACGCCCGAAGAAGAGGCTGCCTGCGCACCCGATGCGAGCCAATTCTGCAAAGACGCGATCCCCGATACCTTCCGCGTTCTCGCCTGCCTGCAGGAGAACCGGCAGCGCATCCGCAAGGTCTGCCTGAAGGTGCTCGAAGATCACGGACAATAGCTAAAACCGCAATTTCCGAAAAAAGTCCGGGGCGTGGTTATGGAAGGCGAACAGCCGGCGTAAAAAGCCGTGCCGTTCCGGGATGGCGTGAAGGGTCGTGAAGCCGACGTCGGCACCATGGCCGCCGAGATAGCCGCGATACTTGATGACGGCCCAAATAAGCGGATTCCAACTATGCCAGATCCGCTCGGCCTCCTCCTGCATCAGCCCGGCGACCACCTCAGGGACCGGGCCGAACACTTCCGGCATTGCATTCGAGAGCTCGGTGTCTCGCAGGACGTTCCACTTGGACACGCCGCCCATCATCGGCGACTTGATTGCGAAAACGATGCGTCCGATCCGCGTCTCTCTCGCCGCGAATGCACACATCGCGCAAGGCTCGACGGTCGAATAAAGCGTGCAATCAGACAAATCCTTGCGGCCAAGGATATGCTGCGCTTTCGAGATCGCAACCATCTCGGCGTGACGCGTTATGTCCTCGGCTCGGGAGACCTGATTGGTTGCCTCCACCAGAATCTCCGCGTCGCGGCAAATCAGGCTGGCAAAAGGCATCTCTCCCTGCTCAATTCCTTTTGCCGAAAGCCCGATGCAGCGCTCCATCATGGCCCTGTCGATGGCAGACTGGTCACCGTCAAATCCGTTGGACTTCGCAATCATTCTACTGACCCAATAACAATCAAATAATCTTTGAATGAGACGTGCGCCAATCGTGGACCTCGACTGTCAGCAGGCCCCCGGTGAGGCCAGCTGAAAGGACGCGGCGCTGCCGCCACTCCTTCTCATAGTTGTCGCAATTCTCGAGTAGCACGCGACGAATTGCAGCAGGGTCGGTCACAACCACAGCGCGTCCGATCGAGAGGCCCGATGCCACCACCGGCTGTTCAAAATGCGCGTCGGTCCAGGCTTCGAGAGGATTTCTGGCAAACACGCGCCGGCGCCCTATCTCCGTACGTGGGGCCGGCGCCGGCGGACGAAGATCCGCGGGAATATCGAGCACAACGGACTCCATTCGCCCCATAGACCAGCATCCGCCCGCGGCGAAAGAACGAGCGGGCTTGCAGTCGAGTTCCATTACCCACAATCTTGGATTTGGAACACCGGAACAAGCCGCGATTTCAGCTATTTTTCAGGTGTAAGAAAAGCCCATCTTCGCAAATTCAGGTGTCTTCGCACGTGACAAACCGAGCAAATCCAACGACCGGCAAATCATGGCCAATCTTAGCGACCGCCTTGTTTTGGCTGGCTATCAGCAGTGCCGCCCTTTCACAGCCCGCGACCCCTTCCCCACAGGCCAGGCGCCTACCGGCGAGTGGCTGGTCGCCGATCGCGTTGCACGAATCAAGATCGTGGATTGCGGCGGTCACCTTTGGGGGGTCGTGGCGTGGGAGGCGCGGCCCGGCGGCACCGATCAGAGAAATCCCGACCCCGGCTCGCGAAGCCGCCCAACGCTGGGCATGCCTATCCTGCTCGATATGACTCCCACCAAGCCGAATAAATGGGAGGGCAATGTCTACAACTCGCAGAACGGTAAAACTTATTCGGCCAGCATCACCCTGTCCGATCCGAACACGCTACGCATCCAGGGCTGCGTATTCGGCTTTCTGTGCGGGGGCGAAAGCTGGACCCGCGTCGAGACAAACGACACCGTCGGCCGGGCACCCGCGCAAACTCAGTCGAAGCCGGCGCCGGGCGGTCGCAAGACGGCGACGCCGCAGCCTTCGCCGGCTGACGACGTATGCTCACGAGTCATTGGCGCCGCGGGGCTTCCCCATGAGCGCGGGCTGAAATAGCACCGCGGCGGCCAACGTACACACCAGCGACAGCGCGAGCAGCTTGCCCATGCTCGACGTGCCGGGATGCTTCGAAAGCCAAAGGCTTCCAAATGCCGTCGCGGTCGTGAGCGCGCTCCAGATGACGGCGCGGGTGAGACTTGACTGCAGCAGGTTTCTCCGTCCCGACCGCCAGGCCATGATGTAGTAGATCTTGAATGCCACGCCGACGCCGAGCAGCAGCGGCAGCGCGATGATATTCGCGAAATTGAGCGGCATGCCGATCAGGACACAGATTTCCAGCGTCACGACGCCGGCGAGCAGCAGAGGCACGAGCGTCAGCAGCATGTCGCCGAAGCGGCCCAGCACGATCCAGAGCAATATCGCGATCGAGACCAGCGCGTAGAAACCTGCTTCGAAGAATGCCCTGACCACCGTGTGACTCGACTCGAGAATCGAAATCGGACCGCCTGTGCCGTTGGGATAGACGGCGAGAATTGCACGCGCGAATGTTCTCAGGACCTCGGTGTCATCGGTATTGCCCTTGGGAGACGCTTCGACGCGCGCGCGGCCGTCGGGCGTCACCCAAAGCCGCCTGAGCGACTGCGGCAGGTTCTCTTTGGTGATGCGCTGGGCGGTCAAAAATCCGCGCAACTGTCCAAGACTGGTTTGCAACGGCACGACGAAGGCATTCTGCGCGCGCGTCCGCGCCGCCTTCATCGGCCTGCGCCAATTTCACCGCGTTCGCGGCAAGCCGCCTGGCCGCATCGGCGCCAGGGCCCGCGGCATTGCCGGCGATCTTGTTGAGTTGGTCGGCCATGCCATTGAGCGCGGCGACATTGTCTGCATCGGTCGGCGGCTTGCCCGATGCCGACGGCTGCAGCGACTGTCCCAGGCGGCGGCTCAGATCCTGGATGATCGCGAGTTTCTTGTCCTGATCCTGCGGCACGAAGCTCAGCAGCGTGGAAACCTGCGAGACCTCCGGCAATTTCTGCAGTTTTTCCGCGGCAGCGGCCGCTTCGTCCACGGACGGCAAGATAATGTTGACTGAATTGACGCCAGCACGAGGGTCACCGCCAAGATCGAGCAAAGTCGAAATCGATTCCGTTTTTGTGCTGCGCAAGTGGATGGGGTCGAAGTCGAACGTGAGATAATAGAGCAAGGGCGATCCCAGAAGCGCGACGGCGAGCGTTCCGACAATAACGGGGATACGCTGCGTCTCCAGGAAACGATCGACCGGCGCCAGCGCGCGGTATCCGATTTCTTCCGGCTCGCCTTCGGGATTGAGCAGCGTTATCAGCGCCGGCAAAAGCGTGATGCTGGTCGCATAGGCAATGAGCATCCCCACGCCGGCAATTTGCCCCAGTTCGGAAACCCCGCGGTAGTCGGTGGGCAGGAAGGACATAAATCCCGCCGCGACGGCCGCCGCTGCGAGCGTCAGCGGAACGCCGATTTTTTCGGCAGCCTGAGTCAGTGCAGAGGGGAGCTTCGGCACGTCATGCCGTTCCGCACGATATCGCACCGCGAATTGAATGCCGAAATCGACACCAAGTCCGACGAACAGGACGGCGAACGCAACCGATATCATGTTGAGCGCGCCGACCATGGCAAGGCCGAGCGCGGCAGTGAGGCTCAAGCCGACGAACAGGTTGATGATGACCGCGAGAATGATGCGGGGCGACTTCAGCGCCAGCCACAGGATTGTAAGAACGATAATGATGGTGCCGATCGCATTCTCGAGAGCGCCGTCCTGGACGCTGCCGAACTCCTCGTCCGCCATCGGCACCGAACCGGTCAGGCGCACGCGCGCCTGATATTTGTCCTTGAGCTGAAGCTCGTTCGCGATCCGGCGGATTTCGTCGCTTGAGGCTTTGCCGGGCTGAAGCGCGGAAAAGTCCAGAACAGGTTGCACTTCGACCAGGCGACGCAAGTCGTCCGGTTTCGGATCCGCGCCGCTGAGCATCGACAGCCACGAGAAAGACGCCGGGCGATTCGCCAGCACCTCCTCCACGGTCGTCGACGCCATCGACAGTGGCCGAGCCAAAGCATCGAGCGTCACCATCTTGTTCTGCACGCCGATGAGGCCAAGGGAGAGAGCGCGCGTCATTCCGCGCAGACTGGGATCGCTGGCAAGCGTGCCGATCAGCGGCGCCGCCTGCCCCAGTCCTTTGGCCATATTCGCCACATCGTCCGTGTGCCTAAACAACAGGCCGTTGCGCGCAAAAAATTCGCTACCCTCGATATCGTCGACTGAACGGAAGAGCTGGGGTTGGGTCTTCAGGCGAGTGACCAAATCCGCACTGGCCCGGGCGGCAAATTCAGCGGTCGGGGCATTGACGACGACCAGTGTCGACCCGAAATGGCCGGGAAAGGCTTTCTCGAATTCGGCCTCGCGCTTGCGCCAATCAAGATCCGGCGAAATCAGCTTGTTGATATCGGTCGTAATTGCGAAATGACGCACCGAATAGACGGCACCGATAGTGCTGGCGACGATACCTAAGGCTATGATCGGCCAAGGAAATCGGATACAGAAACGAACAATTGAGGTAACCCATGACGCTAACATGCGCGCTGTGGCCCTTCGAACACAATGAAGCCCCTATACCCGGTCAACTGGGTCATTTATCCAATACCTCCAATTCGGAACTTTTGCTCTTGTCATTGATTGACGCTGACTAGAAACTTCATGGCAGATCGGCAAAGCGCGAATTGGGCGACAGAATTAATTCCGTGGGGATCTGCCAAGGCCTCAGCGCCTCCGTTCAATCGGGGAAGGGTAAGTAAAGCATGACGGCGCCCAATGACGACCCCCTGAAACAAACGACTCCATCCATCCTCGACTCCATCAAGAGTCCTGCTGATCTACGCCGTATCAATGCACGGCACCTGCAGCAGGTTGCCGATGAATTGCGCGCTGAAACGATCAACGCGGTCGCCGTCACCGGCGGTCATCTCGGCGCGAGCCTCGGCGTCATCGAACTCACGGTGGCCCTTCACTACATTTTTGACACGCCCAATGACAAGTTGATCTGGGACGTCGGTCACCAGGCTTATCCGCACAAAATTTTGACCGGCCGGCGTGATCGCATTCGCACCTTGCGCACCGGCGGCGGCCTGTCGGGATTCACCAAGCGTTCCGAGAGCGAATACGACGCCTTCGGCGCAGCGCATTCCTCGACCTCGATATCCGCCGGATTGGGCATGGCGGTGGCGCGCGACCTTTCAGGCCAGAAACATAATGTGATCTGCGTGATCGGCGACGGCGCAATGTCTGCCGGCATGGCTTATGAGGCCATGAACAACGCCGGCGCGATGAACCGGCGCCTCATCGTCATCCTGAACGACAACGAGATGTCGATCGCCCCGCCCGTCGGCGCGATGTCGAACTATCTCACGCGGCTGCTGTCGAGCCCGATGTACATGTCGCTGCGCGGCCTCGGGAAGCAGTTTGCCGATCACCTGCCGCAATTCTTCAAGGAGAAAGCCTCGCTCGCGGAAGAGCTCGCCCGTGGTTTCGTCACCGGCGGCACCTTGTTCGAGGAGCTCGGGTTCTACTACATCGGCATCGTCGACGGTCACGATCTCGAGCAGTTGTTGCCGGTGCTGGAAAATGTCCGCGACGCCGACAACGGTCCATTCCTGGTGCACGTGCGCACGGAGAAGGGAAAAGGCTACGCTCCTGCCGAGGCGTCCAAGGACAAATACCACGGCGTCGTCAAATTCGACGTCCCGACCGGCAAGCAGCACAAGGCCGCCTCGAACGCGCCCTCCTACACGAAGGTTTTCGGCGAAAGCCTGGTGAAGGAAGCCGAGAAGGACGACCGCATCGTCGCCATCACGGCCGCGATGCCGGGCGGCACAGGCGTCGACATTTTCGGCAAGGCATTTCCGGATCGCACGTTCGACGTCGGCATCGCCGAGCAGCACGGCGTCACATTTGCCGCAGGACTGGCGACGCAGGGTTACAAGCCGTTTGTCGCGATCTACTCGACCTTCCTGCAGCGCGCCTATGACCAGGTCGTGCACGACGTCGCCATTCAGCAATTGCCGGTACGCTTCATACTGGACCGCGCCGGCCTCGTCGGCGCCGACGGACCGACGCATGCCGGCTCGTTCGACCTCGCCTATCTGGGCTGCCTGCCGCAGTTCGTCATCATGGCGGCGGCCGACGAGGCCGAGCTCGTGCACATGGTCGCGACCGCCGTGACCATCGACGACCGTCCGTCAGCCTTGCGTTATCCGCGCGGCGACGGCGTCGGCGTCGAGATGCCCACGGTCGGCGTGCCGCTCGAGATCGGACGCGGCCGTATCATCACGGAGGGCACGACCGTTGCGCTGCTGTCGCTCGGCACACGCCTTGCCGAATGCACGAAGGCTGCGGAAATTCTCGCGGCCCACGGCATATCGACCACCGTCGCCGACGCACGTTTCGCCAAACCGCTGGACACCGATCTCGTTCTTCGTCTCGCACGCGAGCACGAGCTGCTTGTGACCGTCGAAGAAGGCGCGATCGGCGGCTTCGGCGCGCATGTCATGCAATTCCTGGCCGAGGTCGGCGCACTGGACCGCACGAATTTCAAAGTGCGGAGCATGATCCTGCCCGATATGTTCATCGACCACGATTCACCGCCCGCCATGTACGCAAAGGCGGGCCTTGACGCGAATGGAATCGTCGCGAAAGTATTCGACGTCTTCGGAGCGAGGCACGCTCCGGAATTGCAGCCATCCGAGATCGCGGTCCTCGAGGATCGCGCCCGGCGCCGGCGGCAAGCGGCCAATAGCCGGACGAACGGGGGGGCGTAATGAAGGTTATTCTGGCGAAGCCGCGCGGCTTCTGCGCCGGCGTCGTACGTGCGATTGAGATTGTCGAGCGCGCGCTCGACAAATACGGGCCGCCGGTCTACGTGCGGCACGAAATCGTGCACAACAAATGGGTCGTCGATGCGCTGAAGGCGCGTGGCGCCCGTTTCGTCGAAGAGCTTTCGGAAGTGCCGCCGAACGCCATCACGATCTTCAGTGCGCATGGCGTCGCAAAAAAGGTCGAGGCGGAAGCGGCCGAACGCGGCCTGCGCGTGCTGAACGCGACGTGCCCGTTAGTGTCGAAGGTCCACGCGCAAGGCCGCCACTATCTGCGCCAGGGACGCACGGTCATCCTGATCGGCCATGCCGGCCACCCCGAGGTGGAAGGCACGGTGGGGCAGATTCCCGGACCGGTCCTGCTTGTGCAGACGGAGGAAGATGTCGAGGCCCTCACCCTTCCCGATGACACGCCGATCGCCTACGTGACGCAGACCACCCTGAGCGTCGACGATACGCGCGGGATCATTGCGGCGCTGTTCCGGCGGTTCAAGGACGTCGTCGGCCCCGGCACGCAGGATATCTGCTATGCGACACAAAATCGCCAAACCGCCTTGCTCGAACTCACCAAGCTGGTGGACGTTATCTTTGTGGTGGGAGCTAAGAACAGTTCCAATTCGAACCGTTTGTGCGAAATCGGCGTCGAAGCGGGCATTCCCACCCACCTGATCGCAAGCGGCTCGGAAATAAGGCCGGAGTGGTTGCATGATGTGGAAGTGGTCGGTATTACAGCGGGCGCATCGGCGCCTGAAGTCATGGTTCGGGACGTCATCAACGCTCTGCGCCGTATAACCCCCGTCGAGGTGTTCACCCTACCCGGTCAGGACGAGCACATTGAATTCCGCGTTCCGGTCGACCTTCTCGATGTGACCGGTGGCAAATCAATAAGCAAGGATATCAATCTTGGGCATTCCACTTCTTCAGAAACTATTCGTCGGTAGTTACGTCGTCCGTCAGCGCCTGACCGGCCGGAAGCGTTATCCGCTGGTGCTGATGCTTGAGCCGTTGTTCCGGTGCAACCTGGCTTGCGCCGGCTGCGGCAAGATCGACTATCCCGACCCCATTCTGCACCAGAACATGTCGGTCGAAGACGCGCTGCACGCCGTTGACGAATGCGGCGCGCCCGTCGTCTCGATCGCCGGCGGCGAGCCGCTGCTGCACAAGCAGTTGCCGGAAATCGTGCGCGGCATCGTCGCGCGGAAGAAATTCGTCTATCTCTGCACCAATGCGCTGCTGATGGAAAAGAAGCTGTCGCAGTACGAGCCCAGCACCTTCTTTACCTGGTCGGTGCATCTCGACGGCGACAAGGAGATGCACGACATCTCGGTGTGCCAGCAGGGCGTTTACGACCGCGCGGTTGCTGCGATCAAGGCAGCGAAAGAGCGCGGCTTCCGCGTCAACATCAACTGCACCTTGTTCAACACGGCGCAGCCCGATCGCGTCGCGGAATTTTTCGACACCGTGACGGAGCTGGGCGTCGACGGCATCACCGTGTCTCCCGGCTATGCCTATGAGCGCGCGCCCGACCAGCAGCACTTCCTCAACCGCGGCAAGACCAAGCAGCTGTTCCGCGACGTTTTCAAGCGCGGACCGAAGAACAAGAAGTGGTCGTTCAGCCAGTCCAGCATGTTCCTGGACTTCCTCGCGGGCAATCAAAGCTATCACTGCACGCCGTGGGGCAACCCGACGCGCACCATCTTCGGCTGGCAGAAGCCGTGCTACCTGCTGGGCGAAGGCTACGCGAAAACATTCGACGAGCTGATGGAGCGGCACCGACTGGGACGCCTACGGCACCGGCAATTACGAGAAGTGCGCCGACTGCATGGTGCATTCGGGCTATGAGGCCTCGGCCGTCAACGATGCCGTCGCGCACCCGCTGAAAGCATTGGCGGTCAGCCTGCGCGGACCGCGCACCGAGGGCGAAATGACGCCCGAGATCTCGCTCGATCGCCAGCGGCCGGCGGAATACGTGTTCTCGAAGCACGTCGAGCGCAAAATGGAAGAAATCCGGGAGGCGAAAAGCCGGCCGGAGCTCGCCAAAGCTGGATAATTGGCGGGATAAAAGGCGAGATAAAAGACGGGATAACCGCGCTTTCAATCCGTCCCGGATGGAACTTCCGGGCGGATTTGCCTGTTGTGTAAGACGAAAAGCTTCGTCACCGCTCAGGTTATAATGGCCCTGGAGCACGGCCATGGGCGCGCGCGCCGCCATCGTCGCAGGTTTGCTGGCTGCAGCGGTCCCGCTGGACAGCCCCGCGCAGGCGCAATTGTCGCCGCAGGGAATCGTCGGCGGCGTGACACGGCCCTTGCGCCAGATGCTCGGACATTTCGGCCATTTCCCCCGAAGTTACCGGCACCGCTCGTCGAGCGGAGGGCGAGCCGCTGCGCCGGTACCCGACCGTGACGCCCAAGGTACGGTCAAATCCCGCCTGGGCCGCGCCGGACCCGCGGCGTGGGTCACGGCTTACGAGGAAGTGCTCGGCTTTGCGTTCTGGCCCGATGATTACGGCGCGCAATTCCGCAGCCGCGGGTTTGACGTGATTGCAGACACGATCACCGGGCGTTTTGACCGGATGCGGGGATCGACGCGGGTGGCGACCACCGGGGCCGCCAGGAGCGATAGCGGCACCGCCGTCTCGGCCGATCAATGCAACGATGCCGCAAGCGCCGACGACAAATGGCCGTCCAGCAGGATCGAGCAACTGTTGCAGTTGTCCGACGCCCAGCACGCGACGCTCGACAAGGTGCAACTTGCCGCGAACGATGCGGTCAAGACGATCAAATCGAATTGCCGCCAGCTGGGAGACCTTTCGCCGCCTGACCGGCTGAGGGCGCTGGTGCAGGCGCTATGGATCGTGCGCGACGGCGACATGGCCATGCGAGCCCCGCTCAAAAACTTCCATGAAAGCCTGACGAGCGCGCAGAAAAACAGCTTTGCCGTCCAGCAGCCGCAGAATGCGCCACCGCCCGACGACAAGACGCAAGGCGGCGAGAACAAGCAGTATCAGGCATGCGCCGCGCAAAATATCGGCAGCGCGGAGCGGCTGGTCAAAGAAATAGAAATGAAGGTCCGGCCCGACAAAACGCAATCCGCCAGCCTCGAGAACCTGCAAAAGGTATCATCCGACATGGCGAAGCTTCTGATCGCGTCGTGCGCGCAGCCGATCCCCGCCGATCCGCTGGCGCGCCTTGATTCCGCAAGCGACCAGATCACGGCAATGAATTATGCGGCAAGCAATGTGCAAATCGCGTTGGACGATTTCTACGGCAGGCTGTCGCAGACGCAGAAGGCGCGGTTCGAGGCGACCGGCCGCTGACGATCACATGCCGAAAGGCACGCTCGCGCTGTTGCTCTCGGTCAGATTGCGATAGCGCGCGAGCGCCCAGAGCGGAAAGAATTTCCGGTATCCGTGATAGCGCAGGTAGAAGACGCGCGGAAATCCGGTCGCCGTAAATCGCTCTTCATCCCAGAAGCCGGAATCGGTTTGCGTCTGCGCCAGATATTGCACGCCGCGCGCAACCGCCGGATTGCAGACCTCGCCGCAGGCCATCAGGCCGAGAACAGCCCAGGCTGTCTGCGACGAGGTGCTCGTCGCCGGCTCATGGCCGCGGTAGTCGAGCTTGTAGCTCGTGCCGTCTTCGCCCCAGCCCCCGTCCGGGTTCTGGATCGACAGTAACCAATTGACAGCCTTGCGGATTTCAGGGGAGCCGTGGTCGACGCCGCAGGCGTTGAGGGCGCAGAGTGAAGACCAGGTGCCGTAGATGTAATTGAGGCCCCAGCGGCCGTACCAGCTGCCGTCCTTGAGCTGCGTGTCGAGCAGATACTGGACGCCGCGCGCCACGGATTTGCTTGTCTCGGGCGTCTCGCCGAGCTGCGCGAACATCGATAGGCAGCGCGCCGTCACGTCTTCCGTCGGCGGGTCGATCAGCGCGCCATGATCGGCGAACGGAATGTTGTTGAGATAGTCGTAAACGTTGTCGACGTCGAAGGCCGCCCAGCCGCCATTGGTGCTCTGCAGGCCCCTCACCCACTCGACGGCGCGCGCAATCGCCTGATCGTAACGGTCGCCGGCGCCCGAGCGGCGGGCGCGGTCCATCGCCATGACGACGACGGCGGTGTCGTCGAGATCGGGATAATGCGGATTGGCATATTGGAACGCCCAACCGCCCGGCCGGACATGCGGGCGGCGCGCCGCCCAGTCCCCGACGACATCGAGAACCTGGTTTGGCACCAGCCAATCGAGCCCGCGCAAGGCGCTTGCCCGCGCATCGTCACCGCCCATCTCGAGCAGCGCATGACAGGTCAGCGCCGTGTCCCAGACTGGCGACACGCACGGCTGGCAATAAGCCTCGTGGTCGTGAATGACCAGCAGCCTGTCGATCGAGCCCCGCGCGATCGCGGCGTTGGCCGTGTCGCCAAGCACGTCGTACATCAGCGTCGCATTCGCCATTGCGGGAAAGATCGCTCCGAGACCGTCTTGGCCATTGAGACGCTCGGTGACGAAATCGACGGCCCGGTTGACGGCGCGCTGCCGCAGGCTTTTGGGAAAGAGCTTTACGGCCGGCCGGAGAATGGCATCCACGCCGCGAAAGAACAGGAACCAGCTCCAGCGCTGATGCGGCGCTTTCGGCGCCGGCCCAATTGTTGCCGGGGGCTCCACAAAAAGCTCGTCAATGCGGACGCCGAGCGGATTTTTCGCGCGCGGGCGCAGCGCTTGCAGCACCAGCAGCGGCACCAGAACGGTCCGCGCCCAATAGGACACTTTGGACAAGTGAAACGGAAACCAGCTCGGCAGCAGCACGATCTCGACCGGCATCTCAGGCACGCTGCGCCAGTCGAGGATGCCGTAAAGCGAAAGCAGAGCGCGCGTAAAGACGTTGGAATGTACGGCGCCCCCGCGCGAAAGGATCGCCTCGCGCGCGCGCCGCATGTGCGGCGCGTCCGGACTTTCGCCGGTCATTTTCAGTCCGAAATAGGCCTTCACGCTGGCGCTCATGTCGAAATCGCCCTGGTGAAAGAGAGCCCAGCCCCCGTGCGGCCCCTGGATGCGCTTGAGATAGACGGCGATTTTCCGCTCAAGCTCCTTGTCGATCGGCTCGCCACGAAAGTGGCGAAGCAGCACATATTCCGCAGGAATCGTCGCATCCGCCTCGAGCTCGAACACCCAATGCCCGTCGCGCTGCTGGCATTGCAGCAGCGCCTGCGTGGCAGCGGTGTTCGATTTCTGGAGCTCCGGCCGCCGCAATGACGTCTGCGCCTTCTCGGTGAGTGCCAGCGTCATGCCGCGGCCTCCATCCGGCCGCCGACGAGCGCGGCGGCACGATAACCGGAGCGGATCGCGCTCTCGATCGTCGCCGGCAGCCCTGTTGCCGTCCAGTCCCCGGCAAGCAGCAGATTGCTCCAGCGCGTTTGCGGTCCGGGGCGGCGCGCATTCTGCTCCGGCGTTGACTCGAAAGTTGCCCGCCGCTCGCGCACGATCTGCCACGGCGGGAGCTGCCGTCGACAGGCCGGTTGCCGCCGCAACGTCATTCCAGATGCTCTGCGCAAGTTCGGGGCGCGGCACATCGAACAGGCCGCCGCCGTCGCTGATGGTCACGCAGATCCGTCCCGGCAGCGCAAATATCCACTGGCTGGTGCCGTTGATCACGCCGAGTATCGGCGGAAGCTTGGCCGGCGGATCGACGCGGAAATGCGCGTTGACGATGCCGCGGAACGCAGTCGGCACCGTGAGGCCGGGCATCAGCTTGGCTGCGACGTAAGGCGGAACCGCGAGGATGACGGCGTCGTCGGCGCCGAGATCGACTTTGTGCTTGGCGAATTGAAGTTGCGATGCGCGGCCGTCAGAAAACTGCAGCGCGACAAGCTCGTCTTCGAAGGCAACGGAAACACCGTGCTGGCGCAGCCATGAAATTGCCGGCTCCACAAAGACCGGCCCCAGGCCGTCGCGCGCCAAAAGCGGGCGGCAGGCCTGTCCGCCAAGCGCGAGGGTTTCCCTGATCAGGACGCCGGCAAGCTTGGCCGAGCCTTCCGGCGGCGCAATGTTGAGCGCGGCGAGCAGCAACGGCTCGAGGAAACGGGTGTAGAGCGTGCCGGAGCAATTCAGGACATCGGCAATCGGCTTGTCGGCCTTTGCCCAGGCAAGCCGCGCGACCGGAAGATAGTCCGCAAGACTGGTCTGCGGAACGCGCCGGTCCTTGTCGAAGACCCACCACGGAAACCGGCTTTCGCCGAAGCGCAACGTCCACTGCTTTCCATTGGCAAGATCGATGAAGGGAAATTCCGCTTCCTTCGGGCCGTGCAGGCCAGCCGACGAGCCGATGGTGCCGACAAAAGAGAGTGCCGCATGGTTGCCTGACAGCAACAGGTGGGTGCCGTTGTCGATGAGCATGTCGGTCGCGGAGTCATGATATGAGCGGCATCGTCCGCCCGCATAGGCCGTCGCCTCATGGACGACGACGGTACGATGCGATTGCGTGAGGCGGATTGCGGCAGCAAGCCCTGCCAATCCCGCACCGACAACATGGATAGTACCGGACTCAGACGAACGCATGCCGCAACGCGATCCATATCAGCTGGGACTTGTTGACGTGCACCGGCTGGCGCGGCGACGCCCAGCCACGCGCTATCATGTCCTCGAGCATCTGGCGATAGACCACGCCCATGATCTTCGGAGCGCGGACGCTGCGGCGCGAGCACCTGGCCATGATTTCGTTCGCCTTCGTGAAATGTCCTCGCGCACGCTCCGCAAGAAACGTGCACGCCGTCCCGAGCCGCGGGTCGGTAACGGCGGATTGGGGAATAACTGTGTCGATCCCGGCCAGCTGCAATGCTTCGCGAGGGATATAAAGGCGTCCGACGCCGGCATCTTCGTCGATATCCCGTAATATATTTGTGATCTGAAGTGCCCGGCCCAGATGGTGGGCCAGCATTTTCCCGTCGGATTCAGCCAATCCAAAAACCCGCACGGAGAGACGCCCCACGGCGCAGGCCACGCGATCGCAGTAGAGGTCGAGCTCCTCGAGGCTCGGCGCGCGGATGTCGGCGCGCGCATCCATTTCGACGCCGTCAATGACTGCAAGGAAATCGTCTTTGACCAGGGCGTATCGCGAAATCGCTTTCGCGAGACCTTCAAGGCCGGGCGGCACCTGCCCGGCGTAAAGCGCATCGATATTTTCGCGCCACGCGGCGAGCAGTGCCAGCTTGTCGCCCGGCACATCGCCATCGGCGATATCGTCGACCGCGCGACAGAAGGAATAGATCTCGAACATCGCCTCGCGCTGCTCGCGGCCGAGAATGCGCATGGCGAGATAGAACGAGCTGCCGCCCGCGCGCGCGGCCGCCGGGCGGGCGTCTCCGGGCTGCTGGACCTGCGCTGTCATGGGACCTGATACCTGTGTGCGGGCACGACTGCGCGCAACAGCCGGTGCAATCCGGCACCGACAGCACTGCGCATCGCATAGCCGGCGGCCTGCGCCTTGCTGAGATGAACGGGCTCGCTCAAAGGATCGCGCCTTGCAAGAATCCGCAACAGGCGTTTGGCGAGCGTCTGGATCACCGCAATTTCAAGCCCGAGGCGCCTGTCTTTCACGCTCGCCGCAAAGCCCTCGCTCTCCCGCAGCAAATCTGCGGTTTGCGCCACGAGCCCTTTGAGACATTCGCGCAGCGCGGGGCTCGCTCGATTGCGGGCAAGCATGTCGACGCTCACCCCCGCTGCCGCCATCGCGTCGAGCGGAATGTAGATGCGATTGAGCCTCTGATAATCGGATCCGCAATCCTGCAGATGGTTGATGATCTGCAAGGCCGCGCATAGCGCATCGTTGGCCGGCCAGGTCGCTTTCGATTCTCCATGCACGTCGAGCACGAAACGGCCGACAGGCATCGCCGATCGCGAGCAGTAGTCGATCAGATCATCCCAGTTCGCGTATCGCTGCTTGGTGGCATCTTGCCGGAACGCGTCGAGCAGATCCTGCGCGTGACGCGGGTGTGAGCCGTTGCGCTTCGAGAACGCCGCGCAGCCTCACACCCTCTGGCTCGTGATCCGATTTACCAAGCAGGCTCGCCTCCATCCCATTGAGGCGGTCGACCTTTTCACCGCTCGTCAGCGAGGCGTGGTCGGCAATGTCGTCGGCGACGCGGACAAATTCGTAAAAGGCGAGGATTGCCGGACGATGTTTCGGCTTGATCAGCCAGGACGCGACCGGAAAATTCTCGTCGCGCGACCCTTTGCCCGATCGAAGCTGTCCACTGGTGGTCTTCATCGCACGCTCGGCGCGTCGGCATGGACGCGTCCCTTCCACTGGCCGCCCCGACGCCGGAAATGCTGATACGCGGACTGCAAAGTATAGGACATGTAAAGCAATGCGATTCCCGGAAGGGCCACGCTCCATATGGGCGAAAGCCGATAGTACCGCAACGTGGGCACGAACGATAATGCCATCGCCGCCCAGGCCAGAAGCCCAAGATATCGCGGCAATCCCGATGCAAACAGGGCCAGCATTGGCGGCGCAACAAAGGTGATCGCCATGCCCAAAATTGTGGCGGTCAAAGCAAGCAGCGAGTAGCGCAACTGGCTGTAGGCCGAGCGCGAGACCATTCGCGCGACATCGGCAAAGGTTGGGTACGGCCGGATGCTCTGCGCACGGTTGGTCAGGCCAAGCCAGATCGGCCCCACTGTTTTCAGCTTGGCGGCCAATGAGCAATCGTCGATCAGCGCGCCACGGATACTGGCAATGCCGCCGACGCTCGCGAGCGCGTCGGCACGGACGAGCATGCAGCCGCCGGCAGCGGCAGCCGTCGATGACTCGGCGCGCGAGACCCACGCGAACGGATACAGCATCTGGAAAAAATAGATGAAAGCCGGGACATGGATCTTCTCGGCAAGGCTGACACAGCGCAGCTTGGCCATCAGCGACGTCAGGACGAACCTGCCATTCACCGACTGCGCCACCAGCCAGGAGAGCGTGTCGGGCGCGTGCTCAATGTCGGCGTCGGTGAGCAGCAGGTATTCGGGATGGGAGGCTTCGGCCGCGGCAATGCCCTGGCTGACCGCCCACAATTTTCCGGTCCAGCCGGCGGCCGGTCCTGTCGTTCTGACGACGCTCAGCCGCCCATCGCCCGCAGCGGCATCTGTTGCGACAGCGCCGGTGCCGTCGTCGCTGTCGTCATCGACGACCACGATGGTGAGTGGCCCGCGATAGTCCTGCCGCAGCAGCGACTGCACGCTGCGTGCGATGCATTCGGATTTATTGCGCGCCGGAATGACCGCGGCAACCGCCGGCCACGGGCCTGACGCGCCCGCGCTGCTTGTGGCATCGCGTACGCTCGCGTGCCAGTACGTGCCCCGCGCGCACGATCAGGTAGGCCCAGATCGCCACGCAGATCACCGCGATGATTATGCTCGTCGCCATCACCTTTCCGCCTGCATCAACCGATCCAGCATCAACCTCGATTACTACATTAAGTTCAACTCGTCTCCCGAACCATCTGACGATGTGAGAGAATTCGCCAGGCTTTACAGGGTCTGCGCGTTGACATGTGGAAGCGGGCACATACACTCCGGCCCTCTCGGATGTCAGGCTTTCTTCGGTGAATACCCCGGCGCACGCCAAACTCCCCCGCTCCGCCGACGTCGTGATCGTCGGCGCCGGCAATGCTGCGTTCTGCGCCGCACACGCCGCCGCCGAGCATGGGGTTTCCGTTCTGGTGCTCGAACGTGCGCCGGAGGAGGAATCCGGCGGCAACAGCCGATTTACGGCCGGCGCGTTCCGATGCGTCTACGACGGCGTCGACGACCTGCGCGCGCTGATGCCGGACCTCACCGACGAGGAGGTCGCCAATACCGATTTCGGCACTTACACGCAGGACAAGTTTTTCGACGACATGGGCCGCGTGACGGAATACCGGACCGATCCCGACCTGTGCGAAGTCCTTATCACGCGCAGCAAGGACACGATGCTCTGGATGCAAAAAAAGGGCATCCGGTTCATCCCGATCTACGGCCGGCAAGCCTACAAGATCGACGGCAAGTTCAAGTTCTGGGGCGGCCTCACGGTGGAATCGTGGGGCGGCGGCCCCGGGACTGATCGATGCGCACACGACGATCGCCAAAAAGAACGGCGTCACTGTTGCCTACAATGCGCGGGCGCAGTCACTGATCGCCGACGACGACGGGGTCAAAGGCATCCGGGTCAAGCACGACGGCCGGACAGTCGACGTCAAGGCAAAATGCGTGGTGCTCGCAGCCGGAGGTTTCCAGGCGAACAGCGAGATGCGCACGCGCTACCTTGGCCCCGGCTGGGAACTGGCGAAAATCCGCGGCACGCGTTTCAACACCGGTGACGGCATCCGCATGGCGCTCGATATCGGCGCGATGCCGACGGGAAACTGGTCCGGCTGCCACGCCGTCGGCTGGGACCGCAACGCGCCCGAGTTCGGCGACCTTGCGGTCGGCGACAACTTCCAGAAGCACTCCTACCCATGGGGCATCATGATCAATGCCAATGGGGAGCGCTTCGTCGACGAGGGCGCGGACTTCCGCAACTACACCTACGCGAAATACGGGCGCGTCATCCTCATGCAGCCGGGTCAATTCGCCTGGCAAGTCTTCGACAAGAAGATTATTCCGATGCTGCGCGACGAATATCGGATCAAGCAGGTCACCAAGGTCCGCGCCGACACGCTCGAGGATCTTGTGAAACGGCTCGATGATGTCGACGCCAAACGGGCGCTTGAAACGATCAAGGCGTACAACAAGGCGGTGCGTACCGACGTCGCTTTCAATCCGAACGTCAAGGACGGGCGGCGGACGGAAGGCCTTGCCATCAACAAATCGAACTGGGCCAACACGATCGATGAGCCGCCGTTCGAGGCCTATGCCGTGACCTGTGGCATCACCTTTACCTTCGGCGGACTGAAGATCGATACGTCCGGCCGCGTGATCGATACCGACGGTCAGGTCATTGCCGGCCTGCATGCGGCCGGCGAACTGGTGGGCGGGCTATTCTATTTCAACTATCCCGGAGGCACCGGCCTGATGGCGGGCTCGGTCTTCGGCAGAATTGCCGGCACGACGGCGGGCCAGCGCGCGGCGCAAACACCGGCCTAGCGATGGACGCGGCGCGGCGTGACGCTATTTCCGTAATTTGGAGGCCCGCTCCCGCAGGCGGTAGAATTGGATAGCGGCCCGGGCTGTTTCCGGCCGCAGCCGGTTGAATCTTTCAAAATATTCGGGAAATTCCCCGCCGGCCCCGCTGCGGACCGCGAGAATCGCACGCGTCGTCTTCCAGGACAGGTTGATCGACTTTGCAAGGACCAGCAGCTGATCGCCTGTGTCGTGCACCAAGGCCCGCTCGATCGCGCCAACCGGCAAATCCGTGAGCAACGACAATGCGGCCGTTGTTTCGTCGAACTTCCCACTTTCGGCAAATCTGCAAAGCCGCTGTTCGGTCAATTCGCCTTTCTGATGGAGCTGCTCGACATTGGCCATGGCCGCGGCAAAATCAGATGAATAGTTGCGCAGGCTCGTCTGAAGCTGATCGGCTGCCTGCTTGATCATCTCGTGGACGAGATCCGCCTTGCTCCGGTCCGCCGCCTCAAATCTGCGCTGCACGGTTTCTGACGCCGACTCAAACAGCGTCAGGAGATACTCGCGCGGAATTTCCGGCCGGGCCCAGACCAGAAGCGCAAGTTCGCTGTCATTTTTGGAACGCGACACCAGTTTCGTGTAGCCAAAATCCGAGAAGCGCGCGCCGGCATTCGCTGCCGTGCTTATCACCACTTTCTGGTCACCGCGCTCGACGAGGACGTCGGTGACGCCCTCACTCAGCCTGCTGCGCTGCGATATTGCGAAGAGATGATCCTGACCCTTCGTCTTGGCGCCAGCAATCAGGGTATCGTCGTCGAGGCATTCGGAGCGCCTCAGCACCGGGCCGGCGACGTCGATCGAATCGTCGAGCGCAAGCTCACGCGTTATTCTCGGCGGGGAATTCGACAAATTGGCGATACGTTCGCCGAAAGCGGCGCGTGCCGAATGGTCGATCTCACTCACCAGTCGGCCCATGACGTCGTCAAATAGAGAGGTTTGTTCGCTGCCGAAACTGGCTGATCCAGCTGCAAACAAATCGGTAATGCGCCGCAAAATCTCGGCGCGGGATGCAATATTTCTCTGCGAAATTGCGGCTTCAAGTTCGTCGGTCAGCGATTGGCGTGAAACCACGACGGCTGGACGGGCGCCACCCCCGCGCTGGCGACGCTCCGCTCCTTCCGCGGGTGCAACGTTATGCGGCATTTTCGACTTCGGGAATGCTATAGGCGCTTCGGAAATCAATTTCCGACGGCAAACACGGCGCCTGGAACAGGAAGCCCTGCAACGATGTAACGCCGGCAAGGCGCAACAGCCGGTACTGGTCCGCAGTTTCAACGCCTTCCGCGGTGGTCTCGATGTCGAGGCTTCGCGCGAGCGTGAGCGTCGCCGCAATGATGGCGGCGCATTCCGTCCGCTTGGTCAAATTTTGCGTGAACGACTTGTCGACCTTGATCTTGTCAAACGGGAACATCAGCAACTGGCTCAACGACGAATATCCTGTGCCGAAATCGTCGAGCGTGATCGCAATGCCCAGATTCTTGAACTGCCGCAAAATCGGCAGACATTCGGTTGCCGACTCAATAAGCGCCGTTTCCGTTATCTCGAGTTCCAGGCGCTCGGGTGGCAGGCCGGACTGCGCAAGCGCACAGATCACGATATCGACCAAGTTGTTCTTTCTGAATTGAACGGCGGAGAGATTGACCGATAACTTGACGCCAATTGGCCACGTCGCCGCCTCGGCACAGGCCGTCTGCATCAACCATTCGCCTATCTGCGTGATCATCCCGGTTTCTTCGGCCAGCGGGATGAACTGATCCGGCAGGATCACGCCCTTGGTTGGATGTCGCCAGCGAATGAGCGCTTCGGCTCCGCAGATCCGAAGTGATTGCGTATCGACAATTGGCTGATAGTACAGCTCGAGCTCGTTGTGCTGAATCGCACGGCGCAGTTCGCTCTCAAGCTCGTGACGCGCGCTTGCAGCCAGACTCATTTCAGGGTCGAAGAAGCAGTACCTGTTTCGGCCAGCCGACTTCGCGCGATACAGCGCCAGGTCCGCCATTTTCATCAGGCCGTCAGAGCTCGTCGCGTGCTCGGGCGCAAGCGCGATGCCGATACTCGTGGCGATGTTGACTTCATTGCCCTCAATATCGAAGGGCTTCGAGATGATATCGATGATACGGTCGGCAAGAGCGCTGGCCGCTTCACGCTGGTTATTGTCACTGTCCTGGATGATGGCAAATTCGTCGCCGCCCAGGCGCGCCAGCACATCGGTCTCCCGCAACGATGCCTTCAGACGAACGGCCGTTTCGCGCAGCAGCGCATCACCAACCGCATGGCCAAGCGTATCGTTGACATGTTTGAAGCGATCGAGATCCAGCAGCAAGACCGCGAACGAATCCCCGCGCCTGCGGTGCCGCGCGACCGCCTCTTCGATTTTGTCCATGATCGAGAGACGGTTGGCAAGGCCGGTCAGCACGTCGTGATGCGCCATGAACGCGATGCGTTGCTCCGACCTCTTCCGCTCGGTGATATCGTCGATAACAACAACCAGATGTCTCGCGACTCCGGCGGCATCGCGGGCTACGATGCGGCTCGTTGCCAGGACACGCGTTTGGCCTTCCGGCATTTCGACTTCATAGTCGTTAGAGCACCTGCCGGGTGCACCTCCTAGCGCCTCGGAATCAGCTGCATCCATCCGCTCGGCATCATGCCTCTGGTAAATCTCGAATACGGTTTTCCCCAGAACTTCGTTGCGGCCGACCTTGAGCATCGTTTCAAATGACCGGTTTACCAGCACGAACTTGCGCGTGACGGCATCTTTCACGACGACGGCGATCGGAATGTTTTCAATGATTGAATCCAGGAACTGCCTGGTCTCGTCGAGCTGCTGCTCGGTATGCAAATGAGCTGTAATGTCCTGGTGGACGGCAACCGTGCCGCCGTCAGGCATGGCGCGCCGGGACACGGCCAGCGTCCGGCCGTCCTGAAGCTTGTCGATCATGTAACCGGCGTCAGGAAGAAACGCTTCGTGCATTCGGTCCCTGACGTATTTTTCCGAGTCCGCCGGACAGGAACCTGCGGCGACCCGCAACTGCAGGACCTCCGCGAGCGTCATTCCTGGTTTTATGGCACCGGGAGCAAGACCATACATGGTGCTGTATAGATCGTTGGCGAGCACGAGTTTCGTATCGGCTCCGAACATGCAGATGCCATGCGGCATATTCGCAAGCGTCGCGTTCAAAAGCATATTGGTGTGCTCGAGGCGTTTTTTTGCCGCCTCACGCTGCATTTGCCCTCTGATGCTCAGCGCCGTTGCGCATGCAATCAGGAGACGTCAGCAATGCTGCAACAAAATAGCCTGATTTCCTTTTCGCTTCCACGCGCGCGAAAATTTCCGGAACGGCAACGCCGACCGTGACGACGAAAGGATAGTCGCTGGCGACTCTATAGGCGATAAGTCGTGGGATGTGGTCGCTCAAACCACTTCCGGTGTAGTACCAGCCGCCCCGTTCCGATGCCAAACTCTTGAACAGATCAGCGCGCGAAAAATCCTTCCCGAGCACGTACATCGTGTCTCCGCTCGTCGCGCGGACTATTCCGTCGAGGCCGATGACACGTATGTATCCCTTCTGGCCGATGTCCACCGAATTATAGATTCGCGTCAGATACCTCGAATTGAGAGAGGCAGAGACGACGCCGTCGAACCGCCCATCGGCGCGCAGGATCCGACGAGAAAGTTCGACCGTCCATTTGTCGGCCGCCGTTTCCGACAAGATCGGCTTTCCGACAAAAAGCTCGTTGGTCGTCGCTTCGGCCTGGCTTTTAAAGTACGCACGGTCTTTCACGCTTTTGCCACGCAGGCTTGCATCGCTACTCAGCAACACAATTCCATTGCGATCAACGATGCTCACTCGGGATATCGCGTCCGACAGGGATCGATTGGCCTTGAGCGAACCCAACAGATCAAAATTTTCCGGCCTTTGCGCGTAAAGCGCGGCAATTACGGTCAACGAACGATCGACCTCGCCCAACGAATTGGAAAGGTGGCTTGCCAAGGCTCCGGCAAGGTTTGTTGAATTCTGGATCGCAGCGCGTTCAGCGCTGTTGCGTTCGTTGGCGAGAAAAAAAGACAGCGTGATCCAGACAACGCCGATCAGCAGCGCTCCAAGCAGCACTGATCGGTGCCTGACGAGAGGCTGCCATATCGTGGCGAGTTTGGTCATCTGCGAGGCGCCGCCAAGCCTCGAGGCCACACTGCAAACACCAAGCAAAATTAGTGGAAAGCCATTGATATTCCGTTATTTGACGCATGTTTTGATCCCTTCGGACGATGTGGCGCCGACCTGAAAACAGGGCCAAAAACGCCTCCGCGGATCGTTAATGCTTTATTTTGCGTTACGTAGATCCGGCCGTCGCAAGCATTCAGAGCCACCCGAGGGAACAATTCCGCGCGCCAGTTAGATCATCCGCGTCATGGCACAGAGCGATCTCCCGATTACGACCGACATCCCGGCACGACTTGACCGATTGCCGTGGGGCCGCTTCCACACACTCGTCGTGGTCGCCCTCGGCATCACATGGATCTTCGACGGCTTGGAAGTGACGCTTGCGGGCAGCCTGGCTGGTGCACTGAAAGAGAGTCCATCGCTTCGTTTTTCGAATACCGACATCGGACTTGCGAGCAGCGCTTATCTTGCCGGAGCTGTGATCGGCGCAATTTTTTTCGGCTGGTTGACCGATCAACTCGGCCGCAAGAAGCTCTTTTTTCTGACGCTCACAGTGTACCTGACCGCAACCGCGGCCACGGCGTTCTCCTGGAACATTGCAAGCTTTGCATTTTTTCGATTTCTGACTGGCGCTGGTATCGGCGGCGAATATTCCGCGATCAATTCCACCATTCAGGAACTCGTTCCCGCACGCGTGCGCGGGTGGAACGACCTCATCATCAACGGCAGCTTCTGGATCGGAGCGGCACTCGGTGCGCTGGGCTCTTTGATCCTGCTTGATCCACGGTTTATCGATCCGGATTTTGGCTGGCGGCTCGGATTCCTGATTGGTGCCTGTCTGGCCTGCTTGATCTTTTTTATGCGACTCTGGATTCCGGAAAGCCCGCGCTGGCTGATCACACATGGCCATACGGAAGAAGCCGAAAAGGTCATTGCCGATATCGAATCCCGTTTCTCCTCGCTGCCGCCCGCACATGGGTTGCCGCGCGCCCAATTGCGCGCCCGCCGTTCAACGCCGCTGCACCTGGTGATGGACGTTCTGTTCCGGCGACATCTTCGCCGGACGATGGTTGGCCTAAGCCTGATGGCGTCCCAGGCGTTCTTCTACAATGCAATATTTTTCACTTATGCATTGATCCTCACTGACTTCTACGGTGTCGCATCAGGTCATGTCGGCTGGTACATCCTGCCGTTTGCGATCGGTAATTTCCTCGGGCCCCTGCTGCTCGGTCGTTTGTTCGACACGCGCGGCCGCCGATCCATGATTGCGTTCACTTACATTGTTTCGGGAATACTGCTTGCACTCACCGGATGGCTGTTCTTGCGAAATCTCGTGGACGAGACAACCCAGACCGTCTGCTGGATGGTGATTTTCTTCTTCGCCTCAGCGGCGGCGAGTTCGGCCTACCTCACCGTCAGCGAGACCTTCCCGCTTGAAATCCGGGCGCTCGCGATCGCTTTCTTCTACGCGGTGGGCACCGGCGTGGGCGGCGTCGTTGCGCCCTGGCTGTTCGGTGTCCTCATCGAGACCGGCTCGCGCGCAAGTGTCTTCGGTGGATACCTGACCGGCGCCGCCCTCATGGTACTGGCAGGCTGCGTGGCGTGGCGTTGGGGCGTCGACGCAGAGCGCAAGCCGTTGGAAAGTATCGCCAGGCCCCTGACGTTTCTCGATTAAAGAGCGCTGCTCGACACGAGATCGCGCAGCGCATCCGGCGCCACGATTACGATCCCGCCCCGCTCCAGCTTGAGCCACTTCCTGCGTTGCCAGGCCTGAAGCTGCTTGTTCGCGCTCTCGCGCGACACTCCGATCATTTGACTTATCTCGCGCTGCGTCACCTGAATTTTGGTCTTTGGCGGCGCGTCTGCCGACGGCCGATACAGATGGAGCAGCACTTTGGCGAGGCGGTTCGGCAAGCCGAGGAAAACAATATCTTCGACCTGCTCGCTGGTCCTGCGCAGACGCGCGCAGAGCACCTTGATAAGTCGTACGGCCAGCTCGGGATCGTCTTGAATCAGGGGGATGAAATCCCGCCGCTCAATAATCATGAGCTCGCAATTGTCGATAGCGACGGCGTCCGCAGTTCTTTGCCCGCCATCGAGAAACGCAATTTCCCCGAACAAGTCGCCGGGAACAATCAAATTAAAGATTGCATCCTTGCCCTGCTCGGACGGAGTGCTGATTCTCACGGCTCCTGACCGAACGGCATAGAGCCGCGAGCCGACATCGCCTTTCCGGAATATGATCGCGCCCTTTTTGATTTTGCTGTTTATGACGCGAGGCGCGAGCCGCTCTATGACCGCGTCGCCGAGATCCTTGAAAAAGGGATGGGCCCGAAGCAGCGTGTTCCTGTCGAACACTTGCGTTCGCGATTGCCCGCTCGTCCCAGCTGCCATCTCGGTTGAATCCAGCGCTTAAACCAACAATCGCAAAGATACGATAAATCGGTCTGGCGTGGCAGCCTCTTTGGCGCAGCTCTGAAACCTACCAAGTACGCGAATTTATTGAGCCAAAACTGCTCCAATTGTCCGTTTCGAGCGATCACCGATCGGCAATTTCCGCCCCGGCGAGCGCTTCATCGCCCCAAACTGGCCCGGATCGGGCACGGCAATCTTTTGGCGAACTGTGAGCTAGCTCACCGTGTCCATCCCAAAGCCCGTGCTACCCGATCTCCAAAATGGAGGTCGCGATGCGTATATCAGCCGACTTTCGAAAGACGCAGCGCCGGCGGGCAGAGTTGCGCAGCCGCTCTGAAGCCGCGGTGGCCACCATCTGGCTGGTTTTCTATGTGCTCGGAATCGCGGTCGCCGTTTCCTCACCGATCATATCGCGCGCAATAGAGCTCGCCGCACACTAGGTGCAAGCCGATGAAGATACGCCAGGTCACTTATTTTCTCGCGCTGTGCGAGGAGCAAAGCTTCACGCGTGCCGCCAGGCGCTGCGGTGTGGCCCAGCCATCGCTGACGCGGGCCATACAGCTTCTGGAGCAGGAGATCGGCGGACGGTTGTTTGAAAGAAGCAATTCAAGTGTCCACCTGACCGAACTCGGAGCTCTGGTGTATCCGGATTTCGTGCGCATCAGTCAGTCCACAGAAAACATCGAACGCACCGCAGCCAGTTTCTTGGCATCGAGGCCGGATACCTCCGATCAGAGGCCAATGGAGGGGCTCACGCGTGCGCTCTCAATAGGCGCGGCGACTGTCTCGATCCTCGCGGCGGGCTTAGCGCTTCACCCGGCACCACAGGCCACGGCGCTGGAGTCCGCTCAAGCGAGCGCCCACGCCGACCCTTTGCAGTCAGGGGGTGACGGGCACTCACTTCCAACGCAAAAGACGGAGGACCTTTTTTGATGCTTGCAGCGGAATGGCACCTGATCGACGAAAGCTATGGCTGGCTCGCATTGGGCTTTTCGACCACATGGACGACAAAAACTGCGCAAACTGGCGATGAATTGTGCCGATTCCGACGCACCCTGAGCGACTGCTGCGAGGCGTTAATACGCACTCCGGTAGCTCATGAATGAATTCTTAAACTTCGTGACCTATTTTTCGGAAAGCATCGTTCGAAATGAACCCCTGCCCTTTTTGGACAGGTTTTAAGGCGCGACAACCGATGTCGGGATCGGATCCAAAAGACAACATCGCCCTGTGCCCGCAATGCCGGACCGAAATGGTTCATGTTGCGGTCACGCCGCATCCGGTCGTCCGCAACATGCAACGCAATACTTTTGTCTGTTACACGTGCAAACGCACGCGCACTTACATGCTGCCGGGCACGTTTACGCCCGAGATGCGCGAGAGCACCGCCGCACAGAAGGCATCTTAAGTGGCAGACCCACAAACCCTGAACGAACGCAGGCAAGACACGCGCGTATCCACCCATCGGCGCGGGGTCATCAAGTTCGGCCCGGCCGGGCAAGAGCTCTCATGTACCGTGGAGGACCTGACCACAACCGGCGCCGGCCTTCACGTTCCAAGCACCTTTGGGCTGCCACGGGTCTTCCGGCTGACGATTGACGGCGAGGTCGGCTCAAAACATTGCCGGGTCGTTTGGACGGACGGCAAAAGGGTCGGCGTATCGTTTGAGTGAGCTGAAAATTCGGCAATCAGCCAATTAGTCTTTTTGCCCAAAAAACAAATTCATAGAATTTGTCTGGGTAGGCAATAAAGTAGAAAATCAGAGCTGGTGGTGCCAGCAAAAACAGCCAATCGCGCATTGGCGGCTCCTGCGTTGCGGCACATCGTCGGGCAGACAGTTTTATTATTAGATAAAAAGTTGCATCAGATTTTAGGGATGATGCGCCGCAACAGCATTTGACGGCCGAGGTCGCCGGCAACGGGCGGCTAGATAAATGTGACACCCATTTTGGTGTCGGTTCTCCATACCGCACGACACGGGCGGCGAACTCCGTCGAGCACCACATCGAAACTCATGGGAATGCCATATGTCGTGGAAAGCTGCAGGCACGCGCCCGTATTCGAAAGATTCCGAACGGCACAATCAAGCTTTGGCGCTTTGTCGCTGAGGATGATCTGCGCGGTCTTCAACACGCGCTTGCGGAAGGTAGCTCGTTTTTCTTGCACGGCCGGAAGCCCAGAATCGAAAGTGGCTTAGGTGACGTAGGGGCCGGCGAAAGTCAACCGGCTGGCTATATAGAACGCATAAACACTGAAGTTGAAGTTGGGTTCCGCTCAAACGGCTTTCCCGCCGAGTTCCGCGATCACTTCATTCTTCCGCACAATTTCCTGTTCAAGCCTTTTGATATTGTCGAACAGCCGCTCACTCGTCAGCCGCAGGAAAAAGAACCCGAATTGCGGGTTTTGGAAGTACAGCTCCTTCACTTGCTGGTACGTTGCAGTCAGAACCTCTCCGTCCTCTGTGCATTCGATCGTCTGCGTTCGCCGATTGTCGGGCGCCAGAAAACCCAGATCGCCGAACACGTGTCCTGCTGGAATTTCTATCCCCATCTCCTTCAGCCGGTAGCGCCCGGTGACGCTGTAATACATCGCATCCGCGGTGTCGCCCTTGCGGAACACGATGTCACCCTTGCGGAAGCTGCGGCGCGACATGAATGGCTTCAGCCAATCTATCGAAGTTTCTCCCATCGATGCGGCCGCCTCCACATCCTGAATCAATTTCCGCATCTGGTGCAGGCGCAATGTGTTAAGCGGCAGGAGGACGAGGTTGAGGACCAGCGTGGGGTATATCCCCCCGAAAAATCCGTAGATGATGAAGAGGCTGTTACAGATCATGCTCACGATGCGGAGAGGAATCATCGTCTTCATCGCGCAGGTGATGATGCTCGAGATGACAGCAGCGAAGCCAAACCAGATCGGCCATTCGCTATGACTCAGGAATTGCATGACGACCCTTCCCCCTATAACCAAGCACTGACCGCATCAGTCCGCCCAATCTACAAAAAATCCGACGAGCGCGGCCACCGATTGCTCGGATATTAGAATCATTTCGAAGCCGATACGTCCCGAAAGCGAAATTCTTGGCCAGAATTACTGGTTTTTATCATGCCGGGCCGGCGCACGACGACTATCGTTTGCCCACAATTTTCTCGCATGAGGTCGAACTATTGGACTCCATCCTTATTATCAGTCCGGTAGTCAGGCCTTTTCGCACTTCCCGGCGGCTGATGAAGTGCAGCGTGTTGTGCGGAAATTGACGGCAGAAGTCAGCCAAGGCAGCAGCTGTTGCAAAAACCGGGTTATCTCTGGCAATCAGGGCAAGGCGAGTGCGTTGACGTGAGCAAAACGAGAAGCCCCCTCGTATCCATCGCTGCCACTCAATGCTGCAAGGGCAATTCCATCGTGTGCTACCATTTCAGCCGAATCGAATCGGCCACCATTAGCAAAGGCGCCGGTTGGCACCAAAGCGCAAAACAACTGCCGATTTTCGGCTTGGCAATCTCGGCTCGTACCGGATCGCCGTGCTCGTGCCTTGCTTCAACGAAGAGGCCGCAATCGACAAGGTCGTAAAGGATTTTCGGGCAGCTTTACCCGCAGCCGCGATTTTCGTCTTCGACAACAATTCAACGGACAAGACCGCCGAAATCGCCCGCGCCGCGGGTGCCAAGGTTTTCCAGGAAAAGCACCGCGGCAAGGGCTTCGTGGTCAGGCGGATGTTCGCCGACGTAGACGCCGATATCTATGTGCTCGTCGACGGCGACGCGACATATGACGCACCAAGTGCCCGCCGGATGATCGAGCGATTGATCAATGGCCAGCTCGACATGGTCGTCGGCAGCCGTGTCGACTACGGACAAGGTCGCCTATCGCACCGGTCATCGCGCCGGCAACAGGATCTTGTCCGGCTTCGTTGCCTGGGTTTTCGGGCCATCCTTCAACGACATGCTGTCCGGCTATCGCGTGTTCTCGCGCCGCTTCGTCAAATCGTTTCCGGTCCTGTCCGGCGGCTTCGAAATTGAGACCGAGCTCACGGTGCACGCGCTCCAGCTCGGCTTGCCGGTCGATGAGATCGAGACGCCATATTATGCGCGGCCTGAAGGATCATCGTCCAAGCTCAGCACGTGGCGTGACGGCTTCCGCATCCTGCTTACGATCGCAAATCTCTATCGTGCCGAGCGGCCGCTTCCCTTTTTTACGGGCTTCGGCCTGATTGCGGCGCTTGTTTCGATTGGCCTTGCGATCCCGATCGTCATCACTTTCCTCGAGACGGGGCTGGTGCCGCGATTGCCGACCGCAGTGCTCTCGACCGGGCTCATGGTATTGGCATTTTTGTGTGCCGGGATTGGCCTTGTGCTGGACACGGTGACGCGCGGCAGACGGGAGATGAAGTTGCTCGCTTACCTCTCCCAACACGCAACCCGGATACATCCGCACGGTTGAACTTTTTCCGCTCTCATCGATTAGCTATGATCACGATAACGTAACATTCGCCACCCATGGGCCGGTGTATCGTTTGACCCCTATAAAATTAATGCCGTGGAGGCACTTATGCGATTTCTTGCATTCATCGGCGCTCTTGCAATCATTGTGGGGATCGGCGCCGCCGTGTTTTTTCTCGGCGGCTTTTACAGCGTGGCAGGCACTGCCGAAGACCCGGGGATCGTACGCTGGGCGCTGATCCAGGTCCGAACGGCATCGATCAATCGGCACGCGACCGACCAACCTCCGGCCAACATCAACGACGCGCAGACGGTGCAAGCCGGCGCGAAGGCATTCGCCGCCCATGGCTGTGCGAACTGCCACGGCGCGCCCGGCGTCCCCTGGCAGAAATATTCCGAAGGGCTGCATCCCGACCCGCCGGACCTCAAGGAGGTCGTCGATCATCAAACCCCGGCGCAGTTGTTCTGGGTGGTCAAGAACGGAATCAATATGACCGGCATGCCGAGCTTCCAGCTGGCCGGCGCCAAGGACGAAGAGATCTGGGCGATCGCCGCCTTCCTGAAGAAACTGCCCACCGTGTCCGAGGCCGACTACAAGGCCTGGACCGCGCCGCCGGCAGCTGCAGCACCTCCCGCTCCGCCGCCGGCCGCCCAGCCCGCGCCCAACCCGCCGGCCGACAACAAATAGCGGAAAAAATTCGCTACAATCCGGCGCATGAGTTTTCTGCGTCTTTATCTGCGCGTCCTTGAACAGCTCGGGGCGGACCGGCGTCTGGCCTGGTTTCTCGCCTTCGCCAATGTCGCATTGGCTCTCGCGCAATTCGCCGAGCCGGTGCTGTTCGGCCGCGTCATCAATCTATTGGCCGGCGCGCAGGCCAATCCTGCCTCGGCTGACTGGGCGACACTCGGGCTGCTGCTTATCGCCTGGGTCGCCTTCGGCCTGTTCACCATCCTTTGCGGCACCTGGGTTGCGCTTTATGCCGACCGCCTGTCGCACCGGCGCCGTCTGCTCGTGCTGACCGACTATTTCGAACACATTCTGCAATTGCCGCTCGCTTACCACGGCGAAACGCATTCCGGCCGGCTCATGAAAATCATGCTCCAGGGCGCGGATACGTTGTGGTCGTTCTGGCTCGGCTTCTTCCGCGAGCACCTGGCGGCCTTCATCTCTCTATTCATCCTTGTGCCGCTGTCCCTTGTCATCAATTGGCGCCTTGCCATCCTCTTGATCATTCTTTGCCTGCTGTTTGCAATGCTCACGGCGCTGGTCCTGCGCAAAACCGAACATTTGCAGAGCATCGTGCAGACCCATCATTCCGATCTCGCCGAGCGAGCATCCGACGCGCTCGGCAACATCGCACTCGTGCAAAGCTTCGCCAGGGTCGAGACTGAAGTGAGCGCGCTCCGGTCGGTCAGCGAACAGCTACTGGCAGCGCAGTTCCCGGTGCTGTCCTGGTGGGCGATCGTGGCCGTGCTGACGCGCGCCTCGACGACGTTGACCGTCCTCTCGATCATCCTGCTCGGCACCTGGCTGTTCAAGCAGGGTACGGTCACGATCGGCGAAATCGTCACCTTCATGGCGCTCGCCGGCATGGTGATCACGCGCCTCGACCAAGCGGTGAGCTTCGCAAACCGCATGGCGATGGATGCGGCGCGTCTGCGCGAGTTCTTCGAGATTCTCGACACGGTGCCGGCACTTCATGACCGTCCGGGTGCAGCGCATCCGGGACGGCTCAAGGGGCGTGTTGAATTTGACAATGTCTCGTTCGGCTACGACTTCATACGCCCGGCGGTCTCCGGCCTGACATTCACCGCGCTGCCGGGGGAGACTGTGGCGCTCGTCGGCGCAACGGGCGCCGGAAAATCGACGGCTCTCGCACTCCTGCATCGCGCCTTTGATCCGCAGTCGGGACAGATCACGATCGACGGTACCGACATACGCGACATCCAGCTTAGCGCCCTGCGCCGCAATATCGGCGTGGTCTTCCAGGAAGCCTTGTTGTTCAACCGCTCGATCGCGGAGAACCTGCGTATCGGAAAGCCGGACGCAACGCATGACGAACTCCGCGATGCCGCGGCGCGCGCGCAGGCGCTCGATTTTATCGACGCAAATCCGGACGGCTTCGACGCCATGGTCGGTGAGCGCGGCCGCTCCCTCTCCGGCGGCGAACGCCAGCGCCTGTCAATCGCGCGCGCCTTGCTCAAGGACCCGCCGATATTGATCCTCGACGAGGCGACCAGCGCGCTCGATGCGGCGACCGAAGTCCCGCGTTCTGATGGCGCTGGACGAGGTAATGAAAAACCGCACCACCTTTGTCATCGCGCATCGCCTCGCGACCATCCGCAAGGCGACCAAGATCCTGGTGTTCGACGGCGGACGCATTGTCGAGACTGGCACGTTCGAGGAATTGCATCGGCTCGGCGGCCGCTTTGCGCAGCTGACTAAGGCGCAATTCAGCCCGATTGGGGTCTAGCCGGGCTGAGTAATACCGACAGTCCGGCGATGCTTGCGAGCACGGCCCAATAGCCGTAGCGGAAGTCGGACGCGACCCCCACCGAGAAGAACGTCAGCACGTAAAGCGACGCCGATCCGCAGGCCGCGAACGCAAATGCACCCTCCGGCGTGTGCCGCCGGCGCCATGCCAGGGACAACATCAACAAACAGGCGAGCAACCAGAAGCCGGCGCGGAAGAAGACGGTTGGCTTGAGAACGTCGTGAACAACCATCAACATCGGCAAATGCCGGACGGTCCGGAAACACCGTTCCATTGGGCATCTCGATGTCGGCGACCCACATCGTGAGATTCGACCCGCCGAGGAAATTCCACATGAAGCTGGCGCGGTGTTCCAGATACGCGATCGGGTGCCGCGCGATCGCACCCGCCCAGGCCTTCGTGATCGCGGGCGTGCCGAACAGCTTTTCTTCCGTTTCGATCTTGTGCATGACAAATTCGCACGGTTCGAGCCGCCAATAGAGATCCCATTCGGTCGGCCGATAGCAGCCGTTCAGCAACAGGGCGGTGTCGCGCTCGTTCCAGGTAACAGGGAATTGGTTTTCCTTGGTGAAGTGGCTGATCCCGCCGAGATCAAAAATCATGATCGACTGCAGCGGATGCTGCCGTGTCGCGCCCAGCACGCCGTAATAAATGAGCTGCACAAGCCCGAAGAAGGCGGCGATCGCGGGGACGAACAGAATGGCCGTACGCTTCCATCTCATCTGCAACGGCCAGGCGATGTAGATGGCAAGCAGTGGTGCGGCGATGATCGAGTTCGGCCGAAGCAGAACGCCAAGACAGCAGAGCGCGAAGGCGAGGATCTGGATCGGCACGCGTAGTCTCGGCGAGCGATCCGTGACCGCGAAAGTCAGCACGACCGCAAGCAGCCAGGTGACCGCGAACAGCACGTCGCGCCACAGCACGCCGACGAGAACGAAGGCCGGCGGCAACAGCGCCAGAACCGGCGGCAACGCGCCCAGCCCGGCGGAGCGGCCCGCAAGCGTAAAGCCAAGCAAGCCAAAGGCCAGCCAATAGGCCGCCGCGATCAGCAGGAACATGCTGGCCGAGCCCGGCGCGACCGGATCGATCAGCGCCCAGAGCACCGTCATCGCCGGCGACTGCCAGTCGCCCAAAGTGTGCTTTGCGATGTCCTCGTAAACGAACTTGGCATCGTAAGTCATGATGCCGGGGTAAAAGATCAGCAGCGTCAGACCGAATCCCGCGGCGGCCAGGCCGGTGGCAATGAGCCGGCCGCGCTTTATCTGCGCGGACTCAGGCGAGCGTTGCATAGATGTCCCCGGAATTGGCCGAATGCGGCAGCGCCGCCAGCCAGGCCGCCATTGCATCGCCGCCGACCCATTGCTCATGGGTCAGCACCTGGCTTTCGCCAAGCGCACTGTTGAATCGCGTGTAGCCAAGCGCACGGCACCGTTCGATGCCGGCACGCGCCACGTCGCGCTGAATCGTGGTGAATTCGAACGAGAGCGCCCTCACCGGTTGTGTAAGGCCGGCCAGCACTT
Organism: uncultured Alphaproteobacteria bacterium; assembly: GCA_963718035.1. Taxonomy (GTDB): domain Bacteria; phylum Pseudomonadota; class Alphaproteobacteria; order Rhizobiales; family Xanthobacteraceae; genus Pseudolabrys. The sequence goes on along the minus strand of CAVQYD010000001.1, from coordinate 35,194 downwards.
CGGCCTCGAATCCCTCGACGTCGATTTTGATGAAGGCCGGCTTGCCATGCTTTCCAATCAAGGCATCGAGCGTCGTCACCGGCACCTGAATTGTTCTGGTCCAACGCTGGGATTCCCAACCCGGAGCATTGTGCGCGGCGCTGACAAATTCCCGGGAGGCCGTCGAAACCGTCGGGTTGCTCGGATTGATCATCAGATTTGCCGATCCGGCCTCCCGGCCGACGGCAACGGGCTCGATGGTCACGGCGGAATTTCGGCCTTGAAGCAATTTCAGCACCGCGACCATCGCCGGCTGAGGCTCAACCGCAACGACACGCGCACCCAAACGGCTGAAGGAAGCCACGCGATCGCCAACGTGCGAGCCCACGTCGAAAACGAGATCGCCATCCTTGATGAATTGGCCGTAGAGGCGATCCATGGCGGAGGCGTGCGTGCGATTGCCGTAGTAGATGCGAAGTGACCGAAGAATGCCGCCCGCGGTCTTCAGCAATCCGAGCACGTGTTCAGACCGGGCTGAGGGACGGCATCGGCGCCGCGGTCTCGACCGCGGGCAATGCCAAAGCGCGCAGCGCGGGGGCGGCGCGGTTTCCTCGGGCAGACGGCCAATGCCGACGCGGACGCAAAAAGCTCCAAGACGCGGCCAGGCCGTCACCATCGCGAATGGAATGGAAAATGCCAGGCCGGCCGCGAGAAAAGCCTCGTAGGGAATCGCAGCCGGCCGGGTCGCGGCCAGGGCAGCCAGTGCTGCGACCCCGAGCAGCGTGTGCGGCCACAGCGTACGGAAGGCCAAAGACAATGGCACCGTGTGGTCGTCGCGCGTTTGCCCGATCCACCCGATTTCACGGCCGAGCAGCAAGCCGATCAGAAAGATCGTGTGACCGAACCAGAGGACCGGCACCAGCAAGATCGAATAGACCAGCTCGATCCAGTAGTTTGCCACAAACCGCGCGGTCCCTCCGAATTCACGGCGAAGATCGGGCCGCAAAAGAATATCGGTGGCAGTGGCGATCTTGGGCGCGAACCACATCAGCAGTGTCCAAATGAAGAGTGCAATACCCGCATCGGCACGCATGAAGCGGACGGATGGATCGGCGAAAAAGAACAACAGGGCGGTCAACACCAGTATGGCCATCCAGGCCGGCGATCCGATGAACATGAGAATTGCGAGACCTAACTGATAGCGGCTGACTGGTGCGAGACCGGGATGAACCAGGAAGCGCCAGTACTGCATGTTGCCCTGGCACCAGCGCAGATCGCGGCGGATGAATTCAATCAGGGTCGGCGGGTTCTCCTCCCATCCGAGATTCTCTTCAGGCAGGACGCGGACCTCATATCCGGCGGCGCGCATCAGGGCCGCCTCGATCTGGTCGTGACTGAGGATGTGACGATCCTGCGTTCCGTCCGTCGACAGAATTGGCAAGGCGCAGTGCTCGATGAACGGCTGCAACCGCAGCGCTGCGTTGTGGCCCCAGTAAGGACCGCAGTCTCCCTGCCACCACGCGCTTCCGATCGTGTAGGACCGCATGCCGAGCCGCATCCCGAACTGGAAGATGCGGGCGAAAGCGCTTGTCGACGGCAAACCAACAACAAGTCCCTGCAGAATTCCGAGCCGCGGATTGGCCTGCATCAGGCGAACCAGGCGCAGGATCGCGTCCGCAGTCATGAAGCTGTCGGCATCCAGCGTGACCGCGAACTCGTGATCGCCGCCCCATCGGTCGCAGAAATCGCGAATGTTGCCGGCCTTGTATCCGGTATTGACGGTACGCCGCCGGTAGGTCGTCCCAACACGATCTTTCCAGCGCGCGGCGAGCTCGCCGATGCGACCTTCTTCCACCTTCGCCGTCGACGGATCATTGGTGTCGCTCAGCACATACAGATGGAAGCGATGAGCGAATCCGGAAGACTCGAGCCCAGCCAACATCGGCTCCAGATTGCGGACGATGCGTTCCGGCGCCTCATTTCGGATGCACAAGACAATGGCGGTCGACGCGGCGATCGGCTCGTCGCCGCGAATTAACGCGACCTCCGGCACGACAGCCGCAACCGGATTGCGCGAGAAGCGCATGATCAGGAATCCGATCACGGCGTTCCACAGGCCCGCTATCATCCATGGCAGCGTGATCGCGAACAGCACGAGCAGAACGATGTCGACCGCGTCCAATCCGCCAGGCGAGAGCGCGAAGGCCGCAAGCGCCAACGATCCCAGCATGGCGGCGGCGAAAAGCAGGGCGAACAGCGCGCGGCGCCAGGTCATTTCACGCCGGGCGCCATGAATTTTCATCGATTGCGGAAGCGAGCGTTCTGACACGCGGTTAACGACTTCTATTCCCCGACGGGCCGTGCGAACTTGATGATATAACACGGGAACGTTCTCAATAGTCCAATCCGAGGGCTCAACGATAGTGACGAAGGACGGCGCTACCAAGGCTGCCCAGGCGCTCTGGTATACGGCTCGCGGGAAAGCGGAGATCCGGCAGGAAACGCTGCAGCCGCCGCGGCCGCATGAGGTGCGGATCCGCGCGCTGTTCGGCGCGCTCAGCAGAGGCACCGAGGCGCTCGTGCTGGGCGGACGGGTCCCGCGCAGCGAGTTCGAGCGCATGCGCGCGCCGTTCATGGCGGGCGATTTTCCGTTCCCGGTGAAATACGGTTACGCCACGGTTGGCGAGATCGACGGTGGCCCCGCCGAATTGGTCGGCCGCAAAGTCTTTGCCCTGCATCCCCATCAAACCTATTTCAATATTCCGCAGGACGCCGTCGTACCGCTGCCCGAGGCGGTCGCGCCGCAGCGCGCCGTTCTGGCGGCGAATATGGAAACGGCGCTCAACGCCGTATGGGATGCGGCGCCCGGACCGGCGGACCGGATCGCGGTCGTGGGCGCCGGCGCGGTCGGTGCGATGGTCGCGTTTCTTTGCGGGCACTTTCCGGGCGCGGACGTGACCCTCGTCGACACCAACAGCGCGCGCGCGCAATTGGCACAGCGGCTCGGTGTCGGCTTTGCCACGCCTGATTCCGCAAAGGGCGATTGCGATGTCGTCTTTCACGCGAGCGGCACCGCCGCCGGTCTTGATGCGGCCATCGCACTCGCAGGCGAGGAAGCGACGGTGCTTGAATTGAGCTGGTACGGCGAGCAGCCGGTCGCTGCATCGCTGGGCGGCAGCTTCCACAGCCGCCGGCTGCGCCTGATATCAAGTCAGGTCGGCAAGATCGCGATGTCACATCGGCCCCGCTGGACGCATGGCCAGCGGCTCCGTGCCGCGCTCAATCTGCTTGCCGACGCTCGCCTCGACGCACTTCTCGCTCCGGCGGTGCGGTTTCGTGATTTGCCGGCGCGTCTGCCTGCCCTACTTGATCCGAAGAGCAATGTCGTCGCTCAACTCATTTCTTACGACTAGGGGGATCACTTGTTTTCCGTCGAAGTCCGCGACCACATCATGATTGCCCACTCGTTCCGCGGGGCCATGTTCGGGCCGGCGCAGGCCTTGCACGGGGCAACCTTCGTTGTCGACGCGGCCTTCTTTTCCGAGAGTCTCGATTCGAACGGGGTCGTCATCGATATCGGCCGCGCGCACGAAGCGCTGAAGGCCGCCCTCGCCCCGCTGAACTATCGCAATCTCGATGACCTGAGCGAGTTCAAGGGCGTCAACACGACGACCGAGTTTCTGACCAAACACATTTACGACCAGCTTGCGAAGGCCGCGCGCGCAGACAAGCTCGGCCGCCCCGGCCGCGAACTGAAAGCGATCCGCGTCACGCTCGGCGAATCTCACGTCGCGTGGGCCTCTTACGAGGCGAACTTGTGGTAAAGCGGCTTGCCTTTGCAGTGCCTGGCGATCTTTCCGCGCCGACCGGCGGCTACGCCTACGACCGGCGAATCATCGCCGAGCTCGAAGCCCTCGGCTGGACCATCGAGCGTATCAATCTCGGCGAGAATTTCCCCTGGCCCGCCAAAGAGACCCGCGCCACCGCCGAAGCACGGCTGCTGATGGTGCCTGAAGGCTGTCCCATCATTGCCGACGGACTTGCGCTCGGCGCCCTGCCCGAAGCGGCGCGCCGCCTGCGTGCGAACCACGTGCTGGTGGGCCTTGTGCATCACCCGCTTGCGTTGGAGACCGGGCTTACCGAAGCGCAAGCCAACATCCTGCGCGCCAGCGAAAAGGCAGCCCTGGCGGCCGCCAAACATGTGGTCGTGACAAGCGCGGCGACGGCACAGCGACTGGTCGCGGATTATTCCGTTCCGGAGGACAAGATCACCGTCGCAAGGCCGGGAAACGACATCGTGGCATCGGCACCCGGAAATCGTGATGGTGTCGTGCATATCCTCTCGGTCGGTGCCGTGGTGCCGCGTAAAGGCTTCGATGTTCTTGTTGCTGCGCTTGCAACACTGGTCGATCTGCCGTGGCACCTCACCATCGCCGGCGACCGCGGTCGCGACGCAAAAGCCGCCGCGCAGCTTGATAGCGACATCGCCCGCCTCAGGCTTGGCGAGCGTGTGACGGTGCTTGGCGCGGTATCCGCGCAACGAATTGCCGAACTCTACGCCGAGGCCGACATATTCGCCCTCGCCTCGCGGTTCGAGGGCTACGGCATGGCCTACAGTGAGGCGATCGCGCACGGGCTGCCGGTTGTCGGCACAAGAACGGGAGCGATCCCCGATACGGTGCCGGCCAATGCCGGCATTCTGGTTGAGCCCGACGATGTGCCCGCGTTCGCCGTGGCACTGCGCCGGCTCATAGCCGATGCCGACGAGCGAAAACGCCTCGCCGCTGCCGCACGGGCGGCCGCAGCCAAACTCCCGACCTGGCAGGATTCCGCGAAAATCGTGGCGCGCACGCTGGAGACGCTCACGTGAGCGGCTTCTCCGCCGACTGGCTTACCCTGCGCGAGCCCTATGACCTGCGTGCGCGCAGCCGCGAGGTTATTGCCGCGGTGGCAGCTTCGGTTGCCGCGCTGCCGTCGGTTCATGTTGTCGATCTCGCCTGCGGCACCGGCGCAACGGTGCGCGCACTGACGGCGCACCTTCCGTCGCGACAGACTTGGCGGCTTGCCGACAATGATCTTGGTCTTCTTGGCCGGGCGAACGCGATGACACTCGCCGACAATGTCAAAGTCACAGCCATTCCGCTCGATCTCAATCGCGACCTCGAGGCCGCACTCGATGGCGCGATTGATCTCGTCACCACCTCGGCATTTCTTGACCTCGTTTCGAAAGACTGGCTCGACCGGCTGACGACAGAAATCGCCGCACGCTCGATCCCGTTTTACGCCGCATTGACCTATGACGGCCGTATCGACATCACTCCGAATGATCCTGCGGACGCGTCGATTGTCGCGGCGGTCAACAAGCACCAGGCCACCGACAAGGGATTTGGCCTGGCGCTCGGGCCGGAGGCTGCCGCCTACGCCATCGGCGCCTTCGAGCGCCTGGGCTACACCGTCACCCACCGCCGATCGGATTGGACGATAGAGCCGAACGATCGCGACATTCAGCTGGAGATATTTGCCGGCTGGGCGGGGGCGGCACGCGAGATCGGCGCGCTATCGCTCGCCGACACGGCATCGTGGCTGACGCGCCGGCGCGCCAGCGTCGCCGCGGGAACATCGTCCCTTCGCGTCGGTCATGTTGATCTTTTTGCGGTGCCGACCGGCAGGCGCTGAGTCGAAAGATCGCAATCGAAAAGTATTTCGTCGTCAATTCGATGCATGCGCATTGGCACGCGCATGGCCTGGTCGGCGCGCTCGACCGGCGGCAGCGCGATGCCGGGCCGGCCCGCGCCCAGAATGATCGGCGCGACGATCACGTGCAGTCGGTCAAGGCAACCTGCCGCAAGGAAGCGCGAAACGGTGTCGGCGCCACCCTCGATCAGTATCCGGCGCAGTCCACAGGCACCGAGTGCTGCAAGGATAGCCGCAGGAGAAAGGTGCCCATCGGCGGTGGGCAACCGAACAAGCTCAACGCCCGGGACCGGAGCAGCGGACTTTCCTTCTGCGGTTACCAGGATGCGACGGACACCGTCCTCACTGAAGACCCTCGCCTTGTTGCCGAGCCGGCCGTTCGGGTCGATGACGACGCGGGCCGGCTGCTGCCCGGCGACCCGGCGTACGGTCAGCTGAGGATCGTCGGCTATCGCAGTACCGACGCCGATAACGACCGCATCGACCAAAGCCCTCAACCGGTGGAGGTGGGTCAGTCCGGCCGGCCCATTGATGTATTTTGAATGCCCCGATTCCGTCGCAATGCGGCCATCGAGCGACTGACCGATCTGGCCGACGACCATCAACTCATCGACGAGGCCCCGCCGAAGCGGACCGAAAATTTCACTCCAGGGCTGCGGAAGGGGCTGGTCACCGGACCGGAAAATATTGCTAAACTCAACCCATGGGTCGGATGACTTACCGCCGACCCCGCTATTTGGGTTATGGGGAAAATTTCTTAATGACATGGCAGCTAAAAGCACGCCCCGTGCGTTAACAGCGGATACGGGCGCCAGCAGGCTGGCACAAATTCGGCCTATTTGCGACCGGAATGGTTACACGGCACTCGGTGTTCTTATATTGGCGGGCGTCTAAAAAAACGGAAAGTCTCGGAATGAATTCAGTACGCAGTGGCGTAAGCCCGGTATTATTTGGCAGCAAAGGTCACGTTGGCGTCAGTCGCGGCCTCGCCGAATTTCACGGTCGACGTCCCGTCCTCATCACGGCAAAAAACGAAACGCTTCTTGCGCTGCCCGTTGAAGGACTCGATACCGCTCGTTTGACTGCGTTCATGGCGCTTTGCGCACCACGCACTCCGCGCCTCATTGTTACCGCGCGTCGCGCGCTCGCGCTTGGACTGGATGCGCGGACGCCGATGGCGCTGCGGCTCGCGCCGGACGATGATGCGACCTCGATCGAGGCGCTTGTCAGTGATGCGACTTGTGATCGTATTCCCGAAGCAAAACCTGCCGGTCCGACCGCTGCAGCGGCGATTCAACTCGTGAAGCTGTCGCAAGGTTTGCCTGCGGTGCTGGCGGTAGAGATTTCCGCCGACGCCCTGCCTCCTGAGGCGGACATCATCACAGTCGATGCGGAAGCGGTCGAGCGATTTGCCGGCGAGGCGATCCGGTCGCTGACGCTGGCGAGCGAGGCTTCGGTGCCCCTCGATTCCGGTACGCAGGCACGCTTCGTCGTCTTCCGCGACGCGATTGGCGGAAATTCCACCGCGATCATCGTGGGCAAGCCTGATTTTTCGAACGCCGTGCCTGTGCGACTGCACTCGGCATGCCTCACCGGCGACGTGTTCGGTTCGCGGCGCTGCGACTGCGGCGATCAGCTTCAGCTCGCCATGCGGCGGCTCGAGGATCTTGGCGGCGGCGTCGTGATTTATCTCGCGCAGGAAGGGCGCGGCTTGGGCCTCGCCAACAAGATGCGCACCTATCAGCTGCAGGACGACGGTCTCGACACTGTCGATGCCAATACGACGCTAGGCTTCGACGATGACGAGCGCGATTACGGCATCGCGGCGCGCATGCTGCAGATGCTCAATTGCACGCGGGTCGTCCTCCTGACCAACAATCCCGCCAAGCTTGAGGGTCTCTCCAAGGCCGGCATCGAAATCGCAAGCCGGATGCCGCTTGAGGCCCCGATTAACGCCGACAATCGGCGCTACATGGCCGCAAAGGCGGTTCGCGCGGGGCACCGCCTCGATCATCTCATGGCCTCGCTCGCCGAACCGTCGTAACCACGGCTTGGGCTTTCCTCTGGCATCATTGAACGGCGCTGATATCGTCTTCACGGGCGCCGCCTATTGCGGCTCAAAGAGCTGACATCAGCCATGCCACAAGACGTGCCGAGCCGGTCGATCGGCGAGTTGACCTACCCCGACATTTCGAAGCGCCTGCGGGCGAGCTCGATCCTGTGCCTGCCGATTGGCTCGATCGAGCAGCACGGTCCCCACCTGCCGCTCAACACCGACGTTGTACTGGCGGAGGAATTCACGCGCCGCATCATCGCGCGCTGGGGCGACACCTATGATCTGTGGCAACTGCCGACGCAGGCGGTCAGTCTCGCGCGCGAGCATGAGTGGGCTCCGGGCACGCTGTCCTTGTCCATCGAGGGCATGACCCGGCTCATTCGCGACCTGGGGCGCGAAATCGCGCGCAGCCTGCCGGCGCGCAATCTTGCGGTCATCAATGGGCACGGCGGCAACCGCGGCATACTGGAGGCTTTGGCACAGGATCTGCGCGGCGATTTCAAGCTCAATGTCTGCATTCTGCATCCAACCACCTGGGCGGACATCCATGCGGCTTCCAAAACGCCGGAAATCCATGGCGGAAAGAACGAAACGTCCATGATGCTGGCGGTTGCGCCGCATTTGGTACGCGCCGACGAAATCAAAAAACTGCAAGCCGCTCCCGGAGCCGACGCCGTGCGCGCGACGATCCTCGATCAGGCGGTGACGTGGCCGTGGACGACGAACGAAAAGGCGATCGCCGATATGGGAATCATTGGCGACGCGAAATCTGCCTCGGCGGAATTCGGCAAGCAGCTTCTGGAAAAAATCACCGACGCGGCAGGCGGCGTTTTCAAGCAGCTTCTGGAACGCCAGCAGCTTTTGCGCGGCTAGGCACAATGCAGGCTGCATCGCGATCGTCTGCCCGCGAGGAGACACTTCTACGCAATTTAGTTGTGGCCGCCGGCCTCGGCTGGTCGCTTGCCTTTGTCATCGTTGCGCTCGTCTATGAGCTCCAGCTCTATGCCGACGGCGCGATATTTTCCTACGCGGTTGCGGTTCAGGACGTGTGGGCATTCCATTGGCACAACGTCGCCAACCGCGCGTCAGTGTTTTTCCTTTCGCTCTGGCCCGCCGAAACCCTCGTCGGACTGACCGGAAGTCCTGCGGCCGGCATTATCACTTACGGTTTTCTTTTCTATGTCGCGCCACTCATAGGCCTCGTCGGGACATTGGCAGCCGACCGTTCACGCGGTCGCATTTTCTTCGCCTACGCGTGCGCCTCGACGGCTTTGCTTTGCCCGCTGATCTTCGGCTTCCCGACGGAAATGTGGATGGCGCATGCATTGTTCTGGCCAACCCTCGCGCTGGCCCACTATGCACGCCCGGGTGTCCGCGGAGCGGCTGCCCTGTCAATTGCGATCGTGGCTTTGGTCCTGACCCATGAGGGCGGCGTCGTGCTCGCATTTGTCGTTGTCGCGACGCTTGCATTGCATGGTTTGCGTCATCCTTTGTTCCTGCGAGGGGCAGTTGCGCTGTTCGTCGCGATGGCATTGTGGATCATCGTCAAGATGGTCTACCCGCCCGATGACTACTTCGCCGATGTTCTTGTCAGAGCCGGGTTGCACTTTTTCGACTCCGCGATTTTTCAGGTCAATCTTGTTGTCCTGCTGTTCGTTGTTCTTGGCTGCTACAGCCTCCTCTTTCTCGCGCTGTCCCGGATCATGGCAGTGGACACCGCGCTGCTCGCGGCATTGGCCATGACAGCAATCGCCCTGCTGATTTACTGGCTGCAGTTCGACCAGTGGGTCCATGCAAGCAACCGGTACTATCTCCGCACGGCGCTGGTCGTCATCACTCCGGCCTTTGGTGTGTTGTCAGCCGTCTACGCAATGCGGGCAGACGGCGCGCCGGTTGATTGTCCGCGTCTGCTGCAAATCGCGAAATTCCTGGCTAGCGTCACGGTAATCCGGGCTTGCACCGGTGCCATCATTCTTTGCACGGCCATTCATGTTGTTCAGACCGCAAAATTCGTCACGGACTGGGCAGCATACAAAGCGGCAGTGAGGGCGCTCGCATTAGGCAGCGCCTCCGATCCCGCGCTCGGCGACCCGCGCTTCGTCTCATCGCAACGGATTTCACCGGAGCTCAATCAACTCAGCTGGTTCTCGACGGTCGAGTACCTGTCGATCATCTTGTCGGATTTCAAACCTGTGCGGATCGTTGTCGATCCCGCGGGAAATTATTTCTGGTTGTCTTGCGGTACCGCGACGGAAAACGCGAAGGCTACGCGCTCAGTCCCCATGCCGGCGCGCGATCTCGTCAGGATCTACTCCTGCCTGCACCGCTGACACGAAGTATCAAGCCTCATCAAGGGTCATCCATCTGCTCTCTGCGGCGCTGCGATAGCAGGCCTCCACCAGCTTCACATCGCGCACGCCGGCCGACAGATCGCTCAGCAAAGGGGCGTCGGCGACGACGTGCTTGAGAAATCGCTCCCATCCGATGCGGTAGGGATTTGTATGAACGGCCGGCCCAGGAATTTCCTTCCAGTCCCGGCGGTAATCGAAACCGATGTCGGCCACGGGATTAATATGGCGAATATCGGGGGTATCGCCTGCGCCCTGCGCCCAGCAGCGATGCAGACCGGCGATCGCCGAGCCGCCGGTGCCGTCGACCTGAAATATCAGAAGATCGTCACGGCGCACCCGCGTTGCCCATGAGCAGACGATCGTGCCAACGGCGCCATTGTCCAGCTCCGCCAAGGTCAGGGACGTATCGTCGACGTCGACGTCATAACGGGCGCCGCTTTCGTCCGCACGCTGCGCAATAGCCGTCGCAGTGGCAGCCACGATGCGGCGGATCGGGCCAAGAATGCTTTCGATGACGTACCGCCAGTGCGGATACATATCCATGGTGAGCCCGCCAGCGCCGCTTCGCTGGTAGTTCCAGCTCGGCCTTTGGCTCTTGCGCTCGAAGCCATCAAACACCCACCAGCCGAAATCGAGACGAAACCCGGTGACCCTGCCAAAAAACTTCTGGTCGGCAAGGTGCGCGAGTTTCTGCAGCCCGGGCAGGAAGATCTTGTCCTCGACCGCGCCGTGCTTGAGGTTGCGTGCGCGCGCCGCAGCCAGAAGCGACATCCCTTCGGAAACGGACAGCGCAACAGGTTTTTCGCTGTAAATATGTTTTCCGGCCGCGATTGCTTTCGTCAGCGTCGGCACCCGCTGCACCGTCGCCGCGGCGTCGAAGAGTACGGAAAATCCGGGATCCGACAGGGCCGCATCGAGATCGGTCGTCCAGCGATCAATTCCGTTGCTGCGCGCGAGTGCGGCGAGGCGTTTCTCGTCACGCCCGGCCAGAAGCAAATGCGGCACGACCCGATCGTCTCCGACGGTCAGCCCACCCTCTGCGCGGATCGGCAGCAGCGCATTCGCCAGATGCTGTGTCGAAGCAATGCGTCCGGTCGCGCCATTGACGATAATCCCGATGTCCCTGACCGCCAAAACCTTGACCCTCCTGCCCGCCTTCCTATCATGCCGCGCCGGCGCCAGTATTGTAGGCGAGGCTGCACAGTGACAATGCCATGCCCCGCCACATCGTTTGTCTGACGTTCGATTTCGACACGCAATCCGGCTTTATCGCGCGCGGAATGACGACGCCGACGCCGCTGTCGCGCGGCGAGTTCGGAGCGCTGGCGTCGCGCCGGATCCTCGACTTTCTCGCCTCACGCGCCATCAAGGCGACCTGGTTCATTCCCGGATTCACGATCGAAAGCTGGCCGCGCGAATGCGAGGCCGTCGTCAAGGCCGGGCACGAGGTTGCGCACCACAGCTGGGCCCATATCCCGCCGGCGGCCCAAAGCCGCGACGAAGAGGAAGCCGACCTCGTCCGCGCCAACGAAGCGATCGCGCGCCTGACCGGCAAGAAGGCCCGCGGCTACCGCTCGCCGTCATGGGACCTGAGCGATCACACCATTGACCTGCTGCTGGCGCACGGCTTCACCTACGACTCCAGCCTGATGGGATCCGACTACGTACCTTACCGCGCCCGGCGCGGCGACGTCGCAAAGCTTGGGGAGCCCTATCATTTCGGCGAGCAAACAAAGCTGATTGAAATGCCGATCAGCTGGTCGCTCGACGACTACCCGCACTTCGAGTTCGTGCGCACGCAGGCCTCAATCCTCGCCGGCATGCAGCCGGCGCGCGCGGTCCTGCAGAATTGGTTCGACGAATTCCTCTACATGAAAAAGACCGTCGACTGGGGTGTTTTGACCTACACAATGCACCCTTACGTGATCGGCCGGGGCTATCGCATGCTGGCGCTGGAGGACATGGTCGACAAGCTTGCGAAGGAAGGCGCGACGTTCATGACAATGGAAGATGCCGCGCGCGAGGCCGAAAAGCAGCTGCCGCCGGCGAAGCGTTAGAGGGCGCACCAGTCGCGGATGATCGCCGAATAGATCTCGGTCGCCTGCTCGATCCGTGACACGAGGCAATACTCATCGGTCTGGTGCGCAAGCTCCAGCTCTCCGGGGCCGATGATCGCTGTCGGCGGTGTGCCCAGCGCCGGTGTCAGGATCGAAGCATCGGTAAAATATGGCGCGGCGCCGATCTCGCCACCAACGCCGGCAATCTCGCGGGCGGTGCGAACGACTTTCCCGATCCAGGCATCGTTCGGGTTGGTCCACACGCTCTGCGCGTCGAGCTTGGTGCCAAGCTCGACATCGGTGCCGAGATAGCTCGCGAGTTGCGCGCGGATTCCGGCGTGGTTTTGTCCCGGAATTGTGCGGATATCGATGCCGATGGCGGCGCGGTCCGGGACGGAATTTATGTTGAGACCGCCGGCGATCGTGCCGATGTTCAGCGTCGGCCCGCCGAGCACATCGTGGCGCGCGACGTTGAAATCGAAATCCTGCAAGGCCGTGACGGCGCGGGCGGCTTTGTAGACCGCATTGACGCCTTTCTCCGGCATCGAGCCGTGTGCGGTCAGCCCTTTTGTGACCGCCTCGAGCCACAGCGCGCCTTTATGGCCGACCAGTGGCCGGTTGCCGGTTGGCTCTGCCACGACAAACGCGCCGACTTTCGGCAGGCCTTTGAACTCCTGCGCAAGCGCCGCAGCGCCGGTGCAGCCGGTTTCCTCCCCGGCCGTGATGACCAGCACCACGCCGGGCGTACCCGCGAGCTTGTCGGACAATTGCAGGCAGGCGACGACAAAGGCCGCGACACCACTTTTCATGTCCGACGAGCCCCGGCCGTAGAGCTTTCCGTCGACGATCGCGCCGGCGTGCGGGTCGACCGACCACGGCTGCGCGCCGAGCGGAACCGTATCGAGATGTCCGGTAAATCCGATCGGCAGCTTCCCTGGAGCGCCGCCGATGCGGGCAACGATCTGCGCGCGGCCATCGCCGAACGGGACGACGTCGACCGTGAAACCTCCTTCTTTCAGCAAAGCAGCAAGCGTTTCAGCACAGGCCCGCTCTGCACCTGGCGGGTTGATGGTGTTGAAGCGAACGAGGTCCTGCGTCAGCTCGACTGAAGATGTCATGACCTAACCGAAATATGCGTCGCGGACTTCAGGCTGCGCCGCGAGTTCGGCCGGATTCCCGCTCGCGGCGACGCGCCCCTTCGATAGCACGAATCCGAAGTGCGAAATCGCGAGAGTTCTGATGCACGTTCTGCTCGACCAGAAGCACCGTGATACCGCGTTCATTGATGCTTCGAATGATGTTGAAGTTCTCCTTGACCAGCCGCGGCGAAAGCCCGAGCGACGGCTCATCGATGAGCAGCAGCTTGGGCGCGCACATCAGGCCGCGCCCGATCGATATCATCGCCTGCTCGCCTCCCGACATCGTTCCGGCGAGCTGGGTCCGGCGTTCCGCGAGCCGCGGAAAAATCTGCAGAATCTCCGCAAGACGCGACGCGACCGCTCTGTCCGACCGCTCCTGGTAGGCGCCGACACGCAGATTTTCCTCGACGGTCAGCTTGGGAAACACTTTGCGCCCCTCCGGAATACACGCAATGCCCGCCGCAATGATCTTATGGGTCGGCAGATGCGTTATGTCGGCGCCGTCAAAGACGATCCGGCCGGCGCGCGCTGGAGTCAGCCCGAGAACCGAGCGTACGAGCGTGGTCTTGCCGGAGCCATTTGAGCCAAGCAGGCACGTGATATGTCCGGCATTCACGCTCAGCGACACGCCTTGCAGCACATCGGCCTTGTCGTAGGCGGTGTAGACGTTTTCGATCTCAAGGATGCCCGCCATCACGCCGCTCCGAGATAGGCTTCCTGGACCTGCGCGTCCGCGGCAACGGTGCGGTACGGGCCCTCGGCGATCTTCCGCCCGAAATTAAGCACCACGCAGCGATCGGTAATGCGCTCGATCACGCCCATTTCATGCTCGACGATGATGATGGTGAGATCTTTGTTGCGCTTGCGCACCAGCAGAATGTCATTCATGAGCTCCGCCGTCTCGTCGTGCGTCATCCCCGCCGAAGGCTCGTCGAGCAGCAGCAGTTTCGGCGCGCTGATCAGCGCCCGGCAAATCTCGATGCGGCGACGGTCGATCATCGGCAGGCCGGCGACCGGCTCGAACATGCGCCCCGCCAGTCCCGGCTCGAACACCTCCACCAATGCTCGTGCGTCCGCGTAACTGCGTTCGAACTCCCGTTTGAAGTCGCCGCGTTTCGCCAGATTGAACCACAGGCCCTGATTGAGGCGCTTGTGGTTGCCGATCATGATGTTGTCGAAGATCGAGAGCGGCAATGACAGCCGCGAGCGCTGGAATGTCCGCGATATGCCGGCTTGATAGATTGCGCGCGCGCTCGCATTCGTGACGTCAGCGCCGTCGAACATGACGCGCCCGGCATCGGCGTCGTAGATCCCGGTGATCACATTGAAGAACGTGGTCTTGCCGGAACCGTTAGGGCCGATGAGACCGAGGATCTCGTTCGCCGTAACGGCAAGATCGAGCCCGTCGAGCGCCTGCACGCCGCCGAAGTGCTTGGACAACCCGTGCGCTTCGAGCAAGGCGCTCATGGCCGCCATCCCGGGAAATAGCGGCGCACCGGCCGCGGCAGCAACCCTTCAGGCCGGAACAGCAGAACCGCGATCACCATCAGTGCGTAAAGCAGGAACCGGTACTCCTGGATGGTCTGCAATTTTTCGGGCACGACCACGACGATGATGGTCGCAACCATAAGCCCCCACGGATTGCCGATGCCCCCAAGCAGCAGGATCGAAACCAGGATGAGCGAGTCCGCGAATGTGTAGTTGTTCGGTGCGACGAAACTGCCGACCATTCCGAACAGCGCTCCTGCAATACCGATGAGAAAGTTGCCGATCAGGAAGGCGGTGATCTTCCAGCGCACGATGTCGAGGCCGAAGCAGCCGGCCGCGGTTTCATCAAGCCGCAGGGCATCGAGGTTGAGTCCGATCCAGGACCGCTCGAGCCTGCGCACAAGGACAAATGCCCCGACAAGCAGCAGAAGGCTCAGAACGAAATAGTTCATGTAGAAGGACAGTGAAATCTTTCCGATCTCGATATTGTCGTTGAACGACCAGCCGAGAATGCGCATGCCCTTGACCTGCATGCCCTGCGGGCCGCCGAGCACGTCGTTCACTTCGAGAAAGGTCTTGAACAGCAGTGCAAAGGCGATCGTGACGACCGCGGCGTAATGCCCGCGCGTTCGCAGCACCGGCAGCAGCAAAAGCGAGCCCGCGAAGGCCGCCAGCAGTCCGCCAACCAAGCAGGACCAGCAAATGCGGCACGGCCGTGTAGGCGTTCAGGACGGCGGACGTATAGGCGCCGATTCCGAAAAACGATGCGCCGGCGAAATTGAGCACGCCCGCATAGCCGAACTGGACATTGAGCCCGAGTGTCGCCACCGAATACAGCAGCACGGTGATCACCAGCAAAAGCACGAAGTGATTGTCGTGAAAAACCGCCCCCACCGCGCACGCCGCGCCGATGGCGCAAACGGCCAGGGCGTCTTCGTGCTCCACGAATGACGCGCTCACGTGTCTCGAGCAGACCGAGCCAGGCAGCGGCAAGCACAGCCACGATTCCGGCCGCCAGCAGGATGATGATCAGGTTCTGCTTTTCGGCGCCGAGCATTGCAATGAGATAGCCCGTCGCGATCGCAAGGCCGGCAATACCCGGCCACACCGTGGTGTGTCCCTTCTCCGCCATTCCTAGACCCGCTCGCTGATTTTTTCGCGGATCAGGCCGGTCGGCCGCCAGGCCATGATGGCTATGACAACGGCGAACGCGAAGACATCTTTATAGGCGCTGGCAAACGGAAGCATGACGGTGCCGATCGTCTGCAGGCCGGCGAACAGGAACCCGCCCAGGATCGCGCCATAAATGCTGCCGAGACCGCCGATAATGGCGGCAGAAAACCCGACGACGCCGAGGTAAAGGCCGATCCCGAAATTGATCTCGTTGTAATAGAGGCCGTTCATAACGCCCGCGAAGGCCGCAAGGCCGGAACCAAGCGCGAAAGTCACCAGAACGATCGCTGTGAAATTGATGCCCATCGTGCGCGCGGTTTCCTCGTCCTGCGCGACAGCACGGATGGCCAGGCCAAGCTTTGTCCGATTGAGCAAGTATTGGATGCCGACAATCACCAAAACGCCGGCGGTCAGCATCAGCACGTTGTCGAGCCGCAGATTGAACTCGCCCAAATCAATCGACGCCCGCGGGAGCAATGCCGGAAACGGCTTCGGATTGGCGCCCTGCGGGTAAAAAAGCCGGACGGACTCCCGCAGGACCGTGCCCAGCATCAGCGTGATCAGAAGCGTGTTGAGAGCCGGCGCCGAGCGCAACGGCATCACGAGATAGCGGGCGATCGCCATGCCAAGGAACGCCATAGCCAGCGTCGCCACCACCAGCATGACGACAAGCTCGAGCCAGTTGGAGTTCAGCCCCAGCATGCGCAGCCCGACGTAAGTCGCGAGCGCCGCGAACGCGCCGACGGTCAGCACATCACCGTGGGAAAATTTGATGACGTCGAGCACGCCGAAGAAAAGCGTGAACCCGACCGCCACCAGCGCATACATCATGCCGAGCATCAGCCCATTCATGACGTACTGAGCGAGCAGGCCCGCGTCCATGTCCGGCGATCTTGTGAGGCGTTAAAGGAAACGGGGCCGCGCCTGCCGCGGCCCCGGTCGCGTCAACCTATTTCTGCCCCGGCAGCTTGCGCTTGCCGCTGGCATACTCGCTGTCGTCCCACTCGACGAACTTGCCGTCCTGGACGACGTATTTCGTGATGACGCGGCACCGTGTTCTGGCCGTGATCGTCGAAGGTGATCTTTCCGACGATCGAGTCCCGGTCTTTCACGTTGGCCAATTCCGCAATGACCTTTTTGCGGTCAGGCCCGACCTTCTCGATCGTATCCAGGATCATATCCATCGCCGCGTAGGCGAATGCACCGTAGGCTTCCGGCGCATTGTCGTATTTCTGTGCGTTGTATTTTTCCATGAAGAACTTGCCGCCGGGAAGCTTCTCGGTCGGCGCGCCCTCACGGAAGGCCAAGCGTGCCTTCGGCCAGCGGACCCAGTCCCTGGATATAGGCGTCCGACACGATGCCGGACGTGCCGTCAAACACGGCCTTGATGCCGAGCTTGTCCATCTGCGAGCGGATGCGCACGCCGATGGGCGTCAGGCCGCCGAAATAGATGACGTCCGGATTGAGCGCCTTGATCTTGGTGAGCTCGGCAGTGAAGTCCTGCTGATCGGCGGTGACGCCGAATGTGCCGACGATGTTGGCCTTGCCGATCTTGGCGAGCGCTTTGCTGAAATATTCGTTATGCCCCTTGCCGTAATCGGTCGTGTCATGAATGACGGCGATGGTCTTGTAGCCAAGCTTGGAAATCAATTCGGCGTTGGCGTCGTTCTGGTTGATCATCGTGCCATTGACGCGATGAACCTCCTCGTACTTGTTGCGGTAGGTGATGTCGGGAAGCACCGCGCCCCATACGATCACCGGAAAACCGAACTTGTGATAGACGTCGACGGTGGCGATCGCCGCAGCCGAGCAATAGTGAGTGGCGCCGGCGACAATGTCCTTGTCGGCCGCCATCTTGGTCGCGACCTGCACCGCGACGTTCGGCTTGCACTCGTCGTCGAGCACGACCATTTCGTATTCGTATTTTGATTTCGGATCGGCATTGCGCAGCGGACCGCCAGATCGGCGGAGTTGCGCCCACCAAGTCCGTTCACGGATACGCCGCCGGTCAGCGGACCGATGAAGCCGACCTTCACCTTGTCCTTTGCGTCGGCGGCTCCTGCGGCGACGCCAAGAACGAGTGCCGCAACCAGCGCTGCAAGTTTCGGAGTTGTACTCATAAGCCCTCCCTTACCAAGTATCGAATTTGGACGTCTTCTCGTTGGCGCCATAGTCGCGCGGCAAGCGCATCACGGCAAGGGCTGCCCCGGCTCGGGCAACGGCGTTCCTGGCGCAACCCGGCTCACAGCGACATTTGATCGCTCGGAATTCTCACCAGTTAAGACGGAAGGCCGCGCTTCAGCGACTACTCGAAAATGAGCACGTTGGGCAATGAAGGATCGACCTGCCGCAAGGCGGTGTAACCGACCCCGGCCATGCCGCGGAAGAGGCCTAAATTGAATTGCCGCTCTCCGCTGTTCCAACGGTAGTCGCCCTTATCCGCTGCGTATTGCAGCACGCTGGCCAATTCACGTTTGGCAAGCTCCTGAAGATCGTTGCGTCCGAGCAGATCACCCGCCTCGCACAAGAATTCGACGCTGCCCAGTGTCCCGCAACACAACGTATCGATGGATGAAGGCCATGCAGCTTGTGTGCCGTCGACTGCCCCTTGAACATCGGCCTGCAAGGCCGCACCGCCAATCCTTGGCAGGCGAGCCATGCCGATCCTTCCAAGGCCTATGCCGGGCGCTCCGTGACACCACTGGCAGGGCCAGGCTTCACCACCTTCGACACGCAAATCAGGCCAATTGCCACGCTGCGGGCTGAAGCTGGAATTCTCAAAGTCAACGCACTCCTGTGCAGCCGCAGCGAAATCTTCCCGCCCGGTCGCGGCCGACAAAGAGGCGAGCGCATATGCAAATCCGGCCGCACCATGTGACATTCCGTTGAGCGGGCGTGAACCCAGGCCCTGCCCCACCCAACTGCGGCGCCCTGGCTCCCCTAACCGGCGTTGTGCGAGCAAATGTTCGCCGCACTTGACGGCGCGGCGAAGCACCGCCTCGGATTGCCCGTCACGGTAAAGACGAAGCAGGCAAAGGATGGCGCCCGCACTTCCTCCAATCACATCCAGACGTTTATCTGCCGCGATCAGTTCATCGGTCACAAGCTCGGCCGCACGATGGGCATCGTCACGCAATCCGGGATCGCGCAAATTTTTCGACATCACCGTCAAGGCGTAAACGATCGAGCCGAGACCCGTCCCGCCGCCAAGGCCGAGAGACCGGGCAATTCTGGCTGCATTCCGCGACTTGATCTGCTTTCGAAGCCGCGCAACGCCGGCGAGCGCCAGCTCACGTGACGCCGATTGCTCCGTGACGGCAGCATGAGCGGACAGAAAAAGGGAAAGACCCGCGGTGCCGTTGTACAAATCGGGCCCCAACGTTACGAGCTGGAACACCTCGGCATCGCCAAGCCAGTCGAGTCCGATCCAGGCAGCTCCCGGACCGCGGCGAATAGCGTAACTCGCCAATTCATCGGCGACCCGTTGAGCCTCAGCCCGGAAAGTCAAATCCGAAGGCGCCGGCCCGCGCAATTCCGGCAGCTGCCGCCGCGCAGTCGATGTCGGTGGACGGCCAGCAGCCACAAGCGAGTTTGTGTTGATCTTGACGACCTTGACCTGCCAATCGATCTCGTCACGATCAAGGTGGGCGAAACGCGTGACTGCGCGAGTAAGGCCGTCGGTTGACGGCATCCGCATCCGAAAGCCCGCCTCATCCTTCAGCTCATCGCCGTCTGTCGCCGAGACAAAGTGTGGAATGTTCAGCGTCAGAAGCGCGGATCTTTCCGCGCGCTGGACCGGCCAAAGCGGATCGTCGGCTGCATCCCAATCGGCGAGGCGCGCCACGAAGTCCGCCTGCGCCGACCACGTCACACCGTCATCCATCGTTTTGTGATTTTTCAAACGCTGGAGCAACATGGCGTAGAATCGTGTAGCCCGAACGACCTTTCGGACAGTAAGGCCGGAAAAGCCGTCGAACAGCGCAGCGCTCTTTCCCTTTTCCAAAAGAAATCGCGCATAGGCGTCAAAGCCCGCAATCAGTTCCTCAATGTGCTCCGAAGATTTCGCGTAAAGCCCGTTCACGTGCGGCAGGTTGGGATTGTTCGTGGCAACGTCTTTCCAGCGCGTCGGACGCATGTCGTCAGAATTGATGTTCTCCCACTTAATTCTGATTTTCGTATTCCAGTCCGCCGTCACGCCGCCCATCGCAAAAACCTTGCCGTCCGGGGCCCGGCCATAGGCTGGAAGCAACCCGGTGGCCATCACCGAGTTGGCGAGCTTTTCCGTGGCGGCATCAAATGCAGCGTCTTCCGGCGCGGAGGGTTTCTGCTCGCTGCTGGACGACTGGAGGATAGTCTCCAGGTCGATTGGTATGGGGTGGCTTCCGTCGGCAACGATGTTTTCCTGATGCATGTCGTTGGCCGCGAAGCAGTGAAATAGCGCGAGCCAGGCTCCTACGCGCTTGAAGAAGGTCTTGAACTCGTCGGGCGCGACACACCCGGCATGCTCGATGCATGCGGTCCACCCATAGCCGTCGCGCGCAAGCGCGCGCGCCGTTCTCAGTTCGACCGGGGGCGCCGCGCGGTTCAAACGGTCGATCAGTTCCTGCCAGGCAACATCGACCCGCAGATCTTTCGGCTTGTAAACGACCTTCGAGCCGTCTGCGAAAATGACGATCTTTACAGAACGGCCTCCGTTGTGCGGATCGGAGAAGCCACCTTCAATCTGAACGACTCCGCCCTGCCCGCCGGCCTGTACGGCGCTGCGAATAAACGGCAGGTCGGCATCAAGCCGCTGGATGAATTCCCGAGAGGTCTCGACCCACTGCCGGACGATCGTGCTGATCAGCCGCAGGAGCACCGGCTTCTCCTCGAAGAGCTGCCGGAAGCCGCCGGCCTTCATCTCGGCGACGAATTTTTCGTAGAGCGACGTCCGAGCATCCTGCCGAGGCCCCGCGGTTTCAGCCGCGTTCCGTATCGCAGCAAAGCGTTCGTAAAACGCCGGGGCGGCCAACTCGGAAAGTTCGGTAAGAAGCGCACGCCGCAGGCAATCGTACGCAGGTGCCGTCAGGTTTGCGGCCGTTTTGTCGTCGAGTCCTGATTGCAGCAGCGCTTCAGCGCGTTCCACCACGCCGGCCAAAAGATGCTCGAATGCCACCGGCTCGGCTTTGCTCCCGAGCAGCTCGGCTGCGGACTTGCTGGTTGTCCGTTCGAGCGCGGGCAGAACCCAGCGTGGCATCCGCCGCCCATAGCGGCGTCGGCGCGGCTGGCTTTCGTCGGACGGCCGTCAGCCGCGCAAGAACGCCGGCAGAATCCAACCCATCACGTTCGATCCTTCGCCCAAAGAGCGACCAATCGCCGCTGGCGGCAGACTGACACCAGGCGGCCAGACGGCGTTGACCGAAGCCAGCACGATCCTTTTCTCCGGGTATGGCTTCGAAGTCGTCTGAAAGAAGCTCGTCGATTGTCGCCGCACGATTGATCAGGCGGTCGTAGAAGGAATCCATGCGGCCTCACACAAGTGCCCGAGGATTATATCCGAGCGGGAAGCGAATACTCGGTACGCCAGACCGGTGCTGCATCGCAGAACGCGGGCCAAGGCTTTTGAATTTACGCGGGAATTTGCACGAATTGGAGCCAGACTAGGTGACCCGATAGCAACTGCAGGAAGCTAAGCACCTTAACCTGCAACCAGATGGCACCACCGCCCGGGACATTCCGTCGTGGAACGGTCATAAGTAACTGCAGGGATAGGCTTTTCCCCAATTGACTTTGCAAATTCTGCATCGGATCATAGACCTATGGCGCTGGGGGGGCTTCGAATTTACTAGCAACCTTCTCAATGCCGGCGCCGCTGGCAATAGAAAGGATTTATGCCATGACAAATGAAGAAGACATTCTGGCTTTTGAAGTGTCCGATGAGGCGCTGGAAGCGGCTGCGGGCAGCGAGCAGGTGAACTACACCCTTGGAGCTTGCACCGGTCTCTCGGTCTGCCCAGGCTGAGGATTATGAGATAGGTCCCTCGAGGGCCAATCGATGATCTGAACCTCCGACGAGGCGCCGGATTTTTATTCGGCGCCTTGTTTTTTTCAGGCTCTAATCCAGTCATTCGGCGGCCACGAGGTGCTTTCCTCGAAGAGGGGCGTCTGCGATGCTGAACCATCGGCGGCGCTGAACCGGCGGCCTTCAAAATCCGTGCGGTTCGCGCATAATGGCCGTCTTGCGCGAGCTGAGTATCTGGAGTGCCAATGGACCGCCGATCCTTGATGAAAACCGCCCTCCTCGTGTTCGCGGGAGGGCCGCTAGCGCTCAAAAATTCACTGCAAATTTCGAGCCGCGCAGGCACGTGAGCGGGCCACCTGGTGGCACGGTCTCTCCAAACTTTCCGAGCTGAAGTATCCGGCGGGATTCAAGCATTTCGATTACGTAAAGCCGAACGCTCCAAAAGGTGGCACCGCGTCGCAAATCGCGCTCGGAAGTTTCGACAACTTCAATCTTGTCGTTGGCGGCGCGAAGGGCACTTTGGTGAGCGGCATTGAATTTCTCTACGACACCCTCATGGTGTCCGCGCTCGACGAAGTCGCCAGCACCTATGGCCTCCTCGCCGAAGCAGTCACCTTTCCAGACGATTTTTCTTCGGTGACATTTCGATTGCGCTCCAACGCAAAATGGCATGACGGCAAGCCGGTCACGCCCGAGGACGTGATCTTTTCATTCGACGCCTTCAAGAAACTCAGCCCGCAGGCCGCTGCGAGCTACCGGCAGGTCACGAAAGCTGAAAAGACCGGCGAACGCGAAGTCACTTTCAATTTTGACGGTGCTGGAAACCGCGAATTGCCGCAAGTCGTCGGTCAACTCACGGTCCTGCCAAAACACTGGTGGGAAGGAACTGACAGCGAAGGCAAGAAACGCTCGATCGGTGAGACGACACTCGAACCGCCGCTCGGCAGCGGCCCATACCGCATTAAGGAATTTTCTGCCGGCCGCAACATCACCTACGAACGCGTTCAGGACTATTGGGGGAAAAGTCTCAACGTCAATATCGGCCGCGATAACTTCGACAATTTGCGATATGAGTATTTTCGCGATGCGACGATTGCGATCGAAGCATTCAAGGGCGATCTGGTCGACTGGCGCACGGAAAACAGCGCGAAAAACTGGGCGACGGCCTACGACTTTTCGGCAGTCACAGAAAAGCGCGTTATCCTTGAGGAATTTCCCATCAACAGCATCGGCCTGATGCAGGCCTTCGCTTTCAATTTGCGCCGCGACAAGTTCAAAGATCCGCGCGTGCGGCTGGCTTTCAATTACGCATTCGACTTCGAGGAAATGAACAAGAAGATCTTTTTCGGACAATACACACGCACCTCAAGCTACTTTGAAGGAATATCCGAGCTTTCTGCAACGGGACTCCCGGGCGGGCGCGAGCTCGAATTATTGCAGAGCGTGCGCGACAAGGTGCCCGCAGAGGTATTCACCACCCCGTTCAGCAATCCGGTCAACGGCAATCCAACGGCGGTTCGTAACAACCTCCGTGAGGCACTGCGTCTTTTCAAAGAAGCGGGTTACGAGATCCGCAATCAGCAAATCGTCAATACCAAGACCGGAGGACCATTTGAAGTCGAGCTGTTGACGAACGCGCCGCTGTTTGAGCGCGTCTACCTGTTCTACAAGCCTTCGCTCGAAAAAGTTGGCATTACTGTAGCGGTGCGCACTGTCGATCAGGCGCAGTATGAGAACAGGCTCCGCACTTGGGACTTCGACATCATTACATTCGGGTGGGGACAATCCCTTCTGCCCGGCAACGAGCAGCGCGGGTACTGGGGCTCAGCCGCGGCTGATCAGGTCGGGTCGGACAATGTCATGGGCATCAAGAATCCGGCCGTCGACGCGATGATCGAGAAAATCATCTACGCGAAGACCCGCGAGGAGCTCGTGGCTGCTGCCAGGGCGCTCGATCGAGTCCTGTTGTGGAACCACTATGTTGTGCCGCAATGGAGCTACTCGAAACTGCGAACCGCGCGGTGGAACAGGTTCAGTCACCCGGAGACTATGCCGAAATACGGTATGTCCGCATTCCCGGCCGTGTGGTGGTGGGATGCCGAAAAAGCGACGAAAACCGGCGGCAAAAGACCGCTCTAGCTCGGTCTTGTCACGGATACTCCGGACGATTTGATTCAGGTCGGCTCTGAGCGCGCGGGCGTCGTCTTTGATGATCGCCCGAGGTGTGACTGCATTTCCCGCGAGATGAATTCGCGATAGTTCGGCGGCTCAAAGTCAAGCAGCGTCCCGCCCGAAGCGAAGTGCTGGATGAACACTTTGCCGATCGCATAGGTCGCAGCCACGGCCAGCGCAGGCGTTACAAGCACTCCGACCGCCGTTCCAGCGATTGGGATGCTCTTCACCACACTTGCCATTCCGACACCCGTACTCACGGGGATGATGGTGCCGGCAATACTCGGCGATCAAAGCCTTTCCCCGATTTTCCGAGAAAGGCACGTCGTAAACCCGTGAGATCAGCCGAAGCATCTGGATTTGCAGCGCGGCAACGGCGGCAAGGTCAACGAACGGAATTGGAAGCAAACCTGCGACACCGGACCAGAATGAAAAGCGTTCGACCACTTTTGTCGCGCGAGACCGCCGATCGCTGTCGGCGGCGACCCCGGCTTTTGAGCGAGATGGCGAGACCTTTCCTGAATCGGGCGTAACGGTACGCGATGCGCGGGCTGTCTCGGTAGCCGGTTTTTTTACGGTCGGTCGAATTGCCTTCGGGAGCTTCTTTTTGTTCATCGCTCACGCCGCCGCTTGCAGGCCGATCAGCGCGTCGATTTCGGCCGCGATTGCGGCGATTTCACGCGCGGCGGCCCCCGCCGGCTCGATCAGGGTCGGCGTGGCACCCCACAGTGCCGCCTCAGCATAGATGACCCGGTTATTCATTTCGGTTTTGAGCACCGGAAAGCCCGCCTCGGTCAATTCAGCACGTATATGTTTCGCGATAACCGAATCTCTCGTCGTTTGCGTGAGAACACACCGGTACAGCGGCCGTCGGCCACCCGAGGCCTCAATCAGCGAATTGAGCGTGTCCAGCATGCGATCGATGTCCAGCGGAGATGCCTTGACGGGCACGAGAAGAAAATCCGCCGCGGCAATGCAAGCCAACGTCGCTTCGGAACGGAATCCTGCGGTATCGATCACGACCTGACGGCCGCTGGCAGCAAGCTTCCGGGCTGTTTTCCACGCGTCCACTGACGAATCTTCAACGACTTCGACGCCGCCAAGGGCGCGTTCGCGCGCTGCCAAACGTGCAATCGAGCGCTGCGGATCGGCATCAATGACCGCGGGATTGCGACCCGCAAGCTGCCAATGAATTGCAAGGCAACTTGCCACCGTGCTCTTACCACTACCGCCTTTCATCGTTGCAACCGTGATGATCTGCCTCATGGTTCCCCTGCTCCTTACGAGCGTCTGGCGAATCGGTTGCAAACGATGCTAACGGATTTTTGCCCTCTACGCTTCGAGGATCGGCTGCTTAGCGGGCACAGACGACCGCTTTCCCCATAGGGGAAGGCTCTTTTTTCCGCCCAAATTCCGGATTTTCAGGTCGCTCAGCGGCGGCCGCAGGTCGCCGTCACAACGGCCTTGAACATATCAAACGACTGCACGCGCACCTGACAGTTGGTCTGGCCATCGACGGCAACGTTCAAGACGTCTCCCGTGCCGAACGGTTGGCGCTTCCCATTGACATTGAGAGTCACGCTGTCGTTTGCCGGGGCGCCGACCAGCCCGACGGTCAGGCGCCCCCCGCCCACGATCAGAGACTGATTTGCTTTGATGTTGTAGGTATTTTCCGACGGAACCAGTTCGTCCAATGTTGCCTGGAGCTTCGCAATACCGCTTTCCATAGCGGAAGCTTTGACGCTCTCGCCGGCCATCTCGCTTTTCATCTTCTGGGCCTCAGCCCGGCTCTGCTGGAGCGCCACTTTGCCCGCTGACATTTCGACGTAGGCTGAATTCAGACCGAGGAGATAACCGACGATCCCGCCCATCAACGCGGTGACCAGCAAATAGCGGCCCTCCCGCGTCATAAACAGACGATGGGTACGAGACCTTGCCGAAGTCGGTTGAGTTGATCGTGCAGAGTTGCTCACGTCCCGATCCCCTCGCAAACACTCACTTTGTCAACGCCCACATCATTACAAATGATTTCAGTCATGAAAGGCAATCCGAAAAGCCTGCTATTATTGACGCGGTGGCGCACTCTCGGCCGGGCGCGAGCCGGTCGTGGGATTTAACCATTCCGGAATGGACGGAAGGATCGCTTTGAGGCGGGAAAGATCGAACTGGGCATTTGAGCCCGGCTGATCGTCCTTGCCCGCAACCGCCGGCGGCTCCCCCATGGTCGGCTTAGGATCGGCCGGGACACCGCCGACAGAAGGAATTGCAGAACTCTTGCCCGGGACTGACGCGCCGTCCTCCGGCTTCGGTTGCGTCGCCGGCGGGCTGTCCACGTTTCCAAGAATGATCGGCAGGCCATCCTTCCCGCTTCCGATTATGACAATTTTTGAATTTGGGGATTGTGCGAGCGCGAGCGTTGCCTCGATCCCGCGCCAGCGCAGGTACGAGTCGGAAATTCCCTGACCTACAGTCCGCTGAAACGCGGCAATTCCGTTCGCCTCTACCTGCTTACGCGTCGACTCCTGGGCTTCACGCTCAACCCGATATTTGAACTCCTGGATTTCGTAGAATTGCTGCGTTTGCCGATTGATCGCCGCAACGATCTCTGGCGGTAATTCGATGCTCAGGACCAACGTGTCGATGATTTGGATCGAGTTCTGAAGGAAGTCGTTATAGTGTTTGGGGTCAGGTTGCTCCATTGCTTCCGGCTGAACCAGACTGTTGAGGTGGCTTGCCAGGCTCTTCTGTGCTTCCTGCCTGATCTTTTCCTGGATCTGTTCGCGCGAAGTGTAGACCTCTTGCGCCGTGTACTGCGAAATCACTTCACGCGCGCGGCTTCCGATTTCGGGGTCCACAACCGAATAGAGATAATTCGGTCCGATGAACTTGTGCAACACGCCAACGTAGTTGTGCAACAGCTGGTAGCGCATATTGATTTGCGCGTTGACGACAACGCCGTCCTTGCTGATGGCGTTGTAAGTCTGCGTTCTGGACTGCAGCCGCAGGTTATAGAGAAATAATTTGTCCCAGGGCCAGATAACGTGGAGCCCTTCGTCGCGCAGCTCCCGCGGGTCGACGATCGTGCCGCGACCAACGAAGCACCAGCAGTAAAGGTCGTAGCTGTTGAACCGTTTCCAGAGGACGCCGACCTGACCGCTCGGCACCGTGATCACGATAAAAGGAAACAGAAACGTCGCGACCAGCATCACTGCCAGCAGCATGATGGTCAGGCTGGGGAAATGGCGGCGGACAAACCGGCGGAACGCGCGCGCGTTCGGCGGCACTCCGTCAGTTGAACCCAGTTGATACGCCACCATTTACTGGCCTCCCCCTCACCCAACCTTACTAAGAAATCGAATGCTGCTCGACTATTCGGCCTTCGTCCATGTGAATTCTCCGCGCAGGCAAATGTAGCTCGTTGAGATAGCGGTCATCATGCGTAATGACCACCACGGTTGCCCCGGCTCGCATCAGCTCGGGCAAAAGCTCATCATAGAATTTGCGCCTGAATTCAGGATCTTGTTCCGCCGTCCACTCATCCAGCAGGAGGATTGGGCGCTTCTCGAGCAGGCTGACAATGAGTGCAAGTCGCCTGCGCTGCCCTCCCGATAGGTCGAGCGTACGGAACTCCCCGTTTGTCACGCCGGTTTTTGTATCCAGCCGGAACTGCCTCAACAGCCGATCGACCTCCGCGGGCTCCGGACCGGGAATTCCGTAGAGTTTGTGGAAGAGATGATAGTCGAAAAATATGGCGGACATCAGGGAGCGGTACATATCCCGCGTCTCGTCGTTGATCTGCTGACCATTGAGGCGGATCTGGCCGGAATTGGGCGGATACAGCCCCGCTAGCACCCGCAAGAACGTCGATTTGCCGGAGCCGTTACCGCCGGTGATAAAGACAAGCTCTCCAGGATGCAGGCTGAAATCGATCGGACCAATCTTGAACGTTGCCTCGGAAAACTTGTCGACATAACGGAACTGGATGCCTGTCATTTCTATGGCGTCAAATCGGCTTGGCGCTGCGGACCCCGCGGCGTCGAGTGCAGAGGCTGTGGCCTGCAACTCGATTTCCAGCTGCTCGATCCGGTCTGCCGCAGCGTTGGCATTCAGCAGGATCGGGATCGACTGAACAAGCCCAAAGCATGCGCCCACGATAAACATCAGGGCGGTCGTGGTCTTTGTGAGCGTCATTCCGCCCAGCGCCTCGCTAAATTGCGGCGCGACAAAAACGACCGCGCCGATCAGCACGTACATCGAAATCTGCGAGGTCACGATCAGTTTGAACGTTTCCGCCTGACTGTTGATCTTGATGTTGGCCGCAGTTCTCGAGACCTCGCTGGCATCTTCGAACAGGTCCATGCTGCGCGCCGCGTTGAGCCTCACCTCCTTGAAGCCATCGAGAAAGTCCGTAAGGCGATCGAACAGGCGGCCTTCCCATTCCGCCGACTTTTGTTTTTCTGCCGCCAGGCGCCTGTTCTTGTAGTGAAAGATCACTCCTGCAACGCCGATGACCAGGATTGTCGTCACGATCGCCGCCAGCGAGAGAAAGGCCACGTAGATTGCAACAAAGAAAACCAACACTGCGCCCTGGATCGTAAAGCAAAGCATATTGCTTGCCTGCGTCAGGACGGCCGTATCGCTGGTGATGGCGGCTACGATCCTCGAACGGCCGATCGCCTCGATCGGCAGAAGCTCCGAGCGCCGGATGTGATCCATCACGCGCAAACGGATTTTGTGAATGATGGCTTCGATCTCGGCCGTGGTCGTGATCGTCACGTAATATTGAGTCTTGATGAATAGAAACAGCGCGACCAGAAACAGGGTGGCCGCCCATAGACTTCCGCTTCCCTGCAGTCCGGCATTGATGGCCGCCAGAATCGCCGCTGTGCTAAGGCCGCCGAGCGCAGACATGACCAGCAGTCGCGGGAGGGAGCCGTGCATTTCACGGCGAACAAGCTCTAGGAAGGACATGTCTGCGATGTCTTTCCGTTCAAACCGACACTACGCACTGACGCAATTTCAGCGCTTGTGTCTCCCCCATGACAACAAGGCGATCTACGAATTTCGCCGACGCCACCACCACCCGACCCGCCCCGATGATGGGGCAGTGAGCAGCAAAATCGGCAGAACGATAAACGGAGTGGTGACGATCGCGATCAGAAACGTCCCGAAGAAGCCCATTCGCCGGTCGATCCCGAGCAGCCCCGTCAGGACGCAGAAGATGATATAAATGACCGCTTCGACCATCAGCCCCTGTCCCGCCATCGCCCGGGCCCAAGCATGCCGGGATTCCGGTCACACCCGAGCCCGAAGCAAGTTTTCGGACATCAGCTGCCCGCCGTGCTCGCCGCTTCGCCTGATTTGCCACTCCGGCGTGAATCCCACATGTCGCGCTGGGCTCTGATGAACTCCCGATAATCCGGCGGGTTGAAATCCAGCAGCGTGCCGCCCGACGCAAAGTGCTGAATGAACGCCTTGCCGATGGCAAAGGTCGCCCCAGCAGACAGAGCCGGCATGACAAATCCGGCCGTAATCGTCCCCAGCACCGGGACCGCCTTAAGCAGGCTCGCCGCACCAATGCCGCTTGTGGCCGGAATCAACGAACCGACAAGGCTCGCGACGATTGCTTTGGTGCGATTTTGCGAGAAATCGACATCGTAGATCTGCGACAGCCGGCGCACCATTTGGATCTGAAGTCCACCAACGGTAGCGACATCGATCACCGGGATGGGTATGAGCCCCGCAACGCCGGACCACAAGGCGAAGCGGTTGACCAGATTCAGCGCCGTTTCGTCGCGCGATGCGCCTTCGGCGATCGCGTCGTCAGTCGATGTGCTCGTGGACGATGATTTCTGTGCCATGGCAAATCCTTTCTCGTCTTTTTCAGGCTGGTCACGACCTGGTCGGCAATTGAACTTATTGCCGAATTCCCCCGAAAATACTGAAAAAGCGTATCATGCAGGGTATACGGTGCCAAGCGTCCCGCCAGCGCACTTCTTGCCGATTTAAGCCTGTTCTTGCCATCGCCGACCCGATCTCATAGAAGCCAAGGAGGTCGTGTGGAGGTCACAAATGCGGCCAAACAACGCTGCCCCAAGCGCCTCGGACGCGCGCCCCGATTGGGAGGCGCCAGCCTTTACGAAATTGCCGATTGCCAGCCGGACCGGGTCGGGCGCGAATGTGGCAAACGATCCCGCTCGCGTGGTCGAACCGGCAGCACCTGGCCAGCCCCTATCCAAGCTCGGCTTTTCATTTGAAATGGCGTTTCCGATGTCGTCGCGGTCGGACAAGTAATCGCAACGCCACCAATTGAAGGCTGCGCCGCTTCGCTTCCGCACTGTAAGATTGTTCGTAGGTCCCGGCACTCTCGATGTCTGGACGTCGCAGCGGAGCCGTTCTTTGAATCTCACCGTCAACAGCGTCCTCGTTCAAGAGACCGGCCTGTCAGCGACCGAGGTCGATGGCCGCGTTGTCGTTCTGAGCCTGCAAGCGGCCTCCTATTTTGATTTCAACAAAGTCGCGAGTGAAATCTGGGGCATGCTCTCAAGCCCGCACAGGGTCGAGGACATCCTGCAAAAGCTTTCGCAGCATCACGACGTGGACATTGAAATTATGACGCATGACGTCATGAGCTTTCTGCAATCGCTGGTCACACAACGTCTTGTGCGGATTGTTGCCGTCGAGGATGCCCGATGAAATTGCGGACCAGGCGGCGTCTGTATCTGCGCGAAGCTTTCGTGATGTTTATTTTTGCGCGGCTTGCAGTCCGCCTGATCGCTCCCGCCCGAATCTTCGCCTGGGTTGACCGCCCTCCGCGGCGAACGAGTCGATTCTCCGGCGACGAAGTCGGATGGATAAACTGGGCAGTCGATACAGTCTCAGCGAATTCGCTGCGAAATGATCTATGCCTGCCTCGCGCGCTCGCGGCGCACGCCATGTTGCGCCGGCGCGGCATCGCCAGCAGACTTTGCCTTGCGGTGGCACGCGAGCAGCAGGAGTTGGCCGGTCATGCCTGGGTCGAGGTCGACGACCACACGATCATCGGTGACACGGGCGGCGACCGATTTACACGCATTGCCGAGTTCGGAGTACCGAGAACCGTTTAGGCATTTCGTCGATGAGCGGCATAGCCGGCATAGTCCGTTTTGACGACAGGGGCGTCAGGCGCCAGGAACTCGAGCGCGTGGCGAACGCCCTTCATCAATATGGGCCGGACAAAGACGGTGTCATCGCGCAGGACAACGTCGGACTTGTTCACGCCCTGATGCGAATGACTCCCGAAGATCGGTACGATCATCAACCGACCCGAGGCGCCGGCGGAACGATGATCACCGCCGACCTGCGAATCGACAATCGCGACGATTTGCTCGGCCGTCTTTCTCTTAATCGGCAGCTTGTCGCGGAATGGTCCGATGCACGTCTGCTGCTCTTTGCCTGGGAGAAGGTCGGCGACCGCATTTTTTCGATGCTGCGCGGACCTTTCGCGGTTGCCATATGGGACGGCAGCAAAAGGTCGTTGACCCTCGCACGCGACCATCTGGGTCTGAATGTTCTGATGTGGCACCGGGACAAGCATTCCTTTGCCTTTGCCACGATGCCCAACGGACTGTTTGCGTTCGACAACGTGCAACGAGAGCTCTGCGAGGAAAAAATCGCCGATTTCCTCGTGCTCAATCACGCCGATCATGCCGGCACCATCTACCGGAACATCTTTCGCATTCCGCCCGCACACCTGATGCGGGTTGGATCCGACGGCTCCCTCGAGCTGCAGCGCTACTGGGCGCCCGATGAAATTGCTCCGGTCAAGCTGAAGTCCGATGCCGCCTATGCGGAAGGGTTGCGTGAGCAGCTCGACCGCGCCGTTCGGCGCCAAATGCGCAGCCTTCATCCGGTAGGCGCTCTCCTGAGCGGTGGCCTCAATTCTTCATCGGTCGTGGCTCTCGCCGCTCGCGCACTCGCAGAGAAAAAGCAGAGGCTGCCCGCGTTTACAGGCGTCCCCCGCCGAGGCTTCGACGGTCCGGTGCCGGACGGTTCTTATGCAGACGAAACTCCTTTCGTCGAAGCGATCAAGGGCAAGCTCGGCAATGTCGATGTCCACTATGTGCACAATAACGAGTGCGACGACTTTGCTGCGCTTGAGCGCTTTTTCATTGCGCTGAATGGGCCGGTGCGGAACCCAAGTAACTTCGGCTGGACGTTAGGTGTTCTCGAACACGCGCGGCGGCAAAACTGCCGCGTATTGCTCGGCGGCCTCCATGGAAACTACACGATAAGCTGGGACGGCTGGTCACAGACGGTTTCCCACCTGCTGCGCGGGAGATTCCTGCTCGCTCATCGTCAATGGCGGCTCTATTACCGCAGCACGCCGTTTTCGCGGTCGGTCGCATTCAAAAAGCTTTTTGTCGACCCTCTCGTCCCATTGCCGGTTGGCAATTGGATCGACCGCCGCCGGCGGCCAAATCATGCCGCGGCCTGGCAGGACCATTCTCCGATCCGGGTGGACTTCGCAAATGCCATGGCTGTTGAACGTCGGGCCCGCAAGTTCGGCCACGACTTCCTCTACCGTGTCCGCCGCAATGAACGCGCACAGGGGCTCGGACAGGTTGACTACCTCGGAGACTGGCACGCTGCTGAAAAGGCCGTCACCGGAGTTGAGGTCCGCGATCCGACGGCGGATATCGATGTTGTCTCCTATTGTTTCGGAATCCCACCCGAACAATTTCTTGCCGAAGGAACCGACCGTTCGCTCGTTCGTCGCGCCATGTGGGGAATGCTTCCCGAAGCGGTCTTGACCAACCGCTCGCGGGGTCTTCAGGCCGCGGACTGGTATGAAAAGCTCGCGGCAAATCGCGGCGCGCTATCGCAACAGGTCGCTGCGCTTTCCCGTTCGCCGCTAGCCCGCAAAATGATCGATCTCCCCCGTCTGGAGAGCGCGATCAGGACGTGGCCGGAGACGGGATGGGAAAGGCTGGACGTGGTTCCGCGAATATAACCTCGCGCTGACACGCGGCATCGCCGGCGCGCGCTTTTTGCAATGGTTTAAATCGGCGAACTAGCGACGCTCAGAGACCGTGATCGGGGATCACTTCGGCCGCAACCAGCCGATTCCAGATAAAAAGTATGATCAGCGCGCCAATGCTCGCGCCCACAAAGCCAGCACTTGCCCCCGAGCGATAAAGTCCAGTCGCGTGGCCGAGACCGGTTGCCAGGAACGCGCCGGCAACACCTAAAGCGATCGTGAGCACGAACCCCTTGGGCTTGTTAGGTCCCGGCATCAGCACGCGTGCAATCGTGCCGGCGACACAACCAATGATGAGAACCCAGAGAAGGACGCCCATGCGACGAGCTCCGTCGGTCAAAGGCGGCGAGCCGCAAATATCGACCGTTTCACCAGCTCGGACAACCTAGCCGCTTTCGCATATCGCGTCCAACGACCGCCTGCTCCGGCTATCGCTGCGGCCCCGACAGCCGAAGATCGCGCTCCGCCCGGAAGACGTTGCTGTAGAGATTTGCGATCCATTGGCGGCCGCTCGACGTCACGTTGAGATAGCGGATCGCGGTCTGGATGTAAGGCGAAACCGTTTTCCAGTAGAATTGAGGATACAAATCCGTGAGGTCGGCGGGCGACCCGTAGCCGAGCTGCTTGTTGAGACCGACCTCCTCAAACTCATAATAGAGCGCATTGGCCTTCCGCAGATATTGAGGATCGCCAAGCTGGCCGATGAGATCGGCGGCGCGCACGAGTTCGCCTTCCTCGCTGCCGTTTCCGTTCGGTTCAGTCGCCGCAGGAAAGCGCGTGAATTCAATTGAGCGGGCAATCCTTGCGGCATCGAGGAGATCGCTGCTGCCGATCCGGTCCATGACAAACAGCTTCGACCTGTCCACGTGGTGCTGCAGCAGCGCCGCATCGGAGGATCCCCGCGGGAGCTTGGTGCGGCGTCCTTGCCCGTCGACGACATATCCGTCGGGACCGTCTCCCTCCAGAATGCCCCGCACATAGCCAATGTCGTGAAGCAGGCAGGCGACAAGGACGTGCGCGAAATCGGCCGGCGAGGTCGGCGTGAGCAGCGCCCGGCCCTTCATGATGTCGTAGCCGACAAACGTCACGAGCATCGTGTGCTCGACGTTGTGGTAGAGCGCGTCGCTGTTGCCGATGCACTCCAACGCAAGCCGGGCGACAGACGGGACAAGTTCGGTCAACTCGGCTTCGGTCGACGAAAAGCGGCGGCCGAGATGCGACGTTAAAAATGATCCAAGTGCTTCTGCAGAGAGTTCAGGAACTGTGATCATTTGCGCCCGCCCCGACATAGAATTTTTCTATAGTACCGGTATCGCCCATGCGGACGCTGTGACGGCCATCACAATCGCGTGGCAAAAGCCACTGAATTAACTATGATATTTCTCCCACATCCACAGTGGCTACAGCCGCTGCTTGAGCGCCGCGGCCGCGAGGGCGTAGCCGCCCTCGGCACCGTCGATGAAATGGACATGGCTTGGTTGCGACGGCAAAGGCGTGAAGCACGTCATGATGGCCGCATTCTCCCGGTGACAGCCGTAGCGGATGTGTCCATCGCTTTCCGCCGCCGCCAAAGTGTCTTCGATTTTTGCGCCATGCCGGGCGAACAGTCGATGATCATGCGCAGCGCGTCGTCGAACTTCCGGAAATCCGAGTTTGCGACCACCTCGGACAAATATTTCCTTG
This sequence comes from uncultured Alphaproteobacteria bacterium, assembly GCA_963718035.1. GTDB lineage: Bacteria > Pseudomonadota > Alphaproteobacteria > Rhizobiales > Xanthobacteraceae > Pseudolabrys. The sequence goes on along the minus strand of CAVQYD010000001.1, from coordinate 382 downwards.
GGACAAAGCGGCCAACGCGCAGATTAAGCCGCATGATGAGGAAATAAAGAAAAGTTCGTCCATAGACTTTCAATCTAGCTACGGAGGCCAACTCTCCAGCACTTCGGCTGGCCAGCGCTTCGAGGTCACAGCCTTGCGGAGGCCATTTTAATTGCATGGCCTCGCGCGCGGCCGGCCGACCGCATTCGGACGACACTTCCACCATGCTGATGATCTGCTTGACCACCGCACGGAAGGCGGACATGCGCGAGATGTCAGCCGGCAGCACCAGCACCGAAAGAATTTGTCCATACTGAGTGGGAAACTGCTCGAAGCGGCAGGACAGGCCCGACAGATCCGGCCGCACTCCGGCAGGTGCGCGCGGAACGCTTATTTCGTCACG